>CAVQDY010000017.1:0-347809 GCA_963711365.1 Terriglobia bacterium | reverse complement strand
AGAACCTACGCCTGGTCGCTTTTGTGCAGGAATCCGGACCCGGCAAACTACTCGGCGCTGCCATGCGCAAGCCAATGCTATAAGAGCCTTGTGGATGTGCGCGGGGGCTCCCGCCCGCGAAAAAGCAGCGTAGCCCACCCTCGACCAACCCGATCCCGAAATCCCTCATCGTATCCCGCGCCTCAGATGCGCACACTCACCCCGCTCCTACTTGCAGTTCTTGTGTCCGACCTGCATGCACAGTCCCGTACGGAAGCCGGGATTTTCCTCGACTCGCTGAGCGTCTCGCAAACCAGTACTAATAACTTCGGCCTCGGCGCAAGATTCGGATACCGCATCCACCCAAACGTGATGCTGGAAGGCGAACTTGCTTACGACTATGGCCTGAACTTCAACCAAGCCTATCGCAACGTTACCAACGGCAATATCACTGCGATCGAAAGCACCTCAATCGGTGTCACCCACGGCCTTATCGGCCCCATGCTGCAGCCCGCGCACGGGCACTTCCGTCCTTTCATCACCGTCAAAGCAGGATTCATCGACTTTCGCCTGAGCCCCAGCCTGCTCCCCTACGGCAACCTGGTCAGTTCGGTTTCCGGCTTACGCACATCCAATGCGAGTGCGGCGCTTTATCCTGCGGGAGGCGCGGAAGCATCGCTCGGACCCGTCGGCCTGCGACTCGAACTGGGCGATGAAATGTATTTCAACCGCGGCGCGCACCAGAATCTTCGAATCACTTTCGGACCGTTCGTAAGATTTTGATAGTGGTGGGTGAGCGTACCCCGAGAGGAGTGTTCTACTGACTAACAGCAGCCGGTCGTTCCGCAGGCTGCGACGCCGAAGCGTAATATCCTCGGCGCGCGTAAACGCGCAGCTTGTGGCCGTCCTTTTCTGCGGTGATGTCAATCGGACGGTAGCGGCCGTTGCGCTCGAATCCAGCCGGTTTGTACGAGATAAGATATCGGCTGCGGATCACTTCCTGCAACTCCGCCAGGCTCTTGGAAAGATGCGAAACCGAGCCCGGGATGTACAACGCTCCGCCGGTGAGTTCGGAAATCGTTTTCAGCGCGCGCTCTCCCAGCAGCGCCGTATCCTCATCATTCAGCACTTCTCGGGTACTGACCGCATAAACCGCAACTTCGCGCCGCTGCGAGCTGGCAATTACCTCTTTCAATCGAGTGCTGCTGGAATTGTCCTCGCCGTCGCTGATGACTACCAGAACCCGTGCCACCGGCTGTGTTTCCGCCCGGCTCGCTAGTTTCTCAGAGGCATAATTCACTGCATCCCACAACGCAGTTCCGCCCGCGGGCGCCAGTTGATCGATCGCATGCGCCGTCTGCGCCTGATCCGCGGTAAAGTCCTGAACCAGAAGCACAGAGTTGTTCACCCCGACCACGAACGCCAGATCGTTTTTGTCGGTGACCACCTTTTCCAGAAACTTGATCGCGGCTGCCTGTTCGAACTTGAATCGATCGACGACAGAGTTGCTCATATCGATCACGAGTCCCAGCCGCAGGGGCAACTGCGATTCATTGCGGAAATTCAGAATCGCGTTCGGAGGCTGGCTGTTATCTCGCAACTCGACATTCGAGCTTGCCAGGTCGGTTACTGACTTTCCATGATCCGTCGCCGCGAACAAGATGGACACTTCATCCACACTGGCCCGTATGACTGTGCCCGAGAATCTCCGCGCAACAGCGTCTGCCTCGGGAGTCGAATTTTCCGCAACCGGAGTTCCGCAATTACGGCAAACCGGATCCGGCTCCGTGTCAGCTTCAGCGATCTCGTCATTCTCCGCCATATCCTGGAAGGCAAGCTGGGCCATCCGCCCCGCAATCTCCGGACTTGGGCCGGTGGGTACGCCGATCGAATAGGTAACCTTTTCAATCGGATTGAATTGCACCTGCGCGCGCCTCCGTTCTTCCGCTTTGAGATCCTCCAGTATTTTCCGGTACTGGTCCGCCGAACTGGATTTCGGATCTTCCTTCAGCAGCAGTCGGAGTTCGTCTTGCGCCGAGGTGAGATTGTTCTGCGCCGCCCACGCGCCGGCAGCGAAAAAGTGCACCAGGGCTGCCTTTTGATGTTTGTGGCTGTGCACGTCGTTCACCGTCGCGATCACTGCCGGGTAGTCCTTGGCCACGTACTCTCCATAACTCAGCGCCAATTTGAGTTGCAGGTCCAGGGGAGCAATCGTCGATGCCTTTCGAAAGGCCTCCTCGGCCGATGGGTACTGCTTCAACGCCAATTGCGCGCATCCCAGATTCAGATAAGAATTGGGCAGGTGGTCGTCGAGCGCTACCGCGCTGCTGAACTCGTCGCGAGCTTTTTCGTTTTGATTTAGATTCAGGTAAGCCGTGCCCAGCGCGTTGTGCGCCGCCACGTAGCTCGGATAGATCGCCGTCGCGCCTGAAAGGTGCGTGATCGCACCCGCCGCGTCCTTCCGCAGTAGCAGTTGATAGCCTTTATCGTATTCCCGTTGAGCCTTGCCCGGTGCCTTCAAATCCAGCTTCGAAAGTGAGCCGCTGGGCGTCTCTAATGGTGTCCCATTCGCGTTCATCCCATTGATTGTGAAGTAAGCGAAATCCATTTGCGCACCCTCGAGAGGGTCCCCGGCAAGCGCATTGGTGTAATTGTTGCCAAAGGTGGGAATGCTCAGCACCTGGCCAGCCGCAGCGCAAGAAAGCAACGCAAAAAAAACTGCAAACGCAAAAAGACGGCTGCACATCGACGTAACCTCACCGGATAACTTCGACAGGGGGAGAAACCGCACCAAATCCGCTGGCAGAGTGTATCTCTTCTCTAGCGCGCTTTCAATGCTTTAGATCCCTTTTCCGCTCTATCCGTTAGAATCGAAGTGGATACGCAGTTCCGCCTGTGCTCGCCTATATCCGTGATGGAGACGCTTTTAGCCCAATGATCATCGGAGTCCTGGCCCTGCAGGGCGATTTTGATGCCCACCGCCGTCGGCTCGAGGAACTCGGTGCCGAAGTTGTCCTCGTCAAGAAGCCTGAGCAACTCGACCACATCGACGGCCTCGTCATCCCAGGCGGCGAATCCGGCACTTTTTTGAAGCTCCTTGGCGAAGCTGGATTCGACAAGCTGAGAGATTTTGTAAAAGCCAAGCCAACTTTCGGCACCTGCGCCGGGGCCATTCTTCTCGCCAAAGAAGTCGAAAATCCCGCGCAGGACGGCCTTGGCGCCCTCAACATCAGCGTCCGCCGCAACGCCTACGGACGCCAGATCGACAGCTCCATCCGTCAGGGCAAGTTTCTTCGCGACCTTCAGGGAAAATTGGATGAATCCCCACTCGAAATGGTTTTCATCCGCGCGCCCAAAATTTCCCATGTGGGAGAAGGCGTCGAGATCCTTGCCACCGAAGGCGCTGATCCCGTCGCTGTCCGGCAGGGAAGAGTGATGGCTGCGACCTTCCATCCGGAACTCTCCGACGATCCCCGTGTGCATCAGGCCTTCCTCGATTTAGTCAAAGACGGAACCAAGCGATAATCCGGGAGCCGCACCGCTGTCATAACACCTCCATCTTGGATTCTTAGCTTTACAGTTTTCAGTGCGCGCCTCGCCAGCCCCCCAAAAAAACTCTTGACATCCTAATCGCGTAACCATACAGTTACACATTATGCGTCACCGATCGGTTACATATAACGCCCCGGCAATCCAGGAAGCTGCCTTCCAGGCTCTGGCCGATCCCACGCGTCGCGCCGTTCTCGATCTTCTCCGCCGCGGCAGCCAGCCCGCCGGACAGATCGCCGATGCATTCCCGGTCTCCCGTCCCGCAATTTCCAAACACCTGCGCCTGCTTCGCCGGGCTCACCTGGTTCGTGAACATCGCGAAGGGCGCAATCGCATTTACCAGCTCAACCCGGAGCCGCTGCGCGCGGTCGACTCCTGGATTGAGCAATATCGAGTTTTCTGGACCGCCAGTTTGAACAGCTTGAAAGCCTTCGTGGAAGCCGAACATCAGCGCGAGACCGATGAGGCCTCGCGCAAACACAAATGAAATCGCTGACGGATCGAATCCGTACAGAAAGAAAGGGAACTGACATGACGAAACTGACCCGCACCCTGATCGCCGCTGCCATCGCACTCTCCGCCGCCTGCGCTCTGGCGCAGACTGACGCACAAAAAGCCTTTACCGCCATCAAGAACATGCCCGGCACTTGGGAAGGTTCCAGTGGCGAAGGCCCCGTGACCGTCACCTTCAAGACCACCAGCGGAGGTTCGGCCGTAATGAGCGAGATCCTCGGCAAAGAAGACATGATCTCGATGTTTCACATGGACAACGACCGGCTCCTTCTCACTCACTACTGCGCCGTCGGAAACCAGCCACGCATGCAGGCCGCCGTCTCGTCCAATGGCAAGGTCATCACCTTTACCTACGTCGATGCGACGAATCTGGCCTCGCCCGACTCCGCACACATGCAGCAGATGATCCTGACCGTGATTGACGACAATCACCACACCGAAGAATGGGTTTTCGCCGGCCAAGGCAAGGAGCACAGAGTCCTGTTCGACCTGCACCGCAAAGCCTAGTTCCGTTGAAATATGGGGCGGGCGCTCAGCGCCCGCCACCTTTGACTTTGATTTCTCGAAACTATACAGATTGCAATCCTGGAGAGTTCTTATGACCACAACCATCATCACCCCCGATCAGGACACGATCGTCGCCGAGATTCAGATCTCAGCTCCGCCCGAACGCGTCTTCAAAGCGATCTCCGATCCCGACGAGCTGCAGCGCTGGTTTGGCGGCAGCCCGGAGTGTCCCAGGAAAACCTGGCAAATGGACCCGCGCGTCGGCGGCCGCTACTCCTACTCCAACGATAAGTCATCGATCGTCATCAACGGCGTCAGTGCCTTCGAGTGCGACGGCGAAATTCTCGAATTCGATCCGCCCCACGTCCTCGCCTATTCCTGGATCGCCAACTGGCACGACGATCCCAAGACTCGAACCAGCGTGCGCTGGGAACTCACTTCGATCCCAGGTGGCACGCACGTCCGCGTCACGCACAGCGGACTGGCTTCGCTCCCGGTCGCACGCCAGGATTACGCCGGCGGATGGCCCGGTGTCGTGACGCAACTGAAGAAATTTGCAGAAACTGAATGAACCCCGGGTGCCCCATTTCTCCGCCTTTGAGAGAAGTGGGGAATTTCTAAATTGACGAGGTACTCCATGGCTACATCTACCATCACGCCCGATCAAGACGCCGTCATCGCCGAGATCTTCATCGCGGCTCCGCCGGCTCGCGTCTTCCAGGCCATCAGCGACCCCGCACAACTGCCTCGCTGGTGGGGACAAGACGGCCTCTATCGCGTCACTCAGTCCACAATGGATGTCCGCCCCGGCGGCAAGTGGCGCAGCGAAGGTGCCGGCACCGATGGCCGGACGTTCTACGTCGAAGGCCAGTATCTCGAAGTCGATCCTCCGCGCCTCCTGGTGCATACTTGGGTCAGCAGCTACGACACCGCAAAGACCATCGTGCGCTGGGAGCTCGAACCCCAGACGGTAAACGCTCTGCATCCCCTTGGGCCCCGAAAATCTGGCACGGGAACTCTGGTTCGTGTCACGCAATCAGGATTCGCCGGAAACCTGGAATCCGTCCGAGCCCATGGCGATGGATGGAAGCGCGTCCTCGGCTGGCTCGAGGCGTTTGTGCAAGGCGAATCGAACTAAGTCGCCCGTGGATAGCATCGCAACTTGCATGAATCGCGAGTTGGACGAAGACAGCCCCGTTCCGGCTAGCGTTGGACGGGGCTCGCTCCATCGTTGGCCGCACAGAAATGTCCGCACATTTCGACGCCGATCTCGCGAACTGCCCGACCCGTGCGGGTTTGCACCTTCTCTGCTAATGGACAATTCCTTTTCACCGGCGTACCTTATTCCCACCAGAAAGAGAAAGGAGTCCTTCTGTGCGGGAAGAGACTCAGCTGGATACGTGTATTTACTGCAAGCAGCCCATTACTCGTCAGGAATTACCGGCCATGCGGTTGAGCGCCACTGAACGGGCCCACGTCACTTGCTATCTCGAGCACAATCCCCCGGAGAAGAAGATCGACGATAAGAAAGATTAAGAATCAACGCCATTCTTCACCAATCGATGCAATCCTCATTTACGGCTGACGGATTTCCGTCGCCGGGACCGCTGTGTGTCCGCTGGTTGGCGTGCGATCCGCGCCCCTCGCCCACGCGTGGCCGCTCGTCCTATAATTCAGCGGTGGGGAGCAAAGGATAGCGCTCGATGAAAGACGGCAACCCCTCGGTTTCTCCTGCTAATAGGGCACTCCACCTCAAACAGGAAATCGACGCCCTTTTTGAATTGCAGCGCCAAGCCCTCGAGTCCGCTACCTTCCTCGGAATGACTCAGGATCAGGCAAAGGAAGTGGAGGCCCGCCGCCGGCATATCACCGCCCTGGTCGACCAGTTGGCGAAACTGAAATCCCTACCTTGACCCGTGGCGCATTTTGGCGCTTGCTTCACCCGGCCTCTCGACCTTACCTTACCCCGCACAGCGCAACATGCAATCGTGCGCGCCGAAGGACTGGCATGTTTCGAACTCCGAAGACAATTCGTTCCTCTGTAGAGCCGGATTGGCGTCGGCTGGCGGAGCGGGCGAGTACAGAACAGGATCACGCCAAGCTGCTGCAACTCGTCCAGGCTCTTTGCGATCGCCTTGAAGAATTGCAAACTCTCGACCGGTCGCAAGCCGCCTCGGACTCACCGCTTTCCGGCGCATAAATGACGCCGTGGGCGCGATCTGGGGTATCCCCACCCTTCATCGCTCGAAGGGTGGGGACTTGCTTTTTCCATAGGCCAAGTTGCGCCAACCACTTGAACTGCCCGCGCTGGGCGTGACACCATCGCCTTATTAGTCTGATGTATCCACTTTCAATCGGCATAACGGTACGTCAAAAGCCGCTTGGCCGCTGGGTGACGATCCTTTGCCCCGCATCACCAGAAAGGAGCGTACGTGCCCGACCCGAAAAAAGAACCTGAGTTTTCTCCCGGAACAAAGGATTGGCGTGACCTCGCCGAGCAAGCATCGAAAGAACCCGACTCCGGCAAACTCATCCAGCTGGTTCAGGATCTTTGCGATCAGCTTGATCAGCGCGACGCGCAGCGCAAGCAGAAACAGAAGGCCAATCTCTAGCGCGATTGCGATCCTTTTCCGCCGCTACCCAATCTACCCGATGCTTCGCAGGCTTTAATAACCGTAACGTTATAACAGCGAGGTCGACACAATCGCTGTCCAGGCCGCAGCCACTTCTGAGGAAATTAACCTTGTCGGAACGCCGTTCGAAATTTCATCTTGTCCCCATATCCCCGCCTCCCGCGGAGAATTCGGCGGGTCGGCTGACCTATCCGGTGCGCGATCAAGTCTGCGGATTTTGTGAATTGCCGATCTCCGCCTCTCAACCTCCCGTGCTTTTGAAGTCGGGACACAGTGTGCACCTCGAGTGCTATCTCACCATGAAGAAATCTTCAGCCGGCCACCGCCCCAATTAACATGCCAATCAGTCTTCCAAGACGAGCCCGCAACTGGCGGCAGGTCGCTCTTGAGCTCTCCCTCGAATACGATTCCGCGCGCCTGGCTTCTCTGATTTACGAGCTCCTCGAAGCCATCGAACAACAATTGCTCGACGGCGAAGATCCGCCTGTTCAGCCGGTCCAATCCAATCTTTGGATCAACTAAGGCCGCGCATCCTTCGTTACCCGAATCCTGTCCGAACAGTGGGAAAAAGCCTGGCCCTTACTCTGGTCGTTCATCCTACAAACTTCACCGTAGTGCGTTTCTATTGCTCGCTGCGGTACGTTGTCCGCACTCGGGTAAACGCTTGGAAGATCCCATTCAATCTTTGCTTAGCAGATTGCTTGCCGCGAAAGATCCCGCCGAGATCGATCGCCTTAGCGTCGAATTGCGCGCTGCGCTGCACGACCGCATCAATTCCCTGCGCGAGCACGCCCGCTCCATTTCCCGCAAGAGCAGCGGAGCGGACCGAAAAAAACCTCCACGACGGAACCCAGACTCCAAGAAACGCTAAGGCGCTCGCCCTAGGGGAAAACCGGACAATTTGCCGGCAATCTACAAAACCACTCCGGCCATATCCTGCATGCTCCCCGCCTCGCTAAAGACTCATCCCGATTCGCATGGACCGCGCCGGTTGCTACTGTTTCAGTCGGAAATCCCACGGGAGGGAGATGCAAGACGAAATATCCAAGCTCTGCGGCAAACTCGTGCGGGCCGACGAACAACATGAACTCAAATCATTGGCTGCCGAGTTACAGCGCGTGATCCGCCACCGGGTTGACTCTGTTCGTCAAGGTGCCGCTGCGATTGTCTTATTCGATCGCATCGTCGAACTTGACGCCATCGCCTCAGAAGCCGCAAACGGCGGCAAAACTCAACCCTGTCAGCCCTAGGATTCGAGCATGACCGACAACGGCAACTCGTATCGCACCCAACTTCCGGAACCCGACTGGCATAAAATCGCCGAACGGGCCGCGGAAGAAAAAGATCCCAAAAAGCTGGCCCAACTCATCCAGGCTCTCTGCGACCGTCTCGACGAACTCCAGCGCGCCCGCGCTCAGGCCCAGAGCGCCAGTCAGACGCCGAGTACCAGTAAGGTCCAGAACGCCCGCTCATAGCATTGGCAGACATTCCTCCCCACCACCTCGCGTTATACTGGCTTCATGTCTGGGGTTCCACACAAAACCTTCTATCTCGAAACTTTCGGCTGTCAGATGAATGTCCACGACTCGGAAAAGGTCGTCGGCACCCTCATCCAGGAAGGCTACCGGCAGGTCCAGTCCGTTGAACTGGCCGACCTCATCCTCTACAACACCTGTTCCATCCGCGACAAGGCCGAGCAGAAAGTTTTCCATCGCCTCGCCGATTTCAAAAAACTGCAGGCCCAGGGAAAGAAATTCGGAGTGCTGGGCTGCGTCGCCCAACAGGAAGGCGACAAGATTTTCGAGCGCGCTCCCCATGTCTCGCTAGTCTGCGGTTCGGCGTCATACAACAAGCTGCCAGAAATGTTGCAGCAGCTGGAAGGCACGCCGTCAGCAGGGAAGTCCGTGAGCCCGAAGCCCGATGCCGAAGCGCTGACTCTGCAGTCCAGGAGCCGGAAGCCCAATGCCGGAAGCCTGGTTCGCATCACCGGCCTCGACGACCGCCAGACCGACAAGTGCTTCGAAACCGAGTTCACAGCCCGCACCAATCCCCACCGCGGCTATATCACCATCATCGAAGGCTGCGACAAGTTCTGCGCCTATTGCGTGGTCCCATTCACCCGCGGCAAGGAGCGCAGCCGTACCTCACAATCCGTCCTGAACGAAGCCCGGCAGATGGCGGACCTGGGATACACGGAAATTCAATTGCTCGGGCAGAACGTGAATTCCTACCGTGATCCCACTGAAAATAAATCCTTTGCCGAATTGCTGGCTGCCATCGGGGAGGTCCGCGGAATTAGGCGGGTTCGCTTCATGACCTCACATCCCCGCGACTTCGGACGCGACATCGTATGTGCCATCGATGCCGTCCCTTCGCTCTGCGATCACGTCCACTTGCCCGTCCAGAGCGGTTCGACCCGCGTTCTCGACGCTATGCAGCGTCTTTACACTCGTGACCAATATCTTGAACGCGTCACTTGGATGAAATCCGCCCTGCGTCAAATCAGCATCACAACCGATGTGATTGTGGGCTTTCCCGGAGAGACCGAGGCAGATTTCGCCGAAACCTTAAACCTGCTCGACGACGTCGGATTCGACAGCGTGTTTGCCTTCAAGTATTCGCCGCGTCCCAACACGCCCGCATTAACCCTCGACGATGCGATTCCCGAGGCAGAGAAGTCGCGGCGGCTGGAAATATTGATGGCCAAGCAGCGCGAGATCCAGATCGCCCGCTACAAGAATTACATTGGCACTCAATGTGAAGTGATGGTTGAGGGCCATAATGACGCCCGCGGGCAGTGGATGGGTCGCACTTCGCACAATAAAACGCTGAATTTCACCGCTCCGGAATCCGCGTTTCCCAAGATAGGAAGCTACGCGAATGTGAAAGTCACCGGCAGTTTTCCCAACAGTCTGTTAGGCGAAATGGTGATATAAGGAGCAGGAACGCCCTCGGAGGGAGCAATGGAAGTCGAAATGACAATTCGCGGCCTGATGGTCGACCCCGTGAGTAATATGCCGATCGTCATACTAAAAGACGTTGGGGGCGAAACTGTGCTGCCAATCTGGGTGGGCGTTTACGAGGCGAATGCCATCGCGCTTGAGATGGAGAAGGTCAGTACACCGCGTCCCATGACGCACGACCTCATCAAGAACGTGCTGATGGGCCTCGAAACCCAGGTTCACAAAGTCGTGGTGACCGAATTGAAAGAGGATACCTTCTATGCGGTGATCTGGCTGGAGCGTGGCGGCGAGGTGGTCAGCGTCGATTCGCGGCCATCCGATGCGCTCGCATTGGCCTTACGGGTCGATTGCCCAATCTTCGTCGAAGACGTGGTCCTGAAGACATCGAAGCTCGCCGCGAATATGTCGGATCGCGTCACCAGCGAAGAGCTGCGAAAGTGGCTCGAAGGCCTCAACGACGAGGATCTGGGGAAGTACAAAATGTGAGGAGCCAGATCGGGCCCTGTGATGCCAATATTCAATCTTGACATCAGTTGTCTAGTGTGACATCATGTTGAGTCATGCGCACCACCCTTAACCTTGACACTGACGTTCTGCGACTCTTAAAGAATTACGCCTCCGATCGGTCCGTTTCTCTGGGCGATGCGGTTTCCGAACTAGTCCGTAGGGGCCTGGAAACGCCTGTGCAAATGCGCATGGTGAATGGATTTTATGTGGTCGATCTACCCGCCGGCACTCCCACAGTATCCAGCGCTCGCGTCAAGGAGTTACTCGAGGAAGATATCTGATGTCGGTCTTCCTGCTGGATGCGAACCTGCTCATCGCATTGGCTTGGCCTGAACATGAAGCACACAATAGAGCCGGGAGTTGGTTCGCCCGGCACTCCCGAAACGGCTGGGCGACCTGTCCGTTTACCCAAGCCGCATTTGTCCGCATTTTATCGAATCCAGCCTTTTCGCCCAGGGCACTTTCACCGCAGAATGCTGCAGCTGTGCTGGCGGCGAATCTGAAGCTTCCGGGCCACCGGTTCTGGCCGGATAGCCTTCCGATCGTCGACGCGATTGACCGATTTGGAAAGAAGATCTCCGGACACCGGCAGATCACCGATGCTTATTTGCTCGCTCTATCGATCTATCAGAAGGGACGGTTGGCCACCATGGACGAGAGCATCGCATCTTTGGGAGATGGCGTAGAACTCGTCCCTCGGTTTACATAATATCTGTTATCGGACATTGCATGCGCAGCGCCTCATTCCGTCTATTATTCCTCCCCGCCTGTCTCATCCTGGGCATGTGCTCCCTCTCCTTGGGCCAGTCCCCCAACCATGCTCCAGCGCCACTGCCTGCGGCCCCGGAAAGTAATCCTCAGTCTCCTCCGATACCTTCCCAACCCAATGATCTTTCGCTCAACTGGAACGACGTTGAGCACCGCCTCTGGGCCAATGCCAAAACTTATGTCGACATGCCTCTGCAGGACGTCCTCGATGCGGTTCCGGACCTTAACGGCCTAATCGAAGGAACGGACCGAACCGCTCTGGCGCCTGTTTTAGACAAGGTGGGCAAAACCTGTCTTGAATTGCTGCAGCACACTCCCAGTGTCGCGTCTCGCGAAGACCAGATCACCACCCAAAGAACCGTCAGTCGAATATCCCAGGGAGCTTTCGTGCGGGCAGCGCTTCCGCCGACCCAGGAGAAACAGACTTTCGGCTATTTGCTTCTCTCCCGCGTCACGGACTCCGGTCTGCAACTCCAGGAATACCGGACAGACAAGAAAGGGCATCCCGTTACATACTCGGGATCCAGGACCGGACAAGTCAGCGAGGGTTTCTCCTCGGAGTGGCTGCGGCTCTTTCCCGGGAACCAGAACCAATCGCGCTTTCGTTTCCTGGGGCACCAAATTGTGGACGGCCACCAGACGCTCGTCATTGCCTTTGCCGAGATTCCGGACCGCGTCAAGTTTCCTACCACGTTTTCCTTTGAGGGGACTCGCTTGACCTTGCTGTTCCAAGGCATTGCGTGGATCGATGCGTCTGATTTCCGGATCGTACGCCTGCGGGAGGACTTGCTGGCACCCCGGCCCGACGTTCACTTAACAGAGATGTCCATCACCGTTCGCTTTGGAAGTGTTCATATCGCCAAGGCCGCAAGCACACTATGGCTCCCGCAAGCGGCAGACGTGGCTTGGGAATATAAGGGCGTTGCTGTGGAGCAACAACATCTGTATTCGGATTTCCACTTGTATGCGGCCCATTCAAGAATCATCCCGCAATAGCGGCTCTCCACAGATCCGGCCCATATTCCGTACGTATCGAGGTGCCCCTTGCATACCGTCACGGTTTGTATCAGGGTATGCCTTTAGGCATACCGTCAAGGATTTGCCAAGAAAAGCGCCTTTAGGCGCTAAAAGGGCTAGCTAGGAAGAGCGACAGGCTTACCCGCAGAGAACAATTTTTGGATGAAACAGCGTCCCGGCAACCCGCGTGGCGATCGCAATGAGATCGCGCTGTCCTACGAATACCTTCACTTGGCGGGCGCGGGAGAGTTCGGGCAGATTCACCGTCCGTCCCGCCCGGATGCGAGCGGCGGTCAGTTCATCCGCAGTGACGCAAGGCATCTGCGGAAGTAGCGTGCGCGGATGAACGAGAAGTTCATGCATTACTTCACGTTTCTCGGCTGGCGGCGCAGCGGTCATCGTCGCGCCCCCTTCGCCCGATCGTTCAGCTATCCCTACCGCAGTTCCGCCCTGCAGAGACGCACTCGCCTCAGCCCGCGGCCCGCTCAACCCATCTGGCTTCCCTGCTGAGGCGGCGACTTCTTCCAGCCTGTGAGCTTCGGCGATGGTAAATTCGGCGACGCTCGTGCGCCGCAGCCTCTCCAGATGCGCCCCGCAGCCCAGGGCTTTCCCCATATCATGCGCGACGGAACGCAGATAGGTTCCTGACGACACGCGAGCGCGAAAACGCATGCGGTCGACATCGACGCCCAGAATCTCCAACTCTTTGATCTCGACCTGCACCGGTTGGAGAGTGACTTCCTTTTGCTTGCGAGCTAATTTGTAGGCTGGGACGCCTTTGATCTTCTTCGCCGAAAACGGCGGCGGAGTTTGCGCAATCACGCCGCGAAATTTCCCTGCTGCCGCTTCCAGTTCATTTGGGTTCAACGTCACATTCGTCGGTTCGCTCGTAGGCTCGCCTTCGGCGTCATACGTATCGGTGCCGAACCCGAAGCGGACCGTCCCTTCGTAGGTTTTCTCCGAACTGATGTAAAACTGGGCGAGGCGCGTGAAATTTCCCGTAACCAGAGGCAGGACGCCGGTCGCCATCGGATCGAGCGTACCGAGGTGGCCAACCGAGCGCTGTCCCAGCATCCGACGGACGCGGTTGACTACGTCGTGCGAGGTCAGGCCCGCAGGCTTATCGATTATCAGGACGCCATTCATGAAGGTTTGGTAAGTTGTATCTGAGTAGTTTGGTAATTGTAGACCCTAAAGCGTTTCGCGAAAGTTGGCGCTACCGTGCTGGTTTGTCAATTTCCCAATTGCCAAGTTACCAAATTACGACATCCCCGACATGCTTCCCCTCAAAGACGATCAGCCGCGCTACAGCACGCCGTATGTGAATACGTTTCTGATTGTGCTGAATATCCTGATTTACTTCTATCAATTTACTCTGGGGCCGCGCGCCGGAGATGCTTTTGCCCATATTTATGGCGAAGTCCCTGCCCACCTCGCCGCCTTTCTCGCGGGATCCTCGCGCTACACGCTCCCCGAAGTCATAGTTCCCTTCTTCACCTCAATGTTCTTGCACGGAAGCTGGATGCACGTCCTCGGCAATATGTGGTTCCTCTACATCTTTGGCGACAATGTTGAGGACTACCTCGGACACTTCAAGTATCTCCTCTTCTACCTCATCGCCGGATTGCTGGCCATGAGCACCCAGGTCGCGATTTATCCGCACTCCAACATCCCCACCGTCGGCGCCAGCGGCGCGATCGCCGGAGTATTGGGCGCCTATTTCCTGTTGTATCCCCGGGCTCGTGTGCTGACCTGGTTCTTTATTTTTGTGATCTACCTGCCTGCCTGGATCGTGCTCGGCGAATGGTTTTTCCTGCAGTTTTTTGCCGGAGCCGCGTCCTTGTCCGCGGCCCAAGCCGGACGCGACCTCGGCGGCGTCGCCGTCTGGGCCCACGTCGGCGGCTTCGTCGCCGGAATGGCAATGATCAAATTGTTTCCCGAGCGCGCCCAGCGCTCGCCCTACGCCTATCGCTAGCCTTCAAACTCGTCAAATTTCCAAAACCGCCGCAACTCACCCACGCCCCGCGGGTTCTAATGACTGCGCCACTTCGTGAGTAATTTCTGTGAGGGGATCGAAAATGACTCCCGAAGACCGCAGCCGACTCAATACCTTGTGTAAGAGCATTCAGGATGAGCCCGATCCAAAAGGGTTCAGCAACCTGATAGAAGAATTGAGCAAACTGCTAGAAGCAACGCAGAAATCACATTTTCCGAACAGCAATGGGCAGTCGGGAGTAGCAAAGGAATGACGTCAGACCGGTTCTTTTTTAGTTTCGCTGTCAGGCAACTGCATGGATGCCCGCCGCTCAGGTTCCGAACAGTCGCCTTTCAGGAAGAGTCTCCCGGCACGCCGCTTCAGCCTTTCATTTACTTGGTGGACGAGTTCCAGTAGCTCCTGCAGAACGGTTTCGAATTCATGCTCTGGAACAGCCGGCAGCTTCGCACACAGAGCGCGAAGCCTGTCATCAATTCTGCGCTGGGGAAGGGTCACTCAATACTCGAAACAAAGTCGGCGCGCGTCTCCTCGGGGCAACTGTAGGTTAACAAACAAACCGCAACTGGGGTCAATACAGGGAAAGCCCTAAGGCGGTTCGATTGTCGCACCTGCGGGGAACACAAGATTCGAGAAGAATTCCAAGGTTGAAAGCAAGTGGGTTTCTGGCGGAGAGGGTGGGATTTGAACCCACGATACCCGTTAAGGTATGTCCGCTTTCGAGGCGGATCGTTTCAACCACTCACGCACCTCTCCGCGTCGGACAAAGTCGGTTGCAGTCGTAGGAAGCTCGCTTACACCTCTACCCTACCGACGATTTCGAAAGAACGTTTGCAGCACTTCCGCGCTGCGTCCCGCAAGCACTCCGCCCCGAACCTCAATCTTGTGGTTCAGTTGCGGATGATTTACCACCTGCATCACCGACCGCACGGCCCCCGCCTTCGGATCATCCGAGCCGTACACCAGGCGCCTGATGCGGGCATGCACCATCGCCCCCGAGCACATCGCGCAAGGTTCAATTGTAACAAACAGGTCGCACTCTCCCAGACGATGGTTACCGACGGTTGCACCCGCTTCGCGCAGCGCCACAATCTCGGCATGTGCGGTCGGATCGCAGTCAGCAATGTTCCGGTTCCATCCCCGCCCCACGATCTCTCCCTCGCACACAACCACCGCGCCGACGGGAACTTCTCCCATCTCCAGCGCTCGCTGCGCACAGCGCAGCGCCTCCTCCATCCAGACTTCGTCCTGTTTCACATAGGATTCGTTCACAGAGGACTCGGCCGCACAGGACTGGGCTTCAGTAGAAGACTTCGCTGCAGAGGATTGTGCTGGGTTTGCCATTCGCTCTGGCACTATTGTACCGGCTCAGCCAGATCTGAATCGCGGACGGCGGACGTATCTAGATCACGCTCAGCACCGAGCGTACGACCTCAGGCACTACTGCTCGCAGCACCGCCGGAACGACGATCCGCACCACTGGATAGGCAACGACGACGACGGGAATGACCAGCAGGAGCCACGTCTTCGTCGGCAGGTTATTTAAATAAGCCTTCATGGCATCCTCTCTTCAGGAATACGTCCATCACCCCAAAGAAGTTCCCTATTTCCTTACCTTAAAGACGGACCGCCCCCGATTTTGTTACACCAATTTTCCAAACATTCAGTCCTCGCCACAGCTCCATCCCTTACACCCAACATCGCTGCAATCGCGTTTGCCCTCTTGCCCTCGAGTGATGAATTTGCGCGAACTTCATAACTAAATCTGTCATGGGCAGTCCTGTAACGCAATCCATTCATTGGGGAACTCGATCACGTGATATGCTTAGCGGGTTATGGGCATGCCAAGCCTGCTCCGCAAAGTCTTCATGATTGACCTGCTGCAAGGTCTCAGTGTCACCTTTCGCTATCAGGATCCGAAAGAAATCTACACGGAACAGTATCCGCTGGAGCGGCCTCAAGTCGCCGAGCGCTATCGCGGAGCGCCCCGCCTCAACGTAAATCCCGATACCGACGAGACCATGTGTATCGCCTGCGACCTCTGTGCCTTGGCCTGCCCCGAGCATCTCATCGTCGTCTCCAGCGAACGCAACGAGAAAACCCGCCGCAAGGAACTTACCAATTTCACCTATGACCTTAGCCGCTGCATGTTCTGCGGCCTCTGCGAAGATGCCTGCCCAACCGACGCCCTGGAATTGACGCAGGATTTCGAACTTGCCAGCTACACCCGCCAAGGCTGGATATGGGATCGCGAGACCCTCGAAAAAGGTCCGCAACCCACGCAATACCAGAAATAATCATAATCTTTGTCACTCGCAACACTTCGCGGGGCGAAGTGCGATTCGCCTTCTTCCCCTCTCATAAACCCAAACGCCCCGTCAGCTACGGCATTTCCCGGATAGCCACCTCCGCTCATCAGCTTGAGACTTAAGAAAACGCGATCCCAAATCTCGGCCTGACCATTTGGAGGTTCTATGACAACCCGTCTTCTTACCGTTCTTTTCGTGCTCACCTTCGGAACCTGGGCCGCCGCGCAAAGAACCACCCGCTCTGCTGCGCCTTCCGCTGCCGCACCACCAACCACTTCGCAACCGTCCGCTTCAACCGGAAGCACCAACCCGGCCACCACCACGGCTGCGCCGGCTTCTACCACCGCAACCTCACCCGCATCGGCTGCCACCACCGCGACTCCCGCGGAGACGGCTCCGCCCGCATCCACCATCGGCCCTCCGACACCAATTACTACTAAGGCAGCCGGTGATGGCTCTACAGCGCCGCCTGCCCCAACCCAGGAATTATCCACACCCGCGAATTCGACTCCCGCCAATACGACCAATGCTGCCACTCCCAATACGCAAACAACCGCTCCCAACGCGAATCGGACAGGCTCTCCGTGCGTGAGTGCCGCCGCGGCGAATGCTCCCACTGGAGAAAATATGAACGGCAGCACGGATGCCGCAGGCGGTGCATCCGCCAATGGCGCCAACACCAATACCGCAACCAACGGAACCCCGCAGAATCCTTCGGGCACAAATCCTTCCGGCACTCCCTGCCCTGCCGGAACCGTTCCCACCGCGGGCGCGAGTTCTTCGCCACAGTGACCAGATTTTTTAACGTTGGCTTTCTGGGATTTCCGGTTGGATTAGGAAGCGTCTGCCGAGCCCGAAGCCGCCCGAATTTAGCTCTGGACGCCGAACATGCTTCTTCGCGATCTTTTGAGTGTTGCGGAAGGGAGCTCTCCGAAGCGCGTCTGGTATTCCCTGGAGAATCGCCCGAAGTGCAGAAAACCCCAGTGCGCTGCCTCGCCCGTCACGCTCGTGTTCTCGTTCGGTTGTAACAGCCCAACTCGCGCCTCTTCCATCCGCGAGTTCCTCAGAAATTCCATGGGCGTGCAACCGCGCTTCTTCTGAAACGAATGCTGCAGCGTCCGCGCATTTGTGCCCGCAGCTTTGCAAACATCGCCCAGTGAAATCGGCAGATGCGCGTTCGCTCGCATGAACTCCTCCGCTGCTACGATTTGCCAGGGATCCGCCGCCGAACGGCGATGCAGAAATCTCCGGTAATTGTGTGGCTGCGCCTGCAACAGCAGAGTAATTAATTCTCCTTCAACTTCTTTCAGATCTCGGGATCGCCCCACGTTCTGCTTGTCCGTGCTGTACAACGTCCGGCGCAGCTTATCGCATAGCTCTCTCATCCGCCGCCCCGCCGCGCTCGCCATCCGCAGTTCCGGATCGAACGTTAATTCACTCCGCGCTTCCTTCCCCAGCAGTTTCTCCAGCTCTTCCATCACGCCCTCGCGCGAGATCCGCAGGAACAACGCTTCGAAACTCGCCGTAGTCTGCACCTCTACCTTCTGCAACGGAGACTGGACGAATCCATACTCGGGCCCGACCGCAACCGTCCTCGCTGCCACTCGATGCTGCCCCAGTCCCTTCCTGAGATCGAGAATTACCGCGTAGGAGTCTTGCGGCAGCGTCGCTTCCACTTCCATCGCGCCGCTGGTCAAAACACGGGTTAAATCCACCCGTTGTCCCTGGGTCACGAAAATCTGCGTCGAGAACGGTGGCGACCCCGGTAGCAGGTGCGACACATACGGCACCGCCGTCCCGCTCATGCACGATGCCGCTTCCTCCGGGTCCCGGGTTTCCAGGACCAGTCCGTGCAGATGAAAATGCGGTTTGTTCAATTCGCCCCTCGCGCAAGTAACGTTCAACTGCGCTTGTCCCAAGCTGTCGTTCAGTGTAACGACGCGGGCGACATTCCAGGAAATAATCGCGAACGATGTGCTTATTAAATCCTTTTAGTACTCCTCGATCGTGAACTCGAGCAGCAATCGGCAGGATCAATTGCGTAAGTCGGACAATCCCGCACACCTTCCCTACGATCGCCGGCCAGACGGTCATCACCCATCCGTCACCTTCGCAATTGCGCTCGCTGGATTGTCCCCACCCATCAAATACGAGAAATTGGATCACGCATGGACCGCACGAGCCCAAATCCCGAACCGCTCAGCCCAGCCGACGACCGCCGCTGGGAACGCCTTGCTGTCGTGATTCCGGTCATCATCACTGTTTTGCTGAACGGTCAGCGCTTGAGCCTGCGCGGACAAGCCTCCGATATTAGCCGTGGAGGCATGCGCTTATTCCTCACTCGCGAACTCGACTCCGGAACCAGCTTGACGCTCGAATTTCTGATCCCCTACAACACCATGGGGTTCGTTCTGCGTGGCATCATCCGCAACCGTGACGGATTCACCCACGGCGTCGAATTCCTGACCCCAACCGTCTACCAGCAGCAGATGATCGAACGCACCTGCAAGGTATTCAAACTCCTCGGCTGATTCAAACCGCCGCTCCGCCACTCGCCGCCCTCAAAACAAAACCACCTCCGTCACAGAGGCGCGGAGGTGGAAAGAAGCCCGGTGAAAAAAAAGAAAATTAAATATCGACGGACTGCACCGACCCTGACCCTACCCTGCTAGCAGCGCCACTCCCCCGGCCACCAGCAATGCGGCAATCCACCGCCGGCGATCCACTTTCTCATGCAGAAAGATCTTCGCTGCAAATGCGTTTCCGATGAACGTCAGCGACGCCGCGGCCGGCGCCACCAGGCTCACGTCTCCCCACGACAACGCGAACAGCAGGCTGAAGAACGCCACCGCCATTCCCGCCACGCCAAAAAAGAAACTCGGAGTGGAAAGAATTCTCCCCACGACTTTCCACAATCCGTACCGATCCCACAACTCGTGCACGTCGCCGACTCGCTTCATCGCCCGCGCCATCAGCACGTCGCCCACCACCGAAAAGAAAACCACGACCGCTATCCCGCCCCACGTGTAGACGTGCCTCATCGCTCAGATCCGATCGCCGGCGCTTCACCGGTTCTGCGATGAGGAGATTTCGCTTCGTCCCGATCTTTACCATCGGGTGTCCCATTTCTCACTGCTTTTGGGAGAAGTGGGGATTTTGACTTCTCCTCAGCCAGTGCCCCATCCTTGTAGCCTTCTGTGCGGCCGAGTGAGGATTTTGACGCTTCCCCAGGTTCATGCGATGTCAGCGCTTCCCCTCCGGCTACAAATCCCACTCCCCCGGAGATCAGCACGATCCCTAACCAGCGCAGCAGGCTGATCTGCTCATGTAAGGCAAACTTCGCCACCAGCGCCAGCAGCACATATCCCAGAGACGTTGCGGGCAACACGTAGGTGAGATCCGCCCACGATAGCGCATTCATGTAGGAGGCAAAAAAGGCGAGCAGTAAAAGGATTCCGACCGCCACCCAGGGATTCAGCACCGCCAGGATCAGGCCTTGCAGATGATACGGAGAGACGCTGCCCATCTGCTTCATCCCATGCGAGAGCATGGAATCGCCGGCCGCTGCGAAGACGGTCACTCCAGCCAGCACCAGATACTTGCGAAAGGTCACCTAAGAATCAGTTCCCAGCTGTTAGTTCTCAGTAAAACCGTTCCGTCCCATTTCACTGGGAAACTGAGAACCGATAACTGAGAACGATGCTCTTAATCCGTCATCGCGCCCGCCGGAGCAGCCGCTGCCGCCTCAGCGTGTTTCTTCACCATCTTATTGCGCGCGGCCCGCAGCTTTAGGAAGGTCCGCGCCTCTTTATAAAGCCGCTTGCGCTCGTGCCCATCAAACGCCGCCTTCCTCAAGATGCGGAAGACCGCCTTCGGACGGAAATAATATTCGTCGTAGAAACGGTGTACTGCCGAAAGAATGTCGTCCGCCGGCAGCCCCGGATACTGTATGTGCGCCAACTGGTGTCCGCCCTCGTCCACCATCTTGTTGTCGCCAACAATAAATCCGTTCTTCACCGCGTGATCATACAGCTCAGTCCCCGGATAGGCGTGCGCCACAGAAACCTGAATCGTCTCCACATCCAGCTCTTTCGCAAATGCGATCGTGTTATTGATCGTCTCATGCGTCTCGCCCGGCAGCCCCATAATGAAGTCACCGTGAACGACCAGACCCAGCTTGTGGCAATCCTTCGTGAACTGCCGCGCCCGCTCGACCGTCGCGCCCTTCTTGATGTTCTTCAGAATCTGCTGGTCGCCGGATTCATATCCCACGATCAGAAGCCGGCAGCCTGCTTCCTTCATGGCTTTCAAAGTCTCGTAATCCGTGGTCACGCGCGACGTGCACGACCAGGTCAATCCCAGCGGCTTCAGCTTCGTGCACAGCTCGATCGTCCGCGCCTTCTGGATGTTGAACGTGTCGTCGTCGAAGAAGAACTCCTTCACATCGGGCCACAACTCCTTCGCCTTCGCCATCTCTCGCGCCACATCGTCGGTCGAACGCTTCCGCCACGGATGCCCGCTCAGCGTCTGCGGCCACAAACAGAACGTGCACTGCGCCGGACATCCCCGCGTCGTATACAGCGATACAAACGGATACAACAGAAACGGCACGGTGTATTTGGTCACATCCAGATCGCGCTTGTAGACCTCAGTCACATGCGGGAGCGCATCAAGATCCTGAATCTGCGCGGCATCCGGGTTGTGCACCACCTTCCCATCCTTCAGGAACGACACACCCGCGATCTCCGCCAGCGGCTTGCCCTTCGCATAATCCACCACCGCATAGTCAAATTCCTTGCGGCAAACGAAATCAATTTCCGGACAATCGCGCAGCGACTTTTCCGGCAGCACGCTTACGTGCGGACCCACAAAGGCAATCTTGATATTCGGATTCGCGCTCTTGATGGCGCGCGCCAGCAGGATGTCGCCTGGGAATCCCGGCGTCGACGTGAACAGCACCAGGAATTCGTATCCCTTGGCGATCTGGATCGTCTCTTCACCCGACACGTGATGCGGCGGCGCATCCAGCAACCGCGCCCCTTCCAGCATTCCCGTCGGATAAGCCAGCCATACCGGGTACCAGTAGCTCTCAATCTCGCGCGTGGCCGGCCATCGGGAGCCGGCGCCCCCGTCAAAATTTTCAAACGATGGAGGATTCAGAAACAAAGTTTTTAAAGGCATAGTTGAGTATCCATTTATTTTATCACCCGCGCACCCCTGCTCTCGCGCCTGACCCCGTGCTGCAGCAGGTTCCCCGATTCCTTTAGATTTTCCCTAAGTATTTGATTCCACTCTATTAGTTCCGCTTCAAAAAACCAATGACCTTGGGGTGAATGTGCTGTTGGATGCAGCGAACGGGCGTACGGTGCTGCCAGTGGTGTGTGGGAATATCTCAGGTAAATAGCTTACTGGCCTTCGGCGCTGCCCGGAATCCGGAAGCTTACGCCGCGATCCTCATTCGCCTTTTCCGTCGCGGGCAGGTCCAGGCTGGCGAGCGCGATCTTTTCCGTCCGCTGCGAAGTGAAGTTCCACAGAGTTTGTCCAACAATCGCGTAGTTCTGCGTCTCTTCCCGATGCTGGTCGCGGAACACCAGTACGGTCGGCGGAATGATCGGACTGCCTTCCGGCCGCGCGCTCGGCGTCGGATCCGCATACCGCCGCTCCGGCGCTCGTGGAGCGTACGCGTCCTGATCGCCATCCGCCTCTTCCTGGCGCAGCATGCGCTGCTCTTCCAGGCTTTGTTCGTTCATCTGGTTGGCCATGTCGTACTGGCCATAGTAGTCGTTATCGAACTGCTGGTCGTCCTGATCCCACCACCACGGATCGTAATAAGCCGATCCCCACCACGGGTACCCATACGCGCCGTACCCATAGCCGCATCCGTACCCGTAGCAATTATTGCGGAATCCGTAGGACCGGAATCGTTCGCGGCCGAACCGGTTGCCGCGGAAGCCGTTGCCGCGGAAGCCATCATGCAAGAAAGGACCGCGAGAGAAACCTCGCGCCGAAGAACCAATCCCACGACCAAATTCTGGACTGCCGTGGAAGCTTGAAACACCGCGCGAGCCACCGGAGAAGTGCCCGCCACCGAAGGAACCGCCGCCTACGTGACCGCCGAAGCCACCAACATGGCCGCCACCAAATCCGGCATGACCACCGCCGCCGAATCCACCATGGCCGCCACCGCCGCCATGACCACCGCCGCCGTGCTGCGCCCACAAGGGTATGCACAGCAACAGGGCGAACGCCGCTATGGACGCCAGGCGACGCATGACGACTTCATTATATGCCGGTTTCGGATTCATGGCCTCGGATTTTCGCATCAAGCCGCCCGCCTCTGCAGGCTTCCGGCGCCTTTCGCCACCACATCGGGTTGTTGTTGCTGGCGCAGCGTTTCCAGCGCTGCGATAACCGGCCTACCTTGGTCGGCACAGCGCATCAATCCGGGACCTTCGAGAGTGCGGCAGAACTCTCCGCGTTGAGCCCGCAACCATATCGACCGGGACGACCAAGGATGGCGACGACGTGGAAGAGGACGACCGTGGATGAGCGGCGCTTTAGGCCACGTCAAAGCGCTCCCACTGGGGACTTCAGCCGTCAGAGGTCCGGAATTCAGTTTTCAGCACACTTCAAAGCCAAACGCCGGAAGACCAATTCGATCGCCACCTCCGTGGTTCTGCTTGCACACCTTGCAATAGGTCGCGGGCAGCGTGTTATCGACGCGATGCTTCACCGGCTTGAGCGTTCGCAGATACGCGTAGATGGCCTTCAGATCGTCATCCGTAAGGTTCTTGAAATTTCCAAACGGCATGATCGAGTTCAGCTTCCTCGCTCCTACATAGCCCGTGCGTAGCGTCGTGATGAACGTCGCTTCCGTGTAGTAGCCGATTCCCGAAGCATCGGGCGTGATGTTCGCGCTGACCACCGACCCCCACGGCCCGACCAGCGAATCGCCGCCCGCATACGGCAGTTTTTCGACAGCGTTGTGGCAGCCGCAACCCAGGCTCACCATGTACTTACCACGAGCCAACGGGTCCGCCCCCGGCCCAGCCACCGGCGCATTCACCGGCTCGGGTGCGCTCCGAACCAAATAATTCACCGGGAAATTGATCTTCGAAGCGGGCAGCGGATTCCGCACCGGCGGCAATGACCGCAGAAACACCACCACCGATGCGACATCCTCATCGGCCAATTCCCGGTATTCGCTGTAAGGCATCATCGGGAACAGCGTGGTCCCGTTATGCTTGATGCCTTCGCGGATGGCGCGCGCGATTTGTTCATCCGTAAAGTTCGCAGCTCCGGTCTCCGCGTCGGGAGTCAGATTGGGGGCGACGGCCGTTCCCGGAAAATCAACTACGGGCAACATCTGGCCGGCCATTTCTTTGCCCGCAATTGTGGGAGCGCCGTGCTGCGTCCAGTCCTTCTCGCTATGGCAGTCTTCGCATCCCAGCAAATTTTGCACGAGATATTTTCCCCGCGCCACGCGTTCCGGGGTGCGCTCAAATTGTCGATTGCCGACGGCCCGAATCTTTGGCCCGATAAACGGCCGCCATCCGATCGTGAACGAGATGGCAATGGCGAGCACCACAATCAAGCCGCCCAATGAATAGAGCAGGATTCTCCCCAGTTTTTTCAATGCGGTCCCCCAAGCTTCCCCAAGAGAATTCGGGGCAGGCGGCATTCTCACGCCAATCGCGGATTGTGGTCAATAGGAAAGAAGTGGAAGGCTTGTTGAGCTTGCTGCCGATCATGCCGAAGAACGCACGAATTGTCCTCCCGAGCGCAGCCAACTCGAATGAGCTCGCGTAGTCGAAGGATCCCTACCGCGCAATCACGGCCTGGGCCGCTACTTCTTCTTGCCCTTTTTTGCCGCCGGCTTCTTGCCATGTTTAGCCGGTTTCGCAGCGGGCTTGTGTGCCGGCTTCGCGGATTTCGTAGCCGATTTCGCAGCAGGTTTCACGGCCTCAACGGGCTTCGCTTTCGCGTCAGGCTTACCCGCAGGAACCTTCGCAGGCACAACCGTCGCTGCGGGAACTGGCGCAACCGCGCCCTTCCCCTTCTTCCCTTTCGGTCCCGGTTTTCCCGGTGGCGCACTCGCCACCGCCGGAGCAGCGCCCGCCGCTTGTGCCACAGCCTTCGGCTGCCGTCCCCTTCTCGGCGCAGGAGGTGGTGGCGGAGGTGGCGGCGCAAACGGTTTCAGAAATTTCAATGTCTCCGTACGCGAGCGCAGCTTGCCATCCAGCAGCAGCATGAATACATCGTTCGCCAGCTTCGGATAGATCGGCAATTGCGGCGTAATCAGCAACTCCGTCATCTCCGGTAACGGAAGCTTCTGCTGCACTTGCCGCCACTTCGTCAGATAATTCTTGATCTTCTGGTCGACCGACTGCTGCTTCGCCGTTACTGCCAGAAACAGCACCATCTCCGGACGCGCCGACGACAACAGTTGCCACGTCCGCGACGGCGTCGCCGCCTCTTTCCCCATCAACCGCTTCGCCAATTCCTTGGCATGATCTTCAATATCCCGCCACGCCTCGACCAGATCCTTCCGCGGAATCATCTTCTGAATGTCGCTGACATCTTTGTCGGAAAAATGCGATGTCAGAAAATACATTACCGCCGGACCCGCATCGGGCGTGTACCCAAGATCGACCATCTGCTGCCGCGTCTTCATCAGCGCCGTGATCCCGTTGGTGTCCACCTTGGCACTGGTCCAGTGCTCGTGCAAAACCTCGAGCCAGCCTTCCTTCTCCAGCATCTTGACCACGTTCAGCGGATCGTCTTCATGCGCCAGCGCCGCGATCTCATGTCCAATCGACGAGCGCAAAATATGGTCGATGTACTTCCCTTCTTTCGCTGCGTCATACCGCGCCTGCGTGCGTTCTTCCAGCGGCCAGTGAAAGCGCGCCGCAAAACGCGTCGCCCGGATCAACCGTGAAGGGTCTTCCAGAAACGAATAGTTCTGCAGGATGCGAATGACCTTCGCTTCAATGTCGGCCACGCCATTGAACGGATCAAGCAGCAATCCCCGCGATCCTTCATTCAACGACAGCGCCATCGCATTGATGGTGAAGTCGCGGCGCCGCAAGTCTTCGTGAATCGTCGCCGGCATCACGATCGGGGGCTTCCCCGTCTTCTCAAACTTCTCCGTCCGCGCCATGCTCACTTCGGCGCGCGCGTTCCCCGGCAGCGACAGGAAAATCGTCCGCACGTCCTCTTCGACGGCGGCGATCTTCGCCCCAGCCTTCTCAAAATCCTTTTGCAGTTTGAGGGGATTCCCCTGAACGGTGAAATCCAGGTCGCGGATCGAAAATCCGCTGATAATGTCGCGGATCGCTCCCCCGGTCAGGTAAAGATTCATGCCCGCCGCGCGGGTTACGTCTTGCACGAGGCCGACGCCCTTCAACTGATCCGGCGTCAGCCGTATTTCCATCGTGTAAATGTAATCAGCCATTCGCTTTCAAGCGGCTGCCCAAGCCCTTGGGCAAA
Source organism: Terriglobia bacterium (assembly GCA_963711365.1). GTDB lineage: Bacteria > Acidobacteriota > Terriglobia > Terriglobales > Acidobacteriaceae > Sulfotelmatobacter. The sequence goes on along the minus strand of CAVQDY010000017.1, from coordinate 321,582 downwards.
CGCGATTCGATGCCCGAATCGCCCCGGGGGAGGGCCCGATTTGCCGAACTTTCCACAAGATTTCCACAGGTCCAGCCCCACTCGCGAACCAGACCCTCAGCCACCCGGACGCAAATGGCTAAATACAAAGTACTTATATACAAAGGAAACTTCGTGGCAAGTCCAAGAAAATAACACAACGTTTACATTTTGGCTACTGCCAAGACGGATTCCGCCTGTTTCTGGCCAAAAGATGCGAGAATCAAACGTCAGTGGTCAGGGATCAGAGGTCAGGGGCTGGTATGTTCTTGCTGGCCCCTAGCCCCTGATCCCTGGCCCCCGCCTTTCCATGCCTTCTACGCACAAAAAAGTCATCGTCCGCAAGATGGACCGCGACTCGGTCTCGGGATACGTTTCCCCCACCCAGTTCGTCCATGAAGGCAAGGTGGAACTCCTGAACACCTCGGGGACGGTTATCCTCATCGACCTGCGCGAGATCAAGGGAGTCTACTTCGTCCGCGAATTCGGCGAAGCCGAATCGGTCACGCGCAAAACCTTTACCACCCGTCCGCGCTCCGAAGGTCTCTGGGTCCGCCTGCGCTTCAAAGATAGCGAAGTCCTCGAAGGACTCATGCCCGCCGACCTTCTACAAGCCACGCCCGAGGGATATCTCGTCAACCCTCCCGACCAGCGCTCGAATACGCAGCGCATCTTCGTCCCGCGCAGCGCCCTCGAGTCGCTCACCGTCCTCGCCGTCATCGGAGCCACCCGCCGCCAGCGCCGCATCGCCCAGGACCAGCGCCAAGTCCCCATGTTCGAAGAATGATAGGCGTGGTGTGTGGAGCGGCGCTCTCGCCGGCTGCTGTTCGCGCAGTGAGCCAAATCGTTGAAAAATTCTCGCTTCTCATGTAATGTTTCTCGGCTGTAGGCGCTTTGGGCCGAAAGAGTCGAGCGGACGTCCCTTCCTTCCCTCCTCTCCGTTTGATCTCCACGCCCGTCATCCCAGGTCGAGGTGTGCCCATGCGGGCCGTGTCCGCTCTCTCTGCCAGATTAATCCTGTGCTTCGTGCTTCTTTCTATGATCGCTGCCGTCACACCAATCCAGGCGCAGGAACAACTAAACCCCGCCGTTGTCAGGCCGCTCATTACCGAACCCATCGACGAATCCCGCCTGACCACGTTGAAAGGCAACACGCATCCCCTCGCGCGCCCGCAATTCGATCTCGGCACGGCAGACGGAAGCCTGCCCATGAAGCGCATGCTGCTCGTCCTGAAGCGCAGCGACGAGCAGGAAGCCACGCTCCGCAAATTGCTCGACGACCAGCAGGACAAACATTCGCCCAACTATCACAAATGGCTCACGCCAAAACATTTCGGGCAGCAATTCGGCCCCACCGACGCTGACATGCAGACCATCACAGCCTGGCTGCAATCGCACGGCTTCGAGGTAGGTTCAACCAAAGGCCGCACCGTTCTCGAGTTCTCTGGAACCGCCGCTCAAGTCGAAGAAGCCTTCCACACTACGATTCACAAGTATCTGGTGAACGGCGAACAGCACTGGGCCAACTCCACCGACCCGCAGATCCCAAGCGCATTGACGCCTGCAGTGAGGGGTGTCCTGACCCTCCACGATTTCATCAAGAAGCCAGCAATCCATTTCGACGGCCAACCTGTTCCGGCCAAGATTGTTCCCGGCAAGAAGCCGCAGATTACGTTTACACAAAATGGCCAAACAGTTCACGCGTTGGCACCCGAGGATTACGCAACGATTTACAACATCAAGCCCGTTTATAGCAGCAACCTGGACGGCCTTGGAGGTAGTATTGCGGTCGTCGCACGAAGCGAGATGTTCAACAGCGATTTCACCGACGTAGTAGATTTTTTTCGGGTGTTTGCAACAACTATCAGTAGCCCCGACTTTTTCCTCGTGGTCAATGGGCCTGACCCCGGAGACTTAGGCGGCGGCGACGAGGCAGAAGCCACACTGGACACAACCTGGTCGCTCGCAATTGCCACTGGCACAAGTCTGTACTTCGTTGTTTCAGCCACAACCAATACAACAGACGGCATTGATCTCTCCGAAGCTTACATTGTCGAAAACAATCTCGCAGATGTGATGACCGAGAGCTTCAGCTCATGCGAATCGTACGCAACGGACGCTCAACTAGCTGGAGCGACGGCAATGGCACAGCAAGCCGCGGCCCAGGGAATTACCTATCTTGTCTCCTCCGGTGATAGCGGCGCGGAAGGATGTGATGATCCCAGTATTGCTCCCGCCACCCACCCTATCTCGGTTAACTACCTGGCTTCGACCGCGTTCAACACTGCTGTCGGCGGAACATTGTTCAACGACACGAGCAATACTGGTCAGTATTGGGCGTCGGCGTCGAATCCTCCAAACTTTGCCGCCACCGCTCTTTCTTACATCCCCGAAGATGTGTGGAACGAAAGCAGCGCAACGAAGGGTCTGTGGTCCAGCAGCGGTGGAGCGAGCGCGGGGAATGTTGCAAGCGGCGTAGGCACAACACCGGGCGTGCCCAAGCCGAACTGGCAGTATGGAGTTACGGGCATCCCGAACGATGGCGTTCGAGATCTGCCGGATGTCTCTCTGACAGCGGCACAACATGATCCGTACTTGCTCTGTCTCGAGGGGTCGTGCGAACCAAATAGCCAGGGCGAGATTGGGCTCTATTTCGTTGGCGGAACTTCCGCCGCTACGCCCGCATTCGCCGGAATCATGGGCTTGGTGGATCAGAAAGCCGGCAGCCTGGGCGGCCAGTCTGGTCGGCAAGGGATGGCCAACTACATTCTCTATAGATTGGCTGCCACCCAGAATAACTATCCCTCTCAATGCAATGGTTCGAATACATCGACATTTCCCGCCAGCGACTGCATTTTCAACGACGTGACCACAGGCAACAATGTCGTTCCTGGAGAAACCGGGACCGAATACCAGGCTGGTCCTGGCTACGACCTCACCACCGGGTTGGGGTCGGTGAATGTTGCAAACCTGGTGAATCAGTGGAGTACAGTGACGTTTAATCCGACCTCGACAGCCGTATCGACCAGTGCTACGAACATCACCCATGGCTCCCCAGTGCCGTTCACGGCAACAGTCTCCCCCAATAGCGGCACGGGCAGCCCAACCGGCAAGGTCTCTCTACTCGGAGCCCCACAACCCCCAAACTCAGGTTTGACCAGTCTGGGAATGTGGGACCTGTCCGGGGGATCAATTTCTGCTTCAACGAACGCTGTCCCAGGCGGGACCTACCAGCTGATGGCGTACTATGCCGGTGACTCCACCTTTGCACCAAGTTCGGGATTTTCTGCCTACTTCACTGTGACAGCGGAACCGAGCGCAACCACAGTCTCAGTCCTTAGTGCAAATCAAAAAGGCCAGTCCATTCCCTTCACAAGCGGTCCTTTCGGCAGCTTCGTCTACGTACGTGCCGATGTAGCAGGACAATCCGGATACGGAGTTCCGAGCGGCACCGTGACTTTTAACGACAGCTTTGGAGCGATTCCCGGTGGCTCGGTCTTTACCTTGAATGGGCAAGGCAACACAGCCAATCCAAATGGAGTTTTCAATTTCGACGCTGGCACGCACACGGTCTCAGCGAGCTACAGCGGCGATCCGAGCTTCAATCCAAGCAGCGCGACACAACCGCAGACGTTCACCATCACTCCGGGATTCTACGTGGCAATGGCCGGACAACCCGCCGTCATCATAAAAACCCCGGGAGGCGCAGGCTCTACCTCACTGAACATATCCAATTCAACAGGATTCAGCGGAACAATCACTTTGGCTTGTGCTGGCTTGCCATCCGAGGCCACTTGCGCGTTCTCGCCGGCCTCAGTGAAAACGACTGGCACTGTCTCCACAACAACAGCTGTTGTAACTGTCACGACGACTGCCGCGACCACAGCAACAAAACTGGAGCGCCGCTCATATTTCCTGGCTCAGTGGATGATGGGAATGGGTATGCTGCTTTCGCTGTTTTTTGTTACGGGGAAAAGATACGCAACGCGTGGAGCGTGCCTGCTCCTGCTACTTGCAGTCACTATGGGAATTGTCTCCTGCGGCGGTGGAGGAGGAAGCAGCAGTACACCTCCGCCACCACCCCCGAACCCAGGGACACCAACCGGAACGTACAACGTAGTCGTAACCGCAACCAGCGGTTCGAACCTGAGTAAAACTGGATTTACGCTTGTAGTTCAATAGCGGATTTGTTAGTTTCGGCAACTACCCTGTGGGGACCGCCGCCATCGGTCGTCCAGCGAAGCGCAGCTTCGCAGTTCATGTCCCTAAGCAGCGGCAAGCAAAGCCACCTGCGCCGTCCACGCGCCCAGAAGTTCTTCACAGCCCAACCCCTGCGTGAAATAGGGAGACGGGACGTTCCCCAATCCCCTGCACTCAAACTTTTCCACAGCTTTATTTTTTTCGTGTGACATCTGACCTTTACTGAGGAATCTCATCGTTCAGAATTGGGACTATGCCCCACCAAAGTCCCAACGACTCAGTGGCCGCGGACGCAGCTTGCCCTCAGCGAAGCCGAAGAGTCCGCCCCGGTCGCGAAGCAACCGCCTCGCCCGCCGTAGCGCCCGAAAATCCCTTGTCCTCCTTTGCGCTCTCTGCGCCCTCGGCGGTAAATCCGACCCTCCCAAAACAGAAATTCCCCGACTATCCACACGCCTCCCCCAAGGCGTCATCCCGAACGCCCGCGTCTTCACCTGCGGGCGGAGGGATCTCCCCTGCAACACACACTCCTCGGTCCCCACTGCCGAGCCCTCCCGACCACGACCTCACCACCCTCCGCGCCGACATTAAGTCCTTAGTTGTCAAGAATTTACTCGCAAGTCCTTTCCTTACAAGATTTTACGTCGATTCCGTCATCTCCGATTTCCCTAACTCCAATGCCGCCAAGATTTTAGTTCGCAACTACCAAAAAATCATGAACAAGATCTCTATGCCAAATCCAAAATCGTGCACTCATATCAAAGTCACCGGAGTCCGCTGCGAAGCTCCCGCTCTCCGCGGAGAGCAGTTCTGCCACTTTCATCAGCACGCCCACCGCGGCGTGCGCCGTCCGGCCCACTCGCGCTTGCACCCCATCGCGCTGATCGAAAGCGAAGAGGCCATTCAAGCCTCCCTGATGGAAGTGATCAACGGACTGATTCGTAACACGCTCGACGTGAAGCGCGCCGAATTGATCATCCGCGCCTTGCATATTGCGGTGAAAAATGCCCGGCATACCCGCTTCGATAGCAACGTCCATCCCAAGGTGAGAGAGGTCCCGCAGTACGCCGAGCCCGACACGCCTGTCGACGAAGTGGATTCGGATCTTCCCGCCGTGGCCGCCGTCCCCTTCAGACCGGTCGACCCGCGCGACCCACACTTCCTCGAGCGCTTCGAAGAGGGAGGACGCGTACTCGCCCGCCAGGCCGCCGAACGCCAAGCTGACGAGCGCCGCGCCGCGGAAGCGCCTTCAGCACAAGCTCGCGCCGTGCCCACGGAAAACGTTCGGCAGGAATCCGCCTCCCCCGAGGCACAGAGGCTGCCCCACCCTTCGCGCCTTTCGAAGGTCGGGAATCCAGAGGCAGCACGCCTTCAACGTAAGCCGCCCGTTGGCATGAAAGCAGATGCTAAGGCAACTGCAGCTCCGAAGGAGCGGAAGAATGCAGCCTCGTGCGCAACCGCTGGATAGAACGGGCTCTATCGAGACAGAGAGGCTGCCCCACCCTTCGCGCTTTTCGAAGGGTGGGAACCCGACTGGTGTACGATTTAGGCGCAATCCATCTAAATCAATGAAACTCTCGGAAATCGCTTCGGCTCTCGATTTGCGCCTGGAAAACGGATCTCCCGACACGGAAATCACCGGCCTCAACGGCATCGAACAGGCCGGTCCCGGAGAACTGACGTTCATCTCCAACCCCAAATATGCATCGGCAGCGCGCAGCACGCGGGCTGCGGCCGTGATCGTTGGCGAGGACTTCCCTGCTGTCCCCACTGCGATGCTCCGCGCCAAGGACGCGTACCTGAGCTTCGCGCGTGCTCTCGAGCTCTTTCATCAGCCGCGCAAATACTCAGCCGGAATTCATCCGACTGCCGTCGTGCATGTTGACGTCCGCATCGGTCCCGGAGCTCACATCGGTCCTTACGTCGTTGTCGACGAAGACGTCGAGATCGGCGCTAATGCCGTGCTGCTCGCCCACGTTGTGATTTATCGCGGAGCGAAGATTGGTAACAACTTCTTCGCGCATTCGCATGCCGTCGTCCGCGAAAACTGCCGCATCGGCGACAACGTGCTTCTGCAAAACGGAGTCGTCATCGGCAGCGACGGCTTCGGATTCGCCCGCACCGCCGAAGGTCACTGGCACAAAATTCCGCAGCCCGCTCCGGTTGTGATCGAAGACGATGTCGAGGTGCAGGCGAATTCCTGCATCGATCGCGCGAGCGTGGGCGAGACCCACATTGGACGCGGCGTGAAGATCGACAACCTTGTGCAGGTTGGACACGGCTCGCGCGTGGGCGAAGATGCGCTGCTGTGCTCCCAAGTCGGTATCGCGGGATCGACGGAGATTGGCAAGCGCGTGATTCTGACGGGACAGGTCGGCGTGGTCGGTCACTGCAAGGTTGGCGACAATGCGATCGTGACGCCGCAAAGTGGTGTGGCCGGGGACATCGCTGCCGGAGCGCTGGTCAGTGGCGCCCCTGCCGTCGATCATAAGTTGTGGCTGAAGTACTCGGCGATTCTTCCGCGCCTGCCGGAACTGGTGCGGGCGCTGCGGAAGTCCAAAGGATGACCACAGGGGACACGGAGGAACACAGAGGACTACTGGCCGGTGTTTGCTCTGTGAGACTCTGTACCCTCTGTGGTGAATGGTTTTTCCTCCCGATATTCTTCCGGCAATCCGCTGTCGATGACGGCACGGACTTTTTCCATCAGGCATTCGCGGCCGCCGAAATCTTGCGGTTCGATTGGCGGATGGAAGATTACTTTCACGGGACCCGGCTTGATGGCGAAGCGGGCCTTCGGCATAGCGTAATGCGTCCCGACAATCGTGATGGGAACGACGGGAACGCCGCACTCGACGGCCATGTAGAACGGTCCCTTTTTGAAGGGCAGCAGCTTGCCGTCGAACGAGCGCTTCCCTTCCACGTAGATGAGCATGTTGACTCCTTGCTCGATCACGGCCTTGGCTTCGCGGACAGCTTCGATGCCGGCATCGCGATTGCCGCGATCGACCGGAACGAGAGATCCCATGCGCATCGCCTTTCCGAGGATTGGGACTTTGAACAGTTCTTTCTTGACCATGACCGAAGTGCGGCGCGGGATGAGCGGAACCTGAATCGGCGGATCGATATTCGACACGTGATTGGTCATGAAGATGTAGCTGCGGCAGTGATCGAACTGGTCGAGTCCGACGGACTCGACGCGGACGCCGGTGAGCCAGACGCCTGCCGACGCTCCCCACATGAAGAGGCGGTAGAGCACGCGCACGTCGCCCATGAGAAAGGTCGCGGGGAAACCGATCAGCGCGGCCACGGGCGCGGCGAGAGCCCAGAAGACGAGCATGACAAGCGTGCGGATCATTTTCCAGTCATCCCAGATGCCGTGATCCCGTAAGTCTCCGCTTCTCCCTTGAGCCAGGCAGCACGATGCGCGCGCTGCTCGGGCGTGACCCGATCCAAGTCTTTGACTTCGTATGTGGTTTCCTGGCGGTCCGCGACTTTCCATCGCAGCTCGCGCTCGGGGCCGCGCCGCGTTTTCACTTTGATGGAAACTGTTTCTCCCGGCTTGAGGCGCGACAATTGCTGCTCTGATTCTTCGCCGGCCGGTTTGCCTAGCAGTTCCGTGACTGTATCTCCGACCTTCAGGCCGGCGCGTTCGGCGTCGCTGCCCGGAGTTACGGCGACCACTGACATTGGTCCATCAAAGTTACGGGACGCAATGAAGCCGGGATCTGGAACCATGATGGTGAGCTGCTCGACGCGCAATCCGACGTAGCGCAAGAAGTCGTCCCAAGGCAGTTCGTCGGTGCCCGCCACATATTTTGCAAAGAAGAGTCTGAGATCGCAATGACAAACAGCTTCGCCAGCCTCGCGCACGCCATTGGAGTCGTCGAAGAAGCGTCCCTTCTTGGCGTAGTTCGTGTTCATCCACTGCATGACTTCGCGCAGTGAGGCTTGATCGCGGCTGGCCTCGCGAATGGCGAGATCGAGCATGATGCCGAGCAATTCTCCCTTGTTGTAGTAGGAGATGCTGCGCTCGGGACGGCGATAGTAATTGAATCCTTCGAGCCAGGCGTCGAGGCTGGAGTCTTCGGCGGATTGCGTCAGGTGCGCGGGACGCTGTTCGAGTTCGCTGATCTGCTCGCCGATGTTCGCGAGATATTGCTTCTCGTCCATCAGGCCGCCGCGGAGTTGGATAATCTCTTCGGCAGTGCTGGTCACGCCTTCGCTGAACCAGAGCGCGCGGGTAAAGTTTTCTTTGGTGTAGTCGATGGGCTCGAGGGTTTGCGGACGGATGCGCTTGACGTTCCAGAGATGGAAGAACTCGTGGGCGGTGACGGAATTTAGAGGATACAAACTTTGGCGGATGGTCTCGGCGTTAATGTCGATGGCGGTGGAGTAGGCGTGTTCCATGCCGCCGCCGGCGGGTCCACGCGGGAAGTGATAGAAGAACGTGTATGTGTCGAAGGGACGATCGTTCATCCAGGAAATTGCGGCGGCAACGATCTTGTGAAGCGAGGCGATGATTTTGTCGGGATCGTAGTCGGCCGGATCGGCGTCGATGACGACGCGGAAGTGAGCACCGGCTTCATCGAAGTTGAGTTCGCGGAAAAGTCCGATTTCGACGGGAGAATCGACGAGGCGGTCGTAATTCTCGGCGTGGAGTTTGAGGTCCGGCGGTGGCAAGCTGTCGCGATGTGCCATTCGCTGGGCAGGCCGCTGAAGAACAGAGTTACGGGCGAACCTCGACTCTCGACCGGATACATGAGGATTTGCGCCAGGTTGAAGAAGGCGTGATCCGGATTGAATTGCGCTCCGAATGGGCCGAAGGAGTCGACGTACATCTGGTATTCGACGGTGGCACCGTTGGCGGCATTGTCGACGCGCCAGCGACTGTCATTTAGCGCTCGAAGCGGGAGTGGTTGTCCGGAAGAATCTTTGGCGCGAATCCAGTTGATGAATTGAGCGAAGTCGCGGATTTGATAGAGGGCATTCCAGACAGGCATCTGCAGTTCGCGCTCGCCGGGGCCTGGAGGCAGAGTGATCTGGACTTCGACAAGGTGTTGCTCGGGCGCAGTTAAGGTGACGGTGTAAGCAATCGACTGGGCTGAGGCGAGGGAGGTCAACAAGCAGATTGCGAAAATGGCGGCAACCGCAAAGCGTGAACCGCAGCGCCTAAAGGCGCGTGGGATGCGGATCGCTTTTGGCACGCCTGAAGGCGTGCCCTGATACGGACCTTCCATGCCCCAGCTTCTCGGGTAACAGCGATCGCTCATTTGTTCTCCGCCAATTCGCGCAGGCGGGCGGGAAGTTTTTCGTAGATGCCGCCGAAGCCCCCGTTGGAAAGGATGGCGACAACATCTCCGCTGCGAAGTTCAGGAGCAATGGTCTGGACTATGGCATCGGCGTCGGCGAGAAGACGCGCCGGCCGGCCGTTCTGCTTGATTTCTGCGGACAAAGCCGGCAATTCCAACCGCTCATTTTCCGGGACGGCTTCTGAGCGGAACACATTCGCGACGATGACTTGGTCCGCTTGGGCAAGGCTGCGAGCTAGATCGCCTTGCAGCACTCGCCGGCGCAGCGTATTCGAGCGTGGCTCGAGAATGGCCCACAGGCGTGCTCCGGGGTAACGCGCACGCAGAGCCTTCAGCGTGCCGGCGATGGCAGTCGGGTGGTGCGCAAAGTCATCGATGATGGTGATGCCGTTGATTTGGGCTTTGACTTCGAGGCGGCGCTTCACGCTCTTGAATGTTTTGAGCGCGGCCGCGATTTCTTCCTGAGAGATCCCACAGTGTGAGGCGAGAGCCACGGCGGCGGTGGCGTTCCACACGTTGTATTCACCGGCGAGTGGAAATTCGAAATCGGCGAAGTGCTCTCCGTTGTGGAGGACGGTCCAAGTGGTGCGTCCGGGATCGAGACGCAGATTGGTCACCTTCCAGTTCGCGTGCGGACCGGCGCCATAGCGCTCGACCGGACAGAAGGCTTTTGCGAGACAGCGCTCCAGGCTGGGGCTTTCTGTGGTATCGCCGACGGCGCCGTCGAAAGCAACGATGCGTCCGCGGCGCGGAATCAGATTCACCAGGCGCTTGAACGCCGTCTCGACAGCGTCGAGATCTTTGTAGATGTCGGCGTGATCAAATTCGACGGAAGTCAGAACGATCGCGTCGGGAAAATAGTGGAGGAACTTTGGTCCCTTGTCGAAGAAGGCGGTGTCGTATTCGTCGCCCTCAAGGATGAAGTGCTTGCCATGGCCCAGGTGAAAGCTGGAACCGAAATTCTCGGCGATGCCTCCGATCAGGAAAGAAGGATCGAGGCCGGCGGAATGGAAAATCCAGGAAAGCATGGAAGTCGTGGTGGTCTTGCCATGGGTTCCGGCGACGACCAGCACTTCCTTGCCCCGGAGGAATTCTTCGTGGAGCAATTGCGGAAGCGAGCAGAACGGGATGCGCTGATCGAGGACATGCTCGAGCTCGAGGTTGCCGCGAGACATCGCGTTGCCCACGACGACGAGGTCCGGTCTGGGATCAAGATTCTTCGCGGCGAAGGGTTGCGCGACGGGAAGGTCGAGTTCGCGCAGAAAGTCGGACATCGGGGGATACGCGGCGGCATCGGATCCGGTGACGTAGAAACCGCGCTGCTTCAGCATTCCCGCAAGGGATGCCATGGCGGTGCCGCAGATGCCGATCAGGTGAATGTGTTTCGGTTTAGTCATGCCTTCTTGATACGACCACCGGGGCTAAAGCCCCGAATTTATTTGACGTCTAACGCGGCGCTAAAGCGCCGCTCTTCCACGGTAGTGCACGTGCTCGTGGTGGCAAGTCAAACGACCGCCGGGGCTTTAAAGCCCCGCTCTTCCACCACCCCGACCCGGCCCTGAAGCGCCGCTCTTCGACGACCCTGACGCGGCCCTGAAGGGCAGTTCTCCCACGGTAGTGCACGCGCCCAGGCCTTCAGGAACCTCTTCGAAGGCTCGCCCCTTCGCTATCGGCAAAATCGAGTCCCAGATAAATCGCCTCTTACAAGGTTATCGCGGACTCCAGAATTCGCAGAGAAACCTGCCCACTTTTCACGGAGAGCTTCGCTTTCACTCCGAATGGGAGTATGATATTTCCTGCGCTGACGTGTCCCGACCGCACGCCGAAAGCGACCGGCACTTCTAGGTCCCCAACGATTCTTGTAATCACTTCTTGCAGCGTGTAGTCCTGATTTGCGCTCTGGTAGCAGTCGAGCATTTCGCCGAAAATGATGCCGCGAACTCGATCGAGATGGCCGCCTAGTTTCAACTGCATCAGCATGCGATCGATCTGGTAGGGCTTGGCCGCGATGTCTTCGACGAACAAAATTTTTCCGTCCGTGTATATCTCGCAGGGAGTTCCGAGAGAGGCGACCAGGATCGAAAGACAACCACCGTAAAGAATACCTTCGGCGTCGCCATCGATCAGCCCGGTAACCTCCGGGTTCATAGGAACATCCCACGGTTCGGACTGCGATAGGGCTGACTGCCATGACAAGAGATTCACTCCGTCCGCGTGAGTCCAGTCTTTCGCCACCATTGGACCGTGGAAGGTAGCGAGACCGGCGTCGGTAAAGTATGTCAGCAAGCAGGTGAGGTCGCTGTAGCCTATGAAAATCTTGGGATGCGACTTGATTTTGCTGAGATTGATTTTGTTCAGCAGGTAATTAGCGCCATAGCCGCCGCGGGCGCAGAGAATGGCGCGAACATCATCGCGTTGAAACATCTCTCCGAGTTCGCGGACACGGCGGTCGACCGATCCGGCGAAATAGAGATCGCGATCGAGAATCGAATCGAGATAGAAAGGCTTGTATCCGGCACGCTGCAGCGCTTCGCATCCGGCTGCGAGATCCGACTGCCTGACATTGCTGGCGGGAGCGATGATAGCGATGGCATCGCCGGGCCGGAGGGCGGGAGGCTTAACGAGTTGGACGTCCGAAGTTGGCACGAGAATGACGCGAGTATTCAACTGAGAAAGAACTCTCCACGGCACAACAATTTTGCTGGACCGCGCAAAAAGATATTGTCGCCGACGCGGCGCACGGTCTGAACGCCTCCGGCGGCATGAACTTTGACGGGCGAGGATGCGCGCCCGACGCTCATGGCGGCCGCGGCCGCGGCGCAGGAGCCTGTGCCGGACGAACTGGTCTCGCCGACGCCACGCTCGAAGAAGCGGACGCGGATATCAAAATTGCTGTCAACCACTACGAATTCGACATTCACGCCTTGGGGAAACTGTGGCATGCCCTGAATTTCGGCGGCCTGTGCCTGCCAGTTCCGCGTGAACTCGTCCATAAAGACAACGTAATGCGGATTGCCCATGGAGACCGGGATGCCGCAAACTTCGCCTCCTGCCACTGGCAATGCGAGTTCTGGATCGACGGAGGGCTTGCCCATTTCCGCTTCGAATTCGTATTCCGAATCGCGGCGTGAAGTCAGAGCGCAGATCTTGGTTCCCGCGCCGGTGAGAATAGAAGTCTTTTCCTTCTCTTTGGTGGCGCATAAGTAGGCGGCGACACAACGAGTGCCGTTGCCCGAGATTTCGGCGTGGGAGCCGTCGGCATTGATCAGGCGGATCTCGACGTCGGCGGAAAAATGAGGGGCCATCCATTCAACGCCGTCGGCGCCGACACCGTTGTGGCGATCGCAGATGCGGCGACTGAAGGCCTCGATGTCAGGCGGGGCCAAGGAGGCGTCGATCAGCAAGAAATCATTGCCGCAGGCGCTGGCCTTGACGAAAGGGATGGTGCGGACGGCGGGCGTCACTCGCGCTCCACCCGTCCCAGCGAGACGGCGCGGCTGAACACGGTGGACGCTTCTAACGGGCGGAACAAATCGCGCTGCTCGCCGGCACAGCCTTCGACATCGAACTGCAGTCGGATGTGGTTCGTGGTCTCCCCGGTGAGTACGTTTTGCATCAGGCGATGATGGGTCTCAAGACCGATGGCGCCCAAGAGGATTGCCGCAAGCACAAGGCCGGTCACCGAAGTGGCGCTGATGCCGGTGGCTAGCTCTTTGTGGATGAGGTCGAGAAAGTATTGCCAGTTCATGCGAACTTTCAGGCTGCGAGAAGCATCTTTGGGATGGCCGGATTTTATCACCGCGGCGGTGTCCGGTTCGTTAACCGGGATGATTACCGGACTCGACGATTACCGCACACGGTAGAGCACCGCGGGCGCTTGTCCGCTGACGTGAATTTCGACCAGTTCGCGCAGATGCAGTGGGTGAACCGCTTGCCAGACAGGATCGCCTTCGAAGGCGAGAATGTAGTCGGCGTATTGCTGTGGGTTGGCGAGGGCGCGCTCCCAGAGGCCGTCAGGATCAGAAGGCTGCTTCCAAGTTCGATGATTGCCCTCGTTGATGGTGTGGCTCAGCGGGATGCCGGCGCGTTCGACGGCTCCGACGTGGTCGCCGAGATACGTGAGCAGCGTGGCGTTCTCCGGCAGGCGCTGAAGCCAAGTGGCGAGTTCGCGTTCGAATTGGTTGCGCGTGCGCATGTTGACCTCGGCTTCCTGGAGGCAGATCGGGCCGACGCGCCAGATGGAGGCATAACTCGCAATCACGAGCGCCAAAAGCGCGAGGGCGCCGGCGGAGCGCAGACGAAGTTCCCATGTGGAATGTAGGCAGGCATACAGCAGGACTGCTAGACCGAGAGAAAACGCCGGGAGTAGCTGGAGTCCGTAGCGCGCGTTGTAGTGGGTGAAAGGCCACCACTGCGGGATGAAGATGGGCACTCCGCCATAAGCGATGGACAGGGCGTAGAACGGGACGGGAATCAGGAGTAAGAGGAGAGCGGCGAGCGATGATTCGGACTTCTGAGCACGCCACAGATACATAGCGGCGACGAGCGCGACGAGCAACAAGAGAACCCACGCACGTTGCAGCCATGCGTTCTCGGCAACGTTGTCTTGTGCTGCCTTGGAGAAATAGAGAGCGGCGACGAATGGACTGTTAGAGCCGGGGTGTCCGGGATGGCCGTTGGTCTGGGTTCGTTTTTCGATGGCTTTAGCGGAGTAGGGACCGTTTTCGAATTCGAGGGGATTGCGGTAGACGATTCCGTTGTAGGCGAGCCAGAGCGTGGGGCCCAAGGCGGCTAGCAAAAGGAACTTCGCGAGCACAGGGGCTAAAGCCCCGTCATTTTTTGGGGGGCTGACGCGGCCCTGAAGGGCCGCTCTTCCACGGTGCTGCAATGGAGTGTCGAAGGTGTCGGGGGCGTCGCCCGACCTTCCATGGTGCTGCAATGGGGTGTCGGATGTCTCGCGGCGATCACGTCCCGGTGCTCCGTCAGTTTCAGTTAAGGAGGGATTGCGGCGAAGGAACGAGCGTTCGCCTCGCAAACAGTCGAGCAGAACGATTGCGACTAGGGCTGCGGCGAGGAACCATCCGTCGTAGCGAGTCAGGCAGGCACCGGCGAGGCATAGGCCGCACTTGATCAGAGACCGGGGATTTCCGCGGGTCGCTTCGAGGAAATAAAGTACGGCCCAGATGAAGAGAGCGAGGTAGATCGACTCTCCCATGGCGGTCGACTGCATATAGATGAGATTCGGATTGGCGGCATAGACAACCGTGGCAAACCAGGCAGCAAGATGCGCGATGCGATCGGGAGACGGTCCGCGGGACAAGGCGTCGCGCGTAAGGCGAAAGATTCCTGCGACGCCGAAGACATAGGCTGCCATCGAAGGAATGGATCCGCCGGCCCCGGTGCGCCACATTTTCATGGAAATGATGAAAGGAATCATCAGCAGGTGGGGCAGCGGAAGCCAAACGGTCCCCAGTTGCAACAAGCCGGGAGTTTTGGAATCGAAGACGCGGCGGGCGATGTTGATATGGGCGATGGCGTCTCCGTAAAGCAAGACCTGGCCGCGCTGAAAGTAAAACAGAAACGAGAAAACAGAGACGGAGGTGGCGAGCCAGGTGAGCAGGCTGATTTCGGAATCCCATCGATTAGCGATCGTTTCTAACTTTTTTGACTTCGCCATGGGAATCGCTTATTTCGGTATTTCCACCCTTCGAACATCGCGAAGGGTGGGGCAGCCTCTTCCGTTGAGATCCAAAATTGAAGATTACTCGAGATGGGTCAGTTGGCGGAAGATCTGGAAACGCTCGTCAATCTCGTCGCGCGTGAGGGATCGCAGCCGGTCCGGGCCGAAGCGCTCGACGGCGAACGATCCCATAACGCCGCCATAGAAGAGAGCGCGTTTCAGGACTTCACGATTCAGTTCTTTTTGCGACGCAAGATATCCCATAAATCCGCCAGCAAAAGAATCTCCAGCGCCCGTCGGATCTTTGACTTCGTCGATGGGAAGGGTGGGAGCGCGGAAGGGATGGCGGCCGAGGCCGAAGGCGCCTTCGCGGAAGAAAATGGTGGCGCCGTATTCTCCGTGTTTGATGACCAGGGCTTGCGGACCCATGGCCAGGACCTTCTGAGCGGCGCGGGGCAAGTTGGTTTCGTGGGCAAGCATCTTGGCTTCGGTGTCGTTGATGAGGAGGACGTCGACCAGTTTGAGCGTTTCGGCAAGTTCTTTCGGGGTGCCCTTGATCCAGTAATTCATGGTGTCGCAGCCGGTGAGGCGCACATGGTTCATCTGCTGGCGGACATGAGCTTGCAATGTTGGCTGGATATTGGCGAGAAAGAGGAAATCAGAATCCTCGTACTCTCTGGGAATACGCGGCTGGAACGACTCGAATACGTTCAGGTGAGTGAAATCGGTTTTCGCCTCGTTGAGGTTGTCGGTGTAAGTGCCGCCCCAGCGAAAGGTCTTCCCTTTCGCGCGCTCTATGCCGCGGATGTCGATGCCATGCGATTGGAAGACTTTTTCCTGCTCGGGACCGAAGTCTTCGCCGACGACGGCAACGATGCGGACCTGCGTGAAGTAGCTTGCGGCCAGCGAGAAATATGTGGCTGCACCGGCCAGCACGTTTTTTACGCTGCCGGAGGGCGAGGTGACGTCATCGAATGCAACGGAACCGACTACGAGTATGCTCATGCTTTCCTTCTGGGACCAGGGGTCAGGGATTAGGGGCCAGGGATCAGTACCACCAAGCGCGCGAACGTCAATTGCCCTTCTTCATATATTTTCCGATGATGAGGTTTAATTTCTTCTTGGTAGCTGCCGGGATCTTCTTGCGGTCGGTGAGGATCGCGTGGGCCAAGGCCGAACCGCACTTGCAGGAACGATCCTTCGGCATGGAGGCGATCGTCTGGCGTACAACTTTGGCGGCGTTCTCGGCATTCTTCACCAGCACGGCAACGATCTGATCGACCGTAACTGAGTCGTGATGCGGATGCCAGCAGTCGTAATCGGTGACCATGGCGACGGTCACGTAACAGAGTTCGGCTTCGCGGGCGAGTTTTGCTTCCTGCAGGTTCGTCATGCCGATGACGTCCATGCCAAAGCTGCGATAGACATCGGATTCGGCTTTGGTAGAAAACTGCGGGCCTTCCATGCAGCAGTAGATGCCACCGTGTTTGCCGACAACGCCAACCTGCTTACAGGCTTGCTCGACGACACTGGCGAGCTCTCCGCAGACGGGGTCGGCGAAACTGATGTGGGCGACGATGCCGTTGCCGAAGAACGTGTCGATGCGGTGACGGGTGCGATCAAAGAACTGGTCGGGGATGACGAAGTCGAGAGGCTTGTGCTCCTCTTTGAGCGATCCAACGGCGGAGACGGAGACGATGCGCTCGACGCCGAGTTGTTTGAATCCGTGAATATTGGCGCGGAAATTGAGTTCGCTGGGCATCAGGACATGGCCGCGACCGTGACGGGCGAGGAAAGCGACCTTGCGGCCCTCGAGCGTGCCGCAGACGTAGGCGTCGGATGGAGCGCCAAAGGGCGTACGAATTTCTACTTCTTTGACTTTGGTGAGGCCGGGCATGGAATAGAGCCCGCTGCCACCGATGATTCCGATCTCCGCTTGAGGCAAACGTCCTCCAGTGTCGTTAGAAAGGCTTAGGCAAACTGCTGATTATACAGGAGGGATTTGGGCTTCCTGAGGATCGGTTGCAGCATTGGGCCCCGGGCACCGTTGCTGCGCGAGCGGGACGTAGGAATGCCTCCGCCTACACAAACATCGACTGGCTTACAATTTTATTGATGCGAGTTTTGATTGCGGCTTTGTTGATAGCTCTTCCCTGGCTTGCGGCTTCCGGGCTTGCTGCGCAGCAGAAGTCCACGAACGCGGCGGGGCAGAAATCCGTGACTGTGCCGGCCACTATCGATCACAATCGCGTGGTCATTCCCGCGGATGTTCGGCTTCCAGACGGATCGACACAGACCATTCGCGTATGGGTCGACAACGGGAATCCTGATTTGCATTTGTCGCGGCGAATAGCCACGTCGCTCGGGCTGGCCGTAACTTGCGGCGATAAGGAGTGTTCGGCTCCTGCTCCAAGCGAGATCACAATCGGAGGCATGACCATTCCGCTGGCAGATGTGAAAGAAGCGAAGATCCCGCTGCGACCGGTGAATGCGGCGGCAGTTCTGGCTGCGGGAATGAATGCGGAGATGAATCTGCCGTCGAGCGTGCTGCGGCATTATGACGTGCTGGTCGACTTTCCGGAGCAGAAATTCTCGATTGGAGTTCCGGGGGCGATTCACTTTCGCGGCTCTTCTAATAAGGTGCAAATCAACGCGGAGAACGGCCTGATCCAGGTGCCAAGCCAGATCGAAAAGAAGAAATACAACCTGGCACTCGATCTGGGGGCGAGCATCAGCTTTTTATCGGACGAGCTGTTCGGGAAGCTGGCGGCGTCTCATCCGGACTGGCCGCAGATGACCGGGGCTGTGGGATCGGCAAACGTGTGGGGCGCGGATGAGGAAAAGAAGTGGAAGGTGATGCGCGTCGATCGGGTGCAGTACGGGCCGTTGTTTCTGACAGATGTTCCATTTGTGTCGTTGTCGCAGCCGGTCATGGATGTCTTTGAGAAGCGCGCGGGCATTCCGACTGCGGGATTGATGGGGTCAGAGGTGCTGCTGAATTATCGCGTCGGCCTCGATTATGCGCACTCGACGGTGTATTTCGATATTGGACGCATGTTCAACTTTCCCGACTTTGATGTGGTGGGACTGGTTCTGCGTCCGGAAGATGATGGGAGATATACGATCTTGGGTGTTGCGGAGTTCGAAGGAAAACCATCGGTGGATGGAGTGCAGCCGGGCGATCAACTGGAGGCGGTGAATGACATCCCAGTAGACGGGATGACGATGGGACAAGTTTGGGCGATGCTCGGTGGGACACCGGGACAGGAAAAGAAATTGACCGTGGAGCGCGGCGGGAAGACGTTCAGCGTCGCGGGGAACATCGAGCATTTTCTGGGGGACGCGCCGGAGGACGACAAAGAAAGCAAGAAGAAGAGATGAAAATCGAGCAGGTCGGCGTTACGCTGCAATGGGCCCGCCACTGCATGCCGCTTGGGAGCGTTCCGGCCTTATGATTAAGATGTGAGATCTTTGAGGAACTGATGGCTACACTGATCGACGCCATAAACATCAAGCGCAAAATGTTTTTTGAGTTCGAAAACACTCCGTTCCACTGCCTGGAAGCGGAGGTGTCCACCCCTACTGCCCGGGGCGCACAGACTCTGGTCCGCTTGAAGATGCGGAATCTCATCACCCGCGCGGTCTTTGATAAGACGTTCAAAGCCAGCGACAAGTTTAAGGAGCCGGACCTGGAGATGGTACCGGCATCGTTCCTCTACAGCGATGGAGATGGCTTCTACTTCATGGATCAGGAAAGCTTCGAGACCCTGACCCTCTCCGAGGAGATGATTGGAGATGCTCGGGACTTCCTTGGCGAAGGACTGATCATTCAGATTCACAAATACAACGGGAACGCGATCGGCTTGCAGATGCCAACTCACGTGGAACTGATTGTCACGGAGACGGAGCCCGGCGCGCGCAGCGACTCGACCGGCGGCAACGTGACCAAGACCGCCCGGTTAGAGACCGGCATCGAAATTCGCGTCCCGCTTTTTATTAAAGAGGGTGAAAGAGTCAAAGTGTCGACCGAGTCGCGGGAGTTCGCGGGTCGTGCCTGAATCGAATTCTGATCTGAGCTGATTTTCGACTCGAGTTCGCGCTCGGAGCGAGCGTGCCGATAGATCTTCTACCATGATTCCAGATAAAACCGGGGCGCCCGCAAGCCCGAATCGCCGGCTTTTGTCCCGATGGAGTGTTTGAGCAATTCAGTGACTTCCCGATCGAGTGCGTGCAATTCTTCCGAACCCAGTCTGGTGAAGCGGAAAGGCTGCAGATATCCGGTGCCGCCCCGCATGGGAAACATCATTTCGGCGGTAGCACGGAGTGGGCCTGAAGTCAGATAGATCGTAATATTCACCCAGGCTCGCTCTTCCAGGTAGGCCGCAAGATCCAACAAACCTCCCGTGATGGAAAGCTGCTCGAGCTTGCAGGAGATCTGGCGACCGTTTTCCAGCCGAATCACAGCCGAGATCATTCCGCGCAAACTCACGCGCGGAGCGCGTCTTGGAGGCCGGCGTTGAAAGAAATAACTCACTTGCATATCCCGCTACGCTTCGATTCGCCTTACATAACAAAAAATATCTAATGCGAAAGACGATTGCCGTGCAACTCCTGCTGCGCGGCTGCGAGGAGGCGGTCCGTTCGGCGCATTGCGATCCAGTCATATTCGTAGGCCGTCCCGCAGGCGAGGCAGATCTGGTAATGACGGCCGTTGTCATCGATGCGCGGCCAGGAGAAACGGTGGGTGCAACCTTGCCGGAGAAGCAACTTCAAGAGGTTCACGGATTCACCTGATTTCGGTTCTTCCATTGGTCAAACCAACGGGAGAAGAAGGTCTTGTGTGGTTCGCTCAGCAACCCTTGCAGCGTGGACAAGAGGATATTTGGTGGTTGCGATTTGGATAAGAATGAGTCCACCGCCCGCAGCTTGTTCTTGGGCAGGGGTCCGTAGGCCGAGAGAAGCATGATGGGGACCTGCGACTTGATGCGCTTCATGCGAGCGGCGACCACATCCCCGTTCATCCCGGGCATCTGGTAGTCCAGGACGACGGCGTCGACGTTGCGCGAGAGAAACAGCTTCAGGCCTTCATCGCCACCGCTGGCTTCCAGAACCTCGTAGCCGTTCTGTTCGAGAAACTTTTTGCGCCCAATCAGGCCGTTCCAGTGGTCGTCAATGCAGAGGATGGTTGCTTTTCGACGAGACATGGCCTCTCCGGTTCCAATCGGCCAGAGATGATCTGTTCAGCTGCGTGGCTTCCAGGCAGGAAACTACGAATGCTGACTACGAAGTGGTGGGCAAGGCGATTCTGGGGCAAGCAGCGAATATTTTCAAATTACGAATGTGCATTCGAGCGACAGTTACCCGAGGGCATGAGAGGCTGGCGGCGCGGCTTAAAGCCGCGCCCTTTCAATACGGATTCAGAGGCTGAGTTTTCCCAAGCTGCCAGGCCGCGAGTTTACCTAGTCGTAATACTCCAAGCCCAGATGCGTGATCATTTCCTCGCCCTTCAAGTGGCGCAACGTGTTCTTCAGCTTCATCGACTGAATGAACAAGTCGTGCTCTGGATAGAGCCCGGGCACGGTCATGGGTGACTTGAAGTAGAAGCTGAGCCACTCCTGTATGCCAAGTCCCTTAAGCTCTGAACAGCGTTGCGCCAGATCCATGAAGAGGACGAGATCGAGCACAATCGGTGCGGCGAGGATCGAGTCCCGGCAGAGGAAATCGACCTTGATCTGCATGGGATAGCCGAGCCATCCGAAGATGTCGATATTGTCCCAGCCCTCTTTGTTATCGCCGCGGGGCGGATAGTAGTTGATTCGAACTTTGTGAAACATGTTTCCATAAAGATCGGGATAGAGGCCGGGCTGCAAAATGTGCTCGAGCACGCCCAGTTTGGACTCTTCCTTGGTCTTGAATGAGCCCGGATCGTCAAGCACTTCGCCGTCGCGATTGCCCAGAATGTTGGTGGAGTACCATCCGCTGAGCCCGAGCAGACGCGCTTTGAAGGCCGGCGCAAGAACAGTCTTCATCAAGGTCTGGCCGGTCTTGAAATCCTTGCCGCAGATGGGAGCTTCATTCTTCCGCGAAAGCTCGAGCATCACGGGTAGATCCACGGTCAGGTTGGGTGCGCCATTGGCGAATGGAACGCCTTCCATCAGGGAAGCGTAGGCGTACATCATCGAGGGCGCGATCATTTCGTCGTTGTCACGCAGCGCCTTCTCAAAAGCTTTTAGCGACTGATGGGCCTCGGTGGGCTCAATGTAGGACTCAGTCGAACCGCACCACATGGTGATCAGCCGGCTGGCTCCGCTCGACTTCTTGAAATCTCGAATGTCCTGGCGCAACTGCTCGGCCAGATCCATCTTCGACTTCCCTTTCTTCACGTTCGGACCGTCGATCTTTTTGACGTAATTATGATCAAAGACGGCGGGGCGTGGAGTGATCGAAGAGAGGAACGGCTTCAGTTGCTCGAGAAGACGGTAGTCGAGGACGCCGGCATTCGACGCGGCTTCGAACATGTTGTCTTCGAAGATGTCCCAGCCGGTAAAAACGAGATCGTCGAGTCCGGCGAGAGGGACGAACTCCTTCACCTTCGGAGAACGGCCGTCGGTGCGCTTGCCCAGGCGGATGGTGCCCATCTGGGTGAGCGAGCCGATGGGCTTCGCCAGGCCTTTGCGGATGGCCTCGACCCCGGCCACGAAGGTGGTAGCCACCGCTCCCATGCCCGGGATCATGACGCCGAGTTTGCCCTTTGCGGGCTCGACGGTGCCCGTATCTGCCACCACTGCCTTGGCGCGCTTGCTGGTGCTGCTGCGCGCCGCTAATTTCATCTCGCGGCCGGCTCGCTCCGCGTGGGCGAGAGCAGTTTCGCGGTGTTCGTGCTCTCTCGCGGCGGAAGCGGTTGCAAACTGCTTACGGTGGCGGCGTCCGTCCGCATCCCACCAATCAGCCATAAAGACTCCAGGGCGTTTCTGATACATGTATGATTTTCCTCTCTGGTGGCGGTGGCTAGTCACCGTCACCACAACCTGCGATGGTCTCATGCCATGGGAGGATACGCAAGCAAATGAACCGAAAAGGATAGTATCCGGGCTTAACCGGGATTATCCGCAGGCGAGTGGAAAAGGCTCAAAAAGCCACGGACGAGAATATCCGTTCGAGGTACTCACCCAATAGGCTCCCGTCCTACAAACCGTTCGGGCGTTGACGGATCAAGGAAAGGAATTCGCTGCGCGTCTCTTCTTCATTGCGGAAGCAGCCCAGCATCGAACTGGTCACCGCCGCGGAGTGTTGTTTTTCGACGCCGCGCATCATCATGCAGAGATGGCGCGCTTCAATCACGACGCCCACGCCCTGAGGTTCGATCACCTTCTGGATGGTCTCCGCGATCTGCGTCGTCAGGCGCTCCTGAATCTGCAGGCGGCGCGAGAACAGCTCGATCAGGCGCGGGATCTTGCTCAGTCCGATCACGCGTCCGTTGGGGATGTACGCCACATGAACCTTGCCGAAAAAAGGCAGCAAGTGATGCTCGCACAGGCTGAACATCTCGACGTCTTTGACGATGACCATCTCGTCGTAGTTGACGGTGAAAAGGGCGCCTTTGAGCAGGGCCTCGGGATCTTCGTCATATCCCTTGGTAAGGAACTTCATGGCTTTCTGCACGCGGGCAGGAGTGTCGACAAGCCCTTCGCGAGTGGGGTCTTCTCCCAGGCGGACCAACATCTCGCGGACCAGATCGTCGTAGCTGGCGCTGGTCAGCGTGGGAGTGTCTTTCACTTTCTCAACGGTTTTTTCAAGCGGAGATGATTTCATAAGTATTCTCGGCCCTCGATCTCAGGGCAATGGTGCCTTCGTCGCTTACGGGCGCGCGTCCAGCGTGCATCATTAGTGCGGAACTTCGGCACCTCCGGCATATTCAAAGGAATTCATCATGGTTTCTTCTAATCTCACTCTATCCAGATGAGCATGGGCGAACGCGCGCTGCAATATTTCAAAGATCTCGATGCAGAGATTTTCCGTGGTAGGCACGGTTTTCGAGAATTCTTGCAGGGTATTCAAATTTTCCAGGTGGTAGCGGGAGAGCACTTCCTTTTGCACGCATTGATCGAGATCGACCAGGTTGCAGATCATACCCGTGCTCTGATCGACTTGGCCGCTGACTGTTACCTCGAGCATGTAATTGTGGCCGTGTCCGTGGGGATTATTGCACTTGCCGTAGGTAGACTGGTTTTCGCCGGCGGACATTTGCTCGTTGTGCAGGCGGTGCGAGGCCGAGAAGAGATAGCGGCGAGTGAGGTGGGCTTTCATGAGGGTTGCTAATTGATGATTTTTAATGGTTGATTGAAAAGTCTTCCGTTTGCCGCTTCACCATTCAACTTAAGCTTCTTATTCCTCGCCATAGAAATCTACGAATAGATCTGGCGTTTCGTAGACCCGGACCCGGTGCAAATGAGCGCTTTTCAGCTTTGGTTGGAGACGCTGCCACACCGCGATTGCCAGATTTTCCGTCGTCGGAATTTTGGTGAAAAACTCTGGAACTTCCTTGTTGAGGAAGCGATGATCCATGGCGTCGAGCACCTCGCGGTTCATGATTTCCTTGAGTTGCTTGAGGTCGACCACAAATCCCGAGCGCGGATCGACTTCGCCCTTCACCGTGACTTCGAGCGTGTAATTGTGGCCGTGTCCGTTCGGATTGTTGCACTTGCCGAAGATGCGCTGGTTTTCTTCCGGCGTGAAGTCGGGATTATGGTAGTAATGCGAGGCGGCGAATTCGGCTTTGCGGGTTAGATAGACCATTTTTTCTTCGTTAAACGATCAGTGGGAGTTTTTTCGCCGGTGCTCAGCATTCGACTCGGATCAAACAATATTTGACGATCCCTCGCAGCCTAGGGTTCAGCACCCATCTCCGGGCTCAGTTCCGCCGGAGGCTCCACAGAATAGGGCTTTATCGATTGCCATTTATTGGAATTGATCGTCTCCTGCTCCGGACAAAAATTCTTATTGGACTCGAACACGATGATTTTATAGATGTAGCGTTTATGGTGGGACGGGTCGTAGGCAAGCGCGAAGGCAATTCCCTTCTTCTTGTCGACCCAGAACACCAGGGGACGAGAGCCCAAAGCCGGGTTGGGCGCGGTCAACAAAACAAATGCGCGCATATCTTTATACGCGTGGGCGACTTTTTCCGGCGGATCAAAAGTGGTGATGTCCTCAGCGGTGTGGAACCGCGTGGTCGAAGACTCGATCTGATAAATCTTTCCTTTCTTCAGCCGGATAAACACGTCTCCGTGACCGATGGGGTTGGTGTCGTCGGTCCAGTCGATGGTGCTGCCGCACGGGTCATCCCACTCCTGATCAATGGCTTTCTTGGGAAAAACCTGAAGGGCCCGATCGCGGGATTCAGAGATCTTGAGCGGACCAATACTGAGTCCGGGCTCGATCATGGTATTGGTGAAAGTTGGCGAATCGTCGTTGCCATCGCTGCCAGGTTGCGCGTGCAGCGGTAAGGCAACACTTGCGGCGAGAAAGATCGTCAACAGAATGAGTGCGAGTGGCGTTTTCCTCAAGACTTTTCCGGCTGGAGTTGGGTTCTTGCCTGCAATCTTGTTCGGTTCTTTGGGTTCATAGGTACGGCCTTTCCAGATAATAGTTCCCTTGCGGTGCGCCCGCTTCGAACGCAGCACGAGGTACGCGAACATGGGCATACCAAAAAACAACGCCCACAGCGTATTGCTCGCCGGGAAGTTAGCCTTTTTCAGACGCGTAAAGAGCCAGCAAATCCAGATTGCGAAAAAAATGATTGCTGGAACCCACCACCGGCGGCTCGCGGGCAGCAGAAGAGCTATCCAAAGAACCGCCCACAGCCCAAGGATGTTTGCCGCGAGCCGTCCGGGATTCGGGAACAGCAGCGCCAGGTTCTTGGTCCAGCCTTCGCGGAGTTGGGCGAAGTTGCGGTACATGCGTGTACGCACAGATTCGGAATAACGGAAACGTAGGTTACGGCCAGAAGCTTTCACCAATCGAGCGAGCGCGACGTCTTCGAGAATCTCCGAGGCCACTGCAGCATGTCCACCAATCGCATCGTAGACTTCGCGCCGGATCAGCATGTATTGGCCGTTGGCGGCAGCTTCAGGAGAGTTCTGATCGCTGACTTTCGAAGGCGGATATTGCCGCGCAAGTTCGGCGAAGACGACCGGCAGAACAGCCATTTCCCAGAACGTGACGGCGATCTGCTCGGGTGAGTACGAGAGTACGTCGGCCTTGTTATCTTTCGCCTCAGCCACTGCCTGTCCGAGTGAACCTGGAGTATGCACAGTATCCGCATCGGTAAAGAGCAGCCATTCGCCGCGTGCTTCGCGGGCACCGGTAGTGACAGCATTGTTCTTGCCCGTCCATCCCGGCGGGGGAGGATCAGCCTCGATCACGCGGACCTTAGGAAATGACTCGGCGATTTCGCGGGTGCGGTCCGTGGAGTGGTCATCAACGACGATTATTTCGAAATCGATGGCCGTCTGCGAGACGAGCGACTCCAGACAAGATCCCAGCGACGCCTCCTCATTCCGCGCGGGGATGATCACAGATACCTGCGGCCGGTTCATCGATGGTCTCGTGGCTGGCATGATCGTTTCGATGGTCTTTTCGTCTTTTGCGAAAATCGTCTGAGCTACGCGCGCATAGCCATCAGGCCGATCGCCCCTTTAGGCGCTTTCTCCTGACTGTAGCCCTCGATGCCCACCGGACAGCCAAATACGGCTTTTCCAATCGGGGGAATCCATTATTATATCTGGGTGCGCCGACTTTCCAATCTCGCGTCCTTATGCACCTCGTGCCTTCTCCTAATCGGTCTTTCGGCATGCTACA
This sequence comes from Terriglobia bacterium, assembly GCA_963711365.1. Taxonomy (GTDB): domain Bacteria; phylum Acidobacteriota; class Terriglobia; order Terriglobales; family Acidobacteriaceae; genus Sulfotelmatobacter. The sequence continues at coordinate 295,515 of CAVQDY010000017.1, read as the reverse complement.
GCGGCTCGCGGCCGCCACGGATCGGGTCGAACGCTCCTGACATCACGGTTCAGGATTCCGACCGGACCGTCAAACTAAGCGATTATCACGGGCAGGTCGTGGTGCTCAATTTCTGGGCGACCTGGTGTCCGCCGTGTGTGGAGGAAATGCCCTCGCTGGTCGAGATGCAGCGGCGGATGAAAGCCAAGGGCGTCACCGTCATCGGGGTCAGCGTCGATGTCGATCAAAATGCCTATCACCAATTTCTCAAAGATCACAATGTCAATCTGCTGACAGTGCGCGATCCGGGGCAAAAGAGCAGCAATCTTTACGGCACCTTTAAGTTTCCGGAAACCTACATCATCGATCGCAATGGCGTGATGCGGCGCAAGTTCATCGGGGCGGTGGATTGGACATCTCCCGATATCACAGATTTTCTGGGGAAGTTGTAGATCAACCGGCTGCTTTGGCCAAGGCAGAGCACGCAGAATCGCAATTCGAACAGTGTCTTTCATTTTCTTGTTCTTTTTTCTGCTGGTCAGCACTGGCCTGGGAGAGGCGAGCATGCACCCGAAAGTCGTCCAAGAAGAGGGATTCACGGTGGTGGGAATTTCAGCGCGGACCAGCAACGCGAAAGAAATGACAAACGCTGGCGTCATCGGGCCGATGTGGGGACGGCTTATGCAGCAGGGATTGCTCGCCAGGATTTCCCATAAAGCCGACCAGAATATTGTCGCCGTGTATACCGACTACGCCAGCGATCACAACGGCGAGTACACTTACGTGCTCGGCGCTCGCGTCACTTCGGATGCGGACATCCCTGAGGGCATGGTGGCCAAGAAAATTCCTGCAGGTAAGTTTGCGGTGTTTACATCGGACAAAGGTCCGGCGCCGAAAGTTGTGCCGGAATTGTGGATGAAGATCAATTCCCTTCCGAAGACGGCCACGGGCGGCAATCGACTCTATCGCTCCGATTTTGAGATTTACGATCAGCGCGCTGCTGACCCGCAGAATCTGCAGATGGATGCGTATATCGGAATCAAGTAAGCCGGCGCTGACCCACGCGTTATAGTCGTCTTCAACGGCGTGTTCAACGGCGTTGATTTTTCGCTCGCACCTGACGTAAACCTCTGCATGCATCAATGTTCCCGAACAGGAGGCGGCATGGCTTCAATCACCGGCTTTGGCGGTGCGTTTGTCCGAACGAATGATCCAGAAGCTCTGTATAAGTGGTATGAACAGCATCTTGGGCTGTCGAGGTCCGAAGGATGTTTCAGTTTTCCTGCCGCGAGGCAACGCGCAAAGGTCGTGTTCGCCTTCTTCGGACAAGATAATAAATATTTCCCCCTGGTTCAGAAAACGATGATCAATCTCCAGGTGGATGACCTTGACGGGGTGCTGGACCGTCTGACGTCCGAAGGTGTCGCGGTCGATCCCAAACGTGAAAGCTACGATTTTGGAAAGTTCGGCTGGTTTACGGACCCAGAAGGAAACCGTGTCGAGCTTTGGCAGCCCGCCGCCGATTGATGCCACCCAGTCGGATTTTGACAATCTCTATCGCGGCTTCTTCACCACCGCGCCGTTCTTCATCACGAAGTCTACTTTGCGGAGCGATTCGATATCGTCGAGTGGACTTGAGGGCATGGCAATAATGTCGGCGAACAGGCCGGGCGCGATTGCGCCACGCTGCTTCTGGATTCGCAGCAGTTCGGCGTCGTTGGTGGTCATACACTTCAGGACTTCTGCGTTCGGGACGCCGGCCGCGCGCCACACCGCCAGATAATCCCAAGTCATTTGCGCGCGGTCCTCGTCCTTATAGTCGGTCACAATGTCGGTAGAAAATCCCATCTTGACGCCGACTGCATAGGCGCGGCGGAGGCGATCGATGATGGCTGCGCCGATTTTATCCCCACCCTTGAATTCACCGGCCTCGAAGTGAGCGGCGGGAAAATCCGTGCCTGACAGAAAAATTCCCTTCTCTTTCATCCGCCGCAACTGATCATCGGTCAGAAAAAAGCCATGCTCGACGGAATCAACGCCTCCTTCGATGACGTTGTCGGCTGCCTCGCCGCCCAGTACGTGGACGGCCACGGGACGTCCCGCATGATGCGCCTCTTCGACCGCGGCGCGGATCTCTTCGACGGAATAGTGGTAGGGGCTGTTGTCGGCGACAAGCTTGATGAGGTCGGCGCCATAGAAAATGTTTTCCCGGACGGCCTTGCGAATCTCCTCGGGCGTATCCGCATCGTAGTATTCGAAACGCCAGAATGGACCAATCTCCGGCGGGATGCCGCTGCTCTGCCCGCCAAAGGGAGCAATGATCTTGCCGGCCGTCTGCACCGTCGGGCCGACGAACCATCCCGCATCAATGGCTTTGCGCAGGTCGACGGCGGCGAAGTTTGCGTCGTTGCCCACATCGCGCACGGTGGTGATCCCGGCATTCAGCAGCGTCTGCGCCGTGCGCAGCCCACGAAGGGCGCGCAAGCCCGTAGATTCCACGAGATAGTTGTGATCGAGCTCGCGAAAATATTTGACGCTCTGGGTGACATGGGTGTGCGCGTCCATAATGCCCGGCATCACCCACTCGTTCGACAGGTCGACGATTTGGCTGTCTTTCGGGATATCCACGTTTGGACCCACAGCCAGAATCTTCTGATCCTTGACGAGAATGATCTGGTTCCTGGAAAACTTGCCGGTTGCGGGATCAATCAGGTTTCCCGCGCGAACGGCTACGGTCTGCGCCCACGCGGATACGGCAAGAGATACACACATGACAAACAATCGTTTCCCCATTTGTCCTCCCGAATCGATCTCGTTTTGTATGTTGTCTTGCTGGTCTTGTCTTAAAAGACGCGGAGTGTAACACACGCGCGGATGGTTTTAAACCCTGCCAGCCTTCCGAGGTCGTTCCAGATTTCCGAAAGTGATTTAGCTTTTTCATCCGTCATTAATGCGGCTGTTACCTGCTATTCATTTTGCTCTGCTAATTCTCGACAAGCATCTCTCAAATCTCCCAGGAGGAACTCCTATGACTCTCAGTCGCAGACTTAGTGTCGGGCTTTCGGCCTGCACTCTTCTGCTCGCAACTTCTTCGACGGTCGCTCAAAGTGCGACGAATCAGAAACCAGCCAGCGGTATCAAGCGAGTGCTGCTCATCAGTGTGGACGGCATGCACGCGGTTGATTTTCTGAACTGCGCCAACGGCATCACTACTGTCAATAACGGCCAGCCGTATTGCCCGGCGATTGCTGCCCTGGGCCAGACCGGTATCAATTACGTTTCTGCCAGCACCTCGAAACCCTCCGACTCATTCCCCGGCCTGACCGCCATCGTCACCGGTGGAAGCCCGGCCCTCACCGGCGTTTACTACGACGTCGCCTATTCCCGGAATTACTCCGCCCCGAAGAAAACCACCGGCAACGGCCTCGGCGCTGGCCCGTGCACTCCTTACGGAGCAGCGACCGGTACGACCACCGAGTACGAAGAAGGTATCGACATCGACCAGACCAAAGTGAACGGCGGCGCGCCGGGTGCGTCCCTGACGGATGGCGGCATCGCCTCGATCGATCCTGCACGCCTGGTTCGTGACCCAAGCACAGGCTGCAAGCCGGTTTGGCCGTGGCAATTCGTCCGCGCCAACAGCATCTTCAGCGTGATTCACAAAAATGGCGGATACGCTGCATGGTCGGACAAGCACCCGGCATACGCCTCGGTAGCGTCGGGCCTGGGACCGAGCGCGCTCGACGACTTCTACGCTCCTGAAATCAACTCTACTGTGGTCGGCCTTCCCGGCGTCGTCACGCCGACCGGAGTCGACTGCACCAACATCGTCGATAAAAATGCCGACCTGACGGCCTGGACCAACAGCTTTCAAAATATCCAGTGCTACGACACTCTGAAGGTCGACGCAATCCTCAATGAGATCGATGGCTGGAACCACCTCCGCACCAAGCAGACCCAGGTTCCGACCATCTTCGGAATGAACTTCCAGGCGCTCAGCGTAGGCCAGAAGCTCATCGAGAAGAGCGACACTACTACCGGCGGGTACCTCGATGCTCAGGGTACGCCCGGCGCGGCGCTGCTGAACGAATTCCAGTTCGTCGACGCCTCGATTGGGGCATTCGTCAAAGAACTGCAGAAACAGGGACTCTATGATTCGACTCTGATCGTGATCACGGCCAAGCACGGCCAGTCGCCCATCGATCCCAGCCGCTATGTGTCGCAGCTCATCAGTGCGACATCGCCGGCCACCCTGCTCTCCAATGCGGGATACATTCCGTGGTCGGAGTCCACCAACAATCCGACCGGCATTGGCCCGACCGAAGATGATGTCTCCTTATTGTGGCTAAGCAGCTCAGCCAACACAGACTCTGCCGTGGGCATTCTCGAAGCGAACCCTTCCATGACGACCGGAATCGGGCTGGGCCAGATTTACTACGGCCCGTCGCTTTCGCTGAACTACAACAACCCAACCAACGATCCCCGTACGCCGGATATCATCGTGACCCCGAACGTGGGCGTTACCTACTCCGGCAGCACGTCGAAACTAGAGGAGCACGGCGGGTTCGCCCATGACGACACGAATGTCGTAATGTTGCTGTCCTTCCCAACCTTCAAAGCCAAAACGGTGAACGCCGCAGTGGGTACTGTCCAGGTGGCTCCAACCATTCTTCACGCTTTGGGGATGAATCCTTCTGAGTTGCTGGCCGTTCTGGTGGAGGGAACGCCCATACTTCCGGCGCTTCAATTCTAAGAATCCGGCCACAAGGCCGGACCAAACGACAGCGGGCGCTTCTTCGGGGGCGCTCGCTTTTTTTACTCTCGATTTGTCACAGGATCCAGTCTTCCGGCACGCAGTCAATGCCCCACACGTTACCCGACTCACGCAGCGCCAGTCCCAGAAGCCAGAGCTTTTCGAATTGACCCAGGGAGATGCAGGTCACCACGGACGCCGCCACCTCGTTCTGATTCGGCAATCCCTTGAGGTGGACGACCGACCCCGGTGGCACCGGACGAGGCGAACGGGCGGCGCACCCTCCAAGATTGGCGAGAATGACCAAGCATGCCTCTGAGAAAGGGTTGCGCGGATCGAGGCTGGCGAGCGTCACGGGAATCTCGCAGGGTACGCGAGTGCCTCCCCGTGCTGCTGATTTTTGTGGTCTTGGGCCCGGAGTCGCCAAACCTTAGATTCGCACATAATTCGTGTGTTCTGCCATTACGAAGAAATTCTGTTCCGAATCTGTAACAAACGATTGGAGCATTCGGTTCGGTTTCGTCCGTTATCCTGCGGCCAAGATCCTGGATGTCTCGCAGTGGTTCGATCGGCATAAGAAGGGTAATATCCGAGCGGAATGCCAGGGTTGCCCAAGGCTTCCGCTTTTTCAGTGATCCAAAATCCGGCGGAGATCATCTAAGAAAGCAAGGGTCGTTCCAAAACAGCTGGGGCAACGTTGGCCAATTTGAAGAGAGGTTGGCATGAAGATATTGAAAGAGGCGTTGTCTGTTGTTTTATCGCTGGTGCTGGTGCTGGCCACAGTTCCAATGAGTGTGGCGCAGGCTCAAGCGCAGCAAGACCAATCGCAACAGGATCAGCAGCCACAACAACAAGAAGACCAGCAGAATGGCCAGCAGCCACCGGTTGCCCCTCCAGCTCCGGCGCCGAAGTCTCCTGCGGAACTGGATCAAATGGTCGCGCCAATCGCGCTGTATCCGGACGAACTGATCGCCCAGATTCTGGCGGCATCTACCTATCCCGACCAAGTTGTCGAGGCCGACCGTTTTGTCGATGCGCATCCCGACTTGAAAGGAAAAGAACTGGCCGACGCCGTCGATCAGCAGCCATGGGATGAAAGCGTAAAAGCCTTGACCGCGTTTCCTTCTGTGCTGGCGAACATGGACAAGAACCTGTCCTGGACGTCTTCGCTTGGCGATGCCTACGTGAACCAGCAAGCCGACGTGATGAATGCGGTCCAGCAAATGCGGCAGAAGGCCAAGAATGCGGGCAATCTAAACAGCAATGATCAGGAGAAAGTCACACAGGATAATGGAAATATCGAAATTCAGCCCACAAGTCCGGAAGTAGTGTATGTGCCGGAGTACGATCCGTGGCTGGTGTACGGGCCCGGATTGGCGCCCTGGCCGGGCTGGTACTGGTATCCGGGATTGTACTTTGCTGGACCAGGAATCGGATTTGGACTGGGATTCGGGATCGGCTGGCTGGGTGGATTCGGATGGGGCTGGCATCACTGGGGATTTGACTGGGGCCATCATTACGTCTGGTTCGATCATCATCCCTACTACTCGCACAGCACGGTGATTTTCAATCACAACGACTTTTATCGCGGGCGGGCCGGGTACGGAGGACGCGGTTTTCAGGGTGGCCGTGGCTTTGAAGGAAACCGCGGGTTTGCGGGCAACCGCGGTGCTGGACGCGGGTTTGCGCCGCCGCGTGGCGGAGTGGAAGCCCACCCGTATGCGGGTGGGCACGCATTCACCGGCGGACATACCTATGCGCAACCGCATAGCAACGGCACGCGATCCGGAGCCTTTAGCGGATCCGGCAGAAATGGATCGGCGCGGAGCTTCTCCTCCCGCGGAGCCTCGAGTTTTGGCGGCTTCCACGGCGGTGGCGGCTTCCACGGCGGAGGCCATGGTGGAGGTGGCGGACGTCGATAACTTCGACCGAACTCCGGGCCCCGCAAACAAATTAAGAATGGAGAGATTGCAATGCGAAGCGTAAATCGGATGCTTCAGGGATTTGTAGTCATGGCATGCGGGCTGGTTTTGTTCGTGCCCGCCGGCTTGGCCGAACAGCCGCACCCGAAGACGTTTTCTTCGGCGCAGCACGCGGCCAACGCGTTGTACGTCGCGGTGCTCAGCGGAGATCAGGCGCAGGTGGTGGCCGTGCTCGGTGGCGACAAGGCAGTTGTTTCCACGGATGACAATTTAGAGGATCAGAAGGAAAGGGAAACCTTCGCAAAGAAATATCAGGAGATGCATCGGCTGATGCGGCGCTCGGATGGCGCCATGATCCTGTATGTTGGTGCGGAGAATTGGCCGTTTCCGGTCCCCATCGTAGCGAAGAATGGACGCTGGTTTTTCGATACGGATAAAGGCTCCCGTGAGATTCTGATGCGCCGGGTCGGCGCCAACGAGATCACGGCCATTGAAACGTGTCACGCTTTGGCAGAGGACGGGAAAACAAGTGCGGGGCAGAGCGAGAGTCAAGAAGCGCGCGAGTACCATATGCCCGACGACCAGGCGCTGTTGCAGTACGCGCATGCCATGGTCAGCGGACAGAGCAACACGGAGAATCCGTTTGACGGATATTACTTCCGCAAGATAAACGGGAGCGGAAGCGATGGAGCCACGTATGTGGCCTTTCCGGCGCAGTACCGGTCGTCAGGGGTGATGACGTTTGTCGTCACCGGCGACGATAAAGTCTACGAAAAAGATCTGGGTCCGAAAACAGAAAGCATGGCCAAGGACATGAAGGACTGGAAGCTGGATAAGAGCTGGTATCCGGCGGAGGAGTAAGACAAGATCCGAAGATGTCTGACGGGTAGCTGCGTCCCAGCCCGCGATTCGCGGCGGTAACAGAACGATTTTAAACCCTACTGGGGCGGGCATGCGCCAGCAGTCCGCCACGCCAATTGCCGTGGGCGGCGGTCCATACCGCATTCCGCTTAGTGTCAATCGGGTGCCGTATTTGCAGTGATCTCCTGATAGCCGCCGCGTCTGAGTAAACCTACTCTTCTATGAGGGCACAATTAAACACGCGGGAGTTTTCAATGCATCGTATTTCGAGCACATTTGTAGCACTCACGTTCGGCGCGGCGATTACGCTTGCCGCTGCAGCGCAAACCGGAATGCAGTCGGGAACAGCGTCGCAGAACGATTCGATGGGGAAACAGTCGGCCGGCACCGCATCGTCGGATACCAACTTTATGAAGAAAGCGGCTGCGGGCGGCCTGGCGGAAGTGGAACTCGGTCAGCTCGCCGTGCAGAAGGCATCCAATGAACAAGTAAAACAGTTCGGCCAGCGGATGATCGACGATCACAGCAAAGCCAATGAGCAACTGAAAAGTGTCGCCGAGCAGGAGCACGTGACCCTTCCGACGAGGCCTGATTTGAAGGATAGGCAGACAAAAGATCGTCTGGAAAAGCTTTCGGGCACTGAGTTCGATCAGGCGTATATGAGCGACATGCTCAAGGACCACAAGAAGGACGTTGCCGAATTTGAGCGCGAGAGCAAAATGGCGAAGAATCCTGCAGTGAAGAGCTTCGCCGAACAGACGCTTCCGGTTTTGCGCGAGCATTTGAGCCTGGCAGAACAGATTGCTCCAAACCAGAAGACGCAGGCCAGCAACATGCACTAACCAAATCGACTCAGAAAAGGCTGCGGGATCTCCTGCAGCCCTTTTTATCTGTCGCGGTCGCGAGCGACTGCTGTGGAGATTGCGGTCACTAAGCCGGGGATCGTGAATTCTTTGGCGGCGATATCGACGGGGATGCCGAGGCCGCGCAGAGTTGCGGAGGTCACCGGGCCGATCGAGGCCATCTGAATTCCTTTCAGGTCTGCGCGCTTTCCAACCAGAGCAACAAAGTTCTTGACGGTGGAGGAACTGGTGAAGGTGACCACGTGCGGACGCTTGCTTTCATTCTTTAAAGCCGCAAGGAGTTTCCGCCGAGAACTCTGCGGAACGACGGTTTCGTAGGCTTCGACGACATCGACGTGCGCTCCGGCTTTGCGAAGTTCGCGCGGAATGACGTCGCGCGCTACTTTGGCTCGAACCAGCAAAACTCGCTTCCCTTTCACTTTTCCTTTGAGACTGCGCACAACAGATTCGGCGACGTATTCCTTGGGGACTACGTCCACTTTAAGGCCGCGCTGTTCGATGGATTTCTTGGTGGCGGGGCCGATAGCGGCGACGCGGAGTGGACGCTCAGGGGATGAAGCCTGAACGTTCTGACGCGTCGAACGCGGCCCTGAAGGGCCGCTCTTCCACGGTAGTTCCACGCGCATCTGTTCGATTCTGTCCCACATGGCTTCGACGCCGTTGACGCTGGTCAGGATGAGCCAGTCGTAAGTGTTGAGATTCTTCAGCGCGGAATCGAGCGGCTTGAAAGAACGCGGCTTACGAATTTCGATGAATGGGATTTCCAGTACATGCGCCCCCAGCTTTCGCAGTTCGGCGGATAGGGATCCGGCCTGGTGCTTGGCCCGTCCCACCAAGATGCGGATGCCAGTGAGTGGTTGGTTCATTGACGATATTGTCCTTTTGCTCATGGTCGGAGTTCGCGGACAGGAGTGCCCGCGCCACACTACTTCCCGTCTTTCTTTCTGCCGAGGCCTTGGTCGCGCATCAGAATGCCTGTCCCTGAGATTGTCGTGTCATGGACCGGACACAGCGAATCGATCACGTTTTGCTGCTCCTCAGGCGTGCGGTTCTGGCTCAGCTTGAATTTGGCTTCGACTTTGGTGACCGCGATCTCAAATCCTACGATGTGGCCGAGCATGCGGGTTCGATAGGCCTCGCTCAGACTGTTCCATTGCTGCTCGTACGCGGCCTCGAAGGTTGGAATCAAGTCGTGGAGCATGGCAAGCAGATCCTCGTGAGCGGTGTATGTTCGCGCATTGCCGTAGACGTGAACCGCGGCATAGTTCCACGTGGGAACGTTTTCGGGCGTGACATAGTTCGTGGTGGAAATGTAGGCGTGCGGGCCATGAAAGACGGTCAGGCAATGCGGATGTTGCTCAAGGTAGTGCCAGTGCGGGTTGGCCTTCGCGACGTGGCCCCGGAGAACGAGGTTATCTCCATTTTCGCGGATGACGACTGGGACGTGCGAAGCGAATGGACCGTCGTCCGTGCTCGAGACGAGAATCACGAAAGGGTTGGCGCGCATGAAGGCGATCGCGCTGGCGTGGTCACGGACGCGGAAGTGCTCGGGAATATACACGTGTTTCTTTCGCCCCTCCGGGGCTTGTCACTAATCTCCGCGAGTCCCGCACGGCTTACGCCGTGGGCTGGATTCTTTCGCCGCTTCGCGGCTCAGCCGTTCATCAATCATGGTTGCGGAGGAACGGCCAGACCGCGTCCGTAGACAGCTTCGAGGATGGCGTCGCCGCCGCGAGCGAGGAGTGCGGCTCCGGCTTCGTTGCCGAGTTTTTCCGGATCGGTGCCATCGCGGGAGTCGCGGAGCAGTTTCGAGCCGTCGGGATCGGCGACGATGGATTCCAGATGGAGCTTGCCATTCTTCACTTCGGCGAAAGCGCCGATGGGGACTTGGCACCCGCCCCCGAGGCTGTTGAGCAGAGCGCGCTCGCAGGTGGTCGCGGCGCGGGCGTTGGCATCGTTCAGGAAGGCCAGCAGTTCGCGGGTCTTCGCATCACCTTCGCGGATTTCGATTCCGAGGGCTCCCTGTCCCGCAGCGGGGCACATGATGTCGGCGGGAATGATTTGTTGGATCAGTTCGGTTTTGCCGAGACGCTTTAGGCCAGCTGACGCGAGGATGATCGCATCGTATTCTCCCTGCTCGAGTTTGCGCAGCCGCGTGTCAACGTTGCCGCGCAAAGGGTGAATGTCGAGGTCGGGACGGACAGCTTTGAGTTGTGCCTGGCGGCGAAGGCTGGAGGTGCCGACGCGCGCGCGTTGGGGCAATTCTTGAAAGCTCGAGTAGTGGCGCGAGCAGAAGGCGTCGCGCGGATCTTGCCGTTCGGTGATAGCGGCGATCTCGAATCCTTTGGGAAGTTCGGTGGGCAAATCTTTCAGGGAGTGCACAGCGAGATCGACCTTTCCCGCGGCGAGGGCTTCTTCGATTTCTTTCGTGAACATTCCCTTGGTGCCGACCATGGCGAGGGCGACGTCAGTAATTTTGTCGCCGGTGGTATGGATGATTTCGATCTCGACCTCGTGTCCGCGATCGCGCAGTAGGGCGGATATATGGTTTGCTTGCCAGAGGGCTAGTTGCGAGCCGCGGGAGCCGATGCGGAGGTGGGCGAGTTTGCCGTTTACGGTCATGGATGTTTTGTGAGAAGAGTGGCGTCCTCGTTCGCGTTTTCCTCGCCTATCCGGCATTTTCGTGCCGGTCTTTCACATAACGCCGCTTCGCGGCTGGAGACGGGCAGATGCTCGGCTTCGAATTCGTCAAAAAAGCGGACAGCGATACGGAAAATCCTGGCAATGCTTGTGGCGGATTCGTCTGGCACGGGGTCCTTCGACTGCGTCTGGCGGTTCGCTTCGCTCTCCGCCAGACTTCGCTCAGGATGACAGATATTTGAAAGAGTATCTTTCACCTTGATGTCTTAACCAATCCTTGAACTAGACTTGCGACTGCACAGCCAACACCGAAGATCATTAACGCGATTCCTCCGACCCTGTTAATTCGGATCTGGCCAGGCTCGGTCTTCTCCCCTTCAAATAATCGCGGGTTTCGGTAGAGATACCATCCGCCGAACGCGAACAGAAAATCCCAGAGAACCGCAATGACTCTCATAGTCTCTCTTCCTGCCGGCTTCACGGACGCGTACCTACTTCGTCTTTTTTCTGGGACTCCGTTGCTGCATCTTTTCCTTTTACTTGCAGATTGAAGAGACGCCGGACTACATCGACAACCGTCGTTGCCTCTGATTCCTTCGCTGCCGTTTTCAGAGTCGTGATCGGCGTGTGCATAACTTTGTTGATAATGCCGCGCGTCAGGGCTTCGATCGCGATCTCCTGTTCGGGGGTCAACTGACCCATGCGTCCGCGGACGCGATCGATTTCCGCCTGGCGGATAGTTTCGAGGTGATCCTGCAGGCTGACGATGGTCGGCACCACATCGAGCGTGTGCGCGCGCGCCTCAAATTTTTCCACCTCGCTGGTGATGATGGCCTCCGCCATCTCAGCTTCTTTACGGCGGTCGGCAACATGGCTGGTGACGGCCTGTTGCAGGTCGTCGATGTCGTAGGCGAAGATGCCGTCGAGCTTGGCCATATCCTGCGAAACGTCGCGCGGGACGGCAATGTCGATGAAGAACATGGGTCGGTTTTTGCGGCGGGACAGAAATTGCTCTCCGTGCTCGCGGCGGAAAATCGCGTGCGGCGCTCCGGTGGAAGTGATAACGATGTCGGCGCGGTCGCAGGTGGCGTAGAGATCCTCGAACTTGATGGCCTGTCCGTTGAACTTTTGCGCGAGGCCGATGGCGCGCTCGTAGGTTCGGTTGGCGACAAAGATGGAAGCGCAGCCGTGGGCCATCAGGTGGCGGGCAGCGAGCTCGCTCATCTTGCCGGCGCCAACGATGAAGACCGTCTTCCCTTCCAAAGTCCCAAAGATTTTTTTAGCCAGCTCAACCGCGACGGACGCAATCGACACTGACGATGATCCGACGGCGGTCTCGCTGCGGACACGCTTGGCGACGGCGAAAGCGCGACTGAAGAGCTGGTCGAGTTGTCCACGAACGGCGCCCACCGCACGGGCGGTGGCGTAGGCTTCCTTCACCTGTCCGAGAATTTGCGCTTCACCGACAACCATGGAATCGAGACTGGCGGCCACGCGGAACAAATGCCGCACAGCATCTTTCTCGCGAAATTCGTAAAGGTGCGGATCGAGATCGTCGGGATCGATGTGAAAGTGATCATGCAGGAATCCGCGAAGGTCGGCGTGGCCGTTGGTGGTGTGAGTCACGATCTCGACGCGGTTGCAGGTCGAGATCACCATCCCTTCTTCGATCCCCGGATAGGCGGTGAGATCGCGGCAGGTATCGGGCAGACGAGACTCGGGAATCGCCAGGCGCTCGCGAACCTCCAGCGGTGCGCTCTTGTGATTCACGCCGATGAGCTGGTATCTCATGAGGCGGCGAACCTGTGGATGGTGGAGAAATAGTTCGCTGCCCAGGCGGCCAGCGCGGCCACGAAGGCGAACGTTGCCAGGAAGGCGGCGCGGCGTCCGCGCCAACCCGAGTTCCAGCGGGTGAAAACCATCACCATGTAGACGGCCCACATCAGCAAGGAAAGGAGAATCTTGGGATCAAGGAAGTCTACACGTCCGATGGTCGGAGCGGTGATCGCGACCACGGAACCAGTGATCAGGCCCAAGGTCATGAACGGAAACCCAAGCAGAAGCGAGCGATATCCGATCTGATCAATCACTTCAAGTGCCGGCAGGAAAGCAATCAAACTAGTGGGCTTCTTGGCCTTGAGGCGGCGTTCCTGCAACAGGTAAAGCAGGCTGGCTCCGAAGCTGACCAGCAGGGCCGCGTAGCCGGTGAAGATCAGCATGATGTGAGCGATCAGCCATCCCTTGTGCGAGACAAATTGAGTGAGCAGAACCGGCTGCTCATCCAGGGCGGCGACGAAGGTCAAAAAGAAGACGACAGGAAACACGACCACGCCGGGAGCTGTCGTCTTGTAAATGGTGTAGATGATCATGAAAAACGTCATCGACAGGAAGGCCAGTAAAGACTCGCCATTGTGCACCGAGGCCCACACGATTTGTCCGGAGAGGAAAAGCTCAGTGATGGAAACAAAATGGAACACCATGCCGAGACTGGCGGCATGCAGAGCGATGCGGCTGAACAGGTCGCTGGTGCGCGTCAGGGCTACGAAGGCGTAGACCAGACCGATGAAGTAGCAAGCTAACGCGAAGCGCAACCAGAGTAGTGACATAGACAGAACTCAGTTCTCAGAACCCAGTTCCCAGCCTTTCACATTATGCTGAATCGTCGCTACCGAGAAGTAAGTCTGGAATTGCATGAGTGTACCCCAAACCGCGGGCCGGACTGAACCCCTCCAGTACGACGATTTCATTGTCCAAGGGTAGTGAGGGTAAGGCAAACAAAGTGGGTCACTTAACTGTGTGATTAGAATCACAGACTGACTGCTGCCGGTTATCGAGTCCCCCAAAAGCCTATTTCGCCTTGGGCATAGCATGCGGATTGGGCATGTCGGAAGGGACCGCGGTGTGGCCGGCGCCCATCGAGCCCATGTCGCCGGGAGCGAAGCAGGTCACACGTCCGCTGCCCGCGACGCGGAGTTCGGAAGGACAATCTCCGGAGGTGACGGTGGCCGCGGCGCCTTCTCCTTGCGATTCCGCGGTGGAAAGTTTGCCTTCCGAGTTTCCGGCCACGCCGATTGCCATGCCGGGCATGTCATAGGCGACGAAAAACGGGTGCTTGCTCTGAGCGGCTTGCATGGCGCAATCGCTGGCGGCCTTGGATTGCTCGGCGGTGGCATGAACGTCGAGGCGTCCACAATTTGCGGCGGAGGATCCGGCGAAGTCCTGAAGCTTCTGCTGCACGGCGTCGGGCGGCTTGGACGATGAAGTAGCCGCAGAGGAAGGCACGGTCGATGATTTATTGCATGCCATCAAACAACAAAAAGCGATGAGAGTGAGAAGGGGGAGACTTTTCATAGCACGTGATTGTATATGGTTCGGTTTGGAGTGCGGCATCGAAAGTACCACTCGCATGTACGAAAATCCCCACTTCTGGCAACACCTGCCAGGTATCGAGAACCGATTCCTTCTTATTTCTTGCCTGTCAACTGCTTGATCAAGTCCACTTCGGCTTGACGGTAGGGCGTTCCGTCCTGGCGAAAGACCTCGTGGAACCAGACTGGCGGCTGTTCCTTCACATAGGGATGCTGCCACGACTCCCACGGGTAGTAGGTCTGCGTCTTGCCGGCGACGAGGCCCCAGTTGATAGCTGCAACGTGCTCCTGTTTGGCGATGGGCAGGATGGTGTCGAAGGTGCTGCCCACCGAGCGCGCCATGTATTCCGTGCAGAGGATGGGACGGTGAAATTGTCTCAGCCATTCAATTTCAGACTTGTAGGACTCGGGCCACGAGTAGTTATGAAAGGTGATGACATCGGATTCGCGGAGTTGAATGCGAGCAATCTCGTCCTGCTTTTCGGGGGCAAGTTTTGTGTCGATCTCGTAGACGCCGCTGGTGAGAGGCTGGGTGGGATTCACTTCACGAGCCCATGCGAAGGCTTGCGGCAGGAGAACTAGAATGCGCGCTACCTTCTTGTCATTCTTCAATTCCGTTTTCGGATAGTTTCCCGTCTGATCGGACCCAGGTTCGTTCCAGATGTCCCAGCCAAGAATGCGGTCGTCTTTGGCAAAGGCTCCGACCACTCCCTGGACGTAGGCTTTGAGCCGCGGGACTTGTGCGGGATCGGCGAGAGCCTTGGCGCCGGGACTTTGCACCCATCCGGAGTTGTGCACACCCGGCCTTGGGGCATGCTGGCGGCCGAGATGCGGCTTCGGATCCCAACATGAATCAAAGAGCACGAAGAGCGGGCGGATGTGATGGCGTGAGGCGATGGTGAGGAATTGATCGATGCGTTTCTGAAATCCGGCGGCATCCTGCTGCCAGAGCAGATCGTGGAGAAAGACGCGCATGGTGTTCATGCCGATGGATTCTGCCCAGCCAAGCTCAGTATCGATCTGGGTGGGATCGAACGTGTCTTGCTGCCACATCTCCAATTCGTTGATTGCCGATTTTGGAATGTAGTTGGCTCCGACCAGCCAGGGCTGCTGCGCGTACCAGTCGTTGGCTTTCTGCTCGGTCCAGCGCGGGGTCTGGGCGGTAGCGCTAATGATGAGGACAGCGCTGCAGATTACGGCATAAAAGAAATGAGATTTGAATTTCGGCATGAGGGACTCCGGCAGCATTTATAGCTGGGGAGCGAGATTGGATCAAGAGAGTCATGGCTGCAGGTCAATCTACGCCCAGGCTCGACAGGGCTTCTTCAAGCAACGCAGAATCAATCGACAAGCGGCGCCCTTGCGATTTCATATTTTCGAGTTCGTCGAAGGCGCGGAAGAGGCGCAGTTTGACGGCGGCGTATTGTTCGGCGTCGTTCAGAGAACGTCCGTGAGAGTTGCTCCAATCGGCGCGAGTGCGCTCGGGCAAGAAGATGCTGACGGAGTATGTAAGTTTCCGGTCCGAAGTAACGTCGAAGATAAATTCGGTGGCCGGCGCCTCGGGATCGTCGGCGAGGGCGTCCCGCTTTCCCACAAAGTAATACTGATACACATATCCCTGGGCACCGGCGTAGGTCTTGAGGCGGCGGACGGGCGCGTGCTCGGACATGAAGACATTATGGAGCGGGGCGGCAGGAAATTGTTGATTTTCGATTGTTAGTTATTGATTAGCAAGGGGCGCAGGGAACGACTAAACCGGAAGGGATCGTTGGCCGATAGATCTTCTCAGGAGAACTCCGCATGCCATCGCCGTGGTTCTGGATGCCGCTTGCAGCGCTGGTCGTCGTGGTCGTGTATCAGCAGGTGCGGATGTACCAGATCCATTGCGACGCGAAGAAGAAGGAAGAGATATTTCAGGTCGTCACAGAAAATGCAGCCGACATGATTGCCTTGGTCGATGTAAAAGGCCGAAGGCTGTACAACAGTCCGTCATACAAGCGGATTCTGGGATATTCGGCGGCGGAGTTGGGAGAGACATCGTCGTTTGAGCAGATTCATCCCGATGACCGGATGCGGGTGCTGGAGGCCGCGCGCGAGGCGCGCGAGAGCGGCATTGGCAAGCGCATGGAATACCGCATCAAGCACAAGGATGGAAGCTGGCGGGTGCTGGAATCGCTGGCCAGCACGATTCGCGACGGCCAAGGGGAAGTCGCGAAGCTGGTCATCGTAAACCGCGATATCACCGAGCGCAAACGCGCGGAACAGCAACTGGAATACAACCTGTTTCACGATCCGCTGACCGGATTACCGAACCGGCGGCGGTTTCTCGATCAGCTTCAGGGTGCGTTTGCGCGGGTGCGGCGCGATGCTGGACGATCCTATGCGCTTCTGCTGACCAATGTCGATCACTTCAAAGTCTTCAATGAAACGATGGGCACAAAGGCTGGGGACCACATTTTGACCGAGATCGCGCGGCGGCTGGGAACCGAATTACGGCAACAGCAGCCGAGCGCAGGACATGATGCGACTGGGTCCGAAGAATATCTGCTGTTCCGCTTGGGTGGGGATGAATTCGCAGTTCTGCTCGAAACCGTGGGAGATCCGAGCGACGCGATGCGTGTGGCGAGGCGGATGCAGACGGCGGTGGCCGAGCCATTTGAGCTGGAATCGCGCGAGGTGCGGGTTTCCGCCAGCGTGGGTATTGCACTAAGCACGGCTGCGCACACGCGGGCTGAGGACATTCTGAAGGACGCGGATGTCGCGATGCGTCGAGCCAAGGCGCTGGGAGGCTCGCGCTGCGAAGTGTTCGATGAAGCGATGCACACACGGGCAGTGGGACGTCTGAAGCTCGAGTCCGATCTTCGAAGTGCACTTACTCACCGCCAGTTCCGTATCCATTACCAGCCGGTGGTGCAACTTGATTCGCGGCGGATTGTCAGCTTCGAAGCGCTGCTGCGGTGGGACCATCCTGCACAGGGTTTGATCTCGCCGTACCGGTTCATTGAAGCGGCCGAGGACACGGGAATCCTGGTTTCGATTGGACACTGGCTGATCGTGCAAGCCTGCCGCCAGCTGCGCGAATGGGAGGTCAACGATGCGTCCGGGCAGCCGATGAATGTGACGGTCAACGTGTCGGCGCGGCAATTCGCGGACGCGCGGCTGGTGAATGATATTCAGGATGCCTTGCAACAGACTGGGATCGATCCGGCGCGCCTGCATCTGGAGATGACCGAGGCCATCG
This sequence comes from Terriglobia bacterium, assembly GCA_963711365.1. Lineage (GTDB taxonomy): Bacteria > Acidobacteriota > Terriglobia > Terriglobales > Acidobacteriaceae > Sulfotelmatobacter. The sequence continues at coordinate 277,888 of CAVQDY010000017.1, read as the reverse complement.
CGGAAGCGGATCCCAAGCTCACCGTGACGGTGCTTGCGCATCTGAAGCATCTCGGAATTGGGGTGGTGCTGGATGATTTCGGGACCGGTGCGATGTCGCTGGTCGGCCTGACACGCTTTCCTGTGGATGCGTTGAAAATTGACCGCTCGTTGATTCGTGAGATGCAGACGGACCGGACTGCGTCGGACATCGTGGAACTGATTATGACCATGGCGCACAAGATGAAGTACAAAGTGATCGCCGAAGGGATTGAAACGGCCAGGCAGTTAGAACGATTGGCGGAATTGGGATGCGAATACGGACAGGGATATTACTTCTCGCAACCGATGGAAAGCAAGGCGGCGTTAGCGTTCATGCGGAGGCAGGTGCCCTGGGTGCGAAAGAGTAGCGCAGGCGCATAGTATCTGTCCGGATTATCTATCGCTGATTCGCGCCGCGAGGGTCAACGAGTGCCGTTTCCAACGGAAACCACGCGACCGTATTCCGTAGCACGGCTGAGGCGGTCGAACATGCGCCACGTTTCAAGCGAGACTTTGCTGATGGCGTCTTCGCCGTCGCGCTCATTCAGAAGAAACGCCGTCATGACACAGATCACATAAGGGCGCCCTTCGACAAAGACGATGCCGGAATCGTTGCGCACGGCTTCGAGTTCTCCGGGCTTGTTGGCGATTTTCAGGTCGGAAGGAAGATCGCGCGGAATCCAGGAATCTTTGCTTGTGGTGAGAACCTTGAAGAAATCAGTCGTCTCCTCTTTATTCAGCAGCTTGCCTTTGTAGATCGCATCGAGCAAGGTCATCATCTCGCGTGGAGTGGAGATGTTCTCACGGCCTTGCCTCGCGGCTTCGAGGTCCATCATTTTGCGGCGGAGACGTGTATGGCTGAGGCCGAGTGAATCGAGCATTGCGTTGACGTTTGCCATGCCAACCCGGTCGATCAGAACGTTAGTTGCGGAATTATCGCTGACCGCGACCATCATGGTAGCCAGATCGCGGAGGGTCACTCGCGTCACCCCGGGAGTGAGTCCGTTCATGATGTAGCTGTCGGCCACGAGGTCGGAAGTCTGGACAGTGTAGAGATCGGTGAGCTTCAGCTTTCCCTGCTGCGCCTGCAGGTAGAGATTGGCGAGGACGGTGATCTTGATCGAGCTCGCCTGGGCAAAAACCTCGTCCTCGTGCAGGAAGAAGTGATCTCCTGTATTCAAGTCTTCGATGGCAATTCCCATGACACCGTCGAGATGCTGATCCACCTGCTGGATGCTGGACTCGAGCTTTTGCCAGAGGACTTTCGTTTTCGCGGAGGATGGAGCGGGATTCTGTGCGACACACACGTACAGAAAAAGAAGAGAACAAAGGAAAACTTTCATCGGCCAGCCTCCTGAAGCGAGCGATTGTAACAGGAGGAATCGAGCACCCAGCGTAAAGAACTGCGATGAGGGCTTAGATCAGCGCTGCCGCTGTTAAGCCCTCATCCGGGATGTGGAACTCATTTGCAGACGACGCTGGGATTGTCTTTTGCAAGATCCAAGCAAGCCTGGTGCTGTTTTGCGCGACGGGCGGCGTCACCCAATGATTCAGGCTGAGCTGCGGGAGTTGCATCAGCGGCAGGCTGCTCAGACGTAGCAACCGCAGGTACAACCTGCGGCGTCGCCGAAGTCTGCGCCGCTTGCTGCACAGCTGGCTGGACAACCGGCGCTTGCTGCGCAGGGGCTGAGGCCTGCTGTGGGATGTTCAGGCGTCCGTGGGCCTCCCAGTCGGCCATGATCAAGTTGCACGCATCTTTGGAGGCATGCCCGACCGTATGAGTGGCATTCGTGCCGAGGACATCCCCGGCCTTATTGGCCACCTGAATTTGACTGTTGGAACGCAGAAGTCCGCGGTTCTGCTTGGATTCGCGATTCATCATCACAATGTAATCAGCGTTGGAGTCGTTGATAGTCACCGTCACGCCAGGACATTCCTTCTGCAGATCCTTGGTGATTTCCATGCTCTCATCGTGAGAGTCGATGGTGGACTTGGAACCCCAAGTTCCCCAGTGATGGCCCCCAACTCCACTGCCGTTGCTGCTGACGTCTTGCGACCCTTTGCCTTGAACAAATACGCGAGGTTTATCCTGAGCGTTGGCTGCAACTGCGACCGTGAGTAAAAGAAGAAGCGAGCACGCCTTCATGGTTGAGTGATCCCCTTGTCGGAAAAAAGGTGCAAACCAGAGAAGTATGAATGGCGGAATGAGCGGAAAAAAGTGACCAGGGTAACGGGGCCGCGCCAAATTGGGTTTCGGCAAGTGCTTGATTTTACGGCTTATCCGTCGATCTTGGCGTCACGCAACTGCCTGACAGCAGTCTCGGAACTGACCGGCGAGTAATACACCTCTTTAAAGGTGTACGACTTCGCCTTTGCGCCGACGACCGGAAGTATCTCGATATGCCAGTGATAGTCTTCGTCGATCGTCTTCCAGTAGCCGAGATTTCGCGAAGGATGAAGGCTGCTCGGCGAGGTATGCAGGACGAGATGAAAGTCCTCGGTGATGCCGCGAATCCGCTGCAACGTGCGGCGCAGAAGAGCAGCGAGATTGACCCGCAGTCCCGGCCGGTTCAATCCTGTGCGCTCGAAGGAAGAATCGTGATTGCGGGGAAGGATCCAGGTTTCATACGGAACGCGCGGGGCATAGGGACCGAGCGCGACATAGTCGCCGCGAGCTTCGATCACACGCTGCGCCTGCCGTTCTTCCTGTTGAATGATGTCGCAGAAGACGCAACGCTCTTTGGCCTGAAAGTATTCGCGGCCGGCACGCAGTTCATAAAGGACGCGACGCGGAACGAACATCGTCGCGGTGAGCTGCGAGGTAGGATGGCTAAACTCCTGTCCGGCATTCTTGCCGTAATCTTTGAACAAGCTGATGTATTTAATACGGGGGTCACGTTTGAGATCGAGAATGCGCTCGGCGGCCAGACGGAGAAAGTGGCCAATCTCCTGATCGCTCGAGTTCCACAGGTGGCGATCATGATTGGGATTTTCGATGAGCACCTCGTGCGCGCCGACAGACTGCATGCGGTCGTAAAGACCGTCGCCGCGGCGCCCGGGTTCGCCTTCGATGTGATAAAGCGGCCGGGGATGAACCACCGAGCGGGCTGACCACGGCGTGCCGGGATCGTTGGGAGATTTGGCGATCACGTGCAGCCCGGGAGGGTCGGTACAGAAGCGGCAGGGTGAATCAAGGCGCTGTCCAGCATCGCCGGCCTCGTCCCCGGTCATGACCCACGAGCGAGTGATTGGGTCCTTGCGCAGTTCCATAGAAGTGTTCCCGACTGAAGCTCTTGCCGCAAGCTAGGAGAACACCGGCGCAGAGACCGCGTCAACTACGAATTGTCGCGGAATTTTCCACGCCAGGCACCCGAAATCCGCAGCAAGAGCGGCCCTGCGCTTTGTTATAATCCGCCGAAGCCCGCATTGATGACTGAGCCGTCCACTCCGCTGATGCGGCAGTATGCCGCCGTCAAGAAAGAACATCCCAGCGCGCTTTTGTTCTTCCGGCTGGGCGATTTCTACGAGCTCTTCTTCGAAGACGCCGTGGTGGCGGCGAAAGAACTGCAGATCACGCTGACCTCCCGCAACAAGGAAAAAGGAATCGCCGTGCCGATGTGCGGCGTGCCCTACCATGCCGCTGAAGGATACATCGGGAAACTGATCCGCCGCGGATTCAAGGTCGCGATCTGCGAACAGATGGAAGATCCCCGGCTGGCGAAGAAGCTGGTACGCCGCGAGGTGACGCGGGTCGTTACACCCGGCACGGCAGCTGATTCGTCGCTCGGGTCGGAAGAGAATAACTTTCTGGCAGCGCTGGCGCAGGTGGGAGAGCGCGTCGGGTTTGCGGCGTTGGATTTATCCACGGGCGAATTTCGGGCCACGGAGTTTTCGGGTGAGGGTGCGCTGCGGCGGGTTCAGGAAGAACTGGAGCAACTGAAGCCCAAGGAATTGTTGTACGGCTCGACCGCACCGCTGTTTGAGCATGCGGGGACTCGCGCGGCCAAGCAACCGAGTTTGGCTCCGCCGGACAGCCGAGGACAGGCGTCTACATATCCGCTGCCGCGGCCGTCGGGAGCAAGTTGCACTGAGACGCCTCTTGATGACTGGATCTTTGCGCCGGATCATGCGCTTCCGTTACTCGAGAATCATTTTGGTGTGCTCTCGCTTGAAGGGTTCGGCCTGGCAGGCAGGACTGCTGCGGCCTCTGCGGCAGGAGCGATTCTTTATTACGTGCGATCCACGCAGCGCGGGTCGTTGGATCACGTCGACCGCATCGGGTGGTATGAACGGCAGAATTGCCTGGTGCTTGACGCAGTCACGGTGCGCAATCTCGAACTGATCGAGCCGCTCTTTGCGGGTACAGATGCGGGTGTGACTCTGTTTCGCTCGATTGACGCGGCCGTGACACCAATGGGCAAACGGTTGCTCCGCGCATGGCTGCTGCGGCCCTCGCTCGATCTGGCGGAGATTGGCGGCCGGTTGGATGCGGTTGACTCAGGCGTGAAGGACCTTGTGGCTCGTGAGGAATTGCGCCGCTCTCTCGATGGTGTGCTCGACCTGGAGCGACTGCTCAGCCGCGTGACGCTGGAGACGGCGAATCCGCGCGACGTGCTCGCGTTGGCAGCATCGTTGGCGAAGATTCCGGCAATCAAGGCAGCGGTGGCTCGTCTCGGAGCTTCCCGCCTGAGCGCATTGCACGCCTTGCTCGATGAATTGAGCGATTTGCGCGAGCGCATCGAGAAGACCATCGTTCCCGAGCCGCCGTTGAGCTTCACCGATGGAGGAGTGATCTCCCCCGGCGTCGATAAAGACCTGGATGAACTGAAGGAACTCTCGCGCAACAGCAAGCTGGTGCTGGCGCAGATTGAGCAACGGGAGCGCGGTCGAACTGGCATTTCGTCGCTCAAGGTGAAGTTCAACTCGATCTTCGGTTATTACATTGAGGTTTCAAAATCGAATCTGCATCTGGTTCCGCAGGAGTACGAACGGAAACAGACGCTGGTTGGCGCTGAGCGCTTCACCACGCCGGAACTGAAGGAGTACGAGGCGAAGATCCTCGATGCGCAGGAGAAGATTGTCGAAATCGAGCGAAGACTGTTCGCCGAATTGCGTACAGCAATCGCCGCTGAGGCCAAGCGGATTCGGCAGACCGCGCTGGCTCTGGCCGAGGTGGACGTGCTCGGGTCGCTCGCGCACATTGCTGCCTTGCGGAATTACTGCCGGCCGAGTTTTGCGGAGAAATCCGGCGAGCTTGAGATGATCGAAGGACGGCATCCGGTGATCGAGCAGCAGGAACTTGCCGGAGGCAGCGAGCGGTTCGTTCCCAATGATCTCTATCTGAATGACACGACGCACAACATTCTGTTGCTGACCGGACCCAACATGGGTGGCAAGTCGACGTACCTCCGGCAGACGGCGCTGATCGTCATCCTGGCGCAAATGGGATCGTTCGTACCGGCACGCTCGGCAAAATTGAGCATTGTCGATCGGGTCTTCACGCGCATTGGGGCGAGTGACAATCTGGCGCGCGGGCGTTCGACGTTTATGGTTGAGATGACCGAGACTGCGGCGATTCTGCATACGGCGACGGCCAGATCGCTGATCCTGCTGGACGAAGTTGGGCGTGGAACCGCAACCTACGACGGGCTGGCGATCGCGTGGGCCGCGGTGGAATATCTGCACTCGCGAGTACGGGCGAAGACGCTTTTTGCCACGCACTACTTCGAATTGACGGAATTAGCCGAACAATTGGAAGGTGTGAAGAACTACCATGTTTCCGTGAAAGAGACGGGCGGCGGGATCGTGTTCCTGCGTAAGGTGGAACCCGGCGCCGCCGATCGCAGCTACGGAATTGAAGTCGCGAAGCTCGCCGGATTGCCGAACGAAGTGGTGGAACGAGCGCGCGAGGTGCTGGTGCAGCACGAGTTTGCAGAGCAGCACGCGACTGCGCATCTGTCGCCGGGCGCCACGCCACCGGCGGCGCAGTTAACGATTTTCACTCCCTTATCGCAGCCGGTGCTCGATAAATTGCGGGACGTCGACTTGAACCGGCTTACGCCACTCGAGGCGTTGAATTTGCTGGCAGAGTTGAAAAAAGAAATCTGACCACAGAGGTCAAAGCGGATCACGGAGGGCTTCTGGCGCTCGATATCGGCCAGCTAATAATCATCGGCTTCGATGAGGCGGAAATGACTCCGTCTCTCGCTTCCCAGCTGAAGCGACTGCAGCCCGCTGGTGTGATCTTGTTTGCGCGCAACATTCAGAGTCCTCAGCAGACATGGCAGCTTCTGCGCGAGTGTCAGAAGTGTGTCGATACGCCGCTCTTTACTTGCGTTGATCTGGAGGGCGGGACCGTCGATCGTTTCCGCGATGTTCTCGGAGCTACGCCCGCGGCCGCTGAAGTGTTCGCGACCCATGATCCACGACTGTTCTGCCGGCATGGGGAAGTCATCGGCGAGAACTGCCGCGCTCTCGGCTTCAACGTGGACTTCGCTCCCGTGCTGGACCTTGCTTTCGAGGCGTCCCGCAGCGTGATGAGTTCGCGGGCGGTATCGTCGAATCCAAAGCATACTGCCGCGTATGCGCGAGAATTTCTCAGCGGGCTTCGAACCGCGCGCGTGCTCGGTTGCGGCAAGCACTTTCCCGGACTCGGCGAGGGCCAGCTCGACAGCCACCATGAATTGCCGGTGATCGACAAATCGATGAAGAGGCTGTGGGAGGAGGATCTGGTTCCCTACCGGATGCTGGCGACGCAGCTACCCATGGCGATGGTTTCGCACGCTGCCTATCCCCAGGTCACGAAAACGAACACGCCGGCTTCAATGTCTAAGATTTGGATTACGGACGTACTGCGGAAGCGCATCGGCTATCGTGGGCTGATTGTGTCGGACGATCTGGAAATGGGAGGAGTTCTCTCAGCTGCACCGATTGGGCAAGCCGCAGTGGAGTTTGTGCGCGCCGGCGGCGATCTGTGCCTCGTCTGCCATCGCGAAGATTATGTATTGCAGGCATACGAGGCATTGCTCTACGCGGCAGAGCGCGACAAAGCTTTCGCAAAGCGTGTGGCAGAATCGAAGCGGCGAGTGCTGGCGTCCAAGAAGAAATGGAAGAAGGAATTGAAGATGGGCAAAGTTCCTTCTCCGGCCGCAACGGAGAAACTCATGCGGCGGCTGTGGGAGTTCGGCGAGCAGGTGCGGTTGGGTCCTTTGAGCCGGCGCGAAGATCGGCGGCGCCGCGGATGAACCAGAACGAAATGATCGTCGCCGGGGTGATGAGTGGAACTTCTGCCGACGGAATCAACGTAGCGCTGGTCCGCATGGGGCAAATCTCGGGTCTGCGCTCGCGTAGAACATCCGAGAAAGGCGTGGGCGGACAAGAGTGTCCGCCGCACAACGTTCAACTCGTCGGACATGTGGAGTACCCGTATCCGGCAAACGTTCGCGCGGCTGTGCTTGCGGCCATGAACGCCAGCCAAGTCGAGCGTCGCCGATCTGGCGCGACTGAACTCGCTGCTGGGTGAACTCTATGCCGATGCGGTGTTAGAAACCCAACGCCGTTTTCGAGTGAAAACCGACTTGGTCGGATGCCATGGCCAGACTCTTTATCATCAAGGCGAGCCGCAGAAGTTCCTGGGCCGAAATATTGTGACTACATGGCAGACGGGAGAAGCAGCGGTCATCGCTGCACGGGTTGGGGCACCGGTGGTTTCGGATTTCCGTCCAGCGGACATGGCGGCAGGCGGGAAAGGAGCGCCGCTGGTTCCCTTCCTCGACTATCTCTGGTTTCGCGATCCAAAGATTGGACGAATTGTGCAGAATATTGGAGGCATCGCCAATCTTACGGCCATTCCCGCGGGAGCCAGCACCGATCGCGTACTCGCGTTCGATACCGGGCCGGGCAACATGGTCATCGATGCGGTTACGCACGAACTATTTGGAAAGCGCTTTGATCGTGGTGGGAAGATCGCGGCATCGGGAAATGTCATCGAACCGGTATTGTCCCGTATTCTCCGGAGATCCTTTTTTCTTGCCAAGCCGCCGAAGACCGCCGGACGTGAGGAGTTCGGTCGGGAATTCGTCCGTGAATTTCTGCGCGTTTGCGGACGGGTATCAAAGCAGGATGTTGTGGCCACCGCAACCGCACTCAGCGCTTGGTCTATCGCCGATGCAATCGAACGTTTCGTGGTCGCGAAACTCCCCACTTCTCGCAAAGGCAGCGAGAAATGGGGCACCCATAGTGGGAAGAATTCGAATTTTCGCGAAATCATTCTTTCAGGTGGCGGAGCCCGGAACCGCACGCTCGTGAAAATGATTTACGGCCGCCTTAGTTCTCTGAGCATTCGCGTGCGCTCCTCTGACGAATTCGGATTGCCTTCAGAAGCGAAGGAGGCTGTGGCGTTCGCGGCACTCGCTTACGAAACGTGGAACCGGCGTCCTTCGAATGTGCCGTCGGCGACCGGAGCAAAACGAGCCGTGGTGCTGGGGAAGATTTCCTATGCGTCGTGAGGCGGCCCGGGGAGCTTGGACTTTGGACCTTCGACGTCGGCAGTTGGTCATCGACCGCAAACGCCGCGCTCTTCTCGCTATCTTTTTATCCGCGTTGCTCTTGCCCGTTTTGTCCTGTTCCAAAAAACCAGACCCGAATACGCTGGTCATGATTATCGAGTCGAGCCCGACGAATCTCGATCCGCGGATAGGGATCGATGCGCAATCGGAGCGCATTGACAATCTTATCTTCGACGATCTGCTGTCTCGAGGAGACGATCTCAACGTAGCCCCCGGTTTGGCGGAAAGCTGGAATGTTCCGGATCCGCGCACCTACATCTTTCATTTGCATCGTGGCGTGAAGTTTCATGACGGACGAGCTCTGACTTCCCGCGATGTGAAGTGGACGTTCGACTCCCTGCTACTGGGCAAGATTCGCAGCACGAAGACCGCCGTCTACAAATACGTCGATCACATCGACGCGCCTGAAGACGCGACGGTCGTCTTTCACATGAAGGAAGCGGACGCCACATTGCTGTGGAATCTATCTGACGGATCGATGGGCATTGTTCCTTACGGCAGCGGCGATGAGATCACGCTGCATCCGATTGGCTCGGGCCCATTCAAATTCGTAAGCGCGGAGACCGATCGCGAAGTCGTTCTCGAACGCAACGACGATTATTGGGGAGAGAAAGCAAAGCTGGCCCGGGTGCGGTTCGCCGTCGTTCCCGACGAAACCACCGAAGCTCTGGAGCTGCGCAAAGGAAGTGGAGACATTGCGATCAACTCACTCACGCCCGACACGGTTGTCACGCTGGCAAAGGATCCCCACCTGACGGTTGAGAAAGGGCCTGGCACGCGGCTGGCGTATCTGGGATTCAATCTGCGCGATCCTATTCTCAAAAACGTGCGTGTGCGGCAGGCGATTGCCTATGCCCTCGATCGCAAGCCGATGATTGAATACCTGTGGCGTGGTGAGGCCGAGCCCGCTCGCAGCATATTGCCGACGCAAAGCTGGGCCTACAACCCAGACCTTCCCTCATACCACCATGATCCCGAAAAGGCACGGCAGTTGCTTGATGCAGCCGGATACCCCGCAATAAACGGCATCCGCTTCCACATCGCAATGAAGACCTCGACCGACGCCAACACGCGTCTCATGGTCGCCGTTATGCAGCAGCAATTGCGCGAGGTAGGAATCGCGCTCGACATACGCAGCTTCGAGTTCGCCACCTTCTTTTCCGACGTACAGCACGGAGCGTTTCAGCTCTACGGGTTGCGGTGGATCGGAGGCAACGAGGATCCGGACATTTTTGAATATGCGTTTCACTCGTCGAAGTTTCCACCGAATGGGGCGAACCGAGATTACTACGCGAATCCCAAAGTGGACGCTCTGATTGATAAGGCGCGGCAGGAGATCGATCCCAAGATTCGCAAGACACTCTACGCCCAAGTGCAGACTATTCTTGCCGAGGATCTGCCCTACATCAATCTGTTTTATCTGGATAATGTCATGGTGCACACGAATCGCGTGACCAACCTGCGCTTGAACCCGGCGGGGAACTTTGATTTTCTGCGCAGTGCCGAACTGGTCTCTCCGGCGAATTAGAAGCAAGATTTCTCTTTCCCTTTTTTGCAGAAAGAGCATAATCCGAGACAGGTACCGATTTCTGCGAGGTATGGAAGTGGAAGCTGCCGGAACCGAGTGGTTCAGGTTCCATCTTTTCGTCGGCGCTTTTGTTCTCGGGACTCTCTCGTTGGCCGGCCAGGTCTCTGAGATCCCCGAGGTTCCATCCCAATTCAAGCTCGATATGCAAACGGCGGCGCATCTGCGGCCGAAGTTGATGGCTGACAGTGTTGAACGCTGCTAATCCGCTATGCGACGGGTAAACTCGTTTTCGACCGGCTGCTTCAGACGCAGTCTGCCACCATCGGCAAGTTCGCGTGGCAGTTGCGCATTGTCGAGAACGGACAACTCAACGCGTACTCGTCGCCCGACGGTGGCATATATGTGGAGAGTGGGCTGGCCAGATTGGCGGGACAAAGTTCCGGGTTATGGGCCGCACTGTTGTCCCACGAAATCGCGCATGTAGTCCGCCGGGACTGGGCGCGGCGTTACGTCTACGAGAAATATCTGGAGCGAACCGGCGGGGCCACCATTGTGTTGGGTGATCCCGGATTGCCATCCGATTCCTGGACCGACTCGGAGAAGGCTTCGGCCGACTTTGGACGATTCTGCCGTCAACTGGAACTGCAAGCAGATCGCGATGGCCTGATGATGATGGCGCGGGCCGGATATCATCCTGATTTCGTTCCTGCGCTGCATCATCTGTTACACGCTGAAGGCGTGGCGGCCAAAGCGTCGATGTATGCCATGCATCCTTGCTGGGAAGAGCGTGATCGCGAACTCTCTCAGGCGTATACCGAAGCCAGCATCGAATTCGAACATCGCTGGCGCGAGTGGTATGCGTCACCGGGTGGCAACCCTCCGGTGGTAGTCTTCGCTGAGGATCCGGTATGGAAGAAGACTGGATCCAAAGAGTGGCAAATTCGCGTTCCAATACGCTGCGAAAATCTGGTGGGCGCGGTCGAAGTGGTGCTCGGGTCTGAATCGCAACGGAACGAAATCATGCGACTGGGTCGCTTGCCCGACACGCTGGATCAAGATCACGAAATTCGCCAACTGACAGGATGCACGTCTCCCATTACTACCGTCGTATTCACACTCAGTGATCTCGATAAGAAGAAAAAGCAAGACGCGCGCTGGACCGACCTCTATGTCATCGATGCCTGGGGCGCGGTGCTGGCACGTGCAGACTTGCCGAAAACGCCGCACTAGCCAATAGAACCCGTCCCACTCTGCTTGGCGCTTCTTGATTCAGCAGAGGTAATTCTGCGCGATGAGCAGCCGAGACCGCTGTCGCCACATGGTCCATTTCGACACGTGTTACCATCGGATTTCGGGCTTTTTATGCGCATTCTTTTTATCGGCGACATCTTTGGACGGCCGGGGCGGAACATTGTCAAAGACCGGCTGCCCGGCATCGTGCGCGAGCGGCGCATCGATCTGATCATCGCCAATGGAGAGAATTCCGCGGCGGGATTTGGGATTACTCCGGCGCTTGCCGAAGAATTGTTCGAACTCAACATCGACGTCATCACCACCGGAAATCACGTCTGGGATAAGCGGGAGATTGTCGACTATTTCCGGATGCTGGAAGGAAACGGACATGGACCGGCACGGCGCGTCCTGCGTCCGGCGAATTACCCGGCAGATATGCCAGGCTCCGGCGTGTACGAGGGGATGAAGGGCAAGGTGCCCTATGCCGTGATCAATCTGCAAGGCCGCGTGTTTATGGCATCGAACGACGACCCGTTTCGGACGGCTGACCACCTACTGCAGAAGATCAAAGCTAAAGTCATTCTGGTGGATATACACGCCGAGGCCACGTCGGAAAAAATTTCGCTCGGCTGGTATCTCGATGGACGGGTGACTGCCGTTGTGGGGACGCATACCCACGTTCCCACCGCGGACGAGCGCGTTCTGCCCAACGGCACCGCCTACATCACAGACGTTGGGATGAGTGGTCCCTACGACGGGGTGATCGGAGTGAAAAAAGAGTTGGTTGTAGGCAAGTTCCTGAACGGAATGCCCGTACGATTTGAGCCCGCGACCGGAGACGCACGCCTGTGCGCCGTGGTCATTGATTGTGATGAGCAGACCGGCAAAGCGCAAAACATTGAACGCCTGATGATGTCGTAGGGGCATCCCTCTCATTTCGAGGGCCGACCCGACTCGGTGGTTTGCGAATTTAGGTGTGCAAGGAATCAGCTTCAATACGTTCTCTCATTTCCGGCTGCGTGGCAGCAGTGTGACCGGAGGTACGGGTCCTACTGGTCTATCCCCCATCATGGATAAGCACGGTAAAATCGGGGCGATGCGCCGCGGGTCCATTCTTCTTTCGACGGTTTTGGCCATCCTGGTCTCCGGAGCGGCTCCGGTGCGGGCCGATGACGCGCCTGCCGGGCCTCCCATCTCCTGCGGAAACGGACTGATTGGGGGCGTCAACTGCGTAGTCACCAGGCAGGACCTGAAAGAAGCCCACGCAGCGTTCACCCGCGGAGTAAAGCTGGGCGAGCACCAGCAACTCGAGGAAGCCCTCGAACAGTTCGCAAAGGCTTCTGAGCTGGCTCCGCGCGACGTGCAGTATCTTACGGCGCGCGAGGTAGTAAAAGCCAAGCTCGTGTTCAATCACATTGAGCTCGGAAACGCCTTACTGCTAGAAGATGCGCGTGCGTCGGCTGCTTCCGAATTCCGCACGGCTCTCGACCTCGACCCGGACAACCAGTTCGCACAACAGCGCCTGGCGGACGCGACACGCGATAACGCTAAGCCTTCGCCAGATCCATTGTTTTCGCGAGTCTCGGATTCCATAGAACTCCATCTCCAGCCATCGGACGATCGGGCGACCTTCCATTTCACGGGTGATGTGCGCACACTGTTCACGCAGTTGGCGGCGGCGTACAAGATGACCGCGCAGTTTGACGATTCCGTGCAGAACCGGCAGGTGATGTTCAATGTCGACAATGTCGACTTTTTCACCGCTCTCAAGCTGGCCTGCGAAGTAAGCAAGACCATGTGGGCTGCTCTGGACGCAAATCAATTCCTGATTGCCACGGATAACGCCGCCAACCACAAGCTTTACGACCGCATGTCGTTGCGCACCATCCGAGTGCCGGCGCACTCCACGCCCCAGGAAACGACTGAACTGGTCAACATGCTCCGCATTACGCTTGAATTGCAGCATGTAAATTCCGGACAGACGGCTGACGTGATTGAAGTAAGGGGTCCACAGCGCGCCGTTGACGCCGCCGCCACGCTGATGCGTGAACTCGACAACGAGAAGCCGCAAGTCATGCTCGATATTCGCGTTTTCCAGATCAGCCATCAATTGACGCGAAATATAGGCCTGCACATCCCGAATACGTTCAACCTGTACAACATTCCGGCCGCGGCGCTCGTAGGGTTGGCTGGACAGAATATTCAGCAGCTGATCAATCAGCTGATCTCTTCCGGGGGAATCAATCAGGCAGGCAGTACGTCTCTATCCGGACTGCTGGCGCAGCTCACCGGGCAGCAGAACAACATTTTCAGCCAGCCCTTGGCGACGTTCGGCGGCGGCCTCACCTTCATGGGGTTGAGTCTTGACCAGTTGGCCGCTCAGCTCTCTGTGAATGAATCGTGGGTACGAAGCCTGGAAGACTTGTCGATGCGCGCCGGGCAGGGGACGGAAGCCACATTCCATCTCGGCGAGCGTTATCCGATCCAGAACGCCAGTTATGCGCCGATTTATAACTCGCCCCAGATCTCGCAGGTGCTGGGGAATCAGACCTACATTCCGCCGTTTCCTTCCATCAGCTACGAAGATCTAGGGTTGAACATCAAGGCGAAACCGATCGTTCACGGCGATAACTCGATCAGTCTGCAGCTTGAACTGCAAGTCCGCTCTCTCACCGGTCAGTCGAATAACGGCGTTCCGGTGATCTCGAACCGCGAATATAAAGGCAGCATCACCTTGTCGGATGGGGAGCCGGCGTTTCTAGCCGGCGAGGTCTCGCAAACTGACACGAAATCAATGAGCGGTATCCCCGGCCTCGGTTTTATTCCCGGGCTAAATATGGCGATGGTGACCAATACCAAAGAGGAAGACGATGACGAGCTGATGATCGCCATTACTCCTCATGTACTCGCCAACTCCGAACGGTCGAGCTCGACCATTTGGCTGAGCGAGCGCTAACTCTCACTTGGCCGCGCTTGCTTCTTTGGCCGCGAACGCGACCAGACTCTTATAGACATCGGACATTCGGGGATCGAGGCTGCCAACCTTGCGGCCGTTAATGAACAACGTCGGCGTGCCACTAACGTCCACAGACTTGCCCAGAGCAATGGACGCATTGACGCGAGCCTTGGTTTCGGGCTTGGCAGCGCAAGCCGCAATGTCCGCTCCCTTCACACCTGCACCGTCGGCGAGAGCGGTCAGCTTTTCATCCGCATTCTCGGCAGTGATGTCCGATTGGGTTTCGTAAGTTTTGGAAACAAACTTCCAGAAGGCATCGTTGGAAGCGCGTCCCACGCAGTCGGAATAGGCTGCGCCTTTGGCCGCCCAGTTGTGTATCTCCAGTGGAAAGTTCTGAAAGACAAAGCGCGCGTCCGGCTCCGCCGCCACCAGCGCTTCAATCGTTGGCTGCGCCGCCTTGCAGGCGGGACATTGCAGGTCGCCGAACTCAACGATCATGACCGCAGCATCCTTCGGCCCTTTGGAGGGCCCGGTGATCCCCTTTTCCAGTGCTTTCTCGGCTGGCTCAAACGGCTTGGCGCCGAACGGAATAATGTCGCCGACAACCGCATGTTTGCCATCGGGGCCAACGTAAAAGCGGGACAACTGCTGACCCTGTCCATTGGCCAGGACTACGGTGACCTCGGCGAGGCCCTCAATCGGCGACGGCTTGATGCTCGAAATTTTCCACGTGATATTAGATTGGTAGCCGAACTGTTGATGCAGGAAGGAATCGACGACCGCTTCTGACGGCAGATCCGCGGTAGCATGCGTTCCGAGCTTTTCCGGCGCCTTCTCGCCGGGCTTCGCCAGCGTCGGTTTGCTCGAATTGGTCTGGGCCGCGGCCAGACTGCCCGCAAGCATAAGGATGACGATTGAATTGAGAAGACGCATGGATTCCTTTCGAATTCTATTTTGCCTGATTTTCTGGAACGGGCTTTTCAGCAAGTAACTTTTTAGCAAGTAACTAGGATACGTGAATTTCGCTTACCTCACACCTCGCTCTTGGCCGCGATGGGAAACCGTCTTCCGTAGCCGAAGGCCTTAGCAGATATTTTGAGGCCCGGAGCAGCCTGCTGACGCTTGTATTCCGCGCGATCGACCAGGCGAATGACACGGCGCACGGTTTCGATATCGAAGCCGCGATCCTTTGCGATCTGCTCCGCGGGGCGCAGGTCTTCGACGTAGTCCTCGAGAACCGCATCGAGAATTTCGTACGGGGGCAGCGAGTCGCTGTCTTTTTGGTCAGGACGCAGTTCCGCCGAGGGCGGCTTTTCGATCGTCGCCAGCGGGATCACCGGCTTGCGCGAATTCACATATTCGCTCAGCCGGTAGACCAGGGTCTTGGGCACATCGGAGATCGCCGCAAGGCCGCCCACCATGTCTCCGTAGAGCGTGCAATATCCGACGCCAAGTTCGCTTTTGTTTCCGGTCGAAAGGACGATTGCGCCAAACTTGTTCGACAGCGCCATCAGCATGGTGCCGCGTGCCCGGGACTGTATGTTTTCTTCGGTGACGTCTTCTTCTTCTCCGGCAAAAACCTGCTGCAGCGTCTGGCGATACGCCTCGTAGGCGAGATTAATCGGGAGCAATTCGAAGCGAATATTGAGATTCTTTGCCAGCGCGCGAGAGTCGTCGATGGATCCTTGCGAGGAATAGGGGCCCGGCATGCCTACGCCAATTACATTTTCGGGACCAACGGCATCGGCAGCAATGACCGCAGTCAGGGCTGAGTCGATTCCACCGCTGAGGCCGATGATCGCCTTATGGAATCCGCACTTGCGCATGTAATCGCGGGTGCCCAGCACCAGGGCGGAGTAAACGCTGGCGTCGTCTCCGGCAATCTGCTCGTGCATATCTCCGGTGAGCTTTTCCGAGTCGAAGTAGATCAGGTCTTCTTCGAAGGATCGGCCCTGCGCGATCACTTCACCTTCACGGTTGAGAACCAGGCTCGACCCGTCAAAAACCAGGCTGTCGTTGCCTCCCACCTGATTCACCAGTGCGACTGGCACCTTATGCCCACGAGCGATGCTGGCCAGCAGGTCGCGGCGAAACTCGCGCTTGCCGATCCAGAAAGGTGACGCGGAAATGTTCAACACGAAGTTCCCACCCGACTTAATGAGAGACTCCACGGGATCGACTGTGTACAGGCGCTTGGGCCAGAACTGCTTGTCGTTCCAGGCATCTTCGCAGATAGTGAGCGCCATCCGATTTCCGCAGAATGGAAACAACTCCTGCTTTCGGGCCGGGGCGAAGTTGCGCATTTCATCGAATACGTCATAGGTGGGCAAAAGCATCTTCGATTGAACGAAGGCAATCTTGCCCTCCTGAAACAATGCCGCGGAGTTCATGACGGCCTTGCCGGTATCGGAATCGGCTGGCGTGACCAGGCCGGCGATGACGCTGATCCCTGATGTCTGAGATGCGATGCACTCGGCGGACTCTCTATTCTGCCGTACGAACGAGGGCCGCTCGACCAGATCGCGCGGCGGATAGCCGCAGATCGAAAGCTCGGGAAACAGGATCAGGCCAGCGCCCGCGGCGCGAGCGCGACGGGAAAAATCGATGATCTTAGCTGCGTTTCCCTGAAAGTCTCCGACGGTGGGATTGATTTGTCCGAGCGCAATCTTCACAGATCAAGTGTAAAGGGCAAGCTTCGAAGTTGCACAACCACTTCCACCGGTGTTCTGAACGATCCCTCGTGATCACTGCGCACGTCCAGACTGCCCTGCTACAATAACGATTTTGCGCGAAAGGCTAAGGTGCTCCGATGCTCCTGCGGCGATCGTCAATGAAATCGGCTGTCGTTCTTCTGTCTTCTATCATCGTTCTCCCGTTTTTGCTTCCCTGCGTAAACGCGCAAACCGACAGCAAGGCTCATCCCTGGATGAATCCCACTCTATCTCCCGATGAGCGCGCCAGCATGGTGGTGAAAGAGATGACGCTGGACGAGAAAATCTCGCTGCTGCACGGGACCGGGATGAAGGACCTTAGTCCGATGAGCCCACTCGCGATCTATTCCAACGGCGGCGCAGGATACACCGTAGGCATCCCGCGGCTCGGCATTCCCGCGCTTCAGATTTCCGATGCAGCCTACGGCGTCCGCATGAGTGGCGAGAATGGCCGCTACTCCACCGCGCTGCCCGCCTGTATTGCCGGGGCGGCGAGTTGGGATCTTCAAGGGGGCTTCGAGTATGGAACTCTGATCGGGCGTGAATTGCGCGCACAGGGCTATAACATGTCGCTCGGCGGGGGCGTGAATCTGACCCGCGAACCCCGCGACGGCAGGACCTTTGAGTATATGGGCGAAGATCCTGTTCTGGCCGGAAAGATGGTGGCCTCCGTTATGCGAGGCGAACAGGCGCAGCATGTTCTGGGCGACATCAAGCACTACGCGTTGAATGATCAGGAAAGCGGGCGGAATGCTGTCAACGTGAATATCGACGAACGCTCGGCGCGAGAGAGCGATTTGCTCGCCTTCGAAATTGGGATACAAGAAGCTGATCCTGCCGCCGTGATGTGCTCCTACAACCGCGTGAACGGCACCTATGCCTGTGAGAACAAATATCTGCTCACGGATGTTCTGAAGAAAGACTGGAAATACAAAGGATTTGTGATCAGCGATTGGGCGGCCACGCACAGCGCCGCCAAAGCCTCGGCGGCAGGGCTCGACCAGGAACAACCCGGATTCATCTTCTACGGCGAGGAATTGAAGAAAGACGTTCAATCGGGCAAGGTGCCGCAAGCCGAACTCGACGATCACGTGCATCGCATCTTGCGGTCGATGTTTGCCACGGGAGTGGTTGACGATCCGCCAATCAAAGGCGTCGTGGATGTGAGAGGCGGATTCGAAGTAGCGCGCAAGCTGGAAGAACAGGGCATCGTTTTGCTGAAGAACGAAAACGCCCTGTTGCCGCTCGACAGCTCCAAAATGCAGAGCATTGCTGTGATCGGTCCGCATGCCGATGTAGGCATGATTTCAGGCGGGGGATCGGCACAAGTGGACCCGCCCGGTGGGAACGCGATTATGCCTCCGGGTAAGGGACAGACGCGTTGGCTGGAGCCAGTGTGGTTTCCGACATCCCCGTTGAAGTCGATTCAGGCGAAGGCGGCCGAGGCAAGGGTGCAATTCGCTTCGGGTGCTGATCCATGGGCGGCCGCGGCGCTGGCGAAAAATTCAGACGTCGCCATCGTCTTCGCGTATCAATGGGAAAGTGAAGATATGGATTTACCCAGCCTCGCACTGCCCGAGCATCAGGATGAACTGATCACCGCAGTCGCAGCGGCGAACCCGCATACGGTGGTCGTGCTCGAATCCGGAGGTCCCGTAACTATGCCCTGGGTCGATCAGGTCAGCGGGATACTGGAAGTCTGGTTTGCGGGCAGCAGCGGTTCCGATGCGGTTGCAAACGTTTTGTTCGGCGATGTAAATCCGAGCGGCAAGTTGCCGCTGACATTCCCGCGCAGCGTTGCCGATCTGCCGCATCCAAAGATCGTTAAGCCTCCCGCGGCATCGATTGCGGATTCCAGCAAGCCCGATCCGTGGAAGCAGATTGCTGCGGGGCTCGCTCCATTCCAGGTCACTTATGACGAGGGGGTGAAGGTCGGCTACAAGTGGTATGACGCCGAAAAGAAGCCTGTGCTCTTCCCCTTCGGTTACGGCCTTTCCTACACCACATATTCGTATTCCAATCTGCGAGTAACCCCGGGCAAGACTCCGCACGTGACCTTCACGGTCACGAATACCGGAAATCGTGCGGGAGCGGAAATTGCCGAAGTGTATGCTTCACTTCCCGCGGCGGCTTCCGAGCCTCCGAAACGACTCGTGGGATGGAGCAAGGTCCAGCTCAAGCCGGGCGAGAGCAAAGAGGTTTCCGTCGACGTCGATCCGAAATTTCTCTCGATCTACAACACGAACCAGCATGGCTGGCAGCTGATTCCCGGTGAGTACGGATTCATGGTGGGCGGCTCATCGCAAGATCTGCCGCTGAAGCACACGGTCAACCTGAACTGAATTGAAGGATCGGCCGAGCGATTTAATTGCTGATTTCTTTTGCCGCCGCCAAAACCTCGGGGACGACGGAGTCGACGTCCGCATCGGTTGTGCGGTGGTTCACGATGCAGGCACGCAGGCAGAACTTTCCATCTATCGAAGCATTCGAGAGATAGACTCGGCCGCGGTTGATGACACGCGTCAGGACCTCGAGATTGAGTCGGTTTAACTCTTCTTTCGATAGACTGGTCGCGCCGCGATACCGGAAACACACTGCGCTTAGCTCTCCGGCTGCGACGACTTCCAGTTGCGGCTCTTTCTGAATCGCTTCTGCGAGCCTTCGTGCCTGCCGCAAATCTTTCTTAATCGAGTCGCGGAACGCGCCCACACCGTGATAGCGCAGCGAAAGCCAGAGTTTGAGTGCGCGGAACCTGCGCGACAACTCGAGAGATTCCTCAAAGAAGGCGAAGCCTTCAATCGGATCTGCGCTGAGCGTGCGGGCATAGTCTCCGCTGTGAGAGAACGTTCTTTGCCCCGCCTGCGGATCACGATAGAGAAGGCACCCGCAATCCAAGGGCTGATACAGCCACTTGTGCGGATCAAGGGAGATCGAATCAGCAAGATTCATGCCGGCGAACTTCTCCGGCGCCGCAATTGCTGCCAAGGCACCGTACGCCCCGTCGATGTGGAACCAGGCTCCGTCTTGATGCGCGACATTCGCAATTTGCGTGAGGGGATCGATGGCACCCGTCTTCACCGTTCCCGCTGAAGCCACAACCGCTAATGGAGTCTTGCCCTCAGCCTTGTCTCGCTTGATTTGCGTTTCGAGTGCCGTCAGATCCATACGGAGCGACGTATCGGTTGGTACCAGACGGAGGTTGTTACGGCCAATCCCAAGCAGAGCCATACTTTTCGGGATGGACATGTGAATCTCTTCTGAAGCGTAAACCACCGCACCGGAAGCAACTCCGGTTTCATTGGCTGGAACGACCGTCTCGCGTGCCATGGCGAGCCCCATCAGGTTCGCGGATGATCCTCCACCGGTGAGGTATCCACAAAATTCGGCGCAGCCGATTGCTTGCGCGAGCCAGCCGACCACAGTTTTCTCAATCATGACAGCGGCCGGCCCTGACCGCCACGCGGTGACATTTTGATTCAGAACGCTGGCCAGAAGATCGGCAGTAGCCCCGACCGGCTCGCCAGAACCAAGCACGTAGCCAAAGAAACGGCCATTCTGCGCACGCGAGGAGTCGATCACTGCATGCAAATCGTTGAGCGCATCTTCCGCTATCCCCTGTTCAGGCAACGGCGTATTGAAGGCACGTACTGAATCCTGCCCTGTGGTTTGAGGCGAGATAGGTCTGCGATCAAGGTCTTCGAGATATTCAGCAGCAAGTTGGGTAATGCGTTCCGCGATGCGGCGAAACTGGTCTGTAGAGATCTCAAGTGAATCCATAGATCAGTCGCCACCAGCCGGAAATATCGTGTGCTTCGCCGCGGGCACCGGGATCGACCCCTTCTGGTCCTGCCACAGGACACGGTTCAACCGGTCCGCCCCGGCTGCATCAGGACGGGAAAAGTCCATGCGCGATGAAATCTGCGCTCCCGGCGCTTCCCGTTTATTTGTTTCATAAATCAATCCGTTTCTCCGATTGCGATAGTCCGCCTGATACGGCACTTGATCGCCCGGTCCGGAGAAGAGTCCGACCATCAATGGAGCATAGGCGTCGTTCTGGTTCATGGGGGGAAGCCCGAGCAACTCCTCCATCGTGTGAACCACATTTACGGTTGTGTAGAAGCGATGCTCCACATTCGGCTGCGCCGCCGATCCCGGGGAATATTTGCTGATCACAAACGCGATCGAACGGTGTGCGTCCACGTGATCGGCGCCATCCTGAGCATCATCTTCGAGGACAAAAATCGCGGTGTCGTCCCAGTAAGGACTATGGGAAACGGCATCGACCACGCGGCCGAGCGCCAAATCATTATCGGCGACATTGGCAGCAGGGCGCGCCCGGTCGGGCCGCGTGCCTCCGGTGTGATCGTCCGGCAGATAGAGCAGGACGAACGAAGGCAGTTCGTAGTCAGCGCCCTCTTTCGATTGTCGCGCCCGAACGTAGGCGCCGAACTCGTTGAGAAACTCATCGGCCCGAAGCTGATCGGGATAGTCCGTGTTGAAGTCTGGAAAGAGCGGGTCGAAATGATCGCGCAGCAGAGCCTTGGTCGGCTTCACTCCACTGAAAAGCGGAACCGCCCATGGCCATGGACTATGGCTGCCGTGCGGATCGCCGACATTCGGCGGCAACGTGCCTCCCTGCTTCACGTCCGTGCGCGGACACTCCGCTTCCTGTCCCGACGGAGTTCCCTCTTTCGGACTCGCAACCTTGATCTTGGTGTTGCACCACTCGGCATTTACGAATTCTCCGTAATCGCGAAAGCTAACGTGGTTGCGCGCGAGATTGTCCCAAAGAAAACCCGTTCCCGGATCGTCGACGTCGGGCATGTTGTGATCGAGAGGAAATTCGTCGGCAACTTGTCCCTGAAAATCGTAGGTGCGCTCTTTGCCGCGGTAGGCGATCTGCCATGTCTTCTCGTTGTAGTCGGATGCGATCGCCGCCGTCGACCACTGATGGCCGTCACCAGAGACTTCCCCGCTGTCGTAGAAATTATCGAGAACCCCGAACTGCAACGCGAGTTTGTGCTCGTTGGGCGTGACGTCCTCTCCGTATAGCGTGAGGGATGGATCGGCGTCTCCGACTTTCAGGTCGCCAAGAATCTGATCGAAGGTGCGATTTTCCTTGATGATATAGATCACGTGCTTGATCGGATTCTGTCCGCCGGCAAAGGTAAATTTCCCGGGATCGCTTTGCAGCAGATTATCGCGCTCAACCGTTTGCGTGAATTGCGGCAGGCTCTTCAGCGTCGACGTGATGTCCAGGCGAGCAATCGAGCCCCGCAGCAGCGTCGGGATATAAGGATGATCATGATGCTTCGTTTCATAAGGAATTTTCCCCATCGCCTTGTTCGGACCGGCACCTTGCCCCTTAGCTGTAGCGATCAACAGGTCATCGCCGTGAACCGCAAGAGCGCTGGGATACCAGTCCGTCGGAACGAAGCCCATCACCCTGTCGTTTTCCAGACTGCCGGCAGGCCCGTTCATCGCAGTCGAAACATTCAATACAGCGATCGCGTCCAGTGATGCATTAGCCACAAACAGCAGTTTGCCATCCTTGGATTGCGCCAGAGCGATCGGAGAATTCCCCGGCGCTTTCTGACCGGCGAGGGAGATTGTCTTAAATCCGAACGGCGTTCCTGACTCGGTACTAACCTCCGCAACCTGATCGATATTTGAAAGCGTGACATACAGTGTCTTTTCGCTTGAGCTCAGCAGCATCGCCGTGGGATGCGAGCCCGGCGCCAGTGGATCGTCGGGTTCCTTGAGCTTGATCCAGCGCACGACCTTCCCGCTGGTCAGATCGAGTTCCGCAACCTGGGATGCGTTCCAGAGGCTGCACCACGCCCGGCGGCCGTCGCGCGACGCAACTACGGTAAACGGATAGGCTGAAGGCACCAGATTTCCCGTACTCAGGTCGAATGTCTGCAGAATTTTCCCGCTAGATGGGTCCAAGAGCACCACGTTATCCGAGAGATCGTTGGCGATCAGCAGCTTGTCATGCCCTCCATCGCTGATAACGGCGAGACCGGCAGGATACGGAATCGCATAATGAACTGGAGCACTCATGCCGACAGGCAAGGTCTTTCCGCTGGAGAGCGGCTGTAGAGGAATATGAATGAATCTTTCGGGCGCAATCTTTCCGTTGGCAAACCCGTACACGGCGATCCCATTTCCCGTGTCGCCCGCTCGCGCACCGGTCGGATCGCTGAGCGAACCCACTGAGGCGTAGAGATGCCTCCCGTCCGAACTGAATGCGAGCCCCAGAAAGTAGCTTTGGTGTGCGTCATCGCCGAGGCGAGCATCGGGAAAATCCGCGATCTTGTTAGTCTCCAAATTCAGGATGGCGATGGACTGGCGGGCCATCGTCTCCTGTGTTCCATAGCCCCCGTTCAGCAGCGCCGCATAGTGGCCATCCGGACTGATCACCATCGTCGACGGAAAACTATTCGTGCTGGCAAGGTGGCCTGGCACGGGGACTGTTAACACCTTGCTGGTCGGGAGCATCACAGAACGGTTTTCGGCACTATTTTGCGCATAGACGAGGACTGCGCTCAGCAGCGATGGAATTGCAAAGACACAATAGAGGTTGCGGATCACAAGTCCTCCGGGATGGCGAACAGGATAATTGCAGAAGGCAAAGAAGGAAAGCGCAGCCTGGCGCGTGATCTATCTCGGGAAGACTTGCGCGCTCCTACAGACCGGAGGCGCGCGGCTGCAACGAGTCGGGCCGGTTCTCTTCCGTATGCACGTTGTGACGCACGTCAGAGCCCTGCACCCAGAAAATTACATCTTCGGCGATGTTGGTGGCGTGATCGGCAACGCGTTCGAGATTACGTGCGACCAGTAGCGCGTCGAGCGCCTGGCGAACCGTTTCTGGCCGATCGTTCATCGTTTTCACAAGTTGGATGAACGCGTCATCACGCATACGGTCGATCACGTTGTCCATCTCGAGCACGGCCTGCGCAAGCTCAACCTTGCCCTCGATGAACGACTCCAACGCCCGTCGCACCATGGCGCTCACCGCGCTGCCCATGCGGGCGATATCGACCGGCAGATCGGCTACCGGAAGGTCCACCATGTCCATGACTCGTTCGGCAATGTTCACCGCCTGGTCTCCAACACGCTCCAGATCGGCATTGATCTTGGTGACGGCCAGGATAAAGCGCAGGTCCACTGCCATCGGTTGCTGCATCGCGAGCAGGTCAAAAGCGGCTTCATCGATTTCGCGCTCGGCGGTATTAATCAGGCTCTCGCCTTCGAGTACCATTTGGCAACGAGTCAGATCGCGTTCCACATAAGCCTGGCGCGCGCGATCCACCGCCTGCTCCGCCAGTCCTCCCATGCGAAGCAACCGTTGCCGCAGATCGTCCAGCCCTTGTTGAAAACGCGTGCGCATAATGCGAACCTTTCCTTATTTCAACTCTTCTTACCCGAACCTTCCGGTGATGTAATCTTCTGTCTTCTTATCTGAAGGTTTGGTGAAAATCTTCTCAGTCTTATCGAACTCAATCATCTTACCCAGCAGGAAAAAGCCGGTGAACTCCGCCACGCGTGCCGCCTGTTGCATATTATGCGTGACAATTACGATGGTATACCGCTCTTTGAGTTGAAAGATCAACTCTTCAATTTTCCCCGTAGAGATGGGATCCAGAGCTGAGCAGGGCTCGTCCATCAGAAGAACTTCCGGTTCTACCGCCAACGCACGGGCGATACACAGTCGCTGCTGCTGCCCGCCGGAAAGGCTGGCGCCCGATTTCTTGTGCAGGTGATCCTTGGCTTCTTCCCACAAAGCAGAGACTTCGAGCGAGCGTTGCACGATTTCGTCCAGCTTGCGGCGATCGCGAAATCCGTTTAGCTTCAGCCCCGATGCAACGTTGTCATAGATTGACATTGTGGGAAACGGATTCGGCTTCTGAAACACCATGCCGACGCGCCGCCGAAGCTGCGTCGGCGACGTTCCGTTGTAGGCATCGATTTCTCC
Source organism: Terriglobia bacterium (assembly GCA_963711365.1). Taxonomy (GTDB): domain Bacteria; phylum Acidobacteriota; class Terriglobia; order Terriglobales; family Acidobacteriaceae; genus Sulfotelmatobacter. Next base: position 252,895 of record CAVQDY010000017.1, on the reverse strand, counting down.
GATGCGAACCCGCCCTTCCACCCTCGCTTCCGGAATGGTCTCGTGCATCCGATTGATGCAGCGGATGAACGTGGATTTGCCGCACCCGGAGGGCCCAATCAACGCTGTGGCGTGATTAGCCGCCACATTGAGATTGATGTCGTACAGTGCCTGGCCTTTGCCGTACCAGGCGTTCAGCTTCTCGACTTGAATTCCAACGCCCATAGTTATGCCATTCCGAACGAGCCGCGCCGGACCACGTACCGCACCGCCGCGACGGCTGTAACAATCAGAATGATGAGTACGAGTGCGCCCGCCCAGGCCAGACGATGCCATTCGTCATAAGGCGAAATCGCATAGACAAAAATCTGCAACGGTAAGGCCGCCGTCGGCTGATCGTAGCGCAAATTCCAGAATTGATTGCCAAAAGCAGTAAACAGCAACGGCGCCGTCTCGCCCGCTACCCGAGCAAAAGCCAGCATGACGCCAGTGATCACGCCAGAAGTCGCCGTGCGCAAGACGATGGAGAGCGTCGTGCGCCAGCGCGGCACTCCTAGCCCGTACGCCGCTTCTCGCAGAGCCGTTGGCACCAGCAGCAGCATTTCCTCTGTCGTCCGACAGATGGTCGGGATCATCATAATGGCGAGTGCGACGCCGCCCGCCAGCGCCGAAAAGTGCCTCTGATAGAGAACCACGATCGAATAAGCAACGATTCCAACCACAATCGAGGGCACACCGTTGAGAACGTCCGCGGTGAACCGGATCACGCTGCCGAAGCGGTTGCGTCCAAATTCGGCGAGATAAATTCCGGCACCCACTCCGAACGGCACTCCGATGACGCTGGCGATCGCCAGGATGAAAATCGATCCGACGATCGCGTTGGCCATACCTCCGCCCGTTTCACCCACGGGCTTGGGCAACTGCGTCAGAAAAGCCCAATTGATTGAGCCAATTCCCTTGTATACCAGGTATCCAAAGATAGCAACCAGTGGCGCGAGCACGAGGACGACGGTCAACGTCGCAAGACCCGTCATCAAGCTATCCGTCAGACGTCGCCGCATACTGAGCGGCGCTACCGGGGCTTGAACCGTCATCTCAGACATTTCCCCTCGCAGGCTGGCCCCGAGTTACGGTCCATACGAGCAATTGGGCGAGAGCATTCACGATGATCGTTACCAGGAACAATGCCAGTCCAATTTCGATCAGCGCGGAAAGGTACACGTCACCGGTAGCCTCGCTGAACTCGTTGGCCAGAACGCTAGCCATGGTGTATCCGGGAGCGAACAGCGATTTCGCAATCTCGGGCCGGTTTCCGATCACCATGGTGACAGCCATGGTTTCACCCAGCGCACGGCCAAGGCCAAGAATGATTCCACCCACGATTCCGGCACGGGCGTTCCGCAGCACTCCGACCCAGATCATCTCCCATCGTGTGGCGCCTAACGCCAGAACGCCTTCCCGCTGATTCTGCGGGACCACCATCAACACCTCTCGCGTGATCGACGAGATGATCGGGATGATCATGATCGCCAGGATGATACCCGCGGCCAGCATGCCGATGCCGTAAGTAGGCCCCTCAAAAAACCCAGTCCAGCCAAGTGTCTTCGCGAGGAATGGCTCAACGTATCCGCTCATCAGCGGCACCAGCACAAATATCGCCCACAGGCCGTAGATGACGGAGGGGATTGCCGCCAGCAGTTCTACGAAAAATGAGAGCGGCCCCCGCAGCTTCTTCGGACACATCTCGGTGGTAAAGACCGCTACTCCAACTGCCAGAGGAATGGCAATGATCAGAGCCAAAATCGAAGAAACGATCGTGCCGAAGATGAAGGGCAGAGCCCCAAACTGTTCGCTGACTGGATCCCAATCGCTGGTGGCAAAGAAATGAAAACCGAAGGCTTGCCAGGAAAGCTTGGAGCGCGTGACCAGTTCGTAAACGATAAGAACGAGAACCCCGAGAACGGACAGTCCGCACGCGGTAATTGCCGATTTGAAGATGCGATCCGGAACTTCGCCGCTGGAGGCTCGGAGCAGCACCGACCGCTCTGCCGTTGCTGAACCAACGTTCGTCGTTTCAACAGGTTGCGGACCAGGCATATTAGGCCGTGGAAAGGCATGATTGGCCATGCCTCAACCCTAGCAAACGGTTGTTACAAACGTGTTAAAACAGCATAGCTTTTTCGCAATGCCGCAAACTTCCATGACGGGTGTGCTGTCTCCATGTAAACTGTGGGGCTTCCCATGCCCACGTTCGCAGCGGTCGATATCGGTTCTAATTCCGTTCGCCTCAAAATCGCCCGGTTGCAGGCCGGGCGCCTACGCGCGCTGCACGAAGACCGCGAAGTAACGCGTCTGGGCGAAGGCGTCTTCAGCACAGGATTTCTTACTCCCGAGTCGATGGCGGATACCGTACGGGTCCTCCGCCGCTTTCATCGCACCACACAGCAGATCGTTGCTGACAGCGTGCGCGTACTCGCTACCAGCGCCTTGCGCGACGCCCGCAACTCACAGGCCTTCGTGGAATGGGTGAGGTCTGCCACCGGATGGCGCGTTGAAATTGTGTCGGGTGTGGAAGAGGCCCGGCTGATCCATCTCGGACTCGTATCCGACCCGCGCATCGACCGCAGTCCCACATTGATGATCGATCTCGGAGGCGGAAGTTGTGAATTGACGGTCTCGCAAGGCGGACATATTCGCGACGCTATCAGTCTTCCGCTGGGAGCAGTTCGCTTGAGCAACGAGTTTCTGCGCCATGATCCGGCGCGCAAAGGGGAGTTGGAGCGTCTTCGCAGCTTTGTCGCCCGCGAAGTCAACCGAGTGGTCAGCCGCATTGGCGGCGCCAAAGTCAGAAACGTGATTGCAACGTCGGGTACAGCTGCAGCCCTCGCGGCGGTGGCGGCCCATTTGCGTCGCGGGGGCAACCGGCAGCGCAGCGTAGTCTCGCGTGCGGAGATGAGCCGGATCGCCAAGCGCCTGGCGCGGCTTCCCATCGCTGAGCGTCGCAAGATCGAAGGTATCGGTCCCCGCCGAGCGGAGATTATCGTTGCGGGGGCGACGGTATATCGCGAGCTTCTCGATAAGCTGCGGCTCAAAGCATTCCGCTATTCGCCGCTCGGACTCCGCGACGGAATCCTTTCGCAGATGGCCGCCGATTACGACCGCACCACTCGTTCCGGCCGGCAACTCGAATCGGAACGATGGGAATCGATCCTCAAGGCGGTTGAGCATTACCATATCGACCGGAAGCATGCGTTAGATGTGCGCGAGTCCGCAATGCAGCTATTTACTGCCCTGCGGTCCTTGCACCGCCTGCCTCCGGAATACCGGGAGTGGCTCTCGGCGGCGGCCATGCTGTATGAGGTCGGCGATTACGTCAACCGCACCGGCCATCATCGTCATACCCACTACATTATTTCGAATTCGGAGATTCTGGGATATACCCCGCAACAGCGCCGCATCATCGCCGCCATCGCCCGCTATCTGGGTAAGTCGCGGCCCACCGTAGAGGACAGTCCCATGAAGGCCGTCGAAACTTCGGACCGAGCCGACGTGCAAAAATCAATTGTTCTGCTTCGGCTGGCCCGAGCATTGAATCTCGGCCGCAGCCGTGCCGTCGAGAAAGTTCGGATTCAGCTTCGGTCGGCCGAGGTGAAGCTGACTCTCTTGCCGCGCCGGCGCATGGGAGTGGACTTGGAGTCCTGGGCAATCGAAAAAGAGTCCGCTTACTTTCGCGAAGTCTTCGGCCGCGAGCTTTCCACGGCGGTGTCGTAAAGAGTTCGCAACACCTTCGGGGTAAGGCACCACTGCAGGGTTCCCGAAGTTCGTCGCATCTCGACTTTCGCCACTGCGCCCTTCTTGAGTTCCACGGAAGCTTCGCAACCCGAGTCGCTGATCACCGATCCCAGAAACTGGCTTAAATTGGGATTGTGCCCGATCACCATGATGGCTTCCTGCCGGGCATATTTCTCAAGGATCTTTCGAAAATCGGCAAGGCCTGCTTCCGGACGCAATCCGGGATCGAGTTGCAACTTGCCCTCGTACCCCAGTTCATTTCCGACTAACGAAGCGGTCTGCGTACAGCGCTTGAGCGGGCTGGAAATAATTGTATCGACCTGGACATCCAGCGCAGAAAGCGCCCGTCCGATATAACCACATTGCTCGATACCCTCTTTGTCGAGGGCTCGTTTTTCGTCTTTTTTCGGACTTACAAAATGCGCGCCGGCACTTGCATGGCGTAAGAAGTAAAGAATCATATTTCCTTATCGTACTCTCCCGGCCGTGACTCGCCGCTTTCGCGGCGGCGCGGGTGAGGGAAAGACAGCCGGCGCCTTTCCTTCCGCTACTGTCATAAGAAAATCCTGCGAGTTGAAAGCCGCGTCTCCCTTGGGTGGGCGGCGGTTGCGCTTGCCATGAATCGGCTGCCATGCGCGGATGTAACTCGCATCCCTCAGCAGGATTCGCGCTTTCCGGTTGTCGGCCAAATAGGCGTCAAGGATCTCATGGCGTACTCGGCTGCGCAGCATCTCGTCACGCAGCGGCGCCAGCACCTCGACCCGCTCGTACAAATTGCGCGGCATCCAGTCGGCGCTGCCCATGTAAATCTCTTCCTCCCCGCCATTCGCGAAGTAGTAAATGCGGCTGTGCTCCAGATAGCGTCCCACGATGCTGCGCACGCGGATGTTGTCGCTGACCCCGCGCACCCCGGGACGCAGGGCGCAAATCCCGCGAACAATGAGATCGATCTCCACCCCTGCCTGTGACGCGCGATAGAGCGCCTGAATCACATTCTTATCGAGCAGCGCATTCATCTTGGCGATGATGCGAGCCGGTCTTCCCTCGAGCGCATGCTCCGCCTCGCGTTCGATCAGAGCAATGCACTTCTCGGCGAGATCGAGCGGAGCCACAAGCAATGGCTCGTAGCTCGGATTCTCGGCGTACGCTGTGAGGAAACTGAAAACATCGTGCACTGCGCGCGTGATCTCAGGATTGGCGGTAAACAAACTCAGGTCGGTGTAGATCCGTGCCGTAGTCGCGTTGTAATTTCCCGTACCAATGTGGCAATAACTGCGAGTCACGCCATCGGGATCGCGCCGCACCAGCAGCGACAGCTTGCAGTGCGTCTTCAGTCCGACCAGCCCGTGGAATACCTGCACCCCGGCATCTTCCAGGTCGCGAGCCCAACGTATGTTCGAGGCTTCGTCGAAGCGCGCCTTTAACTCCACCACCGCCGTCACTTCTTTGCGCGAAGCCGCTTCAATCAAGGCTGGAACGATCAGTGAATGTTCGCTGGTGCGATACAGCGTCTGCTTGATTGATAGGACGTTGTCGTCTTCCGCCGCCGATTCAATGAACGAGATGACCGCATCGTACGAATCGAATGGATGATGCAGCAGGATGTCGTGCGAGCGCAGTTCCTCAAACAGATCTTTCGACTTCGAAGTGAGGCGCAGTTCCCGCGGAGAGAACGCCCGGTACTTCAGGTCCGGCCGATTCACTTGCTCGTATACATTGAACAGCCGAAGCAGGTTGACGGGACCATTCACCGGGAACACTTGCCAGGAATCCAGCTCAAAAACCGTTCGCAGGCGTTCGATAATTTCAGGATCGGCCTCCGCCTCAATTTCCATGCGCACGGCATCACCTTTGCGCCGGTTGTGTAACTCAGTGCGAACCGATTCCAGCAGGCTGCGAGCCTCTTCCTCAGCCAGATACAGATTGCTGTTCCGCGTCACGCGGAAGGCCGCGGAAGAAACGATGTCGTACCCGTGATACATCCGTACGGCATGGTGCGCGACCAGATCGGCAAGAAAAATAAAGTCAGCCGTTTCCTTCGAGGGCAGTCGAATCAGGCGCGGCAGAACCCGTGGAACAGAAACGACTCCGGTGTATGTGAGGGCAGAGCGGCGCCGCCTGCGAAGCAGAAACCCTACGCATAGCGCCTTATTGATCACCCGGGGAAACGGATGCGCCGGATCCACAGTGACCGGCGTCAATAACGGATCCAGTTCCCTTTCGCAATACTCGTCAACGAAGCGCAGCGCTTCTGCGTCCAGGTCGTTCAATCCCAGAACGCGTATTCCGTTCTCCGCCAAGGCCGGACGCAAACGATCGTTCCAGCAGTCATACTGGTCATCGACGAACTCGTGAGTCAACTTGCTTAGAATGTCGCGTTTCGCGGTGAGTGTGAGACCGTCAGGGCCGGCTTCGTTATAGCCGTCCTCGATCTGCTGCATCATGGCCGCGACCCGGACCTCGAAAAACTCGTCGAGATTGCTGGCCGAAATCGAAAGAAACTTCAACTGCTCGAGCAGCGGATTGCCCTCGTCCGACGCTTCTTCGAGCACACGTCGGTTGAACGCGAGCCATGACGTGTCGCGATTGATGTAGTGCTGAGGACTATCGAGTGAGATGCGAGCCATGGAGCGCGTTCAGGCGTTCATCCGTAATGAAATATTCCGCTGACCGAGTCTCCAGAAGTCGGACCCGTGGTTGTGCGGGACGATCAGTATAAAACATCTCGTCGCATGGTGCCTAAAGGATGATCCAGGTGGTGAGCTGCCTGCCCCACAAAAAAACTGGCACTTGCAGAGGTTGCTGCAAGTGCCAGCTTGGTATGGATTTACTATCTTCGATTTACGGCAGATAGTAGCGGAACGAAGTGAAGAACATATTCTCGATTCCGTGGGGTTCGAATCCCAATCCCGACCACGTATTGCGGGTAACGTAGGAGTATTGAAGCCCCCATTGAATGCGCCCCTTTGGTCCGCTGTAAATGTGGTGCCAGAATCCCGCGGTTCCTTCGATCACGACGCGAGTATCTGCCGTGCAACTGGAGAGCCCGCCCGGCAAGAAGCCGGAGGTGCCCGAAGGTCCGGTCTCTGTGGAACAACCGGAATTGTTGAAGAATGGCGATCCGTAACCAACGGTCTTTTTACTAACCGGATCGTAGGTGGCGGCGCGAGCGGCATATTCGGCGCCGGCGTTAAAGTAAATATCCAGCTTTGGGTTGTGCCATTCCAGGGTGGTTAGGCCTTGCAGACTTCTGACCAGATTTAACGTCCCGTCATTGCGAACAGTGACATCGGGAAGTCCAGTCGTTCCATAACGGCCGACTCCGCTGCCGCCAAAACCGTGCAATCCGAAATCAACACGCTTGTTTGCGAAAGACCAGCGAGCGTTGGCTCCGAATCCACCGCCGTCTTTGGAGCTGTTGTAGGCTCCGAGAGCATTAGGACCAGGAGTGGATGCACCCAGACAGGTCGTGGTCGACGAGACGTCTTCGCACGGAAATACCCGGTCACGGAACCGGCTGTAGATGCCGAAAATCTCGTAGTGACCGAAACCAGGCTCGAAGGCAAGCTTGGCGACAACGTCGGGTGAAGGATTGAAGGAATAGCTAGCCGCAGGCGAGCAAGTGGTGACCGGAGCGCCGCTGCTGTTCAGGCTCGTGCTGCAGTTTGTAATCGCGCTGTTGTAAAGACCACCGCCGGCGCCGGCTGAGCCCACCAGAAAGTTGGATGCATTGCCGTGAGTGGTTAGGGTTGCTTGCGGATTCTCCAGCGAAATCGCTGCCCAGACTTTATTGTTGAAATCTTTCGACACCCGGAAACCATACTGCCGGGCCCAGCTGAAGCCGACCTGGTATTGCGGATCGATGGTCATGGGCAAAGCCTCGGTACGGTTGTCGACGCCATGCTTCGTTTCCGTAACCAGACTCCACATCTGACCACCGGTAAAGGTCCATCCGCTATCCAGCGCAGCCTGACCCCAAACTTGCCGCTGGCGAAGCGAGTAGCTGTTGCTTTCGTTGTTGTTGGAGGTTACAGCGGCCGAGAGGAAATCGGCTTCGTAGTAGCCGGAGAGCGTGGCGCTGGCAAGCTTACCTTGAGCCAGCATCGAGATGCGCGACTGACGTCCAGAGCCGAAGAACTCCGAGATATTGCTTGCGGAAGATCCGGGCATGGTGATGGAGTTGAATGGTGTATTGATATCAGCTCCCAGAGCCCGCGAACGGCGAACAGATTCTGCGGCCAGGAACCCTCCCGGTGTGATGGTGATGCCCTTGAAGTGAATTGTAGTTGGGGGTTCTGCGACCTTCTTCTGTGTCTCCTGCAGCGAGACGACCGTGTTGGCCATGTTGGTCTTCAGGTCGGTCACGTCACCCTTTAATTCCGTAACGCTCTGCTGTTGCTGCGACGCAGCACTCTGCGCAGCGTCGGCCTTTGTAGCCGCATCGGTGGCTGCGGCTTGCGCTTGCTGCACGCCCTGGTCCTTATGCCTGATCTCGTCGCGGAGTTCCTGAATCTGCCGCTGCTGTTGAGCGAGGGCGGCTTGTTGTGAGGCGATTGCATCTCGCAAGGCTTGCACATCGGCAGCGGTAATCCTCGCCTCTGCTTTCTTTTTGACCGGTTTCGGCGCGGTGCTGGTTTGTGCGAACAATCCAGTCGCCACGCATAAAATTGCACACATCGTCCGCAATGACTTCATCATTCTTCTCCTTTTTTTCGTCAACGAACAACCCCCCCCAGGTTATTCGGCTCGTTTACCGGACCTGCTTAATCGCCTCTTTTACTTTGGCAACTACGTTATCCGGAAGCGGTGCGTAAGACAGCGCAGTCGTCATTTTCTGGCCGTCCGTCACCATCCAGTTCAGGAAGTCGTTTAGAATTTTTCCCTTGGCAGGATCTTTCGATTGAGCGGGGATCAGCAGCCACGTAAAGCTGGAAATCGGATAAGCGTCCTTACCAGGAGCGTTGGTGATTGAGACACGAAAGTCCGCCGGCATCTTCGGTGCCGAAGCTGCTGCTGCAGTGACTCCCTCCAGCGACGCTTTCACAAAACTACCGGACGAATTGCGCACGCTGCCGTATGGAATGTTGTTCTGGACGGCATAGATCAATTCGACGTATCCAATCGATCCTGAGAGCTGTCGGATTAATCCCGCCACTCCCTCATTCCCTTTGCCGCCCATGCCGATCGGCCATTTCACCGAAGTGTCGGCTCCGACCTGGCTCTTCCACTCTGGGCTGACCTTGGAAAGATAGTCTGTCCAGATAAACGTGGTTCCACTCCCGTCGGAACGGTGCACCACGATGATGTCCTTGTCGGGAAAGTTAACGCCCGGGTTCACGGATGTGATCGCCTTGTCATTCCACTTTGAGATTCTGCCCATGAAGATGCCGGCCAGAGCGTCCGGCGTGAACTTCACTTCCCCGGTCACTCCGGGAACGTTGTAAGCCGGGACGTCCGCTCCCAACACAGTCGGAATATTGAGAATCTTGAACTTTGCTTCTTGCAACTGCTTGTCAGTCATCGGCATGTCACTGGCGCCGAAATCAACCGTTCCGGCCGTGACTTGGCGGATACCGCCGCCGCTGCCGATCGATTGGTAGTTGATTTGAATCCCTGGATGGGACTTGCCGTACTCGCTGAACCACTTCGAGTAGATAGGATAGGGAAAAGTGGCGCCCGCCCCGTTTAGCGTGGTTTGCCCAAGTACCGGCAATGCAAGAAGTACGCACACCAACAGCAGCACAAGTTTGCGCATCGCGTTAAGAGGTCCTCCTCGTTAAGGGTTATGCTTTCGTTCTATCGGCGCTGTGTTACAGGATGGTTACAAATGAATGAATTTCTGATGAACGCGGCCAGGCGGCCGCTGGGTCTTTGGTGAAGCTAATAGCCGGCAAGCCAGGTTAACTAACCAACCAGGCACGAGAACAAGATTGTCACTACCACAACGCTCATGCATCTATTGATTTGCTCATGTTCCTCAATAGCAGTGGCTGGTCTATCATCGTTAATTCGCTTTTAGCTGCAATGCAGAGGTCTGGGGTTCCTATCATCGCATGCTGCTCACTGTAGACTCCCAGCCAGTTTTTGTAATTATTGGGTCAATTCCAGAGATCTTTCGGTTGGTACGAGGGACATACGTCCATGGCTGATTCGAATATTCGTTATGCGCCGGGCTGGCCCGGCATTCCTCCGCGTTGGACGTCGAGCGCCAAGACCGGCGCCGGCACTGCCCTGAACCAGCACAGCAAAGTTTGGTTCACCATCAGTCACGGAATCCTCAACGAGGTCTACTTTCCCCGCGTGGATCAGGCGTGCACCCGCGACATGGGCTTCCTGGTCACCCGAGGGGACGACTTTTTTTCTGAGGAGAAGCGGCATTGTACTTTTGAGAACCGGCCCTTTGAGCCCGGCATTCCTGCCTTTGAGCTGATCAATACCGCCATCTCTGGCCACTACCGCATTCGCAAAGAAGTGCTCAGTGATCCCTATCGCAGCGTGGTTCTGCAAAAAGTAAAGTTCGAACCTTTACTGGGAACTCTGTCCGACTACCACCTTTTCGCGCTGCTCTCCCCGCACCTGGCCAATTGTGGATACGGCAATACCGGCTGGATCGCCGACTACAAAGGCTTTCCTATGTTCTTCGCCTCGCATGACGGCGCCAGCCTCGCGCTCGGAGCGTCCGCTCCATGGAAAAAGATGTCAGTAGGTTTTGTCGGCACCTCCGATGGATGGCAAGACATCGCGGAGCATTTTCAGATGGAATGGGAATATACCCGGGCGGAGAATGGCAATCTCGCCTTCACCGGGGAAATCGACCTCGCCGCCTGTAATGGAGAGTTCATCCTGGCTCTCGGATTCGGTTCCATTTCCACCGAGGCCGGACAGCAAGTGCGTTCCAGTCTGTTCGAAGACTTCAACGAGATTCGATCGATCTATATCTCGCAATGGAGCAATTGGCAGAACAAGCTGCTGCCCCTGGACGAACCAAAGCGTCAGAACGATTTATATCGAACCTCGACCTCGGTCTTGCGCACGCACGAATCGAAAGACTTTCTCGGGGGCATCATCGCCAGCTTGTCGATCCCGTGGGGATTCAATAAGGGCGACGAGGACCTGGGCGGCTACCACCTGGTCTGGCCACGCGATCTGGTCGAGACCGCGGGCGCGTTGCTGGCTGCCGGGGCGGTGAACGATGCCGTTCGCGTGCTGCGTTACCTCGAAGCCACTCAGGAGGCCGCCGGCAATTGGGCCCAGAACCTCTGGCTCGACGGACGTCCCTACTGGAGCGGCATCCAGATGGACGAAACCGCGTTTCCCATTCTCCTCATCGACCTGCTGCGCCGCGAAGCACCCGAGGCGCTCGGCAAACTCGATCGCTGGTGGCCTATGGTGCGAAAGGCGGCCAGTTTCATCATTTGCAATGGCCCGGTCACCCAGCAGGATCGGTGGGAAGAAGATGCCGGCTACTCCCCATTCACCCTGGCGGCAGAAATTTCAGCCCTGCTCGCAGGCGCCGAGATTGCCGATCTCACCGGCCATGCCGATCAGGCCCAAACTATGCGCGACACCGCCGACGCATGGAATGACAACATCGAGCGCTGGGTCTACGCCACCGGAGGCGATCTGGCCCAGCAACTCGGAGTGTCGGGATATTACGTCCGCATCGCACCGCCCGATACCGATGGCGCAGCTTCTCCCACACAAGGTTTCGTGCCCATTAAGAATCGTGCTCCGGGACAGGATGGCGAGCGCGCGTATCACATCATCAGCCCCGACGCCCTCGCACTCGTGCGTTTCGGCCTGCGAGCGCCCGATGATCCAAGAATTCTCAACACCCTGCGCGTGGTCGATGCCTTGCTCTCCGTCGAACTGCCGCAAGGTCCCTGCTGGTACCGCTATAACGGGGATGGGTACGGCGAGCACAAAGACGGCTCAGCCTTTGACGGGACAGGCATCGGCCGTCCATGGCCTCTCCTCGCCGGAGAACGGGCCCATTACGCTTTGGCCGGGGGCCACCGCGACGAAGCGGAAGCGCTGCTGACCGTCATGGAAAACTCTACCGCCGGCCAAGGCCGCCTGCTCCCCGAGCAGGTTTGGGACGCCAGCGACATTCCAGCCCTCGAACTTTTTCGCGGAAAAGCGACAGGATCGGCGTGTCCGCTGGTGTGGGCGCATTCGGAGTACATCAAGCTTCGCCGCTCGATTCGCGACGGCAAGATTTTCGATCAGCCTCCGCAAACCGTGCAGCGCTACCTGAAAGAGAAGCATGTCCGGCAATTCTTTGGCTGGCGTTTCAACAATAAGACCCGAAGCCTCCCGCGCAACAAGACTCTCCGCATCGTGCTGCTTTCTTCCGCCCGTGTTCATTGGAGCGTCGATAACTGGCACACCGCGCACGATACGGACACGCGCGACACCGGGCTTGGAACTCACATCCTCGACCTGCCAACGGCATCTTTGCCCGCTGGAGGCGAGGCTGTCTTCACATTCTTCTGGCCGAATGAGAACCGCTGGGAAGGAACCGACTACCACGTGACCGTAGAAAAGTAATCGCTCCGCTCAGTTCTCGCAACTGGCGTAGCACAATTCCACCACCGTGCAGTCATCGCTGAGGGGATTGCCCGAGCAGAACTCGGTCACGGCCGAGAAGATGCCTTCCAGAGTAGGCGACTTCGCAGCCGCGGCCTCTAGCCGGAAATCTTCAAAGAAATCGCCCGTGGGATTCTCCGCCTCGGTGACGCCATCCGTCACCAGGATGAAGCGATCGCCGGACTTCATCTGGCAAGTGGCGCTCTCAAATGTCGCATCCGGCAGCAGTCCTACCGGAACATTGCCGTGCGGAGGTCGCATCACTTCACCGGCGCAGACCAGCAACGGCGGTACGTGCCCGCAATTCACGTATTCCAACTCGCCATCGCGGCGCAGGCGCGCCAGCAGCATGGTGGCATACTTTTCTCCGCCCATCTTCTCGGTGAAGAAGCGGTTCACTGCGGTCACGACGTTCAGCAGCGGCATGCCCGCGCTCAAGTGCGAGTAGATCATCCCTTGCAGCGTCGAAGCCAGCAGAGCCGCGGAAACTCCCTTCCCGCTCACGTCTGCCAGCACCACTGCGAGACCCTCTTTGGTATTCACCGCGTCGAAAAAGTCGCCGCCAATTTCCTTACAAGACAGATTCTTCCCCTTCAGTCTGGCGAACGGTACCTCGGGGATCTTCACCTGCATGAGCCGCTGTTGAATGCTGGCCGCAATGCTCAACTCCTGCTGGTAGCGCCGCGATTCTTCTTCGGCTTGCACCAGCCGCGCATTCTCAATGAGCGATGCAGCTTCTGTCGCGATCGCATGCAGAATGTCATGGCTCACGCCGCTGATGTCGCGCGATGCAAACCGCGAGTCCACATACAGCACACCCATCGCCTGCGCGGCTACGCTCGGAACTGGCGTTTGCGCGTCGCGCGTGGCCTGCACCTGCAACTTCCGCAGCGGAATGCACACCACCGTACGCAGATCGTAGGCCACAATACTCTGTCTTCCAGCAAGATCGAGGGAGCGGCTGGTGTCGGTCAGCAGAAACTCCGAGTTCGACCTCATCGATTCTTCCAGGATCGAGTGCGAAATTGTCTTGTCGTCGAGCAGAGGCTCCTTTTTCGCGTTGCGTCCCGCCTGTAGACGTAGATTCCCTTCTTCGTCCTTCAGGAAAACGTAGGCTCGTTCCGCCCGCGTCAACTGCAGTGTGACATCGAGCATTGTGATCAGGATTTCATCCAGCACCCCGGCCGTATTCAGCTTGCGCGCGGCTTCCAGGAACAACCGCAGTGTCTCCAGTTCGGTGGATTCCGGCTTGATTCCACCGATCACCGAGATCTGGCTCAGGAATTCTCGCGCAGTATTGGAGGTCGCATGCGCCGGGTTGAAGAGAATGTAGGCCGAATCGCGCGCCCCGAATTCGAGGCGGTCGCCGCGGTCTAATTTTTGCCGCTGGATGCGCTCGCCGTTGACGAACGTTCCATGCTTGCTGCCCAGGTCTTCCAGAAAGAAGTCCAGCCCTTCCTGCAAGATCTGGGCATGATCCCGCGATACCCGTGGGTCGGCGATCACCAGATCTTTGTCCACCTTTCGGCCTACGGTGAAGGGCGTGCGGTTCAGAACGATGTTCTTCTGTTCACTACCCTGCACGAACACGAGGGCGGGAAACACTCCGGAGCCGGAGCTATGACTTTGATGACTGATGGTATTCAGGGCCATGGACGGTGATTCGGCGCGCTCGTCCCCAGAGTTACGGACAACGCCAAGCGGGCATCACCAGACTACTCTGCCGCCGCGTCCGGCTGCAAGACGCGTGGGTTGGATGAATACCCAAACTCACTCGAAGATAGAGCTTGCCGTGAGGCCAGCAAAATCGTGTATATCAAAATCGGAACAGCGAAGGTCGAATAAAACGGCAGGCCCCATGCTCTCTGCACCGTTGCAGCGGGCAACCACAGCAATGCAATCACGAGGCAGGTACAGGCAAAAAACGGCCAGAGAACCGAGAGCATAGTAATCGTCACGATGAAGCGGGACAGTCGACTTCGTCTCGACAAACCCTCCATCGCACGAAAAATAACCATGAATGCAGGCACCAGCAACAGCTGGTTGTAGGGCGCAGACATTGGGATCACCAGCAAAGTCGTGGCAAATACGAACGCCAATGACCATTGGAACTGCGGCGCTTTCTGCGAGGCTCGCCGCACCTTCCAGGTAAAGAGAAAGAGCATGCCCACCGCCGCCGCGGCTGTGATTCGTCCGACCAAGGGCGACAAGACAACGTCCAGTACCGAGTTGCCGCCGCCAGTGTAGCGGTAATACGAAGCTATGGCCACGCGAAATTCATGAATCCATCCAGGAAGCAGCATCTCACCGGCGCCGACCATGACCGCCATTGTGATTGCGAAACTCCAGAGCAGCCGCCGCCTTTCCCGCCAGTTGCCGGAAATCCAGATGCAGAGCCACAAAACAAGCAAGAAGACAAGTTGCGGCTTTACCGTCGCCACCGCCAGCAGAGCGCCCGCCAGAACAAATTTTTGCTCAATGACGGCACTTAACACCGCTGCCACCAATGCCGCCACCAATACCGTCAATTGTTGAAGCCTTAACCCCTGAAGTGCAGGAAGACAACTCACCGTCAGCAGTATCCAAAGTACTTTTGACGTGATCGAAATCCTCCAACCCAGCGTATGTAGCCACAATGGAACTGACACCACCGTAAGAAGTCCGAATAGCCAAAACGCGGCCCTGTGCACGGTCGCAAATGGCAAACTCACGGTCGGAGCGAGCATCAGCACTACATAGATTGGATACGCGAATGCCTGCTGATCTTTTGGATCGCTCGGGAGGGTCGGGTCCAATGCCCGCCCGTAATAGCCGACTTGTATCTCGCGAGTGATGTCGTCCCCATACGGATCCCGTTGGTGCAACAGCAACTCGCGCGCCCCCAGCCACCGTGGGTAGAGGTCAGAAAGATTCCCGCGCGGAGCCTGTCGTGCTGCTGCGTCAGCTTTTTGATGCGGAATCAGAACACATCGGACGTATAGCCACATACCGCCTGCTGCGATCAGCGTGAGCAGGAGACCGACCAGCCGTCGATTCAACATGGTTCTCGGAACAAAGCCCTCACCGGGAAAGCTATATAGCCCAGCCGCCATGTTACAACTTATGCAGTCTCATGCCAGCGATTCGAACACGCCTAACGATGGCAACCGCCTTTGGGCTCGCTGCCGGAACGTTCTGCTGGATTCTAATGTGCCGGCTGCACCAAGGCGCAGGAGACTTTACCTGGGCAATACGCTCCGCCCAGGATTTGCTCGCTCGACGAAATCCATACACCACGCCATCGCAATTCTACCCTCTGCCTGCTGCACTATTCGGGCTCCCGTTCATCGCGATGAAGCCGGAAACCGCGGCAGGCGTGTTTTACGGACTAAGTTCAGGTCTGCTGCTTTTCGGCGTGACCCGTCATGGATACCACCGGATCCTGATCTTCCTCGCCTATCCGTATTGGGCGGGGATTCTTACGGCCCAGTGGATTCCACTCATCATGGCGAGCACGTTCTTCCCCTTGCTGCTCCCGGCCACTCTCGCAAAACCGCAGATTGGATTGCCCGTAGCGCTTACTCATCTCGGGCGAAAAGGCGTGCTTGCTTGCCTGGTTGTCCTCCTCGTGAGTTTCCTGGTGATGCCAGGCTGGATTTCGCTGTGGCTGGCAAATACCTGGGGCTACTCGCGATTCATACCATTGCTGGTGCTGCCTGGCCCGCTCTTGGTGACCGCACTCCTGCGTTATCGGGATCGTGACGCCTGGCTTCTGTTCCTGGCAGCGTGCATGCCGCAGCGCTGGTTTTATGACTCTTTCTTCCTTTGGTTGATCCCAAAGACCCGCCGGCAGATCGTCTTCACGGCCGGTTTAAGTTGGATTCCTGGCATCTGGCGTTGGTTCTACACGCCACACAGTTTCACACAGGTAGGGCAGTGGATTGTTCTGTGGTTCTATCTGCCAATGCTGGTCGTTCTATTTTTTCGGAACCCGCAAGACAGCCCGCGAACCACAGAAGCACAAGGGCAAACAGATTCAGATGTGCGAGGGGAAAAGCCAGCAGCACATACAGCGGACTAAAAAACATCAGACTCACGGCGATCTTGAGTGCTCCAGCGGACTTCGCCGCTCCGTCAAGCAATCGATCAATGGTAAGCGCCCACGGAAGCAGAAGGATACTCATGTCCTGGCTATAGCTATGAAAACCGACTAGGAACGTGGCGACGAGCGCCAAAGAAAAACCAGCGTCCCATCGCCGCGTATTAGACATGTCGGACGGCTGCCAATGACGGGACGCCCACATCAACAGGCCGACCGAAATCGCGACCAAGAGCAACTGTATCCACATCGGAACAGATGTCAAAATGCTCCATCCTGTGAGGAGCCCCCTCAGGTTTGGCATGTTTCTGGGTACGATCACGCCAGGAGCCTGCTGTCGATTGATGTGCCAAGCGTAGCCGGGGTAATAAACGAGCTCTTTCCAACCCACAATCGTCAAGGACAGCAACATCTCGAGAACTGCCGCCAGAACCAGCCCGCCCAATGCCCGCCATCTCCGGCGAACCAGCAGGATAAACGCGAAAGGCAAAACAAGGTGAAACTTAAATAGACCAAGACCCATATACGCCCCCGCTCCCATATCCTCATTTCGACGGAGCGCGTCGTAAGCCATGCAGTACAACAGCAAAAGAAGGATCGAATCCTGTCCTTGCATCAAAGCGTACGCTACCGGGAAAAAGGCCAGCGGAGCCCAGAACAGGAGACGGGGAAACGTACGTTCGAGCATTGGAATCCACGGCCGCAAGTAGAAGACACTTGCCGCCAGAAAAATCAGGTTCAAAAAAAACCATACAAAGTAGGCAGAGACATAAGAGAGGTACGACAGAGCTACGTAGATAGCGGCCTCAAACGGGGGATGATTGTATGGAAGCGGCCCTCCACGGACGATCGCAGCGGAAGCAAATTCCCGCTGGACTTGCTGCTGCAGCCTGTCGTTATAGAGGTTCTCTCCCTGCCCGCGCCGTAAAATCAGGCCAGCAGCATAAAAAATTCTGAAATCGGGCGATCCGGAAGCGATTTCGCGCCGAACGGTCCAGAGGAGCAAGGCATGCGAAACAATCATGCCCACGCAAAATGATGTGAAGATAAAGCGAAGTCTTCGGCTTTTAGGCATCAGCGGTGCAACCGACCGATTCTACCCCATTGGCGGACTAGCCCTCCGGAGGTTACGTCTGATTACCCCAAATAGTGCAAGAATTTGTCATTTTGCGTCCAGATGCAGGTTATGATTACCTTGTCGAGTGGTGGGCGTAGTGCAGGACGTGAGATGTCCCAGCCCGGGCTCTCCGGAGACCATTCCCCTTATATTGTCAAAAATCAGAATGGAGGAGAAAAGAACAATGTTCATCGAGCATATGCGCAGATTATGGTCCGACGAGCAAGGCCAGGACATCGCCGAGTACGCCGTGATGTTGGCCGTGATTCTGGTCATCGTAGTCGGTACGGTTCGCTTGATTGGTTCGAACGCAAATAACGTTTTTTCGAACGTCGCAAGTTCATTGCAGTAGCAAAAGGTATCGACAATTGGGCAGAGCCGCAGTTTCTGTGCGGCTGTGCGTTTAAGGGAACCGCATGAATCGCACACGCTTCATGATGATTGGGGCACTGGCTCTTGCTGTCGGCTTTCTGGCCAGTGTGTTCGTCTATAGAAACCTCGCGCTCCGCAGTGGCGGCTCGGGCGATCCCGGCACCGAAGTCATGGTCGCCGCCAACGACTTGCAGGTCGGAGCCCGTGTTGAAGAGCGCGACATCAAAGTCATTAAGATTCCAAATGCCGATATGCCCCCTGGGGCCCCAAGGGCCAGGAAAGACGTAATCGGGCGAGGTGTCATCATCCCCATCTCCAAGGGTGAGTTCATTCTGCCCAATCGTCTCGCGGGCGAGAATGCGGGAGCGGGCCTTCCCTCGCTGATTCCGCCCGGGATGCGGGCAGTTTCCGTCCGCGTCAACGAAGTCGTTTCCGTAGCCGGCTTCGTCACTCCCGGAACCCGCGTCGACGTTTTGCTCACTGGAGCACCGAGCGGATCGGAACAGCAAACCACCACCGTTTTGCAGAATGTAGAAGTCCTCGCTTCTGGACACACCTTGGAGCGCACCTCCACCGGCGAAGCCCAGAATACGGCGGTGATCACGCTGCTGGTCACTCCCGACGATGCTCAGCGTCTTACCCTCGCCAGTACCGAAGGGCGTATTCAGCTGGCGCTCCGCAATCCCCTCGACACCCGCCAGGATGATGTCAACCCGTCCATCACCAGAGCTCTCTATCGCGGAGCACTTCCTCCACCTTCTCCGGTGCACGTGCCGGTTCGTCGCGCGGCACCCGTAGCGTCTGCTCCGCCTGCTCAGGCTGCCACTGGCGTCAGCGTAGAGGTTTACCAGGGCGACAAGAAACCTGACTTGGTCAAATGCACAGACGAGGGCTGCGGATCAAAGTGACAGCCCACAGATTCAGTTTGCCACTTGCGTCTTGGAACACCGGCAGGTTTCCTCACAGGGAGACGGATTTGAAAATGAATTGTCGTAAGCCTGTGGTAGGGCTATTTCTGCTTGCGGTTATCTTCGCTATTCCCGCTGCAGCAGAGATCAGGCAGCAGACCGAGAGCACCGCTGCGCCGCAGACCACGGTTCCGTCCGGAACCCAGACCGCCGCTCTGCCCGCACAGGCTGCGACCCAGGGGTCAAATCCCTTGCGGGTGATGGTCGGGAAATCTCTGCTGATCAATACGACCGAGCGTCTAAAACGAATCTCCGTCACCGATCCTGGTATCGCCTTCGCACAAGTGATCACCCCCACTCAGATCCTCGTTCATGGGAAATCGCCGGGTGAAGTTTCGTTGCTGATCTGGGACGAGCTTGAGCGCTCCCGCAGCTTCGATCTGCGCGTCGATGTCGACGTCAGCGCTTGCACCGAGGAAGAGCACCGCGTTTTTCCCGATGAGCAAATTTCCGTAACACCCTCGCGTGCCGCAATTGTTCTTTCCGGCCACGTCTCCACCGAAGATGTTTCCAAGCGCGCCGGAGAATTGGCCAGCGCCTATTCTCCCAAGGTCGTGAATGTCCTTACCTTCGGGCCAGTGGGAGCCCAGGAAGTCCTGCTGCAGGTAAAGTTCGCCGAAGTGGACCGCACCGCCTTAACCCAGATGGGAATCAATTTCATTTCCACTGGGGCAGCGAATACGATCGGCACAATTACTACTGGGCAGTACGGAGGCTTTGGTCCGCAAACGATTACACCGGGCAGCAGCCAAACTTCAACGGGAACTTCCAGTACGGGCACCACGACTTCCTCCACCATTAACAACGTTTTGAATTTATTCGTCTTCCGTCCCGATATAAACTTCGGGGCTGTGATTGAAGCGCTCGAAACCAAGAACCTCCTGCAAATTCTTGCCGAACCAAATCTGATCGCAATGAACGGCAAGGAGGCCAGCTTCCTCGCCGGCGGCCAATTTCCCTTCCCCATCGTGCAACCGGGCAACGGATTCACGGCGGTGACCATCTCTTTCAAGGAATTCGGAGTGCGCCTGCAGTTCACGCCGGTCATCACGCCGAACGGCAACATTCATTTAAAGGTCGCGCCCGAAGTCAGCACGCTCGACTTCGCCAACGCGTTGACCATCTCCGGATTTACTGTGCCCGCGCTGAGCACGCGCCGGGCGGAAACAGAATTTGAATTGCAGGATGGACAAAGCTTCGTCATCGCCGGACTCATGGACAATCGCGTCACCGATATTTACAACAAAATCCCCGGACTTGGCGATATTCCGATCCTGGGAAATTTTTTCCGCAGTAAGAGCTTGCAGAAGTCGAACTCCGAGTTGATGGTATTGTGCACCGTGCACCGTGTCTCTCCGAGCACCGAACCGGTCAAGGGGCCCACCATGGTCCAGCCGTTCGTTGATCGTGACAAGTTCGATACGCCGATAAAAAAGAAGTAAGGTGTTGGAATGCCAGAGCTTTCCGTCGTCATTGTCGCCACCGATAACGAGCAGCGCACCATGCTGCAGGTGTTGGTCGATGGCACCACCGTCGCCCGCACCGTGCATACCTGCGCTAGTTTCCCGGTCGCGGCCGCCGACCCTGTCGCGCGCCGGGTTCATGCCGCGAATCCTGACGTGACTCTGGTCGATATACCCGCCAACAATCCGACCTTGGCTTTGCGAGCGATCGAACTCCTGCATCAAGAGATGCCCGACTCCGCCCTGTTCGCCATCGGCACCTTGAACCAACCGCAGATTATCGTGAATGCCATGCGCGCCGGTGCTAGAGAATTCATCGAACGGCCGACCAACACCACGGATCTTCTCGAGGCCTTCGTGCGCCTGACCACGGCGCAACGCAAGAGCCGGCAGGAAGGTATTCGCGGAAAAGTATTTTCGGTCATCAACGCGAAAGGGGGAAACGGCGCCACCACGGTCGCCGTGAATCTGGCGTTAGCGCTGCAGTCGTCCAATGGACATACCGCGCTCGTCGATCTGGCTCCCCTCGGCCATGCCGCCTTGCACATGAATCTGAAGCCGACATTCACCGTGGCCGACGCCACGCGCAACCTGCACCGCATGGATTCTTCGCTCCTCGAAAGCTTCATGACGCGTCATAGCGGCGGATTACAGTTGCTCGCCGGAGCCAACGTTCCGGCTGCCATCGACCCTTCCACCGCAGAGTTTGTGCGGCTGTTCGACATGCTGGTCACGCATTACCGCTATGTCGTCGTCGATGCGTCCTCGCGCTTCGACGCGGCATCCCGTCTCATCGCGAGCCTCTCTGAGACGGTTCTGCTGGTTGCCTGCAGTGATGTTGCCTCCCTTTGGAGCGCCGCTCGCGTGCAACAATATCTCGGTGAAGCCGGAAGCCGCGATCGGGTGCGTTTGGTGTTGAATCGGTTCCGCAAAGTGCCCGGATTCAGCGAAGACGACGCAGAAGCTGCGGTGGGAGCCAAAGTTCTGTGGCGCGTGCCCAACCAGTATTTCGCAATTTCAAGCGCCATCGACCGCGGTACCCCGGTGATGGATCAGCGTAACTCGGAAATCGCACGTTGCTTCGCCGGACTGGCGCAGGAATTAACCCGCAACGATGCGGAAGTAAAACGCGCTGCCTGGTCGCTGTTCAAATCAGTTTAGGAATTTAGGGTCTTATGGCAAATCTTCAATCTTTCGAGCGGACCGATTATCAGCAGGTTAAAGCCGACCTGCATCGCAAGATTCTGGATCGCCTCGACCTCGAAAAATTGGGCAAGACCTCGGGCGATTCGGCGCGCGACGAAGTCCTCGTCGTCATCCGCAGCGCGGTCAACGGCGAAGTAGTGCCCCTCAGCTTTGCCGAACGCGAACGTCTCTCCCGGGAAATTCTTGATGAGATCTTCGGTCTCGGCCCGCTCGAACAGTTGCTCAAAGATTCCAATATCTCCGATATCCTCGTCAATCGCTTCGATCGGGTTTATGTGGAAAAGGCCGGCAAACTGGAACTGACCACGCTTTCCTTTAAAGACAATGTCCACTTGATGCAAATCATCGAGCGCATCGTCTCGCGCGTGGGGCGCCGAGTCGATGAATCATCCCCCATGGTCGATGCCCGTCTGGCCGACGGATCGCGCGTCAATGCCATTATTCCGCCGCTTGCCATTGACGGCCCCTGCCTGTCGATTCGACGCTTCGGACGCGATCCGGTTACAGCGCGCCAGATGCTCGAAAATCAGACGCTGACCGAATCGATGCTCGAACTTCTTTCGGCCATGGTGAAGGGACGGTTGAATATCCTGGTCTCGGGTGGCACCGGCGCCGGCAAAACGACGCTGCTGAATGTCCTCTCCGGCTACATTCCGAATTCGGACCGCATCGTCACCATTGAAGACGCAGCCGAATTGCAGTTGAAGCAAGAACATGTCGTACGCCTCGAGACCCGACCGCCTAATATTGAAGGCAAGGGCGCGGTCCGGCAGCGGCAACTTGTAATCAACAGTTTGCGTATGCGTCCCGACCGCATCGTAGTCGGCGAGGTGCGCGGCGAAGAAGCCTTCGACATGTTGCAGGCCATGAACACCGGCCACGAAGGATCGCTCACCACCGTCCACGCCAACTCCCCGCGTGATGCCATGGCCCGTATCGAAAACATGGTCTCCATGGCCAACCTGAATATTCCGGAGCGCGCCGTCCGCCACCAGATTGCCTCCGCGGTTCACGCTGTCATCCAGATCGCGCGCCTTTCCGACGGCACCCGGAAAGTCATCACCATTTCTGAAGTCACCGGCATGGACAACGACTTGCTCGCCATGCAGGACATTTTCGTTTTCGAACGTACGGGGATCGACGAAAGCGGGAAGGTTCGCGGGGCCTTCCGCGCCACTGGCCTTCGCCCGCAGTTTGCCGATCGGTTAGCTACATCCGGCGCACGCTTGCGTCCGGCATTATTCGAATCCAGGGCTGAGGTTTAGAGATCATGGCTGCCGCTGCTCTCATGGCGATCGTGGTTTTCGTGGTGGTCGCTCTGGCCGCTTTTTACATCGGCACGTTCTTTGATCGGCGCAATGCCCAGGCACGTCTCATCAAAGAACGGCTGTCCGACGAGCGCAAGGCGCCCGAGCGGGCTCCTGAAGAAGAACTCGCGCTGTTGCGGGACGAGCAACTTAGCGACATCCCCGCCATCGACACCCTGCTCCGACGATCGGAGCGCGTCACCGACCTGCAGAAACTGCTGGCTCAGGGTGGAATCGACATGCGCGCCGGCAATTTCCTGGGCCTCTCTGCCCTGGCCGGTGTCGCCGCCACCATCATCGGATATGCAGCCAGTAAGCGCGTCGAAGTGGCATGGGTTTCTCTGCTCGTCGGATTTATCCTTCCTTACTCCTACGCTTCCATTCGCCGCACCAAGCGTTTCGAGAAATTCGAGGAACTCTTCCCCGAAGCCATCGACACTCTCGCCCGCGCGGTTCGCGCCGGACATGCCTTCACCACCGCGCTGGAAATGATCACCAATGAAGTCGCCGAGCCCGTCGCCAGCGAGTTTCGCCAGCTCTATGAAGAGCAGAAGTTCGGCATGCCGGTTCGCGACGCTTTGATGAATCTCACTGAGCGCGTTCCGCTGGTCGACGTCAAGTTCTTCGTCACCGCCGTCATGCTGCAGCGCGAAACTGGAGGCAATCTCGCCGAGATTCTCGACAATTTGTCCTACGTCATCCGCGAACGCTTCAAGATTCAACGCCAGGTTCGCGTTTACACCGCACAAGGACGACTCACCATGGCTCTGTTGATGGGTATGCCGCCGATCATCGTCACCGTCATGACGATTCTGAACCCCAGCTTCATCCATCCGCTATTTGCGGACCCGATCGGTCATACCTTGCTGGTTCTTGGCATCACTCTGCAGACGATTGGATATTTCGTGATTCGCAAGATCATTCGGATTCAGGTTTAGCGTCGTATGCCGTCCATTCTTTTGATCATCGTTGTGTTCTTGACCGTGGTGGCGGCTGTCTTCGCCTTCGGCGCCGCCGTGATGACGCCCAGTTCCATGCTCGGAGCTCGGCTCCGCGCCCTCGGCGGTCAGCAGCAAAAGCCGGTCGAGAATAAACCTGCCATACGGGAACGCATCGAGCAGGCTCTGGATCCCCTCAGCAAAGCCATTCCGCTGTCTCCGGCCGATGTCTCCCGCACTCGGCGTTGGCTCATCCAGGCGGGATTCCGCGATGCCATCGACGTCAACTACTACTTCGGCGCGCGTGTCTTGATGGCTGTCGTAGGCTTCGCTGCCGTGGCTCTGCTTTCAGGCTTCAACAATCTTCCACTGGTCATCGGCGTTACCGCGCTGGGGTTCATCCTGCCACGCTTCCTCCTCAAGCGCATGATCAATCAGCGCCAAAATCGCATTCGCCTCGGTCTTCCCGACGCCCTTGATCTCACCGTCATCTGCGTAGAAGCTGGACTGGCTCTCGATCAAGCGCTGATGCGCGTCGGCCAGGATCTTCATCATGCCCACCCCGATCTCAGCGACGAGTTTCATCTCGTCAATCTCGAAATGCGCGCCGGTAAGCCTCGCGCCGAAGCCCTGCGCAATCTGGTGGAGCGTACCGGAGTTGACGACATCCGTTCTCTTGTGGGTACACTGATCCAGACCGACCGCTTCGGCACCAGCGTCGCCCAGGCTCTCCGCGTGCATTCCGATTCCCTCCGCACGGAGCGCAGGCAACGCGCCGAAGAGCAAGCCGCAAAAACCACGATTAAGATGGTTCCCCCACTGGTGATTTTTGTTCTGCCGTCGATTATCTTCGTCACGATCGGCCCGGCTGTCATTGAACTCATACGCCAGCTCGGACCGATATCTGGCGGCCATTAAACTTCGACGACGAACCCGCAGCATCGCGGTGCATGGGGAATTCATGGCAGCTCTCTCCGCCCAAGGCAAGGCATTCAACCAGACCCGCCAGATCCATCTCGCCACAGAGCTAGCCCTCGCCGACACGCATTGGACCCGCCTGCGCGGCCTGCTCGGCCTCGCAGCCGATGACTTCCGTAATGGCTCCGGGCTCTGGATCGTACCCTGCCACGGAGTGCATACGCTCGGCATGGGCTTTCCCATCGACGTTATCTATCTTGATCGCGCCCTGACTGTTATCGACGTGCGCCCGGACGTGCGCCCCTGGCGTTTTGCTCCAATTCGCTACGAGGCGGCTTCGGTGCTGGAACTCCCGTGCCATGCCGCCGCTCAAACAAAAACTGCGGTCGGGGATACAATAGTCATAACCCTCTCCAAGGATTGCAACCAGCTACCCCGATGATTGAGACTCTCCAACGCGATGAGGCGGTCGAGCGCGCCGATGCGCCGAATTTGCTGGTCGAGTGGTCCTCCCGCCGCCACGAGTTCCTGGAGTCCATCAAGCCCGCGCTTTCGCGCTCGGAAGCTCGTTTGGCCGGCGAAGCTCCCTTCGGGCTGATTCCGTTGCGCATCATGGTTCCCTCCTATGTCGTGGAGGCTATCCTGATTCTTGCCGCGATTCTTCTTCCAGCAAAGATTGCCGAACTGCGGCCCTTCGTCGCTCCCCGCATCACAGCTCATGACGTGATCTATTACAGCGGCGATGAACTTCCACGGACTCAAGATCTCGGCGGAGCTCAGGCCGGAGCTTCGGGCGTTGCCGGAGGCGATGAAGCGCATCACCGCACCCAGACCATCAAAATTGCTCGGGGCGGTTCGCTGGTTTCGCAAATTGTAGATGCGCCCAATCTCAAGCTGCCTGCCTCGCGCGATGCCGTGGCCAACCTGCTGGCAATTCACCCCGATCCCGGGCCGCCCCCCGCAGCAGGATTGCATTCACAACGTTCGGTTCCCAACCTGGCGACCACGATCGTGGCTCCCAGCCCCGATGTCATCCGCGACTACACGCGCAACGGAGTTCAGCTCGAATCAGTCATCGCCCCGGCGCCCACCGTTACCCGTGACCGCCCGCAAACTGCATTCAGTTTTAGCCCCAACCTGATTCCGCCCGCGCCCAACGTCGCGAGCGAACATACACTTGTCGCTCCCGCTCTTACTCCGAACGTAGTTCCTCCGGCTCCTCGCGTCACGCGTGATCGAACCTCTGCCGTCCGAAGTTTGACGGCGCAGGTGGTCGCGCCCGCGCCTGACCTGCCCCGCGATCCCTTTCGCGCCAGTCCATCAATGGCCAGCAACGTGATTCCACCCGCCCCCGGCACCGTGAGCCGCCAGATCTCCTCGGCCCCCATTCGCACCATGGATACCAACGTAGTTCCGCCCCCGGTTTCTGCTCCCGAGCGCGCCGGCATTCGAAATCCTAAGCTCAGTTTGCCCGCGCCATCTGTAGTTGCCCCGCCGCCCTCCGCTGACGTTTCCTCCGACATGCGTCGCCTCGCCTCGGGCAGCGTTCCAGATCCTGGGAAGACCGTGGTACCTCCGCCGCCTTCATCAGGCAGCGGGCTTGTAAGTACTCTGATTGGCAAAATTTTCGGCACGCAAGAGGTTGTTCCTCCTCCGCCTTCCGTGAACTCGAAAGGCGCGGCCAGCGGCACGGCGCCGTCACTGGCAAATAACGTCGTCCCTCCGCCGCCATCTGTAAACGCGAACGATCCCAGTGGCAATTCGCGCGGAAAGCGCAACGCCGCAGGAGCCTCGCTCGCCACGAATGTTGTTGCACCGCCTCCATCCGTGGGAGCAAACGGAGCCGTCAACGATCACCGCCGTCCGGCATCCGCACCTTATCTCGGAAATCCAAGTATCGTGCCCCCTCCGCCATCCTTGGCCGGACACGGAGGCGGAACGGGCACTACCGGAGGCGGCGCAGGCGCGCCCAGCGGCACGCTCCTCGCCAATAACGTCGTCCCTCCGCCGCCTACAGTCGGAGGAGGTTCCAGCACAAGCGGATCGGGTCTTAGCCGCAAGGGCGCTGGTCTTGGCGCTCCATCGGATGTCGGATCAAATATCGCACCGCCGACAGCTGCGGGCAGCGGCAAAGATGCTGGCGCCATCGTCTCCAGTCAGCCCGGCACAAAGGTTGGACTTCCCCCCAGCACCACCAGCGGCTCACTCGCCATGTCTCCTGCCGGAGGGGATAAGGTCGGTCTCGGCGGAAATGGCGGCGGCTCCGGGATCGGGCGCGGCACGGGCACCGGCAGCAGCGTCAACAACAGCGGCCCGGGCGCTGCCAAGTCCGGGATCGGGCGCGGCTCGGAGACCAACGCTCACGGCGGCATCTCGACCACAACCGGTTCAGGAGGCGCCGGGAATGGAGCCTCTGGCACTCCCGCGGTCCCCGGCGTTGACATCAGCGGTGGCAGCGGCGTGGTCACGCTCCCCAGTTTTGGCTCAGATCCCGGTGGCGCCGATCCCACCGTGGCGGGCCGTTCCTCGCTCAAACCGCACTCGCAAACCCTCGGCGTAACCATCGTGGCTACAGCGGGTTCCGGAGGAGTCTTCGAGCCTTACAAGGACCTTTTGCACGGCGAGAAATACGCCACCTACCTCGATACTTCGATCGGAACCGTGGTTATGGAATTTGCCGATGAAGTGACCGCCGTGCATTCCTTTGGCGGGACTCTCATCGCCCCGGTCGCCATGCGCACCGACCTGCCCCAAGGTTTACCCCACGCCCGCATGCTCGTCGCCTGCACCCTGGACGCTTCGGGAAATGTGAAGAATCCGCACGTTCTCGAACCCGGTCCCGCCACAATGACGGCGAAAGTTCTCGCCGCGCTCCGTAGCTGGAAATTTCAACCAGCCATGCGCAACAACCAGCCAGTTGAAGTCACCGCCATCCTCGGCTTCGGCATCGACACCAACGACCGCTTCTAGCGATCGACTGCCGGCTTGAAATCAAACGTGTCGAGCGGCCGCCCTATGTCGATCTTCTCCGCTACAACGCCGCCACTCTTCTCTGCCCGAACAGAAAATACACTGCCACCAGAATCAGCAGCATGCCGTTGACGCCCAGCACGATTGGCGCGCTAAAGATGGGCACCAGCCAACTCGATACCAGATTCCCCATCGGCATGCCCCCGCGAAACGCGAAGTTATATACGCTCATCACTCGTCCGCGCATTTCATTGGTGATGCTCAACTGCACGAGTGATGTCACCGTGGCAAACACCGCCATCATCGACACTCCCACCAGAAGCAGCATGGCATAGCTGAGCGGGAGCGCTTTCGACAAAGAAAATCCCGCAATCCCCGCCCCGAGAAAAATCAGCATCGACAGCGCAAATCGTCCTTTGCGCGACATGTTGCCCAGGCTCGCCACGCCGAGCGATCCGCAGATGGATCCCACTCCCATCAGCGACAGCAGATTGCCGTACGTCTCCGGCCCACGATGAAAAATGTCTTTCACAAATACCGGAATATACGTCCGCATCGGCATGCTTAGGAACGTCATGGCAAAGGCCAGCACAATCAGCGCCACCATCCCGCCCTGCTGCCCAACGAAACGGATTCCCTGCTTCAGACTCTTGAACATCGATTCCGTGGACTTTTGTGGCAGGAATCGGCTGGAGATCATCGAGAGCGAGATAATGGGAGCCAAAAAAGAAAGCGCATTCAGTCCGAAGCACCACTTCTCGCCCAGCCTCCCCAACGTAATGCCCGCCAGAGCCGGGCCCACGGTGACCGCCAGGTTGAACTGAATCGAATTCAGCGCAATCGCGTTGGGCATGTCTTCACGATCGACCAGCGTGGGTATCAGCGCCTGATACGCGGGACCGCCAAATGCCTGCGCCAGCCCTGACACAAACGACAAGCACAGGATTTGCCAGACATGCACCACGCCCATAGTCACCAGAACTGTGAGCGTCCCGGCGCTCGCCATCTGGATATATTGCGAAATGATGAGGATCTTCCGCCGCTCGACCCGGTCAGCCACCACCCCGCCGATCAGCGAAAAAAGAAAGATAGGAAGGCCGGCAAGAAACTGATCGAGTCCCAAATAAAATGATGAGTGACTCAGCCGGTAGATGAGCCATCCCTGCGCCACGATCTGCATCCACGTGCCAATGCTCGAGGTACAAGCCCCGATCCACATCAGCCGGAAATCGCGATAATCAAATGCTTTGAAGACTCGGCGCAGCGTCGAAGTTTCCATCGGTCCGAAGGCAGCTCTGGCGTCAGCTCTCTATCTTCGCACGAGCACCGCATTCCGCCCCGAAAACCCGTTGCAGAGCCGGATGCCTCCGTTGGCAAGAACTTGCGGCTCAGCCTGAGCCTCCCGCTCTCAACCAGAAGATCGACGCAGGTCTTTGGATTCTGATCCGGCGCAAAGGACTCCGACATCTGCGACGGCATTCTCTCCGCCGCATGGGTGATATTTTTTGCTTGATATCGTATGAAGGACAGCAGTCGCCCACGACGGCCCTGTGAATGGAATGGAGAGCAATGCCCCGGAATCTAGGCTACGTCACCCTCGTTGTTCGTGACTACGACGAAGCGATTGTTTTTTTCACCGAATCTCTTGGCTTCGAGCTGATCGAAGACACTCCTTCGACCGATCGTCAGGGACGCGCGAAGCGCTGGGTGCTGATCGCCCCTGCCGCCTCGTCCGGCACGCGCATCCTTCTCGCCCAGGCTTCCAATCCAGAGGAGGATAGCCGCGTCGGCAATCAGACCGGAGGCCGCGTCTTCCTCTTCCTCCACACCGATGATTTCTGGAGAGATTACAAAGCGATGACGGCCAAGGGAGTGAAATTCGTCAGGGAACCGAAAGAAGAAGAGTACGGAACGGTAGCAGTCTTCGAAGATCTCTACGCCAACAAGTGGGACCTACTGCAACTGAAGGTCAAATCGTAAGCCAAGGGTTTTGGCTAAGAGCTAAAAGCCAAAAGCTAAGAGCTCGTTTTCAAATCGCCATCGTCCCCACTTCTTTTTCTACCTCAACCGTGTCCACCATCACGATCGCGTCCCACGGGCAACCGTCCAGGAAGCATCCGTCCGGCCCTTTGCTCAGGCATTTCTTGCAGCCAATGCAAAGAATTGGGTCAATCTGGATTCTGCCAAATGGCGGATTATCTTCATCCGGCACCCAGAACA
This sequence comes from Terriglobia bacterium, assembly GCA_963711365.1. Taxonomy (GTDB): domain Bacteria; phylum Acidobacteriota; class Terriglobia; order Terriglobales; family Acidobacteriaceae; genus Sulfotelmatobacter. Next base: position 222,978 of record CAVQDY010000017.1, on the reverse strand, counting down.
TGCAATCTTCCACCGGACAGTATTCGACGCACGCCGGCGATCCGGCGCATCCCGTACAGCACTCGGTGATGACCGCGAGTTCCTTCGGTTTCTTCTTGCGCGGCGTGGTCAGGCCTTTCGACCTCGGCTCGAATTTAAGCTCGTCGGGAACCATCCCAACCGCTCTGGTAGCTCCGGGTATGGCAGCAGGCATGCGCGGCATTATAGCCCAAAACAAGCATGCGGCGGAGACCAATCCTCCGCCGCCGAAACTACCGCGGTACCCCGACTCTAGTGATGATCGTGGTCATCTTCGTGCTTGTGACGCCACTTCCAGTACTCTTCTTGCCGCTTGCGGTCGAGATGCTCGTAATCGACGTAGGCTTCATGCCGCCCTTCCAGCCAGTGCCGGTACGCGTCATCTTCTGCCCGGTCCCAGTTGTGGTAATCCTTATGGCTCGGATCGTAGACCCGGTGCTCTCGCTCTTCCTGCTCGTGCCGCTCGTGATCGTCCTGCGGCCTGGGCATTGCCATCGCCGCAATCGGACTCACCAGTGCCGCCGATATACACAGTGCTGCTAGATTCTTGTATCCAGAACGCATGCATTTCCTCCTAACGTCCCGGAATTCGATGCCCTTCGCGCCGCCCCGGTTGGAATCGGAAAATTCCGCGGGCGTACCACTGGATGAACCTTTTTCTCAGGTCTTTGCAGGATGGTCAGCCGTCATCCATTGACCAGCTTGCGAAGAGCCCCTAGCATGAGTTGCGAGGAGTGTCCTCGTGATCGGCCAGGTTCTGGGCCATTGTCGGATTAACGCCAAGATCGGTGAAGGTGGAATGGGCGTGGTCTACCGCGCCTACGACGAAGTCCTTCACCGCGATGTGGCCGTGAAAGTCGTCAGGAAAGACGCCGGTCTCGATCCGTCAGCCGGCCAGAATCTCCTTCAGGAAGCCCGCGCCTCTTCTTCCCTTGCCCATCCCAACATCTGCACGATCTACGAAGTCGGAGAGACCTCGGGCGATCTTTACATCGTCATGGAGCTGGTGGAGGGCAAGTCTCTGTATGCCATGAGTTCGGGCGTAGGCCTGCCTCCTGAATCCGTACTGCGCTACGGAGTCCAGATCGCCAGCGCTTTGGCTCGCGCGCACGACCGCGGGATTGTCCATCGCGACCTGAAGAGTTCGAACATTGTCGTAGCTTCTGACGGACTGCTCAAAGTTCTTGATTTCGGTCTCGCGAAACGAGTCGGTGGCGGCTTGCTCGACGCGCCGACCATGAGCTTTTCCACGATCCAGCACGCATCCAGCGTGAGCGGCACGCTGCCGTATATGGCACCCGAAATTCTGCGTGGCGATCCCGCGGACCCTCGCAGCGATCTTTGGGCGCTCGGCGTCATTCTTTATGAACTTGCCTCCGGACGCCTGCCTTTTGAAGGCCGCACCGGCTTCGAGATCAGTTCGGCGATCATGCGCGAGATTCCCCAACCTCTCGGTCCTCCCGTTCCGCCCGGGTTGTGGGCTGTCATCCAGCGTTGCCTGGCCAAGGAGCCGATGCAGCGCTACCAGCGCGCTGGAGAAGTGCAGGCTGCGTTAGAAGCGGTGCAGTCGGGGGCCATCGTTACACCGAGCGCTGAGCAAGCCGCGAATCCGTTCAGGATCGCAACCCTGCACAGCGTGCGCCACGCGCACGTCAAAAAGGGAGATTTCCTCCTGCTTGTCGGAACGACCAAAGGCGCCTTCATTTTTCGCTCCAACGCCCAACGCACTCGCTGGGAACTTGGGGGACCTTATTTCCACGGCCATGCGGTCTATGCGCTCGCCTATGACAGCCGTGCGGGACAGCGCCGCATCTGGGCGGCGACCTCCAGTTTCTGGGGAACGCTTCTGCGCTCCACCGACGATTTTGGCAAAAGCTGGACCAATCCACACCAGGCGCCTGTACGCTTTCCTGCAGACGCCGGAGCCTCACTCAAAAATATTTGGCAAATCACCCTCGGACCTCCCGATGAGGCCAGCGTTCTTTATTGCGGAGTCGAACCGGCGGCTCTCTTCGAAACCCGTGATGCTGGAGAAACCTGGTCGCTCGTTCGTGGATTGTTTGACCACCCTCACCGTCCTCGCTGGATGGCCGGTAATGGCGGCTTGGCTTTGCACTCCATCGTGCTCGATCCTGCCAACAAACAGCGCCTATACGTCGCCATCTCCGCCGGCGGGGTTTACCGCACCGAAGATGGCGGGGCAACATGGAGCGCTCAGAACAAAGGCATCAGTGCCTTGTTTATGCCCGACAAGTATCCTGAGTTCGGCCAGTGCGTGCACAAGATCGCGATGCACCCCGCGCGTCCTGAGCGCCTGTTCCTGCAAAATCATCGTGGAATCTACCGCTCCGACAATTGCGCGGGCAACTGGACTGACATTGCCAATGGCGTGCCATCGGATTTCGGGTTTCCCGTCGTGATGCACCCGCACAATCCTGATTGCGCCTATGTGGTACCCGTCGAGTCCGAAGAATTTCGCTGCTCCTGCGATGGCCGCCTGCGCGTCTATCGAACTCGCAATGCCGGCGCCTCATGGGAACCTCTCATGCGAGGATTGCCGCAAAAGCAGGCCTACGAGACCGTCTTGCGCGATGCCATGACCGCGGACTCCTACGATCCGGCTGGACTTTACTTTGGGACCCGCAGCGGCCAACTCTTTGGCTCGAATGATGAGGGCAAGACTTGGAACAAAATCCACGATAGCTTGCCGTCGATCGTATGCGTCCGTTCCGCCATGATCGAAGACGGCTCAACGATGCCGGTGCGCGCGGTAAAAGAATCGCGCAGGGCCTCGTCGCCGTCGAAACAGGTGTCGGGTTCAAGGTCTACCAGTCAGAAAGAATCGCGCCGTTCGACCCGTAAATAACTGTGCCGATCACTATCAACATCCCCGGAGCTCTGCGCGAATTCACCGCCGGACGCAGCACCGTCGAAATCGCCTCGTCCCGCGGAACTGTCGCAGACGCTCTGTCCGTTCTTTGGGCGCTCTACCCTGGCGTGCGGGACCGCCTCGTGAACGAGCAGGGCCAGCTCCGCCAGCACATCAACATCTTCCTCGGCAACGAGAACATCCGCTACACCGGCGGCCTTGCGACCCCTGTCGTGGAAGAATCTGAGCTTTCGATCGTTCCCGCCGTCAGCGGTGGAAGTCATTCGTGCGCTGGCGCAGCGGCCTACCGCAAGTGATTCAAGACTCTTCCCATACCCTCCGCAAATTCCTGCTCCATCGTGATCAGGCTCAACACCAGATATCCGTCGCTCTCAAAATCGTAAAAATGCCCCGGATGCACCAACACCGACTTCTCCCGCACTAACTCGATCGCCAACTCTTCGTCCGACCGTGTCACCGGAACCCGCAGCACCGCGTACCATCCTCCCTCGACGCACAGCCGCTCGCACGATTTCTGTGCGGCCAGCTGCCGGTCCAGCTCCGCAAGGTTCGCCCGCACCCGCTGTAAAAGCTGCTGTTGAATATCGCTTCTCAGCGCCAACAGCGCCGGAACGGCCCACTGAATCGGAGCATTCATCGACAAATACGTATCCGCAATCACCTCAAGCCGCGCCATCGCCGCATTCGCAATCTGCTCCGGCCCGCTGGTAATGACCCACGCCACCTTCATTTGTGGCAGCGCCGAGATTTTCGACAGCCCGCTTAGCGTGAACGTCAGCACATTTCGATTGCCGGTGAAACTCGCAACCCTGTCATCCCGACCAAGTCCATGGAGCGGCGCCTGCCGATCCATGGGCGCGTGGAGGGACCCTGTGTTCCCGTCTTTCGAATCCTCCAGCCCATAATCCAGAAACACTTCATCCACAATCAACGCGAGCCCATGCGCTCGGCAAAACTCGTTCAGTGTCGGCCGCTCCTCCGCATGCACATAGGACCCCGTAGGATTATTCGGATGCACAACCACCACGCCGCGCGTCCGTGCGGTCACCGCCTTCTCCATCGAATGAAAATCCATCTGCCATCCGTGGTCATAAATCAGCGGATATGGCACCAGCTTCACATCCTGCAGATCGGCCAGAAACTCGAATAACGGATAGCTCGGCTTCGGCACCAGCAATTCGTCTCCGGCATTGCACAGCAGCCGAAAGACATACGAATATCCCTCGCTGGTACTTGCCGTAAGTACGATCCGCTCGGGATCAATAACCGCGACCTTTCCCGGACTACCCGCCGTAGAGCCGTTGCTGGCAGCTTCTCTCTCACCCGAACACTGCCCGCGGTAATAACGAGCGACGGCCTCCCGCGCACTCAGCAGCCCCTTGGCCTGCGGATCATAATCTAACGCCCGCTCCGAACCGAGCGCGCCCAGAATTGCTGCCGCGTCATAGCGCAATCCCACTCGCGTTGGATTCGAAGCGGTCAGATCCAAGAGCTTCGTCCCACGGGCACGCGCCCCTTCCACCGCCTGCGTAAACCGGTTCTGCGCCAGGCGCCAATTTGTCCGTTCAGAAAACATGCATGGATTTTATGCGATGGAAGAGCGTGCGCGTCGTCCGGCGATGACTTCTGCGCCCGACAGGCCGCTCGGCAGCATGAAATAACGAAGGCGTCCCCACCGGGACGCCCTCACTCTTTATTCGGAAATTATGCTCTAACGCGTGCTCAGAAAATGAGCCGCCAAATTCGGTGCAGCCAATTGACTGACACTGTCGGGAACTCTCTTCTGGAACCCGGGCCAATCCCGAATTCCGATCCCCGGACAAACCAGTCCCTTGCCGTCCGGACGCAGGAGCTGCCGCAGAGTCTGTACACCATAAAACAATCCCTGCCCGCTGTTCGCCGCCACGATCAGATGCGAGTGGTCGGAAAACAAGAGATACCCTTCCTGTCCCACCGCCTCGTCCGCCTTCAGTCCGTTGCGCGCCAGAAAGCGCCGCACGCGCGCATCCTGCAAACGCGCGAGTACGATGGCTCCGCCCTCAGCTTTGCCCGCAGCCTTCATACCCAGAATGTTCAGCGTCAATCCCGCTTGATCCTGGACTTCTTCCGCCAGGGTCTCGGCCGCGATCCGATCTTCGGACTGATGTCCCAGTTGAACAAAAATCTTCGTCCTTGGACCGACTTGGAATCCGCCCTCGCGCAGTTGCACTTCTTTGGGCGCGGGCTCCAGTTTCAACCGCGAGTGCGCCATCGAATCCAGCCCCAGCATCGCTGGAGCATAGATCAATGCACATCCGACAATACCTAAAAGTCGCTTCGTCATCGAATACCTACCAGACCGCTCGATCGGGTCTTCCCCATTTTGATTGTACGTATTCTACGTGTCTTCCGTCCTTGCCGCAGAACAAAGTTGCACGACCCTCTTTTTAAACCCGGCACCCGCAAAAAATCCTCTCCCATTTTTCCCGCCAGGAAAATATTTCACTTGGCAAATGCTTCCTTATTAACCACATACGGCATTTTCGTAATCTCCCCGCCGTAGTTCCCTTCGAGCACATCGATCAGCCCCTGGGCACATCTTCCCGCCATCCCCTTGTCGGGATCGGTCGACAAGCGCGTAATGCGCGCTGCGCTGGCAAAGTGCGGCATCAATCGCACCTTATCGGCAATCGCTGGATCTCGTAGCGGCGAATCCATCGGCAACGGCTCCTTCTCATACACATCCAGCGCCGCTCCGGCAATCCAGTTCTCGCGTAACGCCCGCGCCAGTGCCGTCTCATCCACCACCGGTCCCCGGGACGTATTCACCAGGTACGCCGTCGGCTTCATCAGGCGTAGCGTTTCTTCGTTAAACAGATGATAAGTCGGCGTCTTGCTCTCGCCTTCGCGCAGCAGCGGCACGTGCACGCTCACGAAATCCGCGTGCCGCAACGCTTCCTCAAATCCCACGTACTTGATCCACGCTATTTCGCGCACCAGCCCGCGCGCGTGCCGCAGCGCATGAATTTCCTGGATCGTCTTCACGAACGCGTGATTCTCATACGCCGGGTCATAGCACAGCACGTTCATATCGAAACCAACGCACTTCTTGATGAATGCCAACCCGATGCGCCCCGTCCCGATCACCGCAACATTCTTACCCGTGACCTCGTCGCCCAAAAACGGCAGATACGGATGCCAGTAGCCCCACTGGTTATCGCGCGTCAGATGCTCGGCCGTCCACATCCGCCGCGCCAGAGCGCCCAGCATGAAGAAGGCGAACTCTGCCGTGGCTTCCGTCAGCACATCGGCCGTATGCGTGAAGGGAATCTTGTACTTGTTCGCATCCGCGCGATTGATGTTGTCAAATCCCACCGCAATCTGCGCGACGATTTTGAGCGTGCCCTGCCCTGCCTTGAACACTTCGGCATCGATCGGATCCCGCAGAGTGGTAATCAGCCCGTCGATGCCCGACTTCACCTTCTCGACGATCAGTTTCTTGGGCGGCGCCTGCGGTTGCGGATAGACTTCGACCTCGTATCCGCGATTGCGCAGCATGTCGATCGCCTCGCCAATATCACAGGTAGCAAACACACGGAATTTCTTGCTCATGGTTGGAACGTTGCTCTCAGGATTTCTTGCAGCGTGAATTCGGCCCGCCCCACGGCAGGCCCTGTCAGACATGATACGCGACCTGGGCGCTCAGCTCGCGAATGCAGAACCACATCACCAAAGGTTCTGTCATGCAGAGCGGAGCAGTGAGGAGAGCGCAGCGACCCTCACTGCGCAGTCGAAGCATCCCTACCCGCGAGCCGGCGTTCTCAGCGTCACGGAGATTGTGCCACGCGGGCAGGATGGTCCCACTATGCAAAACGAAGAAGCGGCAAGTGTGCAAACACAGCACACGTACGCATGAAGGAATTCAATTGTGAGTAGTATGTGGGCGCGAAGCCGCGAACCGTGCTCAGCCCTACGCCGTCAGATGCCGGCGGGACCGTTCCCACCAGATCTTCGGATCATCGGGTCGGCTCAGCATCTTCGACAGCTCCTGCTTGATCTCGTTCAGCCGCTTGGTGCGCAGCTCGAGCGCCGTCTGGTCCAGTTCGGTGTGAGAGCCCTTATCCGCAAATCGGGCGTTCAGGCTGCGTAAATCGGCAATTTCCTGGCGAAGGCTGAGGAGATGTTCCTGGATATAAGGCATCTCTTTGATCATACGCTGTATTTCTCGATTCGCCCGATTATTCGTCGAGCATCTTTGCCACCGCAGCCAGAGGGCACCCTTTAGTAACCAATGCAGCTTTTCATCACAGTCTTGAATCAGTTCCTTTTTTAACCGTGCGCGCTCCTTCCAATCCAGTCCTGTCCCTCCTGCGTACCTATGAATGAAAACGGGTACACATCCAAATCAGTTCCAATCAGGAGGCAGTATGAAGCGCAAAGCAGTTCTGTTATTGAGCATTGTGACCATCGCCTGCATGGCATTCGCAGCCGACAAAACTCCCATCGTCGGCGGACAGCCCATGTATCCCAACAAAGACATCATCGACAACGCCGTCAACTCCGCCGACCACACCACCCTCGTCGCCGCCGTCAAGGCCGCCGGCCTCGTCGATACCTTGAAAGGGCCCGGTCCCTTCACTGTCTTCGCCCCGACCAATGAGGCGTTCGCCAAGCTGCCTGCGGGCACCGTGGAAACCCTGCTGAAGCCGGAGAACAAAGACACGCTGGTGAAGATCCTCACCTATCACGTTGTCGCCGGACGCATCAGCGCCTCCGACTTGAAGAAACAAATTCGCGCCGGACACGGCCAAGCCATGCTGAAGACCCTCAGCGGCGGCACACTCACGGCCATGATGCAGGGATCCAACATCGTTCTGAAAGACGAAAAAGGAGGAATGTCGACCGTGACCATCCCTAACGTGTTTCAGTCCAATGGCGTGATCCACGTCGTCGACACAGTCGTGATGCCGAATTAGTTCAGCGCGAATTCGTGTAAGAGCGGAATGCTCTCGATAAGCCTGGCTCCCCATTTCTCGCGTGTCTCTCATACGAGAAATGGGGACTTCTTCTCCACTACTTCCCTGCAGCGTGATGGTCGTAGCTGAGCACGCGCGTGACCTTCCACGATCCATCTTTGTACTGCCACAGGTGAACGAACTTCCCTTCACCGTCCCCGATCTCCGGATGTCCCGGATGATGAAACCGATGCGCGCCCATCTCGATCGCGCCGTAACCTTTCATGTAATAGATCTGGAGCGTGCTGGGAACGAGCTCGCGCGTAGTCGTTCCACAAATATTCTTCTTGACTGAGTCGACCAGCGCCGCTCGGCCCAGCGTGACGCCTCCCTGATCGTAAGGTCTACACCGACGACGCCATCGGTTACGACACGGTGAGCTATAACTTCGTTCACGATGTTGTGAACGAGGGAAACGCAAATCCCCTTCTAGTCCTTGTCGGAAAGACGTGGTTTATGCACGCCCTGGGCGCGGGAGACACGCTTCCGTTTCGCCTTCCGCTCGGCCTTTACAACTTCGGCTTTGGGAACTTTGAAGAGGGCTTTCAACCCTTCTTCGAAGTTCCCTTGCGCCCTCGGCCCTTCCGAATATTCAGGAGTTTTCATTGGTGCTCTCCCCAATGGTTCCTGCTGGGATACTTAAACATGGGAGTGATTATCTGCATGTACTGTAATTCGGACTGGGCATCCTTCCAGATCGTTAAACTGCTACCCTTCCCCGCTTTATCCGCGACCAATCTAATACCGTGGCCAAACTCATCGCGCCATTCGCCTTGCAATTGAATTCTGTCGGGTAGCAGTTTAACTTGGAAAATGACTAGCCCCCTCGCATCCAGTACCTCAAGAGAATCCGATGTGTAGTTCTTATCAAGACAAGAGTTTGTGACGGACCAATGATTTCTCACGATATTGGCTACGAGATGGCCCTCGCGGTCCCTCACCGGAGTAGTAAGCAGTAATTCTCCATTCTCGATCTCTATCGACAGTCCGGCATTGTAAAGAATGCGAAAACCCTGTGCCTGTTGGTCCGCGCCTATATTGAGACCGTTCGGGCCAGCAAGGTTCACAGGAGGGCCAGCAAGGTTAAGTTGGGAATGCGGCGCAATGACAATTACACTGCCGCTATTTCCGATTTCCAAATTAAGCAATGTGGCTGCTTTGCGGGGAGGCTCGAAATCTCCTTCCACATATGCAGACTTTTCGGCTCTCCATTGCTGTGATATGACTGGCCAAAAAGCGGCGATGGCAGCGGACATAGCTGCCAATCCAATAAAGAACTTTTGGCCGTTGGCTAATCGGGCGAGAAACGGAATAAAGGCGAGCGCCAAGTAAACAACGCTGATTAAACTCACTGCCCAGAGGGGCCATTTCCAGGCTACAGGCATAGAGAACCCCAACGGGATGAGCGATCCCAAGATAGCCAGTACAAAGGCGATTTTCTCGTTGCGCTCCCTGCTCTCACGATCATCTGGATAATTACATTTGAACGAAGGCAACCGACAGGAACCTCCTTCAATCTTTCTCTTGCCTGCCAGAATTGCTCTCTGATGGGCGTTGCCGCCGGACGGAATGTCCATAAAGTCGAGACGCGCGGAAGACGATCCCAATTGTTGCAGGTACCTAGCGCGTGTGGCGAGTATATAAAACCCAGAAGTCTCCTTTGGCGTCCACCCAAACGATGGCGCAAAACAGCCTGCGGAAAAATTAGCTTCTGCCTCTGTTTTGAAAGGGCGCGGCTTCAAGCCGCGCCGTAAATGCGGCAGAATCAATGCGGCTTCAGCCGCTGAGGGCCACTTCCGATGGATCTTCTAAAGCTGTCGACTACAGCATTCCTCGAAGCAAAATACAGCGCCTACCCCGTTCCCGTGAATCTTCCCCGGCGCTATCGTCACTCCGGTTTAGGCCCCGTAATATCCCTCTCCTTAGCAAATGACGCACGCCCAGAATGAAGTCTCAAGAAGGCCGATTCGGATGATGAGCGCCGCATGGTTGGTCTTGGCCACGGCTATGGCGCTCATTCTTCCCACGACGGCCCGTTCCCAGGTTTTGACGACGCTTTACAACTTTCAGGGACCTCCAGCAGACGGGCTCACTCCTGAGGGCGGAGTGACACTCGATCCAGCCGGAAATATGTTTGGTGCGACCGAGTCTGGCGGCCTCGCCGATAACGGAACCGTGTACAAACTCGCTCCCAGTGGAGTGGAAACCGTACTGCACAGCTTCCAGTTCTTCACCGATGGCGATAACCCCTACGCCCATCTGGTTCGCGGGCCGGGAGGCGCGCTGTACGGCACGACCACTTATGGGGGACCGAACGAATACGGGACTGTGTTTAGCATTCGCGGCACTATCCTGACAGTGCTGTATGGATTCCGAGGTAGTCCCGACGGACTGGCTCCGTCTGGCATCGTCGAGAATATAGACGGGAATCTGTACGGTACCACCGCGCAAGGCGGGACCGGGAACTGCGCGGGCGGCTGCGGCACAATCTACAGGCTCGATAAAGCCGGACATGAAAGCGTGGTGCACAGTTTCGATGGACCGAACGGAGCCTATCCCAGTGGGACACTCATCCACGATCGAGAGGGCAACTTATACGGCACCACCGTTGGCGGAGGCCTGGATGATTCAAACCAGATGTGCCCAGGAGGCTGCGGCACCGCCTTTATGCTTAGCCGATCCGGGAAATTCACGGTCATGCACAAGTTCACGTACGGACCGAGCGATGGCTGGTATGTCGTATCGGGCCTCGTGCGGGATGGAGAGGGCAATCTTTACGGCACGACGAGCGGCGGCGGAGCCTGGGGCGATGGAATCATCTACGAGATCACGAACACCGGCGAAGAAAAAGTCCTGTACAGTTTTGCCGGGACACCGGACGGGTCGAATCCCGGCCCGCTTGTTATCGCCAATGGCAGACTGTACGGCACGACCGTCTCCGGAGGCCAGCCGACCTGCTGGGGTCCATATGGCGGCTGTGGCACGATCTTCGAGTTTGACAAGTCGGGAAAGGAAAGGGTCATTTACGCATTCAATGGTGTAACAGACGGCGCAGTGCCGGTCGGGCCTATCACGTTTGACTCGGAAGGAAATATGTACGGCACCACCGAGTCGGGCCCGAAAGACGGATGCCCGTTCTCTCACGGCGGCTGCGGCACAGTCTGGAAGTTTTCACGGGACAGTAATCACTAGCGGTTGTATGAAAAACTCGGCGAACTCGTTTCCACGAAATGGCCGCAAAAGAAATCCACAGCCCGATGTGACATCTGACCTTGTGCACAAAATCGAAAGCGCTGTAGGATCACGTTGCGGAAGCCATGAAAGATGAAGATCGCAATCTCGAAAGAAATGGAGATTCGCGACCCTAAACCCAAGTGGCTCAAGATTTTGCCCGCAAGTTGTTGCAGCCCATAGATTACTTGGCGTTTTACCCCCAACTTGATGATTCCAGAGATCCAGGGGGGAGGGGGGATACCTAGAAAACCCACTAGGTTTCCCAAAATGGAACTAGAAAACACCGCCCACATAAACCTCACCCTCTAGCCAGGAAAAATTTCCTCTACGAATTTTCGGCCTGCGTAAACTTCATATCCTTTCCGACTAAGTAGCACTCCCATCCGTTCTCGTTTCCCGTCCGCGTGAAACGTTTCTTGCTCCAATCTCACCATCCTGATGTCGGGTATTGAAGCAGGATGTCCTTTCGTCCGCCTCGCAGTAAACCAATCCTTCCTCCCAAGGTCAGCCTGACGAACACCACGCCGACAAGGAGAAGTTATGAGTGCGAAGAAAAGCTCGATATCGATCGCGAAGCTGCCACCTGAACAGGCGCGTGGAAAATTCCACATGCTGTTGCTGGCCAACCCAAACTACTTTGGCAACTTGGCCGGAAGTGAGATCGCTCCCATTCTGCCCATCAGCGGCGACACCAGCTACGAAGAGCTGGGCTGCGTGGGATTCTCAGCCGACCTGAGCCGCCTCGAAGCCGTGGTTTCGATCAAGCAGAACTCGGGTTTCGATGGTGGACTGTGTTCCTCCGGTTCCCAGGAGTATGTTCGTTTTTACCTGTCATTCGATGGCGGCACAACCTGGCAAGATCGGGGAGTCGCCGCCTTTACCGCCTACGACATTGCCGGTCCCAAGCCACTGGAATACAGCGTCGCATTGCCCATCAGCGTGGTGGAGGAATTCTGTTTCTTCGAAAACCTGCCATTGGTGCGTGCCATTCTTTCCTGGAACTACGCACCTCCCGCCAACACTCCGGGATTTATTCCAGTCTGGGGCAACGTGGTCGATGCCACGATTCAGATTCCGTCGTTCGAATTCATCATCCTCTCGGGATTGCTGGATGCGGCGAAAGTGCAGTTGCCGCTCAAGGTGAAACAGGCAGTGGATCTGCAACAGAAGGTTTCAGCCGCTCCCAAGAAGGCCTTGAGCCCAGCGGAGATTGCGGAGGCCTACAAAGGCAAACCGGTTTCGGCATCACGTTTCTTGTATCCGGAGATACAGAAGGTCAGCCAGAATCTGACATCGTCTGCATCGGCAGTAAGCCCGAACAAGGCTCATGTAAAAGCCGCCCTGAAGGCTCCCACCATCAACCTGGCGGACATCAACCTGACCGATGTGATCGGTGAGATTTTCGCCCTCAATGGAGACACAACCTACGAAGAACTGGACTGCGTTGGCCTCGACACCAACCGCGACACGCTCGTCGGCGTAATCAAAGTCAAGCTGCCCTATGGATTCAATGGCGGCCTGTGCACCGCGGGCAGCACGGAGTATGTCGCGTTCTGGGTCGACTGGGGTTCGGGATATGAGTACGAAGGCACAGCTACGGTCAACACTCACGACATCAGCGGCATTCCCGCAGGCGGCATCGAGTACGCGGTCGTGCTACCGGTCGATGTTGCGAGCCATCAGCAGCCATGCGGCAGTGGTCCACTCATCGCGAAGGTGCGCGCCATCCTGTCGTGGCAAACGGCGCCGCCCACGAACAATCCCAACTACGTGCCGACATGGGGCAATCAGCAGGATGCACTGGTGCAGATTCCCGCCGGCAATCCAATCGTTGCCGGTACACCGAATATCTCGATCATCGGCGGCGTGGGCGTTGACCTCATCGACACCGTCTTCACCGGAATGACTGAGGCCAATGCAGTGTTTGCGCTGACCGGCACGAACACTGATCCCTGGATCAGTAGCCGCCAGTGTCCCTTCGGCGGACAGATCGTGATTCAAGGTGCTCCATCCGTTGGTTACCGGTATCGCGTGTGGGTGCAGAAAGTTGGATCGCCGCTGCCTGTGGCTTTGACCGATCCGATCGTGACCACAGATCAGTACGGCACGCCCACGACGCGCGCTCCGTATCCCGGCGGGTTCTTCGCGTATCTCGACAACACGCAGAACATCGACGACATCCTTGCCTACTGGTATTCGTCGGGCGACGACCAGTGGTATGTGTGGCTGGAGCTGGCCGATTCAAGCAACACGGTGCTGGCAACGACGCCGCAATATCTGATTCAGCTCGACAATACGGCGCCGACGGTGGACATTCACATCGACAGCGGCGGAGACTGCAAGCAATTCATTCCGCCCGCGGGGATCAATGGCCACTTCGTAGCCCGAGATCTGCACTTTGGGGCATTCAGCCTGTCGACGCTGCCCACGGTCATGGATCCGAACCAGCCAACGACCGCAACGCCCTCGACGTCGGAGACAGCGGCGGCGCCGGGCGATGCGTGGCAACTCGACACCACTGGCATGTCTGCCTGCGGATATGTGGTCGACTTGCAGGCTTGGGATAACAGCATCGTCGGCAGTGGTCCCGGAGGACACAATTACAACACCATTCAGGTCGGTTTCTGCCTGGTAACGGGCAGCTGAAAACGTTTGAGCCGCTCGGGCGCCCCATCCTGACGTCGCGCAGTTTACGTCGTCAGGATGGGGTTTTTTCTAAGCGGAATTATTCGTAAGTGAAGGTCAGTTCGTCGAGATACACGGTATACGGCGACTGAATATAATTTCCATCCTCCTGATAGTTGACCGTGATTCCATACCAACCCGGCGCGGAACCCGGATTGTAATACTGGTTTACGGTGCTGGTCACGCCATTCAGCGTGATGGATTGGAACCACAGTTGATTGTTCGAGGTGCGCTGCACCTGAATGGTTACATGGTTCCACGCGTTATTGTTCGGATAGCAGGCGATTCCGGTGGGAACCCAATGCGCGTTGATATTGTCCCAGATGTCCCATTCGTTGCCACCAGCGATGCGGCACTCGTGACCCCAGATGAAACCGAGATTGTCATAGAACTGATTGATGTCGAACTCGACCGCCTGCGACAGCCCAAGGTTCGTGCCGTAAAAATACACATCGTAAGTGAAATTGTGATACGTCGGCACAAGCGTGTGGTTCGTGTCGGGCAGACCTTGCGACGAGAGATCACCGATCAAATGGTTATTGAAAAAAGCATCGGAATAAACAGCCGTTCCACCGACATTAAACTGCGCTGCTTCCCCACTCATCGACGGGGAGGTGATTCCCTGCTGCATGGAGAAGGTAATCCCATCGCAGGGCGATGGCGAGCAGTTCACAAAGTTCGGTGGACCTTGCCCGGCCGCCGACCATCCCACGCTGTTCTGCAGGTTGTTAAACGAATTTCCGCTCTTCACTTTCGCATTGACCACGATCTGTAAGGACTGCTGGTCCGACTGTCCCGAGGAATCCGAGGCCAATACGCTGAAGGGAAAATTTCCCGCCGTCGTGGGTGTGCCTGAAATATCCCCGCTCGCCGCGTCGAGCGACAATCCCGTAGGCAGTTGGCCTGACGCGATAGTCACGCTGTAGGGAGCTCTGCCGCCGCTTACCGTCATCGATCCAGCGTACGTCGATCCGACAGTAGCAGGCGGCAGCGTGGCAGTGATCGAGATGTCAGAAAGCCGATCAGTCGGTGGAACCATCGGCGGAAAAGTCGGTGGAACGTTCGGCGGTGTGGCCGGTGGAACCGTGGGCGGCACAGTCGGCGTGGCCGGTGGCACGGCCTTGTTCGCCCCGACCGAGATGCCCGAGCACGCGGTAAATAAGACTAGAGCTGCGAGCACGACAATCAACGTGAAGTATTGAACGATGAACCGATGCGAGCGTTTCAGACGCAGCGAAGGGGAGAGCTTGTGAGACACTGTTTTCCCTCTTGGAGGAAAATTCAGAGGACGGGCAACAGGAAACCTCTTGCCCCAACCTATCGAGGTGAAGGAGTATCCGCCAGATTACCGAAGGGATAAGCCTGCTGAGACGACCTTCTCATTACCCCGGAAGCTGGCGAATGAGTCCTGCGCGAGGTTCCTCTTTCATCTGGTTCGTGGGTCGGGAGCGGATCGGTTGGCGACTGTACTCGGGCATTGCTATCATGGCGCCATCCAGATTCAAAGAGAACGTCGAAATTCATAGGATTCAGAAAGGATCGCGATGCCGCGCGGAGTTGTTCCCCGTCAGCCCGCCCGAACCGGGCGTCAAGATAAAGTCCGGGTGGAGCGGACACGACTCGATCGAACGAAGATGTCCGCAAAAGCAAAGCAGAAGCCATCGGCGCCAGGCAAGACTGCAGGGGCGAAGCTCAAAGGTCGAGCGCTGTCGAAGGCCGAAATAAAAACTGCGAAACCCCCAAAGGGCTATAACCCGATCGCTCCCGAACGAGTTCAGGAAATCCTGAAGCGGCTGAACGATCTGTATCCAGACGTGACGTGCGCGCTGACGCATGCGAGCGCGTGGGAGTTGCTGGTCGCGACGATCCTCTCGGCGCAATCTACCGACGTGAACGTGAATCGTGTGACCCCGGAGCTATTCCGCAAGTATCCGACGGTCGAAGCGTTCGCCGCGCTGACGCCGGAGCAGTTGGAACCCGATGTGCGCTCCACCGGATTTTTTCGCAACAAGTCGAAGTCAGTAGTGGGAGCGGCCAAAAAGCTGGTCGCGGAGTTCGGCGGCCAGGTGCCGGATGATATCGACAAGTTATTGACGCTGCCGGGCGTGGCGCGCAAGACGGCGAACGTCGTGCTGGGAAGTTGGTTCAAGAAAGCTGTCGGCATCGTGGTAGACACGCATGTGCATCGCATCTCGCGGCGTTTGGAGCTGACGGCTGAAAATGATCCGCCGAAGATTGAGCAGGATCTGACGAAGATCATCCCGCGCGAGAAGTGGATTCTCTTTTCACATCAGGTCATTTGGCATGGGCGCAAGTTGTGTATCGCGCGCAAGCCAAAGTGCGCCGAATGTGCGCTCGAGAACATCTGTCACGCTGGAGATAAGACCTGGAGCACGGTGGAAATGCACAAGGCGGCGAC
The DNA here is from genome assembly GCA_963711365.1 of Terriglobia bacterium. Taxonomy (GTDB): domain Bacteria; phylum Acidobacteriota; class Terriglobia; order Terriglobales; family Acidobacteriaceae; genus Sulfotelmatobacter. The sequence goes on along the minus strand of CAVQDY010000017.1, from coordinate 206,738 downwards.
GGGATAGTATTGCGGAGCTGGTTTGGACATCCGCCGACGAAAACCCCCACTTCTCCCAAAATCAGGGAGAAATGGGGCACCCGCACATCCTTAAGCTCCAGATTTTAAGCTCGGAGCAAATCTCCGTGCTTTCGACTACTCGGTTCCCATTTCATCCAGGATCGGCTCACGCAAACCGCGCAGACGCACGCTCTTCCCTCCTAATGTGAAGACAACAACCTCGTTCCTTCCTTGCTTGAGATAGGGCGCAGGAACATACAGTGTCTGCTGCGGACCGACATTCCAGAAGCGCCCGAGCGCATGGCCGTTGATCCAGACCGCGCCTTTGCCGAGTCCACGAGTGTCGAGGAACGTATCGCCAACAGAGTGCAAATCGAACAGCTGCCGGTAAAAGGCTGGAGTGGCTGGCTTGTCAATCCCGGTGGATTCAAAGCGCAAGGTTGAGAGATCGTTCATCGGCAACGGAAAGACTTGCCAACCGATAAGTTCGTGGCCTGCAAACGCCACCGCGCCGTTGATCCCCTGCCGCTCGTTGCGCAGTTCGACACTGAAATTGATCCGCCCTGTCCCTTCGACCAGAATGTCGAGCCGATCGTTCGCTTGGCCATGCAACTTAACTCGATCCTGTTTCTTGCGTCGATCTGATGAACCCACCAACTCCCCGTTGAGATAGACGCGGGCGTAGCTGCGCAGCGCTGGCAGGATCAGATCGCCAGAAGCCGCACACTTCAACGTCGTGCGATACAGGATGTAACCATATGACTGGCCAAAGGATTCCATGTTACGTGCCTGATCTACTGTTAGCGGCGCGGGCAAGTTCTCCCACAACGGCGCGATGCTGCCAAGTTCGAGTGATGGAATTTCGATGACGGGCAATGGTGGCGGAGGATCGGGGAGGGTCACTCCCCGACGATATTTCGCGATCACATTGCGGAATGCGTAAAACTTTTTTGTCAGCGCTCCAGATTCGCTGACTGGCGAATCGTAATCGTAGCTGGTCACGTCGGGCTGGTATTCGTTGTGATCCCAATTTGCACCACTCATGAAGCCGAAGCTGGTGCCTCCGTGAAACATGTAGAGATTGATGGAATATCCCTGGCTCAGCATCCAGTCGATTTCCTGCGCCTGCTGCTCGGCGTTGGTGCCGTGGTGATGTTCGCCCCAGTGATCGAACCATCCATCCCAATATTCGCTGTTGAGGACCGGACGTCCGGGACGAAACTTCAGGAGCTTCCGAATCTCCGATTTGGCATCGCCGGGACCGAAGTTGATGGCCGCATGAACATCGGGCAGAGTCCCTGCCGCGAGTTCGTCTCCTCCGTCGGCGGTAAAGAGAATCGAGTCGGTGAATCCGGCATTCCGCAGAGCGTCGCGAATGCGCCTCACATATGCGTGGTCATTGCCGAACGAGCCGTATTCGTTTTCGACTTGCACGGCAGTGATCGGCCCGCCGCGCGCGAGTTGCAGCGGAGCAAGTTCCTGACCTAGACGCTTGAGCCAGCGCTCGGCCGGTTGCATGAATTTCGGGTCCGTACTGCGCAGAACGATGTTGGGATCGGGCAGCAGCCACGCCGGGAAGCCGCCAAGGTCCCACTCCGCACAGGAGTACGGCCCGGGCCGCAGAATCACATAGAGCCCTTCTTCCTGCGCCATGCGGATGAAGGCTGCCACATCCAGCGAGCCGGTGAAGTCGTAAACGCCAGGTGCCGGCTCATGCGCATTCCAAAAGACGTACGTGGAAATCGTATTGAGCCCCATGGCTCGCGCTTTCTTTAGGCGGTCGCGCCAATACTCACGCGGGATGCGGGCGTAGTGCATCTCGCCCGAGATGATCTGGAAGGGCTTGCCGTCGAGGACAAACTGATCCCCCTGAATGCCGAAGGTGTGAGTTGCAGCGCGCGAATTTGACTGAGCGGATGCGAGGCCGATCAAAACAGCAAGAACGGAGAGAATTAGGTGGGGACCAAATCGGAATTTCGTCGGGTTCATCAAAGCATTTCCTCTTTAAATTCAGAGCTGCGAGCTCTCTTGCTATTCCCGTCCACTGTTTTTTAGCTTTCGACTGACGTACGGTCCTTCGCGCCGGCTTTGCCGTCGCTCAGGATGACATCGTTGCCGTGGGTGCAGAGGCCCGAACGCTGACATTGCTCGAACCGCCTCTGCTAGACTTTTCCTGTTACACAAGCTCTGTTACACCAGCTCTTTTACAACAATCTCTTCTACATCACTTTGCGATTCAACGCCATGCGCCTCAATACACTGTTATCCATCGCCATCCTTATGACCGCCGTTGCCGCCGAAGGCGTAGCTCAAACTTTGCCGGTACAGCAGGCTATTACCGATCCCAAGCAAATTGCGGCGAAGCCGAATGCGCAGGTCGAGCCCCGCAGCCTGACCATCGAGAAGTTATTTATGACGCGGCAGGTCGGGCGATCGACCTGGTCTCCGGATGGAAAGAGCATCGCCTTCATCTCGAATATGAGCGGGCGCAACAACATTTGGGTAGTTCCGGCGGAGGGCGGCTTCCCTACGCAACTGACGGTGAGTGATCAGCGCCAGACTGCTCCAGCGTGGTCTCCGGACGGAAAGTGGATCGCCTATCAGTCGGATTACGACGGCGATGAGCAGTGGGATATCTATCTCGTCTCCCCGAAAACCGGCAAGGTCGTGAACCTGACGCAGACGAGCGAGATTGCGGAAGTGAATCCAACGTGGTCGCCTGACGGACGATACCTTGCCTATGAAGTGAAGCCGAAAACCTCGGCCGCCTACGAGATCGATATCTACGACATGATCATGCGCGAGGTGAAGCACCTCACGACGAATACGGCGCAGGATAAGAGCAATACCAATCCGATCTGGTCGAAAGATGGAAAGTATATCGTCTACACGCAAGAGCGAGCGAAGGGCACGGATTCGAACATTTTCATCGCCGATGTGAAGACCTGCACAAGCACGCTGTTGACACCGCATGAGGGCGAGCAACTGTTTTTTGCGAATGACATTTCCTCTCGTCCGATTCTTGATGGACGCCAGATACTTATCACTTCCAATGCCGCAAACGGCTACGACAACATCGGCCTTCTCATCGTCGGCACGAAGGGCGAACTGAACGGCGTCTTCACACCTGGCGGGATCACCTGGCTGACCAAAGATAAATGGGAAATTCGCGGTCGTGAATTCTCGCCCGACGGCAAGCACCTCACCTTCAGCGCAAACGTCGACGGCAGCGAAGACATTTACCTTTACGATCTGGCCACCAGACGATCGAATGTTCTACCGATCCCCAAGGGAGTGAACGAGACTGTTGGCGGCCACTCCGCTTTCAGCGCCGACGGCTCACGCCTGCTGTATATGCACAATGGACCCACTTCTCCGGGCGATCTCTGGGTCAATCACCTCGCCTCAGGCAAGTCGCAGCAGGTCACGCATTCGCTGGTTGGCGGCATTCGATCGGAAGACTTGGTTGAGCCGTACCTGGTGCATTATCCCAGCCGCGATGGCAAATGGACTATTTCCGCATTTCTCTACGTCCCCTTTAACATGGCGCGCAATGGACAGAATGCGGCGATCGTCTACATTCATGGCGGGCCGACCTCGCAGACCAAGAATTCCTTCAACCGCTTCGTGCAGTTCGCGGTGAACCAGGGATACATGGTGCTCGCGCCGAACTACCGTGGTTCGACCGGCTACGGCAAGGAATTCCAGCAGGCGAACCTGTTCGACATGGGCGGCGGCGATCTTCAGGATGTGCTCGCAGGAGTGGACTGGATCAAGCAGACCGGGCATCTCGATCCGAAAAAGATTGCGGTGATGGGCGGCAGCTACGGTGGATATCTCAGCATGATGGCTGTAACGAAAGCCCCCGAAGTATGGGCGGCGGGCGTACCCATTGTGCCGTTCGTGAACTGGTTTACCGAGATTGAGAACGAAGATCCCGAGCTGCGGCAGTCCGATCTGGCGACGATGGGTGATCCTGTGAAAAACAAGGCGCTTTATGAGGAACGATCGCCCATCAATTTCATCGATCAGGTAAAGGCTCCGCTGTTGCTGCTGGCGGGAGGGCACGATCCTCGCTGTCCGAAATCGGAGACACAGCAGGTGGTGGATGCCATCAAGAAACGCGGCGGCACGGTCGATGTGAAGGTCTACGAGAATGAAGGGCACGGCTTCGCGCGGGTCGAGAATCAGATCGACGCCTACAAGCGCGTTGCCGATTTTCTGCTGGCGCATGTTGTCCCTGCAGACTGTAGCTGCTCACTCACTGAGTAGTTCTATTGCCAGCGAGTAAATCGACGTAAGTTGTACGGTCCACACTCGATCTAGTTACTTTGGTAATTCATTCCGTTCCGCCTGTTGATTTTTGTTTTCGCTTCTGTAACAACCCTCAGGTACACTCCCGCCATCCGCTCAAAGACCTTCCTGAACGACCGTTGCGTATTTGTGTCGATGCACAGCGGGCAAGCGCAAGAACAAAACTAAATTAGAGGCATTTCATGAGTGTGCACAGTGTTAGGAGAAGTGTGCTCGCCGCCGCGGCGATCGTGTGCCTGGCGGCCGTAGCATTTGCGCAAGTACCCGTGTCCCAGCACGTGGTGCTTGTAATCGATGAGAACCATAGCTTTAGCGATGTGATGGCGAATATGCCCTGGCTTGTGGGACAGGGATATGCCAATGGCTATGCCACGAATTACAAATCCGACAACGGCGGTTCCCTGCTGGATTATCTGTGGCTGGCTTCGGGGAGTTGCGAATCCGCCGCCAACTGCACTTTGCCGCCGGGCACGCACGACTTCAATTGCACCGGCAATGATTGTTATTACCCGAACACTCAGACGACCGATCCGATCACGGACGATAACATCTTCCGCCTACTGAATAATGCGGGCATTTCATGGAAAGTTTACGCGCAGTCGTATGCAGCGGCTGGCGGCACTCCCACGACTCCCGACAACGCAAACGGCACCTCCTACTACCGGCGTCACGATGGGGCCACTTGGTATAGCGACATTCTGAGCAACGTGGATGGATCGGCGTCCAAGATCGTCGATTTGTCGGAGTTGATGCCGGATCTGGACGGCAGCAGGCTCCCGCGCTTCATCATCATCGTGCCGGATGGGAATCATGATGCGCATGACTGTCCGGTGGGGATGAAGAGTTGCAGCACGGCCCAGCAGTTGGCGGCCGCTGATCAATTCCTCAGCGATACAGTGGGGCCGATCGTCGCCAGCGGAGACTTCCAAGCGGGCGGCACTGGCCTGCTGCTGGTCACGTTCGACGAATGTGGTCCGGGAACCGACGGCGGCTGCGGAGCTTCGGTTTACACCGCGCTGATTGGACCGAAAGTCATCCCGCACACGGTCTCGTCGGTGCTTTACCACCACGAAAATGCGCTGCGGACGATGCTGGATAGTTTGGGGATCACGACTTATCCCGGAGCAGCGGCGACGGCGGCCGACATGTTGGACTTTTTCGAGGCCAATAAGAATAAGCCGGAAGTATTTGTCAGTTCTCCGACCAACGGTTCGACCGTGGGTTCGCCCGTTCTCATTGAAGCCAGCGCAGATGCCAGCCCCGGTCATTCCATCACCGGGTGGCACATTTATGTGGACGGCCAGGATGTGTACACGGCCGGGTCGGTGACTTCGATCAATCCGAATGTGAACATGAGCGTGGGAAACTACACGGTGATCGTTCGAGCCTGGGACACTTCGGGCAATTACGGCGATCAGACGCTGAGTATTACGGTTGACAGTAAACCCACGGTCACAATCTCGACTCCGACGAACAACTCGACCGTTGGCTCTCCGGTGAATCTGCAGGCGACGGCCACTCCGTCATCGGGGCAGAAGATCACCGGGTGGTGGGTCTATGTGGATGGTAAAGGCGTCTACAACGTAAACGGCGTCAGCAGCATTAACACGAACCTCACGATGAGTCCCGGCACGCACACGATTGACGCCCGCGCATGGGATACGTCGGGCAACTTCGGCGATCAATACATCAATGTGACTGTCAACATCAGCCAGACAACAGTTACCGTCACATCGCCAAAGACGGGCTCGACTGTGGGCTCGCCGATCAACGTGCAGGCTTATGGTACGCCTGCGAATGGCCGAACGATCGTGGGCTGGTGGGTCTATCTCGACAGCATTGGCGTTTACAACGCGGGCGCCGTGGGTTCCATCAACGCAAACGTCAATGCATCTCCGGGAAATCACACGCTGGTGATTCGCGCGTGGGACTCTTCGGGCGGATATGCAAGTCAGACGGTAAACGTGACGGTGCAACAGCAAGGGGTGTCGGTAAATCTTACAACTCCGACGAACGGGAGCACGCATAACTCTCCAGTCCAGGTGATTGCGAGCGCCTGGGCGTCGGATGGCATTAACGGATGGAGGATCTACGTGGATTCCGTTTCCGTGTTCGACCAAAACGGAGTCAGCCAGATCAATACATGGGTGAACATGAGTGCGGGCTGGCACACGGTCATTGTGCGAGCCTGGGACAACAAGGGAGCCTATGGAGATCAGACCGTAAGAATAAGCGTTCCGTAGTCGCTATTTCGGACTATGGAGAATTGGCGACAGCGGGGCTCCGCCTGCTGTCGCCTCTTTTTCGGCGATTTTGTAACAGCTACTCGGAAAAAGCGTCAATTCAAAACTTTAAGACTCGATGTAACGAGACGAAGCGTGTCCTTCGAAAGATGGCGCGCCAGATCGACATGGGCGCTGTGGGCCAACATACTTATTTCCCTTCCAGAGTAGCAGCCGAAGGTGAACCCGGTGCCGGGTGCGCTTTTGCTGGCGATTTTCTTGCCCCTGCTGAGGTCGTACTCGTCGAAACGTAAAACGGGGTGTGGCCTCTCGCTCGGATCATGGTACACCTCAACGGCAACTCCCGGACCAAGCAGCCACTCATTGTGATACCGCGTTGAGCTGTTCGGAGGTACGGGAACGGCCTTGACGTCAATGTCACCGCGCTCCGTGATAGTGGCAATCGCAGAAAGCGGCCCGGACCGCAGAATCAGGTAAGCGACTCCGGCGCCAGCCCTGATCGCCTGGGGGACAGAGCCCCACATCCACGGCGTCCAGCTTTCACCGGCCGGGGTCGGGGGAAAGTCGAAGCTTCTCACTACCCGGTCGTCGGCGTCTAGAATGGCGCCCCCATAGATGTACGGTGACGTCCCGGGTGCGGGTGGCCGACGAAAACCCACCACTACCGTTCTTCCTGAAGGCAGAACCACCATTTCCATAGGGTTAAGAACGAGCGACACCTCATGCTGAGTCAGAAGTTTCCCATGACTATCGAAGCGATACATCTGATAGGTTGCACGGTGGGCAAGGATATTCAGCCCTCCCGCTGAGGTGGGCGCGATCGCTGCGCTCGACAGGTTATCCGGAATTGTAAATAGAAAAGTCGAACCGTCCCGCGCGATGCGCATGACAGACGTCCATCGCCCGTTGTCGCGACGTCGGTAGATCTCACCGTCGATGCCACAAATGCCGCCATCGTATCCGTCATTGAACGCTGCACCGGAAACGACTACGTCGCTGACTACCTGTTCGGTACTCGCCGGCGGGCAGGGTGCCTGCTGGGCGTAGCTCACTTGGACGGGCAGAACACTGGTAAGAACTAGGGTGATCGCGGACCGAAACGGCATAATTGCCCCGCCTTTGAGTTCAACCGTTCTACCGAAGCAGCAGCCCGGCTATTGTTCCTTCTGTCCCGACGAAAACACCGTCCACGGGCCGGCCTTCATGTCCCGTAGCAAGGGCTTTTGCCAGGAATATTCCGGATGATGCTCGAGGAAAGGCTCGGCCAGGAAATCGGCGCCACACGGATGTCCCGCGCGCGCTACGAAGCTCATCTTGGCAGCCATCGCGCTGTCCGTGGCTTTGCCCTGCACCGCGCCGCCCGGATCGTATGCGTCCCACGCCCATTCCTTTACGCCTCGCGGAGAATTGTCGACGTGTCCACAAAGCGCGCGCTCATTGGGCTGAGCATTGTCGGCGGCTGGACCCTTGCTGTCATAGCTGTCAATGTGATCGCTGAGGAACTGCTCGGCCATGCCGACGTCGATCTTCCCTTTTGCCTGCTTCATCAACTCTTCCCATCGTGTGCGACGCGCATTGGGAGAGGATGACGCATCGTTGGGATCGAATGTCGTCTCTTCTTTAATCACCTTCGGATCGCGAGCGAAATTTGAACTGACGAAATACCCATCTTTCGTGCGCCACAATGGAGTGTTCTTCAGGCCAAGCTCCAGGTAGGCAATCTCGCCGGTTTTGCGGTCGCCGATGAGCCAGTCGTTCGCATATCCGCCGTTGTTGCCTTCTTTGATGATGCGGACGTAATCGTCAATGGAGTTGGCGTACTGCAGGGCCTTGCGGGCGCGCATGAACTCGGGCTTGCCGTTCGGATCCCATCCTTCAAACTGCGTGATGGTGGTTTCGGTGATCATGAGGCCGGCGGAGTTCACACCGAAATCGTCGTCGCTGACGATCACACCGGGGAATCCGTCCATCAGGATGCGGTTGCCGTGCTCTGGCTGGATGTCAAAGACAATGACCCAGCGCTCGCCCGCCAGATAGCTGGTCCAGTTGTTGTGAGCGATGACGATCTTGTGATCTTTGGTCATACCGCCCGTCGCGATGAACGCACTGCAATTTCCAGGTGCGGTCAGCTTGGAATTCTTCGCGGACTTCTGCTGCTTGTTGAGCCAGGGAAGGTAGTAGTCCGGGACTTCCTCGAAAGCGTTGAGAGCCACGATGTCCCACACATCCAGGCTGACGCCGTGCGCCTTGACACCGTCCGCGATGCCTTGCAGTTCCTGCTGGTACTCGGCGTCGATGTGCGGCCAGAGCATCTGCCGTGCGGTGGTGCGGAAGAATTCCCAATCGCGCTGCGACTGGTGGGTGTCGAAGAGCTTGATCGCCTCAAACGCGTCCTGAATTTCCGGCGCGAGCAAATATCCGTGCTGATATCCGATATCGGCGGGCGAGCCTTCGAGGTGAACGTAGGTCCATCCGCCTTGCTGAAAGCGATACGCCTTGTCGAGCCGCGCATCGGGGCGGGCGACAGCCAGCGCCGCGCAGGTCAGCGTCCATACCAAGCCCAATACAAGTCCGCCACCCAATAATCTGTTCGCCATGATTCCCTCGAAAGACTGCCGTTGTGAGTGCCGCAACATTCTAGTCGATTCTGATCGGAAGGTACCGGAAAGGTTCCTCTGTGCCCTCAGTGGTGAAGGACTCCTAGATATTCGTCCGTGGCTCAGGATGTCGGCTGAGATACCAGCAAGGATCCATGCCGGAGTGAGGAAACAGGGCATGCACGCAGGTTTCAGGCGCAGGCGGATCGAAGATAAATTGCGTCTTCCCGTTTTTCTGCAGGACGGCATAGTAGTGGCTTACTACGACCGAGCCGTAAGGATTGCGGTTGGTCGCGACCCGCAGCCGAAAAATCAGGAAATCTGCACAGAACAGAAGCAACGTCGTTCCTAGAAGAAACAGAACGACGCCAAGGAAAATGCGCCTGAGTCGATCCCGCAAATTGAGTGGCCCCTGCGTCACGAGGTCCTGATTATAAGCCTGAGCAGATGGGGGAGAGACTGTGAGTACCCTCAGACAGACTGCCGTACTTTGGGAAAGGGGCATACAGCCTGCAGCGTGCGCCCCACCGAATCAGGGTTCGACTTGATTGGTGCTAATACTATAGCCTTCCTACTTTCGCGGTGTGTCCGATGATGCGGGCGCGATCGTGGTCAAGCCACCATTCTCAAAAGCTATGTCAGGATGGTCAAGAATCACGTCGTGCATTTTTATATCTGCAGATTGAATCACGGTTCCAGCCGGAAGATTCCGGGCGGCCACTACCACCCGATATCCGGTTGGATGGTGTTGGCAGGCCCAGAGAAGAAGCAAGGGCGCAAGTTGTAAGGCTTTCAAGCGCCGCGTTTCATTGGCCAAAACCGTAGCACTAGGCAAACCGGAAGGCAATTTTCCTATTCGACACCTGTAAGTATCCTCCGCGGGGACACTTCTATTGTGGTATGCCATTCACGAAGGAGGCTGGTTGTGAGGGCTGGCCGCCGGTGATAAGCTAAGTTCGTTCATCGGCCTGAGCGGGAGTAGTTCAGCGGTAGAACGCCAGCTTCCCAAGCTGGATGTCGCCGGTTCGATCCCGGTCTCCCGCTCCATATTTCCTCGGCCTTACTTGTGCCTGGCTGCTCGCTCTCTCTACCTCTCAGGGCAATACCGTCGCCGACAGCAGCATCACATCGGCGTTCGTGGGCAGAGTGATGCTCCGTACTGTCTTGGCCGAATTCAAGGTAAAGAGATAGGCGTACAAGTTGAAAGTACGATTATCTTTCGTGCCGTCCTCGTAGTTGCGGTAAGCCATGGCTACAGCCTCATACTCGCGTGGGAATTTCTGCGGTGTATACCAATCGCTGAAGCTTCTGCACAAACTTCGAACTTGTTCCGTCGGTGTATGTCACGGTAATGGTCTGCGAGAGTTGATTTCCCTCGATTCCGGTCCCTAGCAGAGCAAGGTAGGAAGCTTTTTTCGCGGGAAGCGCGATCGTCTGGCCGTCCGCGGCTACGGCGTCGGGTGAATTTGATGGCCCGAGATCGAACAACACGGTGTCCAGAACACGCGACGTCCTGAGCAGGTTGGCGGAGTACGAGTAACCAACGCCATCCAGCCCGCCGGTCGTGTAGGTTGATCCGTCCTGGTAGATTCCATAGATATCGAAATAAGGCGAGAGATCGACCGGCGTGCCCACTCCAGTTGCGCCTACACCAGCGCTTACGGCCAGCGTCATCGGCAAGGTCTGCGTAAGCGTGCCGGAGGTCCCGATAATGTTCACCGAGGCGAAGCCTGTAACCGCGGTGGAATTGGCTTTGAAGACGACTCTTTGTTGGTTTCCTGTGCCCTGGACAGACGCTTGCACGCCTTTCGGCAATCCGGAGACGCTGAGGGTGACAGTGCCGGTGAAGCCGCCAAAATCAGTGATGGTGATAACAGCGCCTGCCTTTGCGCTCTGGTTCACGAACGTATTCGACGGTCCGGAAAGAGTGAACCCGCTGCTGGCTACGGCGGTATTGATGGCGTTGGCGTATTGCGCGGCGAGGCCGGTGCCGACGAAGTCGTCATAGAGCCACATGAATCCGCCGAGGATGCCGCACTCTTGATGCCAGCCGCTCATGATCGTATAGACCTGGCTCGGCGTATCGACCTGATCCCATAATCCGGGGAAGACGGGGACCGTGCCGAAATTCCAATCCACGCAAGGATTATTGCCGGTGCCTCCCGCATATGCCTGCAGATGGACACCGTCGACCGTGCCGGGAAGCTGGCTATTAATCTGCGCGACCAGATTGATCCAATAGCTGTTATTGGTGTACGGATCGGGCATGACTTTATAGCCCAACTGGCCTAGCATCACGCCAAAGGCGATTGAAGTCGGCGCGTTATAACTGTTCTCGTCGTCGAAATCAATGGCATCGAGAGCAGGGATGGCAGCTTTCAGAGCCTGGAAATCTTTATAGAGAATGCTGGTCGGTCCGGTGCCCTGCGCGTTGACCAAAGCTGTGATGTTTTCCCAGTCGCCGTAATTGGAGGACCCGACGCTGAAAGTTACTCTCTTCACGGTTCCCTGCTTCAAGCGGGCCATATTCGCGGGGAAGTCGGAATGGGTCTGGTTGCCGACGTACACGCCGCCTGAGGTCAGAGGAAATTCGCCGTTGAAATTCAAGTCTCCGACGCTGTTCACCTCGACGCTCCATACGATCGCCTCAGTAAAGCCGGAGTTCTCAATTTCGGTGATGTTGGGGGCGGCGTCCTTATAAAACGGGCCACCACCGAAGATGCCCGTGTAACCGGTTTGCGCCGATGCAGCGATCGACAGCGCCGAGAGAAAGAGAACGAGAACAAGGTTAGCGCCGCGAACGACCAAACGAGAGTGAGACACGAAGGGCAATCGGATTGAAGGCTTCACAGCATCTCCTGGTAAGTTCCTGAGAGGTTCGGGATGGGGGCTCGCAATCGCGAAATCGGCGAACGCGAGTTCCTGCCCACAAAATGTGTCCGGATTATACACGGCGATGGGGCGAAATCTGGCTACTGGCAGGCGATTTCGAAAGACCGAGTGTGGAATGCGGCTGCGAGGTTCGACCTGGCCTAATGAAACGTAAGGCACATCCAAACGGGAGATACGGCGGAATCCATTACCCAAAATTCCGCCGCAATTCGCTTTGGCCGAAGCGCCCAGCTTACTGGTGAGCGCTGGCTGCAAACATGTCTTCGTGATTTGCGGTCGGACGCGAGTCCGTCCATGACAGATGCACGCCGGCGCTAGGATCCGCATACATCCCCTGGTAGTCGCCGTATTGGTTGCCGAAGTCGGAACCGGACTTCGTCTCATCCGACTGGGCGGTGGTGATGCGAATATTCTTCGCCCAGGTGACGCCGCCATCGGTTGAATACGTAAGGTAGCGGTCGGTCTTCACGTTGCTCGGGTCGCGGCGCGTGTCGTAGAAAGAAATGCCGACCGCTCCGGTCAATCCCGTGTACAACACTGAGATCGCATTGTGGAAGTGATAAGCATGGTTGGTATCGTCGTTCACTTTGGTTTCCGCGGACCAGGTGGCGCCGCCGTTGTCGGAATGGCGGATATAAATATTGGTATTGCTGCCGGAAGGATCCTGATCGGTGTAGCTCACAAAGACGCGGCCCGCATGAGCGCCGCCCTGGGCCACCGCTATGAACGGAAACGGAACGATACCGCGGGAATCCTGAGGCGGGATGAAAACGAAGAACCCGGTCGTGTCGAGGCGATAGTTTGTCACCAGAACGGGAGTTGCAAAGCTCGCGCCACCGTTGGTGGACTTCGAGATCCAGAGCTTTCGGTTCGAATAGTCTTCCCACGAGGCGTAGACCGTTCCGTCCGGTCCGGTGGCTACATTGACTCCGATCGTTGGAGCACTGGTCGGAATCGCGGTGCTACGCAGCCAGCCGCCAAACCCGTTTCGCGAGTACAAGACGTAGGGTGTGTTGTTGTTGCCGTTGTCATCGTAGCCAATGTACACGCTGCCTTTGAAAGGGCTGTTCGGCGCATTATCGACGGTCACCATGTCGCGATCGGGCGCAATACCTGCGATGCTGAGCAAAGTGGAGGTCCAGGTGGTTTGCCCCTTTTTCTTGTAGGCGATGTTCTGATCAGAACACTGATAGGACATGAACGCATCCCCGTTGCTGTTGAAGCCCAGCCATGTGTCATAGCAGAAATTGTTCGGATTCTGATTGAAACTGGTGAACGTTTTGCCTCCGTCCGTGGATTCCCAAACGACCGCACCAGCGCCGCTAGGCGCGTTGAGGTCGTTCACGCTATAGAGCAGATGGTTCGCATTGGTGGGGTCGACGGCAACGCTGGTTTCACTTTGCGGGCCGGGCTCATTGGTGACATTGACATTTGGCCCGAGTTTGGCCGACGAACCCAGAATGCCGGGCACAAAGGCCGTGGGCACCGGGACGGTGTTGTAGTTATTCTGAGCAATCGCCGGTGTCACAGTTGCGCCAACCAGCAGAAGCCCTAAGATCGCGATAATGGTGGGGTGTACGGGGTTCGGACTTTGTTTCATTTTCATTATTCTCCTGAGATCTCGTTCCGCTGCTGGTAAGAAACCTGCGACACCGGAAGCCTATGGACAGGGGATGTTGGGCGGTCTGCAGTCCCGAGGCACTTCGTTGCAGCCGATCAAATGTAGTAACGGGTTGGACGGGAGTCAAGATGCAAGAATTTGCGCCTTGGCGAGGCGGCGTCTCAGCTCAAAGATCTTGGGAGACCGATTCGGCAGAGAGCGTATCTGCCTATCAGTAGCGCATGACCTATCCGAGATTGGATCGCCATGCCTTGCTTTGAGCAGAAGTTTCGGGACAAAATATCGCATCGCTTTTTCGCGATTGAGCATCTTGACTCCCATGCAGATCCTTGGGCGCGGTTTCACTTGACTGCGTTCCCTCTAAGACGCCCGTGTGTCACTGAAACTAATTACTCCGCTCTAAGACTCGAAAGGATGCCGCCTTATGCTGCGTAAGCATTGTTTATTTCTAACCATATTCGCTCTAAGCGTTTGTGCTTTTGCGCAAGAGGCTCGCCACTTCACTTTTCATTACGCCTTCACGGTGAAAAACCTGCCTACGAACAAGACAGTGCGCATCTGGATTCCTGAGGCCCAGTCGGATGCGTTTCAAGAGGTAAAGGTCATTTCTGTCAAAAGTGACCTGCCGCTGAAACGCAGCCACGAATCGAAGTATGGCAACGAAATCTACTTCGCGGAAGCGAAAAGCGCGTCGCCGGAATTGCACGTGGATGTTGAATATGACGTGATACGACACGAACGGGTGGCGCTCACTCCACAGGCTCACCTGACGGCCGCGGCGCTTTCCACCAAAGAGCGCGAGGAGGATCTGCAGCCCGACGCACTGGTTCCCGTCACCGGCCTGCCAGCCGAGCTAGCCGCTAAGGTCACGGCGGGAAAGACCTCTCCTCTGGAGAAAGCCCGCGCCATTTACGACTACGTGTTTACGACCATGAAATATGACAAATCCGGCACGGGATGGGGTCACGGGGATGTGCTCTATGCCTGCGACGCGAAGAAGGGCAACTGCACCGACTTCCATTCTCTGTTCATCGCGATGGCGCGTTCGCAGGGAATTCCGGCACGATTTGAGATCGGCTTCCCTCTTCCGTCCAATGAACACTCGTCTGAAATCGCAGGCTATCACTGCTGGTCCGATTTTTATATCGACGGAAAAGGATGGATTCCGGTGGATATCTCCGAGGCGTGGAAACATCCGGAGAAGCGCAATTATTTTTTTGGATCGCACGATGTGAATCGCGTGCAGTTCAGCATGGGACGGGACTTGCGGCTAAGTCCTCCGCAGAACGGGAAGCCGCTGAACTATTTCGTCTATCCGTATGTCGAAGTGGACGGGCAGGAGTATTCGAACGTGTCGATGGACTTCTCTTTCGCAGATGTAAGCAGTGTGGCCGCGAGGTAAGTCCAGGATACTGTGCCTGCCAACGTCGTCAAATCCAAAGTCGTCAAATCAAGGATTACCGTCGCTGGCTAGCCACGATATCGCCGGGGCCGGGATCATTCGTAGGTTGCGGAATTGTGGGTGGGGCCACTGGAGGCCCAGGCGAAGTGCCATCGGTCGGCTGAGGAACGTCGTCTGCAGCTTCCCCAGGACGCCGTAAACTCGGCGCATTCGCCGGGCGGTCTTCTTTCTTAGCCTCTTTCTGCTCGTCGGCATTGGGAAGTATCACTTCTTTTTCGGTGCGCACGATTTTTTCCCCACCGACCTTCATGGTTTCGACACGCACGACCTCATCGCCGACAAAGCGGACGAAATCCACGTCTTGCGGCGGCTGACCGTAAATCCATTCTTCGTAATCCGTGTCGCCGTCTCGTTCGCGGACCTTCTGAGGGGGCTTGCCCTTAGCGTGCAGCACCATTTCGGTGCTCATCCCAACCAACACGTAGTGCGCTTTGATGGCCGCCTTCACCTTCGGCGACACCGTATCGAGATAGGCTTCTTCTTTGTTTCTGGCATTGAAGTCAATCACGGGATAGAGAAGCGCGCGCAACTGTGCGGCGCTCATTTCCGGAACATACTTATCGAAGTAGAGATCGAGGTAACTTCCGTGGGGATTGTCGGTCGACTGATCAGCGGATAGGGGCACTGAATTGCCGTTGGCGCCCGCCACTTCGATGTGCTGGTACCATTTCTTGCGGTGAATAGCCCCGCCATTCAGATCGAAATGGATATGGTCGTCATGAATGCGCACGTATGAGATGTGGGCGGGATCGCCTGGCTTGATCGAAGGTCCCCAGAGAGCAAGCATTTGCTGCAGGTTCTGTCCGTTGGGCGTGGTGACGCCATTTTTCAACGCCAGCCCCTTGGTGCCCATGGGGAACAGCGTGCGCGAGTAAACCAGTTGGGCCTCGAAGTCGCGGATAATTTCCAGCCGCGTCTGCCGCGACATATGGGGAGCATTCGCCGGTATGTGGGGCGCCGCGGGGGCCGCAGTGGATGAAGCAGCGGCACCGGAGGATTGAGGCTGTGATGCGGTGGGAGCCGCAGAGTTCTGCGAAGCCGGTGAGGGAACGTCCTGGGCCGAACAGAGGATTGCGATACAGAAACTGACTGAGCAGCAAGGCCGACAAATGAAACCGATGCATAACCACCCCAGGCCGACTTGCCCCGATTATAGCGCCAGCAGGCCGGACCGTCCGCAGAATCTGCGGCACTAAAAAGATGCCATGCTCGCAGGGGGGTGTTGCCCGGCAAACGCGCAGTTACACCGGGGCCGTTAGGAAAGGTTCAGGGCCTTGCGTATGGTGCCGCGCTCTTTCTGAATTTTGTCCTGCAGCAGTGTGATCGCGTAGATCAGCTGCTCGGGCCGTGGCGGACATCCGGGAACGTAGACATCGACCGGTATTACCTGGTTCACGCTTTGTACCAGCGCATAGTTCTGAAACACACCACCCGAAGTCGCGCACGCGCCCATCGAAATAACCCATTTGGGTTCGGGCATCTGCTCCCAGAGCTGGCGGATCACGGGAGCCATTTTGTTGGAAACCCGGCCGGCAATGATCATCAGGTCACTCTGGCGCGGCGAGGGACGGAACACCTCGGCGCCGAAGCGAGCGATGTCGAAACGCGCGGCCCCCATCGACATCATTTCAATCGCGCAGCAGGCCAGGCCGAAGGTCATGGGCCAAATCGAACTCTTGCGCATCCAGTTGACGGCGGAATCGAGCGTGGTCAGCACCACGCCTTCGGGCGTGGGATTGCCGAACGTCAGGTCTCTGACGACCTTCTTGCCGTTTTCAACTTCAACATAAGGACCGAAATTGAGTTCGCGAGACATTATGGTTTTATTTTAAACCACAGAGGACGCGGAGGACATGGGGATGAGGTTCTTTCACAAGGCG
This sequence comes from Terriglobia bacterium, assembly GCA_963711365.1. Classification (GTDB taxonomy): domain Bacteria; phylum Acidobacteriota; class Terriglobia; order Terriglobales; family Acidobacteriaceae; genus Sulfotelmatobacter. The sequence continues at coordinate 189,729 of CAVQDY010000017.1, read as the reverse complement.
GAGTATCCCTGAGGTCAGGGACCGCTAAGGCCTGATAATAGAAGTTACTGCGCAACCACCGTTGATGCGATGCAAAGAGAGGCCGCCCAAACATCTGGGCGGCCGGCTTGGCTGGTTCAGAGTCTTTCAAACTGTTTCGACTGACTGCATAGCGTTGGTGATGGCCATTTTCCGAAATGCTTACTGCGGCCTCGTCACTTTACCTCCAAAGCGGCTGGCTCGTCGCTGCTGAAGTTGCTGGCGGACATTTTCCGGGAGAATGACCCTCGTCCTTTTGCTGATGGCCCAGTGCCCAGTTGTGGGAGTCGCCAAGAAGGCATGCGTATCGCCCGTGCTGATCTGCAAAGCAATGCCGGCGATCTGTCCCGAATCATTGATCGTTCCAGTCGCTTCGAGAAGATATAGGGGCGAGTTGGGAGGAATGAGAGTGTTGAGGTCCGTCATCACGCCGTTTTGCCAAAGGAAGGCGCGGGCATTGCCGGATGCATCGTACGAGCCTCCGACTACTTGACCCCAATCATTAAGGCCATCGCCCGAGCTCGAAACATCTCCCGAAAGCGTCCCGAGGTCGACCAAAGTGCCCCACGTCCACAAGAATGCGTGATAGTACTGATCGCCGGAAAGGGTAGCGAGGCCGCTCACCTGGCCCCAGTTGTTAATATCGATAGCCTCACTTTGCGTCCCGCCCAGGTTGCCAAGGTTGGTTGCCATCCCGTTTTGCCAGAGTAAGGCGTGAAAAGCCGTCGTGCAATTACCCGAGTAGCCCGCAGCCTGCCCCCACTGGTTAATGGAATAGGCCTGCCCCACCGGGTCACCCGGAAACGTAGGCAGAGCGTGGATCCGGCCACCTGTCCAATAGACCGGCTCGTATTGAAACACTTGCGTAGTCCCGGCGCAGGTTGGCTCTGGGGTGGTATTCTCCGCGTTTCCAACTGCCACGTCTTGATCGTTGACTCCCGCAGCCCAGGCGTTATTGCCACCAAGCGTGGGTAGAGTAGTCATTTTCCTTGTACTGTGCCGCCAAAAGAACGGCAGGCAGATGAGGTTGTCACCATAGCCGCAAAAATTCTCCGCGTAGGGGTCCACAGCGCCAGTCTCTGAACCGCCGGCGGCATCGCCGCTGTCGTTGGGCCGCCATCCCGCATCGCTGGTTGGACCACCCAGAGTTCCAAGGTCAGTCATTACGCCCTTGCGCCAAAGAACCGCGTGTGTTGTGCCGCTGGACAGGGTCGAATAGCCCTCTACCCAGCCGGTGTTGCTGAGGCCCCCGGCGAGGCTATACGTGCCGCCGTCCAGAGTGCCGAGGTCGGTCACGGTGTAGCGAGAAGGTTTTGGATTGTGTTCCTGCGCGGCGAGCCAAACCGGGGCCGCCAGCGCAGCAAGTAACGTCATTGCGGTAAGCAACGCCAACATCCTGGATTTCATCGGGTATCTCCTTACTTAATACGCTGGGCTTTCTTTGTCTGGTGGAAATGCGTTTCCCGAGAATTCGGGCCATTCGCTTCGGGAGGGGGCTGCATCCCGTGTTCGGGAACTGCTCCCCGGGAGGCAAGACTTTAACTGGCGCGTTACCTTACATGGAGGAGCGCATTTTGTCAGTGACGTTGGTCACATGGTGGTGCCGGGCACACAGCGGGGCATTTGGACCGGCCCAAAGCGACGAGGCCTCAACTGGCGCAACATCCCCATAGCACTCAGAATGGCCGGAACAGGGATTCTCGTTCTCGACAGTCACGTCGTTTCGCATGGATTCCTAAGCTAAGCTGGACAACGCGATGAGCGAGTCCGCAGACCCGTGGCAGGAGTACCGTAAACGTCGAAAGCTGGCCCTATTCGCATTCTTGGGCTACATGCCGGTCGTGTTTGTAATCGCACTGGTGTCCATTCGCCTTTTTCACACGACGATACCCGCTTTCGTTGCGGCGCTTAGTTGGATGGTCTTCTATGCGGTCGCGAGCATGAGGTGCTCCAGCTTTAGGTGTCCGCGATGCCAGAAATGGTTCTTTGCAAAATGGTGGTACCACAACGGCTTTGCTCGCCGTTGCGTTCACTGTGGCCTTCCTAAATACGCGCCGCCAATCTCCGAAACACACCGAGTGCCCCACCTGCAAGACCTGTAACTGTTGAAACATCGCCATATCACTCAAATCTGCCGAGCCAAAAAACCAGCGTGCCCACTTATGAATTTAAGTGGACGCTTCTTTGGTCGTGGCGACTTGCGAGGCTAAGTCGGCGATCTGGAAGCGTGGCCGCCAGCCCGGCGGAGGCCGATTCCAGGTCCCGGAATGCTTGAAGTCCGGAAATCCGCCCATACCGACTGGATCGTCAGCAATCGAGTTGGTCTAAAGTCCACTAACGCGGTACAGCACGACCCCATGCGACGGAACAACAGCACTGATGGTGCTGGTTGTTTTCTTCGTCTCGCCGGTCCACAGGTCGTGTAAGGAATAGCCGCTTTTGTTTTCAGGGAGGGCTACGGCGGATGCTGGAACGGAGACTTCCTCTGCCTTCCCGCCTGTGTTGAACAAACCGACGATCGCGTCTCCGTTCGGCTCCCGCTTGGCAAATACCTGCTGGTTGCCGGTTTTGAGCACCCTTTTTGCCGCGATCGAATCCTGGTCGATAGCAAGCACTTCGGCGTTCTCCAGATATTTCTGCAGGTCTGTTGGGTCGAGGTGAGTAAGATCGATGCCGAGAATGAGAGGCGACGCTCCCAGGGCCCACAGGCTGATCTGAGTCTGGCGCTCGACCGGAGTCAGCCCGTCGTTGCTGCCATTTCCTATCTCGAGGGAGTCGTAGTCGTTGAAAGCGCCGGGACCAGAGTAAGGCTGCCACTCCGCCACGTAGTCGAATCGTTTGGCAACGTCGGCCCAGCTGGTCAGAGGATAGCTGCTACCGCCCTTTTCGCAGCCATAGCATTCGACGTCGGGCGCGAATTCCCATTGATTGGCATACTTCATCAACGTCGGGGCGATAGCGATTGTAAGGTCCCCCTGCGTGACGTCCAGTGCCATGGGCCGCCCGCTCTGCCGTATAGCATTCGACCATGCCTTCACGTCAGCGGCGTTGCTGTCGGTCATGCCGTCAATTTTGATGTAATCGATACCCCACGCCGCGAGCATATCTGCCCATGAATTCGTATACTCCTGCGCGCCAGGCTTGCTGTAGTCAATACGGATCATGCCCTTGCAGTTGTAGTTGTTCTCCTTTACAGACGGCTCCGCAATCTGGGCAGCCGTGTACGATGTGCCCTGAATGGGCGTGTTCCGGCTGACTGCCTGCTTCGAAATACCCGGCGTAACATAGATTCCGAACTTCATCCCGAGACCGTGGAGGTAGTCAGCCACTACCTTGATGCCGTCGGTGTCTCCCTGAGCCGGGAATCTCGAGGAGTCTGTGATCCAGCGGCCATAAGAGTCGACGTTCGGACCTTGCGGTCCCGGACACTGATACCAAAAGTCGTCGAGGTTTACGTATTCGTACCCGATTTTCTGCAATCCGGAATCATGCAGAGCGAGCGCCTGAGCTTTCATTTTTGCTGCTGTGGGATCCTTGCGGAGGAAGCTCCAGCTACTCCAGCCAAGAACCGGCGTGCGCTCGAGGCCATTATCCTCTGCGCTGGCGTTGTGCAGGGACCCGCCGCCCGCCAATAGAGCGATCAACAGTATTGGCCGCAAGCCGTGTGACCATTCCCTTAAAGAAATCATCCGTCCTCTCTATCATAAGCGGCGGGACAAAAACAACTACGGTGTGCAAGCAGTGCAAGTATAAATTCGTGACCGCTCCCAAAGATTCGCCTGGGCAACTTCCGAGTTCTTCGCGACGAGGTCGCATCAAGGAGAAGTTACGCATTACGGAGTCACGATCACTTTGCCGAACATCTGGCTCTTTTCCAGATATTCGTGCGCGGCACGGATTTCGCTCATCGGGAACACGCGATCGATCACGGGCTTTAGGCGTCCGGCAAAGACATGGCCCAGAACCTCATGAAGTTCCGCCATGGTTCCCATATAGGAGCCCATCAACCGCAACTGCCGCGCGAACAGATGCCGCAGATCGATAGCGACGTTTGGACCGGTCGTAGCGCCGCAGGTCACGAGCGTGCCGGCGGTCTTGAGGCAACGCAGGCTCTCGTCCCAGGTTGCGGCTCCGACGTGTTCGACGACGATATCGACGCCTTCTTTATTCGTAATCTTGCGGACTTCCTCGGAGATCTTCAGCTTGTAGTGGTCGATGCCGTAGTCAGCGCCGAGCGCGCGTGCCTTTCCAGTTTCTCCTCATTCCCGCGGTAGTGATCACACGGCAGTGAAACAGCTTGGCAATCTGAATTGCAGCGATGCCTACGCCGGAACTTGCACCGAGCACCAGAACGGTCTGCCCGGGACGAACTCCGGCCAAACCGACCAGCATGTGCCATGCGGTAACGAAGACTAAAGGAACGCTGGCTGCCTGATTGAAATCGAGCGAGTCGGGGATCGGGATGACGTTCGCCTCGGGCACGGCGATCAATTCGCAGTTGCCGCCGTCGACGGCATTGCCCAGCACAGTGAATTCGCGACACTGATTCTGCAGTCCGGCAAGGCATTTTGGGCAGTGTCCGCAGAAGTGCATGGGAGCCACCAGCACACGCTGGCCCGGCTTGAATGCGGTGACATACTCGCCGACTTCGGCTATTTCTCCTGCGACATCGCTGCCGAGAATGTGCGGCAGCTTTATCCCGGGCAGCCCTTTTCGCACCCAGACGTCCAGATGGTTCAGCGAGCAGGCCTTCACGCGAACGAGCACCTGATCTTTGCGTGGCTGTGGATCGGATATGTCTTCGTACGTCAGAACCTCGGGTCCACCAAACTGATGAATGCGGACAGCTTTCATGGTCACTCCTCTACACTGTTCGAGCTAAATATAGACGGGAGGCCGCTCCATTTTGGGAATTTGCGAAATTTTTTCCGCGAACTGTGATGATGGTCACGAGTGAACGGCTGGTCGTGGGGCTAATTTGGGCGGGGCAGATCGTGGTCTAGAGGGCGTTGCCAGTGGGTACTGGACTCGATCTGTCACATCGGTGAGTGGCCCCTCAGCCACTGCGGTTCAACTCCGCCGCCCTCTGCGGTTCACTCACCTTGGACTCACCTTGAGTATTGACCTAGCCATGTGGGAAGATTAGAATTTTCGTAGTGACAGATCGAAGTACCGACTGGTTCTGCGAGAGCCCCGGAGCGATGACCCGGGGCTTTTGCTTGCTTCCGCGTTGACTCCCTTCTGTTGACCGACTGATAATCAATAAACCCGCTCCTGACCCATGGACATCTACGAACAGATCGTTGAACTTCGCAAGCAAGGACGCCGCGGAGCGGTAGCCACGATCGTGAACGTCCGCGGATCGATTCCGTCGTTTCAGACTGCCAAAATGCTGGTGCGCGACGATGGTTCGATCGTGGGCACGATTGGGGGTGGCTGCGTCGAGGCTGACGTCTGGCAGGCCGCACGGGAAGTCATGGAATCGGAGAAGCCCCGAACCCTAAAGTTTGACTTGAATCAGGACCCCAAATACGACACTGGCCTCGTATGCGGAGGGACACTCGAGGTTTTCGTCGAGCCGGTGCTTCCTCCAGCGTTACTTTATGTTTTCGGCGCAGGACATGTAGCTCTCAACGTTTGTCGAACGGCATCTGCCGCTGGTTTCGACGTCATTGTGACCGACGACCGCTCCTCTTATGCAACCAAGGAGCGCTTTCCTGGCGCTCAAGAAATCCATGCGCTGGAGTTCGACGAGGCCATTCAGAAGCTCGACCCGAATGAATCGTCGTTCATTGTGATCGTCACTCGTGGCCATCGCGACGACATGCGGATTTTGCGCTGGGCCGTACAGACGCGGGCACGCTACGTGGGAATGATCGGCTCGAAGCGCAAGGTTATTGAGATTTTCAAAGCCTTGCGGGCCGAGGGCATCCCGGAGCATCTCTTTGACCGGGTGCACGCTCCGATTGGTCTGGATATCGGGGCAGTCACACCGGAAGAAATCGGGGTCTCCATCACCGCGGAGTTGATCGCGGTGCGGCGACAAGCCTCGGGATCGCTGCCTCACCTGAGCTGGTTCAAGGGCGCACGGACCGACAACTCAGAAGCCGATGACTCGCAGGAACGCGTTAGCGACGATCATCGCACGGCTGATTCGAATCACTGACTTTCCTTCTGCTTTCTGCTATCTTCCGCAAGATGGCGCGAGCTTCCAGTTTTGGCGGAGTAATTCTGGCCGCGGGCGAATCTGCGCGCATGGGACGCGACAAGGCTCTGCTCCCCTGGCCCCCATTCGACGGGGGTCAAGCGCCAACAAATGACACTTTTCTTTCGGCGGCCATTCGATCGCTAGGCCTGACGGCCGATTTTGTCGTGATCGTCGTGGGCAAGAATGAAGAAGCTCTGGCGCCGACGGCCTATGCGAATGGGGCTTCGGTAGTGACCAATCTCGATCCCAGCCAGGGACAGTTCAGTTCGCTGCAGGTGGGAATACGGGAAGTACTCAATCGGGGACGTGATGGAGCCATTGTGACGCTGGTCGATCGGCCTCCAGCCAAAGCAGCGACCGTGCGGGCTTTGCGTGACACCTTTGACCTTGCACGGCATACGACCTGGGCGGTTGTGCCGGAGTTTTCCGGCAAGCATGGGCATCCTTATGTTATCGGGCGGGAGATGATGGAACGATTTCTACAGGCGCCTGTCACGGACAATGCCCGAGACATCGAACACAGACTTCAGGAACACATCCAGTATCTGGCTGTTGACGATCCCTTTGTCGCACTGAATATCAACACTCCTGAAGATTACGCGGCATTGCTGGCAAGATCTCCTTCTTAACCTGTCGTTTCCCAACGGGCTGGAACGAGAAGACCCGCTCGGAACAGCGCCCTTGCGATTGCACATTTCGCTGGACGCACGTTATTGTCGAGGTACATGAACACGATCGGTATAGAAACTATTCACCCGGCTGGGCAGGCCTTTATTGACTCCGTTTTGCGCCTCGAGCCTCGAGTCGCGGCCTTCGATTGCGATGGCACACTGTGGTCGGGTGACGCGGGCGAGACTTTCTTTCGCTGGGAAATGGAACGAGGCATCGTGACAGCCGAGGTCGGGCAACTGATGCGCGCGCGTTATGTCGAATACAAGGGCGGCAAGGTCAGCGAAGAAGACATGTGCGGCGAAATGGTGACGATGCACAAAGGTATTCCGGAAGCGGCGATGATGGCGGCCGCAACGGAATTCATGACGTCGTCGTTTCCCGGATACGTCTTTGAAGAAATGCGGATACTGGTGGATCGGTTGCACGAGAAGGGTTGCGAAATCTGGGCGGTTTCGTCCTCCAATGAGTGGGTCATTCGTGCCGGGATGACGCAATTTGGGATCGAGGCAGACAGAATTCTTGCGGCCAGAGTTGAGTTGGAAAATGAAATCGTTACCGATCGTCTGGTACGCGTTCCCTCCGGTCCCGGCAAGCCGAAAGCGCTGGATGAGGTAGCAAAGAAAGAGATTGATGCAGCCTTCGGCAACTCGAAATGGGATACCGAGATGCTTTGCAGGGCCACGCATGCGTTCGCGGTGAATCCGAATCCGGATCTCGAGGCGACAGCGCGCCAGCGCGGCTGGACCATTTATTTTCCGAACGGAAGCGCTCGGAAGTAGAACGGCTACAATCGATCTGGTGTACTCCGCGCAACTGCTTGATCATTTTCAGAATCCGCGGCACGTGGGCGACGTAGCCGACGCCGATGCATCTGTGGAACTCGAAAATCCCGTCTGCGGCGATGTGATCCGGCTCAGCCTGAAAATCGAGAATGGAAGAATTGCGGAGATTCGCTTCAAAGCGAAGGGATGCGTCCCCGCCATGGCTTGTGGCTCGGCTTTAACTGAGTTGGCTCAAGGCAAGACGATTTCTGAAGCGCGCAACCTGACGCCCGAAGACCTTGTCAAAGCCGTCGGGGGCTTGCCGAATGCTTCTTCTCACGCCGCGCAGCTGGCGCTCGATGCCCTTTTTGCTGCGCTAGCGAAAATCAAACTGGCCTAATCCGAGTTGCTCTAGGGCAGCATGTTCAGATAACACGGGCCGCTAGTGGACTGCTGCGGTGGAACCGGCGGCGTCATCCATGGCGGGTTATTGAAATTGAAGAACTCGGTCATGTCGATCTGTGCCGCGTCGCGCTTGGTAAGCGGAGGAACCCCGAAACGCGTTTCAATCAGTTTCAAGATTGCGGTGTGATCGGCTGGATTGTGATTCACATAATGTTTCTTCGCGTACGGCGAAATCACAGTGACAGGGACCCTATATCCGGTATAGGTGAAGTCGCAGTTTGGTCCCACGATCCCTTTCGTGCAGATGTCCCAAGGCTCCAGGTCGACAGGCTTGATACCATCAGGGCTGACGGTCTTCTGCGCAGCCACGTGGTCGTAAAGACCTCCGGCCTCGTCATAGGTCAGGATGAATGCGGTGTCCTTCCATGAGACGCTGTTCATCAGTGAATTAACCAGCGACTCGACGTACTGCGCCCCCAGTTGAATGTTGATGGGGTATTGATCGGAGTCGGAGCCATGCTCATCCAGACCTGCGGGGGATGCGGGTTCGATCTGCGCAACTTGCGGCAGCGTTCCGTTCTGCACGTCCGTGAAATATTGCGAGATGGGAACCAGATTATTCGGATAGTTCTGCGGAATCGTATGTCCCCATTCGAAGTTCTGCACGTAAGTGTAGCCGAGCAGGCATTCCGCCGTAGGGTTCGACTCGCAGGGAGTATTCTGCGGATTCACGTAAATCTTCCAGCTGATACCCGCGTTCTGCAATTCCTCAAAGATTGGAGCGGCGGTCAAAAGCGCTTGATCGTGGGAGTCGGTGCCGATTGGATAGACGTATCCCTGCGAGGTAGCAGCTATAAGATAGTCACGATTTGAAGCGGTTCGCGTCATGACGGGGGCGAACCAGCGATCGGATGTCGCGAACGCCGTTGCCATGTAGTAGTAGTAATTCAGGTCTGTCTCGTCGTAGTAACCCATGACACGAATGCCGTTGACGTCGTAGTACGGCGGTTTGATGTGCCGCGAATCATGGCCGCCCGTGTAGACATATCCGTTCAATGTCGGAGTCTTGGATACCGGGTCGCTCAAGTTCCAGTCGACGTGACCTTCATCCCATGATGGACTTGGATTCTCGATGCACTGCGTGATCAGCTGATAAGAGGCAATGTTTGGACTGTTGTTGTCTTCAGTGCAATCGGCCGGCGGCGGATAGTTAGGATCACAACCGGGGTTCGTCGGCGGTGGCCCGTAGAGGGGAGGCATTCCAGAGGTCGGATTGAACTGCGGCAGGCCGTCGAAAGAAATATCGGGAACCTTGTTTTCCCGCCAGAACGCGCGAAGTTCTCCAAAATAGTGATCCAGGCCGCGATTTTCTTGCGCCATGAAGATAATGTGATTCAAGACGTTCACCGTCTGGCTCACATTGAAGGTCGCGGTGACCTCCAGGTTGCTGTTCATGGTGACGGTGCACACGCCCATGCCAGAGCAGGCTCCGCTCCATCCGGCGAAAAAAGCGCCGGCGCCAGCCTTGGCTGTCAGCTTGACGACCGTTCCTGAGGCAAAAGACCCGCTGCAGGTGCTCGGGCAATCAATTCCTGCAGGTTTACTCGTGACCGTCCCAGTGCTAGTGCCAGCAAGGGTTACGGTCAGTGTGTAGATTGTGTTTGCAACGTCCGCGCTTTGAGGTACCGGCGATTTTGCGGAGGAGGTCTCTGCGCAGGACACCAGACAGAGCCCAACTGCCAGGGAGTACCACTTCAAATTTTTGTGAGTCACGGGTTTCTCTCGAAGTGCTGATCTGAGAGCGCGAGTTCGATGCTGAGTACCAGTGGGATGGTTGTCGGCAAATTAAAAGCGCCGCAAAAATCAGGGCAAGTATTTTTCACATAAGATGAAATTATGGCTATGGGTCATACCTGCCGCCGGATCGCGTGCCTGCAGCCCAGTGCGACCGTCATTCTTGCGGCTATCGGGGAACTGGATCGAGTCGCGGCCTGTACGCGGTATTGCGGAGAGCTGATCCCGGAGGTCAACGACGGATCGCGCACGATCCTGGCCGATTCCTGGACCGCCGAAACATCCGAAATCGTGGCAGTGCAGCCGGACCTTGTGATTGCGGCTGTTCCCTATCAAGAAAAGGCTGTTGGAGAGATTCTCAAGGCCGGAACTCGTTTTCTCGGCTTGGCTCCAAAGACTCTGGCGGACATTTACACGGACATGGTCACGATAGCCGGAGCCGTCGGCGCTCTGAACCAGGGCGAGGAACTCGTTCGCAATATGCAACGAAGAATCGATGAAGTGCGAAAGCGTGTCGAGGGTACTGCGCGGCCCAGGGTTTTCTGTGAGGAGTGGGGCAAGCCGATCATTGCTTCACAGCCGTGGGTTGCAGAGCTCGTTGAAACGTGCAGGTGGGGTGTTTGTTGGCACGCCGGGGAAACAGATATCCGTGGAGGAGGTAATGCGCGCCGATCCGCAAGTTTTCATCGCGGCGTGGTGTGGAGCGGGCGAGCGGGTTCCTTTGGAGAAGATTGTCGTCGATCGCGGCTGGCAGAAAAGCTCCGCCGCACTTGCAGGCAAGGTTTTCTGTATCAGAGACGACTTTCTGAACACGCCTGCTCCCACGCTTTTACATGGGTTGGACGCTCTGGCCTATGCCATTCATCCGGAATTATTCCCGAGCACGAAAGGAATCCGGCAGATTACCGCGGTTTCTGTTACTGATGCAGAAAAAGCGTCCTGCTGAGTTAAGATTCAACCGTTCGAATTCTTATCACCCGTGACCACACGAATCGAAGAAGTCCGCAACGAAGTCAGACAACTGGCGCAGTCGACCTCATCCCCATGGGAATTCATGCAGGCAATGGTGAAGATGCTGCATGACCGCATGCTGAAGTACAACTGGGTGGGGTTTTATATGCTTGAGGCCGGAGCCCAGCCGCCGATGCTGATCCTCGGCGCATTCGAAGGTGCGATGACGCCGCATACACGCATCCCTTTGAATCAGGGAATTTGTGGGGCGGCCGCTTCCAGAGGCGAGACCGTCGTGGTCGACGACGTCAACAAAGATCCGCGATACCTGGCCTGCTCGCTGGAGACCAAATCGGAGATCGTCGTTCCAGTATTCGCTCACGGAAAAGTTGTCGGCGAACTCGATATCGACAGCCACTTCCCTGCCGCATTCACCCAAGAACATAAGGAGTTTGTCCAATACTGCGCCCTGCTCGCAGGAAAAAAGCTGGAAACGGCGGGTCCGGGACAAGTATGAAACGGGTCGTCGCAGCACTGATCGTGCAGGATGGCAAACTGCTGGTGTGCCAGCGGACCCGTCATCAAACGATGCCGCTGAAGTGGGAATTTCCCGGCGGAAAAATTGAGGAAGGCGAACAGCCACGCGACGCCCTGCGTCGCGAACTCGATGAAGAACTCGGAATTGCGGCGACCATTGGCGATGAACTCGCGCGCATTCAGCATGAATATCCGAATGGGGGGATGGTGGAGTTGCGATTCTTTGTAGTGCGGGAGTTCCGGGGAGAACTCGAGAATCGTATCTTCAAAGACATGCAATGGGCAAGGCCGGCAGAGCTTCCAAAATTCGATTTCCTTGAGGCTGACCTGACGCTAGTGAAAGATCTCGCCGCCGGAAAACTGCTCTAGCCCGAACGCAGCGTCCAGAACCAGACTAATGTAAGGATGATCATCAGCACCGTCGTAGCCCATGCGACTGCGTTGAAGAGGTGCCCGTTGACGTATTCCCCCATCAGTTCCTTCTTGTTGATCAGCAGCAGCATGAAGATCAGGACGAAGGGAAGAACCACGCCATTGACCACCTGCGACAGAACGGCAATCTTCACCAGCGGTAGCCCAGGAATCATGACCACGGCACCGCCGGCTACAATCAGCGCTGTGTAGAGCCAGTAGAATGCGGGAGCTTCGCCGAATTTCATTCCGACTCCCGACTCGAAACCCAGGCCCTCGCACACGGTATATGCCGTCGAAAGCGGCAAGATCGAAGCCGCAAACAACGAGGCATTGAACAGCCCAACAGCGAACAAAATGTAGGCGTACTGGCCAGCCAGCGGTTTCAGAGCGGCGGCCGCATCGGCTGCGTATGTAATGTTGCGGAAGCCGTGGATCCACAATGTGGCGGCGCAGGCAACGATAATGAACCAAGCCACGACATCGGTGAAGATACAGCCAGTCACAACGTCGAGCATCGATGCCTTGTATTGCCGGCGCGTAACACCTTTCTCGACAATCGACGATTGCAGATAGAACTGCATCCACGGAGCGATGGTCGTACCGACGACTCCGATGACCATGTACAGGTAAGCCTGATCCTTGAAGGCGGCGAGCTTGGGCGGAACGAAAGTGGCTTTCGTCGCTTCGCCCCAAGCAGGATGGGCTAATACTGCCGGCGAAAATGTAGGTCACGTAGAAAAATGAAGCGGCCAGAAAAACCTTTTCAACGCTCTTGTACTGGCCTTTGACCACAATCAGCCACACGATGACTCCGCACACCGGCACGGTATAAAGCCTTGGGAGGCCGAAAAGTTCAAGGCTCGTGGCAATTCCGATGAACTCGGTGACCACGTTTCCGAAATTCGTGATCAGGATTCCGAGCATCATCAGGAAAGTGATGCGGAGGCCAAATTCTTCGCGGATCAGGTCGCTTAAGCCTTTGCCGGTGACAGCCCCCATACGGGCCGACATTTCTTGAACCACGATCAAAGAAATGGTGATCGGAACCAAAGTCCACAACAGAAGATGTCCGAATTGTGCTCCCGCCTGCGAGTAGACGAGGATGCCCCCCGCATCGTTATCGACGTTCGCGGTAATGAATCCCGGTCCGACTACGGCAAAGAACAGCAGGATCCGGATCTTCCAACGTCTCATGAACTTCATGCGCACATTTCGAAGACATAAAGATGGAGCGATTTAGCGGCGACGACCCGACAGGATAAATGGACTCGGCGACTATGGCCAAAGGAAAAGTGCGAATACGACGAACGTTGCCTTCGTTTTGCCACGAGAAAGAGGCCGGAAGCCGTGCTGTACCTGCGCGACTACACCTTTGGAAAAAGTAAGGTTGAAACGCCGCTAGCTTGGGGGGATAATCCTCGCGTTCGGTTGCCGCATCCCTTCCCTCGCGGCGTCCATGATGACTGGACGTAGTTTCGAAGAGTGGGTGTAAGTGTGCTTATCCCGATTTTGTGGATTCTCGGCTTTGGAGGTTTTATGCAAATAAAGCACTTGCGTCTTGCACTTGTGTTCTTCCTGACACTCGGTGTGTGCCGTTTCGCACATGCGCAGTCGGCGAACCCGATCGAATCCATGAAACTGTTGACGACCGATACGGGATGGGCCACAACGCGTAGCAAGCTTTTCTGGACGACCGACGGCGGCACAACATGGAAAGATATCACGCCAAATGCAAATCACAGGCAGCAGGTGGTTTCGTCCGTTTTCTTCCTCGACGCGTCTACGGGGTGGGCGCTGCTCAGTTGTTCCGACGGCAGCGACATATCTGCCGACAACAGTTGCTTCGCGCTTGCGTCCACCGCCAATTCTGGAGAGAGCTGGTCTGTGACACAGGAGCAGTCGGTACACCCGTTTCCTAAGGAACGGCTTGAGGATGGATACGGCTTCTCCGGTGCGAGTTGGCTCGACTTTGTCGACGCACAACACGGGTGGGAAATGTTGGACATTGCCACCAGTTCGGCTAATCCTAGCGCCGGTGAGATGCTGCGGACCGTGGACGGCGGGAAGACCTGGTCTCCAACTAAGGACAGCCCAACGTCTGACCACTTCGTCTTTGTTACGCCAACGGATGGATGGGTCGCCGGCGGCAAGGATCAGGAACTCTTCGTAACACACGATGCCGGGGACTCTTGGACAAGGGTCGCATTGCCTGTAATCTCTGACACGCACCCGAACCTCGGAGAATCCATCGGCCTGCCGTCCTTCGAAACCAAGAAGGATGGTCTTCTTCTGGTCCACTACTCCGTGGGCATGGTGACTGGCCCGTATTTGACCACCATGGCCGTGTTCGGCTCTAACGACGGAGGCGAAACATGGAAGCTAATTCGAACTGTATCTCGGCTGCCCGGAATGCTCATCTCCGCGAAAGCCGGGTCATCCTGGGTCGCGGCAAGCAGCGATCTCAGGAAAACGCAGAGAGTCGAAATTCAACTTTACACGGAGGGGCCGGAGGGGAAGGTTGCCAAAAATACCGCCCTCGTTCCGTCGGCCGGTGCGGCGACGCAGCTTAGCTTCTTAACCAAGGATCGGGGCTGGCTCAATGTGTCAGACAAGCTCCTATCCACAAAAGATTCGGGGGACAGTTGGACAGACATCACCCCGGGTTCTAAGCACCCTGAGGACGAAGTGGGTGCAGTGCCGAACGCCAAGCCTGTTTCGAAACGGGGATGGTCGAAGCAGATCGTCGCCGAGTCCCGATCCAGGCTCGCCGAATCGAGCGCCAGCTCCGCAAACCCGGTTAGTACGCAGCTCGGGTTCGAGGCGTACAACGTTCCCCCAGCGACGCCGACGATGGCCTCGTGGATGTCGTCGAGCCCGTTCTATGACATTGGTATCTACTTGCAGGGCGCAAAAAATGGACACAAGGATCCCATTCTGGGATCCACCAATGGCCCGGCTTGGATCTCGGCCGTCGAAGGACAGGGATGGGGACTAATTCCCATTTGGGTCGGGGTGCAGTCGCCCTGCGCTTGCTACAAGACGAACCCAACGACGGGCGCGTGCACTCAGGCATACTCTTCGGTGTTCAGTTCGAACCCGGGGAAAGACGGGACGAACGAAGCGAAGGCCGCTGTTAGCGCCGCAACCACATTGGGGGTAAGTACGCCGGTAATCTACAAGGATGTCGAAAACTATTACGGGCCTACCCTATGCACCCCAACCCAGCAAGCGTCCGCCGGAGCCGCCGTCAAGGCCTACTTGGCCGGATGGGATACCCAGCTCCATGCGACGGCAAACGGGAGCGGTTCTTACCTCGCGGGCGTTTACGGCAACCCGAAACCCGCCCAGAACGACTTCTCGCAGGCGTCCCCGATCCCGGACGACGTTTGGATAACGAAGACGCCCGCCTCCCCGAACCCGCCGTCGCTTACGACGTGGAATCTAAGCCCCCTGACGGACGGTCCGTGGCCGAATAGTCAGCGGTTGCACCAATTCCTTATCGGCCAGGCCAGTGCGAGCTGGGGAGGGCGGAAGCTTGGCGAGCCGATGGACTATGACGTCGTCAATGCACCTGTCGCGAACGCCAATGCCGTCACCAAGTCTTATACCTACTCCTCGACCGACATCGACTGCCCGGGCGCTATCAGCACGATTCCGACTGCCATGAACGACATAAACGGAACCGCAATCATAAATGGTCCAGGGCAGATTGGCGCGTTCGTCGGGACGTACCAAGCCTCTCTCTCGGGCCCCTTCTATGGATTCCAAAGTAGTGGTGGAGACTGCGCCAGCTTCACCGTCTTTGGCTCGACGAACGTCCAACCGTGGGGGATAAACAACCTCGGCCAGATCGTCGGGTACTTTGAAGATTCAAACGGGGCATATCATGGATTTATTTTGAACTCTAATGGAAGTGCGACTCAGGTCGACTATAACTACAACGGGCAGACTGCGACGGCGACTTATCTGTATGGCATCAACGACGCTGGGCAGGCCGTTGGATGGGCCGATTCGCCGAGCACCTTTGGATATCAGACATTTATGTACTACGGAGGACAGTTCTATCCGCTCGGGGTCAGCGGCGGTGGAGATTTCGACTACACTTGGGCCTACGGGGTCAACGGGCAAGCCACGCTAACAGGCATATATTACTTCGAGCCCTATCGAGACGACTTCGAACTCCCCGCGATCCCCTCTCTGAACGGCAACACGATTACCTGGGGCGGGAACGTTATTGACATGACCCCCGGGGGCAGCGCCAACACGCAAGCGAAAGGGATCAACGCGAATGACGAGTTGGCCGGGTTCTACCAGTCCACAGCCTGCGTGAACACGAGTTATCAATGCGGCTTCGAGTGGGGCGGAGGACCCACGCTGACCATTCTCCTGTACGGCGATGACGCGAACGTGGCAGAGGGGATTAACGATTTTGGCGAGATTGTAGGCCCTTATACAGATTCAATCACGGATTACTCCCACGCGTTGGTCTGGACGCACCAATAGATTTCGCAGGATGGCCCGGCATCTTCCACTTCGGCCAGCTTTTAGAGCTTCGATCGCAACATACTGATCACGTCATCGGAGGTGATGACACCGGTCAGTTTGTTGTGCTCGTCCACGACCGGGAGCGTCTGCAGATTGTACTTGTCGAAGAGTTCCGCCACTTCATTTTCCGCAACGCCTTCATGAGCCAACACCAGTGGTTCCTGGATGAGCGCGAGCATAGGGGAGGACGCTTCAGCTAAAACGATCCGTGCCAGCGGAACAGCGCCGACCAAGGTACCACGCGTGTCAACGAGGTAGATCGTACTGACCGCCTCGACGCCGCCTTCGAACTCGCGCAGAGAATCGATGGCATTTTGCACGGTAGCGCTAACCGGTAGGGCCAGGAAGTCGGTGGTCATACGGCCAGCGGCCGTCTCTTCCTGATGCTCGAGCAACTCCACAACGTCCTGCTGCGCCTCGGGCTCCATCTGGGTCAGAATTTGCTCGGTGCGTTCTTCCGTAAGATCGGCGAGCAGGTCGGCGGCAGCGTCAGGATCCATCTCCTCGACAATGTCGGCGGCACGTCCTGAATCGAGAGACTCCACGATGGACTTCTGAACCTTAGGTTCGACTTCCTCAAGGGCCTCGGCCGCCGTCTCTTCATCCAGTGTCTGGAAGACGGCCTGACGTTCATCCGGTGCGAGATCTTCGACGATGTCGGCAATGTCGGCCGGATGCAGTTTGGCCAGACCTTCGTGCGAAATCTTCAGTTTCACTCGCCGCGCTGGATCGGTTTCGATCAGATCGACGAAGTTCCAGGGAATGCTGCGGGGCGGTATCTTCCCCAGCAGCGCGTGGATGGCGTTTTTCGGGGCGACGCCACGCAGCAGACGGCGGAGCGCGCCCCGAGCGCCAACGTCAACCGAGTGAACTCGTAATATGGGTAGCGGACGTGCCGGGTCTTTCTGAAGCTCGAATTCGAGGTCGACATCGTTGACCCGCACGACTTTTCTTCCGTTCACATCGATCACCTGCTGATCGAGCAGATCGCGCTCCAGCAGGAATAGCCCCTCGGTTCCATTGACCGCGGGCCACTGTCCGGCAGCGCTGCTGGTGCGAATTCCGCCATTCATTGCCGATATCGATTCAAAGGTGACCAGCCGATTGCCGAATTTCGTTTTGACGATGAGCGAGGAAATGCGGGAGCGATCTTCTTGCGGAGCGATTGCCACCTCGCGCACTCGTCCGGCCGCGCCAGACGGGTCATATACCGTGGCGCCCAGCAGTTCGCTGAGGGCAAGAGTGGTCATCCTGCTAGAGAATAATCCAACTCAGGGACAATTCGGAATCAGTTTTACAGTGAGTGATGTGGCTTCGGGCTTCGGGCTTCGGGCTTCATGCTTCGGGCTTTCGGCTTCGGGCTTCCGGCTCCAGGCTTCCGACGAACAAGTCGATCGGAGTGGCTCGGTGTCAGCAGGCTCGATGTCCGAACGCGTCAGCACAATCACTCAAACGTCTGGGCGAACGTGACTCGATTGCCCTCCGGATCGATCACGGTGAAGTCACGCAGACCCCACGGACGGCTGACGGGCGGTCCCAGGATTTTGGCGCCTTTTGCTGAGAGTTCCTTGTACAGCACATCGGCGTCCGAGACATAGACTCCGAAGGAACCGATCCCTTTAAATTCCGCGGTGCGCGCGATCAGCAGAATGGTGATCGCATCGCGATCCATCACTCCCAGATCAGCCTGCTGATAATTGATCCGGAAGCCCAGCACGTCGCGATAGTAGGCAACCGCGGCCGGAACATCGTCGAAAGGCAATGCCGGCAGTGCCTGCCTCAGGCCTTGAGGCTGCGCGTCACGGCGACTCGGGGAGTCCTGGCCGTGGTGGTAGCTCTGTCCGAACCAGAGGACGTTGCCATCCGGATCACGGATTTCAAACATTCGCATCTTGATCCAGTTGACCCGTTCGATGTCACTCGGAAAACCGCCGCGAGCTCGAATGGCCGCATGCGTCGCTGCGACATCTTCAGCCTGGAGAAACAGAATGGCTGATCCGGGAGGCTTGGAATTCTGGAAACCGCCGTCGCCCGGCTCATATCCTTGTTTGCCGAAACGGACTCGAGCTGGCCCCAGGATCGCTTCGACTCCGTCTTCCTCTTTCTTCACGTCAAATCCCAGGACATCCCGGTAAAACGCGATGCTTCGGTTGATGTCGGAGACCGGAAGAAATCGCATCACCGGACTGGCGATCTGTTTTGCGCGAAATCCGTCAATCTGGGCTTTCAACGCGCGCCAGCTTGCAAACCCATATTCGCGTGCCACGTCGAGAAGAGCGGAAGCGAGTTTCGCCTGCGGATCGGTGCTGCGCAGTTCCTGCAACCGCTGTTTGGCTAGTTTCTTGAGATATTCGAGAGAGGGGTGTTCCGGTAGCTTTGCAATTGGCATAGACACCTTCCTTCCAAATTTGCCCGGTGTCCGCGTATCTCGGGCTGGAAGTCAGGGTCTCTGTAGATATTCTTGCCTTGGAAGGTGGGCTGAACCCTTTACGCGGACCGTCGGCCGCCCTATCGGCCGAATTCAAGATAGCACATCCCACCGGCGGCCGGTTCGGGCATTCTGGCGAATCGCCGCGAATGCAACGGATCGGCCGTACATCGCCTTTATAATGGAGCGTGCGCCTCATCTTCGATATCTTTGGCCAGACCCTGCGAACTCTCTGGGCGCACAAGATGCGCTCTTTCCTGACCATGTTTGGCATAGCCTGGGGAGTCGGTTCCCTGCTGCTGCTGGTGGGATTGGGGGAAGGATTTCGCTCGGGAAATCGAAAACAGTTTGACTCCATCGGCGAGAATGTGCTGTTTATCTGGTCGGGACGCGCACCGGTGATGCAGGGCAGTTTCACCGCACTGCGCCAGTACTACCTGAACTATCGTGACTATCAGGATATTTTGCGAGACTGTCCGAGCGTGGGAGCCGCGACTCCGGTCATCAGTCGGAACGACATACGAGCGATCAGCGATTTTTTCCAGGCCAGTGGGCAGATCAACGGAGTCCTTCCTGATTTCAACCGGATACGCTACGTGCCGTTGAGTGCCGGGCGCTGGCTGAATGAGATGGACGAGCAACAAAAGCGCCGCGTCATCGTGCTCGGCGATGAAACCAGAAAAACTTTGTTTTCAGGACGGCCTTCGATCGGCAGTACGATTCTTCTGAATGGCATACGGTTCGAAGTGATCGGCACGCTGGAGCGAGTCGGCCATGGAGATAACAACACACAAAACCTGAAGAACTTCATCCCCTTCAGCATCATGCATGAGTATTTTCCACCCTTGGATGCGGGGATCGACACTGATGTGATTTCGCAGATTAACTACCAGCCCAAATCGCGGGCGCTCCATGAAGCCTCACAGCGCGAGGTCCATCAGGTCATCGCACGGAACCACGGCTTCGATCCCAACAATCCGGACTCGTTTGACGAGTGGGACACGGTGAAGACGGTCGATCAGGTGGGCAAGATTTTCGATGCAATGAACATGTTCCTGGGCAGCGTAGGGCTGGTCACACTCGCTCTGGGCGCGATTGGGATTATCAACATCATGCTGGTCGCGGTTGCCGATCGAACGCGGGAGATCGGATTGCGCAAAGCGGTCGGAGCAACCAACGGCAGCATCATGTTTCAGTTCTTTGTGGAAGGAGCGTTTCTGACTCTGCTGAGCGGGGGAATTGGAATCGCGGGCGCCGCTGGCCTGATGCAGATGCTTTCGCATGTGAGTCTCGGCGAGGGATTCGATCCTCCCAAGCTGGTGGTTTCAACCGCGGCATTGGCAGTCATTTCGTTGGGAGTAGCGGGAGTAGCGGCGGGACTCTACCCTGCGCGGCGAGCGGCATTGCTCGAACCCGTAGAAGCGCTGCGGAAGGAATAGGAATAACGATGCATAGTGACCTTTTAAAGCAGGCCTATTCGGCAATGCGCCACGACCTGCGCCGAACCCTGCTCACCATGGCCGGAATGGCTTGGGGCATTGCAACGGTTGTGCTGCTTCTCTCTTACGGCAATGGCTTCGGCAAAGCCATTGAGGCGATCTTTCAGAGTTTCGGTGCGACTGCGGTAGGCGTATTTCCGGGCCGGACTTCGCAACAAGCCGGAGGCAACAAGGCGGGCGTGCAGGTTCGTTTCACGAACGACGACATTGAACTGATGCGCAATAATCTGCCGCTATGCCGGCATGTGGTGCGCGAGTCGGACAAGCAATCCACGGTGCAGAACGACAATCGCTCGTTCTCATTCCAGGTCATGGGCCTTGATCCGGCGATTCAGGCGATCTGGAACCTCGATCTGTCGGACGGCCGCTTTCTTGACGACGCCGACAACATGCAGCATGCGCTGGTGGCCGTCATTGGCTCGGAGGCACGCGATCGACTTTTCTCGGGAATGCCTGCTGTGGGCGAGTACATCCGCATCGATGGGGTCAGTTTCGAGGTGATCGGCGTGGGAGCACCTCGCATGCAGGAGGGGGATAACGACAACAACCGCGTCGTCTACATCCCTTACAACTCGATGGATGTGCTGAAAGATAATCACTATCTTGACGGGATTTGGCTCGATTCGATCGGACTCGATCACGACAAGATGGACAAAACCATTCGCGAGACTCTGGGCACGGCTCATAATTTCAAGCCGGATGATCATCGCGCGATCTTTGTATTCGATGCCCAGAAGCAACTCTCGCAGTTCGGAATCATCACCATGGCCTTAAAGGTTCTGCTGGCTTTTATCGGAACGGTGACGCTCGGAATCGGCGGTGTCGGGCTGATGAACATCATGCTGGTATCAGTCACGCAGCGGACCCGTGAGATTGGAGTGGAAAAAGCTCTTGGTGCCCAACGCGGCCACATCCTGTTTCAATTCCTCGCAGAGGCGATGGTGATCACCGCGGTTGGGGGATTTCTGGGAATTGTGCTGTCCTATGCAGTGTCGATCTTCGCTGGACGGATTACTTTTTATAGTGCGCTTGCGAAGCATGCGGAAGCTGCCGATATACGGCTGATCGTGTCACCGATGATTCTGGTGGTGGCGACGAGTATCCTCGCACTGGTGGGCGTGGTGAGTGGGATGGTTCCCGCCATGCGCGCGGCGAACCTTGATCCCATCGAAGCGTTGCGCTACGAGTAAGGGAACACAGCGACAACCTGAACAGCAAAAAGCCGGAGCGCTGCGCCCCGGCTGATTCCTGCGAATGGCCCTCTTAGGCGGCTGTGGTCAGCGCCTCTACAAGATGCTTGCACAGCGTGGTCTCGACCGTATACATCCGAACGGTCACCGGCTCGCTCAGGAACGGTTTCAGTATCTGCTCCACTTTTGGGAACGCCTCTACGACATACCTCTCTGCCTCTCGCTTTTCTGTCCAGAGGGTAATCGCGATCATGTGCTCCTTGGCGATTTCCGGAACAAATGGCAGGAATTCCAGAAATCCCGGTTGCTTCTTCAGAATGGGGAGAATTTCCTGACGAATTGTCTTGATCAACTCATCCTTCTTCTCCAGTTTGGGGGTGACTTCAAGAATACGGGCAAACATAAGCAAAACTCCTTCCTCGGGAAGGTGCCCGACAAATGCGTGGGTTCGAGATGGCCTCGGTCGAGCCCGGTCCCGAAACACCTGTCATGTGGTGAAAAGTCGGAGGAACCTTACCTCTGTCCGAGTCGCCTTGCAGTGACGCTGGGCACAGATAAGAGTGACTCGACGCACTTCAATCCGAGTAAAATCGACTCCGCATGTCTGAGGACATTCTTTCGCTGCACCACCTCCCGCCGACCTCCGGTCGAAATACGGTTCAGATCCGAATCAATTTATCGATTTTCGATTTCCGCTACAAAGAGGCAAGAACGGACCATCGCCCCTGGTGATGAACGTCCATGGTGGCTTTTGGCGCGCCAAGTACAGTCTTGAGCACGCCGGGCATCTTTGCGCGGGACTTACGCTCGTGGGGCTGACTACGGCCAATGTGGAATATCGCAGAGTTGGAAATACGGGCGGAGGCTGGCCGGAAACGTTTGAAGATATCCGTTCTGCATATCAGTTTCTTGTCCAGAATGCGCAAAAGCACGGGTTCAGTACGGAAAAGATTGTAGTCATGGGACACTCTGCCGGTGCCCAACTCGCGCTATGCCTGGCGTCACACGAACATGGGGTGACGGGCGTTATTTCTTTGGCGGGAGTTGTGGACATGCCGCGAGCGTATCAACTTCATCTCAGCAACGATGCAGTAGTCGAGTTTCTGCACGGGACGCCAAGCGAAGTTCCGGATCATTATCGAGAGGCTGATCCGATGCAGCTTTCGTTGCCAAAAACGCGTCAAAGGCTGATCCACGGCACTGCCGACGACGTTATCCCCCCGGCATTCAGCCGCGACTATGCGACTGCGAAGCACAAACTGCACGCGCACCAAAGGGAAGACGTGCACCTGCTGGAAATTAGCGGCGCTGGTCACTACGATCTCATCGATCCTCGCAGCAAGGCCTGGGAGCAGGTTCAAAAAAACGGTACGCGAACTCACCGCGTAGCTCTCGTTGTGGCTTTGTACGGCACTTTTCAATGTTGCTGCGGCGACCGATTCTTGCATACAATTTTTGCACTATCCGGACGTCTGCTGCATAGACGCAACATTTTGAGGAGCAGCTCAGCAACACAAGGCCATGCCATTCGAAGAGCGCGCCGCGCCGGACGTAGTCCCGCCGACAACCAGCGAAACGCTGTACCGCTTGCTGTTTGAGAACGGTATGGACGGAATTATGCTCACGTCGCCAGACGGCGGCATATTGGACGCGAATCCGGCATCTTGCCAGATGTTTGAACGCACGCGCGGAGAGATTATCGCCGCCGGCAGAGACGGACTGATGGACTCCTCCGATCCTCGTCTCGGTATTCTGATCGAGCAGAGGCAACGAACTGGCGTAGCCCATGGAGAGCTGTCCGGCCGGCGAAGAGATGGCTCTCTGTTTCCGGTGGAGATGTCATCTGTGGTGTTTAAGAATCCCGAAGGTCGTCTTCGAACTTGCCTGATCATCCGCGATATCAGTCAACGCAAAACTGGCGAGAGCGAGCGGGAGAAATTAATTCAGGAGCTGCAGGAAGCCGTGGGAAGGGTGAAGAGTCTTAGCGGTTTATTGCCAATCTGCGCATCCTGCAAGAAGATTCGCGACAAAGAGGGCCGCTGGCATTATCTGGAAACCTATCTCCGCGCCCATACCGAGGCCGATTTCAGTCATGGGATCTGTCCTGAGTGCAGGCTGCTTCTCTATCCGGAAAATTCTCTCCCCTAGCGTGCATCGACCTGCCGATGCCAAAAGACGTAATTTTGAGGTCACCCCGTGGAAAATTGGTATGTCATGGGGGCATGACTGCGTGTAAGGGTTAAAACCGAAGAGGACACTTTCGTCGAAGACCCGACTTCCAGTTTTTCCTATGCACAGTCTTCATGTTTTGGAACCGCATCCAACAAATTGAGCCTACCGCTGTAACTTCAAGAAACGTAAAGAAAAGCGAATACAAAATCCCACATAAACATCCAGAAACACGTAGTTCGCGTTCGAAAACGCATCTATAATTCTGGAAGTAGTATTTGCGCTTGGACTTAGCGGTACGCGAAAGGGCTCCACGGTGGCAGCGAAGTTGCTGATTGATGATCGGGGGAAGACGCCGTCCACCCCAACCCTACCCACATTGGGCCCGGGGGCGGCGCCCAAATCCATGAATCGGGAAAGCCAAGCGCGGTTCGTAGCGGTCCTGTTGTTCCTTCTGACCGTCGCCGCCGTGGTGTTCGCCGGGTTCAATTTCACCAAGGAAGGTCAATCGGCCGTACCCGATGACGGGGTCTGGTGGGTAGAGCACAATGGCCATCTCGTGGCCGACCGCGTCGATAGTCATGGGCAAGGCGCACAGGCGGGGATCAAGCCAAACGACGAATTGGTTGCGGTAAATGGGCAGGAGATTAAGAGCACTCCTGGCTTGGAGAGGCAACTATATGCGACGGGCCCTTGGCACAAGGCTACGTACTCCTTAGTTCGGCAGACGGTGCCAATCGATTCCACAGTCCTATTGGTGCCAGCTGACCGGTCGCTGAACAATTGGCTACGGCTGATTGCGCTGATTTATCTCGGAATCGGCCTTTACGTCCTGTTGCGGCGATGGACGGCACCCGGTTCGACGCACTTCTACATCTTCTGCCTGGTCTCGTTCATTGCGTATTCGTTCAAATACACGGGCAAGCTGAACGATTTCGACTGGACGATTTACTGGAGCAACATCGTCGCGTGGGTATTGCAGCCGGCACTATTCCTGCATTTTGTTCTGACTTTCCCGGAGAAGCGGCAAACCATCCGGCAGCGTCCCTGGCTCCTGGCATTGGCCTATGTGCCGGGTGCGCTGTTACTAGGACGCCACATTATCGCCTTGCGACTGGCGCAGGCCAGTGGACAACTCCGCTGGGATATGGACCGCCAGGAGATCGCCTATGGGGCGGTGCTTTTCCTTATCGCGGCCGGTGCTCTTACGCACTCCTACCGCCGGGCCACGACCACGATCCTGCGTCAGCAGTTGAAATGGGTCACGCGCGGCACGATTTTGGCGGTAGTGCCATACACGCTGTTTTATGTGGTGCCGTACATGATGGGAGCTCTGCCCGGAGTGGGCATGAAGCTCTCGGTTCTGTCTCTCGGCTTGCTGCCACTCACCTTCGGGTACGCCATCTTTCGCTACCGCCTGATGGATGTGGACCTGATCTTCAAGCGCGGTGTGGTTTATACGCTGGCGGCTGCTGCAGTCGTCGGGCTGTATTTCGGTCTGGTAGCTGGCGTGGCTACGTTGGTGCATTCACGGCAGCCGGGAACTGGACCGGTTGGATACATTCTGGCGATCGTAGTGACCGCGTTGCTGTTCGATCCGGTTCGCAAGTGGATTCAGGATCGCGTTGATCACCTCTTCTATCGCACCGTATATGACTATCGCCGCACGCTTGTGGAGTTCGGGCGCGAGCTCAGCTCCGAAATGGACTTGGGGGCGATGCTCTCGTCGGTCGTGGACCGGCTTTCGAGAACGCTCGCAGTGGATCGAGTCGCGATCTTTCTGCGCGGCAGCGAAGAATCGGAGCAGTTCATTCTGGCGAAGTCTGTCGGCCTGAGCGTCGCCGGGAAGCTGGATCTTGCATTCTTGAACACGCCCCGACCCGAACCTGCTGGACATCTTTTCTTCGAAAACACTCACCAGGTTCTCCGGGAGACATTGGCGTCGCAGGAAGCGATCGCCAGGTTGGATCTTAACTACTACATCCCATGTCGCGCCCAGCAAAATACTGTGGCAGTGGTGGGGTTGGGCAAGACCGACAAGGGCGATTATCTTTCGAGCGAAGATGTCGAGCTGCTCGAAACTCTGGGCGGCTATCTTGGGATCGCTATTCAGAACGGACGCCTGTACGCGTCACTGCAGCAGAAGGTTGCCGAATACGAGCGGCTGAAGGACTTCAACGAGAACATCGTCGAATCGATCAACGTGGGCATCATGGCGCTCGATATGGAGGATCGCATCGAGAGCTGGAACGCGCAGATGGAAGTCATGTACGCGCTGCCACGCTGGCAGGTTCTGACGCAGGAATTGAAAAGTATCTTCCCCTCTGAATTTGTCGAAGACTTCTACCGCGTGCGGCAGAATGGCGGCATCAACAATCTGTACAAGTTCCGCCTGGCAACTCCGGCAGGTGAGACGCGCACGGTGAATGTGGCAATTGCGCCTCTCGTGACCCGGAAATTCCAGGTCATCGGGCGACTGGTGATCATGGATGACATCACCGATCGCGTGGATCTGGAAAATCAACTGTCACAGGCCGACAAGCTGACTTCCATTGGACTGCTGGCGGCGGGTGTGGCGCACGAGGTCAACACGCCTTTGGCAGTCATCTCTTCCTACACGCAGATGCTCGCTAAGCAACTGCAAGGCGATCCGCAGAAATCGGGATTGCTCGACAAGATCACCCGGCAGACGTTCCGTGCATCAGAAATAGTAAATAATCTGCTGAATTTCTCGCGCACGAGCGGCACGGAGTTCGCCGATATCGACATCAACAAGATCATCACGGATACGCTGGCGCTGCTCGAACATCAATTCAAGACCGCCAAGGTCCAGGTGCAATCGGATTTGTATCCCCAGATCTCGCCCATTCAGGGAAATGCAGGAAGACTGCAGCAGGTCTTCCTGAATCTCTTCCTGAACGCGAAAGATGCGATGCCGGGTGGCGGGCAATTGCGAGTAGCGACCAGCAATGGAGATTTCGTGAGCGTGCGGGTGAGCGACACGGGTTCAGGCATCGCGCCCGAGCACATTCAACGCATCTACGATCCGTTCTTCACCACGAAGGCACTGCCCAGAGAAGGCCAGGGCCGCGGAACGGGACTCGGACTTTCAGTCACGTACGGCATCATCCAGGAGCATGCCGGAAAGATTCGCGTGGAAAGCGAGCCTGGCGTAGGCACGACATTCGCGCTCGATTTCCCGCTCAGCAGGAAGGCAGTTCATGTCTGAAGCAGCAGTCATATCGCGAGGAACGGCGAATGGCAGCCCGTCGCCGGCCGGATCAGTACTCATTGTGGATGATGAGGCCGAGATCCGGGAATCTTTGCAGACATTATTGGAGATGGAAGGTTTCGAAGTCGAAACCGCGGTTAGCGGCGAAGAGGGTCTGGCACAGATGGCGGAGCGTCCGTTTGATCTGGTGCTGCTCGATTTGACCTTGCCGGGCCGCAATGGGATGGAGGTTCTTTCCGAACTTCGTACGCACGACTCGCGGCTGCCCGTCATCATGATTACGGCATACGGCACAGTGGAGAACGCCGTACGAGCGATGCAGTCGGGAGCCACCAATTTCGTCCAGAAGCCATGGGACAACGAGAAACTGCTTGCCGACGTGCGGGCTGCGGTCGGGTGGCGGCGCGCAGAAGAAGAGAACGTTCAACTCAAGCGCGCGCTGAAGCAGCGATACAACTTTGAAAACATTGTGGGCAAGAGCGAGCCCATGCTCAAGATTTTCGATCTGGTGGCACAAGTGGCAAACAGCCGCTCGACCGTGCTTCTGCAGGGCGAAAGTGGAACCGGCAAAGAAGTAATCGCCAAGGCGATTCACCTGAACTCGCCGCGCCACGATAAGCCGTTCGTCCCGGTAAACACCGGTTCGATGCCTACAGATCTGCTCGAATCGACTTTGTTCGGGCACGTGAAAGGCGCGTTCACCAGCGCCATCGCTTCGAAAAAAGGATTGTTTGAAGTAGCGGACAAAGGCACGCTCTTTCTGGATGAAATTGCGACCATGGGCCTGGAGACGCAGGCCAAGATCCTGCGCGTTCTGCAGGACCGCCGATTCATGCATCTCGGCGGAATTCAGGAACTTCAGGTTGACGTGCGAATTATTGCCGCCACCAATATTGATTTGCGACAGATGGTACGGGAAGGACGCTTTCGAGAAGATTTGTTCTACCGGCTGAATGTGATTACGGTGGAACTGCCTCCGCTGCGGCAGCGGAAGGAGGACATTCCGCTGCTGGTGGAGTTTTTCCTGAAAAAGTATGCAGAGGAGAATGGGCGCGCTACGCCCCGGGTCACCCCGGAGGCGCTGCGACCTCTGATGGCCTATTCATGGCCTGGCAACGTGCGCGAACTGGAAAATGTGATCGAGCGCGCCGTCGTACTTTCGTCCGGACCCGAGATCAATGTTGAATTGCTGCCCGACTCGCTCATGGGACGAGGTTCGTCCTTTACTCTGCATGACGCTCCTACGGATGCCTCGCTATTTGAAATCGTGGAAGATGTAGAGCGCCGCGTGATCACCGATATGCTGGAACGCTGCAATTGGAATCAGACCGAGGCCGCGGAGCGATTCCACGTCCCGCTCTCGACACTCAACCAGAAGATCCGGCGACTGAATATTGAGATTCGCAAAAAGGGCCGCGGGTAGAAAGCCGTCAGCTCTCAGCCGTCAGCCGTCAGCTCTCAGCACGCCTCACAACACAACCGGATCGTGAAGAGCCATTTTGGTGAGCGAAGCGAGGTTCTCGCGCCGGTCGACGAGTGCCATCGGATTACGTCAGTTAGGCGCGTGTGCCCGTTTTTGAATCGCAGCGATTGCCTCGATAGCCCACCTTCTAATGGCATACTCTTCATCGGGGGACGGGTCCGCCTCAGCAACCTTTTGCAGGGCAGGAATCATGCCTTCCGAGCCGTAGTCCCCTAACGCCTCTACAGTATCGGTCCTAACGACAGCGTCGGAATCGTGAAGTGCGCCTCGAATAACCTGATCTGCAGCCTCGATCGTGCTGGGCTCAAGATTGTTCTTCGCCTTAGCTAGTGCCTGTACAGTATGGAAACCGCCCTGCCGCGTACAAACCTAGGTCGCGTCTGGCTTTTTGAAGAGGCAAGGGATTGTCGCTATCGCATGTTTGCAATTGCGTCGTCTGGCACAATGCCCCTCACAGCCATGAGACCTCACGCGGATCGTTCCAATTAACAAAGGAGGCGACGGTTTCGCCAAGAGCATAGACGTGTTCTGTATAGCCTTCTCCGTACTTGTCGCGACGCCTACGTGCTCGCGCATCGCCGATTCGTGACCGTTATTTTCCCTGTCAAGTAGATCTAGAAGAGCGGTCTTCACTGTTGCGCTTTGGAGAGCGCCTGGTTCGGACTTCAACCTTTCGTACGCTTGCGCTCTTAACCCGTCTTCGTTTGAGCGTAGCTGCGGCAGTAAGGCATCGATGCCAGCCTTGTGGGGTGAATTTTGTTGTGCGAGGCCGGCGATAATCGCCGAGCAGATCAGCACTGTGATCGACAGGATCTTTCGCATGTGACCACAATTATTGGAAAGCCTCGATGCCTTGCGCAGATAACTGTCGTTACCATGCGATCCTCACTGGTTGATCAGAAGCGCCACCAAAGCATCCCAGCTTAGAGCTGACGGCTGATAGCTGACCGCTTTCTCTGTTATATTTCGATCAAGCCCTACGTGCCGGACGTGCGGGCTTCCGAACCGCATGGAACTCATCTCGCCCACGGAATTTGCCAAGCAAAAAGTTCTAGCTGTTCAGGAATATACGGTTTTGGCCGCGCAATCGGTGGCCAATCTGTTTCGCAAGCCGTTGTATGTCGCGGACATGATGCAACAGGCGGATCTGATCGGGGTGGGTTCGCTGCCGATTGTGGTGCTGACCGGTTTTTTTACCGGTGGTGTTCTGGCGCTGCAAACGGCGAACACCCTGCAACGATTCGGCTCCATCACCCTGATTGGCCAGCTGGTTTCGACATCGATGGTGCGCGAGCTCGGGCCGGTGCTAACCGGGCTGATGGTGGCTGGAAGAAATTCTTCCGGTATGGCCAGCGAGTTGGGATCAATGGTCGTCACCGAGCAGATCGATGCGATGCGGGCGCTGGGCACCGATCCGATGAAGAAGCTGGTCACCCCGCGGGTCACTGCCACCGTGTTCATGCTGTTCTTTCTGAGCATTATTTCTGACTTGGTTGGACTGGCCGGCGGACTGATGGTGTCCAAGCTATTCTTGAGCCTTGATGCACGCCAGTATTGGAGCAATGCCTGGCAGGTTCTGGTGTTTCAGGATGTCTTCATGGGTCTGATCAAGCCCACGCTTTTCGGCTTCATCATCGCGACCGTAGGCTGTTATTACGGCATCACGGCTCGCGGGGGAACGCAGGGAGTGGGCCGCGCCACAACGCAGGCGGTGGTTGCCGCTTCGGTGTTGATTCTCGTGACTGATTTTTTCGTAACCAAGCTGTTAATTTCGATCATGTCCTTCCACTAGCTATGTCTGCGTCTACCATGGAGCGCCCGGCCGAAGTTGTGCAGCCACCCTCTGGCGCGGCGATTGTTTTCGAAGATGTGTATCTTTCGTTCGAAGACAATGAAGTGTTGCGCGGCATTTCGTTCCAACTGTCCTATGGTGAGACCAAAGCGCTGTTTGGAGTGGCTGGATCCGGAAAAAGCACGATCCTGAAACTCGCGCTCGGACTGTTGCCGCCCGATTCAGGGCGCATCACCGTGCTGGGAAACGATATCACGCAGATGCGCGAAGAGGATCTTTTCCCCATGCGCGCCCGGCTGGGAATGGTATTTCAGGAGAGCGCGCTATTCGATTCCCTCACCGTGCGGGAAAATGTCGCCTACCGGCTGATCGAAGAGAGCGGTATTTATAGCGAGGAGATCGACCGGAAAGTGCGGGAATCTCTTCGATTTGTGGAGCTCGAACACACGCTGGAGATGTTCCCCTCGGAATTGTCAGGCGGAATGCGACGGCGCGTCGCGATTGCCCGCGCCATCATCACGCATCCGGAGTTGCTGCTGTACGATTCGCCGACCGGTGGCCTGGATCCAGTGACGTCGAACACGATCGTCGACTTGATCATGAAACAACGCGACGTGTACCGAACCAGTTCCCTGCTGGTAACGCATCGGCTGCAGGACGCGTTCACGCTGGCCACACACGAATTCGATCCAAAGACGAACCGAGTGCGTGCGCTGCCCAAAGGCCAATATTGCGACGTGCCGATGAGTTTTATCGTTTTGAAGGACGGAAAAATTATCTTCGATGGCGACATTCGCCAACTGGCACATACGACGGACGAGTACATTCGAGAATATATCTCCTGACGCCCCTCCGTTGAGTACATCACTTGCCTGCCATAGCTTTTTCTACATCTTCGGCTTGGATGGAACGGCAGCACTGAGCTTGATCAGCTTGCCCATCGGCATCGACGAGGTAATCGTCTTCGATGCGGACGCCGATATTCTCCTCGGGAATATAGATGCCGGGCTCAATCGTGAAGGTCATCCCCGGGCCGAGTGGAACTTTGTAATCCCCGGGATCGTGCACATTGAGGCCGATATAATGACCGAGCCCGTGGATGAAATATTGATCCAAAGGCTGGCCGTGCAGGTCCTTGCCATGCGTCTTGATGTAGTCCCGGGCCACCTTGTTCAGAGAATTGTCGCCGTCGCCGACGAGCATCGATTTGCCGGATTGAAAAGCCGCCATAGCAGCCTCTTGCGCTCCCAGAACGATCTCGTAGATTTCTTTCTGACGCGCAGTGTAGTGGCCATTGACCGGTAGGGTGCGGGTGATGTCGGCGGCGTACATGGAATACTCGGCTGCGGCGTCAATGACTACCACGTCGCCGGCTTTCATCGTATTGGTGTTTTCGGAGTAATGAAGAACAGTGGAGTTGTGTCCCGAGCCCACGATCGAGGCGTAAGAAGGACGTTCGCATCCACGACGACCCCATTCGTATTGCATCAGAGCGGAAATCTCGTATTCCTTCACGTTGGGCTTGACCGCCTTCATGGCTGCCATGTGCGCGGCAGGGAGGCATCGACAGCCTTGCGAATGAGTGCGATCTCGCCAGCGTCTTTCACCGTGCGCTGATCCGTGATCATCTTCTTCACATCCTGAAAGAAGACCATGGCTGTACTGTGTTTCAGGAAGGCCAGAGCGTCTGCACTGGGCGATGTTTCACCGCTGGCTGCAAGCTCGGTATAAACGACTGGCCGGCCGGTAGCTAACAGTTTGGTCACTTCGTCGGGCAACTTGCCCATCTCTTCGACCCGATCAAATCCGGTGAGCTTTGTGGCCTGCGGATCGTCCGCGCCGAGTTGCGGTCCGGTATATTTCTCAAGCCGCAGGTTGCGAGGCGGAAGGAAGAGAATTTCAGTGTACGCACGGGCCGGAGTTTCTCCTTGAGCCTCAACGGCGGGGGCGACGAGCAGAGCGGCTCCGGGAGCCGTGACACCTGAAAGGTAGTAGAAGTTATTGTCCTGACGAAACTCGTACACCGCGTCCATCGGCTCCAGAGGGGCGACGAGCACGATCACGCCTCCGGCCTTCTTGGCAAGCGCTTCGCGGCGAGCATGGTAATCGGCGCCAGGCTGACGGTCGAGAGCACTTCCCATCGAACAAAAAGAAAAAGAGGAGGGTCAGGCACAACAATCGCTTTTGCATCGACGATTCCTTGATTCTGGTCGGAATGATTCGACCGTATTTTTACTTTGGCGTAGCCAGATTCTTCCCTGCCTGAATGAACGCGTCGACGTTGCTCTTGTCGATCAGGTCCGAACCAGTGTCGACAAAGCTTGGGATCGGCGCATAGCTATCGGTGGACCAGTTCTTGTCGAGCGACGGCGGTTTGTGGTGGTAGAGGTTGTCGAGCATCTGCATCCCGACGAATGCCATGGTGTAGGGCTTCTGCGAGATGGTGGCGGCGATCACGCCTTTCTGAATCCAGTCCAACGTTTCCTGATCGGTATCCATCGCAATGATGGGCTTTCCCGAAACGTGATAGCTGTTGAGGACGCCTGCCACTTCTTTGCCGGACTGCGCTTCGAGGCAAACAAAAGCATCGACCTTGTCCCGTTCTTTGCCGATGATCTGGGTAGTCGTGTCGAAGGCGATGCGGGGATCGCCCTGAATGTCGACGACGCGGGTGATCTTGATGTCAGGCGTTTTGCTTAAGGCATCTTTGTAACCGTGCAACCGGTCTTGCAAGTTGGGCTGATCGGGCATGGAAAAGACAACGACATTCCCCTTGCCCTTTAGTTCCTGGGCGAGACGCTGGCCTCCGGTGAAGCCGGCCTGATAATTGTTCGTCCCAATGAAGAAGAGGCGCTTGCTCGAGGGCGCATCTGAATCCATGGTGATCACAGGTATTCCGGCAGCCACAGCCTTGTCGATGCTGTCCTTCAGAACGCTGGGATCGGTTCCCGCCAGCAAAATGCCCGTCGCTTTCTTCTGAACAGCCTGATCGAGCGCATCGCGCTCGGCTTTGGGATCGTAGGTCTGCGGTCCGGTGAAATCAGAACGCACTTTGAATTGCGCGGCGGCATTGGAGAATCCGGTGCCTGCAGTCTTCCAGTAAGGCACCTGCAGATTGGCAGCGACAAAGACGAAATATTCGTCGGAGTCGTGAGCACTGCCACAGCTGAGAAGAACGAGCGCAAAGGTGAGAGCAAAAGCGGATTGGAGAATTCTATGCAGGCGGAGCATCGCATCCTCCTATTTCAATGTTCGATTTGTGTGAGATTTCTGGAGCGACTGGATTGTAAACGAGCGGTCAAACGAAGGCCAATCAGGGGGAATGTTGGAAGGTAAATTTTCCCTATACGCCGACCGGAAATGGCTTCGTGTGCGATGTAGCCGTGCCGAGGCTCCTGCGAATCGGCCTTGCAGTAGAGACATCAGGCCGGTATACCAGTATCCAACGACAAACAACATCAGGAACGGCACGGTGATGTAGTTTTCGTTTTCCACGGCGTAATAAATGGTGAGAGCGAAGTAGCTGCCGACCAGAAGTTCGACCGAGGGAACCCATCCGAGCCGTTTGCGGTACTTGGTTGCGCCGATCTTATCCTGCTTTGTGACCACACTATATTTTGGCGTACGGGCGAATGCGGTCTGCTTGCCGATGAGCGCCTCGATGACAGCCTTGGTGTTCGTGATGCTCAATCCGATTCCCAACGCCATGAGAAATGGAAGATAGAGCAGCGCTCGCGGCCAGCTTCGAGGAAAAAGCTCGCGTTGCGAGACCAGATAGAAGCTTGAGATCGAGAAGGTCGATGCCATGAACAGCGGCAGGTCGATGTAGAGCATCTGGAACCAGCCCTGATAGAAGCGGATGATCATGGCGGGAAGAAGAAGCACAGAAAGCATGATCATCAGGGGATAACTGATGTTTGCCGTGAGGTGATACCAGGCTTCGATCTTGGTGTGAAGCGAGGCGTCGCTGCGCAGAACTCTCGGCAGAATTTTCTTACCGGTTTGCATCAGTCCCTTGGCCCAGCGCGCCTGCTGGGTTTTGAAAGCGGTCATCTCGATCGGTAACTCCGCCGGGCACTCGACGTCCTGTAGATAGACAAACTTCCAGCCCTTCAGTTGGGCACGGTAGGAAAGATCGGTGTCTTCGGTGAGCGTGTCGTGCTGCCAGCCTCCGGCCTCATCAATGGCACAGCGGCGCCACATGCCGGCGGTGCCGTTGAAATTAAAGAAAATCCGGTGCGGGCGCGGCCGCAATGCTCGAGGACGAAGTGACCGTCGAGCAAGATAGCTTCAACTTCCGTCAGGAATGAGTAATGACGATTGAGATGCGTCCAGCGAGTTTGTACCATGCCGATTTGTGGATCGGCAAAGTGGTGGATCGTGCGCAGCAGGAAGTCTTCCGGTGGAGTGAAGTCGGCGTCGAAGATGGCAACGAATTCGCCTTTTGCCGACTCCAGGCCAGCTGCGAGAGCGCCCGCTTTATAACCGTGACGATTAGTGCGGTGGTGATAGCTAATGGGATGCCCGAGAGCGGCGTAGCGCTCGACCAGAGCGCGAGCCACGTCGACAGTCTCGTCGGTGGAGTCGTCCAGAACCTGGATATCAAGTTTGTCGCGCGGATAGTCTATCTTGCAGACCGCATCCAGCAATCGCTGAACGACATACTGCTCGTTGAAGATCGGCAATTGGACGGTGATGCACGGCAATTCCTCGAAATGCGCAACCGGTTCTGTGGTGCGATTCTTCTGGTGCTTGTAGTAAAGGTAAACCAGAACGTAGCGATGCGCTCCGTAGCCGGCAAGCAGAATCAGGACGATGAAATATGGCACCAGGAGAGCGATGTCGAATGCGTTCGCATGATAGAGGCCCCGGAAAGTCGTATCCAGAAAATGCTGACGGATATAGGGCCCAATCCCTCTGGGCCCGGCTAGTGACGCGAGACACGAAATGAAAATAAGGTCAGCGATCAAATGAGCAACATTTTACCGGATTTCGATCTTTTTACATTGTAGGTTGGCGCAGCAGACCGATCCCAAGCGTCAACACGGCCGCAGCGAGGAACGGTATGCCGAGGTAAATCAGCGAGATAAATCCGTTGGGTCGAGTGGCCGCGGGAGAAGCCATCGAAAAGAAGAAGCCGGCGGGAATCAGAATGGCAGCGATGGGAACGCCGATTCTGGCCAGCCAGAGCCAGGGTGTGGGCAGCACGGCCGAATCCGCCAGTATCTGGCACAGCAGCGACAAAATCACGAATACTCCGGCGTGAGCGTGTCCGGCACGAAAGAAGTTCTGGCGCAGCGGATTATTCATGTAGCGACTGCTAGGGTCGACCAGCGAAGTGAGCAGGAAATATCCGCCATATTGGATTGTGGGAACGGTCAAAAGAATGATTCCAGCCATCATGCGAGCTTCTCGAGTCATGGGTCCTCCAGAGACGCCGCTCCGCCTTCCGCGGAGGGCGGTTTCATCTTGTGTTTGATTCATCGGTTGAGTCGGCGGTTCCGGGATTTCGGTGCTACCAGCACAATGAAGGCGTACACTCGCAGCAGATTGGCAGGTGCGAGCCGACCGAGAATCTTGAAAACCGCCAACTGAGACTTTGCTCTCCGCATTACGACTCATGGCAGCCAGTTGCCCCAAGGCGGGCACTCGTTTACAAATAGAACGACCTCGTGGAATCAAAGCCGGCAACTGATCAGGCGCGTCCCGCAGATACACCCGCCGCGGCAGGGACACGACTTCGAATATCGCCATGGTGGATCGCGGCTATCGCGTTTCTTCTGCGTGTGGCATGGATCCTGATCGGCCACACCTACAAAATCAAACCGACGGACGAGAACTTCGGCTTCGGCTGGGAGATGGGCCGAATCGCCGCGTCCCTCGCGTCGGGACACGGCTTCAGCAATCAGTTTGGGCCGCCCACAGGGCCGACCGCCTGGGAGCCACCTCTCTATCCGTATCTAACGGCCGGAGTATTTCTAGTTTTCGGGATCTACTCCAAGGCATCCGCCTTTGTGCTGCTCACGTTGAACAGCGGCTGTTCCGCACTCACCTGCGTCCCGATTTTCAAAATCGCGCGCCGGATCTTTTCGGAGAAGGTCGCTGTCGGGTCGGCGTGGGCATGGGCACTGCTGCCTAACGTGATGTTCTGGTGCACACGCTGGATTTGGGAAACCACGTTGTCCGCATTACTGTTGGCGACTGCTGTCTGGCTGACATTGAGGCTGCAAGAGCGCGACGGTTTGCGTCCGTGGATGGAGTTCGGCGCACTCTGGGGAATCATCGCGCTGAACAGCACTTCCCTGCTGTCATTCCTCCCGGCCGCGGGATTGTGGGCGTGGTACCGGCGGGCAAAGTCAGGAAGGCGTTCGCTGGCCGGTGTGGTCCTTTCGGCTGTGATCTTTTTTGCGTGCATTACACCGTGGCTTCTCAGGAACTATCACACGTTTGGAAAATTCATCTTCGTGCGCGACAACTTTGGGGCTGAACTTCGCCTGGGCAATGGCAACGGAGCGGACGGCACGCTGATGGTGTATCTGGATCCTCCGCATGATCCGTCTGCCATGCGGCAATTTCAGGCGATGGGTGAGCTCCAGTACATCGCGATGCGCAAACAGCAGGCGCTCGATTACATCAAGGCCGACTACGGAAGGTTCGCGCGGCTCTCGCTAAAGCGATTCGTCTATTTCTGGGCTGGAACTCCCAAAGCCACGGACCCACCTTGGATGAGTGAGGTGAAAAACTCGCTCTTTCTTGCGTCTTCGATACTGATGTTCTGGGGCTTGGTGCGGGCGTTACGTCAGCGGCGCGCTGGCGGATGGCTGCTATTCTGGCTGATTCTGCTGTATCCCGCGATTTATTACTTTGTGTATCCCGGACAGCGATACCGCGTTCCCATCGAACCGGAGATGACGATCTTGTGCGTTTTCCTGGTGACCGAAGCCGTGAAACGAACTACGGCTGCTCTTCCAGATCGATTTTGAGGACGTGGATCTGATTGAGCTTGGTGTCGGGCTGGCGTCTTTCTTGCCGAAATTCGATCCCGCGACCAGAGAAGTTACGAGAACCAATGTCCACCGCGTGACCGAAAGAAGAGCTTTCATCTTCATTGCACCCCCTGCGAGCCGCTCACCCGACCGAGAGGAATAGGGAATCGGTACGCGAGTCCGAAGCTCGCTGGATTCACTCTTGCGAGGATTGTCGTCCGAGGACATGTGTGGCCAAACATCACTGAGGTAACACAGAGCAAGAAATTACATTTTGTTGACAATTGACCTCACCATTTGCAAAGCCCCTCGTCTAACGAATTGAAACGGAGGAGAGATGAGCCGCCAAAGACAGTCTGCTACGTGGTTGGGAGCTGCCATGGGAACCCTGTGTGCCCTGCTGACCTTCGCCGTCGCGGCACATGCCGCGGATCACCGCGGCGCGCTCACGGAGGAGTTCCACCAGACTTACGCGATTACCGCCGACGGCCGGGTCGAACTCGACAATATCAATGGAGATGTTCACATTTCGAGTTGGGACCGCAACGAGGTGAAGGTCGATGCCGTGAAGTATGCCGACACCAAAGAGCGGCTGGACGAGGCAAAGATCGAGATTGATTCCGGTAAAGACTACCTTTCGATCCGCACGAAATATCCCGATCACAACAACACGTGGAACTGGGGCTCGCACAACAATCCGGCTGGTGTGGAATACACGCTGACTGTGCCGAGAGCTGCGCGACTGGATGAGATCAAGCTGATCAACGGCGCGCTGGATGTAAGTGGCGTGAGCGGGGAGGTCCGCGCCTCGTGCATCAACGGGCGACTGGAGGCGCAGGATCTTTCGGGCCGCGCGAAGCTCGACACCATAAACGGCCGACTGGAAGCGAAATTCAAACGGCTTACGAAGGAATCGGTTGAACTGAATTCGGTCAACGGATCGGTCGATCTGACGATCCCCTCAGATTCGAATGCGGAAATTGAGGCCAACACTGTTTCGGGACGAATTAGCAATGATTTCGGTTTGAATGTGAATCGTCACCAGATGGTAGGGCAAAGCCTACGAGGAGAGTTGGGAAACGGCGGAGCTCGTATTAAGCTCGATAATGTGAACGGGCGGATCGAAATTCACCACGCGCAGGACGGTCGTGCGTTGAGTCCGGTGAAGGACCGGAGCGGACACGATGACGATGACAGTGAGATCTAACTAGCGAAATCTGAATTTGAAGAAGCGCCACCGGCCAGCCGTGCCGACGGCGCTTCTTCTAGTAGATCGTGTAACCCGGAGCAGGAGTTCGCAGGTCGGGCTTGGAGGCCATCAGCAGCAATGCGCCTTCCCGCTTAAACGCCTTCAGGTCGTCCAGACTAAGGAACGATTTCGTTTTGTAGTCATCGGGAGTTGGCGTGTCATCCGGGATTCGTCGCGCCTCGACATTTTCGAACGCGTGCTTCTTGAGCAACTCGACATATTCTGCCGCCGAGCGCACGTGAACCGGAACCTTCAGCTTGTCCACCCACTGGAGTGAATGCTGGTTGTCTTTGTAAAGATTGATCAGGATGAACAGCCGGCCGCGTGGCGCCATCACACGAAACAACTCCATCAGCGCGCGATCCTGATCGGCATAGTAATAAAACGACTCTACCGACAGCACTTTATCGAAGAAGTTTTCTTCCCACGGAATCTGCTGGGCCGATCCCCAGACATAAAGGATGTTGTCGAACTCTTTTGAAGTTTCACGCGCCAGCCGCACCATCTCGTCAGAGACGTCCAGTCCGACTACTTGCCCGAAACCTTCGGGACCATCGCCGACAAGTCGCGCCAGCAAGCGAGTCGCCCATCCTAAACCGCAGCCGAGGTCGAGCACGCGCTCGCCCGGGCGCAGGTTCATAAGGCGGATTGTCTTCTCCGTAATATCGAGATGATGCTGCTGCATCTTCTCGCCTTCGCCAGCGGCCGCCCAGCGGTTGAATTCCTGTTGTAGTTTCTCGTCAGGAGTGCGGGGTTTCTCAGCCATACAGTTTTATTGTATCGCTGGATTCGGCGAGGGACGGCGGTATGCCCAGTGTGCTAGAGTTTCCTTCCTGATGGAAACACCTGCGCAGAAGCCCATGCAGAAACCGGACCCCGGCCTGCTTTACTGTCCCAATTGCGCGCGGGAAGTGGATGATCCGCTAGTCTGTGGAGATTGCTCGGCTGTGATTTGCCGGCGTTGCGGAGCCCCCTTGGAGTCGCCGGACGAACTCGGAATCGGATAAATGGAACCCACCGCCGTCTTGCCGGTAGTAAGCACCCAGCCCGAAACTTCTAAACAAAGAAAACCGACGCTCTTACGCGAACTGGGCCTGCTTGATTCGGTGCTCCTGCTGGTCAGCGGCATCATCGGATCTTCCATCTTTCTGACCGCGAAAGACATCGCGGGACCGTTGCCCCAACCTGCTCTGTTTTTATTGGTCTGGGTCTTCGGAGCGCTGATTTCGCTGTGCGCCTGCTTCGCATTTGCCGAACTTGGTTCAATGTTCCCCGATTCCGGCGGGCAATACATCTACCTGCGCGAAGCCTATGGGGATTTGATCGCGTTCCTCTATGGATGGATGCTGTTTAGCGTGGCCAATGGCGGCTCGATCGCAGCGCTCTCGGTGGCGGCTGCGGCGTATGTTGGGCAGGTTTTCCCCGTCGTATCGGAGGCGCATGTTGTGCTCGCATCGTCAGGAATCGTCCTGACGCGGGCTCATCTGTTGGGCCTGGTACTGATCGCGATTCTTACTTACGTTAACGTCGTTGGTCTGCGCTGGGGCGCGCTTTTGCAAAACGTGTCGACCTGGACGAAATTCACAGCCATGGCAGCGTTCGTATGTCTGGGATTCGTGATTGGTAAAGGCAACTGGTCAAACTTTCATTCACATGGAGTGCCTTTGACCATGGGACTGACCCCGACGCAATTGATTTCAGCGCTGGGGGTTGGACTCATTGCTGTTTTCTGGGCCTACGATGGATGGGTTTACATCACCTGGGTCGCTGGCGAAGTGAAAGAACCCCGCAAGAACGTGCCGCGGGCGATGGTGCTTGGCGTTCTTGCTGTCGGCGTGATTTACATCGCCATGAACCTGACTTATATGTACGCTCTGCCTCTCAAAGAAATTGCCGCGCACGAGACGATTGCCCACGCTGCCGCAGTGGCACTGTTTTCGCCAAGAGCTGCCGTGTGGTTGTCCTTGATGATCGCGATCTCCTGTTTCAGCGCGGCGGCAACTTGCACACTGTCGGGCGCACGCGTGTATCTTGCCATGGCGCAAGATGGAGTCTTCTTCAAGCGCATGGCCGAGATCCATCCCAAGTGGCGGACTCCGGCTTTTAGTCTGATCGGGCAGGGCATCTGGGCTGCGGCGCTGACACTGAGCGGGCGCTACGACCAGCTGTATACGTACGTCATCTACGGCATGGTGCTGTCGTATACCCTCACGGTGATCGCGCTATTCTGGTTGCGATGGAAGCGTCCAGACATTCCCCGGCCCTATCGCTGCACAGGATATCCATGGCTTCCCGCAATTTATGTATTCATCGGAGGGGCTTGGACGTTGAACACGATCATCACCCGTCCCACCGAGGCATTCTGGGGAACGGCCATCGTGCTCATCGGAATCCCGGGATACCTGTATTGGAAGCGCAGCAATCGCAAAATAAGCTTGCCGTCTGCCTGATTAGTGGCGATTTGATCTGAATTTCGGGCTTGCCGCACGCTGCCTCTGGTGCTATTTCTCTTCATTCTTGCTTATGCCAGCCTGACCTGGGGAAACGCTCTTGCCCGATCCCACTCCAAAGCGGCCACTCGACAGCGCCGGCCTCCTCTCGCCTGGCGTTTCGATCGCCGAGGTCGAAGATCCCAATCGTCCACGGCAAGTCATGGGATTCCGTGATCTCGTCCTGTTTTATGTCATCACTGGGATCAGCCTGCGCTGGATCGCCACCGCTGCCGCAGCTGGGCCGAGCTCGATCATCATATGGGCCGGCGCATGGTTCTGCTTTTACACTCCGCTGGCACTATCGGTGCTGGAATTATCCTCGCGATATCCAAATGAGGGCGGCCTCTATGTCTGGAGCAAACGCGCCTTCGGTGACTTCTCTGGTTTCATGTCGGCGTGGACATACTGGACGAGCAACCTGCCCTACTTCCCTGCCGTGCTTTACTTCGCGGCCAGCAACATCTTGTTCATGCGGCAAACGAAGTGGCAGCATCTGTCAGGCAATGCCACGTTCTATATTGTGTTTTCGCTGCTCACATTGAGCGCGGCGACTCTGATGAATGTCATCGGGCTCGACGTCGGCAAGTGGTTGCACAACGTGGGCGCGCTGGCCATGTGGATTCCGGTTGGAATCGTCATCGTCATGGGATTCATCGCCTGGCATCGGTTTGGGTCGGCAACGTCGTTCACGCTTCATTCCATGACGCCCAGCACGCATTTCAACGACATTATCTTTTGGTCGGTGCTGACGTTCGCATTCGGCGGGTGCGAAACCGCATCGTTTATGGGCGGTGAGATCAAGAATGCACGTCGCACCATTCCGTTTGCGCTGCTCTTCGCAGGCGTAACGGTGACGATTTGCTACATTCTGGGGACTGTCTGTGTTTTGCTGGCGCTGCCCTCGACGCAGGTCAACAGTCTGCAAGGTTTGGTGCAGGCTGTTTCCGCGACCGCAACCCGCGTGGGATATCCCGGTGTGTTGCCGCTCGCCGCGTTTCTGATTGCTCTCAGCAACATCGGCGCTGCCGGAGCCTACCTCGCTGCCGTGGCGCGGCTCCCTTTCGTGGCGGGCCTTGATCGATTCTTACCTCCGGCATTCGGAGCACTGCACCCAAAGTGGAAAACACCATGGGTTGCGCTTCTCACGCAGTTCGTACTCGGCGTGGTGTTTATCTTTCTGGGCCAGGCGGGAACGAGTGTAAAAGGCGCCTACGACGTGCTGGTCAGCATGGGCGTAATCACCTATTTCATTCCCTACCTATTTCTGTTCGCCGCGATGATCAAGCTGCAAAGCGAACCAGCCGGACCGGACGTGATTCGTGTTCCCGGCGGAAGTATGATGGCCAAATTAGTCGCCACTTTAGGATTCTGCACGACGACGCTGACGATTGCTCTATCGCTGGTTCCACAGCCCGATGAGCCGAACAAGCCATTAGCGGTGTTGAAAGTTGTCGGCGGATGCGGAGTACTACTGCTAATCGGAGTATGGCTGTACATATCGGGAAAGCGGAGAGCCCTGTGGCAACAGCCGCCCTCGGCTGTGCGCCACGCAGAGCGCGGCTAGAGGTTCCTCACGCCGTTACAAAACATTGCCGGGCTTTGCCCGGCGGACAGACGATGGGGACTATCCCGACACCAACTCATTACACCGGCGTCGCAGTCTTTCTCGCAGGACTGAAGAACGGCAAAGTCGTCACCTTCACGTTCGTCTTCAACCGCATCGCCTCGATCGTGATTTCCATCTGCAGCGCGGTTCCCGGCTTGGAGTACGCGGTCTCAAGGCTCGCCAGCGCGATCATTTTCTTCAGCGTCGGAGACCAGCTAGTTGTCGTCGCCTTACCAACCTGCTTGTCTCCGGAATAGACGGGTACCGCAACGCGCGATGCCTGAGCCGGCGCAGCGGGCGTCAAACCATAGCGCTCGTAGAGGCGCTCCACATCGGTCCAGTCAACTTCAAGCCCCACGAACTGGCGTGAGGTCCCGTTTTTCGCGTCGCGCTCCAGCGCCCGCTTGCCGATGAAATTCTCTTTTTCGAGATGCACCATCTTGCCGAAACCCAGCTCGTAGGGCGAATACTTCTGCGACGCAATCAGCGCCTTCTTCGAGCTGGTGTAATCCACCTCGATCAGTAACAGACCGGCCTCGACTCGTGCAACATCGAGCGCAAGCATGCCAGCGGCGTGCAAATCGAACTGCTTACCCTTATCGGCCAGAGCATCCCAGACCTTCACGGCCTCGTTCCACGGAATCCAGATTTCATATCCCAAGTCGCCGGTATAGCCGGTGCGTGAGATGTCGACCGGAATACCGGCGATCTTCCCGTGGGTCACCCGGAAGTATTTGAGATTCGCGATGTCAGCCTCCGCCACAGATTTGAGCAGCTTGGCTGATGTCGGCCCCTGCAGGGCGAGTGCTGCGATTTTTTCGGAGATGTCTTCGATCTGAACGTCCATGTTCAGGCCGTTTTGCCGGAACCAGCGCAGGCTGGGATCGGCAGCTGTCCAGCGATAGACGTTCTCTTCGAGACGAGAGATCGTTCCGTCGTCGATGACCTTGCCCTCTTCATCGCACCAGCAGCAGTAGATGACCTGCCCGACTTTTACCTTGTTGATATCGCGCGTGATGACGCGATTCACCAGACGCGTCGCATCCTTGCCGGTGATCAGATATTTGTAGAGCGGCGAGATGTCGATCAGCGCACAGGCGTTGCGGATCGCGTTGTACTCGTGCTCATGGTGTACTTCATACACGCTGACCGTGTAGTAGCCCGACCACTCGCGATAATTCAGGCTGTTGCAAAGGGGAAACGTTCTCTCGTGAAATGCGGTTCCGATAGGCA
The DNA here is from genome assembly GCA_963711365.1 of Terriglobia bacterium. Taxonomy (GTDB): domain Bacteria; phylum Acidobacteriota; class Terriglobia; order Terriglobales; family Acidobacteriaceae; genus Sulfotelmatobacter. The sequence continues at coordinate 146,065 of CAVQDY010000017.1, read as the reverse complement.
AAGTGATGTCCTCGACAGCAAATTCAAATCGAATCCGGATTATATGCAGCACGCGGAGGCCCGGCAACCTGATTGAGTGATGACTGCAAGTCACGGGGCCACTAAAATCAGCAGACAAATTGCGGACTTCCCGCTAGAATAGCGATTCGACTGTGGGTCACGATGCGTTACATTCTTCCATCTCTGTGTAATATTCTTCGCAGCTGGACGGTTCTTCCCAGCGGGCTCTGATCGTACTACGCCTTTCTCCTCACGCCGAGTATCATTGCGTTTCCTGAAATTTGAGCATTGAAGCTAGCGGCTACGAGCTAGCAGCTAGGAGCATACAGCGAATGGCTGGTTCCAATTCTTACGATGTCATCGTCATCGGCGGCGGCCACAATGGCCTGGTGAATGCCGCTTATCTGGCGCGTGCCGGCAAGAAGGTGCTGGTGCTGGAGCGGCGGCACGTGCTGGGCGGCGCAGCTTGCACGGAAGAAATTGTCCCTGGGTTCAAGTTCTCGGTCTGTTCCTATGTAGTCTCACTGTTGCGTCCGGAGATCATTCGCGACCTCGACCTACCCCGACACGGACTGGAAATTCTTCCACTCGACGGCACGTTCACGCCGATGCCGAGCGGCGATTACCTATGGCGCGTGAATGATCACGGCAAGACGCACCGGGAGATCGCCCGGCATTCGCGCGTAGACGCCGAAGCCTACGATGAGTTCGGCAAGGCGATGCAGGCCATGTGCCGCTTTGTGAAGCCGATTCTGAGCATGGTGCCGCCGGATCCGACTACGCTGAATCCGCGCGAACTGATGAAGCTGCTCTTCATCGGACGCCGTTTCCAGGGGATGTCGAGCTACGACAAATACAACCAGGTGCAGCTCATGACCATGAGCGCGATCGACTTCCTGGATCAATGGTTCGAAACCGACGTGCTCAAGGCGACGATGTCGGCCTCGGGAATCATCGGAACATTTCTTGGGGTGCGCTCTCCGGGAACAGCCTACGTTCTGTTACATCACTACATGGGTGAAATCGACGGTGCATTTCGCGCATGGGGATTTGCCCGCGGGGGGACGGGCGCAATCTCGAATGCCATTGCCGATGCCGCACGCGAGGCGGGAGTCGAAATCCGCACGCAGTCCGGCATTTCGCAGATCATCGTCAAGAATGGCAAGGCCAAGGGCGTGGTGCTCTCCAATGGCGATGAGATTTACGCAGATGTAATTTCTTCGAGCGTCGATCCGCGATTGACATTCACGAAGTTCATGGGACCCGAACACCTTCCCGGCGATTTTCTCGAAGAAATCAACCGTTACAAATTCCGCGGGTCGTCCGGGAAAGTAAACATGGCGCTCGATGCCCTGCCGAACTTCAAGTGCATGCCCGGGCCCGGCGCTCACCTGCGCGGCGCGATTTCCATTTCGCCTTCGGTCGAATACATGGAGCGGGCTTACGATGACGCAAAGTATGGGCATTTCTCGAAGCGTCCGTACATCGATATGGTGATTCCGTCGCTTACCGATCCTTCCGTCGCCCCCCCGGGCAAGCACGTGATGTCGTGCTTCGTGCAATACGCTCCGTACAAACTGGCACCTGGGCTTAGCTGGGATACCGAAAAAGAAGCATTCGGCAACACGGTGGTCGATACCATCTCGGAATATGCGCCGAATCTGAAAGACATCATCATCCAGAAACAGGTGGTAACGCCGCTCGATCTGGAACGCGAGTGGGGATTGAGCGAGGGCAACATCTTCCAGGGAGAGCTTTCGCTCGAACAACTTTTCTTCCTGCGTCCCGTACCGGGCTGGGCGCAGTACCGCACTCCGATCAAGAACCTTTATATGTGCGGATCGGCCACGCATCCGGGAGGCGGGATTATGGGCGCCAACGGCCGTCTCGCGGCTCTGGAGATTTTGAAAGATATCAAGGGAGCGGCCTAAGAATGATCCGTTACTCTGAGCACGAGCCCACACTTTGTCATCCTGAGCGAGGATTTTGCTTCGCGATCAGCGAAGCAAAACCGCAGTCGAAGGACCCCGTGTTCCCTTCCGTCACCACAAACGCGTCAAGACGTTCTGCCCCTGCATTGGGACAACTATGAGCACATCTTCCACACCACGCGACATCGTCATTATCGGCGGCGGACACAACGGGCTGATCACGGCCTTCTATCTCGCCAAGGCGGGATACAAGCCGCTTGTGCTGGAACGCAGCGCGCAAGTTGGCGGCGCGGCGGTGACTGACGAATTCCATCCCGGATTCCGCTGCTCAACGCTGTCGCACAGCGCGGGACCGATCCGGCCCGACATCATGAAGGACATGCAACTGGAGAAGCATGGCCTCAAAATGATCACGCCGGAAGTCTGCGTGACCGCGTTGTCGCCTGATGGCCGGGCACTCACGCTCTATCAAGACGCCGGCAGATCATCTCAGGAAATCTCGGCCTTCTCGCAAAAGGACGCGGGCAAGTATCCCGAATTCCAGCAGTCGCTGGGAAAAATCAGCAAGGTCATCGGTGATGCTTTGGCCACCACGCCTCCGGACATCGACAATCCCAGCCGTGGGGATTTGTGGAGCATGCTGCAGACCGGGCGTGCGATCCGAAAGCTTGGCAAGCGAGACATGTTCCGCCTGCTGCGCTGGGGGCCGATGGCGGTCGCTGATCTAGCCTCCGAGTATTTCGAAACGGAATTGCTGCGTGCTGTGATTGCAGCTCGTGGCGTCTTCGGAACTTTTCTGGGTCCATGGTCGGCGGGCAGCGCGTTGGTTCTCCTGATTCGCGCTGCGGGCGATGCTCATCCCGCGGGCTCAGCCTCGTTCGCCGCGGGAGGCATGGGAGCTGTCACGCAGGCGATGGCATCCGCCGCCAAGGCAGCCGGCGTTGAGATTCGCACTGGCGCCGAGGTCATCGAGATTCACGTGCAAAACGGCGCAGCTACAGGGGTGCTGCTCTCGACAGGAGAAGAGATCCCAGCGAAGGCAGTCATTTCAAATGCTGACCCCAAGCGTACCCTTATGAAGCTGACGGATCCGGTTCATCTATCGCCAGATTTCGTGCAGAAATTGCAGCACTACCGCGGCAATGGAACGGTCGCGAAGGTCAATCTCGCGCTCTCGGCTCTGCCGAAATTCACCGCGCTCAAGAACGGAGATTCGTCTGCCCTGCGCGGGAGAATTCACATCGGTAATGAAATCGACTATCTCGAGCGGGCGTTCGACGAATCGAAGTACGGGAACTTCTCGCGTAAGCCGTATCTCGAAGCCACGATTCCATCGTTGACGGATCCGACCCTGGCGCCAGAGGGCAAGCATGTGATGTCGATTTACATGCAATATGCGCCCTATAAGTTGAAGGGCGATTGGGAACAACAGCGCAAGGCTCTGGGACAGACCGTCGTGCAGACGCTCGCGCAGTATGCACCAAATCTGCCGGAGCTGATTCTGACGCACCAGATCATTACGCCGAAGGATCTCGAAGACAAATATGGCCTGACCGGTGGACAAATCTTCCACGGCGATCTTGCGCTGGATCAGTTCTTCACCATGCGTCCGCTGCTGGACTGGGCACGGTATCAGACACCAATCGAGAATCTGTATCTCTGCGGAAGCGGCACGCATCCCGGCGCGGGATTGACCGGTGGTTCGGGAGCGAATGCCGCGAGGGAGATTCTGAAGAGCTTGCGACGATAACCACAACTTATGACGCCGTGGTCTCGGTTCCGAGAAATCAAGTCCACACTCGATCGCGAGGACATTGAGGGATTTCTGGCGCTTCAATGCCCGCCCGACGAGTATGATGGCGAGGCTTCCTTGATTGAAAGTGCGCTCGCGAAGGCTACGAAGTTCGGTGAGCAGAAGATTGGCGGTGAGATAGTCGAAACCATTGTCGCCGAGGTTTGGAACAGCCGATTCGGCCCGTTTGATCCCGAGGACTTAAATAGGCGCCGGCCTGCTCTTGCATCCGCTGCACAAAGGATTATGGCGTCGCTATGAAAACCTCCGCCATCTTGCTCGTCAGTTGCCCCGATGCCAAGGGTGAGGTCGCGACGATTGCCGACCTTGTCTATCGGCATGGAGGCAACATCCTTCATGCCGACGAGCACGCCGACGAGGAATCCGGCCTGTTTCTAATGCGCGTCGAGTTCGACCCGAAAGATTTCGACGTCCCGCTCGCCGATTTCGGCAAGCACTTCGCCCCCGTCGCCCAGAAATTCCACATGACCTGGCGGCTAGCGCAATCATCGCATCGTCCCAGGATGGTCATCTTCGTCTCCAAATACGATCATTGCCTGGTCGATCTGCTCTATCGTCATCAAAGCGGCGAGTTAGCGTGCGAGATTCCGCTGATCATCTCCAACCATCCCGACAATCAGCCGATCGCGGATTTCTACAAGATTCCCTTCGCTGTGATTTCAGTCGGCAAAGAGAACAAGCACGCCGCCGAACAACAGATTCAGGCTTTGATCGACGAGCACAAGCCCGACTTCATGGTGCTCGCCCGGTACATGCAGATTCTGTCGAACGAATTCGTCAACCGCTATCCGCAACGCATCATCAATATTCACCACTCGTTCTTGCCCGCATTTGTCGGAGCTCGCCCGTATCATCAGGCGTTCGAACGCGGAGTAAAGCTGATCGGCGCCACCAGCCACTACGTCACCGAAGTTCTCGACGACGGCCCGATCATCGAGCAGGACGTCGTCCGCGTATCCCACCGCGATACGGTGGAAGACCTGATCCGCAAGGGCCGTGATCTTGAAAAGGTCGTGCTCTCGCGCGCGGTCCGCTCGCACGTCGAGAACCGCGTGCTGGTGTACGGAAATAAAACTGTCATTTTCTAAAACACATTCCAGAGATTGTCATCCTGAACCCGGCGACGAGCCGGGTGAGGGACCGTATGAAGACTGGTAGCGGTGATGCAGCCAACAGGGTTCAGTTTTGCAGCCGTCAGCTTTAAGATCCTGTTGACCATATCAACGCTGCTTGACTGACGTAGGGTTCCTCGCAGCGGCTTCGCCTCTGCTAAGAATGACAACTGCATGAAGCATTGGGTCCCTCGCTCCGGCTTCGCCGCCGCTCAGGACGACATCTCTAATTGTAAGAGACTCTGCAGAAGTTCATGTACTTCCGGGGATATCCCTTCCCTTCGAAGTCTCACTCCAGTAGTAACTTGCACCGGAAGTAACCTTTCGGCTTTACTTGGACATTAGTAAAGTTTTAGAGGGAATTCTTGCACTCGGGAGCTCTTTTTGGCCGAGGATCTTCGGTTTGAACTAGCCATATTGGCGACTGTCCAGGGCTTCTACCAGAAGCTTCTGCGGGATACGCTTGGCGGCGACGTGCCGATCCCACGCGGTCTCGACGAAGACGCATTGCGCCATTCCGAGCGCGAGTTGCCCAATACTTTGTCGCGGATGTACCGCTGGCTGCACCTGCTGGATATGGCGATCACACCGGCCATGCTGCGGCAGGCGCTTACACCCGATACGGATTCCGAAGTCGCCGAAGCGCTGTTGCGCTATTTCGTGCGCCGGCGTGAACCAAGCGACGTGAACCGCGACAAGACGGACCTGATTGCAACGTTTCTGTACCGCCATCCGCGCGTACCGGGGCAATGGGAACAGAGTGGATATGGGCTCGATGGTGCGTTGCCCCTTTCGCCGTTTGAAATCGCTCTGATCGAGATTCTGGCAGACACCGACGTACCTTCCCTGCCGGAAGAGCACGTGCAGTTGTTGCGCCGCTTCGATCCCTTTCGGGAGGAGGTTTCACGCTTCCGCGACTTCAATGCGCTGATCGATTCAGGAATGATTGGCCGGGTTCGTGAATTGAAGCAGTGGCTTGATTCATCGTTCTATCATCCTGGCGTGCTGGCCACGGTGTCCGCTTACAACTCGGCATTCGGAAAGAAATTCGACGAGTTGTTCGTCAATGCTTTGGGCGAAATAAAGACTTTCGGCCAGGCTCTGGAAGAAATGGGTGGAACGATTCTCACCACGGTCGATGGCGTTGAAGTCACGGTCGAACACGTCGCGGCCATTCAAGAAAAGCAACTGCTGGAAGCGGATTACGGCAGCACCTTCGAGAAGTTCCGGCGCGTCTCAAAGCTGAAGAAGGAGCTAGACCGGCGTCCTCCGATCCGCCGCTCCCTGCTCACGCCGGCCGCACACGCCCAGCGCGCAGCCGCTGCCAGCGCAGCAGCCGCGCCGAAAGCTGCAAAGGCCGCGGCGAAGACTCCGCCAGCGCCTGCAGTGTTCCAACCGCCGACCATCACGGCACAGCAACTCTCCGCAGAAGAAGTGAAGTTGCGACGCGTAGAAGAATCGATTCGCGTGTTCGTGCGAGTGGCCGATCCGAAATACCGGCAGGTCGTCCCCATGCGGTTCTTTAACCTGAGTCTAACGACCTCGGAAGCAGACGCTTACAACTCTTCGTTTCTGGAAGAAAAGAGCCTGCGCGCGGAAGTAGCTCGTACGCTGATCCGCATGGTATCGATATCGGCGCGCATCAGCACCGAACTCGAAGAACTGAAACGCAGTCAGAAAATGTCGTCTCTCTGGAAGCTGCATGCGGATGCCGTGGTCGTGCTTCTCGACATGGCTAATACATCGACAGAAGATGCTGGCAGCGTCGCCCAGGCGGCTGAGCAGGGCGGCTCAGGACCAGCGGCCCGAGCCATCCACGAGTCGGTGGCAAAACTGCGCAACCATGCCGACGTCGCCGTGAAGACGCTGGCGAACGTCAGCTAAAACAGCTCCCACTCTGCAGAACCTTGACCCTTCACTTCGTGCCTTGCGCAGGGTCCTGAACGATGAATCGAGCGTTCTTCGTGTCAAACTCGCTGACGTAGGTGACTCCGTTCGCGACAAATGTCTGTACCGACACGACACCTTGCTTGGTTTCAACCACCTGCGCCGGCACGGTTATCGTCTTTCTGTCTTCCGTTTTGATCGTCAGCTGCACCTGTGATCCGGATGGTTGGGTCCAAGCTACGCTGCAGTGCCCTTCCGGCAATTGAGCATCGCCAATCCGAACATTAGAAGGCAGCATGAACCCCTGCGAGTTGTTTCCCGCAAGCAATGGAATAGAACATGAGATCAGTAAGAGCGCAATTCCCAGAATTCGTTTCATTGAGTCTCCTTTTCCTAATATGAACCGCGGGTTCTCGAAACTACGTGGAACCCGCGAGATCCAAGAGAAGAGACAAAATCCACTCCTGTCGGCCCTCTCGCCCACGTTGGATGTATTTGTCTCTCCGCGTCCAAGTCAGATTAGGCAGACGCTGGCCTTCGAAAGAAGCTCTATCGTGCATCAGACCCTCCCGAGGCACGTAAGTGACTGGCTTATAAGGAGATAAAGGTCGCTAGAACAAAGCCTGAGAGCGACGTATGATACATGGTTTTCCTGCCAGGAGGTTCTTACCAGGTCTCGACCGCAACAACCTTCGGAGGGCCGGGGTGGCCTCCGATAACGTGCGTCTCGATCACGGCTTCTAGATTCCTCTGGTCCCAGTCCTTGGGGAGCTTTTCAAGCATCGCTTTGAGGTACTCAGGATTGGAAACCACTTCGCTGGCCGCCTCGGTTCCTTCCGCCAGGATCCCAGCCAGGATAATGACAGGTTGTCCGGTGACATTGTCGTGAAACCTGGCCACGATAGCGTAGTCTTCGGCGAGTTCAGTGTTGGGCACCTGCCATTGATAGGTCCAAAATCTCTTCAGAGGATCCTTGCGGTCGACGATCTTGCGAACCTGGTTGTCGTATTCGAATCCGAGCGGCAAGTCTTGCGTAATCCTCAACGTCCACGGGTTGTTATACGCTCCAATGAGTACGATCGGGCCTTCCCGTAGTTGCGCAAATCCGGTATCCGGCGCCGAAACAACGCGAAATGTACTCTTGCCGAGTACAAGTGGGCCTATGGACCGGGCAAGAGTGATGACATCGGATAGATTCAGCTCGCCGGTTGGATTCTCCTCTGTCCGGCTGGGCTGACGATCGCTCACGCCCCTCGTATCTCCGACGCAGTATGTGATCCTGCTTGACGTAGCGGTGATTGGTTCCCAAAACCGTTCCAGATCGGACGGCTGCTTGAAGAACTTAACGCGGCCGATGCTGAAACCGGCAAACGCGCCGAAAAGCAAAGCGATCGCGATCAAAACCCGATAGCGCGCGGTAACCTCGAAGGGCGCTCGTTCCGTATCTCTCCATGCGGCGAGCTCTCCCGAGAGTGGCTGAGTCTTCCCGACTGAGATTGGTTCTGAGGCTACGGTTGTCTGGGGCGAGACAGGCTCGCGGAACGAGGGGACATAGGAACCAACCGGCAGTTCGATTACCAACTCCCCCGCATGATCAGGGTTGTAGTAATACTGGATAAGTCTTTTACGAACTTCGGCTGCTGTGGTGCGAACTACCGGATCAAGATTCACGTCATAGCTTGGATCTCGTCCAAAGGCCTCGACACCGATCGTCCGCTCCTTTAAATCCCCGGCATTGCCTTCCAGGCTTTGCTCAACTGTGTACGCGAGAAGCACTGGGTACCGCTTGCTGTTCGCAAATAGAGGATGCGCCAGAATGCGCCTCAACTGCTCACGAATCAATGCCGCATGCGGCAAGGATGCAGCCCCGTTCAGCCCCTTCTCGTATTGCGGCGACAGTGACATCCTCAATGGCAGGCTTGATGCCAGTGCTGTAATTATACGTTTCTCCGACGGAGACGATTGCTGTCCGGAAATGTGGAGATGGATTCCGTACTCCCCCGCCAGGTCAAACTGCGAACAAAGCCTTAGACGTTTCGTCCCTCCAGAAGGTGAGCTGCCAGCACATGCCGGAACGACTCGTTCCCCGACGACGCCAAGGGAAGAAAAAAGACGGGCGACTGGCGCCCGTCCTAGTTCGGCTGAAAGCTGATCGCTGAAAGCTGCCAGCTAATTGATGTCGAACTGCTCCTGATGTACGGCCGGATCGCTTTTCACAATGATCGTCCGCTTCGTCATCTCTTCCATCTCATTCAGCAGTTTTGCGTTATTGGTCTTTAATTCCTTGGCGACATCCGGATGCACGCGCAGCATGACATCTTCGTGCTCCAGGTGTTTAGCGATCTTGCGCATCTCGACGTAAATCTCGTTGCAGATCGTGGTCACTGATTTCACGTAGCCGGTCGACTGGCAATATGGACACGGCGCCCCGATGGTGCGTTCGAGCGATTGTTTGACGCGCTTGCGAGTGATCGCGACCAGGCCGAAATCGTTGAACTGCAGCGTCTTCGAGGGAGCGCGATCGTGCCTGAGTTCTTCTTCCAGCGCCTGCATCACGCGTTGCCGGTTGCGGCGTTCATCCATATCGATGAAGTCGATGATGATGATGCCGCCCAGATCTCTGAGCCGGATCTGCCGGACGATTTCCTTGATCGCGTCCACGTTGGTCTTGACGATCGTATCTTCCAGGCGCGCCGTCTTGCCGACATATTTGCCAGTATTGATGTCGATAGCAACCAGCGCTTCCGTCTGGTTGATGACGATGTAGCCTCCGCTCTTCAACCAGACTTTCGACTTGAGCGCCTTGTTCATCTCTTCCTGCAGGCCGAACTGCTCGAACAGCGGCGTCTCTTTCGTGTAGAGCTTGACCCGTTTGACCATCCCTGGCTGGAAGCGGTTGAAGAAGCGCAGAATGCGTTCATACTCCGCTTCGGTGTCGACCCAGATCACGGAAAAATCGGAAGTGACCTGATCGCGCAGCACGCGCTCGACTACATTCAAATCGTGGTAGATCAACGCGGGCGGCTTCGAATTCTCGGCCCGGTTTTTGATGTCTTGCCACAATCCCTTCAGGAACCGTATGTCGGCGCGGAGCTCTTCTTCGCTCGCACTCTGTGCGGCCGTGCGGACAATGAATCCGCCGTGCCCGTTCTCGCGCTCGCTCAGGATGATTCGCTTCAGGCGCTGGCGTTCTTCTTCGGATGAAATCTTCCGCGAAACACCAGTGTGATTCACCGTCGGCATGTAGACCAGGAAGCGTCCCGGCAGCGCGATGTGGCTGGTAATACGAGCGCCTTTCTTGCCAATCGGCTCCTTCGCAATCTGAACCAGAATTTCCTGGCCTTCCTTCAACAAGTCGCTGATCAGCGGAACCGGCGCCGACTCGCGGCGACGGAAGCGGCTGCGCCCTCCGCCACGGCGACCTCGGTCTCCACCACGACGCTCGTATCCTGGACGTTCGAAACGTGGACGCTGTGTCCGCTGCGTGTAGCCTGCCGTGCTTGCCGGAGCACGAACCTCCGCGCGAGCATCGACGGTGCCATTGCCCCGGGCTTCCGCATCGAGCAACGCTTCCGCTTGCGCCTGCGCTTCTTCCAACTCTATTTCCTCGCTGTCTTCCTCACCTTCGGCCGGCGTTGCCTCGGCTTGCGCCTCCCCGGATTCGGTGATCGAAGCCATGTGGATCTCAGTCACCGCTTCCCGTGCATCGCCATTCAGATGACCCGATTGATCGGCTGCCTGAGTCTCTTCTTCGAACTCTTCGTATCCTTCATCGGATGATGCCTGGTAGTGGACGGTGTCGACCTCATCCTCTTCGATGGTTTCTTCTTCCATCGTGCCGGGAGCGGCAAAGACCGGAGTCTCGTCTTCGTGCGACGAGCGCGCCGGAGAATCGATGTGTTCCGCCAAAGGAACGAGCAACTCGTCGGTTTCTTGCTGCCTTCCTTCTTCTCTGGCATTGCCGGCTGCCTCTGCTTCAACTGAAGTCGAGACTTCAGGAGGCCAAACATGAGCGGGCGCAGCTGGCTCTTGCGCGCGACGGAACTCCCGATTCCAACTTGTCGAGGTCGCTGCCGATTCGACCGGCTCTTCCGCCGACGGTTGCATTTCTTCCTGCTCTTCGTGCAGCGGCTCCGTCGTGGCGGACGCAGCGGCAAAAATTGGCTCGTCTTCCGGGAAGGTAGCGGCAATGGGAGCTGCCGGTTCAGCATTAACTTCAGGCGAAGCTTCTTCTGGCGAAATCTCGCCAGAGAATTTGCTGGGCTCCGCCTCCTGAATAGAAGGTTGAGAGAAGCGCTGGTACTTGGAAATTGATTCTCCGGGCAACAGAATCGGTTGATAACCAGCAGGAGGTCCTGATGGCCTCGTCGGCGGCGCTTCGACCGCGCGGGTCGATGAACGCTCCGGTCCCCGATCGCTTCCACGATCCGCACTTCCCCGGTCCGCACCGCGTTCTGGTCCACGATCGCGGCCGTCGCGACGGCCCCCACGGCGACGACGACGTCCACCACGCCATGCGCCACGATCCCGGCCAGCATCTCCGCCATTCCCTGACTCCGTGGCCTCAGATGTGGACGTCACGGACGGAGCCTCGGTTAAGCGATCCGCTTCAAACGTTCCTTCGTCCGCATCCTCCTGCAAAATGGGTTCAGGGCCTGCGGCCTCAGTCGTTCCGCTGGCAGCGCCGTCGGACTCGGCCCTTGCCGGCTGTGGACGCAGATCCTGCACTCCGCGATTCGCTGGAACGACATCGGTCAAATCGTCGTCGTGCTCTTCCAACTCCATGAAATCGGAGACGTAAAGGAACGCATCCCGCTCTAGGCCAATGTCTACGAAAGCCGACTGCATGCCGGGGAGCACGCGGGTCACGCGCCCTTTGTAGATGGATCCCGCTAAGGTGTATTCGTTCTCGCGCTCAAGATAGACTTCCGCGAGCAGATCATCTTCCACCAGGCCCACCTTCGTTTCGTGGGGCGTGGAAGAGACAAATAGTTCTTTGTTCATTGAAACACTCCGGTTCCGTCCGGATTCATCAAGGAAGCCGGTCGGTTTTTCACCGGGGCCGAATCAGAAAATGCTCGGGAGGATTGAACGCAGGCGAGATTGCCCCTGACGGGGGCGGACCGGTCCGGAGAGGTTTTCTCCTGGCGCACTCCGCTGCATAAGTTTAGAAATCTTTTGCACTTATCGCTTTAACTTCCGCCGGGGTTGTGACCGCTCTCAGACCATTATCGGTCGGGGGGCCGTTCCCTGCCCAGCTGTTCCGCTTCAATCCTGCCCGGCACTTACTGCTCTGCTGCCGGTTACATTGCCCTCTTAACGCGAGGGCGATCGATATTTTTGGGGCTGCGCCTCCGAGGCACAGCAACTACGTCCCTGCCGTCTTCCCTGCCTGTCCCATTTTTCGCTAGCCGGCTCACCCAGCTAGTTCACAAAACGGCGCATACGAACATTCATAACCATCCCCAGCGCCAGGAACATAAACAACACGGAAGACCCGCCATAACTCATGAGCGGCAGGGGTATTCCGGTGACCGGCATAAAGCCAACCACCATGCCGACATTGACCAGGATATGGAAGCTAAGCACAGCCACCACACCCATCACCACAAACGTGCCAGCGCGGTCGGGCGCTGTTTGCGCGTTCTGGGTCAAACGCATCAGCACAATGAAGTATAACAGCAGAACTCCGAGAGCGCCTACGAATCCATGTTCTTCGGAAAACGCGGCGAAAATAAAATCCGTTTGGGGAACAGGGAGGAAAGCCCCGTGTGTTTGCGAGCCTTTACCGCCCCATAACCCTCCAGAACCGACGGCAATCATGGATTGCTTAACTTGGTACCCAGCCCCTTGGGGGTCGGAGTCGGGGTCCTGATAGCTCGTCAGCCGCTGTTTCTGATACGACTTCAAAATGTGTACCTTGGGGACATAGAAAACGACCCCAATGCCTATCACCCCCAACAGAACGACTGCTAGGCCCTGCCTCCATTGCAACCCGCCCAGGAACATGCCCATGGCCGCGATCGGAAGGTAGGTCAGGGCTGTACCCAGATCAGGCTGCTTCAGAACGAGCAGCATTGGAATGCCGACAATCGCTCCTGCTTTCACGAAATCCGGCCAGGAAAGCTCCCGTTGCCGCATGTCAGCGAAGAACTTGGCGACGGCGACAATCAAGATGAGCTTCACCCACTCCGAAGGTTGAAAGTGGTTGCCGCCGGGCATCTTGATCCAACGCTTGGCTCCCAAAGCTTTTGTGCCGAACACCAGCACCGCCATCAACGATGCGACCGAGGCAATGTAGAACCAATGGATCTGGTCGAGGAGAGCTTGATAGTTGACCAGGCTGATCAGGAACATTGCGCCGACACCGCCGAGAACCCAATACATCTGCTTTACATCCGACCCGGCAAACTTGGTATGCATGGTGGCGCTGTGAATCTCCATCACGCCCAGCCCGCAGATCATGAGCACGAAGACCAGCAGAAGCCAGTCAAAGTCGCGATATGAAACGTAACGTGCCATCAGTACCGAGTACCCAGTACCAAGTACCGAGTAGGGCCCTCCGCCGATATGATCGATCGCTGCCTCAAAGTTCCTCGCCTCGTTTCGGGTAGTGGTACTCGCAACTCGGCACTCAGTTCATTCCCGGCGCAGCCGTGGCCAGTACTGGCCGCTTTCTCGCAAGAGGAATGTCAACGTGCCCGGCCTGCAGATCATCTTTATGGTCAGGGTCGCTCCAGAGCGCGCCCATATCTACAGTTCCCGGATTCTTCGGCTTCTCCACCATCTTCTGCGGAGTGCGTTTTTGCTTGTCGACGTAAGCCTTAATCACCTGCGTGGCCAGATGGGCCGCCAACCTGCCATGTTCTCCGCCTTGAAAGAGGGTGCAAACGATGATGTCGGGATTTCGGCGCGGGGTAAATCCCACAAACCAGCCGTTCTGCGCAAATTCGGCAGCATTCTTAGCTTTGGCGCGCAAGGCCAGCGATACAACTTGCGCGGACCCGGTCTTGCCTGCGATTTCTATGCCAGGAATGCTCGCCGAGGGGGCTGTGCCCCCGGGTTGAAGGACCCTCACCATGGCATCAGTGATGTAGTTCCATCCGTCGGCACCAATCGGGATCGTCTTCACTTCGGTGTAGTGCGCAGCATCCACCATGCCGGGAGGTAGATCCGTCGGATTCGTGACGTGCGGCACCACCATCTTCCCGCCCATCGATATCGCAGAAATCGCTCGGATCAACTGCACCGGCGTCACCGTAACCGCGCCTTGTCCGATTCCGACAGAAATGGTTTCGCCGGCAAACCATTTCTGTTTGTAATTCCGTATCTTCCATTCCTCCGATGGCATCACCCCGCTGACTTCGTTCGGTAAATCAATTCCGGTTTTCTCCCCCAGTCCCAACATCGTCGCGTATTTCGCGATGCGCCCGATCCCAAGCCTGTCAGCGAGGGTGTAAAAGAAAACGTCGCAGGACTGATAGATCGCCTTCTCCAAGTCCACATCGCCGTGGCTTTGGTGCAAGAAGTAGACCCAGCACTTGTAGTTCCTGCCATAAAAATCAGCACTTCCGTTGCAGTGAACATGCATATTCTGGGCGATGCCCTCTTGCCATCCGGCCACCGACATAACGATCTTGAACGTCGAACCGGGCGCGAGTTGTGCCTGGATAGCTTTGTTCAGCAGGGGCTTGTCGGGATCGTTGACCAGTTTGCTCCATTCATCCCGTGAAACGCGGACGGCAAAATCATTCGGATCGAAAGTCGGCCCGCTCGCCATCGCCAGAATCTCGCCCGTGTGCGGGTCCATCGCCACGATGGCTCCGTTCTTGCCTTCCAACGCCTCTTCGGCGGCAATCTGCAGATCAATATCGATGGTCAGTTTGAGCTGTTTTCCCGGGATCGCCTCAGTCTCCCCGAGTCGTCCGACCTCGCGCCCATGGCTGTCGACCAGCGCCTGCCGCGAACCATTCGTCCCCATCAGCAGAGAGTTGTATTGCCGCTCGACGCCGGAAATTCCCACGACATCGCCGGGGTTATAAAGTTCAAACTGCGGCTGGTTGAGCATGTCGTCGGTGACTTCGCCGACATATCCAATCAGGTGTGCCATGAATCCGTTGCGCGGATACAGGCGGCGATGCGCCATGATCGTGTCGAGTTCCGGCAATTCGTTACGATGCGCTTCGATGAACTGCAACTCGTCGGGAGTGATATCTTCTTTCAGAAAAATCGGCTGGTATTGCGGCATCAAGGCGAAGTGCCGGATGCGTGCGCGAACTTCATTGGGATCGAGATGCAGCCCCTGCGCAATCAAATCAGCGTCGGCATTGAGATCACGCGTGGAATCCCGCAGCAGCAGCGCAGAGAACGATGGATAGTTGTCGACGATGATGCGGCCTTCGCGATCGAGAATCTTTCCTCGCGGCGCGAGTACCGGCACATTGCGAATGCGGTTTTTTTCCGCAGCCAGCGAATAGTAGTCGGCCTGCATCACCTGCAGACGCCACAGTCCGTAAGCAAGGATCAGGAAGATGCCCAGGATGAGGTATTGGGCCGCTGTGAGGCGGATTCCGGAAACTTTTTCGTCGCGGCCAAACATAAGTCAGTACCCAGTACCGAGTACCCAGTACCGAGCGGCTCGCGGCGAGCCTCTGTCACTGCGGCAAACGTGGGTCAACGTGGTCGGGATTACGTCTATTGTATTCCTCACAAATGGTGTATCCGCAACAAGGGAATAACGAAGGTCACTGTGCTTTTGCGTGCTCTAACCGGGTACTAGGTACTCGGTACTGGGTACTGTTCTTCACGTCCTTTGTTTAAACCGGTCCAGCAGGAAGTACAGAAACACGCCGATAAATGCATTCACCAATCCTGCGAGGATGCCGTGCGGCCAACTCCAGGTCTGAGTCATGTTAACCATGCCGCGAGCCACCGTGAAGTAAACCGCGGAATGCACCAGGTAGAACCCTAAAGTCACCAGGAAGCGCGCCCCGGCATTCTCCACATCGAGCTTTACCCCCAGAGAGGACGCGCCATAGCCGACGACGGTCTTGGCAATGCCATAAATGCCGATCGGATTGTGCCCCAACATGTCCTGCGCCAAGCCGATAAACGCACCGGTGAATAAGCCGGCAATGGGACTTCTACGCGCCATGGCGAAGAAAATTGTGACCAGCAGAGGCAAGTCGACGTAAACGGCGAATCGGGGAAACCGCAGCGGGATAAAGGCTTGCAGGAACAGCGCCAGCAATGGAACTCCGATCGTGACCGGAATGCTGAACCGGTAAACCTCGACCTGCTCCCCGGATGTATAGGTGATGGGCACGTTATTGAGGGCTGTCTTCCTGGGCAGGCGGCGGCTGCGAGGGGGGCTGCGTTGTCACTGCCGGTTTCGGCTCGTTATTCGGTACGGTCTGAATGGATAGCGGCTTTGCCTGAGTCGAAGCGTCCGCGGTGGTCTTCGGCTTCGCAGTTCGAGCAGGCGCGGGGGAAGCGGGCGCAGTTCCAGCCGCATGTTGGGACGTGGTCGGGATCACTTTGCTGCCAGCTTGCTGGGTTCCTGTCACGCTAGGAGGCTTTGTCCCGGAGGACGCATTGAGAGGTGCTTTCGGAGAAATCCCCGGTGCGGCATTTCCCCCTGCGGAAGCAATCTTAGTGGAACCAGAAGCGGTGGAACCGGAGGCCGCAGAATTTGCATTCGGATCGGTCGCGGGCTTGTCGGGCACTGAAGGCAGGCGCTGCGCCAGGATATCGGCCGCTCGCACGCGCACATGATCCTCAGCCGTCGCTTGCTTCTCTTGCTTCTCGGTTAAAACCAGAACCTCTTCGAGCTTACTGAGATCGGCTGCCGGCCTGATCTTGATATTGAGGAAAAGATCCTTTCCGGCTCCAACTTTGGTGACCGTGCCCACATGCAGTCCTTTGGGAAAAATCTGATCTCCACCGCTGGTCAGTACGGTTTCGCCCGGCTGAACGGTTTCGTCGCTCATAATCCGCTCCAGAACGACTTCACCGTTCGGGCTTCCGCGGAGTACG
Source organism: Terriglobia bacterium (assembly GCA_963711365.1). Classification (GTDB taxonomy): domain Bacteria; phylum Acidobacteriota; class Terriglobia; order Terriglobales; family Acidobacteriaceae; genus Sulfotelmatobacter. The sequence goes on along the minus strand of CAVQDY010000017.1, from coordinate 129,287 downwards.
CCCTGTAAGCGAGAATTCTCCAGAAGCGCGCCAACTCCGCTCGACTGATCGCTGATCAACAGCACCTGTGCCTCGTTCGGATAAACCAGCAGAACCTTGCCGACGATACCGTCCGCTGTGATGACGGCCATGTCTCGATCGATCCCAGCGTTCTTGCCCTTGTCGATGTAGACGACGCGAGATAGATCGCTGCCGCTCGATCCGATGACCTGCGCGGCGACGGTCTTCGCGATGAACTGTTCCTTAAAGGCAAGCAGGTTTTGCAGACGGCGTGCCTGGGATGCATCTTCGGTGAGGCGAACTTGCTCCAGCCGCATTTGTTCAATCTGCTCTTTGAGCTGGCGATTTTCCGCGCGCACTCCGCGAAGATAAAAATAGTTGTGCCAGACATTGCCGGAGCTGTTCTGAATCCAGACGATCCCGCGCTCGAATGGGGAGATGGCCCCTACGGCCCATATGCGGATCAGGCGGGTATCCTTTTCTTCGGTGTTACTGTTGCCACGCTTCACCTGCACCGCAAGCCCGAGCACCTGCAGAAACAAGACGCCGACCAGGATGATCAGGTTGCGATAGCGGCCGAGGACAGATTCCATAAACTAGGGGCTAGGGATTAGGGGCCAGGGATCAGTGGGATTTCCTGGCCCCTGACCTCTGGTCCCTGACCCCTTCGTTATTCAATTGAGATTTTTCTCAGCAGCTTGAAGTCTGAGAGCATTTTGCCGGTGCCAAGCACCACGCTGCATAGCGGATCGTCGGCAATCGAGACCGGCAGCCCCGTTTCTTCGCGGATACGTTTATCCAGATTCTTCAGCAGCGCGCCACCGCCCGTCAGCACGATGCCGCGGTCGCTGATATCGGCCGAAAGCTCGGGAGGCGTCCGCTCGAGAGCGACGCGGATCGCATTCATAATCGTAGAAACACATTCGCTCAGGGCTTCGCGAATTTCGCCGTCGTCGACCGTAATGGTCTTGGGCACGCCTTCAATCAGGTTGCGGCCTTTGATCTCCATCGTCATCGGCTTATCGAGCTGATGCGCCGATCCGATTTCCATTTTGATCTGCTCTGCCGTGCGCTCGCCGATCAACAGGTTGTATTTGCGCTTCAGATAATTCATGACCGCTTCGTCCATCTGGTTGCCGGCCATACGCACGGAACGCGAATAGACGATGCCGCTCAGAGAAATCACTGCGATATCGGTCGTGCCGCCGCCGATGTCGACCACCATGTTCCCGCTCGGCTCTGTGATCGGCAGCCCTGCACCAATTGCCGCCACCATGGCCTGCTCGACCAGATGCACTTCGCTCGCCTTGGCGCGATAGGCAGAGTCCATGACCGCGCGCTTTTCGACCTGCGTAATTTCCGAAGGCACGCCGATCACAATCCGCGGATGCACCAGCATCTTGCGGTTATGCGCCTTCTGAATGAAGTAGTTCAACATCTTCTCGGTGACTTTGAAGTCGGCAATCACGCCATCTTTCATCGGCTTGATGGCGACGATATTGCCGGGCGTACGGCCTAGCATCTCCTTCGCCTCTTTGCCGACGGCTTCGACTTCGCCCGTGTTCTTGTTGATGGCGACAATCGAAGGCTCGTTCACTACGATGCCCTTACCGCGCGCATACACGAGCGTATTGGCTGTCCCGAGGTCTATGGCCAGATCGCTGGAGAAAATACTGAACAGAGAACGGAGGTTGTGGTTGCGCGTCGCGGCGGAATGGAATCCATTGTTTGACATGACGAAATAGTCCGTCTTTCTACAATCCTGCCTTCCCGGAACTTTTCCCGGCGGCTCCTTAATCTTTTTAGGGGTGGCGCCTCTATTCTACGTGATACCGGCCATCCCTGCTGAAACCAGTTGCGGTTTTCAGCTATAGCTCGTGCAGAGGTCGAGTGAGCAAAACATCCTCAGCACTTGAAACTCGAAACTTGAAACTCCGCACTACTGAATCAGAATCTTCTTCTGTTGCGTATTCACTCCGCCCGCAGCTGTCTGGGCTGTTACCGTAATCACCGCTTCTCCCGACGGAAGCGGCGGCGTGAAGTAATGGAACTGGCCGTCCGTGGTCACCAAAGGAACCTCGCTGCCATTCACCATCACGCGTGCGCCAGTCTGCGTCTTGCCGGTTACCTCGATCACATGCCCATGCTGAACGAACGGGTCTAAGTCCAATTCGATCGCATCTGTCTCTTTGCCCGTGGAAATGATGTTGAATCGGTTCTTCTCACTCTCGACCGACTCCTTCCCCGCAGTGTCATACGACTGCACCATCCAGTAATAAACGCCGTCCCCCAGGTTGGTCACGGTCACAGCTGCTGTGTTCACCTTTTTGTCAACGAGTGTAGAAGAAAAATAAGGATTGCGGGAGATACGAAGGCGGTACCCAACCGCATTGGTCATCGCGGTCCAGGAGAACTCAACATCCTTGGTGCTCCCGCCGTTCGAGAATAGCGGCGCCATGTTCGCCGGGGCGATCGGTGTGGGAGGCCCAATCTCTTTAGCCTTCTCCAAGTGTCCTTGCTGGCCCTGGAAGCTCACCTTTTCCCAATTTGCCAGTGTGACGGTCTCGCCATTGCGCGTGACTTCGCCGGTACCTTTCTTCATCAAGATTTCATGCTGGTCGGCACTGGGATCGTTATGGACCTGCGCCGCCGATTCCGGAGCCAGTGAGGCGGTTGCCCCATCCACAATCACTGTCGATTTCGATCCCTGGCTGTAGGTGGCAGTCGAAAGATCGACCGTTCCTGTACTCACCGCGACGGCCACGTTCGTCTGCTGCTGATCGTTGGCCGAGTTTTCCTGAATCACAATCAGCGAATCCTGTTTTACCGTGTAACTGGTACCGTCGTTGAAGACGACCTTCGCCATTCCCTCCGACCCGGTCTGGACTACATCACCCTTTTCCAGCGGAATGTGGTAATCGGCCGCGACCCATGTATTCCCAGTTCCCTTCTTCACCCGGACGGTACCGTCAAGTGCCGTGAAGTGCGCCTGTTGCGCGGTCACGACGCCAGTGCCCGTCGTCGGCGCCATGCCGGCGACTTTCTCCAGCAACTTGTTAGCAACGCTGCCGGCGCTCTTCAGACTGTTATCGGTGAATTGCGGAAACGCGGCGTGCATCGCAAAAAAGAAGATGGCGAGCACTGCCAGAACCAGCAGCGCCACACTCCGGTATGTGACCGTTGTCCACGCGACGTGGATTCCCGGTTTGCGATCATTTGAAGACACTGGTCTCGAGAAACCTCAGCGAATATGGGCTTAAAGAAGAACTTAGCACAGGGAAAACGCCGGAAAAACATGGTAAGAGGTTTGGAAGGTTACCGAAGTGCCCAGACCGTCTACGCTGGACTCGAAGCTTTCGCCCCGGGCGAACAGTCAGCCTTTCATCAAGCGCTCTAACAGACATCTTTCCGGCCCGAAGGAAACTTCCTCTCTCTGATGTGAACAAGATTTCATCATACCTGCCGTTCTATTACTCAAGACCGATTACGAACGTGCCACAGAGCTCCCTTCAACTTCGGCTCGCCCCGCTCCAACCTGCAATGCGCTAAATCTGTTCGCTACAGCGCATTCGAGGCCTCTGCGAAGTACTTCGAGACCGGATCTCTCCCCCAATGCATTCGCAATCGGCATTGGAAACCCGATTGCCCATACGGCTGCGTGCAGAGATCGCTGGTTCGCCTATCCGCACTAGCCGCCAACCTGTTGGCAGACCTGGGCTGCGGCCGCACATTGTTGTCGCCGAATTTCAAGTTTAGGAGTTCATTTCGATCATGAAACGCAGCCATTTCGTTCTCTCAGCGTTGTGCATTCTGAGTCTCACTCTCCTGATCACCGCCTGCGGCGGCGGATCTTCCACTAGCAGCACCGGTACATCTAAGCCCAGCGTTACAACTTCGTCTGTGCCTACCGGCACTGTGGGCACTGCCTACTCGGCTACGCTGCAAGCAAGCGGTGGAACAGCACCTTATAAGTGGTCGCTGAAGTCGGGAAGTCTGCCCGCGGGCATATCTTTGAGTGCGGACGGCACTCTCAGCGGTACTCCCTCTGCTGCGGAAACTGCCGACTCGCTGGTTTTCCAAGTGACGGATACAGGCAACAACTCCGCAAGCTCGAGCGATCTAAGCCTCAAGGTGAATCCTGAGGCGCCGCCAGTTGTTCAAACGGCGATTCTGCAGAATGGCAACGTCGGTGTAGCTTATTCGACCACGTTGACAGCAACAGGCGGCACCAAGCCCTACACCTGGTCGGTCACGGGAACTTTGCCGGCCGGCTTGGTCCTGGACAAGAATACGGGTGCGATCACCGGCACACCCACGGCGTCAGGAACTTCGGGCTCGTTGGTCTTTACCGTCACCGACTTCTACAAAACCGTTGGACTTTCCGCCAATCTTAGCGTCAAGATCGATTCCCTGGTTCAAGTGACGACAGCATCTCTGCCGAGCGGCACTCAGGGAACAGCCTATATGAGCTCTTTGGCGGCGACTGGCGGCTCAGGCGTTTATACCTGGTCTTTGAAGTCGGGAACCCTGCCGGCAGGTCTGTCGTTGAATCCGTCCACTGGGGAGATCAGCGGAACGCCCACGACAGCGAGTATTTTCAACGGACTGGTATTTCAGGCGACCGACGCCGATACAGCTACTGGCGTTTCCGGTGCGCTCAGCCTGCAGGTGTACAACACCGCCGGTTGCAGCTCAGGCGCAGAGAACAATCTCGGAGCTCAGTCCTATGCTTTCCTGATCAAAGGTTTCGAACCGAGCGCGGGCAACCTGGCTCCCATGACAATAGTGGGCAGCTTCACGGCCGACGGTCAAGGCGGCGTCACCGCAGGAGAGGAAGACATCAATAGCTCGAGTGGCGCTCAATCTTCCCTCGCGATCATTCCTGCAAGCAGTTCCTACTCACTTGGCCCGGACAATAATGGCTGCCTTGTATTGACCACCTCCACCGGTACGACCAACCTCCACTTTTCTGTCAGCACTCCGAATGGGTCCAATGTGTTTACCCAGGGACATGTCATGCTCGACAACAGCAGCGGAACTGGTGCCCGTGGAACCGGTATCCTGAGGCTTCAAGACTCGTCGGCATTTGCCGCCGGCTTGACTGGAATGTACGCATTCTTGTTCGTTGGTACGGACGCTGCATCTGGAAATTTCGGCATTGCTGGATCATTTGCAGCTGGTAGCGGCAACGTTACGAATCTGGCATTCGATGCAGACGACGCAGGTACGCTGGCAACCAACATCACCGGTGGAACTGGTACGTATTCATCGACCGATACCTCCGGGAGAGGAACAGCGTCAATCTCCGCGACCGTTTCTGGCAACTCCTACAACCTGAACTCGGTCTACTACGTCATCAATTCCACAGAGGTGCTGTTCGCGTCCACGGATCTGCTTGCAACCAACCCAATTTGCAGCGGCCGGGCTTTCGCTACCGACAGTGCACAGTTCTCTGCAGCATACTTGCAAAACAACTATGTTGCTCGCGCTATAGGATTGATGCCCGGCGGTATTCCCCAAGTCCTCATTATGACGGCGAGTTTCGACGGCGTCAGTGCGGGCAGCGGATCTGTTTTCGAGGATCAGGGCGGCACCATCACAAATTGGCTCGCCAGCGACAGTTATGCCGTTGACGCGACCACTGGACGGGTCACCTTCACGGGCACCTTTATTACACCCGTCGGGTACCTGGTGACCGGGGTCAATGGAATCAGCGCAGTTCTGGTTGGTGACGACTATCCGGCTACGACCGCTATGTTGGAACCGCAAGCGGCGAACTCGATACCAGCTTCTGGGGTCTACTCCGTTGGAACTGATCTCGATGCTGACTTCCTCACTCCCAACCAGGTTGGCACGTTCAATCTCAGCTCGTCGAACTTCTCAGGGACGGAAAGCTTGAGCAATGCAATCTCACCGTTCCTGATGCAAAATCAGGCTGTCTCCAACTCATTCTCCATCGGAACGAACGGGACTGGCACCTTCTGGGGCAGTGATCCTGCTGTCAGCACCGGTTCGGTGATCTATTTCATCGACGAACGAGGCGGGACGAACGTACATCCCGCAATCATCTCGGTCGCGAAGTAAGCCGAGTCGTTACTGAAATCGGGCGCCCATCCTTTCGCGGGATTCGTTTCGCGAAAGGGTGGGCACTCCCTTTCTATCGCTAACTCTTCGTCGATATTCCCGGGGCCACAGCTCGCTACCACAACTACGCTCACAAATCTTCGCGTTCGGATCGGATATCATGGACGCGCAATGGCTAGCTCAGCCACCGTCCCCACTTCTCGAAGCGAAACATCTCTGCTGACTTCTGCCATGGCCATCGTCTGGGCGATCGCCCTCGCCAAACTCGTCTTCCATATCTACTTCAACAATCGCTACGGCTACTTCCGTGACGAATTCGACTACATGTCGTGCGGCGATCACCTGTAATGACGTGCAAATTCAGGAACGGTTTGAAATGCGGGATTGTCTCTGCCAAACATCGGATGGACCTTCTCCGGAGAATCCTTCCGCGGCCACGCCATCGCCATCTTGTACTGAAACGCCGCGATCAACTCTTCCGGGAGCGAGAGATGGCGCCTACCGCATCGGTGCCAGAGACGTTGCTTTGCGCCATCAGTGGCAGTGTGCTGCTCGCCATCAAAAAATAGACGGTCAAGAAAAGAGCGCTGCGGTGCATGGAATTTTCCCCTTCGCTTCTATGCTTTTTTCTGATTATAGAAAATGCGGCGGGGCCCCCCCAAGCTCTTGCACCCCCCGAGCCCCCGCCGGAATTGCATGCATCTACCTGTGAAAGCGGAAAGCGATGGGAAAAGACGACAGGCGAAACCAAAAATAATGGACCGCAGCCCTCAGTCCGCGGTGATCTCAATGATTGCCGCCCTGTCCATGTGCAATGCTGATTGTGACCCCCGTTCACATTTCTCTCTCTTTCCAACTCATTGGTCTCACAGGACTTGTTGGCGTTAGCGATGTTGTACGTACAATAGTGTAAGAAAAATGTTCCTTCAGGAACATCTGTGGAAAACTTCTGGATTCCTGGCTAACATCTTCATTCGCAATGTATTCCAGCCCGGGCTCTCTCTTGTACGAACCACTCCAACATCCTCCAGCCCATCGAATATGATGGTCGCGCAATGGCCAACTCAGCTACCGTCACCATTTCTCGAAACGAACACATCTTGGCTGACTTCTGGGATGGCAATTGTCTGGGCCGTTCGCCCTGGCGAAACTCGCTCTCCACATTTATTTCAACAATCGCTACGGCTACTTCCGTGACGAATTCGACTACATGTCGTGCGGCGATCACCTGCAATGGGGATACGTAGACCAGCCTCCGCTGATTCCCTTCCTCATCCATTTCAGCCGGCTGATTCTGGGAAACTCGCTTCGTGCTATCCGCTTCGTTCCAGCGGTGGCATCGTCGTTGCTCGTAGTGCAGACTGCCGTCCTCGCCCGCGAGTTCGGCGGCCGCCGCTACGCCATGATTTTGGCCGCGATCTGCTCGCTCGTCGATCCGCAATATCTTTCCAACGGTGGCCTGCTGGGCACGAACTGCTTAGAACCCAATCTGTGGATGGGCTGCGCCTATTTCTTGATTCTTGCGATCAAACGGAACAATCCGCGATATTGGCTATGGTTCGGCGTCATCGCGGGGCTCGGCCTCGAGGAGAAATATTCAATCGCAGTCTTTGGCTTTGGAGTCGTCGTTGGACTCTTGCTGACTCCGCAGCGCCGGGTCTTCCTGAATAAATGGATATGGATTGGCGGACTCGCCGCGTTTCTGATTTTTCTGCCGAACCTGCTTTGGAACGCGCGGTACGACTGGCCGTTTGTACAGTTGATGCACAACATCCGGGCGGAAGAGCGGGACGTTGTGCTTGGTCCGCTTGATTTCTTCCTTCAACAGATATTGGTGTCGAACCCGTTCAATGCCCCGATCTGGCTGGCGGGAGTGTACGTTTTGCTCGCGTCTCCGCGTCTGCGGCCCTATCGTGCGCTCGGATGGGCCTATCTTGTTTCGTATGCGGCCTTCTTTGTTCTGCACGGAAAGAACTATTACCTGGCGCCGATCTATCCCATGCTGTTTGCGGCTGGTGCCGTGGCTCTGGAGTTCGCACTCGACCGTCCAGAAACCGGGCAGCCTCGGCTGCAGTGGCTTAAACCGACCATCGCAATCGTTCTGCTCACTAACGGAGCATACCTGGCTCCAATCGTTGTTCCCATTCTTTCTCCTGAACACTTTCTGGCCTATGCGAAGACGTTGCCCTTCAAGCTGCCAGTGAATGAATATTCTCACGCCCGAGCCGCGTTGCCGCAGTGGTACGCCGACCAGTTTGGATGGAAAGAAATCGCCGACGAAACCGAAGTTGCCTGGAACCGCATCCCGCAGGCAGAGCGCGCCGATTGCGCCATCTTCGCGCAAGACTACGGTCAGGCCGGCGCCATCGACTTCTTCGGCCGCAAGCAGGGACTGCCCGGCGCACTCAGCGGTGACCGTACTTATTGGATCTGGGGACCGCGTGGATATTCCGGCAATTGCATGATCGTGCTTGGCGACCGCAAGAAACGTCTCGAGGAACTATTCGGCGAGGTCGATTATGTGGGACTTTCCGCCGACAACCCCTGGGCGCTTGAGTCCGAGATCAGCGTGAACATCTGCCGCAAGCCGAAGTTCGGCACGCTGCGCGATCTTTGGCCACAGTTGAAGCGCTGGCGCTAACGTTCGTAATCTTCCCCAACCCCTCACCGGTGTCTAATGCAGATATTATGAGGAGATGGATTCTCCGTCCTCCGGGCTGGATGCTCGGGGGCTTGATCGTAGTGACTACCTTGCTGGCGGGGGCCATTCGACTGGACCAATTCATCTTGCGTTGGAGGGCAGAGAGACTGCAGTCCGACATCCGCTCGCTCGAACTGCGCAAGAGCACCTATGCTGACGCACACCACGTGATGGACCGCTGGCTGGACGAATCCAAAGAAGGCGTCTGTCGGCCGTCTTGGTGCGATGTCGATATCAGCTTGGGAGATTTCATGTGGCGGCATCGGCGAATTCGTTTCGTCGACCACCCAAGAGCGTTCCATAGTACCTGCGGCTCGGTGGCCGCTATTCATGGGTGCTCTCCACCATCCGTGTCCGCGAGGGCATCGTTTTGGAGAAGAACATACAGCTATATGTCGGGAGCCCTTCAATCCAGGGACCGGACGGCAGCCGCTTCGATCTTACTTTGATCGGCAGAGTGGGAAACAACCGTCTGGACTGGGTGCTTTATCGATCCTCAGCACCCTGAATATCGATTTGGGGGTGCCGGCGGCGGGTTCTGGCTGTTGAGAAGGGTTCGTTTTGTTTACATCCTTTCGCGGACCCGGCGGATGTTCGCCGGCTGGCCGACGTCAATTTTGACTGCATCACGCGTTGGCACCCCTGCACAGAACAAGCGGACATCCTTCCGTCTGCGTGGAAGGAGGCCCTGAGTCGAAAAACTGGACGGCGCAAATGACAGTCAGGAGACTCTGCACACCTGCGACCATCCGCGTCCTTGAGCCGAGAGGCCCAACATGTGCCCTTGGCGCGGTACATTGTGCGGAACTGAATGCGGTTGACCGACAGTTGCGGTCGAAATGGACAGATCCGTTGCGGATGGCGAGCACGAAAGTCAATAGTGTCTTTGTCCATCAATCGACCGGAACACACATTCGAGAGGAACCGCCTCTGTCCGATTCCGAAGAGGGAGACCAGTTCCACTGGTCCTGGATCATGGAGCCTCCGTCGTACCGGCGACGGAAGAAAACCTCAGCGTGCACGGCAAGGCGCCTCTGAAGGTCGGACCGTTCGCGGATCTATCCGGACTATCTTCCATCCTTCGGCTCGATCCTGCCCCTAAGTATAAATCATACACTGAATCAACGTCGCAGCCTCGCCTTGCTGCTCCTTCCCCGCAGGTTGTAGCATCAAAAGGTTTGGGCATTGATCATTCATTACGCAAGGAGACTTCTTCATGGCAACCGATACCTTAGCCACCCCCGCCGGCTTGAGTGACAGCCAGACACGCGTATTCAAAAACTTCATCGACGGCGAGTGGGTTGATTCCTCGACCGGAGAAACGTTCGAAAATCGCAATCCTGCAGACACCCGCGATCTGGTCGGCATCTTCCAGAAATCCGGCAAGGCTGATGTAGATGCAGCGGTTGCCGCCGCCAAAGCAGCATTCGCCAAATGGCGACTGGTTCCTGCGCCGCGGCGTGCGGAGATTGTCTTCCGAGCGGCTGAAATCCTGATCGAACGCAAGGAAGACTATGCGCGCGACATGACTCGCGAGATGGGCAAAGTGCTCGCCGAGACTCGCGGCGATGTGCAGGAAGCCATTGACGCCGCCTACTACAACGCGGGCGAAGGCCGCCGCTTGTTTGGCCCGACCGTGCCGTCGGAGATGCCGAACAAGTTCGCGATGGCTGTGCGACAGCCGATCGGCATCTGCGGCATGATCACGCCATGGAACTTTCCCGATGGCCATCTCGTCATGGAAGCTGCTTCCGGCAGTGGTCTGCGGGAACACGTGCGTGATCAAGCCCGCGCAGGACACGCCCCTCTCGACTTTCAATCTGGTTCGTGCGCTTTACGATGCAGGGCTTCCGAAGGGCGTCATCAACATCGTCACCGGATTTGGCCCGGAGGTCGGCACGCCGCTGGCCGAGCATCCCGATGTGCGCGCGATCTCGCTGACCGGATCGTCCGCGGTGGGACGCATCGTGGGCGGCATCGCCGCGCAAAGCTTCAAGCACTGCTCGCTCGAACTCGGCGGCAAAAATCCGATGATCGTGCTGGATGATGCCAATCTCGACCTCGCCATCGAAGGCGGACTCTGGGGAGCATTCGGCACAACCGGCCAGCGCTGCACCGCGACCAGCCGCATGATCGTGCAAAAGGGTGTCTATCGTGAATTTGTCGATCGTCTGGTCGATCGCGCGAAGAAACTTAAAGTCGGCAATGGCTTGGACGAAACCGTGCAGATGGGCCCGGCCATCAATCAGAAGCAACTTGAAACCGATCTTAACTACGTAGGAATCGGCAAAAATGAAGGGGCCAAGCTGGTGTGCGGCGGCAACCGTCTCGACAAAGGCGAATATCACCATGGCTGGTTCATGGAGCCGACCGTGTTCATCGATGTCGATCCAAAGATGCGCATTGCGCAGGAGGAAATTTTCGGGCCGGTCGTCTCGGTGATTCCATGCGACGGAATGGAAGACGCTATCGAAATCGCGAACGGAATCGAGTACGGCCTGTCTTCCGCGATCTATACCAAAGATGTGAACAAGGCCTTCTCAGCGATCCGCGATCTGTACGCTGGGATCACGTACATCAATGCGCCGACGATTGGCGCTGAGGTGCATCTGCCCTTTGGCGGAACTAAAGCCACCGGCAATGGCCATCGCGAAGGTGGAATTGGCGCCATCGATTTCTACACGGAGTGGAAATCGGTGTACGTCGACTATTCCGACAAGCTACAGAAGGCGCAGATCGACCGGGAAGACTAGCAATAATCTTCACCGCAGAGGACGCCGAGAGCGCAGAGGGCGATTCATGTGGTCGACATAGTCGGAGCGAGTCGTGGGATGTCGTCCTGAGAATGGCGCAAGCCATTCGAAGGAACGTACGACGATCTGCACCCGTGATGGAGTGGATAAGACCTTCACGCTGCATCGATCGTATTCATTCCCGTCCACTGCCTCGACAGCTTCCACCGGCGTAAGGTCCCTCGCGACGGCTTCGCCGGCGCTCAGGATGACAACCCTTAAGTTTTTCTCTGCGCGCTCGGCGGGCTCGGCGGTTAGAATCTTTCTCATGCCGCTCACGCAAACCCACGAGATCGCCGCCGCTTCCCGTCTGGAAAACGTTCGCTACGCCATACGCGACCTGGCTTGCGTCGCCGATGAGGTCATCCAGCAGGGACACAAGGTTCTTCCGCTCAACGTTGGCGATCCGCTCAACTTCGATTTCCAGACCCCGCCTCACATCATTGAAGCGGTGCACAAGGCCATGCGCGAGGGCAAGAACGGGTACTCGCCTTCTTCTGGGGTGAAGCCTGCGCTGGAGGCGATTCGCCGCGAGGCCGCTCGCAAAGAAATCACGACCATTCAGGATGTTTTCATCACCTCAGGCGTGAGTGAGACTGTCGATCTCTGCGTCACCGCGCTGGTCAATCCGGGCGAGGACATACTTACTCCCAGCCCAGACTATCCGCTCTACTCGGCCGTCTTGTGCAAGCTCGGCATTCGACTGAATGCCTACGACCTGAACGAAGACGACGGATGGCAACCTGAACTGGCCGACATCGAGCGCAAGATCACGCCGCGCACCCGTGGCATCGTGTTGATCAATCCGAATAATCCGACGGGTTCTTTGTGCACGCGCCAGATGCTGGAGCAGGTTGCGGAGCTGGCACGCCGCCACAACCTCATCGTCTTTTCGGACGAAATCTACGACAAGCTGATTCTGGAAGACACGCCGCATATCGCCTTCGCCTCGGTTGCGCCGGATGTGCCTTGCGTAACTTTCGGCGGTATGTCGAAGAACTATCTTGTCCCCGGATGGCGCATCGGCTGGGGCATCGTCTCGGGTGATGCGGCGGGGTTAAAGGGTTACGTAGAAGGAGTCAACAAGCTGTTGCGAGCGCGCCTCTGCGCCAACCATCCGGAGCAATACGCGATCCCGGCCGCGCTCGATGGGCCTCAAGATCATCTGATTGAAGTGAAACACAAGTTGCGATCACGCCGCGATCTCACGCAGAAATGGTGCGAGGCGACGCCGCGCGTGAGTTGCGTTGCGCCTCGTGGAGCGTTCTATGCCTATCCGCGCATCGACATTCCAGAGAGCGATGAGATTTTCGTGAAGGAACTCATCCGCCAGAAACACGTCATGGTTGTGCATGGCTCAGGCTTCGGCCAGAAGCCCGGGACGCAGCATTTTCGGATCGTGTTCTTGCCAGACGAGCAGACGCTGACGAAAGCCTATGCAGGGATTGCGGAGTTTATTCGGGAGAAATATGCTTAATCCTGCCAAAGACGGCACTTATGACCATGGTATAATGACCATGATCGCATAGGAAGTTATGTATGAAAACTATCCCTGCAGGAAAGTTTAAAGTCCATTGCCTGGCCATCATGGACGAAGTTCAGGCTAAGCACCAAGCCGTGGTCATCACCAAGCGTGGTAAGCCCGTGGCGAAACTCGTCCCTGTCGAAAAAGAGAAGGATGACATTTTCGGTTTTTTCAAGGGCAAGATTGAAGTTACAGGGGATGTTGTTTCGCCTGCTCTCACACCGGAAGAGTGGGGCGATCTCTATTGATTTTGCTCGATACGCATGTGGTCGTCTGGCTCGCTTCAGGCGATAGCCGCATGTCGCGGACAGCTCATGCCGCCATTCACGAAGCGCGCAAGTCGGAACGAGGGCTGGCGATCTCGGATTTCACGCTGTTCGAACTGTCCCAGCTTTTTCGGAAAAAGCAGTTCAGTCTCGCTGTCAGCCCCGAAACGTTCCTGGCAGAAGTCGAAAGACGGTTTGTAGTCTTTTCGATTACTTCCAATATCGCCCTTCAGGCTTTCGAACTACCCGCGAACTATCCGAAAGATCCTGCCGATCGCATTATCGGAGCTACTGCCTTGATCGAGGATCTGCCTCTGATCACGGCCGACAAGCAAATTCATAAGGCTTGCGCGTTTCCGACGATTTGGTGATCGCGTCGAAGGCGCTCAGATCAGAACTTCAGTAGATTCCCGGCAACACTGCCGGACACGCGACGGAGCCGCGGGCTGACAGGTTTGGATTAACCGCCAAGTTATACGAAAGGAACGCATGCGTTCTTTCGCAATAGTTCGTAGCTTCTGAATTTAGGACTCTACAATGAATGGGTTTGAGCGCTTGGAGTTTTCCGAGTGATCTGCTTAAATCGAATGTAACGCAACGCCCCGGTGCCGGTGTTTCCAAAAATCGTGGTTGATATTCATTCACACATACTTCCTGAGGTAGATGACGGACCGAAATCGTGGGACGTCAGCGTCGAAATGTGCCGCAGGGCCGCGGCCGACGGGATTGCGCATATGGTCGCCACGCCCCATGCCAATAATCGGTATCACTACGATCGCGAATATCTGCAGGGAATGCTGGCGCACCTGCAAGAGCTCATCGGCGGCTCTCTGAAGCTCAGCCTGGGATGTGACTTCCACCTTTCCTACGAGAATATTCAGGATGCTCTGGCGAATCCCACACGTTACGTTATCGGGAGCACTCACTACCTGCTGGTTGAGTTCAGCAATTACGGCATTCCCCAGAACACGTCCGAATCCTTCATGAAGCTTGGGGATCGAGGCATTACGCCGATCATTACACACCCGGAGCGGAATCCAATCTTGCGCGAGAGCCCGCAGCGGGTGCTGGAATGGGCCGAGCAAGGGTGCGTTATTCAGGTGACAGGTTCAGCTCTGACTGGATTCTGGGGAGAGCGTACGCGCCACGCGGCGCTATGGCTTTTCGAAAGGCAGGCAGTGCACGTATTAGCCACGGACGCGCACGATCTGGAGAAGAGGGTCCCGATTCTTTCGACCGCCCGCAAAGCCGCCGCGGAAATCTGCGGAGAAGAAATCGCCAACGCTCTCGTCGAATCTAATCCCCAGGCGATCGTTAGCGACCAGCCGCTGCCATATGCTCCGCGGCCCACAGCCTCGACGAGCTATCGGAAAAAATAAAAGTCGCAAGGATGATTGCGGCTACTGGGGACCAGAAGCATCGCTGGGGCGTGGAGCTCCCTCGGTTGTGGGAGTCGGCCGTGTAACAGACTCGGGTAAAGATGGCGTGCCAGTAGAAGTGCCTGGCATCGAATGCGACTTAGGCGGGTCCGGCACGGTAGTCATGGCGCTTTCCGGATTCAGCAGGTGGTCTTTGCTCGGTCCCAAACCGAGGCTGATGAGAGCGCGAGAGTCAGGAACCGTCTTGCTCTGCCAACCATGGTCGGCTTGATAGCGGCGCATGGCTTCTTCGCTGGCTTCGTTCCACGTACCCGTGGCCTCTCCGCTGAGGTAATGCTCGCGGATCAGCGCCTCTTGAATTTCTTGCGCTCGCTCGGAATCAATTTTCTGCTGTCCTTTTACCTTTGCCGACTTCTTTCGCGAGGAGTGCTTCTTCGAAGATGTTCTAGTGGTTTTGCCAGGAGATTTTCTGGTTGCGGCGGAAGAGGACTTCGTCGAATGTTGCTTCTGCGGCATCTTCTTGCTGGTCGAGGACTTGGTCGCAGGCGGATTCGTGGCCTTTGTTCCTGATTCGGAATCCTGACGCGCCCACGCACCCGGAACGAGCAGACAACCCACGATCAGCGCCGTGACTGCGCCGATTGCCCTCTTTCGAATTCCCGCAAGAACTATCGATCCTAGAACCATCAATCCCAGGTTCCTGAACACTAAATTTAAAAACAGAACAGCCCAGTGGGTCGCTGGCACTGTAATCATCCGTGATCTTGGACGAGAGTGCCAGTTCCCCCTGGGCCGATATGCGTTACTGAAGTGTACCCGCGTCGAAGATGGTGCCGTCTTGCTTGCTCGAGCCGCGCGGGCGAACCAGGAAGACTACATCCTGTCCGCTCTTCATGCTGGACTCGATCCGGGCAAACTCCTCTTCACTGTTCACCGGCTGTTTGTTGATTTCCAGAATGATGTCGCCGCGTCCTAAGTTGACGTCCTCAGCGAAGGATCCCGGCTTCACATCCTGCACAATGACACCTTTTCCGGCGGGTATGTCGAGACGATCCGCCATTTCTGGAGTCACTTTGCGGACGGTCACACCGAACTTGCTGGGCTTGGGCGTGTTTTCATCGTCATTGCCCTGATCTTCTCCGAGGCGGGCCGCGAAGAGCTTCGAGCGGTCGGCAATCGTGACCGTCGCGTCCTGCGCCTTTCCATTGCGGATGAATCCGAGATTGACCTTTGAACCCGGCTTGCGCGAAGCGATATCGGCGACTAATTCACTGCCTTTGCTGACCTTCTTTCCATCAACGTTGGTGATAGTATCGCCGACCTTTAATCCGGCCTGATCCGCGGGACTGCCGGGTACGACGCTGGAGATTGGGACGCCGCTACCGCTGCCGTAAACGCGGGCAATGGCAGGATTCTCGACGGCATCGAACATAATGCCGATGGATCCACGAGAAACCTTATGCTCCGGCCCGACCAGCTGGTTATAGACTTCGACGACGGTCTTCGACGGCAAGGCGAATCCGATTCCGGCATAGGCGTTGGTTTCGCTCAGGATCGCGGTGTTGATGCCAATCACTTCCCCGTTCAGGTTGACCAGCGGGCCACCGGAATTGCCGGGATTGATCGCGGCATCGGTCTGAATGAAAGTCTGGAACTGACGGCCGGGAACGATATCTCGTCCTTTGGCCGAAACGATGCCAGCTGTTACCGTGCCAGCCTGGCCGAAGGGGCTGCCAATCGCCAGCACCCAGTCGCCGACCTGCATGCCGTCGGAGTTGCCCATTTTGGCGGCAGGCAAGGAACGGTCCATATCGACCTTGATCACGGCGAGATCGGTTTCCTGATCGGTGCCGATCACTTTGGCGTCATGCTGCACGCCCGGTGGATCGTCTTCAAAGCGCACGCGAATACGGTCTGCTTTTTCCACCACATGGCGGTTCGTCAGAATGTATCCCTTGGGGTCAACAATCACGCCGGACCCAAGCGAACGTTCGCGGATGGAGCCGTCGCCACCCGGGCCACCCATGCCCGGCCCCTGTTGTCCGGGGGCTCCGAAGAAGTGATTGAAGAAATCGTCCATGCCGCCGCCACTGTCGTCGTCATCGCCACCCTGATCCTGGCCGCCGCGGCGTTTGTGAACGTTCTTAATGGTGGACTCGGTGTTGATATTGACGACGCTCGGTTCCAATTGCTTGGCGATCCGTGCGAAGGCTTGCGACAGAGGATTGTCGGTCGATTGAACTGGAGGCAGAGTCAAAGGAGCTGCCTCGCTCTTTTGTCCTTCTTTGCCCTTGACGCTCGCAGAAATGACCGTCCCAATCAAAATACCGACAGCTAAGGTCGCGAGAATGCTCAGCGTATAGGCCCAGCGATGAGCCTTCATGCGCATCCAAATTGCGCCGGAATTCATAGTTCCACTTCCTCCCAGACGTGTAAACCTCTAATAGTATACCGAGTTGCGCAAAACGAAAGGTGCTGTGAGCGTTGTCAGTATCGGTCACCTACACGAGGGGCGTCTCAGGGCTTAGACGCTCAAAAGGCGAGAACCGTTTGATGGGGTTCTTCAAGAAATACAAGTATTTACGCTGGATCTTTGAGTTCAGGGTCCTTTACTTGGCTTGGTATACAGTTTTCCCGCCCACGACGGTTCGAAGAACCGTGGTGCCTAGCAGCTTCTCGGCGGAAATGGCGGTTACGTCACGATCGAGCACCACGAAATCGGCCAGCATGCCGGCCATCAGCTTGCCTTTCTCCTTTTCTTCGAACTGGGCAAAAGCGGAACCAGTGGTGTACGCGGCGATGGCCTGATCCATCGTAATGCGCTGTTGGGGGAAGAATTCCTGCTTTCCATCTTCGCTCTTGCGGGTGACGGCGGCATATAGGCCACGGAAGGGCGAAATGGGCTCAACGCTGTAGTCGGTGCCGAAGGCGAGAGTCACACCTTTGCTCAGGAAAGTCGCCCAGGCGTAGCAAGTTGCGGCTCGTTTCGGGCCCAGGCGGCTTTCGGCCCAGCGCATGTCGCTGAGCACGTGCGTGGGCTGCATGGAAGCAATCACTTTTAGTTCTTTAAAGCGGTTGATATCGGAAGGCGTGGGACACTGGGCGTGTTCGACGCGCAGGCGGTAATCGTCGCCTCCATTCGCAGCTTTTACTTTTGCTTCTTTTGCCGCCTTTTCCGCGCCGGCGAAGGCGTCGAGCGCCATCTGAATGCCCTTATCGCCGATGGCGTGAAATCCAATCTGGAAGCCCGCCAGCACACGGTCCTTGGTCATGGCATTCAGCTTTTCTGGGTCGTAACGCGGCAGCCCGGAATTATTGGGATCGTCGGCATAGGGCTCGAGCAACGCGGCCGTGTGACCTCCCATCGAGCCGTCCATGAATCCCTTGAGCATGGCGGTGTGCAGCATCAGGTCCGATTGAGAGTGCTCGCCGCGCTTCTGCTGAAGTTCCTCAATCGAGGCATCAAACGGCAGCCACTCGCTGATGCGCGTGGTCAACTTCCCTTCCTTCTCCAGATCTTCGTAAATCTGAAAGGCCTCCCAGCTGGAATTATCCTGAGCGGAAGTGACGCCATGCTCTGCTAGGTCTGCCAGAGCGACCTCAATTCCACGGCGTTGGTAGTCGCGACTCGGAGGAGGAATCACGGCTGTGACCGCGTCCTGCGCGGTGTCGCGAAGAAGACCTGTAGGCTCGCCAGCTTCATTGCGGTCGATGTGGCCGCCCTTGGGATCGCGCGCCGCGAGCGAAATGCTGGCCAATTGCAGAGCGCGCGTGTTCGCCACCGCGAGATGACCATCCACTCGATCCAGAAATATGGGATGACCATCTGAGATCTCATCAAGGTCCCAACGGGTGGGAAGTGTTTTCACCGGCCAAAGTGTTTCATCCCAGCCTCCGCCAAGAATCCACTCGCCGGCTTTCGCCACCTGCACTTTGGCCCGAACTCTATCGCGGAATTCATCCAGGGACTTGACGCCTTGAAGGTCCACGCCAAGTTTCTGCAGTCCCGCGTCGGCGAGATGCAGGTGCGCATCGTTGAACCCGGGCATTACGAAGTGTCCGCCGAGATCGACGACCTGAGTCTGTGGGCCCCTTAGCTTTTGGATATCGAGAGTCTTGCCGACGGCGAGGATACGGTCTCCACGAACAGCGATGGCTTCTTCGCGCTGGATGTCACTGAAGGGTGTATCGGCGGGCACGCCCGTGTAAACGTTGGCATGGAAAAAGATGATGTCGGCCTTGGGCTTTGTATCCGCACCCGCGGGAGCGCTGGTCTGCCCCACTGCCACCCATGCGCAACACAGCAACGCCGTTGCTATACCTGCCGTGCCCGTTCGCCTCATTCTCCCACCCCCGCCAGCGCCAGCATGGTAAGCAAAATACGTTTCAGCCCCAGCTCACGCCCATTGGAATCGAACCACTCCTGCAGCGTGTGTGCCCCGCCACCGGATCCTCCCCCACCGATTGCTACGGCTTGTCGTCCCATCGAGAGCGGAATGTTGGCGTCGGTCGAGGCACGCTGCACCTGGGCCGCGTTGTTTAAGTGCGAGTCGACCGCGCGCACGATCTGCAGCATCTTGGCGTCGGGCTGCAATTCTCCAGCAGGACGGTTACCGATCACCACCACTTCGCAGTTCACTCCGGAAGGCCGTTTCTGCGCCGATGATCTCATCTCGGCCGCCATGGTCTCATCTTCGACCGCGCGGTTCAGGGCCAGACGCAACGATTGCTCAAGGCGCTCCATCTCAGTCATGGACGTGGAGCGGATATCGACTTTCATGCTGGCGGACTCGGGAATCGAATTCACCGAAGTACCGCCGCGGATCACTCCGATATTGAAAGTTGTCTTAGGGACGGTGGGAACCGTGGTCGCCGTGAAGGTCTCAATCGCCTTGGCCAGAATCACGATGGGATTGGGCGCGCCGAAATCGCTCCAGGAGTGTCCGCCCGGTCCGCGCACGATTACTTCAAAGCGCCGACTGCCCAAGGCCTCGGCCACGATGGTGTCGGCGCCGGCTCCATCGAGCACCAGGCTATAGGCAATGGAATCCTTCCAGCGCGGCGTGGAGAAAATGTGCCGCATACCGCGCAGATCGCCTTCGCCTTCCTCGCCGACATTGCCGATGAAGACAAATGGTAAGGCGTGCCGGATGCGTACCGACCTTAGCAAGGCCGCAATTCCGAGCATGGCGGCCACGCCCGCGCCGTTGTCGGAAACGCCGGGGCCGTAGATGCGGCTTCCCTGCTGACGGATGTTCAATGGAGTGTTCGCCGGAAAAACCGTATCGATGTGCGCGCTGAGTGCGACGTAACGCCGACCGAAGCCGGGATGCGTTCCGAAGACGTTGCCCACATCATCGATGCGAACGTCGTCAAGCCCGACCTCGCGGAAACGCTCTGACAACCACGCGGCACGAGCCGATTCGCCAAAGGGAGGCGCCCCGATCCGCGCCATCTCCATTTGCCAATGCAGTAATTGCGGCTCTTGCGCGCGGAACCAATTGAAAGCCGACCGCACCTCGGGAGAAGCAGCCAGCCGCGCCACTTCGTGATGGATCTCCTCCTGCGCTGCAGAATGCTTTACTGCAGAACCGGGGTCGGGCAAGTCGGCGCGCGGGGGATTCGGGCTCATGGTTATGGGTCAGTTTACAACGCAGCAAAAAGGGGATTACCTAAGGCGGGGAGCACGGGGTAAAGAGGACCGCCGCGGACTGAGGCGGCAGCAGAAACCACGGTGTTAACCCGACCGTCTCCGGGCGGGTTCGCCAGGGGTGAGGGTAGCGCCGGGTGCGGGTATTGTGCGTTTAGGTAACATAGGTGCGGTCGGGTAGTTCCAGTTTGGCCGTATTCGAAAAACTTGTGACGCTTGGGAGATTTGAATTTTGGGCGATCAACGCAGCACAGCAACGCGTTCCAGACGCTGGGAATCCGACCTCCTTGAAGATTTACTCTTCTTTGTTCTGATAGTTCTGATCATCACGCCTGTCTGGGTGCTTCCGCAAATCCCCTCTCAAGATGGACCGACTCACCTCTACAATGCGATGTTGTTGCACAGTTGGTGGGACCCTGGGTCTTCTTATGCAAAGGTCTTTTTCGCCCTGAATCATGTGCCAGTTCCAAACGCAGTCTCTACGATCGCGCTAGCTCTCTTAATGCAGTTATTCTCGCCACAGTTGTCTGACAAGTTGCTATTGACCTGCTATTTGGGATTGTTGCCGATCTCGTTACGCTACGCGGCAAGGTCATTCGGGGATGCTCATTACACCTACTTCATAGGGTTTCCTCTGATCTGGAACTACCTGTTTCGGATGGGATTTTTAAACTTTAGCCTCAGCCTTATCGTAGCTCTCGTACTCATTGGATATTGGAAGAAGCACCGGGAGCACATGGATTTGCCTCACATTGTGGCCATATGCGCTCTCTCGTGCCTCCTATATTTCTGCAACGCGCTTTCGTTTTATATCGCGTCCGGAACACTGGGGCTGCTTGCAATCGGTGAGGCGGGTTGGAGATGGCGCGCCAATATCCTCAGTTCCCAATTCGGCCTAATACCGGTGGTTCCGCTTTCTGTCTGGTACCTTGCCGCTCGAGACAACCACGCAGGCTCAATCGGCTACACGAGTTTCACTTCACTCGTTTGGTCATTGACGCGTCAGGTTGTGCTGTTACCGGCTTTCGGCCCTATCGCCACAAAGGCGTCAGCGCTCTATGGAGTCCTCTTGGTGATCGCAGTTGGAACCGGCTTTTATTTCCGCAGAAGCGCTAGAGTGCTGCCCTCGGACGCAGTTCTGCTCTCGGCGGTGGTGTGCCTGTGTCTTTACTTTGTGGTGCCCACACACGTTGGCGGAATTGGATTCTTGAATGGCCGTATGATCCTGTATGCGCTAGTTTTGACGGTTGTTTGGATATGTGCTCAACCATTCGGCAGAAAGCTGGCGATGAATCTCGCACTGCTGTCCATTCTGTTAGGAGCGATCTCTGTTCATCGACCGGTCGGCGGCTGAGTTTTGTGCGTGGCCGGGGAGTACCGGGATGCTGGCGAATACATCGAGCCACATAAAACGATGTTGTCGCTCCACTTCGGCCGCATTGGATTCGATCCCAGCGGTGGTCAGGGAATGCTGTTCGATCCTTTTATGCACGCGCGGTCGCTCCTGGCCATAGATCGAAATCTCGTTGACTTAGACGATTATGAAGCAGCCAGCAATAATTTCGTAATTGTCTACAGGCCGCCTCGATCCCACAACCATTACAAGCTTCGGGCGTGCAGGTGCACATTCGTCACTCGCCGATATGTCGCGATACGAACGTATAACCGGCCATCCGGTGAGCTATGTTGTGGTTTGGAATGTCGATCAATGGAACGATTCTCTGCAGTCGTCCAAAACGCAAAGAGCGAGCTAGTCAACGATTACACGCTGATTTTCTCGGCCCGGCATATTCCGTTGCAGCTATACCGGCTCAAGCGTGAACTAGACATGCTGAAATGAGATTCCGGGCCTTATTTACTTCCACTGCCGATGGGCTGAAGCCCATCCCTAACAGAACACGTCAATCGTTTGACGAATTTATTGTAAAAGCTCGTCGCTTTGCCGATTCTGTCTCCACCGCGGCGGCGAGCGCCTGGTCGCGGCGTCGCATCGTGCCGGGTGGCACCTCGCAAGATCGGTCCGGCAATGGCATCGAGTTCCGGAGCGCGGCCCTGCTGTACGTCTTTTTGCATGGAACTGCGCATGCCGGGCGGCATCTTGCCGAAACCGGAAATAACGGCATCCGCGTCGACTTTTGCGCCTTCCGCCGTCGCGACGGCGCAAGCCTCTCGCACGCAGGACGCCCAAAGCTCATGCCAGGTCGGATGGCGCAGGACACCGCCGACCGGCTGATCTGCGGCGGTGGTTGCCAATGCGATTGGCGCGAGAAAGACGAGTTTGCTCCACATCAGGGTTGGCTCGTCGTCGATGAAACGACATTCGAAACCGAGATTTTGCAATTGGTCGAGCGTCGAAGCCAGGAGTGGGCGCCCGACAGAGGACATATTCAGGCGGGCGAACGGCGAGCGGTGAATGATGTGTCCAGGCGCAACGCGTTCCGATTCCACCGCGATCGTCGCAGGAATTACGCGGTCAGCGCCGTATTGGCTGCGCAACAGATCCAGGTGATCAATGCCATTCAGAAGCGGAACGATAGCCTTCACAGCTTCTGGCTTTGTGATCGCCTTCAGTGATTCGTCCAGTTGCGTGGCTTTCACCGCAATCCAGAGAACATCGACGGGCGGGACTTCGGTTGCGCGCGCAACGGGCACATGGAAATTTCCGAATGCGCTTTCCAATTGAAGTTGTTCAGGATAGCTGGCGAGCGCCTCGGGCCTCACCACCAATGTGACGGAGTCGCCGACATGGGCGAGGCATGCTCCGATCAGGCCACCGACGCCGCCCACTCCGAGAATCGCATGTCGTAGGGCAGACATGAACTTACTTTCTCTGGACCGCACTCTGTGCAGCGGCTGGCACACACTCCAGGATTTCGGCTTCGGTCAGAGTGTGATCACTCTGCTTGGCGCGCTGGTAGATTCGCTCCACGAGATCATCGGACGCTGGAATCTTATGTCGCTCCAGCCAGAACAACACGTTGGACTTCCCGCTCATGGGACCGACATCAATGATCTGATCGAGTCCAAAGACATGCGACGGCACGCCGGAATAGACTGTGTTCGCGAGCACGATGTCGTTCCTGTGGTAAGCCTTGATGATCGCGGCAGCGTGGACGCCGGTCGCGGTACGGAAGGCATCGTCACCGACCACCGGATAATTTCTTGGAATGGGCACTCCCGTCGCCCGCGAAACGGTTTCGCAATAGTCCTTCAACCTGGTTAAGTCCTGGTGATCCCAAGGAGCGATGCCCATTAGCTTCAAATTCACCAGCATCTGATCGATCTGCGTATTGCCTACGCGCTCGCCGAGCCCAATGGCGCAACCATGCACGCAGTTCGCGCCGGCAATGATCGCGGCCATGGAATTCGCGATGGCCAAACCGCGGTCGCTGTGTCCGTGCCAATCGACCCGGATCTTCTCGCCCGAGGGCCTGACAACTTCTTCCATGACATAGCGAACCAGCGCCAGTGCCCCCATGGGCGTCGCATGTCCGGCGGTATCACAGATGCAGATCGCGCGGGCGCCACAGGCAATGGCCGTCGAGTACAAGCGCTTCACGGTTTGCGGATCGCAACGGCTCGTGTCCTCGGTGACATAC
Source organism: Terriglobia bacterium (assembly GCA_963711365.1). Lineage (GTDB taxonomy): Bacteria > Acidobacteriota > Terriglobia > Terriglobales > Acidobacteriaceae > Sulfotelmatobacter. The sequence goes on along the minus strand of CAVQDY010000017.1, from coordinate 105,291 downwards.
ATGACATCAAGTCCAAGGGAAACGGCGTACTTGATGGCTTTCTCTGTGGTCTGCAGCAGAAAGTCGTCCGTCCAGCCTTCGGTGAAGCGGCGGATGGGGCTGGAACCGATAAAGGTTGCAGCCTCGATGCGCAAGCCGGTTTTCTGCACGATCTCGGCGATCGGGCGAATATCATTTTCGTGGGTGCGCGCCGCGCAATTCGCCTGAATCTTCAACCTGTGCGCGACGATCTCGCGCGCCAGCGCGGTGACGGCTTCCACGGCGCGCGGACCTGCTCCCGGCAATCCGAGGTCGAGGGCGTTGAGGCCCAGCGCTTCCATCAGATGAAGGATTTCAATCTTTTCTGCAATGGAAGGATCGCGCACCGAAGGCGATTGCAGACCGTCACGCAGGCTCTCGTCGTTGAGTAAAACCGGCCCCGGCGGCTTCAGAGCCGGAGGATGATTCTTGTTCCAGTCGTAGATGAGGTCGGAAGTATTCATGGAAAAAAGCTGTCAGCTGTCAGCCCTCAGCTCTTAGCCCAACAACACGAGGATCCCCGGTACCATCGGAGTCCCGAGCGAGCCCCAGTGACCCCAGTTGAGATTCAAGCTGATAGCTAAGAGCTAAAGGCTAAGAGCTGGTTTATTTTTCCTTCGGCGGCAGCGTCAGCCCGAAGACCGAGATCATTCCTGTTCCGGCGACGTTGACCTTGCTCTCCCCAGGAGTGGGCAGGTACAGCGCCTTGCAATTCTCGCAGCGGTATACCTCGGCATTCGGCCCCCAAGCTTTCTCGACATCCCCACACTCACGTTCGACGGCGTCGGTCTTGTAGAACCAGAGTTTCAAATGCCCGCCGCAGAACTTTCCCTTCGCATCTTTCTCGTTGCAGGCGCGCTGCCCAGCTTTCTTGATCTTGACTTTATGGTTGGGGAGCTGCGGAATATCAGCACAAACGGCAGGAGTCACTTCACCAGTCGCCAAAGGACATACCCTCATTTCAAGCGGCAGAATCGCACCACCGAATTCGGCCCAATGTCGCCATTGTAACCTGAGCGCGGAGCTACGAGCTATGCGCCACAGGCTAATCGCAGGCCGACGTGCGGGGTTCACCGCCAAACGAATATTGGGTGCAATAACGATTAATCGCCAAGCGAGGAGAATCGCGGGAATGCTGGATTACCCGGCTCAACTTTTTCATCGTCCGCCGGTCGCATACGGTTCAGCGTAATACCCGGTATTCGTGCGCGCTTTGAGCCCCGGCTTGTCGATCTTGACTTCCAGTTCATGGTATTCGTCGGGATGATCTGCCGGCGGTGACACGAAGGAGAGAGTGTAGAACGCTTTCGCATCTCCCAAACAGCCGGTGATTTCTTTGACCAGGTCGTTCCTCGAGTTCAGAACGCGTCCACCACTTTGTGCCGCCATAACTTGTAGCGCGAGATTGCCATTCTGTGCCTTCTGGTACGAAGGCACGCCCTTCAAGAAGCTCTCGTAATAAAATGTCCGGGATTCGCCAGCGTCGCTCATTCCCAAGGGATCAATGCTATAAAGCGTAATGCGGGCTTCTCGCAACTCCTGCGACAGAGTTACGATATTTCCGAACAGCCACTGTTGGCTCTTCGTAGTAATTATAAAATTGGGGCCAGATAGCTTGCCCATCCTGGACTCAACCAGATAACGAATTTTCTTCCCGGTTGCTTTGCTTCATAGTGCGCCAGTCCATCGAGAGCTTGTAGAGACATCGTACGGCGTTCATCCGCGCCATATGCTCCCGATGACCGGCCAAGTGCGCGTAAGCCAGGTTGGTTGGAACCGAGCGATCCGCCAGCGCCGTCCCGTCGCGGGTGGGTGACGGCTGAATTTGCGTGGACTGCTCGGTAAATATAACCAGCGACGTTGGAAGGGAAAGACGCCCGTCATCTTGGCCCAGGAATTTACTCAATTGCGCGCGTCCGTACATTACGGCCTGAGCGCCCGAGTTACGGCATCGATCACGAAAATGACCTGCAGCGTGGGGTCGGTTGTGCGGTTGGTCCCATCCGTAGCCTGAAATGACGTGATCTTGCGCGCCTGTTTGTCGTCAAGGAGTGTGAAATCCTGTTCCGCCAAGCCGGGAACGGCATTCCCAGCCTTATCGGTTACGACCACATCGATCGAAACGCGGTGATCCACCGAAGAGTTCAGCGGCAGGAGTCCGACAGGACTCTGCGTTGGGGCTGCGGGAGGAGTTCCCGCTTGCGCCAAGACCGGGAAAGAAAGAGCAACGACGCTTACAAAAAGCCGGAACAGGGTGAACATATACACCTCACAATTTGTTCGCGTTCCTAGGGCGTGACGGCTAACAGCTATTCTCAGCGTACTCTTGATGATCCTCCTCGTTCATGCAGAGTTTCTTTTCTCGACAACCGCGCAACGGGAACCCGAGCTGCGCAGAAGGATTTATCAACAACCGCCTTTCGTTTGAAGCAGGCAGTAATCGGCGAACTCTCCCGACTATTGGCGAGCCAAGGATATACCCTGCCTCGTCACGGAACACAGCAATCGGGTAGTGACGCCGAGCGCTTAGCGGAACATAAAGAGATTGTGACTCGCGGCGCTGGGCGGGCAGATGTTGGGTGACCGCCAGCCTGATATCCGCATGCGCGTTTGGTATTCTGCAAAAGGCCGCACGTATGAAGGGATGTGAGCAATTTGCTGACGACCTGTGGATCGTGGAGGGGCCGAACGTCCGCGACATGGGTTTCATGTTTACGACGCGCATGACCGTCGCGAAGCTCTCTGATGGTTCCGTTTGGATCGATTCTCCGGTGCCGGTATCGTTCGACGTGCTGAAACAAATTATGGAACTTGGGCCTGTGAGATACCTTGTGGCGGCGACGCCAAGGCATGTCTGGAGGCTGACGGCTTGGCATACGCTGTTTCCCGACGCAGAGCTATGGGCATCACGTCCCACTCCGTTTACGCTAAAGAAAGGGACGTTACCTCTTGCCGGTATTTTGGGAGACCAACCACCTCAAGCCTGGGAGAAGGATTTCGACCAGCTTGCCTTCAAAGGCAATCCGCTGATCGAAGAAGTGATTTTCTTTCACCGACAGTCGCGCACGGTGATTCTCGATGACCTGATCCAGATTCATCCAATGGTCAAAGGCAAGCCCTTTCGAAACGCCATGGTCAAACTGGAGGGTGTGGTATCTCCGCATGGGGGCGTTGGGCTCGACATCCGGCTCTCCTTCATTCATCGTGACCTCGCGCGGCAATCACTCGGAAAGCTGCTTTCCTGGGATTTCGAGAAGCTGATCATCGCTCATGGCGTGTGCATCGAAGCAAAGGCGAAAGCCTTCGTAGAGCGGGCATTTCAATGGCTGATGTAAGCAACAATGGGACGCCGTCGAGAACGCTGCTGTTCGCGCCTTGCGCCTTCAACCTGGCGGAGACGAGCCGGATGGTGGAAATCGCGTTGGGAGTTGCGCGCGACCCGGTGGCCAGCAAGCTATTTCAAAGCCACTTCATCTCCGATGGGGGCGACTTCGAACCCCTGATCGAGAAGCACGGCTTTTCTTTAACACGGATGGAGCCGCGCCTGACGCCGGAGAAGATCGAGCACATCGCCAAAGTAGATCGTGGCGAGAAGCTCACGCCGGCGTTTACCGATGGGGAGATGATTCAGCGTGTCGAGAACGAAATTGCGGTTCTCAAGCGGCTCGGACCAGTCGCCGTTGTCACCGGGTCATACCCATCGATTCCGGTCACCTGCCGAGTGCTCAACATTCCTCTCGTTTGGGTCGTGCAGTCTACATGGCTGCCTGATTTCTTTGAGCACGGCGCAGGGATGACGGACCACTTGCGGCCTGCCGCCATCAAGGCCGTTGCCGACCGTTGCATCCTGGCGTTTATCAACTTCTGGATCAAGCGCGGCTTTTTGAATTCTGTGAATCATGCCGCCAAACACTTTGGCGTTCCAGGATACGAATCAATTTTCGATTACTGGCGGGGGGACATTACCCTGGTCGCAGAGCCTCCTGAATTTTCCGGTGTCAAACTGCCGCCCAATCATTTCTTTATAGGCCCATTGATTCCCCAAGATGAATTTCCCATGCCCGAAGAAGTCAGAAACATTCCAAGGGACAAACCGCTCATCTACTGCGCCATGGGAAGCTCGGGCATGCGTGAGATTGTTGCGAGAATCGTCGAGAGTTTCGACGGAAGGCCGTACCGTGTGATCGCTCCGGTGAAGTTCCAACTTTCTCAGCTTCCGAACGTACGCATCCCGTCGAATGTTCTGGTCACCGATTGGCTTCCGGCGGTCCAGGTCAACAAGATGGCCGACCTCGCGGTGATTCATGGCGGGATCGGTACGGTCATGACTGCTGCGCTAGCGGGCAAACCTGTCGTTGGTGTCGGCATGCAGATGGAACAGGTGGCCAACCTGGCATGTCTGGAAAGGTTAGGCCTCGCGATACGGGTACGGAAATCACGCAATCCGTCGCGAAAGGTTCAAGAAGCGATTGCGAAGCTTTTGAACGACGAAGACGCCAAATCCAGGGCTGGCAGCTTTGCTGAAGTCATTGCGCGATGGGATGGCCCGAGGCTAGCGGCAGAAAGACTGGTTGAGCGTTATGGCGGATTGCGCTGAGCATCCACTTATTTTTGATCTGCTAGGCTGATTCATTCATGATCACGATCGTTTCCGGACTGCCGCGTTCCGGCACCTCTCTGATGATGCAGATGCTGGTTGCCGGCGGTTTGCCGCCGCTGGCCGATGGCGAGCGTAAGGCGGATGCCGACAATCCGCGTGGATACCTGGAGTGGGAACGCATCAAGCAGCTGCCCAATGATCCGGCATGCATTGCGGAGGGCGAAGGAAAGGTCGTAAAGGTGATCTCGCGTCTGCTGCTATCGCTTCCCGCGGATCACGACTATCGAGTTATTTTCATGCAGCGTCCGCTGGCCGAAGTGCTGGCCTCGCAGGATCAGATGCTGCGCCGCCGCGGAAGCTATAAGGAAGGCACCAATCAGGCCGCCATTGCCGCCGCATTCGAAAAGCACCTGAACGAGGTGTACGGCTGGATGGATTCGAAGCCGAACGTGAAGGTCTTCCGCATTCCCTACCACGATGTGTTGAGCCAAGCGCAGGAGATCAGCCGGAAGATTTCTGATTTTCTTGGATTCCCGCTGGATGTCGAGGCCATGACGCAGCAGGTTGACTCGTCGCTCTACCGCAACCGTTCATAACTCAGAGCCACTTGTATGTTGAGCGCAGATCGAGATCGTAAAGTTTCTCGCGGTTGAAATGTCCCTACCCCGAGTTCGGTGCCAACGCAGGTTCCTGCTTCGCTCGGAATGACAATGGCGGGTATTCTCCCGACGGGTGGAGGATATGCGCGGGTGCATGGCCGCCGCGATGATCCGTCCAATCGGCTTACACTGAAAAGCCTGGGGGTGACCATGTCGAATGACACGAAGCCTGTGGGAAAGACTGAATCGCAGAAATCCAGCAATCCGCGGGCTATGGCGGTGAGCCGCGTGAATGCCGAGCACTACCGCTGGGGATACGAATGCGACGCATGGCATCTGGTGAAGGACCCGGCATTCACGGTGATCGAAGAGTTGATCCCGCCGGGCGCGGCGGAAGTGCGGCACTATCACAAGAAGGCACAGCAGTTTTTCTACATTCTTTCGGGCGAGGCCATCATGGAGGTAGAAGGAGAACCGACTCTACTGGCTGCGGGAACGGGCCTTCGGATCATGCCCGGCCTGCGTCACCAGATACGGAATCCTTCTTCCGGGCCGCTGCGACTGCTGGTGATGTCGCATCCGCCGAGCCATGGGGACAAGTGGACGGATTGATTTTTGCCTGAGGCTCCCTGGCCATTTGGCGCGCTTACAATTTTTTGCTTCGAAGGACTCCTGCCGCTCTCAGAGCGCCGCTTAATCGCGCCGTTAATCCGCGGGCGAATTGCAGGTCCAAAAAGCCTTCCATCTGACGGCGGAAGGATTCTCCGTAGCCATACCACCAGACCTTTTTCATGCTGGGCATCTGGTCTACGTCGAGATATTTCAGCCGGACCATTTCGTCAAGTCCGAAGCGGCCGTGGGTACGGCCCAAGCCGCTGGCCTTCACGCCGCCATGGGGAGCTTCACTGATGCCGAAGCAGGAGATTACATCGTTCACCATGACTGTGCCGGCGTGGATTTGGCGCGCCAGGCGCTCGCCGCGATATGAATCGCGCGTCCAGACGCTCGCTGCCAGTCCGTACTCAGAATCGTTGGCAAGGCGAAGGGCGTCCTCATCGCTATCGAACGGCGTGATGGGCAGCACCGGACCGAAGGTCTCTTCGCGCATAATGCGCATGTCGTGCGTCACATTCATAAGTACGGTGGGAGCGTAGAAATTCGTTCCCAAATCGGTGAGACGCTTGCCGCCGACAACGATCTCGGCTCCGAGGCGTTTGGCGTCCTCAATGTGTGATTCGACGATCTGCAATTGCCGTTCATGGATCATCGGCCCGACATCAGTCTTGGGATCCATCCCGCTGCCGACCGTAAGCAATCTGGCTTTGTCGGCGCAGGCTTCGACGAACTGCTCATACACGGAGCGATGGACATAACAGCGTTCGACTGAAAGGCAGGCCTGTCCGGCGTTGACGAAGGCGCCCCACACGGCTGCGCTCGAGGCGACATCAACGTCGGCATCGTCGAGCACGATCATCGGATCTTTTCCGCCCAGCTCTAGCACGACCGGCAAGAGTCGTTCTGCAGCGGCCGTTGCGATGCGCTTCCCGGTCGCGACACTTCCGGTGAATACAAGTTTATTGATCGGAGCACGAAGCAGGGCTGTACCAGCCTCGCCATGGCCGATGATGATTTGAAAAATGTCCTCGGGAACGCCGGACGCGTGGAGTAACGAGGCCAATTCCAACGCAATAAGTGGGGTTAACTCCGAAGGCTTCAGCACGACGGCATTTCCCGCAACGAGCGCCGCCAATGTCTCAGTCGCTGGAATGGAGAACGGATAATTCCATGGTGAGATGATACCGATGACCCCGTGCGGCTCGCGCAGCAGGCTTCCGCGCTTGAGCTTTGTCGCGAGATTTCCATGCGGCACCGGTTCATCGCGCAACAAAGCAAAAGCATGGTCGATCAGGAACTGTGCGGCGTCGAGTACAACCAGAACTTCTGTGACCAAAGACTCGGCAACCGGCTTCCCGGCTTCACGCGTGATCGCCTCGGCGATAGGCGATTTTTTTGCGTGAAGGTTCTTCTGGAATGCCCGTAGCACCTCGATTCGCTTACGCACGCCCAGTTCGGCCCAGGCCGGTTGTGACTGGCGCGCTCGCTCGACGGCGAAAAGAGCCTCCGCATCTGTGACGCAGTCCAACTCGCGCAAAGTTTCGCCCGTTGCCGGATTCATCGAGACAACCTTTCGTGCCGAAACTTGCAGATCAGTCGCCATGACTAATCGTACGACCTCCCGAAGATTATGCCGATCAGTACTCCACGCCGACGAGATACAATCCCGCTGCGGGGGCGGTGGCCCCTGCGGCTGAACGGTTCCGAGCCTCCAGGATTCGCGTCACATCCTCCACCTGCAGCGTACCTCGACCGACTAGGAGAAAGGTTCCGACAAGGTTTCGCACCATGTGGTGCAGAAATCCCGAGCCGCGCACGGTATAGACAAGTTCTTCTCCATCGCGAGCCCAGGCTGATGCGAAGATCGTCCTAACGTCCGACACGAGGTCCCCATCTTTTCCCCGCTCCGGGTCGACTGCGGCAAATGAAGTGAAGTCGAACTCCCCGACCACCAGGTTTGCAGCCCCCGCCATTGCCTCTTCATTGAGCGGATAAGGATAGTGCCAGACGTATCGTGCCAGAAATGGGGGACAGATCGGGCCGCGATGAATGCGATAGCGATAGGTCTTCGCCCGAGCCGAATGCCGCGCATGGAACCCTGTGGGCATCTCGCCAACTTCGAGCACCCGCACCGAAGCTGGCAGAACGTCGTTCAGCGCCTTCAGAAGATTCTCCGTAGGGACGGAAGACTCCGTGACAAATGTCACAACCTGAGCCAAGGCATGCACCCCCGCGTCGGTCCGACCCGAACCCTGCGGCAATACTTTTTCCCCGGTGATTCGTCCAATAGCTGAGGCGAGTCTGCCCTGTACCGTATTTGCATCGGGCTGCACCTGCCAGCCGGAGAATTCTGCACCATCGTAGGCGAGGATCAATTTGAGATTTCGCATGCGTGTATCTTTCGAGTCCCGTCCCCGGTTTCTATCATCGAAGGTATTTTCATTTGCATGAGCGATGTCGCCTGCTCAACGGAGGACAGGGCGCGCTGAACTGCTTATCGGTCAGATATACTAATTGGTTTCCACGGAAATCTGGCTTCGCTGACGATGTTCTGGGGCGGAGCCACCCTCGGAAACACGTCTACAGACCAAAAAGCAGCCTGGAACCAGGAAGGTAGCATTTCGTCCCAGCTTTCAGGAACCTTCTGCGGCTCTTTTTCGTAACAATGCCTGAGCAGGAATTTATTTCGGGTTTCAGAAGGCTCGGTCCATTTTTTCGTCGCAAGCCTTAATCATGATTTTTGTCACGATCGGAGATGAGTAGATGCCATTTGCATGTAAAACCTTGACTATTCGTTTTGCTGCGATCGCAGTTTTATCCGCAACGCTGGGTGCGGTGTGTTGGGGGCAGGAGCCGCCACCAGCACCCAAGCCGCAGAATACTCCGGAAGCAAAGCCCGTTCCGGCGCTTGATTACAGCAGGCCGGAGTCGCATTTTCCCAACCCGATTTCTCCATACAAGCCCCGGCACGTCGATCCGCCGAATTTGTCGAACACGTCGCGGCTTGATTCCCTGATGCGCGAAGGCAAGCTTTACCTCTCGCTGAACGACTCGATCGCTCTGGCTCTTGAGAACAACCTGGACATCGCCATTGCGCGCTACAACCTGAATATTGCCGACACGGACGTGCTGCGCGCCAAGGCCGGTGCTCAGATTCTGGGTGTCAATGTCGGGATTGTGCAGAACACTCCAGGCGGCGGCGTGGGCGGAATTGGCACACAGGTGGGTTCCGGCACGGGCGGGACGAGTTTGGGCGCTGGCGGGGCCGGCGTTGGAGTTGGCGGTATCGTCGGTTCGACAGCTGGTGGACTGTTTGGACCGCCCATTACTACATTCGACCCGGTGATCGCCGGAACTTTCCAAAACGATCACGCGGGTTTCATTCCCACCAGTCCGTTCGCTGGTTCCTATCAGGGCACTACGACGGCAAACTTCAGCTACCTGCAGGGGTTCCAATGGGGTACGAACATCTCGGTTGGCTTCAATAACAGCCGCATTACAAGTAACAACGCCTTCCAGAGCGTGAGCCCCGCTCTGAATTCCAGCTTTCAGTTCAAGTTGACCCAGCACCTCTTGCAGGGACTTGGGTTCGGTGCGAACACCCGCTTTATTCGCATCGCCAAGAATAACCGTGAACTGTCGGATGTAGCCTTCCGCCTACAAATCATCACGTCGGTCGATCAGATCGAAAACATGTACTGGGACTTGGTCTTCGCATATGAGAATCAACGAGTGAAGGAAGAGTCGCTGGCTTTTTCGCAGAAGACGCTTTCTGATACTAAGAAGCAGGTGGAGATCGGCAGCCTCGCGCCGATTGAAGCGGTGCGCGCCCAAAGTACAGTCGCCGCCGACCAGCAATCTCTAACCGTCGCCAAGACCAATCTTCAGTTGCAGCAACTCCTCATGAAGAATGCGCTAAGCCGCACGCTTCACGATCCAACGCTTGCCAATGCAGACGTAATTCCGACTTCTACGATGGAGGTCCCGGAGAATGAGCAGGTACAGCCTACCGAAGAACTGGTGAATGAGGCGCTTCGTCATCGGGCGGAGTTGGTCGAGTCTCGCATCCAGCTGAATAGTCAGCAAATCAGTAACAGAGCGCTGCGCAGCGGTCTGCTTCCCACACTTGACGCCTATGCTTACTATGGCGGATCGGGGCTGGGTGGTTCGCAGAGCCCTGACAGCATCTGTCGGTCTGATAGTCAGCAGTTCTGCGCGTCCGCCAATCCTAACCCGACGTTGAGCCAATTTCCGTTGACTCAGTCGGTCAGCTACGCCTCAACGCTGAACCAACTCGTCAATTCCACCGCCCCCGATAAAGGCGTTGGTTTGCAGCTCAACATTCCGCTGCGAAACCGTGCGGCCCAAGCTGTACAGGTGCGTGGCGAGCTCGAATATCGTCAACAACAGATGGCGCTGCAACAGACTGAGAACCGGGTCAGCATCGAAGTACGCCAAGCCCAGTTTGCAGTCGAACAGAACCGAGCCAGCGTGGAATCAGCCAGGGCAGCCATGGACTATGCGCGTCAATCTCTGGACGCCGAGCAAAAGAAGTATCAGTTCGGCACTTCGACGACCACTGCAGTACTGCAAACCCGAAGTGCGCTGGCAACCGCAGAATCCACTCTGATGTCTGCGATGGCGGCGTATGAGAAGTCGCGGGTCGAACTCGAACGGGCGACTGGCACGTTGCTGGACCACAACGGCATCAGCGTCGACGATGCTGCCCGTGGCCAGGTCACGCATCTGCCGAATGTTCCTTACGTTGCGCCGCGCAAGGATCTATCGAACCTGCTGCCCTCAGCCCAAACGCAACAATAGCATTGCGGTCTGGATCGTTTGACGCCGCTGTCTTCAAGGCAGCGGCGTTTTTCTTCCTCACAATTCTTTACAATACCAGCCGGTTTCCGTGAAACTTCTCCCGCTAATATGAACAATGATGGGTTCCCGTCTTTTTGCATCCAGCTCGGTTTTCGTTGGTTTCTGACCCTTAATTTTTGCACTGGTTTTTCTCGAAGGAGAAAGCTCATGCTGTTGTCAGCTTCGATTCGCTTCACTCGATTTCTGTCGCTGTGCCTTCTGATCATGCCCTTGCTCGGCGCTCCAGGTATGGGGCAACAGAGCGCACCAATACCGGCTTCTTCCTCGGGACCTCCAGTGGCACCGCAGCCCGTAAGTCGGGAGATCGTGCATCTGCGGGACTATTCTGTGCCGCGTTCGGCTTTTCCGAGATTTCTGCAGCCCTATAAGCCGGAAAATCTGGCCCAGCCCAATCTCGGCAATTCGTCTCGCATCGATTCCCTCATGCGCGACGGCAAGATTTATCTTTCGATCAATGACGCGGTGGCCCTCACGCTCGAAAACAATCTTGATATCGAGATTGCCCGCTACAACCTGGACATCGCAGGAGCCGATTTGCTGCGCGCAAAATCTGGTGGCAACATTCTCGGCATCAACACCGGCATCGTGCAGAACACGCCCGGGGGTGGCGTGGGTGGTCTCGGAGGAACGGTGGGGTCGGGGACGGGCGGCACAACCGTCGCCGCGGGCGGCGCAGGTACCGGCACGAACGGATTGGTCAGTTCGACTCTCGGCATTGGAGCACCGATTACCAGCTTCGACCCGGCATTAACCGGTACGCTGCAACTGGACAAGAACAACACAGAATCCGTAAGTGTCTTCAGTCCGGTGCCCGTGGTCGCTCAGAACACTTACACCTCCAACTTTGGATATACCCAGGGATTCCAATGGGGTGGCGCACTTACTGGCGTCTTCGACAACACGCACGTCACTACCAACAATCCGACCAGTCTCCTGACTCCGCAGCTCGGTTCAAACTTTCAGTTCCGCTTTACGCAGAACCTGCTACAAGGTTTCGGATTTCTGCCGAATCAGCGCTTCATCCGCATCGCAAAAAACAATCGCGAGATCTCTGATGTCGCTTTCCGCCTACAGGTCATCACCACGGTCGACCAGATCGAAAACATGTATTGGGATCTGGTTTACGCCTTCGAGAATCTCCGCGTGCAGCAAGAATCGCTGACTTATGCGCAGAAGGCTCTCGACGATGCCCAGCGTCAGGCGAAGGTTGGCACCGTGCCGCCCATTCAAGTCGTGAGCGCGCAGAGCACGGTCTCCACCGATGAGCAAAATCTCATCGTCGCTCAGAACAACCTTCAACTGCAGCAGTTGCTCATGAAGAATGCAATCAGCCGCAGTATTGAAGATCCGGTGCTGGCTGAAGCCGATGTGATTCCCACTTCCGCCATGTTGATCCCGCAGGATGAAGCGGTCACGCCGATTCAACAGATGATTAATGAGGCTCTGCAACACCGCGCGGAACTGGTTGAATCACGCATCGACCTGAACTCGCGCGATATCAACAACAAGGCTGTGCGCAACGCAATGTTGCCCACGCTGCAAGCGTTTGCCTACTACGGAGGTTCGGGCGTCGGAGGTGATGTCAATCCCGCGGTTCCTAACTGCTCCGCGACCAGTGGCTCCTTTTGCTTTGATCCGACAAAGGCCCCACCACCATTTAAAACGACGAACTCGGTCAGCTACGGAGGCACCCTCAATCAGCTTGTGAATTCGACCTCGCCCGATAAGGGCGTGGGCTTGAGCTTGAATATTCCCCTACGCAATCGTTTCGCCGAATCGAACCAGGTACGAGCTGAACTGGAATATCGCCAGGCACAAGTGCGGGAGCAGCAACTGGAGAATCAGGTCCGAATTGAAGTCCGCAATGCACAGTTTGACGTGAAACAGAACCGTGCCGCGGTGCAATCGGCCCAGTCCGCTGTCGACCTGGCACGCCAGACGCTGGATGCTGACCAGCAGAAGTTGAAGGTCGGTCTCACGACGCAGGTCACGATTCTGCAGGATGCCGCCACGTTAAGAACCGGAGAGTCGAACCTGGTTTCGGCCAAAGCTGCTTATGAAAAATCGCGCATCGAGCTCGATCGCGCGACCGGCCTACTGCTCGAGCATTCGGGCATCGACGTCGATGACGCCACCAAAGGCCAGGTCACTCATCTGCCGAACGTCCCCTCGGTCGCACCGCGGCAAGACACCACACCCAACGCCGTACCGACACAATCCGGCCAACCGGCGCCACAAGGCGGGCAGATGTAATCAGAGAAATCAATTCGAGCGGCGGTCATCGCAGATACGCGGCCCTGATACACTACGCTCCGATGCAGACATCCCGCCGCCTCGGCGTCCCGGCATTCTTTTCTGGCTGCTGCCTCTATCGTTGGTGTTGCAGATCGCTTGCATCGGACTCTTTCATCAGTACCGAGTGCGTCCGGGAAACGATAACTTCGAATTCGGATGGGAGATGGGGCGGGTCGCGCGTTCCATCGCTCTCGGCGGGGGATTCAGCAGCCCGTATGACGGGAATACCGGCCCGACCGCGTGGGAACCGCCGCTCTATCCGTATCTGATGGCCGGAGTGTTCAAGGTCTTCGGCATCTACTCGCATGCCTCGGCGTGGGTGCTGTTAAGCATCAACAGCCTGTTCGCGACGCTGACCTGCATTCCCATATACCGGATTGCCCAAAGAACATTCGGCGAGCGCATCGCGTACTGGTCCGCCATCGCATGGGGATTGTGCCCGTACGTCTGGTACTGGTCGATCCACTGGATTTGGGACACGACCTTCACGCCCTTTCTCTTAGCGTGCATCTTTCTTCTCGCGCTGGAATTGTGCGAGTGGCCGGGCTGGCAAGGCTGGGCTCTGTTCGGGGCTTTATACGGAATCGGCGGGTTGGCGAATCCGACCATGCTGGCATTCCTTTCCTTCTGCGGTTTATGGATCTGGCGGCAGCGATATCGCAACGGGCTGCCTTCGCTCGGCGGAGTTGTTGTCGCTTCCTTGGTTTTTTTTGCCGCGCTATCGCCCTGGGTCATCCGCAATTACGAAGTGTTCGACCGCTTTGTCTTCCTGCGGGACGACTTCGGGCTCCAGTTCCGACTGGGCAACTGGAAGGGCGCTGACGGTATGCTGATGGCTTATCTCCAGCCCAATCTGAACCGGGGCGAACTGGAGAAATTCCAGACGATGGGCGAACTTGCCTATGCCGAATCCTGCAAGCGCCAAGCCTTCGACTGGGTGCGAGAAAATCCGGGCCGGTTCGCGGTCATCAGCCTGAAGCGATTTTTCTATTACTGGAACGGCGTGCCGCGCGCGACCAGCAGCACATCGCCAGTTGACTTTCGTACGTCAGCATTCCTGGCAACGTCAGTGCTGGCGCTCTGGGGACTCGGACGCGCGCTAAGCAAGAAGATTCCCGGTGCCTGGCTTTTTGCGGGATTAGTCCTGACGTATCCGGCCGTGTATTACTTCGTTTACCCGCACGCGAGGTATCGGCACCCGATCGAACCGGAGCTCACTATCCTGATCGTATTTCTGATCTGTGAAGCGATGGAAAAAAGAATTGTTGATTGATGCTTGTTGATTGTCGATTAAAGAGCCAAGGTCCGAGCCCTCGGTTTTCAATCAGCAATCAGAAATCAACAATCATCATTCTCCTATGAGACAAATTTCGAGTTCCCGAACGCGCATGCAACTCTCGGTCGTCATCATCACGTTTAATGAAGAGGCCAACATCGGGCGCACGCTCGCCAGCGTGCAGGCGCTGGTTGCCGACGGCAAAGGAGAGATCATCGTAGTCGACTCCGGTTCGACCGACCACACGGTGGAGATTGCAAAATCGTTCGGAGCAAGAGTATTTGTCGAGGAGTGGAAAGGCTTCGCGGCGCAGAAGAATTCGGGAATCGATAAGGCGACCGGAGAGTACATCCTCTCCCTAGACGCGGATGAAGAGGTAAGTCCCGAACTTGCGCAGGACATTAAGACGACCGTTCAGATCGAACCGCGGGGCGACAAATTCAGAGAAAGATTGCCCGACCGTTCGTCGGTGCCAATCTACATCAACGGCTTCCTGATGCCGCGCAAGAACTTCTTCCTGGGACGGTGGATCAAACACGGAGGTTTCTGGCCAGACCGCAAGATGAGGCTCTTTCGCCGCGGCACGGGCAGGTTCAAAGACGTCGCCGTTCACGAGACTGTGCATGTAAGTGAGTACGAGAAAGGTGGTGTACACCTTGTTTCTGGCCAACTACATGGGCCTTTGCTCCATCACTCCTACCCCACCCTCTCCGACTACATCGACCACATGAACCGCTATTCGTCGCTCGGCGCGGAGATGCTTATCGCCAAAGGCAAAGTACGGTTCAGCTTCGTCAACATCGCCCTGCGCCCGATGTTCACGTTCATCTACAACTATTTTTTCCGCCTCGGATTTCTCGACGGCCGCGAAGGACTGCTGCTGCACCTGTATCACGCCGTCTACGTGTCATGGAAGTACGCCAAGGCCTGGGAACTGTCGCGCAAATAAAGCTAGCCCTTGAAATCGTCACCCTGACCGGCCGGCAAAGGCAGTGCGAGGGACCATACGGCGCAAGGCGTCCCACACGGTATACCGCACGCTCTAAATGGGAGGTTATTCAGGGCGATTCTTTGTTAGTACGGACCGATGATGCCGCCGATTTGGCGGGCGGCTGGTTTCGCCGCTGCGGGCGGCTTCGCGGGCGAGTCGCCCGCGACGAGACGAGCATCAAGCACATCCAGGTACTTCATGCCGTTGCCTGTATTGAACAGGACGACCGTGTCATGAGGCGTGAAGAAATTACTGGCGAGCAACTTGCGGTACGCAACCAGGCAGGCAGCGCCTTCGGGGGCGGCGAAGATGCCTTCTACCTTGGCCAAGTGGCGGGTAGCTTCAAGGATTTCGGCGTCAGTCGCAGCCAGGGCCGTACCTTTGCTTTTCTTTAGTATGTCGAGGATCAGATAGTCGGCATAGGGTTTGGGCACGCGCAATCCAGAGGCGAGCGTCGACGCGTTCGGCCACATCTCGGAGGATTGCTTCCCTTCCTCCCACGCTTTCACGATGGGAGCGCACCCAGCGGATTGAACGCTGATCATCTTCGGCCGTTCCGAACCGATCCAGCCGAGGGCTTCCATCTCCTCGAAGGCCTTCCACATGCCGAGCAGGCCAACGCCTCCGCCGGTGGGGTAGATGATGCCTTGGGGCATGCGCCATCCCAGTTGTTCGGCGACTTCATATCCCATGGTCTTTTTGCCTTCGACGCGGTAGGGCTCTTTTGTCGTCGAAACGTCGAACCAGCCGTCTTTTTCCCAAGCTTCGGAATTTTTCAGCTCGGCAACTTTTTTGGCGCAGTCGCTGATGAGGCCATCGACGAGGGTGACGTGCGCTCCGTAGTAGTCACACTCGACGCGATTCGCGACCGGAACATCTTTTGGCATGAAGATGTGAGCCTCGAGTTTAGCGGCGGCGGCGTAGGCGGCGAGGGCTCCCGCGGCGTTGCCCGCGGACGGAATGGCGAGCTTTTTCAGCGAAAAGTGGCGAGCCATGGTAACGGCGGCGGAAAGCCCGCGGGCCTTGAAGGATCCGGTGGGATTGAGGCCTTCGTCCTTTATATAAACGTTGGGAAACTCGCGGCTGGGAAGCATGGGCGTGAATCCCTCGCCGAGAGAAACGGGATCGGCTGCAGGAAGGACGGCATCGTAGCGCCACATGGTCGGCGTGCGTCCGGCGAGGCGGGCGGAAGAGAAGGATCGCTTGATGGCGGCGAGATCGTAGCGGGCGTAGAGGACACCGGCATCCTTGGGACAAACGGATTGCGGGCGGTCGGCGGGATAGTGCTCTCCGCAGCGAGTGCATTCGAGATGCGTCAGCATGACGAGGCTGAGTTTAGCAGAGAGGTAGTACCCAGTATCGAGTGCCGAGTCCCGGGTTGGGTGGCGGCCGGTGATCAGTGATTATTTCTCCGGCTTCGCTGGAGTGGGATTCGAGACTTCCTCCTTTGCGGCCATAGCGGATTTGAAGCTGCGAATACTTTCTCCGAGGCCTTTGCCTAATTCCGGAAGTTTCTTCGGGCCGAAGACGAGCAGGGCGATCCCGAATAACACAAGCATGTGCATGGGTTGAAACAGGCCTTCGATCATGGTTGCTCCTTTGAATCGACGTTTTGCGAACTTAGATTGAAACAAACTGAACGATGCCAGTTTGAGTCGACGAGCGCCGTGGGATGGTTATCCGCACGGCGCCCAGCGTGGGTCCTGCGACGACATCAAGTTCTACGCGCGGTGTGCCGCGTCCGCTGCTTCGGCCAAAGCACTCAGGGTGTCGAAGAACTCCGTCGGTTGACCGATGAACAACCCATCGTCGGTGAAAGCTTTCACTGCTCCAGCGGCGGCCCCACTTGTCGCAGTGGGACGAATCACCGCGCACTTCGGCAAGGCTGCGTTGATGAACTCGCACGGTACCGGGAAAATCAGATTCGTCTGCAGCAGTGGGTTCCCGGTTGCGTTGAAGTCCGGAAACGTCAGACCGTTCGTCGGATCAGTGAAAGGGGCAATCGGCGCCTGCACTCCATTTCCCGCAAAATCGACCCACTCCAGGAAGTGAGCAACCTCATCGCCGCCGATGCTCAGCACAATGCGCAGAACTTCCGCATTGTGGGCTTTCTGGGCCATTGCGGAATAGAGACTACTGCCGCCCTGCTCGATAAATCCAAAGTGAAAGGCGGCGGTGTTGGCGATGGCCTGGATATGCTTGGCAGGACCGAAGTCAGAGTTGTCGCGAGGAATTGCAGGCAGGTCTATAAGGTCGATGGCCTGCGGAAAGTTCGCACCGAAATCGGGGTTCTGCCGGCTGCGGTAGCGTGTATACCAGCTGGTATCCACAGTGAGTTGCATGAGATTGGTCAGACGACCGATTTGCCTCGCGCCCGTCGCCTGACTGCTGGGCAAAGTACGGAACTTGTTCAGATTCACGGGCGCCGCGCCCTTCGACTTCAAGTACCCGTTCAGAAACGAAGCATGGCTCATCTCATCCAGCGTATTGCTGGTAATGTATTGCGATCCGTCGCCATCCAGTTGTTGCAACGCCAACTGATAGGGATTTTGTGTGCCTGAGGTGACGCCACCGAGTTCGGCATATTGTTCCCAGAGATCGCTCTCAATGAGTTCAGCGGCCGCGAGGAATTGAAGGATCGCGATGTCGCCCTTGGTGACGGCCGGGGTTTTACTCTCTTGAGAAGATGCGGGAACACTCGTGGCTAACACTCCGGCGCCAATGGTAGCGGCCCCGGCAACCACGGTGTTCTTGAGGAAGGAGCGGCGGCTTGGCTGGCCTGGAGCCGTGGCGCCGGTAGAAGGCTGGGTCGTGTCTGCGATTGAGCGAGCTACTTCTTTGCTCATGATTTTCTTTACTCCAAATGTGATTCGGTGAATTCCGCGATGTCTGCAGGGATTCGAGTCACGGTAAAGCGAGAGTAAGAGGCGGGCGAAAAGAGGTTGTCACGCTGCGGTCGGAAGTTTGTAAAAGGACTGTCGGCCGAAAATTGAGATCAACTCTCAGGATGCGAACCCGAGGAGTTTATGTGTGAGATCACGAACGGGCTAAGTAGAGGCGTTCCACTTTCCCAGCAATTTACACTTCTAGACAGTGGAGTCGAACAGGTTTACAGGTGCCTGGGTTAGTATCGAGTATTCAGTTGAATCCAACAGGAGAAAGTGCATGGGTAAGTTCGTAGTTGGGCTGATCATTGGGTTGGCGGCGGTTCCGTTGGTTGTCTACTTCTATTTTTCGACTGGGCTTGCGCCGGTCGCGACTACGGCTCCTCCAATGCCGTTTGAAAAGATGTTTGCGCGAATGGCGCTGCATGCACGTCTGGACAAAGAAGTGCCGAAGACGGTACCGATTGCGGCCGATGAAGCTGCCTATACCGCGGGAGCGCAGATCTACAAGGAACACTGCGCCGTGTGCCATGGATTGCCAGGATCGCCGCAGTCGGCGATTGCCAACGGAATGTTTCCCAAACCCCCGAAGTTGATGCAAGGTATGGGCGTGACCGATGATCCTCCGGGCGAAACATATTGGAAGGTGGCGGGAGGAATTCGAATGACGGGAATGCCCGGCTTTGAAAAGTCTCTTTCGACGACGCAGATGTGGCAGGTGAGCTTGCTGTGCGCGAATGCGGACAAACTGCCTGCGTCAGCAAAGCAGATTCTGACGGAAGTGCCCTCGATGCCGCTGGCGGCCGTGCCGGAGAAGAAATAGAAGCATAGAGCGAAGGCTCAACCCTTAATACGCCAAGCTCCGGATGCGGCCCGCAAAAGGGCCGCTCTTTTTTATTTCTATTAAACTGCGCCTGAATGCCAGCTGCGAGCCGCGCATGCTATAGTGCGATTTCCATGGGATCGTTCCTGTTTTTCGCCTTTTCGTGGTGGGCCATTCTACTGCGAGTGGTGGCAATCGTTCACTTCATCAAGAGACGGCCGGATTTCATCTGGCTGTTTGTCATTCTGTTTCATTGGGTCGGAGCATTGATCTACATCGCCGTGGAAGTGGTTCCGGATGCGGGACTGCTGCGGGGTTCGTTTCAAGTATTTCCGCGCCGGCAACGGATCCGGGAATTGGAACGGGTGATCATCGACAATCCGTCAGCGGGAAACCTCGAGGAACTTGGGCTGCTTTATCTGGATGACGGAGATTTTGCGCGTGCGAAGGCCGCTTACGACCGGGCTATTGCTGCGCGGACGAATTCAGAGGATGCATTTTATCGAAGGGGCGTGGCGGAAGCGGCAATGGGAGATTTTGCGGCAGCACTGCCGGATTTGGAGCGCACGGTTAGAACTGATCCGGATTACGATTTCCACCGCGCCAAAGGATTGCTGGCTTGGGCCTACGCGCAAACCGGGCAAGCCGAGAAGGCGAATGAGATGTTTCGCGAAGCGACGCGCATTTCAACGCTGTCGGAAACCTACTATCACTATGCATTGTTCCTGGAATCGCAGGGGCGCAATGCCGAAGCTCGAGTGTGGGCGCAGCGGATCCTGGAAAAGAAACCGACGATGCCGGGATATCTTCGGCGGCAGGAGCGGCCCTGGTTTCGGAAAGCGAACGAGGTGCTGGGGCGGGTACGGGCGTAGAGCTCCGCCGATCCTGGAAGCGCTAACGGGGCATCTGGCGGGTGTTACCATTCAATGTGGTGACGCTTTCCAGAACTTCGATCAGGCTGCTGGCGACCGATATCGACGGCACGCTACTCAACCCACAATTTCAAATTTCTGACGGCGATATGGCTGCGCTGCGGCGAGCCCATGCCTCGGGTATTGAGATTGTTCTGGTGACTGGACGGCGGCATACCTTTGCCCTGCCTATCGCCAAACAACTGGGGTTCGATCTCTGGCTGATCAGTTCGAATGGTGCGGTCACGCGCTCGCTGAGTGGGGAGACTTTTCATCGGCACATGATGCCTGCTGAGACCTGCCGGCAAGTTTGCGGTGCGATGCAAGAATTTCGGGGAAACACCGTTCTGACATTTGATAAGGAAACCAAGGGCGCGATCGTGCTCGAGCGAATGGACGAACTGGGGGCGAGCATCCGGCGCTGGTTGGAAAAGAATATAGAGTACATCGAGTTTGTAGTACCGATCGAAAATGCTCTCGTGAGCGATCCCGTGCAGGCGATGTTTTGCGGAACGATGGAACGGATGAATGCTGCTCTGCAGGTACTAAATGATTCCGGGATTGACCGGAAGGTGACCGTGTTACGGACGGAGTATCCGGAGCGGGACCTGTCGATGATTGATGTTCTGAATACGGGATGTTCGAAAGGACACGCTTTGGAGCGGTGGGCCAAATATCGAGGATACGGGCGCGAAGAGGTCATGGCCGTCGGTGACAATCATAATGACGTCGAGATGCTTGAGTTCGCCGGACATCCGGTTATCATGGGGAATGCATGCGAGGAATTACGTGCCCGCGGCTGGCGGGTTACCGGCGGAAATCATGAGTGCGGACTCGCTGGCGCGGTGGAACTGGCGCTTGAAAATCAGGGAATAGGCAGCAGGGGCCAGGGTCAGAGAATAGGGTTCAGTGGTCAGGGGTAATTCGCGACATTTAGGTAACGATGAGTTTCGGGAATCAAATTCGCTTAGCGCCTCGAACGCTGGCACTATTGGTGCTTTGCGCACTTCCCTGCCTCGCCAGCGAGGTGGCGGTGCTGAAGAATGGATTCGCCATCAAGCACGAGCGGCGGGAAGTGGTGGGCGATGTCACTCGGCTATATGTAAGCGCGGATGGATCGAGCTTTGTAGACGTGCCCACGGCGAATATCGAGCACTACGAGGCGGCTCCGGAGGAACCAGAGACGAGATCGCGAGTTCCGGCGTCGCCGATTTCCACGCAACGATTTGCTCCACGCCTTCATCCGGATATTGGCCAGGTTGTGAATGAGGCGAGCGTACGGTACCGGCTGGATCCGGATCTTGTCAGCAGCGTGATCAAGGCCGAGAGCGACTTCAAGGTGCACGCGGTTTCGCCTAAGGGCGCGCAAGGGTTGATGCAACTTATGCCGGGCACGGCTTCGCAGCTGGGTGTTTCGGATGCATTCGATCCGCAGGCAAATGTTGAAGGCGGCACGAGGTACCTGCGGGAGTTGATGGAGAAATACAATTTCGACATGGTGCGGGCTCTGGCGGCATACAACGCAGGACCGCAGCGCGTCGAGCAGTTTCGCGGAGTGCCTCCTTATTATGAGACGCGGGCATATGTAGCCAGGGTCGTAAAGGACTTCAATAGAAAGAAAGCGGCGGCGACAACAACCGGCAAGACCTCAGAAAACAAGACTTCAGTGAAGAAGACCGGGAAAGCCAGTTCCGCGGCCAGCGTTGCACGCGTCAGGCAGAGTACGGTAAGCAATTTGGGCGGGCGCAGCGGGACAAATTAGCGCTATTTGTTACTTTGCTTCTCCTTCATGCATAGACCTCTTCCGATCAGTGGCAAAGGCCGCGGGCGGGACGTCCGCGCGACCAGATTCTGTGTGTTTGACCGTCGCGGCCGACTCATTTACCTTGAGTGGTGCCGTTTCCCTCTGCGCATTTCGGGACCTCGGCGCAGAGAGACTCTCCCCTTTCATGGATAGAAAACGCATTCTGGCCAGCGTCGTTGTATTCCTCATCCTGGCAATTCTTGTTTACCTGCAGTACCGGCATTGGCGAACGTTTGACTGGGGGACATTCTGGAGCCAGACCCATCGCATTAAGAAGATTCACGTTCTGCACGGAATCATCTTGATTTACCTAGGGTATGTGGTGCGGGCGATCCGGTGGAAGATATTTCTTCGGCCGGTGCGACCAAAAACCTCCGTGGCGGAATTGGTTTCGCCAACGCTGGTGGGATTTACCGGAATAGCGCTTCTGGGCAGAGCCGGAGAGTTCATTCGTCCATATTTAATCGCGAGGCGAACCGATCTACCTTTTTCGTCGCAACTCGCGGTGTGGGCGGTGGAACGCATTTTCGACATCGGGGCGTTCGCGGTGTTGATGGCGCTGGCGATTTTTCTGCCGAGTGCCTTGCAGTCGATCCCTCACCCGGAGTATTACCAGCGCTTTCGCGATGCCGGATTCATTTTGATCGGGATTGTGGCAGCGACCACTGTGGCCGCAATAATTATCGGGCGCAATGGCGAGGGCGCGGCAAAATGGGTGGAATCGCGGTTCTCGCATCTTCCGTCGCATCTGGGGCACAAGCTGGCGCAGAAGGTTCGCGAATTCGGTTTGGGCCTGAACACGATTCACGGGCCGGCGTCGTTCCTCGCGCTCAGCGTGGCGTCGGTAGGGATGTGGTACATGATCGCGCTGGCCTACCAGGAAGTAACGCACTCGTATGGAGACGCCGCGCTGGAGATTCCGGTTTCGCAGCTGTTGATATTAGTCTTCGCCAGCATGTTGGGATCCATGTTGCAACTACCGGCTGTAGGCGGCGGGTCTCAGATGGCGGTGATCGCCACCCTTTCAAGCGTGTTCGACGTGCCTCCGGAGATGGCCGCAAGCTGTGGAATCCTCCTCTGGCTGGTAACCTTTGCAGCCGTAATTCCGAGTGGATTGTTGCTGGCCCATAGAGAAAGACTATCGCTGCGAAAGCTGTCGGTGGAGAGCCATCGTGCCGAGGACTCCGCAGAGGCCCCCTGAGCTCCCGTAGGGTCACTCTTGCAAAGCGTCCGCGCTCCTCCCCGGGGCCCGAAATGCCCTGCACCTTCGGACTGTGAAGAAATCTGCATCTTGACAATGATTGGCGGTAGGGACAGAATCTCAGCGCGTTCTGTGGAGAGAAGCAGACGCTGTCCGTGACGGGCGCAACCCCCCAGCGTTCATGTCGCGGCAGCGAAGTTAAAACAAGAAGCAGTTCGAACCAGAAAGTATCCCGTACGAATTCCAGTTTTCGTTCCATCCAAAAGAAGTTTGGGCCAGTAGAGGTCTAGGCCCTGCAGGATGTCCGTTTTCCTCACCGAGGAAGCCGCGACAAACCGCGGCATCGTGTCGGTGTAAGTGCCATTGTCCGAATATCAAGGAGGAATATCTATGCAGTCTCAGCGCAAATCGCGAGCATGGCTGGTATGCACCCTGCTCACCGCTTTTTTGCTGGCTAGTGGAGCCGCCAGGGCGAATAGCGGCCGAGAGTTTTCCGGCTATTTCGATGTAAGCCACGTGCAGGAACAAGGGGACGTAGTGCAAGTCACGCTTCATTTGAAATTGTTCAACCACAGCGAATCCGACGCGAAGAGCGTGATTGTGGCGCTTTTCGACTCATCACCGGCTATGACTCTGCGCGGTAACTTCTCTCCGGTGAAGGTATGGAAGAGTCATCAATTTGTCGAGATGAGCCAGGAATTCACGGTGACGAAGCGGGAGTTTAAGGAATGGATGGCCGCGCCAGCCCAACCGAATCTCGTGATCCTGTTTCAGGACAGCACAGGGGCAAGCTGGCAAAAGGGCGCACAGATCAGCCGTCGTCCACTGGTTCGAACCCAAGACTAAGCTGGCGCGCAAGGGGCGTGCCCGAACGAATAAAGACCTAAGAGGAGAACATTCATGCGTCGCTTGACGACATTTGCTGCATTACTGCTGACATTGCTGCTGGTGAGTATCCCGGCACTGTCGCAGGATATTATTACGACCGCAATCGGCGGCGGGCCAAACGGAATCCCCGCCATAGACGCCAATCTTTACAACCCATACGGTGTGGCCGCGGATAGCAAAGGCAATGTGTACATTGCGTCGTACAACCAGAACCGCGTGTTCAAAGTGAACACGAGCGGAGTCATCAGCGTAGTTGCAGGTAGCGGCGCGGCAGGTTTCTACGGTGACGGCGCGACGGGCGGCGCAGGAAACGCGTCCCTCTATCATCCCTATGCCGTGGCCGTCGATACGACGGGGAACGTGTACATCGCAGACCAATACAACTGCGTAGTGCGCAAAGTGGACACCACCAATACGATCACGACCATTGCTGGAACGCCGAATTCCTGCGGGTACTCCGGTGACGGTGGAAAGGGCACAGCAGCACAGCTGTACTATCCAGCGGGGGTTGGGCTGGACAGTTCCGGCAATCTGTATATCGGAGATAACAACAACTGTGTAGTCCGCAGACTGATCCTCTCGACCGACGTCATTAGCACAGCCGCTGGGAATCACACCTGCGGGTACAGCGGAGACGGAGGCTCAGCCACGAGCGCGGAGCTGAGTTCCGTGGCCGGGGTTGCGGCGGACAGCACGGGAAATCTGTTTATTGCTGATTACGGAAACTGTGTGATCCGCGAGGTGACGAAATCCACGCAGAAGATCAGCACCGTGGCCGGAAATCACACCTGCGGCTTCGCGGGTGACGGCAACCTCGCAACCAGCGCGGAGATGAACCAGGTCTTTGGAATCGCCGTGAACGGAACGACTGTGACCATTGCCGATTATTACAACCAGCGGGTGCGGCAATTCACTGTGGGCGGGAACATCAACACGGTGGCAGGAAACGGTACGGCCTGTGCAGGAACCTGCGGTACAGGCGGTGCGGCTACGAGCGCAGAACTCTATTACCCGGTAGGGGTGGCCAGTACGAGTGGAGGCACGATTTACGTTGCCGATAACGACAATTACGTGATCGATAGTTTCACGGTAGGTGGAAACCTGAGCCTTGAAGCGGGCAATTACTCATCAACAGTGGAAACGCTCATCAACGGCGCTCCCGCAACCGGGGTGGTGCTGAACTATCCGTATGGTCTCGGCGAAGACGCTTCTGGAGACGTCTACATCAATGACAGTCACAACTTCATGGTGCGGGAATATGTAAAGTCCACGGGACTGGTCAACTTCTTCGCCGGCGATGGCACTTACGGCTACAGCGGCGACGGCGGGCCTGCAACCAGCGCGGAACTGACCTACAACTATGGCGTAGCGAAGGACAGCCTGGGAAATGTCTACATTTCCGACTCGAACAATTGTCTGATTCGAAAAGTAAACACCGGCGGAACGATCAGCACATTCGCGGGATTCGTTTACGGCGGCACCAGCCCGCGTTGCGGCTATAACGGAGATGGAGGGGCTGCGACGAATGCGGAGTTGAACCAGCCATATGGTGTGGCTGTGGACAGCAAGAATAACGTCTATATCGCAGACTACGCCAATTATGTGGTTCGCAAGGTAACGACAACCGGGATCATCAGCACCATAGCTGGTATCGGTGGACTTCCTGGCTACGCGGGCGATGGCGGCCCGGCGGTCAATGCATTGCTTTACGGTCCGACTGCTCTGGCGGTCGATTCTGCGGGCAATCTCTTCATCGCTGACTATAACAACTGCCGCGTTCGCGAGATCAATGCGGTAACGGGGATCATCACCACCGTTGCCGGCAATGGCAACTGCGGCTTCACGGGGGATGGTCCAGGAGTCGATGAAGGCGTCGGATATCCGCAAGGACTCGCGGTCGATGCCAACGATAACCTGTTCATTAGCGACTACAACGAACGGGTACGCTGGCTCAGTCCGAGTGGGATGCTCACTACGATTGCCGGGAACGGCTCCGGTGGGTACAGCGGCGATGGTGGTCCGGCCACGTCGGCCGAATTGTATGAACCGACAGGAGTGGCCCTGGATGCCGCAGGCGACATTCTGGTATCGGACTACAACAACCTGAGAGTGCGGAGCGTTTCCGCATTCCCGGCGGTGAACTCAAGCCCGTCTAGCCTGGTCTTCCCCATTACAGCCGTGGGTTCGACGAGCGCTCCACAGACGGTAATCATCAGCGCGCTGGGACCGGTGCAGATCAGCAATATCTCGACCAGCGGGGCTTTCAGCGAGGCGGACGACTGTCCGGCGACTCTAGCCAACGGAAAGACCTGCGGAATGTACGTCTACTTTTCGCCCACCGGTTCTGGAAACACAACTGGAACGGTGACGATCAACTCGAACGGATATTTCAATGCTCTCAATACGATCTACCTGAGCGGTTCGGGAAGCGCGATCAAGCTGACCGGAAGTCCGCTCGCGTTCGGCACCCAACTGGTGAAGACTACGAGTGCCGCGCAAACGGCAACCGTGACCAACACTGGAGCGACCGCGATCACGATGGGAACCATCAGCCTGACGGATGCAACGAACTACACGATCACAGCCAACACCTGCCCGGCCTCGGGCAGTACGCTGGCTGCGAAAGCGAGTTGCACGATCAGCGTGACCTTCAATCCTAAGAGCACAGGGCTCAAGCGGGCGGCGGTGGCGATCGTTGACAGCGATCCATCATCCCCGCAACTGATTGGATTGAGCGGAACAGGCGCCAGCAAAGTGGTGCTGACGCCGAGTACGATTCTGTTTGCGACGACGCCTGTGGGAGTAACCAGTGCGCTCACCAAAGTGACGCTCACGAATAGCACCGGCGTGTCGATTACGATGGGGACGCCAGTCACTACGGTGACGGGACCGTTTGTGGTTGCCACCAGTTCGACCTGCACGGCTGGACTTGTAGTCGCGAATGGCGGCAACTGCGTCCTGAACGTCGGATTCAAACCCACGAAAGTAGGGTTTGTGTCCGGCTCTATCAGCGTGAACGACAGTGATGTGACGAGCCCGCAGACGATCGCGGTTTCGGGCAACGGAACGGGCATCAAGTTCACGCCCAACGCAATTAACTTCGGCACGGTGACGAAAGGGATTCAGGTCAGTTCGACGGTGACGATCACCAACGTTGGAACCGCGAACGTAATCTTCACCGGGTCGGAAATGTCGGGACCGAACAGTAACGATTTCACCGACAACTACAACGACAATCCTCCGTGCAACAACAATACGAATAACCCGCTGAAGCCGGGAACAACCTGCACTCTCACGGTTTACTTCACACCCAGTACAACGGGGACGGAGAGCGCCGTGTACAAAGTGTTCGACAACACCGTCGGCAGCCCGCAAAGTCTGCCGCTGACCGGTAAAGGACAGTAAAGCACGTCAACAAATGTTGTATTTGGCCGCCAGTCTTCGGACTGGCGGCTTTTTTGCGCCAGAACGTGGGACTCGCCAAGCAATCAGTGGGTAAGAAGGACGGCGACCGGCACGTATCCAAGTTTTGAGATGGGGGCCCCGGGCAGAGTCGAACTGCCGACCAACGGTTTAGGAAACCGCTGCTCTATCCATCTGAGCTACGGGGCCAAGCAGAGCTGCAGGCAGCCTAGACATTATCTCACGATGATTTCGTAGGAATTCAAGATGCAGAGCGTCCTATGCGATGCTTTGGGGTGCGGTGGGTTACAAGCTAGCTCAACGTAGAACTGGACAATCCCAAACAGAATGGTCGGCTAGGAATGCGGCGCGAGGCTACCATGAGCGCCTAATGTTTTCCGCTCTGCTCGTCCAAGTCGAGGTTCAACTCCAGTACATTCACGCGAGGCTCGCCCAGCAATCCCAGGTCGCGCTGGTAGGTGTGTTTCTGAACCAGATCACGAATAACATCCTCAGTCATGCCGCGCTCGCGCGCCACGCGCGGAATTTGAAACTCGGCGGCGGCGGGAGAGATTTCCGGGTCCAGGCCGGAAGCGGAAGTGGTGAGAAGATCCACGGGGATGGGCTGACTCGGATTTTCCTGATGAAGCGTTGCCGCATCGGCGCGTACTCTCTCAATCAACTTCTGATTCGTAGAAGCATAGTTCGTACCACCCGAATTCGCAGCGTCATATCCAGTTGCCCGCATTCGAAGGCCGGGGATGGAAATACTTTGGCGAAGTGAAGGGCTGGGCGATGATGCGAGATCCAATCGCCTCACCATCGCGATAACGAATCTGCCCATTCGCCTTGTCTTTGAAGAGAATTTGCGCGATCGCTGTCACGACTAGCGGATAAATCACTCCCAGCAGGATCGTTGTCGCGATCGTCATCAGAAATGCGGTAATCAGATTTTTCTTCATTGCAGTCCTCAGGCCAATCCAACCGCTGTAATGATCACGTCGATGGCTTTGATACCGACGAATGGGGCGATCAGCCCGCCGACACCATAAATAAAGAGATTTCGCCGAAGTAGCGCTTCGGCGTTCAGCGCACGATACGTCACGCCGCGAAGAGCGAGGGGTATCAGCGCAATGATGATTAATGCATTGAAGATCACGGCGGACAGGATTGCCGACTGTGGCGTCTTCAGGTGCATGATGTTCAGGGCGTTGAGCACGGGAAAAGTTGCCGCGAACATCGCGGGAATGATGGCGAAGTACTTCGCAACATCGTTCGCAATGGAAAAGGTAGTGAGCGCTCCGCGAGTCATGAGCAACTGCTTCCCGATTTCCACGACTTCGATCAGTTTCGTGGGATTCGAATCGAGGTCGACCATATTACCGGCTTCTTTGGCGGCCTGGGTCCCGGTATTCATGGCGACGCCGACGTCGGCTTGAGCGAGCGCTGGGGCGTCGTTCGTACCATCGCCGGTCATCGCGACAAGCTTGCCTCCGGCCTGTTCGCTGCGAATGAGCTTGAGTTTGTCTTCAGGAGTGGCTTGGGCAAGAAAATCGTCGACTCCTGCCTCGCGTGCGATGGCCGCGGCCGTCAGCGGATTATCGCCGGTGATCATGACCGTTCGGATTCCCATGGAGCGCAATTGGGCAAAGCGGTCGCGAATTCCGCCCTTCACGACGTCTTTCAGGTGAATCACTCCCATGGCGTGTTTGTTCTGCGAAACGACTAGAGGTGTTCCCCCGGAGGAGGCGATGCGCTCGACGATGGCACGAACCTCCAGCGGCATCGAACCATTGCCGCTCTGCTCGAGGTAGCGCGAGATGGACTCGGCGGCGCCTTTGCGGATTTCGCGGCCGTCCAGGTTGACGCCTGACATGCGAGTCTGCGCGGTGAAAGGAATGAACTCGGCTTCGTGCGAGGCGAATTCGCGGCCGCGCAGCTGGTATTTTTCTTTCGCGAGGACGACGATAGAGCGTCCCTCAGGAGTTTCGTCGGCCAGAGAAGAGAGTTGCGCGGCATCAGCCATGTCGGATTCGGAGACT
This sequence comes from Terriglobia bacterium, assembly GCA_963711365.1. Taxonomy (GTDB): domain Bacteria; phylum Acidobacteriota; class Terriglobia; order Terriglobales; family Acidobacteriaceae; genus Sulfotelmatobacter. The sequence continues at coordinate 76,060 of CAVQDY010000017.1, read as the reverse complement.
CCCGGAGCAGGCAAAAACTCCGTGGCCTGGCGATTGCCAAAGGTGATCGTGCCCGTCTTGTCGAGAAGAAGGGTGTTGACGTCGCCCGCGGCCTCGACAGCACGTCCCGACATGGCAAGGACGTTGTGCTGGACAAGACGATCCATGCCCGCGATGCCGATGGCAGAGAGCAGGCCGCCGATTGTCGTCGGAATCAGGCATACGAGAAGCGAGACAAGGACGAAAACGGTCTGGGGCGATCCCGAATAAATAGCGAATGGCTGCAACGTCACTACGGCTAACAGGAAAATGATCGTCAGGCCAGCCAAAAGAATGTTCAAGGCAATCTCGTTGGGAGTCTTCTGGCGCGCTGCGCCTTCGACGAGCGCGATCATGCGATCCAGGAAGGTCTCCCCTGGGTTCGAGGTGATTTTGATTTTGATCTGATCGCTGAGGACTCGTGTGCCACCAGTGACGGCAGAACGATCGCCGCCAGCTTCGCGAATCACCGGGGCGGATTCGCCAGTGATTGCCGACTCGTCAACAGAAGCGACACCCTCGGTAATCTCTCCATCCCCGGGGATCAACTCTCCTGCGGAGACCACGACCATGTCGCCCGCTCGGAGTTTCGCACTCGCGACTTGTTCTGTCTTGCCGCTCGATAACAGGCGATTCGCCATGGTTTCAGAGCGCGCCTTGCGCAGCGTTTCTGCCTGAGCCTTGCCGCGTCCTTCGGCCATGGCCTCGGCGAAATTTGCAAAGAGAACTGTGAACCACAGCCACAAAGTGATCTGCAGATTGAAGCGAAATGCCTCGTGCGGGTGAAAGATCAGAAGCGCAGTCGTGATGACGCTGCCGATCTCAACGACAAACATGACGGGATTGCCCATCATGTTCCGTGGGTTCAGCTTTAGAAACGAACTCCACGAAGCACTGCGAACCAGCTTTAAATCCCAGATTGATTGTCGACGAGTAGCCATAGTGATCTCTAGAAAGTCTTTCCAACATGCAAGAGCAAGTGCTCGAGAATCGGCCCGAGGCTAAGCGCCGGGAAAGAATGTCAGGGCGCCAAGAATCAGAATCACGCTGATCAGTAGAAACGTGAACAGCGGCGTAGTGACCGGGAATGTACCGAGGGAAGGCGGAACGTATTTCTTCTGTGCAAGATTGCCCGCAATGGCCAGCATCGGAATGATCATGAAGAAGCGGCCGATGAGCATCGTGAGTCCCGTGGCCGTGTCGTACCACATCGTGTTGGCGGTGAGACCTCCGAACGCCGAGCCGTTATTTCCCGCCGAGGAGGTGAAGGCATAAAGAATCTGGCTGAGCCCGTGGGGGCCAGCATTGGTGATGCCAGCTGTACCAAAGCCTTTCACAATCGAGATCCCGGTCAGCGAAAGAATCACAAGTGGGAACACGAGCGACACCAGCATCGCCATCTTCACGTCGTAGGCTTCGATCTTTTTGCCCAGGTATTCGGGCGTTCGGCCCACCATAAGTCCCGCGATGAAAACAGCCAGAACGATGTAAATCAGCATGCCGTACATCCCGGCGCCGACACCGCCAAAGATAACTTCACTCAGCATGATGTTGACGAGCGGAACCATCCCGCCGAGCGGCGTAAAGGAGTCATGCCAACTGTTAATGGCGCCGCAACTGGCATCGGTCGTGACCGTGGCGAATAATGCCGAATTGGCGATGCCGAACCGGGTCTCTTTGCCTTCCATGTTTCCACCCGGTTGCGCTTGGGTTACGTTTTGCGCTACGGTCGCCGGATACAGTGGATTGCCCTGCGATTCGGCCCAGTAAGCAACCGTAACTCCGCACAAAAACAGAATTGCCATGGCAGCCCACACTGCCCATCCATGGGCCGGCGATCCTGTCATGCGGCCGAGTGTGTAAGTAAGTCCAGCGGAAACGGCGAAGATGCTGAACAGTTCGATGAGGTTCGAGAGTGGAGTCGGATTCTCAAATGGATGGGAACTGTTGGCGTTGAAGAAGCCGCCGCCGTTGGTGCCCCATTCCTTGATGATCTCCTGCGAAGCAACCGGCCCCTGCGCGATCGTCTGAGTCGTAACGATGTCCATTACCGGCTTACCGTTTGCGTCGACGACTGGTTTGCTGTCTGGACCGATGCGCTGTACATGTTGTGGTTCGATCAGTCTGACTGTGTCATAGGGCTTCAGATTCTGTACGACACCCTGAGACACAAGTAACAGAGCTCCAACCATACAAAATGGCAGCAGCACCCAGAGACTGGCACGTACCATATCAACCCAGAAGTTGCCGATGGTCTGCATCTGGCGCCGTGCAATGCCGCGAATAAAAGCAATCGCGAGTGCGATTCCGACGGCGGCAGAAATAAAGTTGTGATAGGCGAGTCCAGCCATTTGCGTGAAATAGCTCATCGTGGTCTCGCCGGAATAGGCCTGCCAGTTCGTATTGGTCGTAAACGAGGCAGCTGTGTTGAATGCCAGATGCTCCGGCGTCACCGCCGCTAAATGCTGCGGGTTAAAGGGCAATATGCCCTGAAGGCGCTGAATGAGATAAAGCAGCAGCATGGACACTGTGCTGAACAGCAGCATGGAGACTGCGTATTCCGTCCAGCGCATTTCGTTCTGTTCGTCGACGCCGGTGAGGCGATAGAGAAGACGCTCGATCGGCCGCAGCACGGGATCAAGAAATGTGCGCTCGCGCGCGAACACCCGCGTCATAAAGATCCCCATCGGCTTGGTAACGGCGAAGATCAGCGCCAGAAACACGAAGATTTGAAGCCAACCGTTGATCGTCATAGAAGGTCCACCTTCAAAACTTCTCCGGGCGCAGCAGCGCATAGAACAGGTAAATCGTGGTCAGAGCGCTGATGATGAGCATGACAAGAGATTGGGTATCCATAGAATCCTTTCACTTCACCCGATCGCAGAAGTGCACGTAAGCGATCGATACTGCGAAGAATGCGATAGTGACTGCGATCCAAAGCGCGTCTTGCATAGTGAATCTCCTAAAGACAGCGGTTACCAGGAGCCTTCTTTTCGTCCCCACCACCAGACCAATCCGAGCGTTGCGGTGTTCTGATTTTTCTTGAGAACTCCCTGCACGTCAGAAAGAAACGACGGCTGATTCGAGAAATCACGCCGCCACTCGTAGCGCATCAGAAGTCCGTTTGTCACTTTGTAGTCGAACGTTACGGTGTTCTCTTTCAGCGCTTGAGGAATGCCGCTGAAGAGTCCTTGGCGGTCTGACATGTATTCCGCACGCGTGGCCAAAGCGATCTTCGGAGTCAATTGATACTGAGCGTAAGCAGCACCGCCATCCGCATGTGAGGGAGCCGAGGATTCGCCGAGCTCGGCATTCTTCCAGAGACGCTGAATGACATAGTCCCCCTCCAGCGCAAAGATCAGCTTGGGCGTGGCCTGCCATGTGACGTAGCTGTCGAAGATGTGGGTACGTCCATTCGGGGCGGGAGAAATACCGACAAAACACAGGCCCGGCTGCACAGGAATCGGGCCGCAATTTGACGCCGGAGCGCGGTCGGGATGTTCCTGGCCCAGATAATAGTTCATCGTCCAGTTGATGCTCTTGGCGGGTTTCGCCGTGAATCCAAATAACTGATCTTTGAACCCATTAGTCGCTTCGACTTGATTGGTGCCGTTCACTACCCAATAGTTCAAGCTGAATCCATCGTTCACGGGAAGGCTGGCGCGCACACCCATGTGATAAAACGGCAGGAAGCCGAACCAGAACGAACGCGAGTAGTTCATCTGATCTTTGGTGTAGTTCCCCTCAATTCCCAACGAACTTCCCCATTTTCCAAAATCTAACGTAAGGCCTTTGCCCAGCGGAGCGACATACGTACCGTAGGCCTGGAAGATGTTGCGGTAGATCTGCGGTCGAGGCTCATTCGCGGGGTTCCCTTGCAGAGTGTCGGTGGCCTGGCCGAACTGCAGATCGAGACGTCCACCCCAACGGCGTCCCGCGCTGATGTCCGGAGCATGCTCGATCATCAAGCTCGCCTGATTCAAGCTGAATTCATTGCTGAGGACGTCGTAGGCTCGCAGCAGATTCACGCGCCCGATTGGATTGTTGAAGTTGTATCCGTAATAGGTATCGAGCCCGAGATTGATGGTGGTATCGCGCAGGAAATCGAGGTTCTTACGATCGTCTGCGGTGATGACCGGCGCTGGCTCAGTGGTTAGAGACAACGGCGCCACGCGTTCCGACACTTCGACCACGCGCGGAGCGGCGGGGATACCGTTAACAGTCGCGGCCCCGCCCTGCTCTAATTGCCTGACGATTTGTTTCAGTTCCGTCACTTCCGACTCCAATTGCTTTAGGCGGCGCTCAAGATCCTCAGGCGATTTGGCTTTTCCTGTTGTTTCTTGACCGAATGCTGCCGCTACACAAAAAAGCACAATCAACGCGTATGCCAGATGGGACTTCATAAGCCGTTGCTACCTTTCTCGTGTCTTCACAGCTTTCAAGAGCGCAATAAATGGGCGGCACCAGCCTACGTATTCTCCCGCGGTTAGAACTTCACCAAAATTGCCATAGTGGCCCGATCTTCCGTCTTGCGAAGATCAGGAGACCAGCCGGGAATTATGGCTCCAGGATTGCCATTGTTGCCACCTGGAGGTGTCATGCCTCCAGGGCCGTTCCAGTAGGGCACGTTGGCATGGCGATGATTGAATTCCCAGCGGAATGTAATGTACTGGCTAGGCATGTAGTCATACGTCGCCGACATGTCCCAGGCTTTAAACGGATCGCCGGGGTTCTCCGTGAAATAGGGAGTGCCCGTCGTCGCGGTCGCACCGTCGATGGGGGGCAAGAGAACCAGATAGCGCCCAGGATTATTGATCTCGCCGCCGCCCAGCGTGAACCCGTAGCGATCTTTGTGGAACCACCAGCGGTTGTAGAGCATGTAACCGAGAAAACTCTGCTTGTACGAGACGATCTGGCCTGCGGCGTTCTTCTGGTTGGTCGTGCAATTGACACCGCCCCCGGTCTCGCATCCCATATCGCCGGTGAGCGAAAATGCCATTTTGTCCAGAAAGAGCTCGGGATGATCGTAGTACTTCACCTCGATGCTGTTATCGGTGTGATAACGGGTGCGATTCGGAAGGCCAAGCGCATCAGCGCCAGCGCCATAATTGTTGGTCAACAGCGAGAGCCAACTCGTGGGACGATACAGCACCTGTCCACCAAACCCCAGTCGCCCGTTGTAGCGCGCGTAGGATTGCCAGCCGTTGATGATCCATGGCTCGATCTTCAGCTTCTCGGTGGGAAACATCTGAATCCGCATGCCAGTAAAGAACCAAGGTGTGTTCGAAGAAACGTACGACGGTTGATAAGCCCAGTTATCGAAGTTGTAAAAACTGAAGAGACCGACATAGGACAAGAAGATGCCGGCGTCGATGTTGATACCATGCAGCGCATCCAGGTGATAGCCACCATAGGCTTCGCTTACATACCGGTAAGCATTGTCCAATTGCCATTGCCCGCGCGAATAGCTGGCGTCGTTGCGCGGTGTTGCGGTCGAATAGAGACCTACCTGACTCAACACGCGCCCGCGAACATGGTCATAGTGGAAGTCTCCGCCCACGGCCAGATCTGTCAGACTCACTTCATTCGAACGAAACACTTCGCTTGAGCCGCTAATCGTATCGTCCTTCGGATGGTTGAAATCGTAGTGATAGGCCACGTCAGCTCGGACTTCAGGAGTAAAGAATTTGGAATCGAAAACAGCATCTTTCGTACGTGGATTGCCGTTCAACCACGTCCAGTCGGCGAAGGCGAAGGGCTCAGCTTTCTGTGGTTGGGCGGGAGCGGTCGCCTCCTGAGGGGCCAGAGTCTGGGAAATCGGCGCGGCGCTGGAGGGTGATTCATTTTTCACGATGGCCACAGGTGCAGCCGTCTCTGGTGATAGCGGAGGCTGCGGACCCGCGTCTCTCTGCCTGAGCTGCGCCTCCAGTTGCTCGATCCGTTTCTTCATCGCGTCGAGCTCTTGCAGAACTTCCTGTGATACTTGCGAATCGCTTTTGGTCGACGATGCGGCAGACGTCTGCGGAGAACTTGGTAATCTGCGGACCCGTTGCTTGTTTGTTGGCCACGCACAGGAATCGCCATTCCGATGACAACCAGTGCAGCCTAATGCGATTCGCTCGGCCGACTTTGTGCGAATTTTTTGTATAAGCACGTCGTGGTGCATTTGTATAAGTTCTCCTCGCTTGCGGGCTGTCTGAAACTTCGCCCAGTACACCTTCAGACCCTTGGCAGGTGGAGATATTGACTCCCTGACCAAAGCTGCGAGCACGCGCAGCAGGAAGGACGTGGCTCCGAGGCTCAGGACCACGATGATGAGTCGCATAGTTCTCCAGCAAAAGCTTCTGAAGGGAATCTGGACATAATTTGACTATCCAGCTCGTAAAACAGGGATTAAGAATGCATAAAGATTTCGTAAAGAGAAACCGACACGTTAGTGGTTGCTCACAGTCGAAGTGTCGCTCCGATCAGCAGCCCCAGTCTGCCTCTCCAGGCTTGGCGTAATACTTTCGAGTAGGAACTGGAGGTTCAGGGGCAGTGGAAAGCTCGAGTAATGCCAGCCGGGCGGCGGCAATCATCAATTTGCGCTGGTTGTGAGGAGCGCGATCCCACGAAGAAGACGCATCCGTGTGCGAATCACAATCGTGCTGCAAGGCTTCGTGATAATGGTGGAAAAGCTTCGCCAGTTGTTCCGCGTTCACTTCCTGAATCGTCTGCATGTTCCTTGAGCCCCTTTTTCAATCGCGTGCGGTAGCGACAGGTCGTGCTGCCTTCCCTGTCGTCTCGCCATATTGGATACGCGGAGACGTAAAGATTGAATAAAGAGTTCGTAGAATGTTCGTAATTGCAGGTTGAGTGGAAGTAAGAAATCTATTCGCCCGGTTCGAAACGGTATCCCACCCAGGGTTCCGTAACGACGTAGCGCGGCGAGGCAGCGTCGGGCTCAAGCTTTTTGCGAAGCTGGCCGACAAAGACGCGGAGATATTCGACTTGCTCGGTGCTCTGTCCGCCCCAGATTGCGCCTAATAACGTGCGATGGTTAATTACCTTGCCAGGACGCCGCGCCATGTATACGAGAAGCTCGAACTCCTTCGGGGTAAGACGAACTTCGCGGTGTCGAACCGTAACCCGGCGAGCGGCGGTGTCGATGCGAAAATCTCCTACCTCGATGACCGGATCCTCCTCAGTACCGGTCGGCACCCGCCGAAGATTCGCGCGCACCCGCGCCAGCAGTTCATTCATGCCGAATGGCTTGGTGACGTAATCGTCAGCGCCGGCGTCGAGCGCTTCGACCTTTTGTTGCTCTTTATCGCGGACGGACAGAACGACGATCGGAACTTGTGACGTGGCTCGCACGGTGCGGCATAGTTGGACGCCGTCAATGGACGGCATCGACAAATCGGTGATGATGAGACTCGGCTGCCAGTCCTTCATGATCTCGAGAGCCATTTCGCCCGAGTTTGCGACGCGAATATCGTAGCCTTGGGCGGAAAGGCTGGTGCGCAGGACGCGGGTGATCTGCGCCTCGTCGTCCACCACAAGAATGTGAGGCGGATCCGGCATCAGCGGGCCTCCTGAGTGACGATGTGCACATCGACCGAGGGCGAATCGCGAAGAAAGCGCTGGATCGCCGACAGGTAAAGATAGCGCTGCCAGCCTGTGCGGGCGGATCGGCCAAAGATCACCTGGGTAATGTGATTTTCACGCACGAGATGGGCAAGCCCGTCGGCAATGCTGTTCCCCGAGGTTCGAATGACCCGGCCGCCAAGGTTCTCGGCAAAGCGGATATTCTCAGCCAGCGTCTTTTGATCTTCGGGTCGGGTATCGCGGCCCACATCGATGTAAAAAACAAAAAACTCACCGCCCATCGCCTGGGCCATACGCGAGCCGCGCGCAATGATGTACTGGGCAGCCGGATTGGAGCTCACGCATACGGCGATGCGCTCCCGCACCGTATGTGCCGGCTGCGTTCCATCTTTTTCAAGAAAGGCGTCGAGGCTGCGGTCGACGACACCCGTGACTTGCCGGAGCGCCAACTCACGCAATGCAATCAGATTGCCGGGGCGAAAAAAGTGTGACAAGGCACGCTGGGCGCGATCCACCGGATAGATGTCCCCGCGTTGCATGCGTTTTTGGAGCGCCTGTGGAGTGAGGTCAGCGAGTACGATTTCATCGACGCGCTGCATGACCCAGTCCGGAACCGTTTCACGCACCTGCACACCCGTGATCTGCTGCACCGTGGGACCGACGCTCTCCACGTGCTGAACGTTCATCGTCGATAGGACGTCGATTCTTGCATCCAGTAACTCAATTACATCTTCATAGCGCTTGGGATGCTTGCTTCCTTCGATGTTCGTGTGAGCAAGCTCATCGATTACTGCGACCGCTGGTTTGCGAGCGAGAATCGCATCAACATCCATTTCCTCGAACACGGTGCCCTTATATTCGAGTTTCCGCGGAGGGACCCGATCGAGTTTGCCTGCCAGCTCTGCGGTGGCTTTCCGCCCATGACTTTCGACAACTCCTACAACGACATCTTCGCCTCGACTGGCGCGGCGGATGGCCTCGCTGAGCATGTTATAGGTCTTGCCTACTCCAGGAGCGTAGCCGAGGAATAGCTTGAAGATGCCGCGCGGCTTCTCTGGAGAAACTTCTTGCAGCCACTCCTCGGGAGTCTTGGCCATCGCAGCTATTGTGCTTGCGCGACTGGCAAATTGTCACGTGCGTCGTACAATGCGTCTGTGAAAACGGCAGGCAAGACACAAACCCTCCGCTACACCGTCGTGGTAGTTGCAATCGCAGGCGTAACGGCTGCGGCATTTCGCCTTCACGTCAATCAGACGACCGTCGCGCTCATGTTTCTGGTGATGGTTCTTTTGACCTCAGCGTATTGGGGATTGCGTTATGCCCTGGTGATGGCGGTGATCGCCACGGCCGCCTTCAACTTTTTCTTTCTGCCGCCAGTAGGAACGTTCACGATCGCCGACCCGCAAAACTGGATGGCGCTATTTGCTTTTCTCGTGACCGCACTGGTGGCAAGCAATTTGGCAGAGCGTGCCCGTCGTGAAGCGGAAGGAGCAAAACAGCGGCGGCGCGAAGTGGAGCGCCTTTATGGACTCAGCCAACGATTGCTGGCATCGGATAATGCGCTGGAACTCTTGAACGCTTTGCCGAAGTACGTGCAGGAGACATTTTCTGTGGGTAGCGTGGTGGCGATGGCGGCAGACCACCCAACCGTGTATCGATCGTCGCTCGATGCCGTCTTCGAAGAGAATGTGCTGCGCTCAACACTGTTGCGTGGAGAGCCAATTACCCAGGGCGGCGTATCGTATGTCCCACTGCGCCTTGGTATGAGGACCGTCGGAGCTGTGGGGGTGACCGGCGCTGAGCTGTCGCGCGAAACACTGGACGCTTTCGGGAGCCTTGCGGGACTGGCCATTGAACGGGCTCGCGCCCTCGAAGCATTGAGTAAGAATCGGGCCGAGCAGGAACACGAACGCCTACGCACAGCATTGTTGGACTCGGTGACGCATGAATTCCGCACTCCGTTGACCTCGATTAAAGCCAGTGTAACGACACTGCTGTCCGGAGCCTCGCTTGACGATTCTGGACGGCGTGATCTTCTCACGGTTATCGATGAGGAGACGGATCGATTAAACCGCCTGGTGGGCGAGGCGGCGGAGATGGCGCAACTCGATTCCGGCATGTTTAAGCTTGAGATGCAGCCCCACGCGATCGAAGAAGCATTGCAACCAGCGCTGTCGGATGCTACCCCCGCTCTGGCGGGGCATCCAGTAGAGGTCAGCGTAGGCTCCGGCTTGCCAATAGTGCGTATGGACCTGCAGCGCATTCGGGAAGTACTCATGCACCTGCTGGAGAATGCGGGAAAGTACTCCCCTCCAGGGGCTCCGGTTCGGATCACCAGCGAAGTGCACGGCGAGAAGCTTTTGACCAGCGTTGCCGATCGCGGGCCGGGCATTGACTCGTTCGAACAGTCGTTGATTTTCGAAAAGTTTTATCGCGGACAGAATCAACGTTACACCGCGCCCGGGACGGGAATGGGGCTGGCAATCGCAAAGGTGATCGTTGAAGCACACGGAGGAACAATCGGAGTAGTGAGCCAGCCGGGAAGTGGCTCGGTTTTCTCCTTCAGCCTGCCCATCCAGAAATAAGAAATGACTCGACGAGTTTCGCTGAGATCGGTACGACATTTTTTTACATAGTGGTATAGCACTTGGGCCGGAATTTGTACCGCTCTGGGCTACAATGCAGGGTGCAATTTCATCAACAAATGCGCGCTGGGGCGGATCGTGATCTGCTTCGCAGCAGACGAGTGTGGACTCAACAACTCTTATGACATCTCAGATGGCAACCAGCGCTTCCTCGGTCCTCGACGATAAGAAAGTTTTTTATAACCGCTTTCTTCTGGTCGTTGCCGGGTTGGGAGGCCTGCTCTACGGCGTCGATGTGGGCATCGTAGCCGGAGCCCTTCCCTATCTCGAAGCGACTTCGGGATTCAACGGCGGCCAACTCTCCCTTGTGGTTGCGGCTGTGCTGCTGGGGAGCGTGATTTCCACACTTTTCGCCGGGTTGTTAGCGGACTTGATGGGACGCAAATCCCTCATGGCTTTGAGCGGCACGATGTTCGTGATCAGCATTCCAATGATTGCGCTGTCACACAGCTTTGGTTCGCTCGTTTTCGGACGGCTGTTGCAGGGCGTTAGTGGCGGACTTATCGGCGTGGTGGTCCCTCTCTATCTTGCCGAGTGCCTAACCGCGACGGATCGTGGAAAAGGAACGGGAATTTTTCAGTGGCTGTTGACGTTAGGGCTGGTGACCGCGGCCGGACTGGGCCTTTATTTCAGTTTCAGAGTGGACCAGGTGGCGAAGCTTGGCGACGTTGCCAAACTCTTTGCTTTTAAGGATACGGCATGGCGCAGCATCTTTTGGGTCTCGCTGCCACCCGGTATTCTGTTCGTCATCGGCAGCCTGATGGTGGCTGAGTCGCCACGCTGGTTGTTGCGTCGCGGAAAAAAGGAAGCGGCGCATGGCGCCCTTCTTCGTTCCCGAACCAGCGAGCAGGCTAGTCTCGAACTGCGGGAGATGGAAGAGATCATACTTGCAGAGAAAAACAAGGGTGGCTCTTCGACTCGAGAATCACTGCTCCGGCGCAAATACGTAATTCCCTTTATCCTCGCGTGCGTCATTCTTGCTTGCAATCAGGCGACGGGTATTAATTCGATTATCGGATACAACGCGGACATTCTGCTGCAGAGCGGGCTATCGGATTTCGCCTCACATTGGGGATATTTCTTCTTTCAGGTCATAAATTTTGTTGTGACCTTCGCCGGCGTGATGCTGGTTGACCGCAAGGGCCGGAAGTTTTTGCTGGCTATGGGAACGGGTGGAATTATTATCTCGCTCGCCTGTACTGCCATGCTGTTTCGCGGAAACGAAAAACAGCGTGTGGATGCGAGTTCGGCGGTCCAGTCCAAAGTTACACCCGATCAGAAACTCAATTTGACTTATGACCCGCAGCTTGCGGTCAACTTTTGCAGACGAGTGGGGCGGCGGCGATCCGCGATCGTGTCACGTCCCTTGTGGTCATTTATTCCTATGGAGATTTCCGGGCCACCAGCCAGGTTGTCCGTTCAAACGATCCGGCTACTAAGCCGATTGATATTTCCCGCGACAGCCTGCCTGCGAACAAGGTGGTAGCATTTTTCTCGGATCCCTTCGGCGATCTCGATGCGGCGCGCAAGGCACCTTTAAAGATCGACAATGCTCTGATCACACCCGTGCCAGGCGCAAGAAACGGATGGATCGTAGCCATCACCTTGTTCGTGTTCATGGCATTTTATGCGGTTGGGCCCGGAGTCTGCGTCTGGCTGGCGCTCTCGGAGTTGATGCCTACGCGCATCCGCTCCAATGGTATGAGCATCGCTCTTCTGCTCAATCAGGGCGTCGCGACCATCATCGCCGCGGTTTTTTTACCGACCGTTGGCAAGTACGGCTATTCGACGATGTTCTTCGGCTTTGCCGCCTGCACCGTGATTTATTTCATCACCGCAACCTGGTTCCTACCGGAGACCAAAGGAAAGACGCTGGAAGAGATTGAAGCTCACTTCGAAGGGGTGACGGCAACATCCTAAAGGATTTGTTCGGTCGGTATCGATCTAAGGCAACACAAGACTATCCATTGATCGCAAGGCGAAACATCATTTAGTCTCACTTCACTCAATCATGACACCTGCTAACGAAGAGAACACCGCCTCGAACCCAAAGTTTGCTCACGCCATGCGGCGGGAGATCTATGAACAACCTGCGGCGATCGCACGGACGATCGAGAAACACCTGAAGAATGATCTGATCTTCCCGGGAGAACTGCAGCCGATCGAGAGCGCGCTGCGAACCTTCGAAAAGCTGATCGTCGCCGCCAGCGGATCGAGCCGGCATGCAGGCTTGGCGGGCGAGATCATGATCGAAGATCTTTCGGGCGTTGCGGTGGATGTGGAATATGCCAGCGAATATTGCTACCGCTCGACGCATGCGGCGGTCGATCCGATCGTGGTGGTGATTACTCAATCGGGAGAAACGGCCGATACGATTGCCGCCCAGCGCGAGGCTCTGACACGGGGCGTGAAGACCATTGCGATTTCCAACGTGCCCGATACAACGATTGTGCGTGAGGCGGGGGCTGCACTGATTTCCGGAGCGGGACCGGAAAAGTCGATTCCCGCAACGAAGAGTTTTACGACCCAGCTTACAATTCTGTACTTGATGGCGCTGTTCCTCGCGCGCAAACGTGGACGCATGACTTCCGAAGTAACGCGTACCGACCTGCAGTGCCTGCTGCGCCTTCCGCAACAGATTGAAAGCGAACTGGAGCGTTGGGATGAGTCGGCAGAGGAGTTCGGTCGCGTGCACTTCAAGGCGGAAAAGTTTCTCTACCTCGGCCGTGGCGTGCATTACGCGATTGCCCGCGAAGGGGCATTGAAGCTAAAGGAAATCTCTTACGCGCATGCCGAAGGCTATCCCGCAGGAGAACTCAAGCACGGCCCCAATGCGCTTGTCGACGAGACCCTGCCCGTCGTCGTACTGGCAACTTTTGACCGTCATGACCCGGACTCCGTGCTGCGTTATCGCCGAACTCTCGAGGTCATGAAGGAAGTGAGATCGCGTCGAGGATCGCTTGTGGCCGTCGCCACAGAAGGCGACGAAGAAGTAAGCTCGATCGCGGAACATGTCTTCTATGTACCGCCCGCTCCAGAATTACTTCTTCCGATTCTGGAGGTAATTCCCTTGCAGTTGTTCGCGTACCATATCGCTACAAAAAAGGGCTATGACGTGGACCATCCGAGGAATCTAGTGAAGGCGGTGGTTACGGAATAGCCGTCCGCCTGAGGTTGCGGCCGGCTACTGAGGCTTCGCTGGACTAATCGGATCGTCATTGTGGCAGAGACCCAGGCAGGCGATCGCGGCTACGGCGCCAGCACCGGCAGCAATAGCGTAAGGGGAGTCCAGAGGTCCACCGGTCGCTGCCACTTCAGCTCTCGAATATCCACCTCCGCATTTCTCTTCCCGCGACTTTTGTTCCCCTTCATGCACGATACTGCGGTTTTTCTCCCGCTCTTTGATCGATTCTGTATTTCTCGCATGCGCCTCGATATAAACGTCATCTTTCTGAGCTGAGACGGTCACCTTCCCGTTGACGTCGAGGACCTGATAGTTCGTTCTTTGATTGTCGTGAACTGGAGTGACGGTAATGCAGCCGACGCGGACTCGCATCCCTCGAGTGGTATTGACTGTAACGCTGCCATGATCGAGCGCCAGTTCATCGGACTGGAACTGGACAACGGTCTCCGAATTGATATCGGCCGATGAGCCCGTGGCTTCAATCCGGGCAGCGACATCCTTTTGCGTCTTAATCAAGTCATTGGGAAAGACGGCAATGGATGCGGGCGCGGCACTTTCGTTTACGTAGACTCCAACCCCCGTGCTACGTAACATCGCGGCAGAAGATTCCTGGGCGACGAGCGACACCGGGAGCAGCACGGTCAAAGGGATACAGACGAAATTGCTCCAGCTAAACAAAAATGTGACCCCAATCGCTTCCGCACTTACTCCCGTTACGAGCTTAACGTGCAAATTTGCCGGGCACTATTGTCTTGTTGGGTGACCACGCTGCAGGTTGGCATTAAACGTGATGTCGTCAGGCGCGCGCGAAATCGATGTAACCCTGCTGCGGGTCGGTACGGATCAGCTTGGCGCGAAGCTTGTCGCCGACGTCCAGTCCGTGGCTGCCCTGTGCGAGCAAACCTTCGATATACGGTTGAAGCACACGGACGAATGTGCCGTGCTCGGTCACGCCGGTCACGATAGCGTCGAAAACTTGTCCAATGGATTTCTGCATGGCGATTGCGGCAAGGCGCTTTGACATTTCCCGCTCCACTTTGCGGGCAGCGTCTTCTTTCGCCGTGCAATTGGAGGCGATGCCATTGAGTTCGTCATCCGAATAGGGATTCTTTTGCCCGGCCAGCTTGGCTTTGACCAGACGTTGAGTCACCACATCCGCGAAGCGGCGATTGGGAGCCGTGGAATGTGTGTAATCTCGCACGGCTAATCCGAAGTGCCCCGGAGCGGTATCGCCGGCGCGCTCAAGGACATATTCTCCGGGGCCGATCAGTTTGATAACTGCAAGTGAGAGATCGGCAAAGTGATCCGGATCGGCCGCTTTCCGCCGCAGCAGAAAGTCATTCAGGGCTTTTGAATCCGGCTGAGGGGGAAGGTTTTCACCTTTGGTGGCGGCGAGAGCAACGATGCGGTCCCAGCGTTTGGGCGTGCGCACGATGCGCCGCAGCGAGGAAACGTTCTCCAGCATCCTCGCGACAACACCATTGGCCGCCACCATGAAATCTTCTATCAGATCGGTGGCGCGATTCTTCGGCTGCTTCTCGATATCGACAAGCTGGTCGTTCAGAACGAGCGCATGCACTTCATCGGTTTGCAAAGTGAGGGCGCCGTGCTGGAATCGCTGCTCTTTAACCTTCTGCGCAACTTCGTCTTGCAGCTTGAGCTGCTCCTGCAAGTCTGCCGAAGCAGCTACTTTTGGGGGAGCTGCTGAATTCCCTTCTAGCCAGGCACCGAGGGAGTTGTACTGTAATTGTGCCTTGTTTCGAACCAGGGCGCTGTAGACATCGGACGACTTTATACAGCCGTCGGAGCCAACTACAAACTCGACTACGATCGCGCGCCGATCCTGCTGCTCAAGCAACGAGGTGATTCCTGTCGAAAGCTGTTCGGGCAGCATGGGGAAGTTGCGTACACCAGCGTAGACCGTGGTGGTCTCGCGCGCGGCATGCTGATCGATAGGAGTCTCCCTGGCTACATAAGCGTCGACATCGGCGACCCCGATCAGAATCTTCACATCACCATTCGAGACGCGTTCCGCTACTTCGATCTGGTCGAGATCGCGGGAGGTGTCATTGTCGATCGAAGACCAGAGCAAGTTACGGAGATCGTGCATGTCTTTGCCTGAAACTATCTGTGCAGGTTCGCGCAAACTGGCGAGCTGCGTTGCTACCTCAACCGGAAACTCCGGATCAAATCCGTGTTCCTGCATAATCCGCTTTGCCGTGGCCTGCAGGTCGAGATGGGTAGGATTTGCGTGCATGAAAGTTCGTCCTGATAAAGCATCTCAGGCTAACACGTGGGAAGCGGTCGGAGGCTGTGGCGAGATTCGGTGATGAAATTCTCTGTGGAAATCTGCAAAAGACGACAGGTCAATTCGGCGGAGGACTAGAGCAGACCTTCATGAGCGGTATTTTTCACTCCCCCGGATCGAGACACCACTCGCCATCAAGACGCGATAGAGATACGTTGGCGCTTCGGAGGATATCCATAATTTCGGCGTGGGGTGTGAACGCGAGCATCCATCCGCCACGGCAAGTGAAGAAGCATCCCTGATCCGAGAGGTCCGCGAGTCGACGGAAATCGGCACGGCCATGAAGTGCGATGACGCCTTGCTCTCGCGCATCCTCCACAAGGTGGCCAAAGATGTCTTGGAATAGATCGAGTGGGCCTGCGGTTCGCACCACCTCACCAATGCCGCCACGGTTTGCGTAGTAGAGATACCAGCCTACGGTCTTGTGACCGCCGTCATGGAGCAGCACACCTCGCAGGGTTCCGCGCTTACTGTTCCGCCCCATGAAGCGGAGGAGCCAGCGAAGTTCTTCCATCCTGTACTGCGCTTGCAGAGTGCGGTCTTTGAGAAACCCGGTGAGGCCATCAAGAAGCGATTCAACCGTCAACTCCGAGGCGTAAAGCGGCGCCTTGGCTTTACCGGAATGATTAAAAATGTTCTCAGCCACGCGGTTGGCGACGCCCCAAAACGGCTTAGTGGCCAGGCGGAGAGCGGTGGAGGCCCTTGGACTCATCCCGCGTGCCAAACCATGGATCAAATATTGCGATGCTCGAAGAGGACGAGCCCAGTGAATGTTGAGTTCCGGAATCGTCTGGAAACCAAGACGCTCCATCAGGTGGCGAGAAATGTTATTTGCAGTATCGGTGATTAACAGGTCCTGGTCTCCTGCAATGTAGGCGCCTAGCAGACTGGGCGCGGCAACACCGGAGCGACCGTTGGGATGGACGACAAAATTGCCCGCAAAACCCACCCGAATCGGATGGCCGGAGAGCAACATGGTTCGCGTGGTTACGCCCATGAATCCAAGAACCTCGCCAGAGACATTCTGATGGACGAAGGAAGGGCTTCCATCGGATAAAGGGTTGGAAAAATACAGCTCCGTAAAAGAGGCGCAAAGTTCTGCTGGAACGGGCCCGCTGCGCTCGGCCAAGTAGTTCCAATAGAGAGTCACGACTTGCGCGACATCGCTCTTAACGAACTCTCGCACTGGCATGTGGTTTGAAAGCAGGCATTTCCCAAGCGGCAGCCTACATAGTCCACCTGAAGAACAGATGAAATCCCAATTCGACAAAAACGAAGAAGATCAAGGCTAAATACAGCCGCACAGAGGTATATCGTCGCGCCAAGGACAAAAGGAATTCGAAAAGATTTCTTGTTTTACACCTTGAAGCTGCGTCTCTTTCGACGCAAGGAGGTCCTGATCATACCGATTTGCTGAGGAAAACGCCTACGGGACGCTCGCAGCAAAAATATCTCAACCGGTCGTTCTACTTGCGATGGAGGTCTTCGTTAGTGAAGATGTGCGCTGAAGGGCGCTGGTGCGTTTTCCAATACTTCGCGAGGTCTCCGAGGGACATTCCGTATCCGCGGGCGAGGAGCGATCCCGCATCTGCGGTTCCAGTCACTCCAGGATCGAAGATGCTGGAAGGAAGGTTGGCGGGCATCCGAGTGGAGGTGATCTCGATGACGCTGGATTCTGTGGGCACTTCGGGTGTCATTGTTGCAGCTACAGCCTCTGAGGGCAGGGGCTGATTTGCGGTCGCATAGGTGTATAGCGCGGTTTCGTCCGGAGTGATGCTTGGCGTGACGACACGCGGGGTGACGGGTTTATCCTGTCCCCAAAAGACGTCGGACCAAAACGCATCAGGAACCGTGGGACGCGGAGCCGAAATGACTGCGGCGGCTAATTGGGTTTGGTCGATATATGGATCCGGCATCGGTGCACTCAGTGACATCGATGGCGTGGAAATCGGCTGCAGGAGCATCGGTGAACCGCTTGTAATCAGATACTGAGGCCCGGCAGGGAAATTGGTGTCCTGGGCGAAAGAAATTTCGGCCACAAAAACGACGAGAAGCGAGAGGAGAAGCCGCATGTAAACCTCGGAGAACGGCAATCACACTGAAGAGAATTATGGACCCGAAGAGAGAGAAATGCCAGCAATTTTTAGGCTGAATATGGCTATGGGCGCGGGTTTTGGCTCGGGAGCGGATACATTGCGCCTTGGCGCTCGCGACGGTTTGCGAGGATGATGTACACCATGTAGAGAACGATCGCTATATTGCCAATCAGTAAGGCACAACGGAAAAATGTGACTCCACGAAACAGTTCGCGAACTTCCAGAGGGAGCAGCAGGGTTCCAGAGACGCTGGCCATCCATTCGGCCCAAGTGCGTTGCTTCCAAAGACCATACGCTTCGATAAAACGCAGCGCGGCGTAGGCGAAAGCGATGCGGGCCGCGGCCCAAAGCCGGGCGTCGGTAATGCTGTCCGCAAAATCCAGAAAACTCTGCGCAAAACGGTGATCGGTGCTGATATGCAGGAGTGCCAGAAGACTCTCGGCGATCAGCCACGTGTCCTTATGCACCAAGGCCAGGGCACACGCCCCCATCAGGACTACGAAGACGCCCTTGAAGAATTCGAAGCTGGCAACGGCCCGGAGCACGCGCCTTTGGCGGCGGTGGCGGTCAGGCTTTTTTCCGGACGTTTGCATGAATAGCGAGAAATCACTTCAGGGTATCACGCACATTCCGCGCCGCCCATACGAGAAGCTACGGAATTAGGGGTACGGTCTTACCTCAGTAACTGGATGATGGACCCGGGATATGCCACTCTCAGCTCCGAGGAACCCATGATGCGAAGAGTCTTCCTTTCGATTGTCTTCACGGCGATGTATGCAAGCGGCGTGGCGGCGCAGCAAAGTCCCCAGGCACAGACGGCGCGTCAAGCGCTACTAGAAATGTTTTTCAGCAAAACTCCAGGGACTTTTGTGAAGCACTTGCCCGAGGCGACCCGTGCCGCTCTGGAGAACGCCGGAGCCATGGCCGGCCTGCAGCAATACTCGATGATAACGAGCCAGCTCCAATCACAAGGACACAGCTTGCAGACGTTTGAGACGGGATCGGTGTTGCTGACGGGAGAAGATCAGAAAACCGGCCAGAAAGTGGAAGTGACGGTAGAGAAAGATGCTTTGCGAGGAGATCAGGACGACATTGAGTTGTCATTTCAGACCTACAAAGACGGGCAACCGCAGCGCACCCCGTTCATGCCCCGCATCACGTTTTCGATGAAGCAGGAGGCAAAGATTTGGAAGTTGAATGAGCTGGCAGTGACCATCCGCCTGCCCCTGGCTGATCCAGATTTGCTCAAGGCCCTTACCGAGAAGATGAAGCCGCAGGTGACCGCGACGAGCACCGGCGTGCAGCAGGGTGGCAGCGTCAGCACTTTCACGTCTGCGCCGCAGAGTTCTATGCCGCCTGCAGGCAGCGACGCGACGGTGACGGCGGCGATGCGAACGATTCTCACCGCAGAGACCACTTACGCTGCGACATATCCGAATGTAGGTTACAGCTGCACCCTGTCGGACCTGGATGGCTTCGGTAGTGGAGAACCGAATGAGCATCAAGCGATGCTCATCAATAGTGGGCTGGCCAGTGGAAAGCGGTATGGATTTCTATTTACGTTGTCTGGCTGTACCGGAGCTCCTGCTCGGACTTTTCGTTTATCGGCGGCGCCCAATGCGACGACCTTTGGACGGAAGGCCTTCTGCGCGGATCAGTCAGGGACAATTCGTACGGCACAGGATGGGAACGCCGCCAATTGCCTGGCGGGCGGAAGGGTGATGGAAACATCGGTACGTTAGGAATTTCCATCAAGCACTCCGCACTGGCCGAGTCTCGCGAGGTGATCTCTCGCCAGCCAGAATTGCGCTACGCTCGGGATAACGCGTTTCCTGGAACGCTGCTAGTGCATCACTGCCCATGCAAGCCCATCGGGTTCGGCGCCAACGTCGATCTTCCCTGTTACTTCCAGGGACTTTAGATCGATCACCAAAACATAGTTATCGGGGCTGCAAGCGACGAATGCCCGGGCGCCATCCGGTTGCATCTGGATTCCCGCGGCGCCGTGTCCGACCTTAATTTGCTTGATCGCTTTGCGGGTGTGAGCGTCAAGGACAACCACATTTCCCAGGCGAAGACCGGAGATCAGTACGTGCGCGCCGTCTGGTGTAAACTTCAGGCGATTGGCGCTTTGTACGTTGGCATTGAGCGTGTCTACGACCTTCTTGCTAGCTACATCGATGATCGAGATTGTGCCTTCCTGCGCGTTGGCAACCCATATTTCTTTGCCGTCTGGGGACACGTCAAATCCCTCGGACCCATTGCCCACTTTCACCACAGTTTCGTCCCAGTCGCCGCCGCGAGGGCCTGGAGGGCCTCCTCCGCTATGAGGCGGTGTCTTTTCGATCATGCTCACCGTACCGGAACTGACATTCGTGGTCACAATGTGCTTGAGATCATCGAAGACATAGATCATGTGAGTGCGGTTCTGGCCAGTTCCGAGAATCCAGTCGACTTTCTGCGTTGCCGGATCGTAGCTGCCGATGGCCTTCGATCCCTCGACGGTGAACCAGAGCTTGCCGCCTTTGAAGTCCAGCCCGTGCGGCCCTTTCACGGGACCGAGGTCGATCGATGGAAGCGCTTTCTGGCCGACGAGATCGATGACGGCAAGCGTGTTGAAACTTCCTCCCCCGTAGTTCGAGACGTAGGCGGTCTTGCCATCGGCGGAGGCGATGACTTCGTGCGGATCGTCACCGACCGGAGCTTTCGCGATTACCTTCAGGCTCATGGGGTCAACGATGGCGAGGGTGTGGTCGCGTTTGCTGAGAGCCAGGAGAGATTGTTTTGGGGCTTGGGCGCTAAGTATAGACGCGAACACAAGAAAAGGAAGTAACAGTGTCAGTCTTGGCATAGGTTCCCTTCTCCACAGCTAGACTTGAGATTCGACTCACTTCGGAGCGTCCTTAAACTCAGCCGCGACTTCGACCATGATCTTCACCGGTTTGCCGTTTTTTAGGGCAGGTTGAAATTTCCATGAACTCACGGTTTGCTTCGCTATTTCGTCCAATTCAGGGTGTAACTTTCGAATAACCTTTACGCTATCTGTACACCCATCTTCGCCGATTACAACCTGTAACATCACTCTGCCCTGAATACCGCTCCCCTTGAGTGAACGAGGATAAGGCAACGGTGCAGCGCTACTCTCGACGGAGCAATGAGCCGGAGCAACTTTTGTTTGCGGAAATCCTAATGGTGGAAGGCCAATCGTTAGAACGACGAGAAGTAAGAATGACTTTGTTGGCAAGCACCGGCGTTTATTCATTCCTTACCTATTCTTCTGACGAATGGCTGCGCGAAGCTCGGCGACAATCTCTTGCGACGCCTTGACAGCGACTGCATGCTGATCCACAGGGAATGAGATTGCCCCCACGCGGGCGTGACCGCCTCCGCCATAGCGTTCGCAGATGCGGGCCAGATTCACTTCTGGCTCCTGCGGAGACCACGGATTCGATCCAACCGACACCTTAACGCGGAAACTACTCTTGCTCAGGCCCACGCTGTAGACAGATTCCGGATGCAGATAGTACGGAACGAATTTGTTATAGCCCTCGAGATCGTGATCCGTAACATCGAAAAAAATCGTTGCGTCCTTGCACTCGCTGCGCTCTTTCAATATTCCCATCGAGAGTTCATGACGCTTGAGGAGCGGTGGCAGAAGCGGAGCGACGAAAGACTCCTGCAGAATCTCTTCGAGCGACTTTGTCGCCAATAACGGGATCAGGTTGGGAACGAACCCGTGATCAGGGGCCGATTCGATTACCATGGTCAGCTTCATGGCGGGGGCTTGCATCTCGACCGCAGTTTTCGCATCCGGATAAAGGGCGCCGTCGATGATGTCGGTCCAGTGGACCAGATCCGCAACCGGTGTGGGATCAAAGCCAAAGCGCTGCTGCGCGATCATCGCGATGAAACTGGTGCAAGACTTGAAATCCGGGTCGTAGAACTTACGATTGCTTTGGTCCTGCTCAAAGTGCTCAGCGTCGGCCGGCGACAGAAATGCGCTCTCATGGTGATCGAACCACCAGGTGATGTTCGGGGAGCTGGAATATTTGAAGTCGACGATGGCGTTCTCGTCGCCGTCGAACTGCTTTTCATCGAAGAGCGCACCGGCGCGGTGAACGAGCCCGGTGAATTCGAAGTGAACGTCGCTGCGAATGCGCTCGCGGTAGAAAGCGCGAGAACAGTGCGGCGGAAGAAGCTCCATCAAAGCACTTGTCGTGATAGAAAACCCGAACTCGCAATCAGTTCCCCGATCATTCCACAAAATTCCCGCGCGGCTGAGCGAGCTCCTCGAAGGGCCCACTCAGGGTCGCGGGTAAAAGCTAATAGGATTGACAGCTTAAGGGAAGAAAGTCAAGAGGAAGGAGTTTGCGGGTCGTGGCGCGGCTTGAAGTGGCCCATCTTGCCAGCGCCTACGACGCACAGACGCGACGCGCGTCATCCTTCCCTCCGCCTGAAAAAACGGCTTCGGTCCGGATGACACCGGCTCCCCATCTAGCAGAAGACTTCGGTTCGCTACATCGCGTTGGCTTGCTTTTCCGCCATGTCGCCAATCATGGGCAGCTTGTACATTTGCCCTTGATTCGCCTTGAGCAGCAGTACGATCCAGATGATGAAGCCGGCGAGCCCAATCAGCGGCCAGATGAGGATCGTCAGCCAGCCCAGGAATGGTATGTGCGCAATGAAGCTGAGCACGATCCATAGTGCAGCCCAGGCAATCGCAAAGAAGATGCACTGCCAGGCGTGGAACCGGATAAAACGATTCCTGTTATACGGAGCAACCACCAGGAAGATGATCGCCGGAATGATGGTGATATAGGCCAGCATGCCAGCGACGTTGTCCGTCATGCCTTGCGTGGCAGTCGCGGTTGCAGTCGACGCAGCGGGAATACGGCCTGCGCATGCGGCGCAGGTAGTGGCACCATCGGGTATTTGTGTCCCGCACATATTACAGAAAGCCATGATTGCCCTCCGCGTCGAATGGAGCGCTGCCGATACCGGCAGTCGCAACCAACCGGCGACGGCGCGAAAATACCAGAAAAGAATGGGGAAAGCAATCCACAATTTGCGTACAGGGCTAGTCTGAAATATCGGCATACTGCTCGGCAACGTCCCCGACCAAGGGGAGTCCGAAGGTCTCGCCCTGAAGCGCTTTGATGATCAGTACGAACCAAAGGAGGATTGCGGCAAGAATAAAAGCCACATCAATGATCACGACCAGCAGCGGTCCGAGAACAGGAATCAGGAACACGAGCATCCCGAGAAGTCGAAGCGCGAGAGCAAGCACGATTCCAATGAGCCATAGCACCAGGCACTGCAGCGAGTGGAAGCGAACAAACCGATTCCGCCGGTAAGGATCCCGTAACAGAAAAACGGTCGCGGGGACGAAAGTAAGATAGGCGAGCGCGCCGGCGATATTCTCTCGAAGGTGGCCGACCGTTCCCTGAGCCAGCGATCGCGGCTCCATTCTTTCGCCGCAACCGGGACAAAACGCCGCCGTTTGCGGCATCTGAAACGCACAACGCGAGCACGGCTTCAGCTCAGGATCAGTCAACTCCATTGCGGGCACCATAACAGAAGCGGTCGCGGGTTTCCAAATGAGAACCAAGTTAGAGCATTGACGCACACGGGAGCAGAGAGTATGTTCGTGCAAATTTTGCAATAGACATACCAGTTCCTCTGACGGAGGGATCGATGTTCTGTCCTCAATGTGGCGCTAGTAACGCGGACCCCGCGGTAGTATGCGTGCAATGTGGAAGGAACTTGCAGTCTGGTGTTCCGGCTGTTCCACTGCCGGTGACGGGCGTGGTGATGCCGCCGCCAGGCACCACCGTGCCAAATTACCTGGTCTTCGCGATTCTGACGACCGTGCTTTGCTGCCTGCCCGCCGGAATTCCCGCCATTATTTATGCGGCTCAGGTGAATGGCAAACTGCAGGCAGGCGACCTCGCGGGAGCGAAAGCTGCTTCGAACAACGCCAAAATGTGGTGCTGGGTGTCGTTGGGAATCGGACTAGTAGCCAGTCTATTCTGGCTGTTACTGTTCGGATTGGGAATGATCCGGCAAATGGGTCGCCACTAGATATGTGGTTTACATCCAGACTG
Organism: Terriglobia bacterium; assembly: GCA_963711365.1. Classification (GTDB taxonomy): domain Bacteria; phylum Acidobacteriota; class Terriglobia; order Terriglobales; family Acidobacteriaceae; genus Sulfotelmatobacter. The sequence goes on along the minus strand of CAVQDY010000017.1, from coordinate 52,118 downwards.
CAAGTGCTCGTGGGGTTGTTCGCCGCTATCCTGGGAGCTGTTTTGTTGGGCATTTTCGATCCGGCGAGTTCAGGTGTTTTTCCGCCTTGTCCCCTGCACTATCTGACCGGATGGTACTGTCCCGGCTGCGGATCGCTCCGGGCCATGCATGCGCTTCTCCACGGGAATCTGCACCAAGCATGGGCCATGAATCCTCTAACGATTAACGATCGTGCTGCTTCCCTTTATCGCATACGGCCTGGCATCTGAATTGATCGCCGCACTGCGCGGGCAGGGACTGCCGCAGCCAATGCTCCCGGCCGCGTATATCCGCGTATTGTGCGCCGTAATCGTTTTATTCGGAATCGTAAGGAACCTTCCCCTGCACCCCTTCAATTTGTTGGCGCCGGGAGCGATGCTGCGACTGTGAATTGCCTGAACTTCAGAGGGGGCGCGCCGCTTCGTTCTTTTTGCGGCACTCTTCGCAAATTCCATAAATCTGGAAAGTGTGACGGGTGGTGAGGTAATGGTACTTGCGCCCGATTTCCTGCTCCAGGTCTCCAACTTCTTGCGAGAAAAACTCAACAGAACTACCGCAACCCGTGCACACCATATGATGGTGGCTGCGGCGGTTGTATTGATGCTCATAACGAGCTATGCCATCGTGAAAAGCAACTTCGCTGGCCAGTCCGCATTCCGCGAGAAGTTTCAAAGTGCGATAGACGGTCGTATAGCCAATGCCTGCGTCTTTTTTCTGGACCAGGCGGTGCAGTTCGTCTGTCGAGAGATGGTCGCGGGTCTCAAGAAAGGTGCGCAGAATGGTGTCGCGCTGCGCAGTCTGTTTCAGGCCCACATCCTTAAGATGACGATGGAGGATTTCCTGAGCCTCCCGGACCATTTGCCGGGACAGAGTGGGTTGGTCGTCGATACGCTTTTGCAGCATGGCCTGTAGCGAGCCAGAATACCACCTGCATGTTGATAATGAAATTCGTTTTCAGACTCTCACCGGGTGCTGTGGAATACAATCAGAGACTCGCTTATGAGCACGCTGGCCCAGATCGGAACACCCGCCAAGCGGCCCTTCCTTGTTTTCCGCGTTCTTCTGTGGCTGTTGCTTCTGGCCGCCATCCTGGTGGCAGCAGGCGCAAGCTATGCCTACTACATCACCAAGGCTGCCCTACCCCAACTTGACGGGCAAGTCATAGCTTCTGGTCTATTGAATCCCGTTACAGTCACGCGCGACGGTCACGGCGTGCCGACGATCGAGGCCGCTTCGCTCGAAGATTTGTTCTTCGCGCAGGGTTATGTCACCGCGCAAGACCGCCTCTGGCAGATGGACGTAATGCGCCGTTTCGGCAGCGGCGAACTGTCGGAGATACTTGGACAGGAAACCCTGAAAATCGATCGTGAGCAGCGGATTCTGGGCTTGCGAGCTGCGGCACGTAAGTCTCTCGGCATGGCGAGTGTGCGTGACCGCAGTTTCTTTGAAGCGTATGCGCGCGGAGTGAACGCATACATCAGCGCTCGTAGCAAGCACCTGCCAATCGAATTCCGAATCCTCGGTTACACGCCCAAACCATGGCTTGCCGAAGATTCAGTGGTGATCGCGAATTCGATGGTGAAAGACCTGAACTATCACTACTTTTTCGACGCGCTGGCGCGGGAGAAGATTTTGGCTAAACTCGGGCCGGAGTTGACAGCTGATCTTTACGTGAACCGCTCGTGGCACGACCGGCCGCCCACGGTCATGAAGCAAGACGTGAACGAGCCGGACAAAGCTCCGAATGATTCCGACGACGACGATGACGATGACGCTCCGGATAACGCTGTAACACAAAGGAACGTTCCAGCGCCACGGGATTTCCATGCAGTAGACGGTTCGAATGACTGGGTCGTCTCAGGAGCTCATACGGTCACAGGAAAGCCGCTGCTCTCAAACGACATGCATCTGGGCCATCAGATGCCGAATTTGTGGTACGAAGCCCATCTGCGCTCAGGTGCGCTCGACGTTGCCGGAGTCACGTTGCCGGGGATGCCGTACGTGATCGTCGGCCACAACCAGCGGATCGCGTGGGGATTCACCAATGTGGGTCCGACAGTCACCGATGTGTATATCGAGAATTTCAACGCCGAAGGGGCATATCAAACTCCGAAAGGCTGGGTGCAGCCAGAGCATCGCGTCGAAGTCATTCACGTTAAAGGCAAGCCGGATGTTGAAGTCGATGTAAAGATCACCCGGCATGGGCCTATCATTACGCAACTCGTAACCGGCGAAAACCGGCAACTGGCCCTCCGTTGGACTCTCTATGACGGGCTGCAAATTCCCTTTTTCGACGTAGATGCGGCGCAGAATTGGGATGAGTTTAACAGGGCCTTTTCACATCTCGATGCGCCGGGACAGAACGTGGTCTACGCCGATGTTGACGGAAACATCGGATATCACACCACCGGGAAAGTGCCGATTCGCGCGGCCGGAGATGGGAGTTTGCCTGTCAGCGGCGCGGACGATGCGCATGAATGGATTTCCTATATTCCGTTCGATAAGCTGCCCAACATCTACAATCCGCCGTCGGGAATCATTGCTACGGCGAACGCGAGAATTACGCCAGATGGATATCCGTATTCGATAAGCATGGAGTGGGAGGCTCCCTGGCGCACCGAACGCATCTATCACGTGCTGGAATCGGGCAGGACGTTTTCCGCAGCGGACATGCTTGCGCTGCAGACCGACATTCAATCCGAAGGTACGCTGTTTGCAGCGGAACGTCTCGTCTATGCCGTGGATCATGCTTCGAAGGCTTCCGCGAGAGCGAAGCAAGCCGCGGAACTGATGCGCGGCTGGGATGGGCGCATGCTGGCTTCCTTGGCCGCACCCACGATTGCGGAGATTACACTCCGCGAATTGCGGCGTCTGCTTCTCGAACCAAAGTTGGGCCCAGCTCTGCCGAAATCCGACAAAGATGCCGATTCTGAGCTTTACAAGGACGATGAAACCAAAGCGCTGGACTGGAAAACATATACCTGGCTGCAGCGGTCGATATGGCTGGAGAATATCTTGCTACATCGGCCGAAACGGTGGCTGCCGGAGAAATACCCGAATTACGACGAATTGCTGACGGCGGCCGTTGAAGCGGCGGTCGCCGATCCCCAGGCGCCAAAGGATCTCGCCTCGTGGCGATGGGGAGCGTTTAATGCGCTGGATATCCAGCACCCGATCCTGGGCAAGATTCCGGTCATTTCGCATTGGTCCGGACCCGGGCTGCGGGAACAATCGGGGAGCGGGTACACCGTAAAGGCTGTGACGCCCTATCACGGGCCGTCAGAGCGCTTCACGGCGAACCTTGCGGATCTCGATCAGTCCACCCTGAATACCGTGACGGGGCAAGGCGGAAATTTCCTCAGCCCCTATTACATGGATCAATGGAAAGCGTGGTATGAGGGCACAACGTTCCCGCTTCCTTTCAGCTCCAAAGCGGTGGCGTCGGCCAAAACTCACCAGCTAACCGTTGAACCGGGGAAGCCATGAGTGAATTCAAACTGGAAGACACAATCGCCCTTCTCGCTAGCACGCCTGCGGCCTTGAACGCGCTGCTGCGCAATCTGCCGGAAACGTGGACACATCGCGCGGAGGGTGACGACAGTTGGACCGCCTTCGAGGTCATAGGCCATCTCATCCATGGGGAGAAAACGGATTGGATGCCGCGGACACGAATGATCCTGCAATATGGCGACAGCCGGCCGTTTGAGGTTTTCGATCGCGGAGGCCACAAACAGGATATTCAAGGCAAGTCCACGATAGAACTGTTGGATGAATTCGCTCGGGTTCGAACGGAGAATCTTATCGCGCTGCGGAATATGAACTTGCAGCCCAGCGATTTTGCGCGGCGCGGGAGACATCCTGCCCTGGGCGGCGTTACTCTGTCCCAACTGCTGGCGACCTGGGCGGCACATGATTTGACTCACCTACACCAGATTTCCAGAATCATGGCACACCAATACCGCGAGGCTGTAGGACCGTGGAATGCCTATCTGGGAGTCATGCAGTGCGCCGGCCACAGCTCGTAATAGAAGCGGGGACTGGGCTCGCGTCTTAGAAGAAATCAATCGCCTTCACGTCCCCGACATAGCCGACGATGTCGATGGTCCCGAGCGGTAGAAACTCCGTACTGATGTAGAGAGTATCCGTTAGCAAATTATAGACGCGCAGGTTTCCGTCTTCTGCGACGTACTCAATGGGGCGCGTGGTAAATCCCTGGAGCCCGTCAACGTTGCCATTATCTGGCGGAATCACAACAGATCCGTCCGCGATTCTGAAGATTGTGAGGCATCCGCGCACCTCCCCGACCGGATTATTTGCGTTCCCGATATTTGTACAGTCGTATGAGCCAATGAAAAGCTGATTGTAAACATTCAGATCCATGCGGTTGTGATACCCGTCGGTGATCACGACGCGTCCCACAACTTTCCCGGCATTGACGTCCAGAATGTCAAGCCTGCCGCAACTGGTTGCTGCCGTTGTCTGGCCGGTGCAGGCGTGATTTGTTGGAGACGTGCCAGCCACATAAAGCGTCGAATTGTTAAGCACCGCCATTGTCGCAGCATCCACTGGAATGGTTTTCGTGATGCTAAGACTCGGGAGATCGAAAACCATCACGCTGGCCATAGTTCCACCGCACTGCGGGCCGCAATTCAACACATACGCCGTATTGCCGTTGACTACAGCGTAGACCGGGCGGTCGAATCCCGGAACGATCGTGCAAACTGCATTCGGAGGATTCGTATAGCAACTGGTATCGACAGGAGGCACTGCCGCGAGCGGATTCAGCACCGTAATCGAATCGGAATCCGCACTGAAGACTAGCAACTGCGTCCCTGTTGAATTGGACACCACCGTTTGCGCACTATTGACCGCAATCGTCGCAAGTCCACCAGAGGAGAAGTTCAGCTCCTCCAACGCACCGATGAATGCGAAACCGTTCACCGTCGCCGTGGGCACGGCCGCATATCCGATCTGATTTGCCGTCGGAACAATAAAGCTTGAGGTCGGGCCTGGCATCCTGACGCCGCTGCCGATGTCTTGCTCCTTGGTTGTGTCCACGGCGTAGATGGTATTGCTGGAGGAGTCAAAGGCAGCAACAATGTTGCGGCTGGGGGAGATCGCCATCATTCCCGGAGAGCTTCCAGCACTAATCGGCGCAATTCGGGGGAGGGTGTCGTCTTCCCCATTGATGATTACAAGTCCAGGCAACGTGCTCAGGGTTGAGACTCCCTGGGATGCCAAAACGCGTTGCGGCAAGCCGCTCGCCTTCGCCGCCGTCGACTTACTTTTGCTGCCACACCCGAGGAAGCAAGCTGTGGCACATAATCCAACTACCAGAGCGAGAGCGCGATTCTTCAAACGGCAGGCTCCTAACAACATGAAAAAGAGAGATTTAGTTGCGAAATGCTGGATTATAGCAGACTGTGGGTTGCGCCAGCCTGATCCGAGGGTGCGCGAATTGGCCTTCATCCTGTATTCTCAGCATTCATATGGCAGAAAATTTTCTTGCCCGGCTGAAGCAGTCTCCCGTGCTCTGCGATGGCGCTATGGGCACCCTGCTCTACGCCAACGGCGTTTTCATTAATCGCTCTTACGACGAGCTGAATCTTTCGCAACCTGAACTGATCCGCGGTATTCACCACGATTATCTGCAAGCGGGAGCCGAAGTCATTGAAACCAATACATTCGGCGCCAACTCGTTCCGTTTGGCCCGACACAGCATGGCCGACAAGGTGAAAGACATCAATCGCGCCGGCGCACGCCTGGCGCGAGAGGCTGCCAAGAGTTTCGATGTTTGGGTCGCCGGATCGGTTGGCCCGCTGGGAACCCGCATTGAACCTCTGGGGAAAACCTCGTTCCAGGAAGCTCGGGATTCATTTCGCGAGCAGATTGAGGCCCTCGTCGAATGCGGTGTCGATCTTCTGATTTTGGAGACCTTTGGATATCTGGAAGAGATTCACCAAGCCATGCTGGCAGCGCGCGATGTTTCGGCATCGATCCCGATCGTGGCCCAGGTGACGATCGACGAAGACGGCAATTGTCTCGACGGTTCTGATCCGGAGACGTTTTCTCCCAAGTTGGCCGAGTGGGGAGCCGACGTAATCGGCTGTAACTGCAGCGTCGGTCCGGTTGCGATGCTCGACGCGATGGAGCGAGTGCGAGCCGCGAGTTCCCTGCCCTTGGCTGCGCAGCCGAATGCCGGAATTCCGCGATCGGTGGACGGCCGGAATATCTATCTGTGTTCGCCCGAGTACATGGCAAGCTATGCCCGCAAATTTGTAGCTGCCGGAGTTCGGCTGGTGGGTGGCTGCTGCGGAACCACCCCGGATCACATCCGGGTGATGAAGTCCGCATTGCGGGTCGGTGAAGCTCGAGGGAAGGCGGCTTCTGCCCAGGTCACAGGAGGTCACGCGGCGCCGAAGACGGTTCCAGCCGTACCTCTCGAGAATCGATCTCCGCTGGGCGCAAAACTGGCGCACGGCGAGTTTGCGACCATGGTGGAAATCGTTCCGCCCAAAAGGTATCGACATTCGCAAAGAGGTCGAAGGGGCGCGGTTTCTGAAGTCGGTCGGCGTCGACGCAGTAAATATCCCCGACAGCCCTAGAGCCTCGGCTCGCATGAGTAATCAGGCACTGTCGCTGCTCATCCAGCGCGAAGTGGGGATCGATGCGATCTTGCATTACACCTGCCGCGACCGCAACGTGCTGTGCATCCAGAGCGATTTGCTGGGAGCGGCGGCGGTAGGAATCAGAAATCTGATTTGCATCACTGGTGATCCGCCGAAGATGGGGAATTATCCGGACGCCACCGCAGTTTTTGACGTGGATGCGATTGGACTCGTAAACATTGTGCGGAGCCTGAACCATGGGCTTGACCTGGGCGGAAACCCGATTGGTACCGGTACTGGCTTCGTGATCGGTGTAGGAGCAAATCCCGGCCTGACCGATCTGGATGAAGAGATTCGCCGCTTCGAGTACAAGGTACAAGCGGGAGCTGAGTATGCCGTGACCCAGCCGGTCTTCGATCTGCGACTACTGGAAAACTTCTTGCGCCGCATTGAGCATTGCCGCATTCCGGTGATCGCCGGAATCTGGCCTCTGGTGAGTGTGCGCAATGCCGAATTCATGAAGAATGAGTTGCGCGTGTCGGTCCCTGACGCGATTCTGGAGCGCATGGCGCGCGCACAAACGCCGGAAGCTGCTCGGGCAGAAGGCGTGGCCATCGCGAGAGAGATGCTGATCGCCGCGCGGCAGACCGTGCAGGGCGCACAGATCAGCGCCCCGATGGGACGTTACAGCTCTGCCGTAGACGTTTTGGAAGCCTTGGGCAGCGACACTTAACCCAAAGTCACGGCCTAAACTTCGCCAACTCCGTAACATCACTACATCGGTCAAGGCGAAGCGCTCAAGGCACCGTCGAGACTCACCTTGACGATGTTCGGCGTCCCGATGCAGGAACTGTTTCCTGCAATGGGAAAGCTGGTGCTATTTTTTTGATTCCTCCTACAAAAAAGACTGGACACCCGACCCAAATAGTTGGCATACAATAAAAGACGGAGCGAAAAACCCCGTTGGCCAAGTTTGAAGAGTGCCTCCAGCGACTGGAGCAAATTGTTCAGGAACTGGAAAAGGGAGAGGTCCCTTTGGAGAAGTCTCTGACACTCTTTGAAGAGGGCATGCAGCTTTCTTCCGCTTGCCGGAAGGAGTTGGAGCATGCGGAAGGCAAAGTGGAGATTCTGCTGAAGAAGAACGGGAAGCTCCAAGCGGAACCATTCGAGCCGCTGAACGAACAGGCGCCCATTCGCCGGTAGTTCTCTCGGCTCGTGACCGTAACCAGCTGTCTGTGGAGTCGTGGTTTTCCAGCCACCCCGCAGCCTTTGTCGAATGTTGACGCAGGCCGTTGACGACGTAAAAGATCGGGGGCTTTATGGCTCACAGTGTTGTTCTTCTCGAAAAAGACCCGCGTGTAGCGCGGTCCCTTGCTGGCGGATTGCGCTCTCACTTCTCCGTGCATGTGACTGGATCCCGCGAAGAATTGCGGGCTAAGGTTGAGCGAAACCATCCGGAAGCCGTGGTTCTCAACATCGAATACTGGCGTTTGACCGACGTCGAGAGTCTGCACCGCGATTTTCCGAAACTGCCGATTGTCTGTACGCACCGCATTCCCGATGAAGAAATGTGGATGGCCGCGCTTGAGGCCGGTGCGTCGGATGTGTGCCCCACCGACGATGTGGGAAACGTCCTGACCTCGGTGCTTCGCAGCACCGCCCTATCGCGGAGCGCTGCCGCATAATCTTTTTCTTGTTCTTAAGGACGCCTGCCGCCGTCCTTTTTCTTTCGATTGAGTTCTATTTTTATAAAGCATCGGTGGCCACAGTGTGCTGGTGGCCTGGCTTGTTATACTTCCTCGCATGTTGAAGGAGACCCTCGAACACGGTCAGCAGTTGACTGATGCCGCGCTTGATCGATTGATTCCTCTGGAGACGCAGCAACCCGTTTCAATTCATAAGGCCATGCGGCATAGCGTGTTTGCCGGAGGTAAGCGGTTGCGTCCTGTGCTATGTATGGAAGCCGGACGTATGGTAGCAGGCTCTTTGCCCGTGGGAATCGAGGAGCTCGGCGCAGCGCTGGAGATGCTGCATACCTATTCACTGATTCACGACGACCTGCCGGCGCTGGACAACGATGACCTGCGCCGCGGCCGTCCTACCTGCCACAAAGCATTCGGCGAGGCCATCGCCATCCTCGCCGGGGACGCTCTGCAGACTCAAGCCTATGAGGTTTTGGCGCGACTCAAATGTCCGGCAGAAGCACGGGTAAGGATCATCGAGGAGATTGCCCGCGGTACCGGAACTGTCGACGGCATGATCGGGGGCCAGGTAGTGGATCTCGAGGCCGAACACACCCAACCCACGGCGGAGATGCTGGAGTATATCCATCGATCCAAGACTGCGGCCCTGATTACCGCGAGCCTGGTCAGCGGAGGATGGTATGCCGGAGCGAACGAACGCGAAGTCACAAAGCTTCGCGCCTTCGGATTGGGCATCGGGCTTGCCTTTCAGATTGTGGACGACGTACTGGACGTCACTCAGACTTCGGAGCAACTGGGCAAGACTGCGGGGAAAGATACGGCTTCAGAGAAGGCAACTTATCCGGCGCTGTTTGGGATTGACGCTTCGGTGAAAAAGGCGGATACGCTAGTGAACGATGCGTTCGCCGAATTGAAGAGTTTCGGAGAGCGCGCCGAAACATTGAAGGAACTGGCGCGGTTCCTCGTGGAAAGAAAGAAATAGTCCGCGTAGCCTGTTTGCAAACCACCAGGGACCTTAAGTAACACGAAGAAGCGCCTAAGTCCTGCTTGTCCTTTCGCCGCTTTGTGGTTAAATAGTTTTTACGGCGATGGAGTTCGCCATAACCGCCTGCCGTGATGCAGGCTGATAACTCCTACAGAAGCGTAATTTATTTTGTAGGAGAAACTCCGCTTGAAAGACTTCCTTGCCATCTCTGTCGCCGCAGTTCTGGGCGCAAACCTTCGGTACGTTCTGAGCCGTTTGGCTGCCCGTGAATTCGGCCCCGTTTTTCCTTACGGAACGCTCGTCATCAACATTCTTGGTAGCTTTATTGTTGGTCTATTTATCACGTGGACCACGGAGCGGGTGCTGGTCGATCCGCGCTGGCGGTTGCTCGTAGTAATCGGCTTCTGCGGATCTTTCACGACCTTCTCCAGTTATGCCTTCGAATCGATGTCCTTTTTTGAGCAAGGTCAATACGGTCTGATGTTCGCCAACATCTTCAGCAATAATCTTCTCTGCCTCGGCGCCGCGCTGGCCGGCGTTGCGTTGGCGCGGGCACTGTGAATATGGCTTCCCTTCCTACGCTTGTGACCAAGAGGCTAAGGATTCGTCCTTATAGCCAGGCCGACATTCCGGAACTGTTGCCCCTGATCGGGACGCGTGAGGTCGCGGCCACAACTCTGCGAATTGCACATCCGTATACCGAGAAGGATGCTCGCGCATTCCTGGAGCTGGCCAAAGAGCCCGGGAAGATGTGGCTGGCGATTATACTTCTTGCGGATCACAGCCAAATTGGCGGAATCGGATTACGCATTGATGCCCAGCATCACCATGCGGAACTGGGCTACTGGCTGGGCGTTCCCTACTGGGGACAGGGTTATGCAACTGAGGCGGCGGAGGCGATGCTCCGCTATGGATTCGAAGATCTAGCGCTGCATCGCATTTTCGCTACCCATTTCAAGCACAATCCAGCCTCGGGAACTATTTTGAAAAAGCTTGGCATGCGCTATGAAGGCTGCCAGCGCGAGCATCTCCTGAAGTGGGGGCAGTTCGTCGATTCGGAGATGTACGGACTGTTACGGCACGAATGGGAGGCACGCGAGTAAAATGCCAGATGCCATGGCCGTCCAGGTCACCATTTATCTCAATGAAGCCGATCAGTGGCATCATCGTCCGCTGCACATGGAGATCCTCAATTATCTGCGCAAGGAAAACGTCTATGCGGCTACGGCCGTGCATTGTGTAGCCGGGTTTCTTGGCCGGCATCGAGTCGAGAGCGCTCATCTGGTCGAGGTCGGCGGTAAGTTGCCGGTGATCATTACCTTCGTCGATACCGATGAACATGTGAATCGCGTCTTGCCGACCCTCAAGGAAATGGCGGCGCACCGCCTCATCGTGCGGGAGAACGTGGTACTGGAACAAGGAAACCTCGACTAGCATACCTGAGGGCGCGAGCACGCATGCTGCCCACCTAACCTCCACGCCTAAATGGACTGGACCGCGATCGAGGTTACGTCGTCTACCAAACCCACTTCCTTCTGTATGAACGGCTCCGCATACTGGACGCCGGCAAGCATGCCGTAGAAACCTGCCATCGTCTCGAGCCGCTTGCGGATCTCTGCATTAGGAACGAAGAGCCCGCTGCCGGGCGCCTGATCGCTGTACTGGGATCGGTAAGCCATCAGTGATTGAAAACGCGATTCGAACTGGTCGGTGATATCAACAACGAACGTTGGGCGTACATCAAAATAGAGCGAGGCGTAAATTATTTTAAAAGGGCGATGGGCCGGCAAATCGGACAGCGCACTCGCGCCCTCTCGCGATTCCGGCGAAACGTTCTTCCCCAGCTTAGCCAGTCCGGCAAGAAAACATGCTTCGTAGGCAAGTGTTGAAGTCGTGTAATGGTCCGGATGGCGACCAGCCCAGTACGGAATAATCAGCACGCGCGGGCGGAGTTCGCGGATGACGCGGGCGATCTTCAAGCGGTTTTCCCATGTATTCTCAACCCGTCCATCAGGAATATCGAGGGCTCTCCGCCAACTCACTTTGAGTATGCGAGCGGCCTCTTCCGCTTCGCGAGCGCGCTCTTCCACTGATCCTCGCGTGCCCATTTCACCCTGAGTCAGATCGAGAATTGCGGTCCGATGGCCACGTTCTGCCATTCGCAGCAGAGTTCCACCACAGGTTTGCTCCACATCGTCTCGGTGTGCGGCGACTGCAAGAATATCGGCGCTTGTCATTGATCGGCTCTGTGATCCGGGGTCTAGAATAGCATCGTACGATTCTCACGATCTGATGTGAGGCAGAGGCAAACATCTTATGAGCGAACCGAGCACGGGGTCGGAGAGCAAAATCCAGCAGCTTATCGAGCATTTTCTCGACCAAGTGCGAGAGAAGATCTACGTGCACTACGCCCAAAGCTACACCAGCAATCCCGATCGTCATCCGGGTATTTTCGTCTGCCTGGTGTCGTGTAGCGACGACATGGCACGACGGCTGAAGGGTCGAATCGACGAGATTATTCAAGAGGAGTTCGCTGAAGACGGGTACTCCGTGAACAACCCGAAAATTCACTGAATCGCGGGCGCCCGCTAGCTGATTCCCTTAAGTCCATTTAGCATTGCTGCAATTCTGTCTTCCAAGGAGTAGCTCTACGTATGCCTCGTTTCGCTCTCGTACTTGTTATCGTTCTTGCAATGACGGCCGGCGCATTCGCTCAGGCCGGCACCTGGCAGATTGATCCCAACCATTCGTCCGCGCAGTTTGCCGTGAAGCATTTAGGGGTCTCGACCGTACGCGGGGCATTCACGAAGGTAAGTGGCTCCGCGACGTACGATTCTGCGGATCCAACTAAAGATTCTGTGGATGTATCGATCGATGCGAGCTCGGTGGACACGCGCGTCCAAATGCGCGACAACGATCTGCGCAGCCCGAACTTCCTTGAAGTGCAAAAATATCCTACGATCAGCTTCAAATCCAGGCAGGTAAAATCGGCAGGAAGCGGAAAACTGCAGATCCTCGGCGACCTTACAATTCATGGTGTGACCAAAGAAGTGGTCCTTGATGTCGACGGCCCTTCCGCTCCAATCAAAGATCCGACGGGTAATCAACGAATTGGGGCTTCGGCATCTACGAAGATCAACCGCAAGGATTTTGGCGTGAATGGATTGCCGGCTGTGGTGGGCGATGATATCAACATCACGATCGACACGGAATTGATCCAGCCACAGCCAAAATAGGGTACACTTGGCGACGCTGAAATCAGAGTTCTCGCGTTCTGATTACCGTCTGGGGGGCAGTATGAGCAGCCGTTTGGGAGTAGACTTTTTTCTCTCCGCTGTGGGCACCTTCTTAATTTGTACCTCGTCTCTGGCAAGTGCCGTAATAACCGTCTCTCCGGCGCAAGCTGCGGTCGTCACCACCACGCAGACGCAGCAGTTCACCGCCTCAGTGAACGGAGTTACGTGGAGCGTCGATAACGTCATCGGCGGAAATTCGACGGTCGGAACGATCAGTTCTAGTGGCTTATACACTCCACCAGCAAAAGCAGGAATCTATACCATTACGGCGAGCAGCGGTGGATCCTCAGGATCTGCGCACATCGCAGTTACGGACCTGGCGGGAGTTCTGACCTACCACAACGACCTGGCACGTGATGGAGTGAATGGCAGAGAATTTGCCTTGTTCGCCCCGACGCTCACCACAGCTACATTCGGCAAGCTTTTCTCCTGTCCAGTAGACGGTGCCATCTACACCCAGCCACTCTGGCTGAAAGCCGTCAGCATCGCTGGAGGGACTCACAATGTGATCCTGGTAGCTACTCAGCACGACAGCGCCTATCTTTTTGACGCCGACGCAAACCCTTGCGTGACGTATTGGCATGTCAACCTGCTCGACACTCTGCACGGCGGAACGTCCGGTGAGACCCCAGTGAACTGGAATGATGTCGGGTATTGCTATGGCGATATCTATCCCGAGGTGGGAGTGACTGGAACTCCGGTGATCGATGTTTCATCGAAGACTGTTTACCTGGTCAGCGCCTCAGAGAGCGATCCAACCAATCCGGGCAACTGTGTGGGCACGTCAGGAAACTTCTATCACCGGCTGCACGCACTCGATCTTGGCACTGGAAGTGAGAAATTCAACGCCCCCGTCACGATCGCCGCTTCGGTTCCGGGAACTGGTGACGGCTCAGTGAATGGGGTGGTTTATTTCAATTCCCAGCTGGAACACAACCGGTCTGGCTTGGCGGAATACGGAGGAATAATCTGCGTGGCCTTCTCTGCTCACGAAGATGCCACACCATATCACGGATGGGTTCTCGCCTACAAAGCATCGAATGTGCAGCAGCAGGTTGCCGTCTTCAACACCACCCCGAATGGCGTAAATGGAGCCGATGGCGGGATCTGGGCCGGAGGCGGCGCACCTGCGATCGATACTGGCGGAGACGTTTATGTCTCCACGGGAAACGGCGTATTTGACGAATTGCCTCCGCCGCCCAATGACGATTACGGCGATACGATTCTGCGCTTGCATTACAAGCCTGGAAGTACGTTGAATGGAAAGAATCTCGATATCGCCGGATACTTCACACCATATAACCAGCTGACGCTCGCGCAGTACGACACGGACCTGGGATCGGGCGGAGTAGTTCTGTTTCCTAACCAAACCGGTTCAGGTCCACTGCACCTGTTGACCGAAGTTGGTAAAGAGGGCACGGTTTACTTGATCGATCGCGACAACATGGGTCAGTACAATACCCAGAATAATAACCAAATCGTGCAAAGCTTCAGTGGACCGGCTTACGGTCAGTGGGGCGTGCCTGCTCTCTGGCACAACAATCTCTACACCGGCGGACAATACGATACCGTCAGGCAGTTCTCCTTTAACCCCGGCACCGAACTATTCAACACCAACGTAGTTTCGCAATCCAACGAATCCTTCGGGTATCCCGGCACAACTCCTTCGATTTCTGCAGAGAATGGAACGCATCCAGTCCTTTGGGCCATTGATGCGAGCCTCTATGGATATGCGAGCCCGAACGCGGGAGTCAACTGCTCGACCGTGCCAGTCCCTCCCGCTTGCAGCGGCCCGGCCATCCTCCACGCCTACAACGCAAACAATCTCTCGCAAGAATATTGGAATAGCTCGCAAGCGGGAAACGGACGAGATCAAGCGGGAAATGCCGTGAAGTTTGTGCCGCCGACTATCGCCAACGGAAAGGTGTACGTGGGCACACGGACCGATGTGACCGTTTACGGCCTGCTGCCTTGATGGAGTGCTTCCTTACACTTTCAACGCTATTGCCAACCCGTCACGAATCGGCAGAATGGTCGTGTAGAACTCTTTCGAGTCATAGAGCTTGCGGTTGAATTCGAGAATGGCCTTAGTTCGGGCATCCGCTGGGATTCTTGTCGGCCACCCGGCCGCTCCACAATACGTTATCGGTGATGAAAAGCCCGCCCTTCCGTAGACGAGGGGCCACCAGACGCAAAACCCTCGGGTAATCGTCTTTGTCCACGTCATTGAAGATGATGTCGAATTCCTGCTTCTGTTCGGAAAGAACTTCCAGGGCGTCGCCACTATGTAGCGTAATCCGGTTTGCGACCCCGGCTCGCGCGAAATAACCGCGGGCGCGTTCGGCGTTCTGTGAATCTCCGTCGGTATAGATGACCCGGCCCCCGTCGCCCACAGCCTGCGCCCACCAGATGGTGGAATACCCAATCGCGGAGCCGAGTTCAAAAACTGTTCGGGCGTTAATCATCAGCGCCAACTGCTGCAGCACGCTTGCAACGGCGGGACCAACGATCGGCACATCATGCTCGGAGGCATATTCTTCCATCTCAGAGAGCACGGCGTCGCGCTTAGGAAGCATGGAATAGAGGTAATCGTCGACCGGTCCGGCTGTGGTGAAGTTGTAATGCCGCCAATTCGGACGCACAGCTTCTTTCTTGTTTGCAGTCACACGCTTTCCTTTCGAACAACTGTTTACCAGCGCGAATTACCCAGTGATCGTTTGTCCCGGCTGCATCTCCACAACTTCTACTCCGGGCACTAACTTCTGTAACTGGCTTGGACGCCCGACCAGCACCGGGAACGTGCCGAAGTGCATGGGAATCACCGCCTTCGGCTTGAGCAGATTGCAGGCATAAGCGGCCTCGCGCGGTCCCATGGTGTAATGGTCACCGATGGGCAGCATGACTACTTCAGGCGCATACAGATCCCGGATGATTGCCATATCGCCGAATACATTCGTATCACCTGCGTGATAAATCTTTTGCCCCGAGGAAAACTCGATCACGTATCCGCAAGCTTCGCCACCGTAGATCGTCTCGTCCCCGTCCTGAATTCCGCAGGAGTGATCGGCATGCACCATGGTGACTTTGATGTCGCCGACGGTCTGGGTCCCACCCTTGTTCATCTCCGCGATCTGTTTCGCGCCCTTCTTCCCCAACCAACGTGCCAATTCCGGAATGCCCACAACAACCGGATTGTGCTTCTTGCAAATCTCCACCGCGTCCCCGATGTGATCGCCGTGACCATGAGTGCACAGCAGAATGTCCACTTTCTTCACGTTCTTTTCGGACTCTGGGCATATAGGATTGCCCATGATCCACGGATCGATAATGACGGTCTTACCTGCGGGCGTCTCGATGCGGAATGTCGCATGGCCCAGCCACGTGAGTTTGATGCCTTTCAAATTCATATTGATACTTGCTCCTAAGCTTTTAGCTACGAACCCTCGGCAACTCCCGTTCTGCCTGACGGCTCCGACGTTCCAGCTCGGAATGCGGCGCCCCGAGTGTCGGTAGCTTTTTTAGTTTAATATGAAACGCCATGCCAGAACTGAAGGTGCTGATTTCACGTCAGGACATTGCGAAACGTGTCAGCGAATTGGGCGCGCAGATTACGAATGATTTCAGAGGCCAGTCGGTCAACCTTGTCGGAGTTCTGAAAGGTGCGGCGATTTTTCTTTCGGACCTGGCTAGGGTGGTCGATCTGGATGCCACCTTCGATTTCATTGGAGTTTCAAGCTATGGCAATCGGCCGACTCCCACGCAGGAACTTAAGAGCGGCTGGGATTCCACCGGAGAAGTCAAACTGACCAAAGATGTCGATCAGACGCTGAAAGACAAGAACATCATTCTGGTGGAAGACATCCTCGACACGGGATTGACCATGACCTACCTCAAGAGATTGCTGCTGGCACGTCAACCGCGATCGTTGAAGGTCGCCGCTCTGCTTGATAAGCCCACACGCCGCAAACTGCCATTGGAAGGGGATTATGTTGGGTTTAAAATTCCTGACGAGTTTGTCGTTGGGTACGGTCTCGATTACGCAGAAAAGTATCGAAACCTTGCAGACATTTGCATTGTGCCTCGAGAGTAAGGTCGAGCTTTTCTAGATCTGTAATTTAAGCTGCAGCATTTGAGCTAAATTGAGAGCCGCAAAGCGGCTGCTATCATAATTGCGATGGGTTCTGTCGTTTCCAAACCCGATCGGCTTCCCGCCGAGTCATTGCTCCTCGACGTCGCAGATGTGTTGGCGACCTCGCTCGACCTCGACACGACTTTGCGGCGTGTCGCTGAAGTTGTCCGCAAGGTTATCGACTACGAGATTTTTGCCATTCTCCTGCTGAACGAAAAGACGCAGGAATTGCGCTTCCGCTTTCAGATCGGATACCCGCCAGAATTTGCGGAACGCAGCCGGATCAAAGTTGGCGAGGGTGTGACTGGGATCGCCGCGCAGTCGCGACAAGCCGTACTGATCAATGACGTGCGCGAGGACCCACGATACATCGAGGCAGTCCCGAATGTTTGCTCCGAGCTTGCAATTCCGCTGATCACGAAAAACCGCGTGATCGGGGTGATCGATATCGAAGCCCGAGAGCCCAATGCTTTCACCGACGAACACGTCAATATCTTGACGCTGGTGGCTTCTCGCATGGCAGCCGGCATCGAGAATGCGCAACTCTACACGCGCACCACGAAACAGGCACGCATTCTTCTGTTGTTGAATGAAATTGCGCGTGAACTCACGTCGATTCTGAACTTCGACGAATTGCTGGGCCGCATCGCGGAATTGGTACGGCGATTGATCGACTATCAGATGTTCAGCATCCTGTTGCTCGACCCCGCCGGAGAGAAGCTCCAACACAGGTTTTCGCTGCGCTTCAACGAGAACATCCATCTCAAACATGAGATTCCCCTGGGACGCGGTCTGGTCGGCTACGCCGCGGCGCAAAAGCAGGCAGTGCTGGTTCCCGACGTCAGCAAGGATATCCGCTACATTGCCACTAATCCTGAGACCCGCTCGGAACTTGCCGTGCCGTTGATTTACAAGAGCAAAGTGGTGGGCGTGCTCGACCTTGAGCATACGCGTCGCGGATTTTTCACCGAAGAGCACCAGCGGACGATGACGACGTTGGCCGCGCAGATCGCCATCGCCCTCGAAAATGCCCGCCTCTATGAAGAAATCGAGCGCCAGGAGCGGCGTCTTGAACGCGATCTTTCGTTGGCGCGGGAACTGCAGTCGCGGCTTCTGCCGCAGACCCCTCCAAAGCTCTCTCATCTCGATGTGGCAGCCAAGTTCGTCCCGGCGAGAACGATCGGCGGCGATCTTTACGACTTCATTCCGTATTCGATGTCCCGCCTCGGTATCGCCATTGGAGATGTCAGCGGGAAGGGTGCTCCGGCAGCCATTTATGCGGCGCTGGTCAGCGGCATCTTGCGCTCTCACGCTCCGATTGAACCATCGCCGTCAGAGATGCTCTCGGCTGTGAATCTATCGTTAGCCGAGCGCCGGGTGGAAGCACAGTTTGTCTCGATCATCTACGCGGTCTGGGATGATGCGCACCGATCTCTTACCGTCTCAAATTCTGGACTCCCGCGACCCATTCATGTACATGCCGGCAAGAATGAAGTCATCGAAGCGACGGGGCTGCCGCTGGGTCTGTTCGACGAGGCGGAATACGACGAATTCCAATTCCGCATGAAGCCCGGCGATATGTTCGTCTTTTTCAGCGACGGCATTCTTGACGCCCGCAGCCGCAAGGGCGATTTGTTTGGACGTGGCCGAGTGGAACGAATCATCGAGGAAAATGCCAGCAACAGCGCCGCCCAGGTTGTTGACGCCCTCTTTAAAGCGGTGGCCGACCATTCCGCTGGAGTTGAGACTTTCGACGACCAGACCGTGGTCGCCATCCGGGTTCGCGGCGGAACGCATACTCCCGCAAAGAAAAAATGACCCGCAGCAGTCAGACCGTCGCCCTACGGGCCCCAGGATTCTCTTATCGCGACCGCGGAATGCTCCTGCGAAACGGCGAACTGGTTCTGTGCAGCGGCGAAATTTCCCTACCAAAACTTGCCGCGAAATACGGCACGCCGCTCTACGTCTATTCGGCCGAGATGATCAAGGAGCGCTATCGATTATTCGACCACGCGTTCCACAACGTGCCCCATACAGTCTGTTACTCCGTTAAAGCGAATTCCAACCTGAGCATTCTTCGCATGCTGGCGCGGAAGGGCGCCGGTTTCGATATCGTCTCCGGAGGCGAGTTGGAACGCGTGCTGGCCGCAGACAAGAAAGCGGCCAAGCGAGTTGTCTTTTCCGGCGTCGGCAAGACACGGGAAGAACTTACTGCCGCATTGAAAGCCAAAATTCTGCTATTCAATATCGAGAGCGAATCAGAGTTATGGACACTGGCAGAATGCGCCGCCAGGCTACGCACGACTGCTCGAATCGCTTCACGTGTTAACCCGGACGTTGCCGCCGAGACTCACCCGTACATTTCAACGGGACTGCACAAGCACAAATTTGGGGTTCCGATTCGCGAAGCTCGGACTCTCTATGCGAAAGCGTCGCAGGCGCTAAATCCTTAAAAGTGCGAGGTATCAGCGTTCATATTGGCTCGCAGATTACCGACGCCACGCCCTTCGGCGAAGCCATGGCCCGCGTAGCCGATTTCGTTCGCGACCTGCGTAACGATGGACACCATATCGACTACGTTGATGCGGGTGGAGGATTAGGGATCTCGTATGACAAGCCAGCCGCTGACTTTTCCGGACAAGTGGACGAGTACGCCAGTGCGCTCATTACCCCTCTTCGCCAACTGAAAGTACATTTGTTGCTCGAGCCGGGCCGATCGATTATTGCGCCCGCGGGTATTTTGCTTACCTCGGTAATTTACAAAAAGGCGAATGACAGCAAACGCTTTCTTGTGGTCGACGCGGCCATGAACGATCTGATTCGACCCGCACTTTATGGCGCCTATCACGAGATCGTTCCCGTGACTCGTCCCCTGGACAGTTCGGTAAAAAAAGAGACCGTAGATATCGTTGGTCCGGTCTGTGAAACAGGCGACTTCTTCGCGCGTGATCGTGAACTGGCGCCCGTTGAGGAGGGCGACCTGCTGGCAATCCTCGACGCCGGCGCCTACGGCATGGCTCTAGCTTCGAACTACAACACGCGTCCGCGGCCGGCTGAGATCTTGGTGTGGGGCAAGTCGGCAAAGGTAATTCGCCGGAGAGAGAAGGTTTCCGACCTGATCCGGGCTGAGCTCTAAATCTGCCGTTCTCCCCATTTCAACTTGCTGCGCAACACTTGGAAGAAATCCGACCCGGTTCGAAATAGGTTCACCTGGTGCTGCGAGCGGCGGCAGCGAACGCGATCTCCATCGCTTAGATCCATGCCTGGCTGGCCGTCCAAACTGAGATAAGCTACTTCCTCTTCGCTTCGCAAAAGAATTTCGATCTCTGCGGAATCCGGCACTACCAGCGGGCGATGCGTCAAGGAATGTGGTGCAACTGGCGTAACTACCAACGCATTCACGGTTGGCATCAGGACCGGGCCTCCGGCAGACAGCGAATATGCCGTAGATCCGGTTGGCGTCGCGACGATCATGCCGTCTGCGCGATAGCTCGACACGAACGCCTTGTCGATGTAGAGATCGTAGGTATTCAATCGCGCAAGCGTCGTCTTATTCACTACCGCATCGTTGAAGACGAGGTAACTGCCACGAATCTCGTCGCCGCGCAGAAGATCACATTGCATCAGGAAACGGCGCTCGACCGTGGCTTGACCCTTTGCAATTGCCTCAAGCACCGTAAAGAGCGACTGTGGGGAAATCTCGGTGAGAAAGCCCAACGTTCCCAGGTTCACTCCCAGCAAAGGGACGTCAATGGCTGCGGTGACCCGCGCGGCTGAGAGCAGGGTTCCATCTCCGCCCAAAACAATCATCAAGTCGAGAGGCCGCGCCCCCATTTCCGAACGTGGAACAACGTCGAGTCCAGTCACGTACTCCGAGGTTTGTGTATCGGTGACGACGCGATATCCATGCTCGTTCAGCCACTGAAGAAGTCCGGGTAATATCTTCGCTACTTCCGGACGATCGGGACGGGAGATGATGGCTGCGGTTTTCTGTAACGAATGCGGGTTGGCGGTTCCCATGATCAAAGCGCGCAACAACGAAACTGTGATTGTATCGGAAGTTGGCTCATAGGGTTCAGATCATCCATGAGACTAGAAAATCCCGTAGAGAAGGAACTCGCGATTCCCTTCCGCGCCGAGGATGGGGGAATCGATCACGTGTGTATGCCTCACCCCAAGATCGGCAAGCGCGGATCTTACCTTCTCGACCGCAGCCGTCTGAGCAGCTTCGTCGCGGACAATTCCGCCCTTTCCCACCAGTTCCCTGCCCACTTCGAACTGGGGCTTCACCAGCACGACGATTTGCCGCCCACTACGATCTGTCGGGAATGCAGCCCCGAGGACCGCGGGCAGAACCAAAGTCGCCGAGATGAAGGAAACATCCATCGTGATAATTTCGGCGAACTCCCCGACGGCCTCGTGCGTGAGGTACCGTGCGTTCGTCTTTTCGAGCAAGCGTACACGCGGGTCCTGTCGCAACTTGAAATCCATCTGGCCATAGCCCGTATCGATGGCAATGACGCGTGCCGCTCCACGCTGCAGCAGGCAGTCGGTAAATCCTCCGGTGGAGGCACCCACATCTATGCAGACTTTGCCGCTCACATCGATCTTCCAGTGCGCGAGAGCGTGTTCGAGCTTCAGTCCTCCACGACTCACAAACTTCAAGTCTTGTTCAAGCAGACGAATCACGCTGTCGGCTTCGACTTGAGCGCCTGCCTTCTCGATTTTTTGCTCATTCACCAGAACTTTGCCGGCGAGAATCAGCGCTTGCGCACGCTCACGCGAAGCGACGAGCGCCCGGTCCACGAGCAATCGATCGAGTCGAACTTTCACGGGAAATTTCGCTGCGAGATGCTCCACGAAACTGCCAGCACTTGCTCCAGTGCAAACTGCTGAAGCGATTCTTGCAGAGCAACTTACATAGCTAGTGTGCCGCTTTTCCACAGAATTTTCCACGAACGTGTTGAAAACTCTGGTTTGCAAAATGCCTACAGAAAATAAAGCCGCCCGATGATTGGGCGGCTCAAACACGTACTGCGAATTGCTAGCCCGCGACTTCTTCCAGCAACTTTTGATCGATGTCGAAATTCGCATGGACATTCTGCACGTCGTCATGCTCTTCCAGTGCTTCCATCAAGCGGATCATGGTGCCGGCCTGCTGCCCTTCAAGCTTGATGTAGTTTTGCGGAATGAATGAGACGCTCGAGGCCGCTGGGTTAATGCCCGCATTCTTTACCGCTTCAAGCACGCCTTCGTAGGCTGAGGGCTCTGTCAGGATCTCCCAGTTATCGCCGTCATCGTTCAGGTCTTCGCCGCCAGCTTCAAGAACGATGTTCATCAGATCGTCCTCCTTGGCCGCAGTCTTCGGAACAACGATGTCACCTTTTTTGTGGAACATCCAGGAAACCGCCCCGGCTTCCGCCATATTGCCGCCATTTTTGCCGAAGACGTGGCGGATTTCGCTGACGGTGCGGTTGCGATTGTCGGTGTTGATATCGAGCAAAATGGCAACCCCGCCCGGTCCGTAGCCTTCCAGAGAAAACTCTTCATACGTCGCGCCCGGCAATTCGCCGGTGCCGCGCTGGATGGCCCTCTTGATGTTATCGGCGGGCATGTTTTCCGACTTGGCCGCCAGAATAGCGGTTCGCAGCCGGGGGTTGGAATCCGGATCGCCGCCACCGTTCTTGGCTGCGATGCTGATTTCCTTAATAAGACGGGTGAATATCTTGCCGCGCTTCGCGTCAAGCGCGCCCTTTTTGTGCTTAATTGTGGCCCATTTAGAATGGCCGGACATGGTTCGACCTCGTATTCGTTAAAAGATCTTGGATGGCGCAGGATTCGCCTTTAGAGGAGATCACTGGATAGCCTCGCTATATTTGCAGGCGAATCAGCAGTATAACACGAACGATAGCATGCACCTAGAGATTGGGTAACGGACTCGCCAGCCAGTCCACCGCGCTGCCTTTGAAGTGCTCCGCGAGCAAACTCAAGCAATGGATCGGTATTGACTGTCTTTCCTCTTCACCCCTAACATGCCAGAGCCAAGATTTTCGGTACTCTTATGGACGGGCGGTTGGTGGGCCACTACCGGGTCCTCGAGAAGATCGGTGCGGGAGGGATGGGAGAAGTCTTTCGCGCGCGCGATGAAAGGCTCGGACGAGATGTCGCTCTCAAACTGATCCGGCCCGCCTCGAGCGATAACCCCGATCATCTTCGCCGTTTCGAGCAGGAAGCCCGTGCCGCCGCAGCCCTCAACCACCCCAACATTCTTGCCATCTATGACGTCGGCTTCGACGGCACCACTCCCTACATCGTTTCGGAGTTGCTTGAGGGCAAGACTTTGCGGCAACGGCTGAGTGAGGGGAGAATCCCGCCACAGCAAGCCGCCGGCTACGCACTTCAAATCGTCCATGGCCTCACCGCTGCACACGATCGCCACATCGTCCACCGCGACCTGAAGCCGGAGAACCTGTTCATCACCAACGATGATCGGGTCAAGATTCTCGATTTTGGTGTCGCCAAGCTGCAACTCGATCCCGAAGAAAATCGCTCGATCGAAAGCCTGACCACGGTCACAAAGCATGGTGCTGTGATCGGCACAGTGGCTTATATGTCGCCCGAGCAGCTTCGGGGAAAGCCGGTGGATCATCGCGCCGATATCTTCAGCTTCGGTGCGATTTTCTACGAGATGATGGCCGGCTGCCGGGCCTTCCGCGGTGAAACCGAAGTCGATACCATGACGGCAGTTCTGCGCGAAGAGCCTGCCAGCGCTAGCCTGGAACAAGCCGACATCCCTGCGGCCTACCAGGAGATCGTTAGACACTGCCTCGAAAAAGAGCCGGAAGATCGGTTTCAGTCGGCGAAGGATCTCGGCTTCGCGCTGCAAACGGTTTCTGGGTCGTCAACCGTGAGAATCACAGCCACCAAGGCGAAACGCCTCAAGAATGCGCAACTCGCTTGGATAGTTGCGGCGGTGTTGGCGGTAGCGACGGCGGTTCTGGCGATTGGTCAATTGATCCACCTTCCGGTCACATCACCATCCTATAAGCGACTCAGTTTTGAAGCTGGTACGGTTTACGCTGCGCGCTTCTCGCCTGATGGAGCGAACGTCGTGTACGCTGCCGCGTGGAACAACAAACCTGTACAGCTGTTCTCCACGGTGGGCAATTCCCTGCTGTCGCAGCCGCTGCAGTTTACCGACGCCAACCTGCTGAGTATCTCGCGCACGAATGAATTGGCACTGGTAGTGCGCGGGACTCACTCAGGGCAGCTTGAGACCATGAACGGCATGCTGGCCAGCGCTCCCTTAGCGGGTGGTTCCCCGCGTGAATTGCTGCCAGACGTACGCTGGGCGGATTGGGACGCGAACGGCAAGCTGGCTGTGGTGCATTATGTGGAAGGTCATAGCCGCCTGGAATATCCGGTGGGCAATGTCCTCTACCAGAGCAGCGGCTGGATCAGCAACATCCGTTTCTCTCCCACGTACGAAATGATTGCCTTCATGGATCATCCGGTGTTGTGGGACAGCCGTGGTGTAGTTCGCAAAGTGAATCTCACTGGCCATCTTCAAACGCTCACCCGGGAATGGGAATCTGAGAGCGGACTTGCGTGGCGACCCGATGGCAAGGAAATTTGGTTTGCCGCTGTGGATAAGGGGAACAATCTGAAGTTGATGGCCGTCGACGTCGCGGGCAAGTTGCGAACCCTGCTGGATTTGCCGGTCGCGTTGAAACTCGAAGATATTGCACCCGATGGCCGTGTTCTGGTTTCGCTGAATTCTGTACGCCTCGCAATGGAATACACGACGTTGGGGAGCAACGAAGGAGTCGACCTGGCTTGGCATGATTGGAATTCCCCGCGAGACATTTCCCCGGACGGGCAATTCGTATTGTTCGAGGATGCGAGCGAAGCTGCCGGCCCAAATTACGCTGTGGTCACTCGCAAGGTAGATGGCGCGTTGCCGGTGCGGTTGGGTGATGGCAGCTCCGGAGGACTGTCCCCAGACGGAAAATGGGCGATCTCGATCTCGCCATTCCTGGCATCGCGGATTACACTGCTGCCGATCGGGGCGGGGCAACCGCGCGTCATTGATGTACGCGGAGTCGATCACGTCCACACCGGGTGGGCACGCTTTCTGCCAGATGGAGAACGACTCGCGGTCAATGGCGACGTAAGCGGCCATGGGGTTCGCTGTTATGCAGTGGACGTGTCGGATGGTACGGCAAAACCTGTAACTCCCGAAGGCGTGCTGTGCGGCCCCTCATCCCCGGATAGCCGCTTCATGATTGGAACGTCGGCGGATCGGTCCATCGCAATCTATTCGCTTGAGGGTGGTCCTCCCCGCGCGGTTCCTCACTTCGACAGTACCTTTGTGGCAGTGCAGTGGGCGGACGATGGTACCGCTCTCTACTGCTATCACTCTGGGGAATTTCCTAGTAAGGTCTATCGAGTTGATCTTGCGACGGGCAATTCAAAAATTATTCAACAGTTGAAGCCTGGCGTCTCGGCCGGCGTAGTGATGCTTGCCCCAATCGTTGTCAGCCGTGATGGAAAACGGTTTGCTTACGCCTACAATCAGACCTTGTCCGCGCTATACCTGATCTCTGGCCTACGCTAATCGAAACGAATCAGGTTAGCGATCCGTTGAAGTCTTCCGAGACGTAGTGAAAGAAAATAGAAGTCGACGTCTGTCCTGATCCCAGTTTGTCCCGGTAATGCGGCAACCTCGTGCCTCGATACGCCAATCCGTCTCCGAGCGTCTGAAAAACGGTGACTTTGCCACCTGTCGCGTCGAGGTGGATCGGCCAGGGCGTCGCCAGTTCCGGCTCGGGCGAGAAATCGAGAGCGAGTGTAATACTGAATTCACACTGCTCACGGTCGACGTGCTTTTTGAGCTCCGCACCGCTCTGGTACGAAGCAAGATAAACGTAGGAAGGTTTAACCGCTTCACCGGCGACAGCGCTGAGCGTACCAGCGATCTGCCGGTGAAAGAATTGCGCGACCGGTTCGTTGTGCACCACATACCGAAGCGAACTCTGCTCATCTCCCAGCCTCATCCACCCCTTTCGGATCACGCATCGATAATAGCGGCGCAGAGCAGCAACATGAAATGGATGGATCAGGCCCGGTAGTGCGGCATAACCTTTTTCTCGAAAACTCAATCTGGCATTTGCGATGAACTGCTCTCGCTGGCCCATGCACTGCGCTTTGAATCCCCGAGGAATCAGAATCCCAGCAATCGCAAGCACGGACCTCATGCTTTCGGGCACAGACTCTGAGACCGGCTCGTCAGCGCTCAGGCCTCTCACGGCCTCTTCAAACCCCGGGCCCAACCAGAACGGAAGGAGTCCGTCGGTTTTCGGATCCCGAACCCAAGCCATGGTCCCCTGCAACGCAAAAGCGGAAAGTATTTCCTGCTGCAGGTCGAGTTCTTTGGGAAGGTTTTCTGCCGAATGCAATCTACAGTCGGGATTCAGATACAACTCAGCCTCACGCGCCTCCCGAGATCGCTTCCAGGAAAGCGTGTGTCTCGGAACCAGGTGCAGCGGCAACTCGTCAAGCAGGCAATAGAAACGGTCTGGAGGAAATGTCGCCGCGAGCGTCTGCCGCGACATTCCCCCGAGCAGATTCGTCATCCACTCCAACCATGCCGGATTGTTTACTGTCGAAGCCATCCGTTTAAGGTGAAGCGGCTGTCCCCGAACAGACCCGTCGCGCACTTCACCGCCGTCACTTCATGCATCAGTTCACAGGGGAAGAAGACAATCTGATTTTGCTGCGGAATGATTGTCTCGTAGCTGCCCGCACTGACGTATTCAGATCCTTCCAGCGTTGCGTCGTGGATACGCAGCTCCCCTCCCTCAAACTGTCGCGGGTCGCGATGGAAGAAATATACAAACGTCAGGTGCCGTGACGAGACGTGATCGGCGCCGTTATCGCTGTGGAAATGAAAGAAATCTCCATCGCTGCTGGCGGTGATCTGCGCCTCGACGGCGCTGATGTCGAATTCCTTCATGCCCAGCTTTTCCAGTACGCTCGGCAAAACTGCTTTGATTCTCTCGATCATCACGTGCTGATAATGTCCCAGTTCCGTCAGCACACGGGATCGGCGATGGTCGTAGTTGACTACTCCCTTCTCCGCCGTCGGAGAGAGTACTTCGCTTGCCTCAAATTCGCCTTCATGTTCTAACGTGAAGCAAGTCAACTCAGACAGTTCCTGAGGAGCAAGAAACTCGTCCAGCACCACGCAACGGGCGGGAAGACTACGAGGTTTTTCCGCTATGGCCGCTGCCGCATGCGAAACGATGGTTCTAGTCACATCGTGCCCTGGTGTCTGCGGTCCGGGCGCAGGATGCATGGGAGCATCGCGCCGCACTCCCGGTGTCTCCGGTCCCGGCGCAGGATGCATCGGAGCGTCGCGCCGCACTCCCGGTGTCTCCGGTCCCGGCGCAGGATGCATGGGAGCGTCGCGCCGTACTCCCGGTGTCTCCGGTCCCGGCGCAGGATGCATGGGAGCGTCGCGCCGTACTCCCGGTGTCTCCGGTCCCGGCGCAGGATGCATGGGAGCGTCGCGCCGCACTCCCGGTGTCTCCGGTCCCGGCGCAGGATGCATGGGAGCATCGCGCCGTATCGGAGTTCCTGGCGTCTCTGGCCCTTTGGGATTTGCCAGAACTTCAGTCGCTTGGCTTGCTGCATCCTCGGGCAATGAACCGTTCTCGATAATCCGCTCCAGAACACTGCTTCCTAACACGGCGAATGCGCGCTGCGCGACCACTTCCCCCACTGCAGACGCGATTACGTTCCTTACGGCTTCCTGCGTATCAGGACTGCTTCCGGCTGCAGCTTTGGCGTGCTGCAGCACAGTCGTAATCAGCGCTCGTTCTTGCACGCTGAGAATACGTTCATCTCTCATCAACGTTTCGGAAAAGGAATCCAGAATCTGCTTCGCTGTCATTAGACACACGCCTCCCTGCGTTTGTTGGCGAAATCAAAATACAGCTGGGTAACCGCTCTACAGGGGAAGAAGGGATGACAATATAACGAAACCCTCTGAATCTCCAAGAAATTTTTGCGTGAGAGGAGAAAATGCTACCGGGACACCAATGCTCCGACCATCGATTGGAAAATCTTGACGCCGTCCGTACAGCCCAGTTCCGGTTCGGCGGACCGTTCCGGATGCGGCATCATGCCCACCACATTCCCACCTGGACTGCAGATTCCGGCAATATTTTCCAGCGACCCGTTGGGATTGGCCTCAGTCGTGATCTCGCCCGACGGCGAACAATACCGGAATACGATCCGGTTGTCTCGCTTTAACTCTGCCAGTGTTGCCTCATCGCAGAAGTAGTTTCCTTCCATGTGACCGATCGGGATGGTCAGAACCTCTCCCATCGAACACGCATTCGTGAAAGGAGTGGTCGCATTCTCGACCCGCACTTCGACCGGCTTGCAGACATATTTCAGACCGATATTTCGCATCAACGCACCCGGCAACAAACCCGATTCACACAGGATCTGAAAACCGTTGCAGATGCCCAGCACCAACCCGCCGCCAGCAGCGAACTTGCGCACCGAGTCCATGACAGGCGAGAACTTCGCGATCGCGCCGGTCCGCAGATAATCGCCGTACGCGAATCCGCCCGGCACAATGATGGCATCACAGTTCTCCAAATCGTGCGATTCATGCCATAAAAATGTTACCGGTTGCTTGGCAACATGCTGGATCGTCCAGAATGCATCGTGATCGCAGTTCGAACCAGGAAAAATGATGACGCCAAATTTCATGGATGCCTCGTTTATTGCGGGGTTGGGTTAAGTTTAGCATGCTGCCGAGGCCTCAATAACAATCGCACGATGTGCCCAATCGTGTCCCGTTCGTTCGCAGAGAACTAGAGAGGTTTTGTCGCATCGTCGCCCACCTACGAACGCAGTATCGCAGTGCTAAAGGCCATGGCAATATAAGCATCGGAATCACTTGGCGTTGCCGGGAGTTTTATGGATGCTGCGGGGTTACGGACAGCGGATTCTCCGGGTCGGTTAGGCTGACCGGTACGGGGGTTCCCTCTTGCCTTGCTTCAGCTGCCCGAGGTTGCGGCGCGGCATAACTCTCCGGCGGATATCCCTTGGCTTGCACAATGGCCCAGTGCCATTCCTCGCCTGGTGCCAGTTCCAGATTCAGGGGCGCGCTGAACACGGCTCTTTCCCACGGCGGCGCTGCCGTCCTCATTTTGTAAATGACCGTCAGATCGGATTTCTTCTCAGACCTCACCTGCTCCAGCGGATCGGCCTCCGCCGATACCCCCGGATCGATTTCCACCCCTGCCCCTGGGGCCGAATAGATTGCCGTGAAATCGCTCGCTGCGCGCTTGCGAACTACCGTCAGCGCTACTGCCAGCTCGCTCACGTGCCAGTTGGTCCCATTGAAAATCGGGATAGTCAGCGAATCGCCTTCAATCGTAGCCTTCCCTTGAAGCTTCGCCACCTCTTCCGCCGGGAGATCCATTTGCGCATACTGCCCCGATAGCAACGATTTCACATTGGCAGTGAACGCCAGGCTGCAAGTGACATCGGGAGCGGCTACCTGAAAGTCCTTGCTTTCTCCGGCCATGAGATAGCGGAGACCCGGTCCGAAACCTTGCCTGTTTTCCGCGCGTTCCATCACCTGCGGCAGGTTATCGTCATCAATTACCGGCTTAGACATAACCGGCTTGGCGGGCGCACTCTTCCGCAGATTCCGCGCCACGTCTCCCAACGGCATGTCGTTCGGATCATCTTGCGCCCGCGCAATCCGTGGCCATAGCACCAGCAACATCGCCGACACGAGGAGCAATCCGATTCCTGGAATACGCAGCATAAGCTCAGGTCACTCGCATTTTCTGCGAAAGAGTTTGCTAAGCCAATTGTATTGAGAGAAAGAAAAGACAGGGACGATACGGGCAAACCTTAGTAACGGTACCTAGGGCGAAAGGAAAGGGCGCGCGTTGACGAAATGGAGGCGCAACGGGTGCGCGCGCCCAAGCCCACACAAATTCTTACAACAGTCCTTGCGAGCGAAAACGTGAAACCGGGTCTACTACTGGAACCGCTTGCCGCCGGAATATCCAGCGGGCCACCGCAAAGCCGATCACCGCATAGCAAACGTGCATCACTCGCATGGATACCTCCCGTACCGGCTCAATCACCTTCAGGGGAGGAACTACACTGAAGCTCTATCGGCACAATAGCAATAGGCCATAGCCCGGACAAGGCACATCGGTGCTATATGTCTGGCCCAGAAGTAATAGAAAGTAATTGGAAGAGTAAACCCCGCTTCCAGCAAGGCCTTTCTGAAGTTCCTTCGAACCGTAGCGGTGGTAAGCGTCAAGGGATCAGCAGTCAGTGGCCAGTGACGCGACGGTTTGACTGACCACAATCACTGACCACTTGTTCTCAGTGTGCCGCGACCGGCTCCTCCGCCGCCCGCCCTGCTGGCGGCACGACCACGGTCGACAGGCTGCCCTCAGCCGTAAGCTTCTGGAATGCCGCCAGATCGCGCCGCTGCAAGTCCTCCCAGCGGGAGATCAGCTCCCCGCTCTGCCGCTTCAGCTTCTCGAACTGGCGCTGTTCGGCTTCAGTCGGCGCAGAATCCGCCGACCCCGCATCCATGGCCAGAAATGCCAGCTTAGCGTCCAGTTGCGGAGGATACGCCAGCGAGTCTTCATTCGCGCTGATATCCAGGTTCACGATGTCATCGCGAACCGCAACCAGCTTCTTTTCCAGGTCATCCGCGGCAGTAACGATCGCTTTCGAGCCGGCATTCTCCGGCAAACGGCGTTTCAGTCCGGAAAGCTGTGCCCGCACGTCCTGTATCTGATTCACTGTGTCGACAACTTTGTTCAGTTCGTCCCGGGTCTGAATCAGGAGATTGAACTGCGCCTCCAGATCCCCCTGGCTCACTTTCACCCGCGGATCCAGTTTCAAATCCAGATTTGCCGTCTGGCTCTGCCCACCTACGGTCAGTCGCACCTGATAATGTCCGGGAACGGCAACGGGTCCATGCGCACCCCCGTTGTATTCCCACAGATAGTACCCCGGGATACGTCGCGCCTCTTCATATCGCAAATCCCATACGAATTTGTTCAGCCCCGCTTCGGCCTTGAGCTGTTTCTCTGGCTTCTTGTCGTCCGGATCCGCAGGCTCTTCCAGCGTGTCATATTCAGCGCTCGAGTATTTCCGGATAACTTTCCCCGCCCCATCCAGGATTTCGATCTTCGCTTCGGTGTCCACCTTGGGAGCATCCTTCAAGTAGTAATAGATCACCGCTCCCGCCGGCGGATTCTCCCCCGTCCGCTTCGATGGATGTCGCTCTCCTCCAGCCCCGGCCTGAATGCGATACGCAGGTGCGGGAGTGTAGAGGTGCATATCCTGCTGCGTGATATCGTCCGAATACTGCCGCAGCGGCGTGAGATCGTCGAGAATCCAGAAAGCCCGCCCGTGAGTCGCCACAACCAGATCGTTGTCTTTGATTACCAGATCGTGAACCGGTACCGTCGGCAGATTAAGTTTCAGCGGACGCCAGTTCGCTCCGTCGTTAAACGAAACATACACTCCTTCTTCGGTTCCGGCATATAGCAGTCCCCGCTTCTTCGGATCTTCCCGGACCACACGCACAAATGTACGATCTGGAATACCACTCCCCAGCTTGACCCAGGTCTTACCGTAATCCGTCGTCTTGTAAATGTATGGTTTCAGTTCGTCGAATTGATGACGATCGACCGCGACGTAAGCCGTTCCCGGATCGAACGGCGAAGCGTCAATCTGGCTGATGCGGCTCCATTCCGGCATGTCTTTGGGCGTGACGTTCGACCACGACTTTCCTTCATCCTTTGTCAGCTGGATTAGACCATCGTCCGTGCCCACCCATAGCAGGCCCTTGGTAATGGGAGATTCGGCTAGGGCAAAGATAGTGTCGTAATATTCGGTTCCCGAATCATCGAGCGTAATGTCCCCGCCCGAAACCTTCTGCTTACTCTTATCATTGCGCGTCAGATCCGGACTGATCGCCTGCCAGCGCACTCCGCCATCTGTCGTCTTAAACAGCTCCTCGCCGCCGTGATAGAGCGTGTTCGGATCGTGCGGAGAGATCATGACCGGCGCCGTCCACTGGAAGCGGTGTTCCAGATTCGCCGCGCCATGCGCATCCGAAAGCTCGGGCTGTTCGGTAATCGACTTCACTTGTCCGATGTGCCGGTCGTAGCGCGTAATGTTTCCCTGATAGTCGGCCGCATACACAATATTCGGATCCGGCGGATACGGCGCGATGTATCCGGCCTCGCCGCCACCTACGTCGTACCAATCGCTACGGCTGATCGAACCATCATCGCTGCGGCTCACGATGGCCACTGTGCCGCTATCCTGCTGCGATCCATACACCCGGTAGGGCGTCTCGGTATCGGTGATCACGTGGTAAAGCTGCGCCGTCGGCTGATTATCCTGCAACGACCAACTCTTCCCGCCATCGAGCGTCACCGTCACGCCACCGTCGTTCGAAGCGATCATGCGCTTCGTGTCCATCGGATCAATCCACAACCCGTGATTGTCGCCGTGGGGTACATGGACCTTGTTGAACAGATGCCCGCCGTCGGTCGACTTGTAGGCATCGACATCCATGATGTAAAGCACGTTCTCATCGCGCGGATCAGCAATGACATGCATGTAATACCACGGTCGCTGCCACAGACTGTGACTCGGATTTACCAGTTGCCACGATTCTCCGCCGTCATCGGAGCGATACAGTCCGCCATCCGGATTGTGCGCCTCAATAAGTGCATACACACGATCTGAATTTGCGGCCACGGCCACGCCAATCTTTCCGTACGGACCCTTCGGCAGTCCATGCTGCTCCAGATGTTTCCAGGTTGTGCCGCCATCGGTGGAGCGATACAGTCCGCTGCCCGGACCGCCGCTCGTCATGCTCCACGAAGTCCGCCGCGCCTGCCATAGCGCCGCAAAAAGAATGTTGGAATTATGTGGGTCAAAGGCGACATCAATGCCGCCTGTGTTCTCGTCTTTATAGAGAACCTTTTCCCAGGTTTTTCCGCCGTCCGTCGTGCGGAAGATTCCGCGCTCCGCATTCGGGCCGTAAGGATGCCCGAGCGCCGCGACGAACGCGATATCAGGATTCGTTGGATTAATGATCACCTTGCCGATCGCCCGCGAATCGCGCAGGCCCGTGTTCTTCCACGTCTTGCCGCCGTCAAGCGTTTTGTACACTCCGTCACCGTGCGAGATGTCTCCACGGATGCAGGCCTCGCCGGTTCCTACATACAGCACATTGGGATTCGAAGTAGATACCGCAATACTACCGATCGCCGATGTGCCTTCTTTGTCGAAAACCGGCGACCACGTCATCGCTCCATCGGTCGACTTCCACACGCCGCCGCCTGTGGCTCCGAAGTAATACGTTGTCGGATCACCCGGAATGCCGGCTGCAGTTAGCGAACGGCCTCCGCGGAATGGCCCGATCATCCGGTACTTCATTCCTTTGAAGGCTTTCTCTTCAGGCTTAGAGGCTTCCTCCGAATCTTCCCCGTTCTTGCTTTCCGTGGTCGCTGCAGCCTTTGCCGCTTGGGTTGATTGCGGAGCCTGCGCCGCTTTGGCGGCCTTCGATTGCCGCTCCGGCTTGGCTTGCGCTACAGCGGCAATCGAAAAGAGTGTGAAGAGCGTCAGGAAGACAGCGGTTGAAATCGAGCGTGCGGCATAGGTCGCACTTCTGCGAAGAAAATCTTGGCCCATTTGTAGGTTATCTCCGTGGTTCTGCGGACGGCGTGAACAATGTCCTTATGGTACCCCTGACGGCCCTCGCTGCAAAGAGCCGGCATGGCTCCTGCAACTCCGCGCACGAAGTCGCCTTACTTCTTCAGCAGCCCCTTCTTCGCCGCTTCGAGTTCTTTCCGCTTCGCCTCATCCACCTTCGGATAACTCAGATCAAGCGACTCAAGCGCATCCATGATCACTGTTGAAACCACCAGGCGTGTGAACCACTTGTTGTCCGCCGGCACAACGTACCAGGGCGCATGCTCGGATGCAGTATTGCGGATCATGTCTTCATACGCAGCCTGATAATCGTCCCAATACTTTCGCTCGTGAATATCGCTTGCGGAAAACTTCCAATTTTTCTCAGGCTCATCCAGGCGCTCCAGAAAACGCTTTTTCTGCTCTTTCTTGGAGACGTTCAGAAAGAATTTCCTGATCACCGTTCCATTGCGCGCCATGTGCCGCTCGAAGCAGCGAATGTCTTCAAAACGCTCTTCCCAGATTTTCTTTCCCACCAGTGACGGCGGCGTCTTCTCATTCTTCAGAATGTCGGAATGCACCCGAACCACCAGCACTTCCTCGTAATACGACCGGTTAAAAATTCCGATGTGGCCCCGCTCCGGCAGATCACGAGTCGTACGCCATAGAAAGTCATGCTGCAGCTCCAGATCGGAAGGCGTCTTGAAGGAGTACACCTGGCATCCTTGCGGATTCACGCCGGACATCACGTGCTTGATGGCGCCGTCTTTTCCCGCCGCATCCAGTGCCTGGAAGATTAACAGTAGCGCCCATCGGTCCTGGGCATACAGCTTGTCTTGCAGCTCGGCCGTGCGGGCGATCCCTTCCATCAAAGCCTGCTCCGCATGTTCCTTCGACTTCCAGTGACCGGTATCCGCCGGGTCAAAGTCTTTCAGGCGAAAGTGCTTGCCGCTCTCCACCCGAAAGGTATGCGCGATCTTGCCTGTCTTCATGATCATTTCCTTCCCGAAACACTCGTTATGAATGCATAAGCTTTCAGCAGTTTATACCTCCCATTGGCCCCATCCGCCTGCACACAGAGCTTCTCCGATTGCAATGTGGGAAGATAGTCCCGACTGGTGGAGGCTCTACTCTTACAGGTCAAGCTTCCGGAGGATCGCTTGTTCGAAACGGATTTCTTAGGCCAAAGCAAAAAGAGCAAGGCAGCATATCAAAAGTTGATAATCGAAGCTGCACAGCTGGTTTGTCAGTCGCTGCCCGGCACTGCCTCTTCCGGCCGAACCGCGGCGGGATTGGCCAAACTAATCCCTTCCGACTTTCTGCCAAAGTCCGGACGCTCGTCAGAAGAAATCTCAGAGACCTTGCGAACGATAGTCGTGAACTCAGTAAACGTTTCCCACCCCAACACCGCGGCCCACCTCCACTGCCCACCACTTTTGGCCGCGCTTGCCGCCGAGGTTGTCACCAGCGCTCTGAATCAGTCGATGGATTCCTTCGACCAGGCTCCAATCGCAACTATCGTTGAGCAGAAGTTAATCCGCTGGTTGTGCGGCGAGGCCGGTTTTCCCGCCACGGCTGATGGAACCTTCACCAGCGGAGGCTCGCAGTCCAATTACATGGGACTGCTGCTCGCACGCGATGCTCTCTTGAAAAAACATTGGAACTGGTCAGCCCA
Organism: Terriglobia bacterium; assembly: GCA_963711365.1. Lineage (GTDB taxonomy): Bacteria > Acidobacteriota > Terriglobia > Terriglobales > Acidobacteriaceae > Sulfotelmatobacter. The sequence goes on along the minus strand of CAVQDY010000017.1, from coordinate 16,930 downwards.
GAAGTCCGGCCTTCCGCCCGAGGCCAACCGTCTGCGCATCCTGTGTTCGGAAGTTGCCCATTTCACCGTCGAGAAATCCGCATCGCAGTTAGGACTCGGAACAGATTCCGTCATTCGCGTGGACACTGACGACCACTTCCGCATGAAACCCGCAGCCTTGCAAAGTGCTCTGCACGGCCTCGACGGGGAAGGTCTGCTTCCCATGGCTGTGGTCGCCACGGCAGGCACAACAGATTTCGGCTCGATTGATCCTTTGCCCGAGATTGCGGCTATCGCTCGCGAGGCGAACACTTGGTTGCATGTCGATGCAGCCTACGGCGGAGCGCTCCTCTTCTCTTCGCAATACCGAGACAAACTCGCAGGCATCAAGTCCACCGATTCCATCACCATCGATTTCCACAAATTATTCTGGCAGCCGATTCCATGCAGTGCGTTCTTATTGCGGGACGCTCGCCACTTCGACTCGATCAAGTTCTATGCCGATTACCTGAATCCCGAGTCGCACGAGGCAGAAGGCGTCCCGGACCTGGTGACTACTTCCCTGCTCACCAGTCGCCGCTTCGATGCTCTCAAGCTTTGGATTTCGCTCCAATCCCTCGGCCGCGAAAAGCTGGGCAAAATGATCGACCGGACCGTCGCCTTGGCGGCGCATGCAACACACGTAATCCGAAACGTTCCGCAGCTCGAACTCATGGCCGAGCCTCAGCTCGGCACCGTTCTCTTCCGCTACGTTCCCTCCATGGCGAGCGTCGATGCTGACCTGCTCAACAGCCGCATCCGGAGAGCGCTTTTTGATCTGGGACAGGCCGTTATTGGACACACACGGGTCCGCAATCGCCAGTGCCTGAAATTTACTTTCACGAACCCGGCCGTAAGCGATTTGGAAGTGGAAGACCTGCTAAAAACGATCCTTGAGCGTGGCAGGCAATTCGAGGCAGAAACAGACGAGGTCTAAGCCGTTGCAGATGCTAACCTTAATGCTGTATGTACATTCCTGTACGACAAATGCTCCTTCAGGACCACTTTGTCCGCAGGGCCAGCTTAAACTTTGACTGTCGCCGCCGTCACAACCGGGAGGGTCGCCGCCTGCCAGGCATCAAACCCGCCCACCACGTTGGACACGTTTCGAAAGCCTGCGCGCTCCAGCAGACTGCACGCAATCATGCTGCGGTATCCGCCCTTGCAATGCACCGCCAGCGGCATCGCTCGATCGATCTCGGGCGGCGCGACTTTGAAATTATCGAGCGGCCACCAAGTCGCATGCTCGATGTGGCCCGCATCCCACTCCGGTTCGCGACGCACGTCCAGTACCTGAAGATCGCTCGTCTGAAGTCTCTGCTGCAATTCTTCGGCTGAAATCTGAGCAATTGACGCAACTGCTAATCCAGCGTCGCGCCAAGCTGCAAGCCCTCCCCGCAGATATCCATCGAGCGCTTCTATACCCACGCGTGCCAGTCGCAATCGCGCTTCTTCAATCTGCTCATCGCTGGCGGCAATGAGTACGGGATGCGATGCCAAGCCGAGCATCGTTCCGGCCCACGATGCGAATTGACCCGACAGCGCGATATTCACCGAACCAGGCACGTGCCCGGCGGCAAATTCGTCGCCCGCTCGCACGTCGAGCGCGATCTCACCCGCTATTAACATTCGGTCTAACTCGTGCGGATCAATCGCGCGCAGCGGTCCCAGCTCCGACAACGCTGCGGCACCTGTGCGGTTGATCTCTGCGTCCTTTAGGAAATACTCGGGGCGCGCGGGAAGATTGCTCGTCAACTGCGCAATGAACTCCTCCCTGCTCTTGATCTGCAGTGCGTAATTCGTCAGCCGTTCAGTGCCGATCGTCGACGAACGCTCGGCACGCATGTTCTTGCCGCAAAGAGAACCGGCGCCGTGCGCGGGATATACCAGAACCTTATCCGGCAGCGTCAGCAATTTCTGATGCAGGCTGTCGTAGAGCAGGCCGGCAAGTTGCGCAGGCGTGTGCTTCGGCGAGAGATCCGGACGTCCTACGTCGCCGATAAAAAGCGTATCGCCCGTCAATACCGCCCAGGGCTCCGCAGATTTTTCTTTATCAGTCACGACCACGCAGATACTCTCGGCCGTGTGCCCAGGGGTCTCCAGCACGCGAAGTGAGACCTTGCCCACAGCCAATTCGAAGCCGTCGCGGACCGCCACATGCGGAAACATCGCTGCTGCCTGCACGCCGATGTAGATCTTCGCTCCCGTTCGCGCCGCGAGTTCTCTGTGGCCCGAGACAAAATCTGCGTGCAAGTGCGTTTCGAAAATATGGCGGATAGCGGCTCCCTGCTCGGCCGCCGCCTTCAAATACAATTCCACGTCTCGCTGCGGATCGACGACAACCGCTTCCCCTTCGGAAGCCAGAAGGTAGGAAGCATGCGCAAGGCAGCCCAGATAGAACTGTTCGAAGTACATAGAGAGATCACCCTAGCGGCTGGTGATCAGATGCTAGAACAATTCCGGGCCAAAATCCATGCAGACAGGAATGCGGGACTAGGAAGGCAGCGGAGTAATAAACTCCAGACCGAAACAAAAACCGTTGCGCGAGCGAACGATCGCCGGCATGCGCGAAGGGGTTGGCGTATCAAACTCGATCTCCAGCAGATCGCCCGGGTTCAGCAGGATTCCAGCATATAACGTCATGCCGCCCTGGCTCATTTCAGTGCCGCGTCCTTCGACCACAGTCGTCGCGAAGCCCTTCGACGTCACCACTCGAACTGGCAAGTCGACGGGCGTTCGATCCCAACGTCGGGTTTTCTCTGGGTTTGATGCCATTTTTGCCCATCATCTTCGAACCGCCACGTCGTTGCAAATTACCAAGGTGACCCATACGCCTGTCCTACGATGCAGCGATCACCAGGCGACGGCTACTAGATTGCATCCGATCACCATCCCTCGCCCGGAATGTCTTGTACAATCTGCCTGTGAACGCGCGCGTAAGAATATGCCTGGCAATTTGGCTGTTGCTGCAGGGCATCGTCGCCAGGGCTGAGTCTGTATCGCAATTAAAACCTACCGGATACGTCAATGACTTCGCCCATGTGCTTGATCCTCAAACGAAAGCGCAAATCGAGGACATCTGCACCCAGGTCGATCAAAAGGCTCACGCGCAAATCGCCCTGGTGACGATCAACACGCTCGATGGCTCCGACATCGAGAGCTACGCCGTCGATCTCTTCCACAAGTGGGGTATCGGCGCCAAGTCAACCGATCGTGGCGTTCTGATCCTCTATGCAATACAGGATCATCGCGCCCGCATCGAGGTCGGCTATGGCCTTGAACCGATCTTGCCTGATGGAAAAGTGGGAGGCTTTCAGCGCGAAGCAATCCCCCTGATGCGGAGTGGAGATTATAGCCAGGCCCTGCTGCTGGTGACCAGCCGCGTCGCAGACGTCATTGCCTCAGACGCAGGAGTTCAACTCACCAATGCCCAGCCCCGCGCTCCCACACGACCCGCGAGGCAGCCTGATTCAGGCATTTCGTTTGGCGGAATCATCTTACTGATCGTCATCTTCCTGATCATTCTCGCCACGCCACTCCGCAGTATTTTGTTCTGGATTCTTTTCTCCAACATCTTCGGTGGGCGCGGCGGGGGCTTTGGCGGTGGGGGTGGTGGATTCGGTGGCGGAGGCGGGTTCGGCGGCTTTGGCGGGGGCAGTTCGGGCGGAGGCGGCGCGAGCAGCAGTTGGTAGCTTCGACTTTCGGCATGTGAGGATGCAATGATTCCTACAGATACCATTGACGAATTCGTGAAACGCGCCCGCGAGGCAGCAGGAGCCAACATCGAAAACATTATCCTGTTCGGGTCTGCGGTGGCTGGCGATTATCACCCCGGATTGTCGAACCTAAACTTGCTTTGTGTCTTGCGTGACAGCTCCTTCAGTGCATTACAGTCTTTGTCGCCCGCGGCCAAGTGGTGGGACGGAAAGAAACAGCCTCCGCCACTCTGCATGACGAAGCAGGAACTTCAGCGCTCCACAGACGTATTTACTATTGAGTTGCTCGATATGCAGCAGCATCACCGGCTTCTTTTTGGCGACGATGTTCTAAAAGACTTGCAAATCCCCATGGACCTGCATCGGGTGCAAGTGGAATATGAACTGAGAGAGAAGTTGATCCTGTTGCGCCAGCATGTATTGCTGGCCTCGAACAACCAGTCGCGATTGTGGGATTTATTGCTGCGCTCTGCGCCTTCATTCAGTACGCTGTTTCGGCACGCCTTGATCGCCATGGGGGACGGCAAGCCGATCACGAGGCGCGAAGCAGTGACTTCTTTGGCCGGGCGAGTGGGATTCGATGCGTCTGCGGTATTGCAGGTTTTGGATGTACGGGAGCGCAAGGCTGATCGCAAGAGCATAAACGTTATTGACCTCGCCGCCCGTTATCTGGCGGCAGTGGAAAAGGTGACCGCGGCCGTTGATATGGCTGCGGCCCAGGCGTAAAACGTTTCCAGGATAGAGGAGGAATTTCATGGGTAAGGGTCTGATTGCAGTGATCGTAGTGATTGTCATCGTCGGTCTGATCGCCGTATCGGTGTTCGGCTCGTACGTGAACACGCGGAATACGCTGGTACAAAAGAATGAGGCGGTGAAATCCGCATGGTCGCAGGTCGATATCGTGCTGCAACGTCGTGCCGACCTGATCCCCAATCTGGTTGAGACGGTGAAAGGCTACGCACAGCAGGAACAGACGGTCTTTGGAGATATCGCTAAGGCACGTTCCGCCCTGCTTTCCGCAGGTACCCCGCAGCAGAAGATCGCGGCCAACGGTCAATTGGACGGAGCCCTGGGCCGCCTGCTTTTGATCGTCGAGAATTACCCGCAACTGAAATCGAACGAAAACTTCCTACGCCTGCAGGATGAGTTGGCTGGCACTGAAAACCGCATTGCGGTCGAGCGCAAACGCTACAACGATACCTTGCAGGACTACAACACCTACGTCCAGCAGTTCCCGAATAACATCTTTGCCGGGTGGGCGGGATTCAAGCCGAATGATGCTTACTTCCAGGCCTCTGAAGGATCGCGCGTCGTGCCCAAGGTCAACTTCTCCAGCCCAAGCACATCTGCACCGCAGTCGAGTCCACAACCTGCACCCGCACACTAGTTCGAAGTTTCAGAAACGTAGGAAGCCGCCTGAGGCTAGGCGGCTTTCTTATCTTTGGCCGGTTGATCCTGTTTGTCTTTCGGTTGGTGCTTCGGCCGGTACCATTTGAAATACACCCAGGCACCAATCCCCCCCAGCACTCCAAGTGCGATGAATGTGTAGAGCAGCGGCTCGTAGTACTGGCTCAGCCATTTGACAATCTCAGTCCCATACAACTTTCCCAGGTAGGCCACTACCAAAAAACGAATGCCGCGACCGAGAGCAAGTGCTGCGAGAAACTTCTTGGCCGGATACTGCATCACCCCGGCCGCCATCAATACCGGTACGAGAGGAAACGGCGGAGGCAAGATTGATCCCACCACGATAGTCGAGAATCCCCCTTTTTCGAATCTCTGGTATACCTTCCCTGCCCGCTTTTTGCCGACTTTCTTTTCAAGACCTTCTTTGCCGCCTTTTTTCGCGAGGCGAAAAGTAACATAGCCTCCGACGACGGCGCCAGCGGTCGCAAACGCACCATAATAAGGCCACCAATCGCGATGATGGGCCGTAAGTAGGATGACGAACAGGTCCATGCCTCCGGGGAGTGGAACCACGGAATTGTCGATCAGTCCGACCAGGATTAGCCCGGGGCCTCCCAGGCGCAAGACCCATCGCCAGAGGCTACCTCCAGTTAAAATGAACGCAAACGTATGCAAGTGCTCTCCCCCGCATCCCTTAGAGGCGAGTTTCTGCGATTGCGCTGCTGAGAAATTATCGCCGCCATATGAACTGCCTTAAATTCGGCAGAAACTCCACGTAGTCGTTCCATGTGACAGCCCGGAGGAAATCGACTTTAAAATGAGCGTGCCAGCCACTAACGGAGAGAGAAACCTGGTTCTGTGCCGCCTTCTTTGCAGATTCCGGGCGGGTGCTCAGCTGTGATTCCCGCCGCCTTCGTCCCCATTGTCGTCTGCCTGATTGTTTCGATCAGCATTGCCTTAATGCTGGTTCGTCCCCGGAATGTCCCCGAGGTGTACTGGATCAGTGCGGGCGTAGTGCTGCTGCTCGGCTTGCGACTTATCACCCTGAAACTGGCGGAACACGCCCTGGTAAAGGCACTGGACGTTTGCCTGTTTCTGATTGGAATGATGTTACTTTCCGAGTTGGCCCGCGAACATGGGGTATTCGACTGGTTGTCATCCATTGCGATTCGCCGGGCGAAGGGTTCTTGCCTGAAACTGTTCGCCTTGGTATACGGCATCGGAACCATCGTCACTATTCTCATGTCGAACGATGCGACGGCCGTGGTCCTGACGCCAGCCATCCTCACCGCGGTACGCAAGGCGCGGGTTCAACCCCTGCCGTACCTTTTTATTTGTGCGTTCATTGCCAACGCGGCATCGTTTGTGCTGCCCATATCGAACCCCGCTAACCTGATCGTCTTCCGAGCTGCAATGCCGCCGCTCGCCCGGTGGCTTTTGGCTTTTAGCGTGCCCAGCCTGTTGTCGATCGGCACCACATTTTATGTTCTGCGATGGCTCTTCCGTAACGAATTGCGCGCGCGCGTTGAGAATGAAGTGGAAGAGCACCGCCTGAACAACAACGGCAAGCTGGTCGTCGCCAGCGTGGGATTGATGGTTGCCGTGTTGCTGCTGGCGTCCTTCTTCGGGAAGGATCTGGGCCTGCCGACCTGCCTCGCCGCTCTCTCTATTATTGCGGTCCTCTCCATCAAGGAAAAAAGCAATCCGCTGACCTTGGCTCGCGAGATCAGTTGGGAAACCTTGGCCTTGGTGCTTGGACTATTCGTGATGGTCGACGCAATGGAGATGATTGGCGCCATGCAGTACACCCAACACTGGCTGGCCCAGGCCGAAAGTCTTGGGACTGCGGCCGGTCAGCTGGCGACAGGCTTCGTGGTTGGCGTCGCCAACAATCTCGTGAACAATCTTCCACTCGGCCTCATCGCCGGCAGCACCGTGCGTGCCGCTCACGTTACAGGTTCGATGGCCGACGCTGTATTGATCGGAGTCGACCTGGGCCCGAATCTTTCCATCACCGGATCGCTTGCCACCATTCTCTGGCTGATTGCTTTACGGAAAGAAAAAGTGCATGTGAGCTTTTGGGATTTTTTCCGGATCGGCGTGGTCGCGATGCCAGCCGCTTTGCTGGCTGCGCTGGCTGGATCCATTCTGATGCAGTGTTGGTTTCATCTTTCGTGATTTTGCGCCGACCGACGCGTGATTCGCACAAGCTATTTCGCGCGATCGACGGCAACGAACTTCGGCGATTCCAAGCCCAGCAGTTTGTAAGCTTCGTCCATCGTGCGAACCACATGCACGTTCTTGCGCGTACCTTCCGTCAGCACCTGAAACATTCGTGTGGTTCCGTATACGACGTCCATCGGAGCCACAAACACCCGATTGCTGAAATTAGGTGCATCCGTTTTCGCCAGCCGGTTGATGGTACGCGTAGAAACATCAAATCGCGTAATGCCTGATAAATCCACAATACTTCTGTAGGCGGGAAAAGATGCGGCGACAGGAACCCCCGTGGACCATAATTCCATGACGGAATCGTCGGTCATCTCGCCCTTCAGCGTCACGCGCAATACCTTATCGGCTTCGGCAAGCTCAAAAAGGATGAACATGACCCCAAGTCGCCTGCTGCACAACAATCACCGCAAATGCCGGGCGCTGGCGTAGTATTGCGACTGCGCTCTGCTGGCAGCTTCGGTGCCCATAATAGTCGCACCGGTGGCCTCCGGATTCAACCGCGAGCTTAATTGCCAGCAGATAGAAAGTGGTAGCAACATCCCTCGACCTTTTTACCCTCGAGTAAATGGCTGCCGGACCCAGGAGATCCTATGAAAAACAAACTAGGCTGGATGGCAACACTGATGTGTCTCATATTTACGCAGGCAGCGTGGGGACAGTGGTCCGCGAATCCTGCGCTGAATCTTCCGCTCGCCGATAACAATAATGGCAGCGATCAGGTCCAGCCCAAACTGGCTCCCTTCGGCAGCCAGGGAGGCTACGTCAGCTGGTTTGATGCCAACCCAGCCACTCCGCCGCCCATCGGTTACGATGTTTTCTACCAGCGCCTCAACGAGAAAGGCTTCGAGCAGTTTCCTCACGGTGGCGTGATGGTCGCCGATCTGAGCAATACCTCCACAGAGGATTACGGCCTCGACGTCGACAGCCACGGTAACGCCCTCATCGCCTTCCTCGATACTCGGGAAGGCTCGAACCAGCAGGTCACCGCGGCAAAAATGAGCCCCCTCGGCAAGAGTCGATGGGGAAAACTCGGGGTTCAGCTCACCACCGGTTCCGACTCAAACGCCGCTCCCAAGATTGCCGCCACCAGCGACGGCGGTATTATCGTCGCCTGGACCAGCAACAATAACGTGATCGCGCAGAAGCTCAATGCACAAGGTCAGCCTCAGTGGGGCTCTGGCGTAGTCTTCAGCGAATCCGGATACGACTATCTACTCGCCGACCTGCACGCGGGCGATAACGGTAGCGTCATCATTTCGTGGGTGCGCGACAAAGGTTTCGGCAGCAACGCCATTCTGGTCGCGAATAAAATCTCCACCTCCGGCACGCTCCTCTGGGGCGCGAAATATGTTCCGATCTTTACCTCTGGTTCGCTGCAGTTCGGCAATTTCCCTTATTTCGTGCCGGATGGCAGCGGCGGCGCTGTCTTTGCCTGGTACACGAGCAGTCCCTCTTTGCAGGTTTTTGCCCAGCACATTCTGGCGAACGGCAAGCCTGCCTTCGCTGCGGGTGGCGTAGCCGTCTCGACGGACACGGTCGACGTGCGCGTGGCGCCCTCGGCCGCCTATCGGGCTTCGACCGGCGAAGTCTTTGTCTTCTGGACCGAGGAAGATTCCAATCAGTTTCTGAATGGCGTCTACGGCCAGAAATTCAATCCGACCGGAGTCGCTCAGTGGGGATCCACAGGACTCGTGCTCGTTCCTCTCGGCAGCGATACGCAGGATTTTGTCACCACCGTCCAGGTCGGGACTGGCGCCCTTGTGTTCTGGGTCGACTCAGCCGGGTATGGGAACGATACGATTCAAGCCACACGCCTCGACGATTCTGGCTCGGCAGTGTGTTCGCAATTCGTGGTGTCGTCTACGCCTTCGAATAAATACGCACTCGTCGCAAAAACTAATCCCGCAGGCTCTGCGGCCTTGGCTTGGGTCGATGACCGCATCGGAAACAATGGCATCTATGCCCAGAACGTGAATCAGGATTGCTCATTGGGACCGCTGCAATAACAACAAAGAAGCGTCGGCAAAATGCCGGGCGGTTCAGAGGTTCCGACTGCACAGAGGTGACGACGGCCGCTTACGAGCCCTGCGAGCGCGACGTCGCCACGCCCAGAACCCTGGCTGGTCTGCGAGAATAGTCCAGTGAAGGTGTGGGCAAATCCTGGGTAGGCTTAAGTGCAGCACCATTCACTAACCGCTTGAAAAGAATGGCGGGGACGACGGGACTCGAACCCGCGGCCTCTGCCGTGACAGAGCCACTGGCCGATGTAACTAATTGGAACTGAACGGTACTGACAGCCCGTTCTTGATCCTCAGAAGCCACCCAAGGGAACTCTGTGGCCGACTTATCGGACCCGGATCGGACCCAAATTGGCCGATCCGAAATGAATACGGCAGATCTTGGGCTATGAGCGTTAGAGCGTCGTTATTGGACAGCTAAGGGACAGCGTGAACTTCGGCCCAATTACCAGATAAGGCAGTCATGCGGTTCGAGAAAATAATGCCATTCGGCGCACTCTTTCGATTGAAACCACAAAACGCTACCGCGCGGTATCACCCGTGTTTTCGGTTTGGGCACACTCACTCAAAGTCGTTAATTGTGCGGCCAAGACTTAGCTCATTCGCCCTGGATGGAGACGCGATTGAATCCGAGTTCCTCTTGCACGTCGAACCGGACGGGCAAAAACTGCTGTATGACCTCCATGTTTGTTTTTGCGTGGGTGTTCAAGCTGGCCGCTGTGAATGAGCCTCCACCGGCCAACGCTAAAGGCAGCAGCAACTGGTCGGCGAGGTGCTCTCCTACCGCCGCACTGGATTTCAAATAGGCACGTGCTTGTTCAACAGCGTCGGTAGCAACATCTTCGGCGCTCACGCCGAGCTTGCCGAAAGCCGTGAAGATCTCCGTTAGATCGGAGCTCTTTATCTCGATCATCACCAAATTGCCAGGGCTCACGGAGTTCTTCGTGTCCTCGCATGACAAGCACTCCGGGCTCCAGTCGAGCAGTTTTCCGACCGTGTCCAGCTCGCGGCGAGCAATGTGATAAGGCAAGTTAGCCACGAGAGCTATGGCGCGGTTTCCATTAATCTCTCCGCGTTCCCCCAGGGTAATCGGCCGCAAGTCGGCACAAGGCATGATCTCTGCCACAAAACGGCCTCCTCCCGCCGGATAGAAACCGTAGCGATGTAGCTCAACTTTGACTCTAGGCCCCATCAGTTCGATGAGTGGGAGAAAGCTACTCCGAAGGAAATCAAAAGGCGGAGCGGCTGGGTTATGTGTTCCGCCCTCGATCTCAATCCGGCTTGGTGCGATGGCTGTCATCAGGGCTGGCAAGATCGTCTGCAGCACAAGAGTGCCGCTGCCCGCTGTACCGATTGCGAACCGGTAATCGCCGCCACGGACCTTCCCTGGTACAAACGTGAGCGCCGTCGAGCCGAGTGCGGCACCTTCAACTTCGCCAGAGCCAACTTCAGATGCCGCCTGAACGGCAGTGAGGTGTTGCCGAAGGAGGCCTGGTTTTTGACGCTTTGCCCGAATGTTTTCGATTCGAAAAGGTCTTCCGGTAGCGAGCGACAGACTAAGCGACGTGCGAAGAATCTGCCCGCCGCCTTCACCGAAAGACCCGTCGATCCGAATCAGCGATTGTCCATTCACGACGCTGACCTCTGCTTCCATCTTCATCCTTTCACGCAAACGACCTGACGGAGAGTGTGCACGATTTCCACCAGATCCGCCTGCGCCGCCATCACAGCATCGATCGGCTTGTACGCCGCCGGTGTCTCGTCGATCACGTCCGCGTCCTTCCGGCACTCCACACCTTCAGTCATGCGGATGTGGTCTTCCACAGTAAAGCGCTTTTTCGCCTCATGCCGAGACATCGCACGGCCTGCGCCGTGGCTGCAACTGTGAAAGCTCTCAGGGTTCCCCTTGCCACGCACAATGTAAGAGCGCGTACCCATGCTACCCGGAATGATGCCCATATCTCCCTCGCGCGCACGAACTGCGCCTTTACGCGTGACCAGAACGTTCTCACCGAAGTGCGACTCGCGTGCCACATAGTTGTGGTGGCAGTTGATGCTCTTCAGTTCGGCAGTGAACTCCGGCAGGAGACCGCTACCGCGAACTGCATCCACGATCTGGTGCATCATCAGATCGCGGTTCGCGCGAGCGAAGTCCTGGGCCCACTCGACCGCTTCGACGTAGTCATCGAAGTGTTCGGTGCGCTCGGGAAAGTAGGCCAGATCGCGATCTGGCAAACTGACAAAAAACTTCTCCATGTCCTTCTTTGCCAGCTCGATGAAGTAGGAACCCATTCGGTTCCCGACTCCACGCGAACCGCTGTGAAGCATGAACCAAACCATCTCGCTTTCGTCCAGGCAGACCTCGATAAAGTGGTTCCCTGTTCCCAGCGTTCCAAGGTGGTTCGCATGGTTTCCACGATCCAACTTAGGGTGTTTCGCCAGGACGGCGTCGTAGCGAGGCTTCAGACCTCCCCACACGTCCTGATTGTCGCGGGGAATGTCATGCCACGCCCCTTTATCGCCGGCCCCGCCGTGATTGGTCCGGCCATGTGGAACGGCTTTCTCGATCGCTTCGCGAATGCCATGCAGGTTATCCGGCAGATCGCGGGCATTGAGTGAAGTCTGCACCGCCATCATTCCACAACCAATATCCACGCCCACCGCAGCGGGAATGATCGCGCCTTTCGTGGGAATGACGCTACCCACAGTCGCACCAATTCCCCAATGCACGTCAGGCATCGCGGCGATCCAACGGAAGACGAACGGCAATTGGGCGACATTCAGCAACTGGCCCTGGGCCTGATCTTCCAACTGGACGCCTTTGGTCCAGGCCTTGATTGGGACGCCGTGTTCGCCGCGGATTACATTGTAGGTTTCGCCTGACATTTTCAATCTCCTTTAAACCCTGGCACTCTGGGCACTAACCATTCAAAAAAGTTACTTATTGAGCCGCCAAGCCTGCGGCGACAATCAGTTGGAGAAACGTCTTCTCTGGCGCTCTTCCAGCTTGAGCTATCGCGCCCGTCGGGACACGACCCGGATTCGAACCGGGAACATCCAGAGTCATGTAGTTCCTCCGGCATTCGCCGCAGGCTTTCGGCGCTGGCGACAAGTGTGGACGAGAGTTTCCAAGCCTTTCGGCCGGGAAGCGGGGGTCGAACCCGCAAGACCATGTACTCCCGCCGGTATTCGCCAGCGACACTTGAAAGAGGCCGACAAATTCAACAACCGAGACTTAAATCTTCACAGGATGTAGTCCCGGCCAGCATTCGGCCTGTACTCACTCAAACCGCAACTGCGTCGGTGCGCGCGATCCAATGGCCCGCCTCAAGGCGCCCCGCAGCGAACGCCGCGACGACTTCGAAAGCGTGGTCCGAGAACCCTCCTATATTAAGGATGTCCTCTCGCTCCGCCACTTGTGTCGTCTGGTTCGGCTGGATGTCCAGACAAACTAGCCGAGCACGTGGATTCCGTTGCCGAAATTCCGCCCACTCGGCCATCATAGCTGTACCGCGTCCCCGGCCTTGGTCAACCCACGATTCGTTATCGGAAACGAAGATCACCAAATCGCCTTTTGCTTTCTGTCGGTTCAGCAACGCAATTGCTGCGCTGCAATTCGTGCCACCTCCACCAATGGAAGCAAGCCGTGCAGCGTTGGTCATCACGCTGTCGTGCGAGTTCAGCTGCACCGGAACAACTGCATTCTCAAACGGCAACACAGTCGTGGTCGGATTCTTCCGCAAGATTGCAGCGGCAACCAGAGCCGCCACATCGATGCACCGTACGCTCGTGGTCGAGCCCCGGCGATGACCGGTGACAGGACTCGACATCGAACCCGAAACATCGGGACAAACAACGACAACACCATCGATTGAGGGCACGTTAGCGATCGCCAGTTCCATTGCATCCTGCAGGGCGTCCCGCACTTCCTGCGGTACACCGGCGTCACAATTCTGATACGCCGTGAGTAGTTGGTACGGAAACACTCGCGCCCGCGCTATTTCGCTAGGATCACGCAAGCGATCGGCAACTTGACGAGTCGAGTCCCGGTCTTCAAAGACACCGTGACGAACAAACGTATTTAAGTTCATCCGTGTAGTCTGCCATGACGCATTTCTCGCAATGGTCGCCCAATCTTTTCGGGCGAGAGGTAACGCCGAGAGAAGCATGAACGGCAAATCAGGCAGATTCAGATCTTCGCCAGTCTTGAACCGTTCGAACTGCGTGACCAGGGCAGGCAGAGCACTTTTCTCATAGGGTCGGCCCAGCATATATCCATAGAATGCTCCCCGACGACCGCTGTCGGGTTTCGGGTGAACCATTTTCACGATGTCTACGAGAGACGGACTCTGCCCGGCGCTAGCGCTGAACAGGGCTTCTTCGTCCTGCCGTGCGAGCCACTCCCGAATCAAGCGCTTAGGTGCACTACCCAGGGATTTTCGGCCCACGACTCCCGAGCGAACGATCTGAACGTACGTCCGCAGCATGCGCATGTTGTCGATCACGCGGCTGAACACCGCTTCGTGCAGTTGCGGGGCTCGGACCGATAACCACGCACAAAGCAATGCGGGCATATCCTTCATAAAGGAAGTGGTCCGAGAATAAATCGCCAACCGAGCCACGAACACCGGATCGACTACGTCGCACAATTCGAGCACTCGATCGAGCTGCTCTTCAGCGGTGGCATAGAAAGTTCGTCCGAAACAGCCGGTCGCCGCGTACTGCGCCAAGGCCTGCTTCGGAGTCAGGCTGTAAGCCGGGGCATTTTCAGAATTGAGCGTGTCGGTCTTGGGGATCAGCGCTCCCATGAGACTCGCGAACAGCGTTTTGTTGGCCATGATGAATCCTCGCTTCGGAATATACTTATGCAGGTGCTCCTCCAAAGCGTAGCGCATTGATTTTAAACGCCTTGCAGTCTTAGCATCATGATTTATTGATAATTCCAGATAATACCTTAGAATAATAGATATGACATCGCGGCCTTATGTCGTGATTGGACTGCTTGGGACCACCCTGGACCTGGGGAAACATCCAGATCGATGGCAGAACTGGCGGCCGACAGTTTCGTTGTGTCGACAGCCGGATCTCATCGTCCACCGCATGGAGCTGCTACACGGAAGGCGCGATACCGTATTGGCGAATACGGTCCGAGATGACATTCGAACTGTGTCGCCTGAGACGGAGGTTCGCCTCCACACAGTTGAGTTTGCAGACGCGTGGGATTTCGAGCACGTGTACGAAACGCTTTTCGAATTTTCTCGTCAATACTCCTTCGACACCGACGCCGAGGACTATCTCATCCACATCACGACTGGCACTCACGTTGCGCAGATTTGTCTTTTTCTTTTGACCGAATCTCGATACATGCCAGGCCGGTTGATTCAGTGTTCGCCGGAGCGAGATCGCAGCTCCCCCGGCACCATCAAGATCATCGATCTCGATCTCTCCAAGTACGACAAGATTGCCTCCCGATTTCGGCAAGAACAACGAGAAGGCGTTTCTTATCTCAAAGGAGGTATTGATACTCGAAATGCCGCCTTCAATCATTTGATCGATCGAATCGAGCAAGTAGCGATCGCTTCGCGCGATCCTCTGCTGCTGATGGGGCCCACAGGAGCGGGGAAATCGCTCCTGGCGAAACGCATCTATGAACTGAAGAAGACCCGCCGGACAGTAGAAGGAGCGTTCATCGATGTGAACTGCGCGACGGTCCGCGGCGACGCGGCGATGTCTGCCTTATTTGGCCATGTAAAAGGGGCATTTACGGGAGCCCAAAAGGATCGGCCCGGCTTACTCCGTGCAGCCGACAAAGGAGTACTCTTTCTGGACGAAATTGGCGAACTCGGGCTAGACGAACAGGCCATGTTGCTGCGGGCCCTTGAGGAGAAGACATTTCTGCCTCTTGGCTCCGATGAAGAAGCACACAGCGAGTTCCAGTTGATTGCAGGAACAAATCGTGACTTGTTTGCTGCTGTGCGACAAGGGAAGTTCCGCGAAGACTTGCTGGCTCGCATTAACCTTTGGACATTCGTTCTGCCCGGCCTGCGAAACCGTTTGGAGGACATTGAGCCGAATCTTGATTTTGAATTGGACCGATTCGCTGAAAGATCCGGTCACCGCGTCACTCTCAGCAAAGAGGCAAGAGAGAGGTTTCTCGCTTTTGCACTCTCCGGCACTGCCAACTGGTCTGGAAACTTCCGAGATCTCAGCGCGGCTGTGGCTAGAATGGCTACGCTCGCGCCCGGTGGCCGGATTTCAACCCAGATCGTGGATGAGGAGATCAAAAGGCTTCTGGCATCCTGGGGCGACCCATACAATTCGGCGCCTGACTCGAATCTTCGACAATTGCTCAACGAAAAAGAGCTGAACGACCTTGATCTTTTTGATCGCGCGCAACTGGAATTCGTGGTCGGCGTATGCAGGCGCAGCCGCTCTCTGTCAGAAGCGGGACGTGCCCTGTTTAGCGCGTCACGAACGCGCAAGGCCTTCGCAAATGATGCAGATCGGCTTCGAAAATACCTGGTCCGCTTCGGAGTAGAGTTCTCACGAATCCTAGTGGACTCGTCACCCCAGGGCGAGTGATACCTTTGACGCTTCAATCCGAATAGGTTAGTTTCCTTCTAAAGCCTCGGATCAATGGGTTCGCTCTCAAGCGCAAGCACTCCGAAGACGCATTCATGAACTCGACGAAGCGGCTCTTTGTGGACAAAACGCTCTAGCGATTCCAGTCCCAGCGCAAACTCTCGAAGAGCGAGCGACCGTTTTGCACTCAACCCTCGACTCTTGAGCCGCTGCAAGTTTTCGGACAGCGTGTATTCCGGTCCGTAAATAATCCGCAGATATTCGCGGCCCCGCACCTTCACCGCGGGTTGCACCAAACCCTTTCTGCCCTTGGTTGCGAACTCTAACGGTTTGACCACCATGCCCTCGCCACCGATCGCGGTCAGATCCTCCCACCATTTAATGCCTCTCTCCTGGTCGGCGGATTCAGTGAGGTCGATCGTTTGGAACGGCGTCGCGAGCAGTAGTTCGGGATCAGCTTTGCAGATTCCGGCGAGGGTCTCCATGTGCCATACGTGATCCCTGGTGCTGTGAACGGCTCCCTCGCTGGCAAGGAGGTGGAACGGCGCGAGCTTCAGATCGGCGAGAGAATGCACCGTCCAGCAGTAGCGGCGGTAGGCTTCAACATAGAGATCAGCCGCTTCTTGCCGTTGACGATACCGATTAAGTAGCACTGCGACTTCAGGATCGCTCGCGGCTGCGCTTAACGCTTCGATTGCTGACGGAAGCGCTGCTCGGGCGGCCGCCCCAGTCGGGGCGTACTGCTGTCGCAATAATTCTTGTGCCTTGGCCGACCATGGCATTAACTCGCAATCCAGACACACCCAGTCTGTCTTAAGACTTTCCCAAATGCCTGCCGCGGTCACTGCCGTTCGAACGCGATCCAGAAACTGCGATTCTAACGCGGCGTCATTGAAGAATCGCCGCCCGGTTCTCGTGTAGCAGACTCCGGTCTCCCCTTCCATGATTCCAAAGCGT
>CAVQDY010000016.1:0-255962 GCA_963711365.1 Terriglobia bacterium | reverse complement strand
GCGGTTGAGAGGGATGGAAAAGCCTTCCTCGCGCCCTTCCTGGTTTATTGCAGAGCGTTCCAAACGAAAGCCCCCGCTTTGGTGGGCGAGGGCTCGATATTCGGTCGACCGGTGAAGATCCGAGGCGAAAGGAGTTACTTCTTCGCGGCTTCGGTGGCCTTGGCGTATTTGCGGCGGAAACGCTCGACGCGGCCAGCGGTGTCCATAAGCTTCTGCTTGCCGGTAAAGAACGGATGGCAGTTGGAGCAGATTTCTACGCCGATATCGCCCTTATGGGTCGAACGGGTCATGAACGTATTGCCGCAGGCACAATGCACGCGGACTTCGTTGTAGGACGGATGAATGGCTGCTTTCATGTCGATTCCAACCTCGATTCAGAATATTAGATTCTACTGGATTTCCAGAGGATTCAGCAACACACGGAAGCTGTCAGCTTTCAGCCGTCAGCCGTCAGTAAAATCAACGGTGGAAACGGGATGATCTCTAATACTTCTCCTGCAGTTTTGGCGGTGGGTTGCGGCTTGAGGGCGGCACGATGCCGTTCAGGCGCAGGTAGATCGTCATCTGGCCATAGTGATCGGCGGCGTGCCAGACGCAGATTTCCGCCAGTCCGAGGCGAGTATTGGGCGTGGCGTATGGTCCTTCGATGGGATCAAACATATTTTTCTGAGTGATCGCGCCGAGTGATTTGTTCAGAGCGGTGAAGGAATCGCGCAGGTAAACCAACAGTTCTTTCCGCGTTTTGGCTGGGCTTGGACCGCCCTTGTCACAGGCCGCAGGCGGCTTGGTTCCGTCTAGTTCGGCGGCGAAGGCGAAGTTGCTGCAGGCCACGTGCTTCACCTGTTCGGCGAAAGTGCGAACCTCGGCGGGGCCGAATTCCGGCCTTTCGTTCTTGAACATACCGGCGGCAGGACGAAAATCCCATTTGTCTTCAGGCATGGCTTCGGCGGCGGAGCGGACGTCGTATTCCTGAAACTCAAAGGTGCGCATGATGGCTTTGGCGGGAGTTTCGTCGCGACTTAATTCGGCGGCTGTAGGTTCATGTTGCTGGGCTGCAGCTGTGGCTAAGGCAATTGTGACGAATAGAAGCACTCCGGAGTTGCGCATGGAATCACCTCACGCGGTATTCCTTCGAGAGAGGATAATCTCCACCGGCTGGTTTTTCAAAAACGAAACATGTAGCTGACTTTCACGAACAACTGGCGGCTGTCATTGAGGTAGCCACGGGGGGTGTTGGTCACGTAGCCAGGGGCTAGCGGAGTTTCCCCGACCACATTCAGGTTTTGTAGATCGCTGTTGTAGCCGACGTAGATCGCCGTCCCGGGATGCACCAGGTAAGTGATGAGGAAGTCGGCATTGAATTCCCGCTGTGTCGGGAGATAGGTGTAAGGCGAGCCGATACCGGGGGTTCCGGCGAGCAATGCGTTGTACTGCAAGATCACGCGGGCCGAGAGTTGGGGAGTGAACTGCCAGTTCCACTTGCTGCGAATGATGTGGTCGTTGAAGATGCCGCGGCCAATCGTAGGGAACTGTGACCGCATGAACGCGAAAGCATCCTCGGAGGCGCGCAGGTGTTCGAAGAGGTAGGTATTCTCGATTTTCAATGGCTGCATGGGACGCAGCGTCAGGGCGGCTTGCGCCGTTTCCTCATGGGCGATGAAGGGATGGTTGTACGGATTGGCGGTCAGCGCGGTGGCGGGCGGAAGGGCCTCGAAGTTTGGCGCGTCTCCCCAATCATAGCTGGCGAGAAAGGTCGCTTTCTTGAAATAGCCGGTTTGGAATGACGCACCGCTGGTGTGCTCGTGGTAGTCCTGGTTGTTCAGAGTGGTGGGCGCGCAATAAAGCGAATAGCCGTAGAAGCAGAAATCCTGCGGACGCAGGCGCTCGCGGGTTTCTTCATAGGGTCTCAGGTAAATCAACGTTTGACCGCGGCCCTGGATCGCGATGTAGGGCGCGTAGTCGGTATCAAGACGCAGTCCGGTGTGGTCGAAGTCGTGCCGGGTGAGAAGAGAAGGACCCCAATCGACGATCCAGCCAGCTTTCGGACGGAAGCGGTAGTCGACCTCCTGCTTGGATTCGCGAATGTCGACTCGGTTGATGAAGCCGGGAATGGAAACGAATCCCGGGCTGATGTCGTTGTACTGCCCGTCATATGTGAAATGCAGGCCATCGCGGTGGGCCTCGAGGCGCTCGGCGGGTCCGGCGTAGTGATTGCCGTTGCCAACATTGCCGGAGCTGAAAGGGTAGAGATTGGCTTCGCAGCTGAGGTTCAAGTTGCTGGAACTGGTGACGGCCTGGCCGTCTAGGGTCCAGTTCGGATTGAGTTTGATGTGGGTGTCGGCGCCACCGAGGCGGTTGTATTCGCCCGTGGTGGGGCATTCCCAATCGGTGTAGAGAGCGCCGACGCTCGACTGGCGGAAGATATCGCGGCTAACGCGCGCGATGGTGAAGTAAGAGCGCATGCCGGAGAGCGGGTAATAGTCGGGGAGAGCGAGTCCGGGGCTGCGGTCGTCGGCGGTCATCACGCCGAGAGAGTAAGGGCCGTCTTTGCCGGTGAGGCGGATTCCGGCGGAAGGATCGCCGATATTGCGCGTGAAGAACAGGTTCATCGGCGAGCGAAAGAAATCTTCGTTCTCGAGGAAGAACGGGCGTTTCTCGGGGAAGTAGACGGCATAGCGCTGGTTGACGGTGATCTGGGGATCTTCGGATTCGACCTGGCTGAAGTCGGGGTTCGCGGTGGCATCGATGGTGAAGTGATCCTGGATGACGAATTTGGCGTCCATGCCGGGCTGGCCTTGCACCTCGGCGTTTTGAAAATAGGGATTCGCGGGATCGCGGGTATCGAGGGCGCGGAAGCCGCGCATCAAGCCATAGGGAATCAATTCGATGTCACGGCCGGGAGAGATGCCTTCGAGTCCGTAGACGGTAGCGGCCTGGCCAAGGCGTCCCTGGACCTTGTAACTGATGTGCGGCCAGAAGGAATCTTCGTTCTTGCGGGTGATGCCGCGGTAAAGGATGAGTCCCCACTGCTGAATTTTCCTGGCGGGAAAGCGCAGACTTTTGAAAGGGATGGCGATCAAGACGACGTATCCGCGGCTGGTAACTTTTCCGTGTGAGTCCCAGACCGTGTCGAATGAGGTATCGAAGTGGCCTTGCGTCTGTTCCTCGCGGGAGGCCTCGGTATAGATGGCGTCCCACTGGACACCGAGCGGCGTGACCTGGAAGGCGTAGGCGCGGCGCTGGTCATGAAAGGTATCGAGGATGAGTTCGACCTGATCGTCGTCGAAGATATCTTCGCGGGGGGACAAGCGGGCGCGAACCTTCTTTGGGTCGTCGAAACAGATGAAGGCGGCGTAGAAGTTTTTCTGGTCGTAGCCTAGATAGGCTTCGGTTTGTTCGGAGACGGGCTCACCGTCATGGGGATTGCGCTGGGTGAAGCCGGTGACTTTGGCCATCTGCAACGCAATCTGGCCTGCCGGCTTCATGCTGAGGAAGTCGTCGAGAGATGGACCGCGCGATAGGCGCGGGATATTGACGCTAGGAGCGGCCTCTTTCGGGACGGGGCGTACTTCGGGGTTCTTGATCGGCGGCTCGGGTAATTGCGCGGAGGGTGACGGAATCTGCGGGGAAGGCGGCGGGGCCTGCCCGGGCAACTGTGTGTCCTGCAAGTAGTCGAGGGAGGGATGAGCGGCGGCAGGCGTAGACGCACTTATCAGGGCAGAAAGAGAGACGATCAACGCGTGCAAATAAGAATTGGCCCTGAAATTTCGCACTGATGCGCATCGCTCCCCGGATTCGAGGGAGCTCATTTTTTTGGAATTGAGCAAGATACACCATTTCGGGCTCAACGAAACAACAAAGAATGTTTTGTATCGAAATCCGGAACGATGCGGCCGGCAAGGCTGGCGCGGGTGGGTCGTCAGAAGAGTGACGCTTGGCGGCGGTTGGGAGAGATCCCGAAGTGCGCGTAGGCTAATTGGGTGGCGACGCGTCCGCGAGGGGTGCGATTGAGGAAGCCGATCTGCATGAGGAAGGGCTCGTAGATTTCCTCGATGGCGTCGGGTTCTTCGGCGAGGACGGCAGCCAGCGTGTTCACGCCGACCGGACCGCCCTGATACTTTTCGATGATGGTCAAAAGCAGGCGGCGATCGACCTCATCGAATCCGTACTGATCGACTTCGAGCATTGCGAGGGCAGCCTTCGCGGTCGGCTCGTCGATTTTGCCTGCTCCGCGGACTTGCGCGTAGTCGCGCACGCGGCGCAGCAGACGGTTAGCGATGCGGGGCGTCCCACGGCACCGGCTGGCGATTTCCTTGGCGCCCGGGTCGTCGATCTGCACGCCCAGAATCTCAGCCGAGCGCTCAATGATGACCTGCAGATCTTCTGGCGTATAGAACTCAAGGCGCAGGACGATGCCGAAGCGCGCGCGCAGAGGAGCCGAGATGAGGCCTGCGCGCGTGGTCGCTCCGACGAAGGTAAACGGCTTTACCTCAAGCGTGTGAGTTCGCGCGGAGGGGCCTTGTCCGATGATGATGTCGAGTTTGTAGTCTTCGAGAGCGGAGTAGAGCAATTCTTCCAGAACCGGCTGCAAGCGGTGGATTTCGTCGATGAACAGGACCTGCTTGTCCTGCATGTTGGTGATGATCGCCGTGAGATCGCCTTTGATCTGCAGCAGCGGCGCGGCGGTAGGCTGAAAGTGCACGCCGAGTTCGTTGGCAATGATGTTGGCGAGAGTGGTTTTGCCGAGTCCGGGAGGGCCGTAGAGAAGGACGTGGTCCATGGCCTCGCCGCGGGAGCTCGCGGCTTGGATGGCAACCGAAAGCTGCTCTTTGACCTTCCGCTGTCCGATAAATTCGGCGAGCCGCTGCGGGCGCAGCTTTAACTCGAAGGATGAATCGTCTTCCACGGGCGCCGCAGAAACCACTCGCTCGCGGGTGACATCGAGGTTGGGATTGTTCTTCGCGCCAGCCACTGGCGCGATAGTACCAGTTCGAGCGAGCCGGTAGCCAGTTACATTGGCCCTAGAGCGGCCAGCCGCCTTTGCCAATGGTCCAAGTCGTGATTCCACCGGTCGGAATTGGAATAGCGAATTCACGGAAGCTTAATCCGTCTGTCACTGACCCGTAACAAAAGGCCGATACCTTTCTTTTCATCCACTGGCCAGCAAAGTGGGGATGTGTGTGCGGCGGCTTTCGCGAGATGTGTGGCGGGATTGATCGCACGCAGAAGCGCCGAGATTTTCCGCAGCTCAATTGAAATCTTTTCGAGGAGACGCTACCTATGACGAAGAAAGCATTAGTTCTGTGCCTGCTCGGTCTTACGAGTAGCATGTTCGGCCAGCAGGGCGCAGTTCCAAAAGGGATTCCAGCCCTTGATCACGTTTTCCTAATCATGATGGAAAACCATGGATACCCCCAGATTATGAACAATCCCAACGCGCCGTTCCTCAACTTCTATGCGCGGAAGGCGAATCTTGCCAGGAACTACTTCGCGGTTGCACATCCCAGCTTGACCAATTATCTGGAGACGGTGGGTGGATCGAACTTCGGAGTTCTGAGCGACAACAACCCGGATTGGCACGACATGAGCTGCACCAATAACCTGACGTCGGGGATTCCAAATACTGACAATCCACCGAGCCCGGCGATCTGCCCGATTGCTGGATCCGGTACGGACGCAGCCACCCCGCTGCTGGATTGCACGAACGAGGTGACCGGACCTCCCTGCGAGATCGAGATCGATGACGTGCATACCTACCCCGCGGTTTCCACTACGCTGGGGATTACGATTGCAGACCAGCTCGCCAACGCCGGAAAGAGCTGGAAGACGTACCAGGAAGACCTTCCCGCGAGCGGACCGGATCTCGTCGACTATAGCGATGGCAACTTCACCAACAATTCCACCTTTCCACCGTGCCCAGGTTGCAATCCGGCACTGAACACCGGCGACATTGTGCAGCTCTACGCTTCCAAGCACAATCCTTTTGCCTATTTCCAGGAAGTGCAGGAAGGCTCGAACCCGCTGGTGAGCTACGCGCAGATGGCCCCATTCGACGGGGCGGGCGGACTTTGGACTGACCTGGGGACGGGGAAGTCTCCGGCTTTCTCTTATATTGTTCCCAACCAGTGCAACGATCAGCATGGTCGCGGCAATGGAACGGCCTTCTGCCAATACGATCCGGACGATAACGGTACGCAGAAAGGTCTTAATCCGGCGTTGATCCAACTCGGCGATCAGGCGGTGCGGAAGATCGTGACTGCGATTCACGAGTCTTCCGTTTGGAGCAAGGGGAAGAACGCGATCGTTGTAATTTGGGACGAGAACGACTATTCGGTCCAGCCGGTCATCAACCAGGTGGTGGCTATCGTCGATACCAACTACGGCTTCCATCAGCTGCAGAGCAGTGTGTTTTACGACCACTTCTCGCTACTGCGCTCGCTTGAAGGCGGATTCAAGCTGCCTTGCCTGAATCATGCTTGCGATGCGAGCACGAAGGCCATGACGGACCTGTTCGGCGAGCCGTAAGGTCCGCCGCCGTCTGACGAACCTGTCGGGATCGGTCTTCAGACCGGTCCCGATTTTTCTTGGCATTTATTCGTCGAGTTGGCCGGCTGAATTGGCGTAGAGGATCAGTTCTCGCCGATAAGGAGTCGGTTACGAAAAAAGAAGACTTTCGTCGCTCCTGAGGGCAGCGTAACGATTGCTTGCACCACTTCGCGGCCATTCAGCCGGTAGTCGTAGTGAAATAGCTCGCCATCGGCGAGTTTCTGCTCGGAGACCCGATACCAGAAATACTTGTTCTCAAGCAGAACTTTTCCGTCTCCATTGATCACACGCGTGAGCAGCCAGGGATCGTATCCGGTTTCGTGGATGAGCGGGGCATATTCGAAGCGATAAAGCACGTGAGTTGCATCAGAGACGGTTTCGACATGTCCCGTTTGGTCATAGGAATATTCGCGAACGTTTTTAAGGCCGTCTTCATTGAGGTGGCCCTTCGCCTCGGTGATGCGGTCGGATGAGTCGTAGGTAAAGTCGATCTCGTATCCGGCGGGAGAGATCAACTCCTGCAGGTTGCGCTCTTTGTCGCGTTTGAGTTCGATGCGATGGCCTTGCCCATCTTCCATCACAGTGGGGGCGCCCTGCGCGCAGTTTCTCGCATAGTACGAATCAGGAAAATAGAACTTGCGTCCATCGCGGAACGTCAAGGTCCAACCATTGCCATTCCAGGCGAGCAGCGCACCATAGAACTCTGACGAAGTCTCGCTGTGGCGTTCGACATTGTCTGCGTAGCCGGTGCCTCTCGAGATGCGCGGGAAATGAACCTGACGCCCGTCTTCGAGGTTCAAATCTGAATATGTGTACGGAAATCGTGTTCCTGTCGGACAAATATCGTAAGGATGATTGATCAGCGCTCAAGGGAAAGAACCGTTTGCGCTGGGAGGCTCGAAGCGGGAGGCGCTTCATTACGTGGTTAAAGTTGAGATCGGCGGCGTCGCCGGAGTCGTGGCGCCCTTGCTGGGCAAGCAGCCTCCGGATGCGCATGTCTGGATGACTTCAGGAGAAAATCCAACGTTTGTGAAATCAGAAACGCTGTCCTTTCTGGGCGGGCCCATGTGGCGTACAGAACTGGGGGCTCCAACCTGGCAAGCCGAGGCTAAGGAATCCGGCTCGAAGAAATAGCGACAGAGTAGTGAAGATCGAACTTAGGGTCAGATTCTTCAGTTAGCCGGCTTAGTAGCTTTTGGAACGACGGTTTTGAATTCTTCCGACCTGCCGCGCGGAATACTCAACGTCTGCCATTCACTCGAGCGGAAGTGCTTGGCAAGGAACACAATCTGTCCAACGTGTTGCGCATAGTGTGCGATCTGCCGGTTGATAGCCTGCAAGACGGTGTGCGGCTCGCCACGAATCGTCACCGTGCGCATCACGTCTTC
Source organism: Terriglobia bacterium (assembly GCA_963711365.1). Lineage (GTDB taxonomy): Bacteria > Acidobacteriota > Terriglobia > Terriglobales > Acidobacteriaceae > Sulfotelmatobacter. Next base: position 248,028 of record CAVQDY010000016.1, on the reverse strand, counting down.
CGGTTTCAGCGGCTCGATCGCTGCGAAGACGCAAGCCCATCCTTCCTCCCACCACTTCATCACGTCCGCGCGGGTGGTGGAGGATGTGATTTCGAATTCGCGATCGCGAAAACGGTCTGGCTTTTCCCCGTCGCTGGTCAGGAAGTCGGTAAAGCGCGATCGCATGTTGCCCGCCAGGTGCTTCACGAGCATCGCAACCGAGTTGGCTTCGGGATCGAGGGTGACAAAGAAGTCTTCGTCACGCATTTGGTTCAGTGCGCCCTCGCCCATCCGCTTATGGCCACGCATCTGGCGGCGCGCTTCATCTAGGTAATGAGCGGCAAGGTCGGTCATGGCCGCGGTCCTCCTGCGCGATCTCCTGCCGCGATATTCCCACGACGACAGGCAGCAACAAGGTTAGCGCATGCAGGTTCGAACTCGCCACAGGTTTGAGCTGGTTAGATGTCTCCCTTTTTGCCTCGGGTGTGAACGTATACCAGGGCGAAGTGCGACCCTTTGCCATCCCCGGGCTCGACAGCGACGATGTGCTGGTTGTCCTCGGTGCCAACCTTCAGTTCGGTGACCGGGCCGGTGTTCTCGTCGCATTTAACTTCTTTGCTTTTATTAGAGTCCTTATCGTTCTCGTCGACGCCAATATCTCCGCTGTGCTTCTGCGAGCGACATTCCAGAATCTTGCCGTACTTCTTCAGTTTGCCGCGATAGAACTCGAGAATTTTGGATGGCGCATCATCTGAGGCATAGTTGGCGACGACCAGCTTCATTCCGAACGCTTCGGTCAGAATGCTTAAGTTCGCCTGACTGCTGTTCGGGTCGTCCGACTTCACGCGCGCGCCAGGATAGAGCGGCAGCCCAACCTTCTTGGCGTCCGCATCAGCCCCAACATGAAGATCGCCGACCGGGCTCCGGACGTCGAGATTCTTCTCATGAGATCCCGAATCTTGCGCGCATAGGGCCAGCACGCTACATCCACCTATCGCAAGCGACAGCGCCAAGGTTCGCAACATAAGTAATCCTCCCTGAGAACGAAGCTGGCTTAAATCTCTGCTTCCTTGCCGTGTGTGCGCACGTAGACCAGTGAAAAAGTCGAGCCGCTACCTTGCGGCTCAACGGCGACGATGTGCTGGTTTTCCTCCGTGCCCACCTTCAATTCGATATTGACACCATTGTCACCGGCGCAGCTGAGATCGTGAGAGCCATCATTGTGTTTCTTGACTTCCGTATTTACGTGCACACTCGAGGTGTGGCACACGAGCACGTTTCCATATTTTTTGAGCTGATCTTTGTAATATTCAACGACTTTGCCGGGCGAATCGTTCGATTCATATTCGAGTGCGACCACTTTCAATCCATAGCCAAACCCGGAGATGTTCACGTTCGCGCTCTTGTCGTCACCGCTATCGTCTTTCTGTCTCAAACGTGAACCCGGATACACGGGAAGACCGACCTCCTCCGGGTTGACCCCTTTGCCCACATGAATGCCACCCAACGGAGTGTTGATATCGACCTGCTTATCCTCTCCGTTCTGCTCTTTCTTAACGTTCACGCTGCACGCCGCGAGCAACAGGAGCGCGGCCGTGAGTATCAAGCCGTAACAAGTCTTACTCATTCGCATGGAGAGGCCCTCCTTTGGCAACCTGTGCCGGGCGCTCGATTCCGGCGCCGCGCTGTGCGATGTTGGGAATGGTGACGGGAAGATGGCCATGAATCGGAATCTCGCCAAACAGCGCCTTCACAGCTGCCACTTCTGACACCGTCGCGTTCGAGAATGTGCAGAGATAGTTCTCGATCTTGGGGAAGTCGCTCGCCAGATACGGATTCCCCATAGCGACTACGGCAGTCTTCGCCGCCGCGTGATCGAGCAATTGCTGCAGGAGTCTACCGGTGGCGTCCGCCATCGCCATGGAGTTGCCGATCTTACCCGCCGTAGGAATCACATAAACCGCCGTGACAACCGTCTGCGCCTCGTCCACTGCCTTCAGGACCTCATCGCTCATTCCGGCGGCGATCCGAGGATCCACATAAATCACGCGCCCATCTGGAATGCGACCACGAAATTCGCGTCCAAAGGCGCGCCCTGACTCGGAACGCACGTCATCCGAGAAGACCACAGCCACCACCTGATTATGGGTCTCCTCTCTCGTCATGTACGGAAGGCCGGCCTTGGAAGTTCCCTTGGATTTGAGGGGAAGAACTTTGGCATTGTCTCGAACCAGAGTGATGGCAGAGTCAGCCACCTGCTGGCCGAAGGCTATATCTTCCGGCTTGCCCACGGTTGTCGCGAGGGCATTTAAATTGACTGCGCGCGCCTGGTTGAGCCCCAGCGAGCCTTTTATTTTCAGGATCTTGAGCACCGACCGATCCAGCCGTTCCTTCGAGATTTCGCCCGAGCGGACGGCTTTGATCATGGAGTCATACGATGCACCCAGATCCGCGGGAATGATCAGCAAGTCATTTCCCGCCTTAAACGCCTCGACTGCAGCACGACCGATGTCGTTGGCAAAAAGATGGGTGAGTCCGGCCATGTCGAGGGCATCAGTAACCACGATGCCCCTGAATCCGAGTTGTTTCTCAAGCAGGTCCGAAACAACGGTCGGAGAAATCGTCGCGACGTGGTTGGGATCTGAGTCGAGCACGGGAACTGTGACGTGTGCGACCATCACGGAATCGACTCCGGCGGCAATCGCCTGCTTGAAGGGTGGAAGTTCAATCGAATCGAGATGGGCACGATCCACGTTCACGCTGGCAACTCCGAGGTGCGAATCGGTGGCCGTGTCGCCGTGTCCGGGAAAATGCTTTACCGTGACTAACATGCCTCCCTCATGCGCGCCCTTGATGTACGCAGTTACCAACTCTCCAACTTGCTGCGGATCTTCCCCGAACGAACGCGTATTGATGATTGGATTCGCCGGATTCGAATTCACATCCGCGTCAGGAAAAAAGTTCCAGTGCACTCCGATCGCGCGGGCCTCCGTCGCCGTGATGCGGCCGAAGTTCTCGGCGTCTTCCGGCTTGCCATCAGCGCCAAAAGCCATCGCGTGAGGGAAATTGGTCGTTCCCATCAGCCGAGTCGCCACGCCGCGTTCGAAGTCCGCCGCAAACAGCAGCGGCAATTTCGATTCGTGCTGCAGGCGGTTCAGCAATTCGGCAGCCTCGTAGGGCTCACTCCGGAGAAGCAGCGGCCCGTCCACATGAACGGTCATGGCGAACGACCCGACGTGGTATTTCTGCATGGCTCCGAGAAGCTGCAGATATTCCGGGCTCGCGACGTTCAGAAACCCGGCACGGCACCAGATCATGAAAAGCTGGCCGACCTTTTCCTCGAGCGTCAGCTTGTGAAGCGTCTTCTCGGCCCATTTAGCTACCGGCGTCACTGTGCCGGATAGGCGCAGGATGAGTGTATTTTTCCTTCGCAAATGAAGACGAGACGAGAGCCATGAATATTACAAGCACGCCAAGAAGTTTTTGCATGCAGGAACGATAGCAGAAGAGCAGGCAAGCGGAGCCCAGCTTTGCGATCGAGGTTGCCAGTCTCGGCTACCAGATCCCGGAAACGGGAATTAGGACGGACCGGATTGTGCCTGTGACAATGAGCTCTCGACTTGTGCAATGGCCTGTTGCTGAATGTGAGGATCGTCGCCGAATCCCTTCAACCAAAAGACTTCGGGCTCTCGGCGAAACCACGTCATCTGCCGTTTCGCGTAGTTGCGATGCCCCTGCTGCGCGGCTTGCACCGCTTGCTCCTTCGTCAACTCGCCACGCAGAAGCTGAGCCACCTGCTTGTAGCCGAGGGACGCTAGTGGTCGTATCTCAGGCCCGTAGCGGTCGATGAGTTGTTGCGTCTCGTTTACAAGCCCCATCTCAAACATCCTGCTCGCGCGCTCATTGATCCGTTGGTACAGCTTGGCGCGGTCTGGCTCAAGCCCCAATCGAAGAATCCGAAAGCCACGTAACGGATCGCGTCCCTTCTGCCAGAGTTCGGTCATTTTTTGCCGTGAAGCGAGGCAAACCTCGATCGCCCGGATCAGTTTTGGCGCATCATTGGGATGGATTTTTTCGGCAGCTCCAGCATCAAGCCGCAGCAGCAGCTTGTGAAGATAATTCGATCCCTGGCTCGTTGCTCGATCCCGTAACCGTTCGCGCAGTTCTTCCGATCGTTGCGGTCCGGGAAAGAGGCCTTCAATGAGTGCGCGCAGATACAATCCGGTGCCACCTACGACAATCGGAAAATGATCTCGACCGCTAATGTCGATGAGGACCCCGCGCGCCTGGCGAGCGTACTCACCTGCCGTCATCTCCTGGGTCGGAGAGAGAAAATCAAAGAGATGGTGCGGCGCCCGGGAGCGGTCCGCGAGGCTAGGCTTCGCCGTGCCAATGTCGAATTCTTTATAGAGTGCGACCGAGTCGCAGTTGACGATCTCTCCCTGAAAGTTCTCGGCAAGGACTAACGATAGAGCCGTTTTCCCGCTGGCAGTCGGTCCAAGAATAACGGCGAGTAGCGGTGTGTCCTGGCGCTGTTCCGAATCCACGTTCAGCGCAGGCTCCAGTGAATCTCGTGCCAATAGCGAACCAGCGTGAGCACGAGCAGCACAATCGCGATGAGTAAGAGCCCGGTGGTCTCCGACGCGTAAACCGCGTGCCGGTGATGTCGTTGAGCAGCGTGGCTGTCTGGGTCTGGGGAGGGCACGCGCCTATTGTAGCCCGGAGACGCAAATACTTGGCGAGTGCCTCGCCGGCTACTTCCCGTCCGTGACAGAACCTTCCGAATGCCAATTTTATTGAAACTAACCTCACCCTCCGTGCGTAACTTCGTCTAACAGCAGGAGCGCAGGTGTGCTTGCCCTCCGGAGGAACTTATGAAATCGATCTCCGTCCGCGTTTTCATGGCGGTCTTCATCCTTTGCCTGGTCGCGGCTTTGCCGGCTCGTGCCGACGAGTGGTCCAAAACCTATACCCTGAATGGCAGGCCCGATCTCAGGATTGAGACTTCGGATGCGAACATCCGCGTCACCACCTGGGACCAGAACACGATCGAGGCCAAGGTGATTACTAGCCGGTACAAGATTGGTGAGGGCGGTATCCGCATTGACGAACGCCAGAACGGCAATACAGTCGAAATTGAGGTCAAGTATCCGCATCACAACTTCAACTTCGAGTGGGGATCTCACAAGGTCGACGTCGTGATCCAGATGCCACGTGAAGGCGCGGTCAACCTTCGCACCGGCGACGGCAATATCGAACTGGCCAGCCTAAAGGGAGAGATGGACATGCACACCGGCGATGGCTCGGTGATCCTCGATGCGGTTGATGGCAAACTGCATGCCTCGACCGGTGATGGCCACATTCAGGCCAATGGACGCTTTGACGAACTCGACCTTAAGACCGGAGATGGACACGTCGATGTACGCGCTACCGGCGGTTCCGCGCTGACCAATGGCTGGCGGCTCGAGACTGGTGACGGGAGCGTGTCGCTGGAAGTCCCGCATGATCTTGCTGCTGATGTCGATCTTCATACCAGCGACGGCCACATCGATCTCGATATGCCTGTGGCAGCCGAAGGAAAACTGCGCCAAAACGAAATTCACGGCAAGCTCAACGGTGGTGGCAGCCTGCTTACGATTCGAACCGGAGATGGATCGATCCATTTGAAGAAGGCCTAGCCCCGGGTCGAGCCGCTCGCTGCCGACAAACGGGTTGACTCCAGGCCTTATACTCTTGGGTCCTACGATTTCGTTTTATCCCAAGTGAGGATTCCTGCCATGATGATTCGGCGCATGAGCCTTGTCGCGCTCGCTGTTTCTTCCTTGATGAGCCTTGCACTGTCCCAACAATCCAGTGCAGCTCAACACGAACCTGTTCTCGATGTCACCTCAATGGATCGCTCCGTCGATCCTTGCGTCGACTTTTTTGCCTACTCCTGCGGTGGCTGGATCAGGAACAACCCCATACCCCCGGATCAGTCCTCGTGGGACACATACTCTAAGATGCAGGATCAAAACCTGGCTCAACTGCGCGGCATCTTGGAAGAAGCGTCAGCTGCTGATCCCAATCGCAACGCCGTGACGCAAAAGATCGGCGACTACTACGCATCGTGCACAGATGAGAAAGCGATCGAAGCAAAAGGAATGGATCCACTCAAGCCGGGGTTGGATCGGATCGCGAAGCTTGACTCCAAGGCAGAAATCGCCGATGTCGCAGCGGCCATGACTGATGACAACGTATTGTTCCGCTTTGACTCCATCCAGGACTACCGCGATGCCGACCAGGTTGTCGCCGATGCTGATCAGGGCGGCCTCGGCCTTCCCGACCGCGATTACTACACAAAGCAAGATGCGAAATCGCAGGAATTGCGTAAGTCGTATCTCGCGCACGTGCAGAGAATGTTCGAACTACTCGGCGATAAGCCGGAAACAGCCGCTGCCGAGGCGCAAACCGTAATTCGAATTGAGACCGGACTCGCGAATGGCGCGATGACTCAGAGTGGAACGGCGTGATCCCAAATCCCTTGACCATAAACTGACCACCATCGAGCTAGAAAAGATTGCTCCGGATTTTCAATGGCAGGTTTACTTCTCCAAGGTCGGACTACCTTCCCTGGCATCGCTGAATGTCGCAGTTCCAAACTTCTTCAAAAGCGTGAATGGCGAAATCGAGAAAGAAAGTCTGCAGGACTGGAAAACTTACTTGCGATGGCATCTCGTGCATGCCAATGCGGCTAATCTTTCCTCCGCCTTCTTGAATGAAAACTTCGCATTTTATGGCAAGACTCTGCAGGGCCAGCAGGAGTTGAAACCGCGCTGGAAGCGCTGCACCGAGTACGTTGACGATTACCTTGGCGAGGCTCTTGGGCAAGCCTACGTCGAGAAGTACTTCAGTCCTCAAGCCAAGCAAGAGGCGCAGAAAATCGTAAAAGAGATTCAGTCCGCCATGGAACAGGACATCAACAGCCTGCCCTGGATGTCAGCCCCAACCAAGCAACAAGCGCTCTTGAAACTTCACGCAATGGCCGACAAGATCGGATACCCCGACAAGTGGCGGGACTATACCAAACTCGAGATCGTCCGTGGAGACAATCTGGGCAATGTGGAGCGGGCGCGGCAATTCGAATTCAACCGGCAGCTGGCAAAGATCGGCAAACCTGTGGACCGCGGCGAATGGGGAATGACTCCTCCGACCGTAAACGCCTACTACGATCCACAGATGAACGATATCAACTTTCCGGCGGGTGTGCTCCAACCTCCCGCGTTCGACCCCACATCTGACGCCGCACCGAATTACGGCGATACCGGCGGTACAGTCGGACACGAACTCACCCACGGATTTGACGACGAGGGCCGCCAGTTCGATGCCAAAGGCAATTTGCGCGACTGGTGGACTCCCGAAGACGCAAAGGAATTCCAAAAACGCACCGATTGCATTTCGAATCAGTACTCCCGCTATACGATCATCGATGACATCAAGATCAATGGAAAGCTCACGCTCGGCGAGGACGTCGCCGACCTCGGCGGCCTGATCCTCGCATGGATGGCTTGGAAAGCAGATACGAACGGCCAGAAGCTCGAACCTATTGACGACCTTACACCCGAGCAGCGCTTTTTTGTCGGCTATGGACAGAGCTGGTGCGGCCAGACACGCGACGAGACCAAGCGCCTGCGTGCTACGGTCGATCCACACTCGCCCGAGAAATACCGCACCAACGGCGTCGTCTCGAACATGCCAGAATTTCAGGAAGCTTTCCACTGCAAGGCCGGCTCGCCCATGGTGAATGCGAACCGCTGCCGCGTATGGTGAGGGAGACTAAACATCCAGGCCGATCGAGCGCATGAGTTCGAGTCCATTGCTCTTCGTAACAACGCCATCGCGCAGCTTGTAGTCGAAGCTCATACGGCCATTTGCGAGTTCGTCCTGAAAATGAACGTTGTGCAGGTGGCCGTCCAGGCTGCCCCCGATATCGGTTAGCGCCAGGTCGTGCGTGCTTACCAGTCCAATGGCTCCGCGATCGACTAGGCCTCGCACGATCCCCTCGCCACCAATTCGCCGGTCTTTTGAATTTGTTCCCTGGAGCAATTCGTCCAACAGGAACAGCAAAGGCGGATCTCCGCCCGCTAAATCGAGAATTTGCCGCAGCCGTTTAATCTCTGCATAAAAACGCGAGCTACCCTCCTGCAACGAATCATTGATTCGAATGCTCGCCCCCACCTGCAATGCCGTCATCTGGAGCCGCCGTGCCCGCACCGGAGCACCCGCCATGGCCAGCACTGTATTGATTCCCACCGCCCGCAGCAGCGTACTCTTGCCCGACATGTTCGAACCACTGATCAGCAGTAGGCGTGACTTGCCCCCAATGCTCACGTTATTTCGGACACAAACAGCCGCGGGCAGAAGTGGATGCCCCAACTCATGTGCATCAAATGAGGCCTCGCCTTCGACAAACTCCGGCAACGGACCGTCGGGATGTTCATAGCTGTAGGCCGCCAACGAAAGCAGTGCCTCGATTTGCCCAACAACGCTGAGCCACTGCCTCACCGCATTCCCATGCGCTTTGCGCCAACGCTGGGCGGCCAGCGCCACTTGCACCGAGTACATCAGCGGAGCGTCAATGATCCGCACCAGAACGTTATGCCGCGAATTGATGAAGTCGACCAGAGTCCGCAATCGAGCAATCGCCTGCGATGCATGGACGCCGTTGGACTGCAGCTCGCGCTGTAGCTCCTGCAATTGCGCTCCGCGAAACGCATGCGCCTCCACCGTCGCCAACACTTCCGATAAAAGGTCGAGGTCGTGAAAAGCTTTCTCGGTTCCGTGTACGGTCGCTTCAATCGGTCCCCGCAGCCGATACGTGAAGAAAGCTTCCACCGCGACCACAATTACCAGCGGGGAAATGACATTCCACGCGACCCACACAATGACAGAGCCGACCGCCAGCGCGGCCAGCACTGGCGCGAGCCAGATCATCCATGGCCATTTCATCTGGTTTGGCGACTCAGCCCAACTCACCAGCTCCGCAGGATGCACTCCCACTCTCGCGTCTTCCCCGAGCACCGCCAGATTTTCCCGCAGATCGAGTTCGCTCCGCAGTTCAGCAATTGCTGCGTGGCGCTCGCGGATCTCAGCGAGCTTTGCTGGCGCCAGCAACCATCCTGCAAGCGTCTCTTCGCCAATGCGCGTTCTGGCCGCCGACAGAAGTTGAAAGAGACTCGCATCCCCGAAAAGGTCGAGATCGGCGGAGTACACATGATGGGGGTCGGCAAACCGTTCGCCGGCTTCTCCGCTGCCGGCCCAGCGGTCCTCGATGCGGGCTAGTCCTTGTTTGTAGAACGCAACGGCTCGTTGTGCCAGCTCGCGCGACCTCAGAACGCGCGAGTGCCAGAACGCAATGCCGGCAAATGCTGCGATTGGCATCGCAATCCACCACGCAGAAAGAAAATGTGTGCGAAAGGAAGCCCAGGCCAGGACGATGACAGAAAGGGCCAGAAGAAGCCGCGTGTTCCCGAGCCGGATGTGAATCTTTTCCAACTGAGCCACGCGCGATTCGCGAACACTTCGCCGCTGAGCGTATTCTTCCGCAGGAAGCACAGGTTCAAAATGTAGCAGGTATACGCTGGCTGCCGGAAGGGTGGCAGCCTACTTCTTTGCGGGGCAGCCGAACAATACTGCTCGCATCGAGATGCTGCCGAAATCGAACCCTTCATACGGATACGACACCGCATCCTTTTCGTCCGTGCTCCCCATGCAATAGAGAAGCGGTAGATAATGCTCAACCGTCGGGTGCGCGGTCGAAAGAAGAGACTCTCCCCATTTCTGCGGCTCTGCCAGCGCAATCGCGTCATGCGCATCCACAGCGGCTTTGACCTTTGCATCGAATTCTACCGCCCAGTCGTACGCACCCTGCGGATGATCCCAGTCCATTCGCCCGAGATTATGCACGATATTCCCGCTGCCCAGGATCAGCACTCCACGCTCACGTAACGACTGAATCTCCTTCCCGAGTTCCAGGTGCTCTTTGAACCCGCGGCGAGCATCAAGACTCAACTGAAATGCCGGCACGTCGGCCTTCGGATACATGTGCCGCAGCACACTCCACGATCCGTGATCTAATCCCCAATTCTCGTCGGGAAGAATCTCAGGATCGCTCGCGATCTTTGCAGCCTCGTCCGGTGCGCCGGGCGCAGGGTACTCCACTTCATAGAGTGGCTTGGGAAATCCGTAGAAATCATGAATCGTGCGCGGGTATTCGGAGGCCATCACATGCGCGCCGTCCGTGACCCAATGTGCCGACACAACGCATACCGCCTTTGGACGCGGCAGTCGTGCGCTCAATGCGCTCAGCGACTCGGTAAATGCATTGTGCTCAATCGCGTTCATCGGCGATCCGTGGCCGACGAAAAGCACAGGCATCTTGTGCAAGGTAACCCCCTTCCCTCAAGCTGACAGAATCAGCTCATCACTTTGATTAATAAAAGGAAGAAGAAGATTCGGCGCGCGCCTACTGCAGGTCGGCTTTGTCCGGGTTGTAATAGAACCGAAAGCGTAACGCGAGATATGGTCCCGTGAACTCATTCGGCAGCGGAGGAAATGGATTCGATTCCGTAATACTGCCCCATGCCGGACGATCGAGCGCCACATCACCAGAAGAAGCGACGAGCCGCATATCCGCCACATGACCATCCTTCGTGATGGCGAATTCGATGGCCAGCTTGCCCTTCTTCATCTCCGCCGACTCCGGGATCAGGTGATACCAGTTCTCTCGCACATCCTGCACAATACGTTGCAGGTACGGCCCAAAATCCACCCCCTGGGTGTCGCTCAAAATGTCGAGCGCGCCCAGTTGACGGCCGTGCGCTCCAGTCCCTAACCCGAAGTCACCCTCTTGGCCGCCACCACCGCCAGCCCGCCGTGCCGCTGCCGCCTGCGCTGCCTGCTGTATCGCCGATCCGGCGCTCATGCCCTCTGCATACTTGTTGAAGGGATTGCTGTTCTGTTTCGGCAACTGCAACTGCGCTGTCTGATTGCTGTCAATCTGCGGGCGCTGCATCTGTTGCCCACCCTGTGGAGCCTGACTCTGGCCACTGGGCGCCGGCGCTGGGGGCTGCGCCGTCCGTGGCCCGCTCGGCCCCGGCGCGCCGGGAGGCGGCGTCGCCAGTATTTTTCGCAGTTCCTTCGGATCCAATTCCGGATGCCTTGAGGTCGCGATTCGATCTTTATCGGACGAGACATTCGTGTTCGGCCTGTGAGGCACCTTCTGCAAATCGGGCGGCAACGCCAGGAATGTCGTGTTGTCTTTGTTTGCGTTCACCGGCACCACCACTGCAGTGTGGAATGGAATGAATTTCTCGATGAACTTGAAGTTCCAGACAGCGATCACAAGCAGCAAGTGGAAGATGATTGAGATCCAGATCGCCTCCCGCTTGCGCGAGCGCGCCAGATCATCCTGCAACTGGATCAGCAGATGGGGCACCCGCGCATCCAACTCGCGGTATGCCGTCTCCCAGTTCTCGGTGTCGTACAGCCCTAGTTGTTCTGGCTGGGGCTTTTCAGGCGGGGCTATCGGATCCTGAAATGGAATTTGCGTGATCGGCATGCGCTGGTTTTTGCTAAACGCCTCTGTGTCCGCCTGTCGTTAGACACTTCATACACTCGCGGCGTTGCATCCGGCTCTCGTTGAGTACTGCAATGCGCGCGACGCTGAACACCCAAGTTACTTCTATTCTCGCATCTTTAGATGGATTCCGCTGCCCAGAATTGCGCCCCGGGTTTGGTGTGTAAACATATGTAAATGAGGAGCTTGGAGATACGGATTTTCAGGACAGAGAGTCTGGATCAAAGCGCGAACAATCAGTAAGGATATCTATCGATCCGCCGTACTCCGAGCTGATCTGTGCCGATGTTTTTATGCCTGAACGCGGGACAGGCTGGCTAGGTTGACCTTTTTCCCGTGCTCGCGGATGGTTTCGAGAATTTCCAGCGCCAAATCCAAAGCCCGCCTTCCATCCTCGAGCGAAACCACTGGAGCGGAGCGCTGGCGTACCGCCTGAAGAAAAGATTTTAACTCGGCATGCAGTGGCTCCTCTGAAGCCACGGGAGGCTTGGTCACCCCAATCTGCGGATTCGCGGAAGGTGATCCCGAGTCACTGTCGGCTCCGACGGCGAACACCAGAACCTCCTGACGGCTGTAATCAAGAGAAACGTACTGCCGCGGCTGAAAGAAGCGCAGCTTGCGCACGCGCTCGGTGGAAACGCGGCTCGCGGTGAAATTCGCGATGCATCCCGACTCAAACTCCAGGCGCACATTGGCGATGTCTACTTTGCCGGAGAGAATCGGCAGTCCCACCGCACGCACTTCCTTAACCGGCGATTTGGCGAATGCCAGCACAATATCCAGATCGTGGATCATCAGATCCAGCACCACATCCACATCCAGCGATCGCGGCGTGAAAACACTCAGGCGGTGCACTTCGAAGAACATCGGCTGGGTCAGGATCGGCATTGTCGCGCGCACCGCCGGATTGAAGCGCTCGAGATGTCCAACCTGTCCGATTATTTTATGCGCAGCCGCCAGCGCCACGAGCTCGTCCGCCTCGGCGAGCGACGCTGCCAAGGGCTTTTCGATCAGCACATCCACGCCGGCATTCATCAATTCGCGCGCCACAGACAGATGGTGCACGGTCGGCGCCGCCACTGACGCGGCCTGCAACTCGCTGTGCGTCGTCAGCATTTGCAGCACCGAGCCGAAAGCTTTGCAGCCAAACTCCCGGGCCACCGCGTCGGCGCGGTTCACGTCGGGGTCTACCACACCCAGCAGTCGAATTGGCTCTCCCTGTTGTTCGAGTTCTTTGTAAACGCGGGCGTGATTGCGTCCAAAAACACCCACTCCAACTACGGCGACGGAAATCGGATTTTCAGATGGCAGGTGACGTTCTCGCTGGCCGGTTGCCGGGGAAATTGTAATCGCAATCAGGGGAAAGAGCACGAAGCTCTCTTGGCAAGCGCTGGAGCGTCTCTCAGTCGGGCGAAGAACTAACTCGAAGGATTTACTGGCGGAAGGTTCTCGACGTCGGGCTTCTCGCCACGAAACACGCGGGAAATTCCACGCACCACGCGACGCATGGGCAACTCGTCCCGGTCGTTAGCAAAGAAGATTTCGCCCATGCGGCTCCCGCGGTAATACCAGCGTTTGAGCAGAGCTACATGCTCCATCGTTTCCAGGGCAGACTTCGCCGCCGTGGCTGGCACCCTTTGAAGCGCCTCTTCAACACGGGCTTCCATGGATTGCGATTTTTCGTGTTCCGACGCTTGGATGGGAAACGTGCAAGGTCCGGCGATCCGTCCTGCATCGATGCGAAAGAATGCTACGCAGCCTTCGATTTGGCTCCGCTGAATCATCAGGGCCGACAATCGATCCAGCCGATGTACGATTTCTGGCAATCCGCCCAGAACCGGTTTCAACTTCTCGACACGGGCATGAATGCCGGCGGCCTCTTCGAACGCCAGATTCGCCGAGGCCACCTCCCGCTGCTCGCTAAGCTCGCGAAGAAGTGAGTCGCCGCCACTATCGAAATAGTTCTGCACCCGCTTTACTTCGACCGCATATTCCTCGTCTGTGCAGCCTTTGAAGCAAGGTGCCAGGCACATCTTCATCTCGGAGTAAATGCATCCCGGAAACTTGGGATCAGGATGCAGTTCGTCGACGCAACGCCGCATCTTGAAGTAATCCAGAGAGTCATTCATGAACTTCTCAGCCGCGACGCGCGACAGGAATGGGCCGTAATAAAGATTCCGTCCGTTCAGTTTTCCGAGCCGCGTCGTGATTGAGGCTCGCGGGTACTCGTTTTCCATATGAAACTTGACCAGTGGGGCGAAGCGAAAACGTAGGCGATTCTGATACGTCTTGGGAAAAGTCTCTCGCAACACGCGGTACAGCAGGAAGCCGGATTCGAAGTCGGACCCCGTCGCTGAGTACTCAATGAATCGAACGCGATCCCGCAGATTGAGCTTCTTGGTTCGCTCCTCAATTGGGCCGAGCAGTCGTTGCAGCCGCCGCCGGAGATTCGCGGTCTTGCTGACATACGGATCTGCCTGCGCATCTTCGCCGCGTAATAGGAAGACGGCTGGCGCTGCAGGCACCGCCGAGAAGAGTTCGGCATCCCGTTCAGGCGCGAATTCGGCGCGCTCGGTCAGCACAAACTGATTTTAGTGGATTTCAAAGAACCGGCGGAGACCTCGCGCGATGGATCAGCGGAAGTTCGCACTCCTGAACTTCTGCCGAAAGTCCGTGCCGTCGAGAGTGATGATGCGGCACATTTCGTGCAGGCGTGAGCGCATCCGTTCCCCAATGCGATCGCCCAGCGTCTCTCCGCGCGACGCGGCCCGCGCAGGGGACAGCGAGCCGGAAACGGCCGCCGCCGGCTGGTCATCAAAATTGGTCGTGATAATGGTCGTACGGTTGTCGTTATAGCGCGTGTTGAGAATCAGGCTTACTGTGTCCCAGACCCATTCCGTCGGCTTCACCGCCCCAAGTTCGTCGAGCACCAGAACATCACTCTCAAACACCGGCCATAGAACATCCAGCTCGGTCGTCTGAACCGTCGAATTGTAGGAATTCTGGATCTCTTTCAGCAGCTCGCGATAGTCATAAAACAGGCACGAGATCCCCCGGTTCAGGATCAGTTCTTTGATAATCCCCACCGCCAGGTGTGTCTTTCCAGTTCCGATCTTGCCAATGATCAACAGACCCTTGTCGCCGCGCGGGTCGCATTTCTTCGCGAAATTACTGGCCAGAAAGTGCGCCTCAGCCAGAGAAGCATGCGCACCTGGAAAGTCTGTATCGAAGTTTGGCAACTCACAGTGCTCATATCGCTTCGGGATGCGGGCTGCCGCGAGCAATGAGTGCGCCCGCGCCCGCAATTGGCAGTCGCACCGCGTCACGCGCCGGTCGTTGGTGCTGCGTCCGGCGCTCACTGTCTTCCAGCCGGTACCTTCACAAAGCGGACAAATCTCCGCGGGAGCCTTGATCACCTGGGGACTTCCTTCTTGCAAAGCATGCTGTTTCGACTTTGCACCGAAACTCCGGTTTCGCGCAAGCCGGAACGGCTCGCGGGCTGTGTACATCCTGTGAAGGACGCGCGCCTTCTGTGGAGGCCTTAGGAAAACCTCGCAATACCGCTCCCACAGCCCTAATTCAGGGCCCAGAGGTGCAAAACAGGCTTCCATCACGGATTTTCACAGTTGACATTCCCCGCAGAGAGAGCAAAATACCAGCGATCAGGTTTCCCAACTCAGCCCTAACCAGTTTTCGTCCCGGTAACCGGCTGGGAACGAAAGAGACCTGCGAGGAGAAACTATGAATAAGGCCGATCTGGTGGACAAGATCGCAGGCGCTTGTGAGATCAGCAAAGCGCAAGCCACGACCGCCATTGATACCGCTGTCGACAGCATTACCGGTGCTCTCCGTAAGGGAGACCGCGTGGCGTTGATTGGCTTCGGCACGTTCTCTGTATCACAGCGGAAGGCTCGGAATGGCCGCAATCCGCAAACTGGCGCTACGATTAAAATCGCCGCCCGCAAAGTAGCGAAGTTTACCCCTGGCGCCGAACTCAAGAAGGCTGTAAACAAAAAGTAAGGAATCCAAAGCAATACGGAAACGGCAGGGGGTCGGCCCTGCCGTTTTTCTTTGCCAGCAAGTCCGTGGAGCCGCGCCATGCGCCTTCCTACCCAAAGCACAAAACAGATCTGGGCGAATCTTCTCTTGCTCGCAGCGTTGTCTGCTCAGGCAGGTCCCCTCACTCCATTCGCGGACATGCGACGGCTCTCCGATGCTCCCATCATCGCGCCGCGCGGGAACGGCTGGGAAGCCGCGGGGACCTTCAATCCCGCGGTGGTCTTACGCGGGAACAAGATCGTCATGCTCTACCGCGCGCAAGACCAGGCTGGCACCTCGCGTCTTGGATACGCCGAGAGCGACGATGGCATACACTTTCAGCGCCATGACCGGCCTGTGCTCAGCCCTTCCGAGCCTTACGAGAAAGATGGAGGCGTCGAAGATCCCCGCCTGGTTCAATTCAGCGGCATCTACTATCTCACTTACACCGGCTACAACAAGAAGGACGCGCAGCTCTGCCTCGCCACATCGAACGATCTCATTCACTGGAATAAAAAAGGCGTCATCATTCCTGCGAACAAAGGCAACTGGAATGTAAAGTGGACCAAGTCCGGCGCGATCGTCCCCGAAAAAATCAACGCGAAATACTGGATGTATTTTCTCGGCACTAGCGCTGATGGAAAAGATCAGGCCGGGCTAGCCTCATCCAAAGATTTGTTGCATTGGACCGAAGAAACTCAGACGCCCGTGTTGCCGGTGCGTCCTGGACACTTTGATTCTCGGGTCGCCGAGCCCGGTCCGTCGCCGCTGGTTACCTCCTCCGGAATCGTTCTGATTTACAACGGCGCGGACGACAACCTCGTCTACCGTGCGGGCATCGCGGTATTCGATCTCAAAGATCCGCGAAAGCTGCTCTGGCGTACCAATGAACCCATCTTCGCTCCCGAGAAAGACTGGGAGAAGATCGGTCAGGTGCCAAACGTTGTCTTCGTCGAAGGCATGGTGCGGCGCGGAGCCCATTACCTTCTCTACTATGGGGGCGCTGACAAGTACGTTGGAGTCGCTGAATCCCAGGCCTCACCGGAAATCCGCTAAGCGTTCGCATACCTCAGCCACTTCATGATTTCAGGCAGTGTGGGACGCTTTCCATAGATCAGCACGCCGATGCGGTAGATTCGTGCGCACAGAACCACCAGGCCCGCAATTGTCGCCACCATCAAGAGCAGCGACAGCGCGATCTGCCAGATCGGTGGTGTTTGCACCACAATTCTCGCGTACATCACAATCGGAGCGAAAAATGGCACCATAGATAGCCACACCACCACTGCAGAGTCGGGCGTTCGGAGAACCGGCGCCAGCATGAACACCGACAGAACCAGTGGCATCACGATCAGAAATTGCAGTTGCTGACCCTCCTGCTCGGTCGTGGTAATGGCGCCGATGGTGGCGTACATCGTGCTGTAAAGCAAGTATCCAAACAGGAAGTAGAGAACGAAAGAGATCATCACCAGCGGCGAAATCTGCAGTTCGCTGAAATTCGGCTGTGCCGCCAGCGACGGCAACGCGATCACGCCCGCCATCACCGTCCAGACCACGATCTGGGTCAATCCTACGAGTCCTACGCCAAGCAATTTGCCGGTCATCAGTTCCGTCGAGCTCGCGGACGACAGCAACACTTCGATGATGCGCGACGTCTTTTCTTCCAACACTGAACGCATCACCGAAATCCCATAAAGCAGCACCGCCACGTAGATCAGCATGACCATCACCACGATCTCAAGGAATCGCCCGTTTCCGCTGCCTTTGGCCTCGCGCCCGCGCTCGATCCGGACGGATTCCACCTTGACTGGGGTGAGTAGCTCCTGCGACTGAGCGCTGGTCAGACCTGCTTTCGCAATCTCCTGCTGCTGAACAATGCGGTTCACCGCATCTCCGATCCACGATTTCTCTCGGGACCCTGCCATTTCGCGCGTGTCCCAATCCACTTTATGCGCGGCGATGGCGTCGTCCGTCAGCCAAAGGAATCCGTCGATGTCGCGTGTGCTGACCTTGTCCCGCAAACTCGCTCGTTCGGCCTCCGTGGAATTTGTATCCACGTCGATGACGTACTGATCCTCCGGTTTTCGCGATCCCTCGCTGCTCTCGCCTTCCGCTTCTTCGCTGACCATTGGCTCCGACAGAAGCTGCTGCCGGACCATCCCTCCAAAATGCTGCGTCGATGCGACGATCACAAAGTGCTGCGGCTTGTCTCCCATCGTTGCGAGCTTGGCCGGCAAGATCATCAGCGCCGTCATGATCGCCGGCGCCAGCAGCGTCAGCACGAGAAAGGTGCGGGTTCGCACCCGCTCCAGATATTCGCGTTTCAGGATGATCCATGTATTACGCATAAGAGTTATTACGCATTGGACTTACCCACGACATCAATGAAGATTTCTTCCAGCGACGGCTCCATCAGTTCGAACTTGTCCAGCCGCGCATTGGCCGAAGCGAGATGCAAAAGTTCCTGCGGATCGGCCCCCGGCGCCAAATGTATCTCGACGTAGTTGCCGTAATCATTGAACGATTCCACCAGCCGCTTCTCTTGCAGGAATCTGGCGTCGCCATCGTACTTAATTTGGACATTGTGCCGTCCGTATCCCGCCTTGATCTGATTCAGATCGCCCTCGAGCACTGCCCGCCCGTGATTGATCAGGCAGATCGATTGGCACAACCGTTCGACTTGATCCATGCGGTGAGTCGAAAGCAGAATGGTCTTGCCGCTCTTGGCCATCTCCAGCAAGACATCTTTCAGGACGACTGCATTCGCCGGATCGAGACCCGTGAACGGTTCGTCCATGATGATCAGCCGCGGATCGTGCAGCACCGCGCCGATGAACTGCACCTTCTGCTGCATCCCCTTCGACAGTTCCTCGACCTTCTTCCCAGTCCAGGCTGTAAACTCAAAGCGCTCGCACCAGTGAGTGGCGCGCTTGGTGGCCTCGGCGCTGCTGAGTCCCTTCAATTGACCGAGAAACACAAGGTGCTCGAGCACCTTCATCTTCTTGTAGAGGCCGCGTTCCTCGGGAAGATATCCGAATTGGTCCATGTGCGCGCGCGCCAGCGGCTCGCAAAAAACCGTGATCTGCCCCGCGTCGGGCACAGTGATGCCCATGATCATGCGGATCGTGCTGGTCTTACCGGCCCCATTCGGACCGAGCAGGCCGTAGATTCCACCCGCACGGACACTGAGCGACAGATCGTCGACCGCGACAAACTCGTCGTAGCACTTACGAACGCTTTCCAGATGAACGGTGTCGTTTCCGATTAAGCGCGCCGCAGAGTTAGAGACTGAAGCTACTGGCGTTTGCACAGAACTCATAAGCGGAAAGAGTAACCGATTTCGGCCCGATTGTACCGAATTCCAGCGTCTGTAACATTGATTTTACAAATCGACCTTCGAGTCGGAAATAGTTCCTCGGGCCTGCGCTTGACCCTTTTC
This sequence comes from Terriglobia bacterium, assembly GCA_963711365.1. GTDB lineage: Bacteria > Acidobacteriota > Terriglobia > Terriglobales > Acidobacteriaceae > Sulfotelmatobacter. Next base: position 228,955 of record CAVQDY010000016.1, on the reverse strand, counting down.
GGACGCATCCCTAACATCAACTCAACGCGCATGCCAGCCTACAATTTGCGGATTCGCAGCACTTTTTTTCTCCTCCGCGTTCTTGCCTGCGGATGTTTGCTCTATTGCAATTCCACGTTCTTGGGGCAGCAGACAAAAACAGTTCCGGATAAAGCTGTTCCCATCGCGAACTTTACCGACGTCGCAGAAAAAGCCGGGCTCACGGCGCAGAACGTCTTCGGAGGAATCGATACCAAGAAATACATCATCGAGACCACAGGGAATGGCGTCGCCATTTTCGATTACGACAACGACGGCTGGCCTGACATTTTTCTGGTCAATGGAACCAGGCTCGAAGGCCTTCCCGCAGGGAAGGGACCGACCAACCGTCTCTATCGCAATAACCACGACGGAACTTTTACCGACGTGACGGCCAAGGCCGGCCTTACCGCTACCGGTTGGGGACAAGGCGTTTGCGTTGGCGACTACGATAATGACGGGTGGGAGGACCTGTTCATCACCTACTACGGCAAGAACAAGCTCTACCACAACAATCACGGCGTTTTCACCGAAGTCGCAGAAAAGTCGGGCGTGGCCGGCTCCGGCAAGGCATGGGGCACGGGTTGCGCCTTTGTCGACTACGATCGCGATGGCCGTCTTGACCTGATTGTCGCCAACTATGTGGACTTCGATCTGTCGACTGCGCCTGCGCCGGGCGATCGTCCTACCTGCATCTGGAAAGGTGTGCCCGTGATGTGCGGCCCGCGCGGCCTGGCCGGAGCGAAAAACATTCTCTATCACAATCGTGGCGACGGCACGTTCGAAGACGCCACTACCAAGGCGCACATTGACCGCACCGATGGGCATTACGCCTTCAGCGTTTCGACCCTCGATTTCGACGAAGATGGCTGGCCCGACATTTTCATCGCCTGCGACAGTACTCCGGCGATTCTCTACCGCAATAATCATGACGGAACCTTCACCGATATTGCCGTCACCGCCGGCGTGGCCTTCAACGAAGATGGACGCGAACAGGCCGGCATGGGATCCACCATCGGCGACTATAACGGCGACGGCCACCTCGACATCTTCAAGACGAATTTCTCAGACGACACCTCCACGCTCTACAAGAACAACGGCGACGGCACCTTCAACGATGCGACCACCTCCGCGGGTCTGGGCCTCTACACGCAATATCTGGGATGGGGCACGATGTTTCTGGATATCGACAACGACGGGCGGCCCGATCTGCTACTGGTTAACGGGCATGTCTATCCGGAAGTCGATAGCCAGCACCTCGGCAGCAGCTACAAAGAACCTCGCATCCTCTTCCATAACAATGGTGATGGGACATTCAGCGATATTTCCGCTTCCGCAGGTCCAGGTATTACCGCCGTTGCTTCTTCCCGCGGGCTCGCTGTCGGAGATCTATGGAACGACGGTCGAATGTCGGCCGTGATCAACAACATGAACGCCGCGCCCAGTCTGCTCGTGAATCAAGTTCGAAATTCGAATCACTGGATTGCGATTCATGCAGTCGGAACGAAATCGAACCGCGATGGGATCGGTGCTCGAATTCGTGTGAAAACAGCAACCCGCATTCTGGTGGATGAGGTTCGCAGTGGCTCAAGTTACATTTCGAACAACGATATGCGGGTGCACTTCGGGTTGGCTAAGTCAGACAAGGTTGAATGGGTCGAGATTCGCTGGCCGAGCGGCTTAACCGAACACTTCGCGAGTCCGCCTGTCGATCAGATCGACACGTTGAAGGAAGGTACGGGAGCCGCTGCCGAGCCAGATCCCAAGAAGCCCCGCTGAATTTGAGTAAGATGCAAGATTTTGGGATTATTTCAGCCGTGCGGCAAGCTAAGACGATCGCTTGGCACTTTTTGGACTCTTATCGAACTGCATCGTACGGGCGATTCCCTCGCCTTCCTTTACGTAGATCACCTGGTTTGCCTTTACATCTTTCAAAGTATCCACCTGCCCGCTCGGCCAGCGTATCTCAAGGGAATCCACCTTCTCCGACTTCCCCAGTCCGAAATGAACGCGCAGATCGCTTTGCGAGAAGTAGCCGCCACCGCTGCGCACTTCATCGATCTGACGATGCGGCTTCGATTCCCCTGGTACCTGCGTGACGCACGTCAGCCGCGCGCCGATGCCGCTGCGGTTTGATTTCGTTCCGATCGTTCGAACTTTGATCCAGTTGTTGGCGAGCTTTGAGTCGCAGCGCATGAGTTGCGGGTAATCGTTGACCGTATTCACCACGACATCGATGTCGCCATCGTTATCGAAGTCACCGAACGCTGCGCCACGCGACGGACTCGGATCAGAGATCCCCGGACCGGCTTGGAATGAGATGTCGTTGAAGTGGCCATTCCGCAGATTCTGATAGAGCAATTTGCGTTGCGCATAGCCCGCTTCCGTTTTGAGTTGTTCGACCTCTGGGTAAACATGGCCATTGCAAATCAAAATGTCGGGCCAGCCATCGTTATCCATATCGAAGAAACCAACCCCCCAGCCGAGGAACTGCGTATGCGCGCCCAGACCAGCCGTGAATGTTGCGTCTTCGAAATTCCCACCACCCTGGTTGTGGTAGAGCGATGGCGTATCGCCCGCAAAATTCGTCTTTACGATGTCGAGATTGCCATCCATGTCGTAGTCTGCAGCCGAGACGCCCATGCCAGCTTGCGGCTTTCCATCAGGACTCAGAGCGCACCCTGCCTCGATGGCAATGTCTTCGAACTTGCCGTTTTTCTTGTTGTGGTAGAGCGCGCTGGCCGTGGAATCGTCAGCGACATAAATGTCAGGCCAGCCATCGTTGTCGAAGTCAGCGGTGAGCACGCCTAGGCCGTAGGTCCCATTTGCGCTCAAGATGCCCGATGCTTCGGAAACATCGCTGAAGGTTCCATCGCCATTGTTGTGATAAAGGATGTTCTTGCCACCCTCAAGTCCCGGGGGACCACATGCCACCATCACGCTCTTATAGAGGCACGGGCCGGATTCAGGCACAGGAGCAGTCGCGAGATCCATTGCGATGTAGTTCGCGACAAACAAATCGAGATGGCCGTCACGGTCGTAATCGACGAATGCACAGCCAGTATTCCAGCGCTTGCCATTGCCTGCCACGCCAGCCTTCTGGCTCACGTCCGTAAAAGTTCCATCGCCATTGTTGTGATACAAAACATTCTTGCCAAAATAGGTGACGAACAGATCTTCCCAGCCATCGTTGTCATAATCACCCACGCAGCAAGCTTGTCCCCAGCCCGAATGCGCCACGCCGGCCTTCAAAGTTACATCGGTGAAGGTTCCGTCGCGATTGTTCTTGAAGAGATGTGAGGTAGGTTCGCTGCCAGCGGGAAAGCCTTCCAGGCGAGTTCCGTTCACCAGAAAGATGTCGAGCCATCCATCGTTGTCGTAGTCGTAGAATGCGACGCCACAGCCGGTGGTCTCGAGCAGATATTTGTTTTTGTGCTCGCCGCCAAAAATCGTCTTCGCGTTCAGTCCAGATTCGCGTGCGACATTGATAAAGCTGATCCCAAGATCAGGTTCTGCTTCGCTTCTATGTTTCTGCTGAAAAGCTGATGACGCTCGCGCCCGCCTCGGCCATGCCAAAGCAAGTACGTGTTCGAACGACAGGACCAGCGCGGCCCGGCTGAGTGATTTGAGAAAACTGCGGCGTGAAGGAAACAAGAGGTCGCTACCTGGTCCGCCCGGCTCGTGCTAAAATTCGCGGCTTCCCTCTTATATGCAAGGGAACCGGGACTTTGCAAGCTTCCACCGGAACAAATTCCTGATCCGGAAGAAGAAAATCATGAAATCCTGTCTGATTCGTATACTGCGCTGCACTACTGTATCGCTCATCTCGCTCGCATTGTTCCTACTCTCATTAGTCCTTTCCCCCGCTGGCGTGAAGGCTCAACAAACACAACAGACACTTGAGCTGACACGCACCATCCGCAGCTGGGAATTTTTGCCCGTAGTCGGCACCCGTGCAGGACTTTTCGGCAACGAGACAGGACGCTTTGAGGCCTGGGTCTATCCGCTGAAAATCTTTCGCGACTTTCATCTGACGTTTCATGTCGGCGACCGGGCCCTTCCCGCGGAAAGCCTGGTGCGCACGCTCACTGTGCGGCCAGAGTCAGCTTCGATTCTGTATGCGGGCGATTCATTTCGCGTCCGTGAGACTCTGTGTGTTCCCGTGGACGAGCCTGGTGCCATCATTCTGCTTGAGGTTGAAACGGAAGAGCCGCTAGAAATTGAGGCAGGCTTCACTGGCGACTTTCAACTCGAATGGCCCGCCGCTCTCGGAGGCACGTACGTAGATTGGGACGTCAAAGATCATGCGTTTGTGTTTGGTACGGAAGAAGAGGCGCACAAATTCGGCGCCTTCGTAGGCTCGCCCACGGGCGGCGATTCTCATCTCTCATACGAAACGAATTACTCCGCGAGTGGTGAAAACTCATTCCGGCTTGGAGTGACTCAAAAAGGAAAAGGGACGAAAGCGTTGGTGATCGCTGCATCGGTCAACGGCATGGCCGACGCGGCCAAAACATATCACCGCTTGCTGGCTACCTATCCTGACGCGATCCGCCAGTCCGCCGAGTACTATCGGGGTTATCTGGCCAAGACTGTCAGCCTCGAAATGCCAGATGCCGCGCTGCAGCAAGCCTACGATTGGGCGCGAATCAGCACCATTCAAGGGTTAGTCGATAACCCCTATCTAGGTAGGGGTCTTGTGGCGGGATATCGAATTTCAGGTACAAGTCAGCGGCCCGGTTTCGCGTGGTTCTTTGGACGAGATTCATTCTGGACCTCGTTCGCTCTGAATGCCGACGGAGATTATCCTACGGCCCGCACCGCCATCGATTTCATCAGCAAATATCAGCGCGAGGACGGGAAAGTTCCGCACGAAATTTCCCAGAGTGCGAGCCTGGTTCCCTGGTTCAAGGATTATCCGTATCCATATGTTTCGGCCGATGCGACCCCGCTGTTCATTATCGCGATGAATGATTACGTCGTGCAGAGCGGCGATCTGTCCTTTGCGCGCGACAAGTGGGACAACCTTTGGCGCGCCTATCAGTTTCTTCGTTCCACCTATGACTCGAACGGTTTGGCGCAGAATGCAGGTGTGGGACACGGGTGGGTCGAGGGCGGCCCACTGCTTCCGGTCAAGAACGAGTATTACCAGGCAGGGCTTGGAGTCGAAGCGCTCGATGCGCTCTCGAATCTAGCCGGGTTGCTAGGCAAAGAAGATGTCAGAAAGCAACTCGCATCGGACTTCCAGAAAAGCGAAGCGGCATTAGATCAGGCTTTCTGGTCACCGGAAAAACAGCAATACGCTTTCGCGTTGAAGCCAGACAACCAGCGCAATGACGAGTTGAGCGTGCTGGCGACCGTTCCCATGTGGTTCGGTCTGGCAGACGCTAGTCGCGCGGATCAGACAATTACGAAACTTGCAGCCGAAGAGCACCAAACGGATTGGGGCATGCGGATCATTTCCGATCGATCGAACGTCTACGACGGCTCTGGATATCACTATGGATCGGTCTGGCCATTGTTCACGGGATGGGCCTCTGTGGCTGAGTACCGGTATCACCGCGAATTTCCAGCGTATCTAAACCTGCGCTCGAACGCTCTACTGGGAGTTGACGGCGCGCTCGGACATTTCACGGAAGTCTTGTCGGGGGACTATAACCAGTCATTCGCGACGAGTTCTCCGCATCAGATCTGGTCTGCGGCGATGGTGATCACTCCTATCCTACGCGGAATGCTCGGTATGCAAATCAATGCTGCCAAACACGAGATCACGCTTTCTCCGCATGTTCCGGCGGACTGGACCTCGTTTGCGATACACGATGTACGGGTTGCCGGCGCAGCCGTTGACATTCGATATCGCAAGACCGCCGACAGTATTGTGCTTGAGGCAAAGCGTATCGGTACGGGCGATTGCTGGATCGAATTTTCTCCCGCGTTCGGCCTTCGAACTCAAATCGTCGGCGCCGAAATGAATGGCCGCCCCCTGGCTTTTAAGATGCAGCCCAACTCGAACGATCAGCATCTCGTGGTGAGATTCCGCTTGTACGGCGGGCCGAACAACCTTGTCATTCATGTGAAGAATGACTTTGGACTTTCTTTGGAAAGCGACTTGCCACCCCTTGGAAGCGCCAGCCGCGGGCTACGGGTGATCAGCGAATCCTGGAATGCCGCCAGGACGCAATTGACCTTAGATCTTTCCGGACGGTCTGGAGCCCATTACGAGATGGCAGTCTGGAACCCGGCTCAAGTCTCCTCTGTAGAGGGAGGCGTTCTTACCAGGAGTGGGAGGCTGCAGATTCAGATGCCCGAAGGCGCGGGCGACTCGTATGTTCCTCAAAAAGTTGAAATTCATTTCGGCCACTGATTCGACACCCACGAACGCGCTACACTTCAAGAGGGAACTGGATCTCCGTGAGGAACACGCCCGTCCTGAGACTGACAAAGCTCTCTGAATGGCCAGTTCGAGCAGCGGCGAAACATGCACGAACTTTCGATTGCGATGGGGATCGTGGAAGCCGCTACGGAGGAAGCGCAGCGCCGTGGCGTTCAGGTCAGTGCGGTCCACCTCAGGCTGGGCGCACTCTCCGGAGTAGTAAAAGACGCGCTGTTGTTCTGCTATGAGGTCGCCTGCCAGGACACACCGCTTGCCGGATCCAAGTTAATCGTTGAAGACGTTCCAATCGTGATCTTCTGTGGACAATGCAATGGTGAGAGAACGCTCACTTCGCTTCAGTCGTTTACCTGCCCGGAGTGTGGAACGCCAACGATGAACATCATCCGCGGCAAAGAATTGGAAGTGTTTGCGCTGGAAGTCGAAGAAGACGAAGAAGAGGAGGTACGCAAATGACCGAGCCTCGATTGGTCGAAGTGCGGCGAAATGTCTTAAAGCAGAACGATGTGCTCGCGCGTGCGCTGCGCGAGCAATTCCGCGATGCCGGAGTTTTCGTCGTGAGCCTGGTTTCGAGTCCGGGCTCGGGGAAGACAACTTTTCTGGAAAAGACGTTGACGCAACTGCAGCCGCAATACCGCGTCGCGGCATTGGTCGGCGATCTTGCCACAGAGAATGACGCCGTGCGGCTGGCGCGCAGCAAGGCTCCGGTCAAGCAGATCACCACGGGCACACTGTGCCATCTGGAAGCGGCGATGGTCCAAAATGCGCTTCAGGATTGGGATCTGCGCCAGCTGGATTTTCTTTTCATCGAGAATGTCGGAAACCTGGTGTGTCCGTCCTCGTATGATTTGGGCGAAAATCTGCGACTCGTCTTGATGTCGGTCACGGAAGGGGAAGACAAGCCGCTGAAGTATCCCACGATTTTCAATAGCTCGGATGTCGCAGTCGTCACGAAGAACGAGTTAGCCGAAGCCGTAGAATTCGATTGGGAGACGGCGCGCAAGAGCATCGAGTCTGTACGTCCGGGAATGCAGATCTTTCGGGTTTCAGCTAAAACGGGCGAAGGGATGCAGGATTTCCACGATTTTCTTTCGCAGCGGCTGTCAGAACATCGAACAGTGGTGCATACATAACGGGGCGCCTCGTCCTTACCCTCGCCCAACCTGCGACAGCGCCATCAAAGTCCGGGCTACGTAGGTGATCAGCAGGGCAAGCACGCAGGCCAAAATAAGCGGGCGGTAGCTGGTCTCCATCAAATCAGCGAGCACTCCGGAAACGAAGATAAAGATGAACGGCACGGACGCCAGAAGAAATCCGGCGGCGGCCAGGTCTGGATGCGCCATGCCCAGCGCAAGGAAGAGCACAGCCACCAGAAGCGGGGCGGTGTTGCCGAAGTACCTGGCCCGTGGCCACACCAGGTAAGTCATAAGACACACGGGAAGCACCAGAACCAGCGCGGGGCACGCTCGACTGATCTGAACTCCGACTTGTTTGTATACGCCGGCGACAACGAAGCCTCGCCAGGTTGCTCCCCAGAAGCTCGCATGGCGCATGCTGTCCACGAAAGCATGCGGATGAAAGAAGTACATCGCGAACAGAAGAACGACGCCAATCGCGCACGCCGCAATCCAAATGACAAAGCCCGCGACCCGCCGAACCGGGGCGACATAGAGCAAGAACGCAAGCGCCAGCGGCACGACCACGATCAGGGAAAATTGGCTTCCGACAGCAATGGCCATTGAGATCCCCAACAGAAGGATCCTGCGCCAATTCCAAAGCACAACTTCACGGGGCGCATAAAGGGTATGGGCGACGGCGATCGCGGTGAAGATGGTTCCAAATGCGCCCCATGCGGCCAAAATCTCGGGGTCGGTATGCCACACGGCGCTGGCCTGAATGAGCGAGGGCGAAAAACAGTACAGGGTTAACGCAACCAGTCCGCCCAGATTTCCGCACAGCCGACGGGCGACATACCAAAGCGAGGCGCCCAGGAAGAGTCCGCACGCCAGGAATGGAAGCTTGGGGAGCCATCTCCAGTAGGGGGACGTCTCGGCATCGAGATCGTGCGGCCAGGCGAGTAAGGGCGCAGCCGTCGCGAGATACAAGAGGGGAGCGTGCTCGGTATCGAATCCACTCTGATCGTTGAAGAATGGATCGACGATCGAAGTTCCTGGAGGTTCGGTGATGGGCGAAGCCGCTATGCCGCGGCCATGCCACTGTTTCCATCCTTCACCGATGCGCAGAGCTTCATTGCTGTCGAGACCCTGTACCAAGCCCAGTTCGGCGTGCACCAGCCAGCAGGCTTGAGCGAGAAAAGCAAGGAGCAGCAGTGCAGCCAACAGTTGTGGGCGTCCGAACCGCTCGCGCGTCAAGAATCGAGGCATAGAGTTGGGCCGAGTGTTTTAACATGGCGGAGGCAGCCGCTGGAACATTCCGCAATGAGCAATCTCGAAACTGGATCCGAGAGTAATTCGACATCGACCGTGCCTCCTGCCCCGCAGGCTCCGGAATTTGCAGTCGCGAACCAACCCTCCTACGCCCGAACCTTGTTTCTTGGTCCGGACGGGCTTCGTCCCGGCTGGGGATTCGCGTTCTACGTAGTAATGTTTTACGCCGCGCAGAGGCTCGCCGTCGAATTAGCGTGGATACGAGATCTAGGTGCGAGCGGATTGTGGTCTGGCCTGCTGGAAGAATTCGGGAGCTTGCTCGCCGCCGTCATCCCCGCCTTGGTGCTCGCAAGAATCGAGGGTCGTGCCTGGCGAGCGTACGGGCTTCCCGCGAAAGGAGCCTTCGGCCGAAGATTCTGGATCGGGGCGGTCTGGGGAATTTCTGCCATCAGCCTGCTGATATTTGTCCTTTACGGTGCGCATTGTTTTGCCTTCGGACATCTCGTGCTGCACGGAGCACGCATGGCGAGATTTGCCGCCTACTGGGCAGCGATGTTTGTCGTGGTCGGGTTGTTCGAGGAATTTCTGCTGCGCGGCTATTCGCAGTTCACCCTGGCTCGCGGCTTAGGATTCTGGCCCGCGGCCATCGCGCTTTCCTGCGCGTTCGGACTGAGCCACCTCAGAAATGGAGGTGAGCAGTGGCCCGGACTGCTGGCTGCGGCGTTCATTGGACTATTCTTCTGCTTGACTCTGCGGCGAACCGGCAATTTATGGTTCGCGGTGGGTTTCCATGCCGCATGGGATTGGGGCGAAACCTTTCTGTATTCGGTGCCGGATAGTGGAATGATCTCTCCCGGCCACCTGCTGAGTTCGTCGGTGCGCGGTCCCAATTGGCTGAGCGGTGGGTCCGTGGGCCCGGAGGGAAGCGTTTTCTGCTTCCTGGTAATCGCGCTGACCTGGGTTTTGTTTGAGAGGGACAACGTGAAAAGGCATCCCGGGCGGCAAGAGAGTCCCGCACCGCAGCCACGGAGCGACTCATGAGTTCCTATTTGGGAGTGCAGTTTTTACTCCAAATTCTCTTCTCCCGTGCACAATCGGGCGCAGCCCTATACTGAACCCATGGCTACGGAAGCGGATCTCCTGACATCCCTACGCCACTACTGGGGATACAGCATGTTCAGGCCTCTACAGGAGCGCATCGTCCGCAGTCTGCTCGCGGGGCATGACACGTGTGTCGTTATGCCGACCGGCGGCGGCAAATCTCTCTGCTACCAGCTTCCCGCCGTGATGTCGGAGAAAACCGCTGTGGTGATTTCTCCCCTGATTGCGCTGATGCAGGATCAAGTAGCGCAACTCACCCAGATGGGAATTCCCTCCGCCGTTCTCAACAGTTCGCTGAGCAATGAAGAACAAACCGTGGTGAGGAACAAGGCGCGCGAGGGAGCGTACCGCCTGCTCTACCTGTCGCCCGAACGCCTTCATCGTGCCGACACGGCAGCCTGGCTGAAGCAGGTTCCCATCTCGTTCTTCGCAATCGACGAAGCGCATTGTATCTCTGAGTGGGGACACGAATTCCGGCCAGAATACCGTCAATTAAGCCGTTTGCGGAGCAGTTTTCCCGATTATCCGATTGCTGCCTTTACCGCCAGCGCCACCCGCCACGTAAGGCACGACATTTTGACGCAGCTGGCCCTGCGCAATCCCGACAAATACATTGCCAGCTTCCATCGTCCGAATCTTCGCTACCTGGTTCGTGAGTGCGACTCCAGGGAACATTCGGCGCTCCTGATTGCTGCACTGCAGACTTATGTTGAGGGTAGTGTCATCGTCTACTCGCCAACCATCAGCAAGGTCGAAGAGACCGTGGATTTTCTTGAGGACCATGGAATCTCAGCCGTCCCGTATCACGCCAAGATGCAAACCGACGACCGCCGCCGCAACCAGGAACGCTGGATGTCGGACGAAGTCCGCGTGCTCGTAGGCACTATCGCCTTCGGCCTGGGAATCAACAAGGCGACTGTGCGTGCCGTTATCCACTTGGCGCTGCCAAAATCGGTCGAACAGTTCTATCAGGAGGCCGGACGCGCCGGACGCGACGGGAATCCTGCGGATTGTCTTTTGCTGTGGCAGAAGCAGGATGCCGGGCTGCTGGGCTTCTTTGCCAATCAGATTTTGGATGGTGCTGAACGCGACCGGGCCTGGCAGCGCTACTACAAGATCCGGGAGTTCGCAGAGTCCAGGCAGTGCCGGCACCGGCAAATCTGCACTCACTTTGGCGAAACTCCGAAATGGAATTCTTGCCAAGCCTGCGACGTTTGCGGCAGTATGCCCCAATGGTTGGCGCTTGTGGCGAGCCAGGCAGCGGTCCGCCCGCCCGTTACCGGTCGTCCCGCCGTGGCCGTTTCTCGCATAGCAGAACCAGATTCAGAGGTTCGCGAGTATTTGCGCGAGTGGCGACGTCGGACCGCAGCGGAACAAGGCGTCCCTGCATTTGTTGTTCTGCACGACACGACTCTCGAAGAAATCTGCCGGGTGCTGCCTGCTTCGATTCAGCAGTTGCGAGCCATTAGTGGTATTGGGGAGCGCAAAGCCGAGATGTTCGGCCAGAGCATCCTGGCGGCTCTTGAGCGATATCGCGGGGGCGCACGTGCTTCCGCTCTGCCTCAGAAGAAAATAGCGTCGGCAATCGAGACCTTGGATCTGATCTCGCAAGGTAAGACCCTCGAACAGATCGCCGAGATGCGCGGCCGACAACTCGGAACCATCGTCAATGCTGTCGCTACGCTTGTGGAGAGCGGTTCGGTTAAATTCAACCCTGACTGGATCGACCGAAACAAGCAAGCGGTGATTGAAGCAACTTGTCATCGCACCGGGCTGGAAAAACTTAAAGAGCTTAGGCCCCTGAAAGATGTCTTGCCGCCGGAAATCACATATGACGAGATCCGGTTAGTGGTGGCTCATTTGCGCGCCCGCAAAGTGCAGGATCAAGACAAGAAAGAGATTTCGGCCTAGCCCCCAACCTTTGATATTCATCGAGCAAGAGCCCTTCTCATCCGTCAAGACCTTTTCCCTCCTGTTATGATTGGTAGCAATACTGGCTGGCACCTATTAGCCTGACGTCGTTTGTGGGAGCGTCTTCTCCGCCACGTCGATCTGTTTGCGAATCTGGAGGGTGGGGACCATGGGAAGCGGCACTTCGCTTTCTGCACGAATTGCAAGAAATAATCCCTTGCGCTACATTCTCGCGATTGCCCTGCTGCTGGCAGCCGTTGCAATTTGCAGTGGAACAAGCCTTCTTGTCGGCGATCGCTTCGCTTATGTATTGCTGGTTCCGGCAGTTGCTTTCGCGGCCTGGTATTGCGGTACAGTACCGGCGATTCTGACGATCATTCTGGCGTCGGTGGCTGCCCTCTATGGATTCCATCCGGATGTGCATCCATTTCACATCCCCTCCGCCGTGGACTGGTTTGGGATGTTGGTTTTCGTTTTGGCTTCCGCTCTTGTCATTCTGATGGGAGCGGCACGCCGACGGGAAAACGTTGCGCTGTGGAAGGCGCAGGATGAGCTTGAACTCAAAGTGCAAGAGCGGACCGCCGACCTCGACAGCGTAAACCATAGCCTGCGGGAACTCTCGGCCCGGCTGATGCAGTTGCAGGATGACGAGCGACGGCGCATCGCTCGCGAACTGCACGACAGCGTCGGGCAGACGCTGGCGGCCCTTAGCATGAATTTGTCGACGGTTCGCGCGGATGTGGAACGCCTTGCCCGGACCGCCGTTGCGCTGACCGATAGCGAGAGCTTGGTTCGCACCATGGTCACCGAAGTACGGACGATTTCCCATCTGCTCCACCCTCCACTACTGGATGAGTTGGGTTTGGCATCGGCACTGCGCTGGTATGTGGGCGGCTTCTCGCAGCGCAGCAACATCAAAGTCGATCTGGATATGTCTGAGGATTTTGGACGTCTTCCCGCTGAAATGGAAACCGCAATTTTCCGTGTGGTTCAGGAGTGCCTGACCAATATCCATCGCCACTCTGGCAGTCCGGTAGCGAGGATTCGTGTCCGGCATCGTGAGCGGGAAGCGTTGGTCGAAGTCGAAGATAAAGGCAAGGGCATTCCTCCGAGAAAACTGAAAGAAATGGCTGCGGCAGGCACTCCGGGCGTGGGTATGAGAGGTATGCAGGAACGGATTCGTCAGCTTGGAGGCACGCTGGAAATACGTTCCGGCGACGACGGTACGGTTGTGATTGCTCGCCTGCCGGTCGGAGATACCCTGGAAATTGCGGAAGCCAAAACTGAAGAAGGAACGCCGCAAGCTGCAGCGTAAAAGATGCCGCATCAGGTCAACGCTGTAAGGCCATCTTAGCTGCTTCACGTCCTGATCGCACGCAGTCGGGAACGCCGATTCCGCGATATGCATTCCCCGCCAGCGCGAGGCCGGGCAGTTGCCGGCGCGACCTCTCGATGCGCTCGAGGCGGTCAAGATGCCCCACGCTGTATTGGGCCATCGCGGACTTCCACTTATAAACCCGCGCGAACAACGGCTCTGCTCGCAGCCCGATGATCTGCTGCAGTTCGTTGCGTACAATGCCCACGATCTGATCGTCAGAAAGCGGCCACACGTTCTCAGCATTCGATCCCGCAAAGAAACAACGCAGTAAAGCGCGGTCCTCAGGAGCACGATGGGGAAACTTGTTGTGCACAAACGTCGCAGCCAGCAGCCGCTTGCCTTCGCTGCGCGGGACCAGAAAGCCAAAGCCCGCAGGAAGTGACTTTCGGACCTCGCGGTCATAGCCGAGTCCGACGGTAATCGACGAACTGTATTGCACTGCCGCCAGCTCGGATGCAAGTTCCGCACTGGCAAGCCGAACCACATCCGCAGCCGCAAGACCTGGCAACGCCAAAACGACGGCATCGAACTGGTCGGATTGCATGCCGGCCGAGACGACCCAGCCGCTACCTTCCGGCTGCATGGCCTGTACTCGTGCATTCGTCAGCAGTGAATCTTGCGTGAGCCGCGCTGTAACCTCCTCAGCCAAATGCTGCATGCCGTTCTTGAGCGACGTAAACAGTGGAGGCGCTGGCTTGCGCGGTCCCTGTCGCATTATCTTTCGCGCGGCGAGCATGGCGCGTCCCAGGCTGCCGTGCGTTTTCTCCATTTCGGCGAATCGCGGAAGCACCGCACGCACGCTGAGGTTTGCCGATTCCCCGCCGTACACACCAGACAGCAACGGATCTGCCAGGCGGTCAACCATCTCACGTCCGTAATGCCGTTCGATGAAATCTGCGACCGATTCGTCATGGTCCACCGCGCGCGGAGGATGAAACAGCTCCTGCGACATCCTGAGTTTGGTTTTCCAGGAAAAAAGAGGAGAGAGTCCGGTGGGCAGGATCTTGGTTGGGACCATGAACATCAGTCCATCGGGCATCTCGACCAGACGGCCGCGGGTCAATATGTACGTTTTGCGGTCGGCATCGTTCGATCCGATGAGTTGATCGCCAAGCCCGAGGCTGCGGCATAGATCGGAGGCCCAGGGCTTTTCCGTGATGAAGGAATCCGGTCCGGCCTCGACCAGGCATCCGTCGATTCTTTCCGTGCGAAGTACACCTCCAAGGCGCGAAGAGGATTCGTACAAAACGTATTCGAGTTCGGCGCCGGACTTGCGCTGCTGTTCCAATTCAAATGCGGCGGACAATCCGGAAATTCCTCCGCCGATAATGGCGATGCGCTTCATCGACGACGGTTTCCGCTCTCCGGTTTTCGGGCGCTGGAACTTTGGGCGGAATACTCTCGCACAAAATTTGCCAGATTCTTTACGTTGTCGACAGGCGTTTCAGGCAGGATGCCGTGGCCCAGATTGAAGATGTGCCCAGGCCGTCCTTCCGCGCTTTGCAGTATGTCTGCCGCGCGGGACTTCAATTCCTTCCAGTCGGCAAACAGCAGCACGGGATCAAGATTCCCCTGTATGGCGGTCTTATACTCCACGCGCTGCCAGCCCTCATCCAGTGGAATTCTCCAGTCAAGTCCAATGACATCCGCGCCAGTCTCTTTCATGGCCGGCAGCAGGGTCGAGCTGTCCGTACCGAAATAGATGATAGGCACGCCCGTATTTTGCAACTGCTTCACCATGCCAGTCACGTGCGGAAGAACGTAATGGCGGTAGTCTTGCACGCTGAGACATCCGACCCAACTATCGAAAATCTGAATGGCGTCAGCCCCCGCACGTACTTGCTCGGCGGAGTACGCGGAGGTCACGGCAACAAGCTTGCCCATCAAAGCGTCCCAGTCGGCGGGACTGTTGTACATCATCTTTTTGGCATGAACGTAGTTGCGCGAGCCTCCGCCTTCGATCATGTAACTCGCTAGAGTAAAGGGCGCGCCACAGAATCCAATCACCGGAAGACGCTCGGCGAAATGCTTTGCCACCAGCGCAACAGCTTCGGAAACATATCCCAAGTCAGACCACCGGTCGATTCGCAGATTCGCAATATCTTCTTTGCTGCGAACCGGTTTCTCGATGACCGGGCCTTCGCCCGCGGAAAAATGAAACGGCAGGCCCATAATTTCGAGCGGCAGCAGCAAATCGGCAAAGATGATGGCCGCATCGACACCGAGGATCTCAGCCGCGGTGATCGTTACTTCGGCGGCGAGCGCCGGTTTCTTGCAAATTTCCAGCAGTGAATGCTGCTTCCGAACGGCGCGATATTCGGCCATGTAACGTCCAGCCTGCCGCATAAACCAGACTGGCGTACGGTCGACCGGTTGAGACTTGCAGGCGCGGACGAAGTTCGAATGAGGGGCAGACATGAATTGTTGAATGTAGCATTTTTGGCCGAAAGATGCTGTGAGCCGTACTTCCAGCCTCGCCCCAGAGTATGCCGAGGACGCGCAGAAAACTTGGGCTTGTAGAATTGGGACATGGGATGCAAAGCCCTCGTATGCGGAGCGCTGGTCGTCTTGGTGCTCTGTTTTTGCGGCGTGGCTTGGCAGAGGCCAGGGGCATCCGGATCGCCAACGTTCTACAAAGATCTGCTGCCGATCCTGCAGGACCACTGTCAGGCGTGCCATCGTCCCGGAGAGGTTGCACCGTTTCCGCTGGTCACATACGAGCAAACGAAACCTTGGTCGTCAGCCATTGCCCGCGCAGTTGAAATGAAGATGATGCCGCCCTGGTTTGCCGATCCGCGGTATGGCCATTTTGCGAACGATTCATCTCTGACAGAGCAACAGATCGCGACAATTCTGGCATGGGTCTCTGCTGGCGCGCCTGCGGGGAATACGCGAGACGCACTGCCTCCTCGCAAATGGGCAGATGGATGGAACATTCCACAGCCTGACCTTGTGGTGAAGATGCCGAAGCCGGTTGCGATTCCGGCGGGAGGCGAGGTCGAGTACACCTACGAAATCGTGCCCACACACTTTGCCGAAGATCGCTGGGTACAAATGTCGGAGTTTCGTCCCGGAAGCGCGGCGCATGTGCATCACGCCGTGGTCTACATCCGGCCGCCAGACTCGCAATGGCTGCGGCACGCTCCGGTCGGAGAACCCTTTACAGCCTCGACGCTCAGTGATCCGGTAGAGCGGCGCCAGGCACACGAGACCACCAGCGACCTACTGCTTGTCTATGCGCCGGGCAGTTCGCCCGACCAGTGGCAGGATGGAATGGCAAAGTTCGTTCCTGCGGGGTCCGATCTCGTCTTCCAGATGCATTACACAACCAACGGGACGCCTGCGGAAGATCAAACCCGCATCGGCATGGTATTTGCGAAAGCGCCGCCGAAACAGCGCGTCATCACGTTGCAACTGAATAATCACGCGCTCATCATCCCGCCCGGAGCCGACGATTTCCGCGTTGAAGTGCAGGGCACGCTCCCGAATGATGCGGTCTTATTGAGCTTTTTCCCACACATGCATCTTCGGGGAAAGCGGTTTGAGTACGACATCGTGCATGACGACGGCAGTGTCGAAGTGCTGTTGCGCGTGAACTATCACTTTCACTGGCAGTTGAGTTACAAGCTGGCCATCTCGCGCTTGCTCAAGGCGGGAACGAAACTTCGCGCGATTGCCTGGTATGACAATTCGACCAAGAATCCGCATAATCCCGATCCGACAAAAACGGTAACTTGGGGAGACCAGACTTCCGACGAGATGATGGTCGGGTTCTTCGACGTCGCCATTCCCGCCGGAATGGACAAATGGAAGTTTTTTGAACGCGGGCCATCCGTCGTTCCATCAAAATAGACTTACCGCAATCCACCGCTTGCGACCGGTCGCCATCCCCGGTACGCTTATACAGGTTCAGGCCCATTGAGCGCCACCTCCACGGAAACCATTTCTGAAGAAAGAGATCGCGTGCCCCGCCGGTGGCGGACTGCGTCCTACTGGGCGCTGGCTGTTGTATTCGCCGCAGTGTATCTCGGTTCGTTGTTTTCGCCGCCTGTGCTTGACGATGCCGATAGCACCCACGCGGAGGCCGCGCGCGAAATGCTGGTCAGCGGCGACTACGTCACCCTCCACATCAATGGCGTGCGCTACCTCGAGAAGGCGCCGCTGCCGTATTGGCTGGTCGCGTTCAGTTATCGCATCTTTGGCGTGAATGAATTCGCCAGCCGCCTTCCCATGGCCGTATCTGTGCTTTTGCTCGGTGTCCTGGCATTGGTTTGGGGACGCCAAGCCTTTGGAGAGCGGGCCGGAATTTATGCAGCAGCTTTCATCTACACGGCTGCCGGTGTTTTCTTGTTCACGCGGATTCTGATTCCTGACGTGCTGCTCAGCCTGCTCATTGCTGCGTCCCTCTATTACTTCTTGACGGCGCTGGAGTTCCATGAAGTTTGGCGCTGGTATGCGGGCTACGCCTGCATGGCGTTGGGCGTGTTAACCAAGGGATTGATCGCGCTCGCATTTCCCGGGGGGGCAGCTTTCGTCTATTTGATTGTGACCGGCGAATGGCGCCACTGGCGCGAGTTCCGGCTCGTTTCCGGTCTGGCGCTTTTCCTGTTGATTGCCGCTCCTTGGCACATCCTCGCAGGAATTCGTAACACGGGTGGCCAGAACGACCACGGATTTTTCTGGTTCTATTTTGTCAACGAACACTTTCTGCGGTTCCTGGGAAAGCGTTATCCCCGCGACTACAGCAAACTGCCCTGGGCGCTCTACTGGTCGCTGCACCTGGTCTGGTTGTTTCCCTGGAGCCTGTATCTCCCGTCTGCCGTTCGCACCATCATCGATGTTCGCAAGGAAAAGACCAGCACTGGCTTCACCGCCCGTACGCGCCTTCTCTGCTGGATCCTGGCAGGCTTGATTCTGGTCTTTTTTGCCATTTCCACCAACCAGGAGTACTACACATTCCCCGCTTACCTTCCACTCTTGATGCTACTGGCGGAGGGAATCGCTCGATGTGAGAGCGCCGATTGTGATCAAGACGTGCGCAAAGGATGGCTGAGAATCTCGGCAGGAGTGATCGCGGTGATCGGGATCGCGGCTAGCGTTACGCTGTTCGCTCTTCTGTGGAAGTCTCGCTTTTTGCCTTTCGAACCCGACATCGGGAATGTGCTCGCCAAACACAATATGGCGACAGACACGCTCTCGACCTCGCACATGCTCGACCTCAGCTATGAATCGTTCGCGGCTTTGCGGCTGCCGGCAATCATTGCGGCCATTGTTCTTCTGCTCGCTCCGTCTGTGTCGTTTCTGTTGCGGCTTCGGCGGCGTCATTATGCTGCGACCTGGGCAATGGCCTTGGGGATGGCCGTCTTTCTGATTGCCGCGCATATCGCTCTCGGAAGATTTGGACCGTATCTTTCCTCGAAGGCATTGGCCCAGCAAATCGCCGAGCGATCCCGCCCGGGAGACCGCGTCATGATCTATGGCGATCAGGCTTTCGGCTCGTCTCTGCTGTTTTACCTGCGCCGTCCGATTGAATTGGTCGATGGCCGCACGACTTCGATGTGGTTTGGATCGACCTTTCCGGATGCTCCCAAGATTTACCTTACGGATGCTGATCTCCAAATCGATTGGAGCGGGACCGGCCGGGTGTTCTTGTTTGTTCCTCCGCATCTGAAGGCGAAAGTGGATGCTCTTCTGCCCAAACGCTTTGTCGTCGCCGAAGTCTCCGGCAAGTACGTTTACAGCAACCGGCCTTGAGGCTGGCTTCTGATAAACTCTGAATCTTTCAACGAACGGTGCTAAGGAACAGAAACCGAGGAATGATGAACAGAAAACGGTTCACGGCTGTGTCTGGCGTCATGCTGATTGCAACATGCGGATTTTTGGCAGTACGTCTGAAGGCGCAGTCCGGAACTTCGCAGACCGCTCCCGCACCCAAGAAGGCTGAAGAAGTCTTCAAGAACATTCAGGTGCTGAAAGGCATTCCAGCCGATCAGTTATTCCCGACGATGCAGTTCATCAGCGCCTCGTTAGGGGTGGAGTGCGAATTTTGCCATGTTCATGACGCCTTCGAAAAGGATGACTAAAAGCCCAAGCAGACCGCTCGCAAAATGATGGAGATGATGTTCGCCATCAACGCGGACAATTTCGATGGACATCGGCAAGTTACCTGCAATTCGTGCCATCGCGGCAGCATGCATCCGGTTGCAATTCCCGCGGTGATGGCCGAGGAATCAAAGGAACCGATGGGCGCGCCGCACCGTCCCGACGCCGACAAGAAATCAGCAGAACCGGCGAAAGAGAATGCCGCTCCGACTGCCGATCAACTTTTTGATGAATACGTGCAGGCACTCGGCGGAGCCACAGCTGTCGACAAAATCACCAGCCGCGTCATGAAAGGCACCATTGACTTCGGTGGCAGGTCTCTTCCCATCGACATCTACGCCAAAGATCCAGAGAAGCGGATTTCCGTGACGCACATGCCCGATGGAGAAAACATCACCGCATTTAACGGTCATGAAGGATGGCTGGGAATGACCGGACATCCTGTGCGGGAGATGCATGGCAGCGATCTGGATGGAGCCGCGATCGACGCCGATCTTCATCTCGCCACAGATCTGAAGCATATGTTCACTCAACTCCAAGTGCAGGGACGAGAGAAGATCGGCGACCATGACACACGCGTAGTCGAGGGACAGCGCGCAGGCAAGACTCCGATCCGCCTTTACTTTGACGAACAATCGGGGCTGCTGGTCAGGCTGGTTCGATACGGCGACACTGCCTTGGGATGGCTCCCCACGCAAATCGATTATGCAGACTACCGTGAGACGAACGGGGTCAAAGTCCCTTATCGCTGGACTCTAGCCCGACCGAGCGGCAGGTTCACCATTCAAGTCAGCGAAATGCAGCAGAATGTTCCCGTGGACGATGCGAAGTTCGTTAAGCCTGAGGCACCTCCGGAGCAGCCCAAAGGCACTGCCAAGTAGTTGGGAACTACAAAAGAAAACGTGAGCAGGAAAACGGCTAAACCGCGCCTTTAGTGACGGGTTCCGTCGTGCTGCCTGGATCCGCTTCGATCGTTACCTCGACCTCCGCGCCAGGCTTCAGCTTTACTTTGTTGCCTTCGCTGTCTACCAACTTGTTGGGCACACGAATCTCTCGATAAAGGTGGTCCGCTCCCTCGACAGCGATTTGCGCTTTCTCCGGTTCGCCACTCTGCGGATGAGGTTTAATCACTCTTTCGACTTTCCCTGGAAGCGTTGCACTTGCCTTTTGTTCTTCATTCGACACGATTGGGCCCTCCGCTCGACATGTTCAATGTTGTTCCGCACTGGAAAGAAACTTCTAGGGAAAAGTCTCTCCCATATCTCCTGTACGCGGTATACCAGAAACCCTGTAGACGACCGACCTGCGCGAGTTTTGATCATTTCCTGATAGAGCCCGTGCTCGTCATCAGCATGTTCGTCCATTCGGGTGATCCGCGCCGCAACCAATAACAAAACCTGATAGGAACGATAAATAGTTTCAATTTCCGGCAAGACGGCGCGGACGATACATTGAGGCGTCGCTGGAGCAGGCAGCGCATACGAGTCTGCTCGACAGGAGAACAATACTTCAGTGTCCACCCGAAAAAGGCTGATCGCCTTGCTGGTGACGGCTGTCTTGAGTCTGATCTTTACCCAAGGTCTTTGCGCGCAATCCGCCGGAGCGGCAGCGAGTCCCAGCGATACGAATTCACGCCTTGTCAAGCTTGAGCAGCAGGTCGCCGACGCGAAAGGTTCCGCCGACAACGCATGGATGCTGGTGAGTTCTGCGCTCGTCCTGATGATGACAGGCCCTGGCCTGGCCCTGTTCTATGGCGGCCTGGTGCGCAAAAAGAATGTGCTGGCCACGATGATGCAGAGTTTCGCACTCATGGCAGTTGTTACCGTTCTCTGGGCACTATTCAGTTACAGCTTTGCTTTTGGTCCCGGGAGTAGTTTCTTCGGCGGCTTCAAGAATCTGTTTCTCAATGGAGTAGGAGCGGCCCCAGACATCGATTACGCTGCGACGATTCCAGCCCAGACCTTCATGGTCTACCAACTCATGTTCGCCATCATTACGCCTGGACTCATCGCCGGCGCATTCGCCGAGCGCATGAAGTTCAGCGCGATGCTGGCCTTCACCGTGATGTGGTCGATCATCGTCTATGACCCCATGGCGCACATGGTTTGGGGAAAAGGCGGCCTGCTCAATGCCTCACTCGGCGGCCGATTCCCGACGCTCGATTTCGCCGGCGGTACCGTCGTTCACGTGACTTCGGGAGTTTCGGCGCTGGTCTGCGCCCTCTATTTGGGCAAGCGCGTCGGATATCCGAAGGAGCCGATGCCTCCTCATAGCGTCGTCCTCAGCTTCATTGGCGCATGCCTGCTGTGGGTAGGATGGTTCGGTTTCAATGCTGGCAGTGCGCTTGCGGCAGGTAGCTTGGCCACGAGTGCTTTCGTGGCGACGCATTTTGGCGCTGCTGCAGCAGCGGTGGGATGGGCTGGAGCCGAGTGGTTCCGTAACGGCAAGCCCAGCGTCCTCGGCGCAATCTCCGGCGCAGTTGCTGGACTTGTGGCGATCACGCCGGCTGCCGGCTTCGTGAAGCCCATGCCCGCACTCCTCATCGGCCTGATTGCCGGCGTCTTCTGCTATTGGATGGTGGCGATTGTTAAGAGTAAGTTTGGCTACGACGACTCGCTCGACGCATTTGGCGTGCATGGCGCCGGCGGCACGCTGGGGGCAGTGCTGACGGGCATTTTCGCGGTGAGTGCTGTCAATCCCATCTTCAAAGACGCGCATGGCAATACGCTACCTTCAGGGCTGCTGGAAGGAAATACGCACCAGTTGATCAATCAACTGGTCGGAATCGCGATCGCCTGGGTGCTCGCCATCGTGGGCACACTCATCATTCTGAAGCTGGTCGATATCACCATCGGCTTACGAGTTTCCGAGGAGGAAGAAGTGCAGGGCCTGGATCTCTCCCAGCACGGCGAAGAGGGATACTATTGGGAGGCGTCAGCATAACGGCGTGAAAGTTGTGGCTGATGACGACCGCAGCGTGAACAACGCAGAACAGGACTTGCAAATATCATGACGAAGATCGAAGCAGTCATACAGAATTCCAAGTTGGAAGCGGTAAAGTCCGCGCTGCAGGAGATCGGTGTGGAAGGCATGACTGTGATCGAAGTCCGCGGTCACGGCCGTCAGAAGGGGCACACCGAGGTCTATCGCGGCCGCGAATACAGCGTGGATTTGATCCCGAAGACCAAGCTGGAACTGGTGCTGGCCGACGGGTTGGTGGATAAGGCGGTGCAGGCGATTCTCGGCGCTGCACGCACGGGAAAGATCGGCGACGGCAAGATTTTTCTGTCCCGCATCGATGAAGCCATCCGCATCCGCAACGAAGAACGTGGAGAAGGAGCTTTATAGAACTGGGGTTTTTCTGATACGGCTACTTTGGCCGGGACGCGGTTGAAAGAGTCGCGACAGATGTGGACTTCTGGCAGCAGACGCTGCGGGCAAACACTTTCATCATGGCAGCGTCTTATTCCATCGGCGAATTACGGGGCTCTCTGAGCGACGAATCATCTCGAATCCAGCGGGAGTTTGAGGCGACGGGCGATGGACGCGCCTGCGTCACTCAGCGTACCCGCCTCGTCGAAGACATTCTCTCGCGCCTGTGGCGAGATATCATTTCGGCCGAGGAATCCCGCCCTGCCAATTTTGCTCTCATCGCCACTGGAGGATTCGGGCGCGGTTGGCTCTTCCCATACTCCGACATCGATCTGCTTTTTCTTTACGGAGATCGGGATGCCGAGCAAACCTTCAGGGATCCCGTCCGGCGTTTTTCTCAGGAGTTGTGGGATCTGCGTCTGAAGCTGAGTCCGGCGTCGCGCACATTGGCCGAATGCGATCGCTACGATCCCAACAATACCGAGTTCACCATCTCTCTTCTCGATTGCCGTTATCTTGCCGGCGATCGGGATTTATTCCGAAAACTGCATGACAAAGTCATTCCCAAGCTGGTCATGCGCGAATCCAAAGCTCTCTTGCAGGGTCTTGCGGAGGTCACGCGAGAACGCCACGCCAAATATGGCATGACGCTCTATCATCTCGAGCCAAATCTCAAAGAAGCTCCGGGCGGATTGCGCGACTGCAACGTGGCCAACTGGCTGGCCCTGATCTCTGCCATGGACAAGCTTCACGACTGGCCTGAATCGAGCTCGTTGCGTGCGCCCGTGCGCAAGCAACTGGATGCGGCCATCGATTTCCTGATGTCGGCGCGCTGCTTCCTGCACTTCCGCCACGGACGCGACGACAACACGCTCAGTTGGGAAGCCCAGGATGCAGCCGCAGCCCGCAAAATCGGCGCTGCGGACGCCGAAGAACTCTCGGCCGCCGACTGGATGCGGATTTACTTCGGCCATGCCCGTTCCGTCCAGCGCACCGTCACGCAGCTTCTGGAAGAGATTCCCGAAGCCTGGTCCGCCCTCTATCGTCAGGTGCAGAGTTGGCGCTCGCGTCTGACCACACCGGATTTCTCTGTCGTCGATGGCCTCATTTTTCTGCAGCAGCCGTCTGCCCTGCAGGATCCCGAGGTCCTGCTGCGGCTTTTCCATTTCATGGCGCACCACGGACTGAAGCTGAGCGCCACCACGGAATATCGCATCGAGCAAGCGCTTCCCGCTCTAGCGTCGACTCCGCCCCGCGGTGCAGAGTTGTGGCTGTATCTGCAGGAGACCTTGCTTCAGCCCTACGCCGCCGACGCCTTGCGCGCGATGCATTCCCTCCGGCTGCTGACTCTGCTCTTGCCTGAGTTGAAGCTGATTGATTCGCTCGTGGTTCGTGATTTCTACCACCGATTCACCGTCGATGAGCACTCGTTCCTCGCCATCGAATCCCTGCACCGTCTGAAGCAGTCTCAATCGGAGTGGGACAAGCGCTATGCGGAACTCCTCGGCGAACTCGAGGACCCTGAAGTCCTCTACTTGACACTTCTTCTGCACGACACGGGCAAAGGCGTTGCAGATGGCAACCACGTCGAGGCAAGTCTTGAGATCGCCACCCGCGCACTGGACCGTCTTGATGTTGATCCCAAGGAGCGGGCCGATGTCCTGTTCCTGATCGCGAATCATCTCGAGCTTTCCGCCACGCTGCGGCGCGACATTTTCGATCCCGCAACGGTAGCGGCGTTTGCAGAAAAAATGGGCACCCCAGAGCGCCTCAAAATGCTGTGCCTGTTGACCTACGCTGACATCAAAGCGGTCAACCCCGAAGCGCTCACGCCGTGGAAAGCCGAGAACGTCTGGCAGCTCTATATCGCCGCCGAGAACTATCTGAATCGCAGCGCCGACCAGCGCGTGCACGCTGATGTGGACGACGAGAAGCTGGCCCGCCTTCGGTCGCTCGCTCCGGTGACCAGCAGCAAGTTCAAAGCATTTCTGGAAGGATTTCCTCGCCGCTATCTGCTGGTGCACACCGCCGAAGAAGTCATGCGCCACCTGCAAATGTCGGAGGAGCTAGGCTCCGATCCGGTGCAGGTCGAGCTCAAACGTGGACGCCATTGGTATGAACTGACGCTGGTGACGAACGACCGCCCATCGCTCTTCGCTAAGCTTGCGGGAGCGCTTGCGGCCTGGGGCATGAACATCGTCAAGGCAAACGCGTTTTCCAATCAATCGGGCACGGTGGTTGACACTCTGTATTTCACGGATCGTTTTCGCACGCTCGAACTGAACCTTTCCGAATGGGATCGCTTCAGAAAAAGTGTAGCCAGCGTTCTGCTTGGCGAGGCCGACCTGGACAAGATGCTCCGCGGCCGCCAGCGCTCGGAAAAAGGCGCGATTGCGAAGGTGAAAGTGGAGACCAAGATCGACTTCGACGATGCGTCATCTGCGACAACGACGATCGTGCAGGTGATCGCTCAGGATCGTCCGCGCCTGCTGCACCGCATCGCATCGCGCTTGTCCGAACAGAAATGCAATATCGAAATCGCGCTCATCGATACCGAGGGGCAAATGGCGATCGACACGTTCTATCTGACTTCCGACGGGAAGAAACTCGGAGGTGCTCATCAGAAGAAGGTCGCGGCCGCCCTGTTAGAAGAATTAAAAAGCGAGTGACCGTTCCGAGTCACCCGCCTCACTTTGCTTCCCTCTGTTGCCAGCATCCTTCTACTTCGCCGAGAACTTAAATGCCGTCACCTGATGGAACGTCTCGCCCGGTCGCAAAATCGTGTTCGGAAAATCCGGATGATTCGGCGAATCAGGATAATGCTGCGTCTCCAGGCAGAAACCGAAGCGCCGCTTGTAAACATGACCTTCTTTGCCAGTTACAGTTCCGTCAAGAAAGTTTCCCGTATAGAACTGCACCGCCGGTTGCGTGGTAGAAACCTCAAGCGTTCGCCCAGTGCTGGGATCATAGACTCGGGCAGCCAGAATCATCCCCGCGCCCTTACGGTTGATAACGAAGTTGTGATCGTAACCGTGAGCGAGTACAAGTTGCTCGTAGTTGTCGTCGATCCGAGTTCCAATCCTCGTCGGTTTCGTGAAATCAAGCGGCGTCCCTTTTACAGGCCGCAACTCTCCCGTCGGAATCAGATTCTTGTCCACGGGGGTGAAGCGGTCGGCTTTGATCATGACCTCATGATCCAGAATGTCGCCATTCCCTTCACCCTTCAGATTGAAGTAGCTGTGTTGGCTTACGTTGATCGGAGTTGCTTTGTCAGTCGTAGCTTCGTAGTCGATCACCAGTTCATTTGAGTCCGTTAAAACATAACTGACTTTCATCTTCAAATTGCCTGGGAAGCCGTCGTCGCCATCTTTGCTCAAGAACTCGAACAGCACGCCATTCTTGTCCTTGAGCGGCTGGCTTTCCCACATGACCTTGTCGAACGTGCGGGTCGTCCCGCCATGCAATGTGTTCGGACCATCGTTCTTCGGCAGATTGTAGGTCTTGCCATCCAGCGTGAAGGTACCGTTGGCGATGCGGTTCGCGTAACGCCCAACGATCGCTCCGATGTACGGCGGATTGGGCATATATCCGTCGGCCGTGTCGTGGCCAAGAACGATATCGGCGAAGCTGCCCTTGCGGTCCGGCACGCGGATGGCCTGAAGGATTCCTCCATAATTCATCGCGCGCACTTCCATACCGTGAGAATTTTTGAGGGTATACAAGATAACGGGCCTCCCGTCCCGCACTCCAAAGCGCTCCTGCTCGACTCCGGCTTTTGATTTGTTCTGTTGTGCGACCAGTAATCCGCCGATCGTGATGACGAGAGCGGTAGCTATGAAGAGATGTCGTAGCTTCATGGCGAAAAGTGTACTATGACGTCCGAGTTCCTGCCGAATCGATTTTGCTACGGCCGGCCCTCACTTCTTATAGGGCCACGGCGCTTGCGTGAAAAGGGCTCCGTCAATCCCGATCGTCTGCCCGCTGATGAACGACGCGCCTTCGCTGGCGAGGAAGACGACGATCGGAGCGATATCCGCCATGGTGCCAACGCGTCCCATCGGAGTCAGATTCGACCATGTTCCCGCATAATCTGGATCTTCCTGCTGCGTACGCTCCGACTCGATCGACCCCGGAGCAATGCAGTTCACCCGAATCCCGTAACGGCCCAACTCCACGGCAGCTTCTTTCGTGAACATCTCAATCCCGCCCTTGCTGGCCGTATACGCGACCAGCGAAGGGAACGCGAGCTTGTTGCATCCGGAGCCAAGATTCACAATTGCTCCGCCCCCGTGATCCTTCATGTACCTGCCGGCTTGTTGCGTACAAAGAAAGCAGCCTTTCAGATTAGTGTCGATGACCAGATCCCACTCTTCTTCGGTCACCTCCAGCAGCGGTTTCCAGGTTTGCACTCCGGCGTTGTTGACGAGCAGGTCGAGCCGTCCGAACGCTTGCATCACCTGTTCAAACATGGCTGTCACCTGCCTACTGGACCGAATGTCGGCCTGAATGCAGAAAGCGTCAGGCTGTATGGCGCGAATCTGCGCCATCGTGGCTTCCACCATCGGCGCCGGGTCGTTGTAATAGTTGACGGCGACGCGGTAACCATTCCGCGCCAGCTCTAGAGCGATTTCTTTCCCAATGCCCCGGCTCGCGCCCGTCACAAGAGCGGTACGGCTGGTCATGCTCACCTCGCATGTTGGATTGCATAGTGCGACTGCGCAGAGATGATATCGAATTGCCGCAGTACGTGCCGCGACATTGATGGTTAGAACCGGCGATCGACCATGGTACCTGGCGGTGTCAGCTTGGCTTCCACCTTCGCATGGCACACGTCGCACAACGAACTCTCACGCAGGTCGATCCACTCCACCGCATGCGACGACGCCATCGCACAACGGTAGTCCTCACAATGACGAAGCTCCAAAGTGTGTCCCAGTTCGTGCACGGTTTCCTTCAGCAGGCGCTCCCGCAACAATGCCTCATCAGCGCTCAATCCATAAAATTCCTGACGCAGCCGATAGGTGGATACGATTGCGCACGACCCACCGATCTGTGCTTCGCCGAACACATATTTCAGAATTGGAATGTAAAGATCTACGTCGGCAATCGCCAGCAGGCGCCAGTCATTCGGGCGGATCAGTGTCTGCATTCGTTGCAATAGTTCGGAAGAATGAAATTGTTGGCGCTCGGCGTGGTACGACGGGGCGGGATCCAGTCTCGCGGGATGAATTTGACACTCGACCCGAATGCGCCGAGAGAGGGTCGCGCACAGGTCCTCGAGCAGCGAAGCATCAATCGTCCCCACCGGGAGCAAATGAACTAGGTTCATTGAGGCCAGCCTGCGTCGATTCTAATTCCGGCTTTCGGCCGCAGTGCGCGACCAGCCGTAGCGCTTCAGCTTGTGATGAAGAGTGACACGGTCGATATCAAGAACGTCCGCAGCGCGGCTCTGATTCCCACCGCACTCCTCCAGAACCTGCAAGATGTGCGCGCGCTCCACTTCGTCCAGGCTCTTTCCCCCGGGCGCCTGTGCGATTTGCTGCTTGAAGATGAAATCCTGCTCGCGTAACTCCGGTTCTTGTGCCACGACCATTGCCCGCTCGACGGCATTTTCCAGTTCGCGCACATTTCCCATCCAGGGCTGCTGTTGCAGCTGGCTCATGGCGGCTGGAGAGACCCGCGTCATGTGCTTGTTCATCGCCAGACTGAATTTGCGGACGAAGTGCTCGACCAGTGATGCGATATCTTCCTTCCGCTCGCGCAGCGGCGGCAATTCGATATGAAATACATTCAGCCGGTAGTACAGATCGGGGCGGAAAGTTCCGTCTTCGATCATCTGTTCGAGATTCTTGTTGGTAGCGGCGACACAGCGGAAGTCGACCTTGATCACCTGATTTCCGCCGACTCTTGTAATTTCACGCTCCTGCAACACTCGTAGCAGATCAGTCTGCGTCTTGAGGCTGATATCGCCGATCTCGTCCAGGAACACCGTGCCGCCTTCGGCAATCTCGAACTTCCCCTTCTTCCGATATTGCGCGCCGGTGAAGGCGCCTTTTTCGTGTCCAAAGAGTTCGCTTTCGAGCAGGGTCTCGGTTAAAGCTCCGCAATGAATGGCCACCAGGGGATGGAATCTTCGCATACTGGCAGCATGAATCGCCCTGACAACCAGTTCCTTGCCGGTGCCACTCTCACCCGTGATTAACACATTCGCGTCAGTCGGCCCGACCGTCTCAATGGCTTCATAGACTTTTCGCATTGCCCCACTCTGGCCAACAATATCGCCGGGACGGGTTGCTTCCGCGACTGTTTCCCTCAGACGTACATTCTCTTTCTCGGCTCGGCGATGCGCGAGCGCCTTCTTTACCAGGTGCGCGATTTCGTCCGGGTCCAGCGGCTTGCTGACATAGTCATAGGCACCATTCTTCAGCGCAGTGACCGCCGTCTCCACCGATGCGTAACCCGTCATCATAATGACGATCAGGTCTGGATCCATTTCATGCAGCCTGCGCTGCAATTCGATGCCGTCTGTCCCGCGCATTTTGATGTCGAGCAATGCCAGATCCCATTTGCCTTCGGCCATACGGGTGAGCGCATCGCTGGCGCTCTCGGCGGTTCCAATATCGTATCCCTCTTCTCGAAACCACTTGCCCAACGAATCGCGGACGCTCAGTTCATCATCCACAATCAATAATTTCCCTTGGGTTTCCACGAATGATCACCTCCCGCTGGCAGCAGCGGTAATTTCTTTGCTCGGCTGACTGACATTCTCTCCGTCTCTCGGCAGAGTGATGGTAAAGGTCGTGCCGCGCCCGGGTTCGGATTGCACATCGATGCTTCCGCTATGGCGTTCCAGAATGCTTCGGCTGATCGCCAGACCGAGACCGACTCCGCGCCCCGTCTCCTTCGTCGTAAGGAACGGCTCAAAGAGCCGAGGCAGAATATCAGCAGGAATGCCTGAACCATCATCGCGCACGATAATCGCGTACCGTATTGTTCGCATCGTCGGCCTGACTGGTGATCCAAAGATTGCCACCCTGAGTCATTGCATCCATGGCATTTACCATCAGCGCCAGCAACACCTGTTCGATCTGCGCTCCATCGCACAGGACTGGCGGCAGGTCGGGATCTAAGCGCGGCTGCACCTGAATCCCGGCAAGATCGACTTGATGCTGAATCAAACGCAGCGACTGATCGATGATCTGGTTCACATTCGTGGGTTGCAGATTCATCGGCGTCGTCCGCGAAAAGGTCAGCAGGTTCTTCACCAGATCGCCACACCTGCGGCTCTCCGAGGCAATCAGGTCCAGCGAATCGCAAATATCCTTCTTTCGGCTCTGGCCCCCGTCATCATGATCCACCCACTTCCGCAGCAACTTCGCATAGGTCAGGATTCCGGAAAGTGGGTTGTTAATCTCGTGCGCGAGAACGGCGGCCATCTTTCCGATGGAAGCCATCTTTTCCGTGTGAAGCGCGTGCTCGTGGGCTCGCTTTAGCTCGCGAGTCTTTTGGTCCACACGCTCTTCCAAGGTCTGGGTCCACGCCACGTTTTCGTTGTGCTCTTTCTTCAACTGGCTGCTCATTTCATTGAAGGAACGCGCCAGTTCTCCGATTTCATCGCTTGATGCGACCTCAATTTGATAGCCTAGATCTCCCGCGAAAAGGTGCTCAGTCCCGCTCCGTAAAGCGTTGACTGGCCGGCCAACCACCTTCCAGATGAAGAACCAGCTCAATACTGCAATCAATAGGAGCGCAGCAGCGGTGTACACGATCATGCGGTTGCTGCTCTCCGTCAACTGCACATCCGCTTTTGCCAGCGACAAGTTGGTATCCAGAACGCCCAGAATCTGCTGCTCTGCCGGATGCGCATGGCAAGCGGCATTCGAGCACGCCGGCTGGTTTTCGATGGGAGTGATTATCCCCAACACGCGGTGCCCGCCGCCGTTTCGGTAAATGCGGAACCGGTCAGGACGATTAAGACGCGCCAGTGGCTGAGATTGGGCATGACATCCATAACACGCCTCAGCCGTCTTATCGACTGCGTGGTTTTGCTCCGCAGCATTGGTCGTGTAGGTGATAAGGCCTTGCTGATCGAAGATGCGGATCTTCTCGATGCCAGGTTCTGAGGCCATGGTCTTGATCGAGCGGTAGAGCCCCTCTCGATCATTGCGAAGCATGTAGTCGGTGGTCCCCTGCTTAATCACGTCGCTGATGCGCTCTGCAGTCGCCAGCGTGTTCTGCTCCAGATGTTGCCGGTGCAGACGAACATTGACGTAACCCAGCAGAGCAAAGATCACCACCATCGCCCCAAGCAACAACAGGTTCAGCTTGACGCTCAGGGTTTGCGTCACGCGCGGCCAACGAAAGCGATTTGGTTCAATCTCCCGCATGTTCGAGCACCGCCGAGGTCACCGGAACTCCCGCTTCCGGCGCAGTTGCGGCCTCAGTTGCCAATTCTTCTTTCGGGAAGATCGGTAGATATTTGACCGCCATCCCGAATAGAGCAAAGCCGGCCCCGATGATCATTCCGGTTACGGCCAGTTCGCTCCACTTCGGGAAGTAATGCACACCCGTCGATCCTTCAAAGCCCGTGATACTGACGTTCATGCGATTGGTGATGAAACCCAGCACTACCAGCACCGCAGAGAGGTAAAGGCCTTGCGGACTTGAACGCACTCTACGTTGCGACAGCAAGATCAATGGCAGAATGATCGACAGCATCATTTCGAGCCAGAACAAATAAGTCTCGTATCCGGGATGAAATGCCAGCTTGAGCGCGCCCCGATTCGCCAAATCCTCCAGCCTTAGAATGCCGTATACACCGAGCACCACGACTAGCACTCGCCCGAGTTCCTGAAGCACCGGCAATTCCAGCTGCAACCCGAAATGCTTGGAACTCAGAGATGACTCGAAGATGGTCATTGCCAAGCCTACTGCAATCGCGGACAGGAAGAAGAACAGCGGCAGCAGCGGGCTGTACCAGAAGGGATGCAGCTTTTCGGGCATGATCAGATACAGCGTGCCCAGCGAGGACTGATGCAGGGTCGAAAGAATGACGCCGCAGATCACCAGCGGGATCAAAATCTTCTTCACGATCTTCAGTGGCCTCTGTAGATTGAATTTCTCCAGCACGATGGGAGAAAACTCCAGCGCCAGCACCGTGGTGTAGAGCATCACGCAGTAGGCCACTTCGAACATCACGGAGTGCGGATTCCGCATGATCAGCGGATGCCATATGTTGTAGGGCTTGCCCAGGTCGTACATCAGCGCCATGCACACCAGCACATATCCCAGAAACGCGGTGAGAATGGTCGGCCGGATGATCGAGTGCATCCGCTTGATATTCAAAATGTGCACTGTGGCCGTCAGCGTGAAGCCGCCGGCGGCAAGCATCACTCCGCACAGCACATCGAAGCTGATCCAGATACCCCACGGGAACTGATCGCTTAAATGAGTGGAGGCTCCCAGCCCCTGGGTGAAGCGGATGAATGTGGCATACAGGCCAGCGGCCATCAGGAAAAGGAAAACAAGTTTCCAAAAAGTAATACGGAACATCGTGTTGCGCGCCATTACTGTTTTCCTCCGTTCTTCTTTTCGCTCGAGCCCGGCCGCCCTTCGGCCAACGCCACTTCTTCACGACGATGGGTGATCCACCAGACTCCGCCAAGAAACATGCCTCCTAAGGGAACAAAATCCGGAATGTGCGACAGTACCCGGTAGGTGAGCATCGGCAGAGGGTCTTTAGGAATGTTGGTGCGGAATCCGAAAGTTTCAAACGGAACTGCCGAGAGCAGCAACACCGACGTTCCGCCGACCTCTTCCAGGCCGTAGATGTGCTTGACGTACTTGTCCGGATTGTCGAGGATGCGTTTCTGCGCTTCGGCGATCAGTTCGTCTCGCTCGCCAAATTTCGTAGCGCCCGTTGGACAGATCTCGGCGCACGCAGTCTGCTTTCCCTGCGCGACTCGATCCGGACACATCACGCATTTCTGTACTTTGGGGATCAGCTTTCCCCACTCATATTTCGGCACGCTAAAGGGACAGGCCACCATGCAATAGCGGCAACCCATGCACTTCGAAGGATCGTAGGTGACCGGGCCGAGCGCCGTCTTTTGCAATGCGCCGACGGGGCAGACCGACGCACAAGCGGGCTCCTGGCAATTCATGCACAGTCGCCGCATGAACTTGTCGCCTCGGGTGAGGATGCAGGTCAGCTTATGTGCAGATTGGTATTCCTCAGCCGCAATCGCATCGTCGTAGCCTAGATTATTCTGCGTTGCGCAAGCCTGTTCGCATTGCTTGCAGCCTATACAGATCGTTGAATCATATAAGAGTGCTTTGCTCATGAATGATGTCTCCGGACGGCCTTATAAGAGGTCCGCCCGAAAATCCTTTCGACCGACGCCCGAGCTGTGAGGAAGTAGCGAGATTACTTGCGTAATCTCGATGCGTATCGAGCGGCGCACAAGCTGCCTACCTCGTCAGATCGGAGGCTGTCGCGAAATTCAGCAGCTTCAGACGCTAAGATTTTCAACAATGAGCGATTTCTTAGCCGTGATGCGTGTCACCTTTGCACGTGACGCCCGTCAACACGTTTTTTCAACTCGCAAACCGTATTGATTGGAACTACGTTGCTTTTCACATCAAGGAGCTGATGCGGATCGCATCATCCGACTGAGACGAGCTAAAACCCTTTGGTTGCGTTCACTTACGCTTCATGCTGTGCAATTGAAGAATAATTGCCGAATTTTCGTTGTTGTATTCCTCATCGCCGCGCCTGATGCGCTTAGCCCATGATCGTGAATGCGAATGAAACCGGTCTCATCTCAAGCCATGCACTTTCAACAACATCGCACCCAGCGCAGTATTCACGATTGTCACCAATCTCAGTTGGCAGGGCGATTGCCTTATACAAAAGCGTGAGTGACCAGGAAGTGAAAAGGCACTCCGGGCGAGGTGGTTTATGACAGTCATCATGGTATTACTGACGTTCGCAATCTTCTTAGCAATCGATTACGTTCGCGGTCAGAAGCAGTTGGTGAAGCAGCCTGTAGTCAGTTCCGTCCTGCGAGAAGTTCCTGCCCGGCCAATCCCGGCCATGGTTGCCGGTTTCCGGGTTCCAGAGAATGTCCGCTATCACGCCGGACACACCTGGGCCCTCAACGAGAGCAGTGAACTGGTTCGCGTTGGCATGGACGACTTCGCATCCAAACTCATCGGAAAGATCGAGAGCATCGCTTTACCGCAGCGTGGACGCTGGGTCCGCCAAGGCCAGAAGATTTGGACGATCTTCCGCGACGGCAAGTCGGTGGATATGGTTTCGCCCATCGAGGGCACAATCAGTGACGTGAACGAAGCCGTGGCCAAGGATCCGGAACTGGCCCGCAAAGATCCTTACGGAGAAGGCTGGCTGGTGACGGTACAGGCGCCCGACTCCAAGCTCAACTTTCGCAATCTGCTCGGTGGAACTCTGGCTCGCATGTGGACCGAAGATTCTGCTCTTCGTCTCCGCAAGCGAATGCCGATCGCTATGGCTGCCGCTCTGGCGCAGGATGGCGGCGTTGCCGTCGATGATCTCTCGGCTCACCTGCCCAACGAAGACTGGGCCACGCTGACTAAAGAGTTCTTCATGTCCTAGAGAATGGGGTTGCGGATAGTGCCTCGCCCAACCTCCTCTGTAGACCGCCCAGGAATCATCCCGGGCGGTTTCTATTTTTTTCGGAATTATTCGGGAAGAACCTCTGCGGGAACCGGCCGCGAAAAAGCTCGAAGAATGAGGAATCCCACAGCCACTGCGAAACTCAGCATGATCACTCGCATATATTGCGCAACTGGCAGGCCACTGTCGCCAAAGATCGTTCGAAGAAGACCAAAGGTAGCGCTGGTGGTGCACAGAGCGAAATAGATGCGCTCCCGCAAGCATCGCGAGATCGTCACCAGCCAGGCAAGAATCGAGGCGACCACCACATAAATCCCGATCAGGACAAAGTCGCCCGTGGCTCCCGGTGCACGCAGGATCCCTGCCTTCGGCGAAGCAAATCCATGAAACGCAACGCCCAGGAACACAAACGAGTGGATCAAAGCGATGACCGCCCGCTTGCGGCTGTTCAGAACCCCAAAGTCATTCATAAGCGCCGAATATAGTGTCTCCGATCGACCCCAAATGTGGGTGTGACCTGTTCCACGACCTCCTGTGATTCGGATCACTGAGTCACTTCGTCCCGCTGGAATCTGCGGAACTCGAGTGATACCATCCCCGACCATATGGCAAAGCGTAACCTCGTTCTGCTGCTGGTTTTCTCCGCCGGTTTCCTTCGCAGCGCCATGGCCCAATCGCCTGCGGCCCTGCCCCATCCGATCGTGCTGCACGCTGCGCGCCTGCTCGATGTCCGCGCCGGCAAGATCGTTAAGCCCGGCGAGGTGCTCGTTGACGGAGACCGCATTGTTGAAGTCGGCCCATCGGTGAAGCATCCGACCGGCGCCGAGATTCTCGACCTTGGCAATCGCACACTGATGCCCGGCCTGGTCGATGCCCACATTCATCTGTTCCTGCATCCCGGCGCCGAGGATCTGCAGACCGTGCAGGAATCGGTTCCGCAGCGCACCATCACAGCTACGCTGGCTGCGCGCGAAGACCTGATGGCCGGATTCACGGCCGAGCGCGACATGGGCACGGAAGGCGCGGGCTCCGCCGATAGTGCCGTTCGCAATGCCATCAACAACGGACAGATTCCTGGTCCGCGCCTCCGCATCAGCGGCAATGCGATCAACATCCTTGGCGGACACGAAGACGCCATCGGATACAACCCGGCACAGCATGTTCTGCCCAACGCCGACTACGCCAATAATGCCGACGAATTAATTGCCGTGATGCGCCAGCAATTCAAGGAAGGAGCGGACTTCACGAAGATCTATGAAACAGGACCCGACTCCATCCTCGACGGCAAGTTCGTCACTCCGTATCAGTACAGCGAGCCGCAACTGGAAGCCGCAGTGAAAGAAGCTGCGCGCGTCGGCAAGCATGTTGCAGTTCACGCCACCGGCGAACCTGGCACGCTCTATGCCGCGCAAGCGGGTGTGGCCTCCATCGATCATGCCAACCAGTTGAGCGACGAAACCATTCGCCTCATGAAAGAGAAGCAAATCTTTGCCGTGCCCACGTTCACTATCTTTGAATATTTCGCCGACCACGCCGCTACGCCGCAGCAACGCGCGCGCGAACATCAGTTCCTCGATTTCAAGGTTGAGCAATTCAAGAAGCAGGTCGCCGCCGGAGTTCCCATGGCGGTTGGCTCTGATGTCGGACCTTTCCCGCACGGAACCCAAGCCAGGGAATTTGTTCTTATGGTCAAATACGGCATGTCTCCGCAAGCCGTGCTGCAGGCTGACCTCATCAATGGCGCCAAATTGCTCGGATGGGAAGGCCAAATTGGCGCGCTGGAACCCAACTATTTTGCTGACATAATCGCCGTCCCCGGCGACCCATTGCAGGATATCAGCGCGGTGGAAAACGTCAGTTTCGTCATGAAGAGTGGAGTGGTCTACAAAAGGTGACGGATTTTTGCGGATGCCCAGTGTTCTGGCAGGGGTCATTCGCGTCTCCTGCCGATGAACGGTGGCTCTTAGGGTAGCGGCTGCCAGAGCTCAATCTTGTTTCCATCCGAGTCATAGATCCAGGCAAAGCGACCGTAGGATTCATCCATTCGTTTGTCATCAACCTTGACTCCCTCTTGTTTTAAGCGGTCGAGCAAAGCATCCATGTCGTCCACGATGTAGTTGATCATGAACGGTGCGGGGCTGGGATCGAAATACTTAGTGGAGGCGGGAAAAAGACTCCAAACTGTAGCGTGCTCCTTTTGCGGGTCGTCGTGTTCGCGCCACGGAAGCATCACGCCTTCGCCTTTGTCAGCGAGTCCAAGATGCTTCGAATACCATTCGCGCATCTCATCACGATTAGCGGATTTGAAGAAGACGCCGCCGATTCCAAGGATGCGCCCGCGCTGCTCCGTTTTGGCAGGCGGCTGCGACTTTTCAGGTTGCGAAGATTGCACTTGCTGGCCTCCTTTTGAGCAGATCGAGATGAGCAACTGCGAGCCGAGCGCAATTGTGTTTCACGGTATGTCTTACACCGGCGGATTATACACAAAGGTCGATTGGGGAAAACGGTTCGCTCAAGGTTCGCACCGATTGCGGACCTACAACGAAAATGGGGCTCAATATCGCGGAAGCATATCTGTGGGCAAGACGTGCAAAATAATGCACACCCCTCTCTCGTTTTAATGAGAACCAAACTGTAAACTTCCCATTTTGAGTACTTTGGCGCCATATTGATTCCGCGGGCATGGTGCTGCGATTGCGCTTTCTCAGGGTGCTCGCCGAAACGGCTGGCACCTATGACTCTCAGCAAATTTTCTAATCTTTTGCCGAAACTTGCTGCACTCCTTCTCTTTCCTTTCTGCTCCGCCGCGCTGGCGCAAGGGCCAGCTCTGGACGCCCCCACGGCTCCCGCTGAACCCGTCTCCGTTTCTGCCGTCGTCATGCCCCAGCCGGTCTTCGAAACCCACAAATTTTTGGACCGGAAGAACAGCATTCTCTTCGCCGCTGTGGCCGCATCCAGTGCCGCCGATTTCGCCGTGACCCGTGCCAATCTTCAGAGTGGCGGCCAGGAGTTGAACCCCATCGTTCGCGTATTCGGCCGCTCCACACCCGCGCTTGCGGTGAACTTCGCCGGAGAAACTGCCGGTGTAATCGCAGTCAGCTACTTCTTCCACAAGACCGGACATCATGAGCTCGAGCATCTGATCTCCTATGTGAACATCGGCTCTTCCGCCGGCGCGGTCTCATACGGTCTTGCCCATCGCTAGCCCCGCTGCTACGTCTTTTCCGAAAAAGCTGGCCGAACTCCCGTTGCACCTTTTCGCCGACACGATGTCTATCGAATTGGTAGTATTAAGGGATTCCCCGTCCCCATGCGGACGGTTTGCGACTACGAGGCCAGATGCGAATCGCGAAAGATGTCACCGAATTAATCGGCCACACCCCACTGGTGCGGCTTAACAAAGTCACGCAAGGTTGTGTCGCCGAAGTCGTCGCCAAGCTCGAGAGCCAGAATCCGATGGATAGCGTGAAAGACCGCATCGGGGTCAGTATGATCGAGGATGCCGAGCGCGCCGGCAAAATCCATCCGGGCAAGACGGTTCTTATCGAGCCGACCAGCGGTAACACCGGCATCGGTCTGGCCTTCGTCGCCGCCGTGAAAGGCTACAAACTGATCATTGTGATGCCCGACACGATGAGCCTCGAGCGCCGTGTGCTGCTGCTCGCCTTCGGCGCCGAGCTCATTCTCACCCCAGGACCTCGCGGCATGACGGGAGCCATCCTCAAGGCGAAAGAGATTCTCGCCAACACTCCCGACGCCTACATGCTGCAGCAGTTCGACAATCCCGCGAATCCCAAAATTCACTTCGAGACTACCGGCCCCGAGATCTGGGCTGATACGGACGGGCGTGTCGACATCCTGATCTCCGGTGTCGGCACGGGCGGCACAATCACGGGAGTCTCCGAGTACATCAAGCCGAAGAAACCTTCGTTCAAAGCGATCGCCGTCGAGCCTAGTGATAGTCCTGTCCTTTCCGGAGGCAAGCCGTCTCCCCACAAGATTCAAGGTCTCGGCGCCGGATTTATTCCCAGTATTCTCCGGCGCGATTACATCGATGAAGTCGTCACTGTCACCAACGATGAAGCCATCAACATGGCGCGCCGCCTTCCGCAAGAGGAAGGCTTGTTCGTCGGTATCTCTTCCGGAGCGGCTGTCGTGGCCGCCCTGCAGGTGGCGAAGCGGGCCGAAAATACCGGCAAGCTGATCGTCGTCATCATTCCGTCATTCGGCGAGCGCTATCTGAGCAGTATCCTGTTTCAGGAATTGCGCGAGAAGGCGATGCAGATTCCCACTGCTTCGCTTCCATCCTGAACGCTGCACCAACACCGATGCCGCACTTCTTTGCTCTCGTTCACGAAGACATCACCAACGTGATGGAGCACGATCCTGCAGCCAAATCCCGGTTGGAAGTCTTTCTTTGCTATGCGGGACTGCATGCCGTCTGGTTCTACCGCATCAACCACTGGCTCTGGAATCATCGTCTCTTTCTGATGGGAAGATGGCTCTCCCAGTTCGCGCGCCTGCTGACCGGAATTGAGATTCATCCCGGCGCCAAGATCGGCCGCCGCTTGTTCATTGATCATGGAATGGCCGTGGTCATTGGAGAAACCTCAATCGTTGGCGACGATGTCACTTTGTATCAGGGGGTTACGCTCGGCGGCACAGGTAAGGAACACGGCAAACGCCACCCAACCATCGAAGAGAACGTCGTGGTTGGCGGCGGAGCCAAAATTCTCGGCAACATCATCGTTGGCAAGAACTGCCGCATCGGCGCGGGCTCTGTCGTTCTGCGAAACGTTCCGGAAAACTCAACGGTTGTCGGAGTTCCCGGCCACATCGTCTTCCGTGAAGGTAAGCGAGTCGTCATTACCGATCCCAAGCAGATCAACGATCCTCTGTCGGAAGCGCTTGCCTCGGTCGCCAATGAAGTGAGTAAGCTGCGCGAGCGTGTGGCTCACCTCGAAGGCGCAGATCACACTACGGAGGCAATCCATCCCTCTGTCCAAAACCTGATGGATGATCTCGACTACCAGATTTAACTCCACGGTCGTAAGATGATCCGCTGAGTTCAGCTCCGCCCTCTTGGAGGATAAGCCCCGTGAAACGGATCATCTCTGTTGTCCTCTTCTCGCTGTTCATCTTGTTCTCGTTCGCCGCCGACAAAGACAAAAAAAAAGAAAAGCCCAAGCCCGCTCAATCCATCGATGAATTACGCCAGCAAATTGAGAAAATTCTGAAAGACAGTCATACGCCTGGAGTATCCATCGCCATCGTCCACAAAGAGGGCCCCGAATGGGTGGCAGGGCTCGGCCTCTCCGATGTCGCGACCAATCGTCCCACGACCGCCGATACGCTATTCCGCATCGGCTCAACCTCGAAAGCATTCACCTCGCTCTCGGTCCTCATGCTTGCGGATCAAGGCAAGCTGTCGCTGGAAGACCCCGTTCACAAGCTCGCTCCGGATTTGTGGTACGAGAATCGCTGGGAGGCCACCGATCCCATCCGTGTCGTGAACTTGCTCGAGCACACCACCGGCTGGGATGACATGCACCTGCGCGAGTATGCCAAAGACGCTCCGCCCAGCATGACCACGCTGCAAGGGCTCAACTACGATCACCATTCGCGCATATCGCGCTGGCCACCGGGAACGCGCATGGCCTATTGCAACTCAGGGCCTCCATCCGCCGCTTACATTCTCGAGAAGCTGACGGGGCAGCGCATCGAAGACTTCGTCGAACAGAATCTCTTCCTCCCCATTGGGATGAAGACCGCGACCTACTTTCCGCCACCTGCGGGCAGCGGCACAACGCTTTATCACACCGATGGCAAGACGCCTTATCCCTATTGGAATATCCTCGAGCGTCCGGCCGGATCCATCAACGCATCCGCCAACGACATGGCTGCCTACGTCCAGTTCTATCTGAACCGCGGTGCTGTAGCTGGCAAGCAACTCGTTCCCGCGTCAGACATTGATCGGATGGAAATCTCCACCAGCACCTGGGCCGCGAAAGACGGACTGAAAGCTGGATACGGCCTCAGCAACTACTGGAGCATCGAGGAGGGCTTCATCTACCACGGGCACGACGGAGGTGTTGAAGGCGGTCTGACCGATATGTCCTACATGCCCGACCAGAACGTCGGATATTTTTTCAGCATCAATAGCGGAAATGGTGACGCCTTTGAAAAGATCGGCAAAGCTATCCGCGCCTACATCACAAGAAATCTGGCGAAGCCGGCCATTCCTGCTCCAGCACCGTTGCCGCCCAATGCCGCTGAGTATGCCGGATGGTACGTCCCCGATTCCTCTCGCGTGGCAATGACCAGTTTCATCGATCGTCTGGCCGGCCTCAGCTGGATTCATTTCGATAAAGGACAATTATTCATGACAAGCCTCGGAGACTGGAATGACGTGTTTGTTCCGGTCTCGGGAACACAATTCCGTCACGTGCCAAAGAAAGATCTACCCGACCCCATTCCGACATTCGCCTTACTGACTCCCAACGCGGATGGTCTGTTTGTACAAGCCGGCATCGGTGCTGTGATGAAGCACATCCTTGTCTGGTCTGCGATCACGAAGATTCTGGCCACGGCGTTCGTTATCCTTTCGATGTTGTCGATCGTGCTCTACGCGCCCTTCTGGATCCTGGGAGGCATCAGCAAACGGCGCCGCCGTCCGGCCGAGCGCAGCATGCGGCTTTGGCCTCTCATTGCGGTGCTGAGCCTCGTCGCCATGGTCGCCGTCGTCATCGTGAGTGGCGATGATCTGATTCAGCGCATGGGGAATCTCACCGTCTGGTCTGGAGCTATTTTTGTGACCACTTCGCTCTTCGCGCTGGCGTCGGTCATCAGCATCTTCGCCGTTTGGAGCAGTCCGGTGGACGGAGTTCGTCCGGCGGTCAGGAAATTTTCTCTGATCGTCTCGGTGGCATTGCTCATCGCTACCGCTTACCTCGCGTATTACGGCATTATTGGACTGAGAACCTGGGCTTAGCGGGCTCGGGATTTGCAGCTCCGCAGCCACCGAATGAAGGAGGAATACATGTGCCAATCTCCACGATGGTCCCGCCGGAATTTTCTGGCAACCACGGCGGCCGCTGTCGGCACTACATTTCTGCCAAGAATCGCGAGCGCTGTTCCCAGACAAGATCCCGTCATCAATACGACAGCCAAAGACGTCAAGCCGTTCAGTCGCGAGAAAGTCGGGTGGAAGGTGTTACCCTTCCCGCTCAAGCAGGTCCGTCTGGGAGACGGCCCATGCAAGGTCGCCATGGAGGCCGATCGTCTCTTCCTGAGTTCTTTGCCGCCCGATCGCCTCGTGCACACCTTCCGTATCAACGCTGGCTTGCCCTCTTCGGCTGAACCTCTTGGCGGCTGGGAAAAGCCTGACTGCGAACTCCGCGGGCACTACGCCGGCGGCCATTACCTCTCAGCCTCTGCCCTCATGTACGCCTCGTGTGGCGACGAAGACCTGAAGAAGAATGCCACCACGGTCGTTTCCGAACTGGGCAAATGCCAGTCTGCTCTGAAGAGCGGCTATCTCAGCGCATTTCCGGTCGAATTCTTCGATCGTCTTCGCGAGCGCCAGCAAGTCTGGGCGCCGTTCTACACGATCCACAAGATCATGGCTGGCCTGCTCGACATGTACTCTTATTGCGGCAACGAGCAGGCTCTCGACATGGCGCAGAAGATGGCCGCATGGGTCGATCTCTACACTGAGTCTCTGAGCTACGAACACATGCAGCGCGTGCTTGGCACCGAATTCGGAGGCATGGGCGAAGTTCTTTCGAATCTCTACGCCGTCACCGGCAAGGAAGATTATCTCGAGATCGCCCAACGCTTCGACAAAAAGCTGTTTCTCGATCCGCTCGCCGCTCATCGCGACGAGCTTAAAGGACTGCACGTAAACACGCACGTTCCTCAGGTGATCGCCGCGGCGCGATACTACGAACTCACGGG
Organism: Terriglobia bacterium; assembly: GCA_963711365.1. Lineage (GTDB taxonomy): Bacteria > Acidobacteriota > Terriglobia > Terriglobales > Acidobacteriaceae > Sulfotelmatobacter. The sequence continues at coordinate 186,683 of CAVQDY010000016.1, read as the reverse complement.
CCAGCCCCGTTACCGCGATATATCCGAATATTTTTGGGATGAAGTGGTGAGCGAGCGCTCTTACTGCACCGGGGGCACCAGCAATCGAGAGTCCTGGAACACCGATCCCGGTAAGCTCTCCACCGAACTCGGCCCGGACACCACCGAGTGTTGCTGCGCCTACAACATGATGAAGCTGACGCGCCACCTGTTCGGATGGTCGCCTGAAGCGCGCTACATGGATTATTACGAGCGCACGCTCTTCAACCATCGCCTCGGCACCATCAATCCCGAAGATGGAACGATGATGTATTACCTGCCGCTCGCTTCCGGATACTGGAAGACCTTCGGCAAGCCGCTCGATGCCTTCTGGTGCTGCACCGGCACCGGCTCCGAAGAATACGCCAAACTCGCCGACACCATCTACTTCCACGGCGATGACTCGCTCTATGTGAATCTCTACATCGATTCCCAACTCGATTGGCCGGAAAAAGGGCTGAAGATTAAACAACAGACGCGCTTTCCGGAAGAGCAAGGAACCACTCTGACCATCGCCGCGGATTATCCCGTAACATTGGCGATCAATCTGCGGATTCCCTATTGGTCGCAGGCTGGAAGCGTGAAGATCAATGGTTCGCCGGTTCCGGCTTTTTCCAGCCCCAGCAGTTATCTCTCTCTGAATCGCGTTTGGAAAGGCGGAGACAAAGTCGAACTCAGCCTGCCGATGGCACTCCACATCGATCCCATGCCAGACAATGAATCCCTCCAAGCCGTCATGTACGGCCCGCTTGTGCTCGCGGGACGCTTCGATGATGTCTCAAAAGAAATGTCCTTCAGCGGCATGGGACCGAAATCCGGCATGCAGACCAAGGTTCCCGACATCGTTGCCGATGCTCGCCCAGCTTCCTGGATCGAGTCCGATCCGAAAGAGTCACTCACCTTCCGTGCCGTCGGACAATCGCAACCGCTCACCCTGGTCCCGCTCAATCGCATCATGCACCAGCGCTATGCCGTGTATTGGAACGTTAACCGTAAGTCGTCGTAAATGCGGGGGCAACCAGAATAGTCAGCATTTCAGCCATTAGAGTCTTTGACAAAGGCAGCCTTGGGCGTTTAATGTTCCGGTTGCGTAAACGTTTACGGAAATACTAAAAGCTGCTCAAGTTCATAGTCTCAGTCTTTGCCCATGTTGCTGAAGACGCTCCGCGAAGAGGTGCTGGAAGCCAACTTGGAACTCGTTCGCCGCGGTCTCGTGGTTTACACGTTCGGCAATGCCAGCGGCATCGATCGCAAAGAAGGCATGGTCGCCATCAAACCCAGCGGCGTTCCTTACGAAGAACTAAAGCCTGAGCACGTGGTCGTTTGCGATCTCGAAGGCAAGATTGTGGATGGCAAGCTACGCCCATCTTCCGACCTTCCGACCCACCTTGAGCTGTACCGGCGTTTTCCCAACATCGGCGGTGTTGCCCACACGCATTCGGAGTACGCTACCGCCTGGGCCCAAGCCGAGACGCCGATCCCTTGTTTTGGAACCACGCACGCCGACTATTTCCACGGGCCAGTTCCGGTCACCGAACGCCTCGGCAATGCTGAGATTGCCGCCGACTACGAGCTCGAAACCGGCAAGGCCATCTGCCGGACCTTCGCGAAACTCGATCCCGATTCGGTTCCAGCAGTGCTCGTCGCCGGACACGCTCCTTTTTGCTGGGGACCGACTGCCGCTGCGGCCGCGCACATTGCAGTCATTCTGGAGTACGTTGCCCGCATGGCCGCGCACACACTGCTGATCAATGCTGAATCATCGCCTTTAGCCCGCGAGCTGCACGACAAACATTTCTTGCGCAAGCACGGTCGCAACGCCTATTACGGACAGGTCAAGACCCAATGAACCCTGCTGTCCTTCTCCTCGGTTCTTCTACCCTGGTGCATCTCTCGCCAGTCGATCTCGCCATCATCGTTTTCTACTTTGCCCTGGTGCTGGGCATTGGTTTGTACCTGAAAGGACAAGCCAACACAGGTGAAGACTTCTTCATGGCTGGACGCGAGATGACGGCTTGGGTCGCCGGCCTGGCCTTCCTCTCGGCGAACTTGGGATCGCTCGAGCTGATGGGCTGGGCCGGCAATTCCTATAAGTACGGCATCCTTGCCGCCCACTGGTACTGGATCGGCGCCATCCCCTCGATGCTCTTCCTCGCGCTGGTGATGATGCCTTTTTATTACGTCTGCAAGACCCACTCGGTACCCGGCTATCTCAAGCTACGCTACGGAAAAGGCGCCCAGACCATTTCTTCGATTTCGTTTGCGTTCATGACGGTCTTGATGAGCGGCATCAACATGTACGCGATGGCGGTCGTGATGCGGGTCGTCCTCGGCTGGGATCTCAATCTCAGCATCCTGATCTCCTCTCTCACGGTCGCTGCCTATGTCGCTCTCGGCGGGCTCCGCTCCGCCATTTTTAACGAAGTGCTGCAATTCTTCCTCATCTGGGCAGGCGCGTTGCTCATTCCAATTCTTGGCCTGATCGAAGCGGGCGGCTGGACTGGGCTCAAGGCCAAGATCCTGCAAAACCTGACGGAGCAGCATGTCGCCAACCCGGGTTCCTATACCCACCTCTGGTCGACCCTGGGCAGTTTCGGCTCCAATCCGATGGGTATCAACTGGGCTGGCATCGTCTTCGGACTCGGCGCGGTCATTGCGATGGGCTACTGGACCACAGATTTCCTCGTCGTGCAGCGCGTTTTGTCCGCGAAGGATTTGCGCTCCGCCGAACTCGCTCCCATCATCGGTGCCGCGTTCAAGATGTGCGTACCGTTTATCGTCATTCTGCCCGGTCTTCTGGGATTAGCCCTTCTCCGCGATCCGCAGGGACATCTGCTGCGGTTAGTCCCGGCAGACGTGGCATGGTCCGCCACCGGACAGGCCCAAGGCTTACACGGCTACGATGAAGTCCTGCCCCTGATGCTTGCCCGCTATTGCGGCCCGGGACTGCTTGGATTAGGCATCACCGCGCTCATCGCGGGATTCATGTCGGGCATGGCTGGCAATGTCAGCGCCTTTACCACGGTGTGGACATATGACATTTACGCGACGTTGATGAACCCCAATGCAACCGACGAAACCAAGGTCAAGATGGGCCGCTGGGTGACCGTCATCGGCGTTATCATCAGCATCGGCACCGCATACCTGGTGATGCAGGCGCAGTCCATCATGGACTACGTTCAGGCTCTCTTCAGCTTCTTTATCGCACCTCTGTTCGGCACTGTAATTCTCGGCATGTTATGGAAGCGCGCCACGCCGGCAGGCGGATGGACCGGCTTGCTTGCCGGGACTCTGTCTTCGGTCGGCATGTATACCTGGGTTAAGGTCGATCCCAACGCAGTGCGCTATGTGGCTCTTTCCATGGACGCGCAGGACCAGGCGCAGAACATGTTTCGTGCATTGTGGTCCTGTTTGATTTGCATCATCGTGACGATTGTTGTCAGCTACCTGACAGAACCAAAGCCGGACTCTGAACTGAAGGATGTCGTCTACGGCCTGACGCCGATTCCGAAAATCGGGCATGTCTCGATGTTTCACCGGCCCGTTTTTTGGGGTGTGGTAGTTGCGGTTGTTTTTGTGATTCTGCAAATCATCTTCTGGTAGGGAGAGATCATGAAATCCGGTGGATCATTATCGATCTGGTTCTTCGTAGGTATATCGCTGGCCGTGAATGGCGCCGTGATCTTCGGCCGCGGAATCTACGAGTTGCTGTATCCGCCACCGCCGGAACTGCAAGTCGTGCTCTCCAACTTGCACGCGAATGTCTGGTGGGGCGCCACAATGTTGATCGTTGGTCTGGTATTCGGCATTCGCTTTTCTCCGGCGCGGGAACGCGCGCGGATGTCTGGCCATTCTTAATTGCATTTGTGAAAGATGAAGAGGAACTGATATGTCTCCAAAAAAAATGACGATGGGTGTCATCATCGGGAACCGCGGTTTTTTCCCCGATCAGTTGGCGAAGTCAGGACGCGAAGAGATGATCCAGGCGCTGGCCAAGGCTGGCATGGATGCGATAGTTCTCGGCCCGGAAGATAGCAAGCATGGTGCAGTCGAAACCCACGAAGAGGCCAAGCGCTGTGCCGCGCTATTTCGCAAGCACAGCGACAAAATTGACGGAGTGATCGTCTCGCTGCCCAACTTCGGCGACGAGCGCGCGATTGCCGACACCCTCCGCCTGGCGCGCCTGGATGTTCCGGTGCTCGTGCAGGCCACGCCCGACGACGCTTCGAAGATGACCATTCTGCACCGGCGCGACAGTTTCTGCGGCAAGATGTCGGCCTGCAACAATCTTCGCCAGTACGGAATTCCTTACTCTCTGACGCGCCTTCATACTGTCAGCCCCAATTCGCAGGATTTCCAGAATGATCTCGCCTGGTTCGCTGCGACCTGTCGCATCGTGAATGGCTTCCGCAACTTGCGCATTGGCAGCATCGGGGCGCGGCCCACGGCCTTCAACACCGTGCGCTACAGCGAGAAGATGCTTGAGAACAACGGCATCTCGGTCGAAACACTGGATCTATCGGAAGTCTTCGGCCGCATCGCCAAATTGAAAGATGACAACGCCGGCGTGCAAGGCAAACTTGCGGAAATCAAACGGTACGTTACAACTCACAGCGTGCCCGATGCTGCGCTGATGAAAATGGCTAAGCTCGGCTTCGTCATCGATGACTGGATGACACACACCGATTTGCAGATCAGCGCCGTGCAGTGCTGGACCTCGATGGAAGAATATTTTGGCGTCGTTCCGTGCACCGTGATGAGCATGATGAGTAACAAGTTGCTTCCCGCGGCTTGCGAGGTCGATGTCTGCGGCACGCTCAGCATGCACGCGTTGGCGCTCGCTTCCGAAACTCCGAGCGCGCTCCTTGACTGGAATAATAACTACGGGGACGATCCGAATAAAGCCGTTTGTTTCCACTGCAGCAATCTGCCGAAGCATTTTTTCCAGGATGTCCGCATGGACTTCCAGGAAATCATTGCGGGCACGGTAGGCAAAGAGAATACCTTCGGCACGGTGGTTGGACGCGTGAAGCCGGGCGCTATGAGCTTCGCTCGTTTCTCAACCGACGACACTTCAGGAGTGATGCGTGGCTACGTCGGCCATGGCGAGTTCACCAGCGACTCGCTGAACACCTTCGGTGGTGTGGGAGTCGTGCAGATTCCGCACCTGCAGAAATTGCTGCATTACATCTGCGAAAACGGATTCGAGCATCACGTTGCGGCGAACTTCTCCAACACAGCCGGAGCGGTTCACGAGGCGGCGGTCCGTTACCTCGGCTGGCAGATGTACTGGCACGCGAACTAGGCTGAAGCGTTAGTTTCTTAGCACCACAGAGAATTAACCCTGTGTCCCTCTGTGTCCTCTGTGGTGAATGAGTGCAAACCACATGGCCATCGTAGCGGGAGTAGATTTCGGCACCCTCAACGTCCGCGTCTCGATCGTCGACAGCGAGCGCGGACTTCTTGCCTCTGCCGTCTCCGAATATCCCCTGCATCGCAAGCGCGAAGATCCCGACTTCGCCACGCAATCGCACGCAGACCACATGCGCGCCCTTGCCGAAGCAACGCGCATGGCTGTGCAGGCAGCCGGCATCTCCGGCGACCAGATCGCATCTATTGCCCTCGACACAACTGGCTCCAGCGTGATCCCCGTCGGCGCAGGCATGGTCCCCCTCGACGACTACTATCTGTGGTGCGATCACCGGGCCAAGCTCGAAGCTGCCCTGATCACGGAACTTGCGCGTATCGAGAAGCTCGAAGCCATCGACTGGTGCGGCGGCATCTACTCCTCCGAATGGGGATTCGCCAAGCTTCTCCATTGGCTGCGCCATAATCCCGAAAAACGCGAGAAGTTCGTCAGCGCCTTCGAGCACTGCGACATGGTCGCCGCCACGCTCTGCGGCATCACCGACGCACGCCGCGTCAAGCGCAGCGTCTGCGCCATGGGCCACAAGTGGATGTGGAACGCCTCTCTCGGCGGACTTCCTCCGGAAAGCTTCCTCGCCAAGGTGGATCCGCTCCTCGCGGGCGCGCGCGACAAACTTGATGGCGAGTACGCGACTTCCGACAAGATTGCCGGAACGCTCGCGCCAGAGTGGGCTGAGAAGTTGGGGCTGCGCGCGGGAATTCCGATCCCTGTGGGCGCTTTCGACGCACACTGGGACGCGATCGGCGCAGGCGCGAAAGAAGGCGACGTCGTCAACGTGATCGGCACATCCACGTGCATCATCGCCTACGCGCCAAAAGCGCAACTCATCCCCGGAGTGTGCGGCGTAGTTCCCGGCAGCGTGCATCCACAATTCACCGGGATTGAGGCGGGCCTCTCCGCGACAGGGGACATCTTCAGCGCGATCGCGCGCCGTGCGGACATGACCGTCGAAGACCTGAGCAAAGGTCTTGAAACCTATCGTGCCGGACAAACCGGCTTGCTGCGCATGACATGGGACAACGGCGACCGGACCGTTCTCGTAAATCCGAACCTGGGCGGAATGACACTCGGCTGGAACCTTCTGCACACGGCCCAAGACGAACTGTTCGCTGCCATCGAGGGCACTGCATTTCACACGCGGGTTATCCTCGATCGCATGAGTGAATACGGCGCGCCGACACAACGTGTGATCAATGGCGGAGGTGTCCCGCAAAACAGTCCGGTGCTGAACCAGGTCTATGCCAATGTTCTTGGACGTCCCGTGCTCGTCCCCAGCGGCAAAGTAACTGGTCTTGGTTCCGCCATCTTTGCCTTTATGGCTGCAGGCGCCTTCAAGTCGATTGGCGAAGCCCAAGACAGGATCTGCCCAAAGTACGCGGTTTACCAACCGCAACCCGAGACGCAGAGTACCTGCGCGGCACTCTACGATCTATATCGGAAGATCTATTTCGAGTTTGGCAATCCGGATCGATCGCCCTTCGGAGAGGTCCTGCCAAAGCTGATTCAAATTGCTAGAGGATGAAGTGCCAAGGGAACAATTTTCAGAACTGCCCTAGCCGGAACCGGCAACTGCTTGAGCGCGGTCCCACTCCACGGTAAGCCGTAATTCCGAGATCCATTTGCGCAAGTAGCCCATGTCCAGTGCTTGGCCTTGTACCCGCAGGATAGCCGCGACATCCTCAAGCTGGCGGTGGGAGCCACCGATCTTTGCCCACTTGAGTTTCGCGACAATGATGTCCTCGGGACTAGCCACAAATACCTGAAGTCCATGCAATTCGACCTTGCGGCGACGTCTGAACTCTTCCTGACCAAAGGCCGTTGACTTGCGGAAAATAAGGTCGATCTTCCACCCTGTGTTGAGTTCAATGATATTAAACAGCGATTCGTTTCGATGCGCCTCAAGCGCCGCTTCGGCCTCGGCGTACCAATTCTTCCCCTTCAGATCCGCAATGAAGATTCTCAATTGCTCTGGCGTGGCCGATATAACAATGTCGATGTTCTGCGTCGAACGTGGCGAACTGTATCGAGTGCTCGCAAAAGAACCGACCAGCATGTACTCCATGCCAGCGCGTTCAAGCGCTGTTGTGATACGGGAAAAAACCTCTGTGACGGTCATTTAAGGCCGGCAGGCAGCGGCTTTGGAAGAAAGGCGATTCTCAACAACTCTCGCTCAACCTGCCATTTATCCCAGTCAGGGTGCTCGGAGCGGATCCGCTCGCGTGCCAAATCCCGGGCGAACAGGCTCATCTCTAGAGCGAGAAGGACGCGTTGCTCCCCTGACATAGAGCGATGAATCTGCAACTGGATCTCGCGCGCTTCCGGGCTGGTGTCGCTAATCGCCATGCACAAATGCTATCACTCGTCTGACTGGTTTATCCTCCCGCGATCGCGCCGATAATGAGGAAAGGCTCTTTCCCGGACACCACGGCTTGGGGCAGCGGCGCGTCCGGGGACTCGTGCGTCAAATCTTCCTGACAGGCAAAGAAGCGCAGGAAGGCACGCCGCTGCTTCGTGACGTGATCGCGGATCGCGCCCTTCAGCATCGGATACGCTGTTTCGATGGCGTCGAGCACCGAGCGCTGCGTTACCGGACCATCCACTTGAATCTCGACCTCGTGTCCGACATGCGCCAGCGTGCGAAGATGCTGCGGAAGCTCAACTCGAATGGTCACTGACATCTCACTGCACCTTCACTTCACGTATGTTTCTTGCATGTAGAGAACTTTCCATTGCCCGCCCACGTGAATCCAGACCTCTCCGAAAACGCTCTTTGCTTTCGCAACTTCACCGCCGGATTTCCCCTCATACTGAGCGATGTAGGTGACCACCGCGGAATTGGGACCTGTCGGCCTCACGTTGAAATCGCTGAGCGTGTAGCTGAGAAGGTCGTATTCGTCCGGCGCATTGACTTCTGTTTTCTTGTCAGCGAAGGTGGTGAGTCCTTCCTCGAACTGGCGAAACCCGTCATCGATCAAACTCGAGAGCGTCGCCTTGTCTTTGTTCTTGAAAGCTTCCCAGAGCTTGCGCACGTTGACTTCAATCGCAGCCGCATCTGATTTCGGCTTGGTGGTCTTCTCTTGCGCCGTTGCAGCGCCTGCCAGAGACAATAACAACAACGCCATCGCAACCAATGTTCGTTTCATTCGTCTCCGTGAAGAACCCGTAAGGATCGAGCCGATCACGCCCGCGCTCATCGCGCGAGCGCTCCGGACGAAGGCGTCCGGGGCTACATTACTTCAGCGTCTGCACTTCGACCGACAGCACGGCAGGCAGGTCGCGCACGATCGGCGACCATGAGTTGCCGGCGTCGGGAGAGACGTAGACTTGACCTCCCGTCGTCCCGAAGTAGATGCCGCACTGGTCGAGCGTGTCGACGGCCATGGCGTCGCGCAGCACGTTGACGTAACAATTCTCCTGCGGCAAGCCATTGGTGAGAGGTTCCCACTCGTTGCCGCCGGTTTTGCTGCGGAAGACGCGCAACTTGCCCTCATGGACGTAATGTTCGCCATCGCTTTTGATCGGGATGACGTAGACGGTCTCGGGTTCATTTGAGTTCACGTCGATGGCGAATCCGAAATCCGTCGGCAAGTTGCCGCTGATCTCGGTCCACTGATCACCCGCGTCGTCCGAGCGCATAACGTCCCAATGCTTCTGCATGAAGAGGACGCCCGGACGCTTCGGATTCATGGCGATGTGGTGCACGCAGTGTCCGATTTCGGCCGTGGGATTGGGAATGTATTTCGAATAGAGACCCTTATTGATCGGCTTCCAGCTCTTACCGCCGTCGTCGGTGCGGAACGCGCCTGCGGCCGAGATGGCGATGTAGATTCGATCGGGATTTTTAGGATCGAGGATGACAGTGTGCAGACACATGCCTCCCGCGCCGGGCTGCCACATGGGGCCAGTGCCGTGACCGCGCAGGCCGGAAAGTTCGTGCCAGTTCTTGCCGCCATCGGTCGAGCGGAAAAGCGCGGCATCTTCGACCCCGGCATAGACGGTGTCAGGCTCGGTGAGCGACGGCTCAAGGTGCCACACGCGCTTGAACTCCCAGGGATGCTGCGTGCCGTCGTAGAACTGATGCGTGGTGAGCGGCGCAGCGGCGGTGTCGTAGACGAACTTGTTGCTTTCGCCTTTCGGCATGCCGCCCGGTCCGGTTGTTTCGCCGGGAGGCGTGCCAGGTTGGTGCCAGCTCTTGCCGCCGTCATCGGAGCGCTGGATGACCTGACCAAACCATCCGCTGGTCTGCGAGGCGTAGATGCGATTAGGATCGGCGGGCGATCCTTTGAGGTGGTAGAGTTCCCACCCGGCGAAGTGAGGTCCGCTGACGTCCCACTTGTCGCGCTTGCCGTCGGCCGTAAGAATGAATGCTCCCTTGCGCGTGCCTACAAGAACGCGAACCTTGCTCATGCCTCAACTCCTCCGCTGGCTTGCCGATGCCACAAGAATCAAAAGAATAGAACGGAATTTTAATCTAGTTGGCAGCGGAGTCAAATTGCGGCAATTGTAGGGATCTGCTGGGACGTCGCGTAAGTCGTGTGATCTCAAGAATTTAGAAGTAACCTGCTGATATCAATACAGTTAGAGCTGTCAGAGCTGTTATTTCATTTTTTATCGGACAATCGTAAAATCTTGCATCGGAAGGACTTGCGCGCTTGAGATGCAAAATAACCCCCGTAAATTCTTGATTCTACAGCACTTGCTCGTAAATTCTTGTGAATTAAGGACTTAGCTGCAAGTCTTTGCAACATTTCTGGAATTCCTACGCTTGTTGGTCTGATTGAGGATCGGACTTTTCAGGTCTTGAAGGCAAGGGCAGATGTCACAATTTGCACGATTATTCTTGTGGATATTGAAACGGAAACGCACCACAGAGGGCACAGGGTTCCACGGAGGCCCACAGAGGAATTCGTTTCGTTCGGGGACTTCACGTGACATGCAACCATTGGAACGCAACCATTCACAACGGCTTTTGTGCGCGCACGACCCGTGGTATCGACTGCAAGTCTGGAAGGACCTCGACGTTGTTCCAGTCCGTCATGAAGGCTCGAACTCGATCCACAATCGTTCCGCTGACCTCCAGAACGAGCCACCCAGCCAGACGCAACGCAAGTTTCGCCTGCGGAACGAGGAGCTCGATCACTTCGGTTCCATTCGGTCCAGCGAACACCGCGCCGCGTGGTTCAAACTTACGAACTTCGAGCTGTACCTGATCCAGCTCCGATTCTCCGACGTAAGGTGGATTGGAGACGACGAAATCAAAGTCACCTGACCATCCCTGAAGCAAGTCGCCCTGATGGAAATGAATTCGTCCTTCCATTTGAAGTCGTGCAGCGTTGGCCCGGGCAATCTCTAATGCAGCCGAGGAGATGTCAATGGCATGAATCTCTGCCTGCGGCAACTCTTTCGCCAGTGCCAGAGCGATACACCCTGATCCCGTTCCCACATCCACAATTCGAAGATTCGTTCGGATCTTGCGGGCTGGCAGTGTTTGGGTCTTAGCCAAATCGAGAACTGTTTCCACCAAGTGCTCAGTTTCCGGACGAGGGATCAATACGGCCGGACTGACGATTAGATCCATGCCCCAGAATTCCTGATGTCCCGTGATGTACTGCGCCGGCACGCCGCGAGCCCGCTCGGCGACGGCGGCCTGATAGCGCGACTGTTCCTCTGGTGTAAGGATCCGCTCGGGATGGGCGAACAAGTACGCCCGGTCGCAGCTCAAAGTGAACATGAGCAGCAACTCTGCATTCATGCGGGGTGAAGGAACGTTTTCGGCGGAGAGGCGAGAGACGCCCTCATGAAGCGCTTCCTTAAGTTGCACTCTTCTATTTCACCACGAGAGAGTGCTGAAAACGCGGCCCTGTGGCCCAGTCGTTCAATTTTCGCGCGGATTCAGCCGGACGATCTCAGCATTCAGAGCGGCAGCAAACGCCACCCAGGCAGCGTAAGGAATAAAAGCGTTTCCGGCGGATCGATCGACCTTGCGCGCAGCCGAGATGTAGGAAATGATGGAGCCTTCCAGAGCGAGCACGTCTGCCAAGGCGAGAGTTGGGCGACGCTGTCCGAAGAATAATTTGGACCACTGCGCGTTGGCAGCAAGCTGGGAGATCCAAAGACGCAATGCCACATCCCGTTGTCGAGAAGGGGCCGCACTCCAGATCCGCCAGCCCGACCACGCGATCAAAGTGTAAAGAGTAGTCCAAATGACCGGAAAGGCTTTGTCGGGAGGGGTAAAGCTGGGTTTTTCAAGATTGCGGTACCAGGAATCGCGATTGCCATTCCGGCTGTACCGTGCACCGTACCAGGCAGCTCCGGCGGTCGCCAGACCGAAGCCAGCCAGCGCGAGAAGAGAACCGCTTCTTGCATTTGCCATGAGCGTTAGGTGACTGCCGTAGTGAACTAGGTTGCCAACTCTATTCTGCAGCGGATTGCCGCTGCCATTCAGAAACAAGATAGATCATTTGTCCGATGTGGTGCTGCATGTGGGCAGCGCACTGGATGATCATATCCAGACGATTCCTGCAGTTTGCGCCAACGGCGCTGTAATCCGCAGACCAGTCCTCAGGAGACTGCTTGCCGATGGTAGCGATCACCATCGCGACGGTTTCATGGAAGCGCTGGAGCGCTTCATCCTTCGAAGGGGGATTGGGGTCGTTGAACTCGCGCGGCCGGTCGCGGAGGTACCCGGTGTTCGCGATTTGAGCGCCAATGTAGTAATTCAAATTTCCGGTCAGGTGCAGTACGAGGTGGCCAAAGCTGTTTCCGTAGGGAAAAGGCTTCTTCCAGAACTGTGGGTTCGAAAGGGACGCGGCCAACTCGTGAACGCGGGCTGCGTTGGCGAGGTAGCGGCTGGCAAGAACCGGTCCGAGTGTTTCCTGCAATCCAGGCATGTTCTTCAGTCTTTGCGGCGGCTCGGCACGCTTTTGCTAAACCACGCTTGCAGTCTCCTGTTTCAACTTCTCTGCCTGATAGTGAGTGATCAGAGCTTCGATCAAAGGCTGAATTTTCCCATCCATCACCATATCAAGCTGGTGAATGGTGAAGCCGATCCTGTGATCGGTGAGCCGGTTCTGCGGAAAGTTGTAAGTCCGGATTTTCTCGCTGCGATCGCCCGAGCCCACCATAGCCTTGCGCTCCTTGGCGAGGGCCTGCTGCTGTTTCTCCATCTCAATCTCGTAAAGACGGCTACGCAGAACGCGCATGCCTTTTTCGCGATTCTTGATCTGTGATTTTTCGTCCTGGCAACTGACCACCGTGTTGGTGGGAATGTGCGTGATGCGAACGGCGGAATAGGTCGTATTCACGGATTGTCCGCCGGGCCCTGACGAGCAGAATGTATCGATGCGAAGGTCCTTCGCTTCGATCTTGACATCGACGTCTTCCGCTTCCGGCAGCACAGCCACGGTCACGGCAGAGGTGTGCACGCGTCCCTGTTGTTCTGTTGCCGGCACGCGCTGCACGCGGTGCACGCCGCTTTCATACTTGAGCTGGGAGAACACTCGATTGCCTTCGATAATTGCGATGACTTCCTTGAGACCGCCAACTGAGGACTCGGAAGTGGAGAGCACTTCGACTTTCCACCGCTGCATTTCGGCATAACGGGTGTACATGCGGAAAATCTCGGCAGCAAACAGGGTTGCTTCATCGCCTCCAGTGCCAGCCCGGATTTCGAGGATGACGTTTTTCTCATCGTTGGGATCCTTGGGCAGCAGCAGAACCTTGAGATCCTCTTCCACTGCGCCAACCCGGCCCTGCAGGCGATCCAGCTCTTCCTGGGCATAGGCGCGCATATCCGGATCTTTTTCCTCGGCCAAAACCGCTTTGCTCTCTGCGATCCCCTTGGTCAGATCTTTGTACTCGCGGTATTTCTCAACCACGGGAGTAATCTCGCTATGCGCTTTGGCAGTCTTCTGATATCGCGCCGAGTCGTTCACGATGTCGGGCGACGCCAGAGCCTGAGTCAGATCTTCGTAACGCGCTTCGATTTGGTCCAGTCTCTCAAACATGTCAGTCGGCTCCGTTTGACGTAGCTGCCTACGTTTCGGTTCAGCCGCGATCCCGCGCATACGGTGGGACAGTACGTATCCAGGTACGCGCCTCTACGGCATTGTAGTGTGGTCAGGGGATTGGCAGGAAGTATTCGCGGCGGGGCCGCTAGGCAATCACCAGCTCGCCGCCACGCTCTTTTTCGAGTGACATAGCCTGCTCTAGCGCAACGATGGCACACTGAGCTTCATCGTCGGAGGGAGGCTTTGTGGTAATCCGCTGCAACCATAGACCCGGTGCCGTCATAAACGCGAAAAGGGATCCGCGATGCTTGGCCGCAAAACGAATGATCTCGTAGGAAATGCCGGCAATGAACGGCAGCAGCACGATGCGCGAGGCGAATCGCGCCCAGAACGTAGTGAACGGCACCAGCATATAGAAGCCGATCGAAATCAACATCACGGTCATCAGGAAGCTGGTTCCACATCGGGGATGGAAGGTCGGATACTTTTGCACCGACGCTGTATCCAGAGGGTCGCCGTTCTCAAAGGCAAAGACCGTCTTGTGCTCGGCGCCGTGATATTCGTATACGCGGCGGATGTCTTTCCACAGGGATATACCCCAGATGAACAACAAGAACAGAAGCAACCGGATGGCGCCATCGACCAGGTTGAAAATGACACGTCCGCCAAGAGCAGGATCGATCTTCTTGAGCTCGGTCGCCGCCAGCAGCGGGATGTACTTGTACATGAAGATGAAGAAGGCGATTGAGATGACAATGTTGACCGCGGCCAACCAGCCACTGATGGAAGCTGCTTTCTCCCGGTCCTCAGGCTTGACAACTTTTTTCGTCGGTTGCAAGCCGTTATCGTCCGCCTGCGAGCTGCTCGGAGCCGCGTCGTCCTGCATAATGTCTTCAATGGCCACATTGGCCGAAAAACGCAATGCCCGGTAGCCGAGATTCATGGCGTAACCGAGCGTCATCACTCCGCGTACGACCGGCCAGCCCATCCATTTATGTTTCTCGGAGGGCCGTTCGAGGGATTCGCTCATGGTCACGACCTCGCCGGAAGGCTTGCGGCAGGCGATCGCCCACGCGTGCGGAGAGCGCATCATGACGCCCTCGAGCACGGCTTGGCCGCCGACCAAGGTTTCCTCTCCGCTCTCAAGCGCGGGAAGCAGTTGGACAGCCGCCAGAAATCGCAGGTAGTTTTTGATCGGACGCACGAGTATTAGATGCTCCTACTGCGAGCAGGACACACATTTCAGAGTATCACAATCCCGACCGAGTGGGATGATCGAAGATGCGCTAAGTTCTAGATGGACTGAGGCTTATTCGTTGGGTGCCTTGCGGTTTGGCAGTCTGTGCGAACATTCAAGCGCGAGCATCCAAGTGGAAGATTATGCAAAGGCTGGCCAAAACTGGAGAGGCAATTGGCGCAACCACCAAGAAGCTGGTAAAGACGGCAATCGTCGCGGATTATCTGAAGTCGCTCGCTCCCGAAGAAGCCCAGATAGCTACCTTGTTTCTTTCCGGCAGGCCGTTTCCGGTCTGGGAGGAGACGACGCTGCAGGTCGGAGGACGCTCGCTCTGGCAAATCGTTGCGCAGTTGGCTGGCAAAGCAGAGGACGAACTGACAGCGACATACCGCCAGCACGGAGACTTAGGCGCAGTCGCGGAGA
Source organism: Terriglobia bacterium (assembly GCA_963711365.1). GTDB lineage: Bacteria > Acidobacteriota > Terriglobia > Terriglobales > Acidobacteriaceae > Sulfotelmatobacter. Next base: position 171,568 of record CAVQDY010000016.1, on the reverse strand, counting down.
CTGTGCTTCCGCATCGGTCCGAGAGCACACTCAGTCTTCTCGATGTGCAAAAAGCGTTCCGCTCGCTTGCAGGAGCGCGAGGACCATCCGCCAAAGCCGCAGTCGTGCGCGAGTTGCTCTCTCGCGCCACACCGCTCGAAGCCAAGTACATCATCAAGATCATGACCGGAGATCTTAGGATCGGGCTGAAAGAAAGTCTCGTCGAGGAAGCAATTGCGAAAGCGTACGACACCCCAGTTTCCGCGGTTCAGCGCGCCAACATGTTGCTGGGCGACATTGGAGAAACGACCGTGCTCGCCGCGCAAGGCCGGCTGGATACGGCGCGAATGCGGATCTTCCATCCGCTGGGTTTCATGCTGGCCAGTCCGATCGAGTCCCCGGAAGAAGGCCTGAGTTACTTTTCAGAAGCGGCGGTCGAAGACAAATACGATGGGATTCGGGCCCAGGCGCACATCTCCGGCGGAGAAGTGAGAATCTTTTCGCGCACGCGGGACGAGATCACAGAATCCTTTCCGGAGTTGCCGCCGGCGCTGGCAGGCATTCCCAGTGACGCCATTCTGGATGGCGAGATCGTGGCTTGGGACTACCCGGCTTCCGCTCAGGAGGTGAAAATCGTGGTGGATGAGCCAGTGTCCGACAGCGGGGAAGCGAAGGCGCAGAATCTTGGCCGTAGTCGCCCTTTTAGTGTCCTGCAACAGAGGCTAGGCAGGAAGCATGTGACCGACAAGATGCTGCGGGAAAATCCAGTCGCATTTCTGGTCTTCGACATTTTGTACGCTGATCGGGAACTGCTGATCGACAAGCCGCTCCGTCGAGCGGGCACAAATTCTGGACAAATTACTGGCCGCGGAGCCGGTTGTTCGGGATCCAGTTGGCGGGAGGGCAGGCGGCGGCGAACAGGGAAGGCTGTTTCTCGCCGAGGAGCGGGAGATCCGTTCAGCTGCGGTGATCCGCGCGCCGGTCCTGCGTGCCACGTCCGCAGAGGATTTAGAGCTGCATTTTGCCGCCGCACGGGCGCGCGGCAATGAAGGCTTAATGATCAAAGATCTCAGTTCCACCTACAGCCCCGGCAAGCGCGGTAAAGCATGGCTGAAAATGAAGCGTGAACTCGCCACGCTTGACGTTGTGGTCACCGCCGTCGAGTTCGGCCACGGCAAACGGATTGGAGTACTGAGTGACTATACGTTCGCGGTTTGGAATGGAGACAAGCTGGTAAACATCGGGAAAGCGTATTCCGGGCTGACGGATGCTGAGATCTCGGAGATGACCAAGTGGTTCCTGGAGCACACCATCGAAGATCAGGGATTCCGCCGGATCGTCGAGCCCAAGATTGTTTTGGAAGTCGCTTTCAACAACATGATGCGGTCCGACCGGCACGAGAGCGGATATGCGCTGCGATTTCCCCGCATCATCAGGCTGCGTCCCGACAAGTCAGCCGGGGATGCCGACAGCATCGAAACCGTGAAGAAAATTTTCGAGCAACAAAACTGAAGAAAGATTGCGGATCACCGCGAAGACGTTCCCCGGACTGCGATCAGATTCATTCTCTCCGCGTTGCGATGCAAAACGATTGCTCAGTGGCTGTGATGATGGTGATGCTCTCCGTCTTCCACCACCGGGATCACGCATCCGTGAGCCGTCTCGCACAAAGCGTGCTCGAATTGAATCGTCGTATGATCAATGCGGAAATTGTGCAGCAGACGTTCTTTTACGTCGCGCAGAATGCGCTCGCTGACTGAGGGCGGGATATCGGCGATCGAGATGTGGCAAGAGAGCGCGTGGGTCTCACTGCCGATGCTCCAGACGTGCAGATCATGCACGTCGTTCACGCCCTCGACCGATCGAATGGCGCCTTCAATCATTTCAAGTTTCATGCCGCGCGGCGTACCCTCGAGGAGAATGTTCAGCGTCTCGCGCACGATCCCGAAACCCGACCATAAGATTAAGACTCCGATCCCTACGGAAAGCACCGAATCGATCCAATAATTTCTGGTAACCAGGATCGCCCAGCCTCCCGCAATCACTGCCGCGGTGGAGAGCGTGTCGCCGACTTCGTGCAGTAACGCGCTGCGAATATTGACATCTCCACCGGTGCGATAGAGCAGAAGGGCGATGGCGCCATTCATTACCACGCCAGCCCCGGCAACCCACATCATCAGGGAGGCCTGCACGTGCTCAGGACGCTGCAGGCGTTGGAATGCCGCGTAAAAGATGAAGAACGAAACTGCCACCAGCGAGGTTGCATTTACCAGTGCGACGAGCACTCCGGCGCGATGGTAGCCGTAGGTCTTCGTGGAACTGGCAGGACGCGATTGCAGGTAAACGGCGACCAGCGAAAGCAGCAGAGCGAGAAAGTCGGAAAGATTGTGACCGGCCTCAGACAACAGCGCCAGCGAATGAGCGCGGAACCCCGCGACCACCAGCAAGACGATATAGGCGAGGGTGACGCCCAACGAAATCGTTAAGACCCGCCGGGGGTTTCCGCCGCCGTGAACATGAGCATGCATCCTTTAAAGTCTACGGTCGGCTGCGGCAAGCTTCAAGCGCGGAAGGATACGCCCATTCGACACCTCGGCAGCAGGCGTGACTTGGTTGGTCCTGTGAAGTTGCTCCTTCGCGGGCCGATAACAGAACAGGGCAGCGGATCCTACGACCAAAAGTTGCAGCCCGATCTGCAGGGTCGGTGCCCTACCTGCACCGGAAAATGCGAAATCTGGATCGTGACAAACCTATGGACGAAATTGTTAAAGATTTTCTAATCGAGAGTAACGAGAATCTCGACCGTCTGGATCAGGAACTGGTAAAGCTTGAATCTTCCCCATCGTCTAAGGAACTGCTGGCCAGCGTGTTCCGAACCATTCACACAATCAAGGGAAGCTGCGGGTTCCTGGGTTTTGCCCGGCTCGAAAAATTGGCCCATGCAGGAGAGAGTCTGCTTTCGCTCCTGCGTGACGGGCAACTCACGCTAACGGCTGAGATCACCAGCGGTTTGCTGGCGATGGTCGATGCGGTACGCCAGATGCTCTCAGCCATCCAGACCTCAGGTCAGGATGGGACAGAGGACTACGCGGACCTGATCCAGCACCTTGCCAACCTGCAGCGTCAGGACACTAACGACCTTTCCGGCTTAAGCGCAAAGGCTGCCGAGTCAAATCCCATTGCTGAAACAGATCAAAAAGCGGCCGTATCCCCTGGGTCTGCGGCTGCCGAGATGAGTGAACTTGGAGTAGCCGACCCATCAAAAATCGGGGGCGTACTGCTGGAGCGTGGTCACGTCACTTCAGAAGATCTGGCGGCGGCGCTGCAGCAGCAGGAACTTGGCCGCAAAAAGATTGGAGAGATTCTGGTCGATCGCGGCGCGGCCCACCCGGAACATGTGCTGGCTGCCCAAAAAGCTGTCGAGATTCGCAATCCAGAGTCGGCGGTTGAAACCATCCGCGTGGGCGTGAACCTGCTTGATCGCCTTATGAATCTGGTGGGCGAACTCGTCCTGGCCCGCAATCAGCTGCTGCAATACTCCAGTTCGCGGCAGGATGCAGGTTTCCTGGCTGTTTCCCAGCGCATGAACCTCATCGCCACCGAGCTGCAGGAAGAGGTCATGAAAACCCGCATGCAGCCGATCGGCAACGTGTGGGACAAGTTTCCCCGTACGGTTCGCGATCTAGCGCTGGGGTGCGGGAAAGATGTGCGCCTCGAAATGGAGGGCCAGGATACTGAACTCGATCGCACCATCATCGAGGCGATCAAGGACCCTTTGACCCACCTGGTGCGCAATTCCATCGATCATGGGGTCGAGGTGCCGGCGGTGCGCCAAGAGGCGGGAAAGAACACGACCGGGGTGTTGAAATTACGCGCCTTCCACGAAGGCGGACAGGTCAATATCGAGGTCAGTGATGACGGAGCCGGCCTGAATGCGGAGCGCATCCGTCAGAAGGCAATCGAGCGCGGATTGATTTCGGCTCAAAATGCCTTGCGCATGTCGGACCGCGATATCTTCAACCTCATCTTTCTGCCGGGATTCTCTACGGCCGAGAAGGTCACCAAGGTTTCCGGACGCGGCGTAGGCATGGATGTGGTCAAAACCAATGTCGAGAAGATCGGAGGCACGGTTGATATTCAATCGACGCGAGGCGAGGGCGCGACCGTCAAAATCAAAATCCCGCTGACTCTGGCGATTATCCCCGCGCTGATGATCACGTCAGGTGGCGATCGATTCGCGATCCCGCAGGTAAGCCTGCTCGAGTTAGTGCGGATGGAGGCGGGCGACGCGGGCAAAGGAATCGAGATGGTTCACGGTGTTCCCGTGTACCGCTTGCGAGGGCGCCTGCTCCCCCTGGTTTATCTGAATCGCGAGCTACACCTGATAAACCCCGCCTCGAGCAAGAAGGCAGAGGACTCGGCAACCAACATCGTGGTCGTTCAGGCCGATGGACGCGAGTTTGGCCTGGTCGTCGATGAAATTACCGATACGGAAGAGATTGTGGTCAAGCCCTTAGGGCAGCAGCTGAAAGGCATCACGGCGTACTCCGGAGCGACCATTATGGGGGACGGCAGAGTCGCTCTGATACTTGACATCCTTGGCCTGGCGCAACGGGCGCAAGTAATCTCGGCGCGAGAGTCTGCCCTTATCGAAAAGGAAAAGGATGGCGCGACCGGGAAAGAAGCGGCCACGGCCGGGCATCAGACGTTGCTGGTCGTGCAATGCGGCGATCATTCACGAATGGCCATTCCTTTGTCACTGGTAGCCCGCCTCGAAGAATTCCCAGCTTCGGCAATCGAAATGGCCGGCTCGCAGGAGGTCATGCAGTATCGCGGTCAAATCATGCCGCTGGTGCGATTGTCCGGCGTTGTAGCTGGAACGGCGACGCCGCCCGCGACGCCCGTTCCCAGTGCGGGAGGCGAAGACCGCCTGCAAGTGGTGGTTTACTCCGAGAGCGGCCGCAGCGTTGGCCTGGTGGTCGACCGGATTGTCGATATTGTGGACGAGAAGTTGGTGGTGCAGACTCCAGCCGAACGCCGCGGCATTCTGGGATCTTCGGTCATCCAGAAACGAGTCACCGACCTGCTGGACGTGCCCAGCGTGGTTCGCAACGTCATCCCCGGATTCGCCGATTTGCCTTCAGCATAGGAGATTTTATGGCTTCTACCCAACAGTTCTGCACCTTCGTTCTTGACGGTCATGTATTCGGAACGCCCGTGCCCAAAGTGCAGGAGGTCATTCAGCACCAGGAGATGACCCGCGTGCCGCTGGCGCCCGAAGTGGTGCGGGGATTAATCAATTTGCGCGGCCAGATCGTATCCGCGATCGACCTGCGGCGCCGGCTTGGCCTGGAAGACCGGCTGGAAGGGCAATTGCCGATGAACGTGGTGGTCCGCACCAATGAAGGCGCGGTCAGCCTGCTGGTGGACGAGATCGGCGACGTCATCGAGGTAGAAGAAGAAACACTGGAGAAACCTCCCGAAACCCTGCAGGGTTTTGCCCGAGAGGTGGTCAGCGGGGTCTACAAGCTTTCTGGGCGCCTGCTTCTGGCGCTTGATATTGACCGGGTTGTGGATCTGTCCGATCTCAACAAACCGAACGGGACAGCGGATTTTTAAATTTTCAAAATTGCCCTCCGCCAGAGCGGAGAGATTGCAAGGAGAGTGGAATGAACAGCGCGCGGGTCAAGAAGAACACAAAACTGAAACCGGTACAAAACAACGAAGAGCAGGCTCAACTGGCGGCAATCAACAAAGCCCGGCCAGTCATTCAGTACGACATGGAAGGCATGGTTCTGGAGGTCAATGAAAAGTTCGAGGTCTTCTCGGCTACAGCCGGGCCGAACTCATGGGCAAGCACGTAAGCATCTTCGTGGATGAGGCAACCAGACAGAGCCCGCAATATAAGGCAGAATCCGCGGCGCTCTGGGAAAAACTGCGCCGGGGCGAGGATTGTGGTGGCGAAGGCAAGCGAACTGGAAAAGGTGGAAAGGAGATTTGGGTCGAATACTCTTATGCGCCCGTGCTCGGTGCCGACGGTCATCCGTATAAGGTCGTCAATGTTCTGCAAGACGTCAGCGAACGCACCCGGTCCGCCGCCGACTACAAAGGCCAGATCGCAGCCATCGGCAAAGCTCAGGCAGTGATCGAGTTCAACATGGACGGCACCGTGATTACGGCCAATGACAATTTTCTCAAAGCTCTCGGTTACACGCTCGAAGAGGTGAGGGGCCGGCACCACAGCATGTTCGTCGATGAAGCGTACAAGCAAAGCCCCGCGTACAAAGAATTCTGGATGAAACTGAATCGGGGCGAATACGATGCCGCCGAATATAAACGCATCGGCAAAGGCGGACGCGAGGTCTGGATTCAGGCTTCCTACAATCCCATTCTGGACTTGGATGGCAGGCCATTCAAAGTAGTCAAGTACGCCACTGATGTTACTGGCCAGAAGCTGCTGAACGCCGATTACCAGGGACAAATCGTGGCGATTGGCAAGGCCCAGGCGGTGATCGAGTTCAACATGGACGGCACCGTGATTACCGCGAATAGCAACTTTCTCGGCGCCCTTGGCTACTCCCTGGATGAGATCAAAGGCAAACATCACAGCATGTTTGTGGAAGAAGCCTATCGCCAGAGCCCGGCCTATACAGAGTTTTGGGCGAGGCTGAACCGCGGCGAGTACCAGGCAGCCGAGTACAAACGCATCGGCAAAGGTGGCCGCGAGGTTTGGATCCAAGCTTCCTACAATCCGATCCTGGACTTGAATGGCAAGCCCTGTAAGGTCGTCAAGTACGCAACGGACGTTACTGCCCAGAAGCTATTGAATGCAGATTACCAAGGACAAATCGCGGCTATCGGCAAAGCTCAGGCGGTGATCGAGTTCAACATGGACGGCATCGTGATTACCGCGAATAGCAACTTTCTCGGCGCCCTTGGCTACTCCCTGGATGAGATCAAAGGTAAACATCACAGCATGTTTGTGGAAGAAGCCTATCGCCAGAGCCCGGCCTACACCGAATTCTGGGCAAGGCTGAACCGCGGCGAGTACCAGGCGGCCGAGTACAAACGCATCGGCAAAGGTGGTCGCGAGGTTTGGATCCAAGCTTCCTACAATCCCATCCTGGACTTGAATGGCAAGCCCTGTAAGGTCGTCAAGTTCGCAACTGACATTACGCCCCAAAAGAACGCCGTGAATGCCATGATGGCAGACGCCATAATGCTGGCGCAGGCTGCTGTCGAAGGCAAGCTGTCCACGCGCGCCGATGCCGGCCGGCACACGGGTGACTATCGGAAAGTAGTGGAAGGGGTCAACAGCACCCTGGATGCCGTGATCGGTCCTCTCAACGTCGCCGCCAGATATGTAGATGACATCTCCAAAGGTTTGGTGGAAGCCAGTGCCGTTTTGCAGGCAATGGCCGCCAACGACTACACGCAACGGCTCTCCGCATCCAATCAACGGGTGAAGATTACGGATGTTTATAACGGCGACTTCAACATTATCAAGAACAATCTGAACGCCTGTATCGAAGGCCTTGCGGAAGTCGGCGTCGCCACCAACAAAACGGCTGACACCTTGCAGGCCAGCATGAAGTCGATTGCGCAGAACGCGCAGGCGCTCTCCAGCTCCTCCCAGCAATTGGCTTCGACCAGCCAGCAAATGAGCAGCAACGCTGAAGAAACTTCGGCTCAGGCGAGTACGGTCGCCAGCGCCACACAACAAGTCACCACAAATCTCAACAGCGTTGCGACCGGCGCGGAAGAGATGACTTCAACCGTGCAGAGTATTTCCAGCAATGCGAGTGAAGCGGCGAAGGTTGCCGGAGAAGCGGTGAAGACTGCGAACTCGGCAAACGCAACCGTCGGAAAACTGGGCGAATCCAGTGCTGAGATCGGGCAAGTCATCAAGGTGATCACCTCGATCGCGCAGCAGACCAACCTGCTCGCCCTGAACGCCACCATCGAAGCTGCACGGGCCGGCGAGGCGGGCAAGGGATTTGCCGTTGTGGCCAATGAAGTCAAAGAACTCGCGAAGCAGACGGCTAAGGCCACCGAGGACATCAGCCAGAAGATTACGGCCATTCAGGACGACACCAAACGCGCCGTAGACTCCATCGGTAGCATCACTTCGATCATCCACCAGATCAACGACATCTCTGGGACCATCGCAACTGCGGTGGAGGAACAGAGTGCGACCACCAACGAAATGTCTCGCAACGTGCAGGAAGCTGCAAAGGGATCGGGGGAGATCTCTCACAACATTCAGGGCGTTGCCTCGGCTGCCGAAAGCACGACCCGGGGTGCGCAAGACAGCCTGAAGGCTGCGCAGCAGCTTACCGAGATGGCAGCTCAACTTCGTACCTTGGTGGAGAAGTTCAAGCTCAGCGACAGCAATGATCTGAGCAACACGCTGCCAGCGAAGGCTCGGGCTGCACAAGCCGCTTCCTAAATATCCAACATGCAGGCTGCTGAGCACGTGCTCTGCAGCCTGCTTTTCTTGAGACGGGGTGATGACACCACGAAACAAAAAGCGGATCCTGCTGGTGGATGATGCCGTCGTCGTGCGGAAGATGCTCTCCCAGGCAATCAGTCACGACCCGGATCTCGAAGTAGCGGCCACGGCGGCGAACGGCCGGCTGGGGCTGACGAAATTCGCGGCACTGAAACCGGACCTCGTTCTTCTCGATATTGAAATGCCTGAGATGGACGGCCTGGAAGCGGTTCGCGAGTTACGAAAAATCAATTCCCGCGTACCCATCATCATGTTCAGCACCCTGACGGAGCGCGGCGCCTCGGTGACGCTTGAGGCGCTGGCATTGGGCGCAACGGACTACGTTACCAAGCCAAGCAACTTTGACGGGCGCCGCCAATCTTGACGCTATCTCCCAAGAACTGATTCCGAAGATCCGGGCGCTCTGTCATCTTCCATGGGCGGCCAGTTCGGCAACTCCTGTCGCGCAACCGGTCGCGATCTTGCCGGTTCCCGTGCCGGCACGTTTGGTGGCTCCTGCGAAGATTGTGATGATCGGCGTATCGACCGGAGGTCCAGACGCTCTGGCCCGTCTCCTTCCGCTCCTGCCGGAACATTTCCCGGTTCCTTTGCTGATTGCTCAGCACATGCCCCCAATTTTCACGGCGATGCTGGCCGCGCGGCTCACCGCGAAGTCTCAGTTTCCCGTACACGAATGTGTCTCGGGAGAAGTACTGTCCGCGCGCAGTGCGGTAATTGCTCCCGGGGACTTCCATATGGTGGTGGAACAGGAGAACGGGCTGGCATCGCTGAAAACTCACCAGGGCCCACGGGAGAACTATTGCCGTCCATCCGTCGACGTTCTCTTCCGTTCGGTGGCGACGGTCTTTCGCGAGCGCGCGCTTGCGGTCGTCCTGACTGGCATGGGGCAAGATGGTTTAAAAGGATGTGAAATGCTGCGCAAACAAGGCGCTCGCGTGTACGTACAGGATGAGGCCAGCAGCGTAGTCTGGGGAATGCCCGGCTTCGTGGCCCGAGCCGGGTTGGCTGACAAGATTTTGCCGCTGGATCAAATCGCGTCGGAAATCGTGCGCGCAACCAGTCTGCAGGTGGCAGCCAACGGTGCGATGTAAAGCGAATTCTGCAGGGCCTAAGATTTTGTGAGGCTGTTCAGGTAGCGATTATTGAAAAACGTCGTGGTTTTCTGCACAAATTCGAGAATCTTAAACATGCGTTCGCGGCCTTCGCGATTCACCTCACGGAACTGAATTGCGATTCCAGCTCCGGGGTCCAGCCTGGCGACAACGCCTTCGGTTGTCAAACTGGCATCATCCATGGAAAACCTGAGGTTGATCTTGCTGCCCGCCGTCAAAATCGAACTCGTCTCGATGTAACAGCCGCCCATGCTGATATCCGTCAAGTTAGCAAACACGGGAATGCCTCCTGTTTGTGTCTGCAATTCGATGGTGACGCGGCACTTCATGCGGGGATGGGTTCGTCTGTCCTTATAGGCGAGTTGTTTTTGTTTCTCGATGTACATCCGTCGATCGGCTTCGGCGAGTAATTGCTCGGCATCGTTGCCATCGTCGGGATAAACGGCACGACCTACACTTAGCGAGAGAATATCTTCACCACAAACATCGTTCCCGGCGTGGCATGCCAGTGTACGCATCTGCTCGGCTTTCTTGCCGGCGGCATCAGCGGCCAGTCCGGGAGCGATGACTACAAATTCGTCCCCGCCCATGCGCGCGACATAGTCATATTCGCGGCAACTGTCTTTCAGAGCCTGGGCAAAAAGACGCAGCACACGATTGCCTTCCAGATGGCCGAAACGATCGTTAATCTGCTTGAAGCCATCCATGTCAGAGACCATTACCGTCAACGACGAATTATCACGTTTGCACCGCGCCAGCTCCCGATCGAGCTGCATGAACAGCGAGCGTGCATTGGGCAGTCCTGTAAGGTAGTCGGTGGTTGCTGAATTCTCTGCTTGCTGGTACTTGAGGGCATTTTCGATCGCCAGCGCCATCTTTCCGCTGACGGCCAGCAAAATTCGCAGATGATCGGAGGTGAACGAGTCACGATCTCCACGGTACAAAGCCAGCACTCCGATGATTCCGGAGACGCCCTCGAGCGGGACGGCCAGGGCCGAGCGGAGAGTGCTGAATTTGGTCGGATCGTTTAAATAGCCTGGCTCTACAGAAGGATTCCCATTGATGATGGGCTTCCGATTTTGTGCGACCCAACCGGACAGGCCCTGTCCCACCGGAATTCGCAGCGATGAGAACAACCGGTAATTATCGCCATTCACATATTCCGGGATTAATTCGTTCTCTCGTTGAATGTAAATGGCAATCGCGTCATACGGCACCATGGGCTTGAGTTTCACAGAGAACACGGACAGGGTCTCTCCCAGGCTCAGCGAAGCGCCGAGATCCTGGCTGAGCTCGAATAGTGCCTGGGCTTCCTGCCGAGCTGCCGCAATGGAGGATAGGAATGTGGTCTCGCGTCCGACATAATCTTGCGCTCGAGCATTCTCGAAGCCTGCGGCGGGCTCTAACCCTCGTTCGATTTTGATAGCAGTCGACAAGGGTGCGTCCGGATCCTCGGCCGACTTGGCGATCGCCATCTCCTCCAGATGCTCGTACCGCTTCTGAAGGACGTCGACGACCTTCGGGTCAAAGGACTTTCCGGATTCCTGCGCCAGCTTCTGCATCACGTCTTTCAGAGGCAGGGCCCTGCGATACTGACGGTCCGAGGCCAGAGCATCGAGGTAATCGACGGCAGAAAGGATGCGAGCGCCGATCGGAATTTCGGCGCCCTTCAGTCCCAGCGGATAACCCGATCCATCCCACTTCTCATGGTGAGCTCGGACGATCGGGACTACTGGATATGGAAACCGTACCCGCTCCAGGATCTCGGCTCCGACCAGCGTATGAATCTTCATCTTCTCGAACTCTTCCGGACTCAACCGTCCTGGTTTCGAGATGATGTGCTCCGGTACGGCCAATTTGCCAATGTCGTGCAACAAGGCCGCTGCGTGAAGAGCTTCAAGATCTGGGCCTTTTATTCCAAGTTCTTTTGCAACCTCGATCGCATAGACGCGGACGCGCTGCAGGTGCTCGTGGGTGGTGTGATCTTTCGCCTCAATCGCCAGCGCAAGCGCCTCAATGGTCCGCAAATGCAAGTTGGCCATTTCTTCAACGTGGCGCTTCTCGTCCTCCAGTTTTCCCAGGTAGAGCCGGTATGACCGGTAGATCAAATAGACAACCGGCAACACCAGAAGCGATGTTTCCCAGTTGAATTTTTGGTTGAACCAGGTAATTGCCGCGGCAATTCCTGCTCCGACCAGGTAGTACGGGAACGACCAGAAATAGCAGTCCACCAGGATTCGATCGAGTGGACGACCCTCGGTCAACGAGATGACTGTGGCGATGGAACCGGCATTCGCAATGAAATACACGGTCGCGGAAAGGCCCAGCAGAACTGGACGGTTCGCAACAAGGAGATTGGTGAGCGGATGGTGATATACGACATACGCCAAGGTCGTCGAAATACACCCAGCGCAAACATTGAACGTAAGTTGTATGGCTCGAGGGCGATCCGGAAAAAGACACTGAGCCACCATTGAGACCGCTCCCAGGATCAGGGTCTCGGTATAGCTGAGTTCCAGCACTCCGATCAGGATGAAAAGGAAATTAACCGAAAGCGTACCCGTAATGCCGGGCAGATTGACCTTCAGGCGCGATGCGAGGATGGCAATTCCCAGATAACAAATGAACTCCGCTATATTTTTGCTGCTCTGGTGAATTCCGCCGTAGAGGAGAGTGGCTAATCCCGCGAGCACCACGATTGCGATAAACAACTTCGCCATCGCGGACATCTTCTTCCACGCGCGTGGACGGTCGGGCAGGCTTGTAGCGATGCTGGTTTGGCCAGTCATTCGATGAGCGCACGTCGGGGCACACAAATACCCCAACTCATAGAAATAGCAGCTAAGCCGCTTAGAAACAATGATTTGGGAGATTTTATGGAAACTTACGTAACTTGCAGAGTTACTTTTGCACAGGGGTTCGGCAAGCCGCCAACTAGAGCGTTACAAAGACAGTACTTGCGACTCTACGTCGGCAGTCGCTTCGAGGAGATTTTCGGGCTTTCCCAGATCGCGCCAATAGTACTCGTCCGCCCGGAAGGCTTGAATATTCTCACCCTGGCGAGAGAGACCGAGGTAAGTCGCGATGATCGAGAATGTCCCGTCCTCGCGCATCAACGAAAACAGCCTGGGCGAGACCACATGGACGCCCGAAAAGGCCATTGCGCAGGCGGCCTTGCAGGTACGAACAATCTCAGAATGGCCGTCGCTACCTGCGCGGCGTCCGCATAGTTGATCATGCTCGTCAAACAGAAGATAACGCGAGGTTTTCCGATCCTGGACGGCCAGCGTTGCCAGTGCCCCACTCTTCCGATGAGCTTGAAGCATCTTTCCAAAATCGATGGTGCTGATCACATCCACATTGTGCAGTAGGAATGGTTCTTCTGCATGCGCTCTTTCTTCAAGAAAAAACCACGAGGCTTTCTTGAGTCCGCCTCCAGTATCAAGCAGGGCTTCTTCTCGGGAGATCTCGACGCGCATGCCGAAGTTGCCATTGGCGGTGAGGTAGTCGACCACCATCTCAGCGAAGTGATGCACATTGAGGATGACTTCCCGGATGCCAAATGCGTACAGTCTGCGCAGCGTGATTTCCAACAGCGTCCGTCCTGCAATCTCGACCAGAGCCTTTGGACGATCATCCGTCAGTGGACGTAATCTTGTCCCCAATCCGGCCGCCAGAATCATCGCTCTCATGTTCCGGCCTTTTCCGCCAAAGCATGCTCCGTTTTCATTCTGTCAAGTTCCCGGTGCGTCACGATTACGTCAACGCCTGCGCGCCCACGCAGACGCCTGGCCAACTGCTCGGCAAGGTAAACCGAGCGATGCTGCCCGCCGGTGCACCCCAACGACACCATGAGATTTTTGAACCCGCGCTGCTGGTAACTACTCACGCTTGCATCCACCAATGACATGACACTTGCCAGGAACTGATGCACGCTGTCCTGCTGATTCAGATACTCGATGACGGGGGCATCTCTGCCGCTTAACGCCTTGAACTGCTCTTCCCGGCCGGGATTCGGCAGGCTTCGTCCGTCGAAAATGAAGCCTCCACCATTCCCGCTCTCATCTTTGGGCAGGCCGCGATGGAAGGAAAAGCTGACGATCCGCACCACCAGGTTGTCCGCATCCGACGCCAGGCTCTGCAGCTTTTCCGATCGCAGCATGCTGTGAAAAGCATCGAGTAAGGTTGGCAGCGCGATGGGGAGCGTGACGTTGTGCAGCAGCCATCGGAGGTTTTTCAGCGCGTAGGGGACGCTCTGCAGGAAGTGCACCTTCCGCTCATAGAATCCGCGGAAACCATAGGCTCCCAGCGCCTGCATGATGCGGATATATACGTACGCATAATAGTGCTGGAGAAACACCTCGCGCTTGACGTCTACGAAGTTGCGCAACGTGTCTAAATAGTGATCGAGCAATTGCTGGCGTAACTCTGGCGGAAGATCGGCCTTCGCGTCATACAAAAGCGACGCGACGTCATACTGCAATGCTCCTTTGCGACCACCCTGATAGTCGAGGAAATAGGGCTGTCCATCGCGCAGCATGATATTTCGTGATTGAAAATCGCGGTATAGAAAGTAGTCACGAGGAGCACTCAGGAGAAACTTGGTGAGCCGGCTGAAATCGATCTCCAGTGCTTGCTCGCTGAATGGGATGCCCGCCAACCGCAGGAAATAGTATTTGAAATAGTTCAGGTCCCACGCGATCGACTGCCGGTCGAAACTTCCGCGCGGATAGCAAACTTTGTAATTCAAATCGCGCCCGGCCTCGATCTGGAACTGGGGCAAGGTGGCGATCGACTTGCGATACGCGTCGACCACCTGCGGCGCTATGTTTTCGCCTTTTCGATTCCTCGAGAGCAGTTCAAACAGGGAAGTGTCGCCGAGGTCCTCTTCGAGATAGGCCCCATGCTCAAGATCTTCTCCATAGATTTCGGGTACCGGCAATCCGTGCTTTCGAAAGTGCCGGGAAAATTCGAGGAAGGCGACGTTCTCTTCGCGCACGCCGTACAGGATGCCGATGGCACTTCTTTCTCTTCCGGTCAATCGTACGATCTTGCGTCCTGAGCCGCCCAGTTCGCCTTGAACGGGCTGTACCTGCTCCACGGGAAAGTGAAAATGCTCGTCGAAAAGTTTCTTAAGAACGTCCATGCGAGATGCCGCGCCCGGCCCGATTTAAGTAAAGATACCACTGAAGGGTAGAGGTGACGGGCACATGCACCATCGCTCAAAACACCAAAGTTTCGCGCCAAACTTCGAGCCCGGCTCAAAGTACGGATGGGTTGGTGAGATCCGAACCCGAGCCGATTCGCAGCCGTGACCACACCGAGAGGTTGCCAGGCAGAAATCCCGGGCGCAGCGAAGGGTCTGTTATGAATCTGGTGGCGGCGGTTGGACTCGAACCAACGACCTACGGATTATGAGACCGTCGCTCTAGCCACCTGAGCTACGCCGCCACTTGCCTGGAACGGGAGGATGTGCGAAAGGAAACTACGGCTGTGATGGAACCAGCGCTTCCGCGGCATGGGCACAACGCGGTTATCGACGCGATGCGTCCAATCCATGATTCTAAAAGGCTGCCGAAAATAGGTCAAACCGATGCTGTATGAGCTTCCTTCCAAGCCGCAATGAATCCCCGACTCGAACCACCTGCAATCTGAAATAATCAGAAACTCATGAAGGCCATTGCCGTCATCCCAGCCCGGCTTGCGTCCACGCGCCTGCCCCGGAAGATGTTACGTGAGATTGCAGGCAAGCCCTTGATCGGCATAGTTTACGAGGCCGTTCACTCGTCGCCCCTTTTGGCCGACGTCATCATCGCAACCGATTCCGAAGAGATCATGTCCGTTTGTCGCGCGCACAATTGGAACGCGCAAATGACCTCGCCACAACACCGGAGCGGCACGGAACGGGTGCACGAGATTTCATGCCGAGTGGATGCCGATGTATACATCAACGTGCAGGGAGATGAACCGCTCGTTCGCTCGGAGCAGATTGCCTCATTACTGAGCGTGATGGAAAATCCGGCAGCGCAGGTGGGAACTCTTATGATGCCTGCCGCCGCGATCGACATCGCGAATCCGAACGCCGTTAAAGTGGTGACGGACTTGGCAGGCCGCGCCCTCTACTTTTCTCGCGCCACGATCCCGTTCGACCGCGACGCGACCCATCCGCGTTACTTTAAGCACCTCGGCCTTTACGCTTATCGGAAAGATGCCCTTGATCGATTTGTGACTCTTCCCGAGTCTTCGCTGGAACGAGCGGAGCGTCTGGAGCAACTCAGATTTCTAGAGAATGGGATACCCATTTTCATCGCAGAGACCCCGCACGATAGCATTGGCGTTGATACGGAGGAGGATCTTCAGAGGGTAAGCGCCATCTTCAAAGGCAAACTTTGAGAATTCAGTGAGCGCTCTTCTCTGACGCAACCCGTTTCTGAGTAACTCGTTCGGCAAGTTGCCGGAGTCCTCGTAAAGCAACTGACCGAGTCAATTCTCAAACCTGTGGATGTGCGCTCTGCGTGCGTTCCCAGCGCTCTGCCGCGGCGAGCCGTCTTGAAATCGATGGATGCGAATGGAAAAACCATTCCACCCACTTCGATGGTGTTCGCTCCGCCAGATTCTGCTCTGCCAACTTGTTCATTGAGGAGACGAAAGGCTCGACACTAGCAGTGGATTCGAAGGCGTACCGATCCGCCTGTCGCTCGTTGAAGCGAGAATAAGCATTCAGCGCCGGCATTAGAAGAAACGAGAGCACGACGGAAACCAGGGCCAGCAGCGGCAGGTTGGCAAAATCGGACAGTTCCTCAAACATATGGTGATCGACGGCATAGTGGAGGGTCCAGTTCGCCGCCCAGAACCCCACAAACGTAATCGCCGCCTGCACCAATATGCTTTTCAAAATGTGGCGATGCACATGATGTCCTAGTTCATGCGCCAGCACCGCTTCAATCTCGTCGGGTGTGTAGTTGTCGAGGAGAGTATCGGCCAGGATAATGCGCCGCGTGCTGCCCAGTCCGGTTAGCGCTGCATTCGCCTTTTTGCTTTTTTCGGAGAGTCGCCAGCGATACACGCCGCGTACTCTGGTTCCGGCACGTTCACTCAAAATCACCAAACGCCGGCGGAGCTCCTCGTCTTCGAGTGGCTCGAACTTGTAGAAGATCGGAAAGAGTACCACTGGCGCCAGTTGCGCCAGCAGAACAAACAATCCCATGAACAGCACCCACGCCAGCAGCCACCAATTCTGCGGCCATTGCCGGATCGTGAGGTATAGCAATTCCACCACAATCGTGCCGAGCACGAGACTAAGGAGAAAGCCCTTGGCTTCGTCCCAAAGCCAGGAACCAACTCTCTGATTGCTCAGCTTGAATCGCCGTTCCAGGCGGAATCCGTAGTAATCCAGCCCAATGCCAAGCGCCTTGCTGATTCCGAGCAGCAGCACGAGATACATGAACAGAGAAAGAGAATAATTCTGAAATCCCATGCGATAGGCGAGGTCGCGAAGTGAATCGGACCATCCCGCGGCCAACAGGACGACGAGGAAAACGAATCCCACCACGAAATCAGTGACGCCCAGCCAACGCCGTATCCGGTTATACCGGCGTGCTTCCGGCGAATCTGTTTGTCCGGCTATGACTGTTTCTGCCATTTGGTCAATAATGCGCTTTAAGAATCGCTATTCCTTACAAAGCTTTCACCCGTCGCAAGCAATTCGCTAACCAGATCTGGAGAGGCTGCTTCGGTATAAAGCCGCAACAGCGGTTCCGTCCCCGATGCGCGGAATAGAACCCACGCCTCCGCTCCATTTCCATTTGTTGGCGCATCCAGAAAGAATTTAACACCGTCCATGTGCTCTTTCTTCAGGACGCGGTAGCGACCCAGGGTTTGTGTAGCGTCTGCGCGCGCCCGCTGGATAGCCGCCTGTTTCACGTCTTCAGGAATGTGGAGATCACTGCGGCCGTAGTAATGTGGCCCAAACTCTCGTTGCAAATCGGCGACCAGTTGCCCGAGCGGCTTACCCTCTTCCGCCATTACATTGGCAAGCAGCAGGCTATTCAGCACGCCATCGCGTTCCGGAAGGAATCTTGAATAGCCGATGCCACCCGATTCTTCGCCGCCCATCAGGATCTCACGCTCCATCATCAGATCGGCAACATACTTAAAGCCGATGCAGGTCTCGTGCAATTTGCGCCCATGCTTCGCCGCAATCCGATCGATCATGCGAGTGGTGTTAAATGCCCGCACGACTTCTCCCGGCCATTTCTTGCGCTCCAGCAACCAACGCAGCAGAACGCAGAAAATCTTGTGCGAATCAACAAAGCTTCCGTCTTCTGCTACCGCACCGATGCGGTCGGCATCGCCGTCCGTCGCCAGCCCGGCATCGCATTTTTCCCGGACCACCGTTTCCTCGAGCATCGCCGTGTGCGGGCGGATTGGCTCCGGATTAATTCCCGGAAACAGCGGATTCAGTTCCTGCCGGATTGCCACGTGCTTCACACCCCGGTCTGCGAAGATTCCGGGCAGCACCCCGCGTCCTGAACCGTACATCGCATCGACGGCAAACTTGAACTTCGTTTTCGCAATGAGATCCATGTCCGCGAACGCGCAAACAGCCGCGACGTACGCCTTCTTCAAATCGACTTCTTCGATCGCCGCCTTGTTCCCCTTCGGAGCCGCACCTGCAGCTAGTTCAGCTTCGATCTTTTTCATAATGGCAGGGGTGGCCGACCCGCCAAAATTTCCTTTGAACTTCACGCCATTCCAGTTCCATGGATTATGGCTGGAGGTCACCATCACCCCGCCTGCAGCACCCTGATGTTTTACTGCATACGAAACCGCGGGAGTGGGTGTGTAATCGTCGGCCAATTTGACCGGAATCCCAGCCTGGGCAAGCACTTCTCCCACGAGCCGGGCCGCCCGCGGCGAAGCGAAGCGCGTGTCGTATCCTACGATGACTCCACGCTGTGCGTCTTCATTCTTCAAAACATATGATGCGATCGCGCCCGCCACGCGCCGTACGTTCTCAAAAGTGAAGTCGTCGGCAATAATGCCGCGCCATCCATCCGTCCCAAACTTGATCTCTTGCGCCATAGCGACTCAGCATCGATGGTCAACGATCACTGATAGAGGTCGCACTTAGTGACCACTAACACCTGATCATCAGCCACTCTATTCAGACGAGCTTACTCATCCTCTTTTCATCCAGATATTTCACCACTTTGCCTACATCCTGTGCATGCTGGCGAGTCGTCACCAGCAACGCATCGTCGGTCTCGACGACCACCACATCCGTGACTCCGACGGCCGCAACAAATTTTCCCGGCGCGTACACATAATTTCCGCGCGCATTCAGCAGGAATACTCCCGCACTCGCGATCAGGTTTCCTTCCTGGGGAGTGCTCTTGGCAACGTGGTGCTCATGCAGAGCGGTCCACGATCCCAGATCGTTCCATCCAAAATCCGCCGGCAGGCAGTAAATATGGCTTTGCTTCTCGCCCTTGGCCGATCGCGGCTCGAGCACAGCATAGTCCACGCTGATGTTCTCGCAGGCCGGATATTTCTTGCGAAATGTCGCGGAGAATTTCGCCGTGCCGAATGTCGACGCGATCTCCTCAAGTATGGCAGCGGTCTTGGGCAGATGCTCGAGCAGCGCGTCGGCCAGAGTTCTGGCACTCCACAAGAACATTCCGCTATTCCAGAAGTAATTCCCCGCAGCGACAAACTCCGCGGCGGTTTCAGCGTTGGGTTTTTCGGTGAAGCGGCGAACATGCAGAGCTTCTTCTTCGAACAATCCGCCCGCTTCGATGTAACCGTATCCGGTTTCCGCGCGGTTTGGACGGACACCCAACACCACAATATTCGGACCCGCCGCTGCGATCTCAATCCCGCGTGCCAGCGTCTCCCGATATCGTTTTTCGTCGGTAATCACGTGATCGGACGGAAACATTCCGATCACCGCCGCCGGATTCTCACGCAGCAGCAGAAAGGCGGCCAGTCCGATCGCCGGGGCGGTATTTCTTCCGACTGGTTCAGCCACGACTTGCGGTTTGGGCAATTTCTTTAGTTGTTTGAGAATCGCGGGACGCAAATCGTCGTTCGTGATAATCCAGAACTCCCTGGCCGGGGCAAGCGGCAGCAACCGACTGACCGTCTGCTGGAGCATCGTCTGCGTGCCGTCCAATGCCAGCAACTGCTTGGCGCGCTTCTTGCGGCTTAGGGGCCAGAAGCGTGTACCCCGTCCACCTGCCAAAATCACTGGATAAAAATTGGAGTTCTTCGCCATGCTCTCGGATTGCGCTACATTCTTGTTTCCGGCTCGGGCAAGATCTTCCCGGGCACATATGACCGCAAGAACTCCAGAGTCCATTGCGGTCTCACATTGAACTGTTCGATGCACGCCGGGATAACGACCGCGTCGCCCTTCGCCAGAGTCACCGGGTCGTTTCCCGACGATTCAATCACGCCGCACCCTTCGGTCGCGACCAGAATCTGCGCTGAACTTTTCCCCGAGTCGTCTGCACTTTTAAAGCCTGTGGTCGGTTCTTTACATTCGAACATTTCGACAACAAAATAGGGAGCCGCCACCAGCGGTGAATACCGGTTCTTGCTGTGGCCCATCTCTCGCGGCGCCGGCCGCAGCACTTTTCCCGACACCGACCTTTTCCTTCACCGCTTCTAAGCCATCTTTCAAATGCAATTCCCGCGGACGCCCGTAATCATACAAGCGATACGTGGTATCCGACTGCTGTTGTGTCTCCACAATGATTGATCCCGGGCCAAGCGTGTGCACCGTTCCGCCCGCGACGTAGATCATGTCACCCGCATAGACATTGATCCAGTTCAGAACCTCTTCGGCGCGATTCTGATGAATTGCTTCTTCCAATTGCGCCGCGGTCACGCCGGATTTCAATCCCAGACCGATCTGCGCACCTGGTTTCGCATGCGCTACATACCAGCACTCGGTCTTGCCCCAAGGCTGTCCTACGCGTAAGGCCTGGGCGTCGTCGGGATGCACTTGAACCGAGAGCTTCTCATGCGGAAAAAGAAATTTCAGCAGCAACGGAAAGCGCTTCGGATCGCGAGCTGCCTCGCCAACTAGTTCGCGCTGATACTGTTCGCTCAGTTGCGAGAGTGTATGACCTGCGAGTGGCCCGTTCGCTACTTTGCAATCATCCCCACTCAGCCAGGCTTCGCCGATCTTGTCCGCAAATTTATGATTCGGATAAATCGGAGACAGATCCTCCGTGCCCCACGGTCGCGGGTCAAAACCTGGCTGCATCAACAATGGATACAAGTTTCCCATTCAAACTCGCGCCCACAAAAAAGGCCGCTCGCGGCGGAACGGCCCTTGCCGAACCATAGGAATTTGCTTGCCCAACCCGTGGTAAAGATTTGGAATTTCAGCCGCAGCGAGCACGTCTTACAGCGCCGCGAAAAATTTCCGCATCCGCTCCAGCCCGCGGTCCAATTCAGCTTTTGAGGTCGCATACGAGATGCGGATGTGATCGCTGGTACCAAATCCTTCTCCCGGAACGGTCGCTACATGGGCTTCACGCAAGAGCCTGCCGGCCACATCAGATGCAGATTTCAGCCCTCCGCGACTAAGAAAAGATGAAATGTTCGGATAGGCATAAAACGCCCCTTCCGGCATCGTGCAGGTCACTCCTGGTATTGACCGCAAGCCGTGGACCACGTGATCGCGCAATTGAATATACTCACGGCGCATCTCTTCCACGCAGTCCTGCGGCCCTTTCAAAGCGGCCACGGCCGCCTTCTGCACAATCGACGTTGGATTCGAAGTCGATTGGCTCTGCAGCTTTGCCATGGCGATGGTGATTGCCGCCGGAGCCATCGCGTACCCCAGCCGCCATCCGGTCATGGCGTAGGTTTTCGAGAGGGAGCCCAGGACCACAAATCGCTCCTTGTACTCCCGCAACGCGCCGATCGAAAAATTCTTCGCCGCGTAATTCAGATACACGTAGCACTCGTCCGACAGTACCCAGATTCCACGTTGGTGCGCCAAGCGGATCACTTCCGTCATATCTTCCGGCTTCATGACGGCGCCCGAAGGATTCGAAGGCGAATTTAATATGATCACTTTTGTCCGCGGGGTGATCAGTTTCGCCACCATCTCGGCGGTGACGCGGAATCCCTGCGCTTCGTCCGCTTCCAGTAACACACAGTTTCCACCCGCATAGCGAACGATGTCCTTGAAAGAGACCCAGTACGGCACCGGCAGAATTACCTCGTCGCCGTGATCCACCAGCACCTGAATGGCATTGAAGAGCGCGTGTTTGCCGCCCGTTGATGCAATCACTTCCTCGCGCCGGTAATCCGAATCGAAGTCGACGTTATGCCGGTGCGCAATGGCATCGCGCAACTCGGCAGTGCCCGCAACCGCCGTGTACTTGGTGAAGTTGCCCTGGATGGCCGCAATCGCCGCGTCCTTGATGTGCTGCGGCGTTGAAAAGTGCGGCTCGCCTGCTCCGAAATCCACGACATCGATTCCTTGCGAACGCAGCTTATCGGCCTCCGCCACGACTGCCATAGTGGCCGAGGGCTCAATCCGGTTTATCCTCTGCGTCAGTTTCACTGCATCCATGATCGCCGTAGTCATGCTTTCCTTTTCCTTCTCCTGGGCACTTCAATAATGTGCGTGTCCCGCAACTTGAATGCGGGATCAAGTTTCTCCCGCAGCTTTATTTCAACGATCTCGGGCACGAGACCCTTCACCGGTCCACCGGCTTGCGCCACCTCGCGCACCAGCCGCGAACTCACATACGAGTATTTGTCGGCGGGCATCATGAAAACAGTTTCCAGCGTGGGCTCGAGCTTGCGATTCATCAGCGCCATCTGCAGTTCGTATTCGTAATCGCTGATCGCCCGGATACCCCGCAGCACGCACATCGCATCGATGGATTTCGCGTACTCGACCATCAGCCCATCGAACATATCGATGCGAACGTTGGGCAGATCGGCCGTCAGTGCCCGCAGCATCTCCAGACGCTCCGCCACGCTGAACATCGGACTCTTTTCCGAGTTCCTCAAAATGGAAACGACCAGCTCTTCAAAAATCTTGGCCCCTCGCTGAATAAGATCGAGGTGCCCATTCGTGGGCGGATCAAACGACCCCGGATAGATAGCCCTCCCTTTATTCAATCGTCCCCTTAGACTGACCGTCTGGCGACACGGGCAGCGCGGCGCAGCAATTAGGAGATTTTATGCGGGCAGGACCGACAATGGCAATGAAGTAGAGGAAATTGGTGATGCATCCGAACAATGTGCCCGGGGAGACCCGGGCGCGGCTGCGTGAGAGAAAGTCAGCCGCGCCCGGAAGGCAACGAGCTATCTTTTGGCCGCGATCGGAACCTTCACGGGTTCGGGCGGGACGCTCGGCATGGTCGTAACCCGGCCGGCCGCACCATTCGTCGGCGCAGCTGCCGCGGCAACGGGAGGCGTCGCGATCAATCCCAGCGCCTTGCGTACTTCGGTATCGAGCTTCGCCATCACATCTTTATTGTCTTTCAGGAACTGGCGCGCATTCTCGCGGCCCTGGCCGATCCGCTCGCCCTTGTAGCTGAACCACGAGCCGGACTTCTCCAGGATGTTGTTATTCACGGCCAGATCGAGCAGATCGCCCTCGCGCGAAATTCCTTCTCCGTACAGGATGTCGAACTCCGCCTCGCGGAACGGCGCCGCCACTTTGTTCTTCACTACTTTGACCTTCGTCCGCGAGCCCGTGACCACATCGCCATCTTTGATGGCCGCAATCCGGCGGATGTCCACGCGCACGGACGAATAGAATTTCAGCGCTCGCCCACCCGTCGTGGTCTCGGGATTCCCAAACATCACGCCGATCTTCTCGCGGATCTGATTGATGAAGATCAGGCACGTCCGCGACTTCGATACCGTTCCCGTAAGTTTTCGCAAGGCCTGCGACATCAGCCGTGCCTGCAATCCCATGTGGCTGTCGCCCATCTCGCCGTCCAATTCGGCCTTCGGCACCAGTGCAGCCACCGAGTCGACCACCAGCACATCGATCGCATTCGAGCGCACCAGAGCCTCGGTGATCTCCAAAGCCTGCTCGCCATAGTCCGGCTGCGAAACCAGCAGATTGTCGACATCGACGCCCAGTTTCTTCGCATAGCCGGGATCGAGCGCATGCTCCGCGTCTACGAAGGCCGCCATCCCGCCAGTCTTCTGCGCCTCGGCAATCACCTGCAGCGTAATGGTCGTCTTGCCCGACGACTCCGGCCCGAACACTTCCACCACGCGCCCGCGCGGAAATCCGCCCACGCCCAGCGCCGCATCGAACGAGATCGACCCTGTCGGGATCACCGAGATCGGGACGATCGCCTCCTTCGACCCCAACCGCATGATCGATCCCTTGCCAAACTGCTTCTCGATTTGTGAAACCGCCAGCTCGATCGCCTTGCCCCGCTCGTCTGCCATGGAAGTGGCTCCTTTAAAGATTGCGACTATGAATGCTTTCTAATCTGGCCGGATTATACATAGGAAATGAAGCGAATAAAAGGCGAATCTAAATAATTAACCATGATTATTCACTTGACACAAACCAAAATGGGAATCACAATTCTAGAGCCGTGACAGGGCCAAAAAAGGTGTCAAGTACTGAAATGGTACAGCAGTAATGAAGTTGCAGAGTTATTCACAGATTATCCACAAAGCGATGCTATTATCCATTTGACATGCAACTCCGATTCGACGAAGTAAAAGCCACCTAAATTGCTTGCATGTTCCTTCGGCTCTTGGCCGCAAGCATTCATCAAGCTGATCAAATTACTTTACCTGCTGGATAGAGAAGCACTCAGTCGGTGGGGTGTTTCTGTCACGACTGATCACTTTGCATCGATGGACCACGGCCCAATTGTGAGCAATATTTTCAACCTGATCACTGACGACAAGCCTACGCCAGTGTGGGGCAGATACATTTCCGCACCTCTCGGGGATCACGAGGTTGAGTTGAGGAAAGAATCTAGTCAGCTCTCGGCTGACCGTCTTTCAGATGCGGAAGAAAATCTTGTCACAGAAATATTCAATCAATTCGGGCATCGCAATCGATGGGATCTGATTGAAAATCACATGCATAAACTTCCGGAATGGAAAAATCCGGAAGGCAGCTCCTTCCCAATACATATTCGGCAGATATTGGTTGCACTCGGTTACAACAGAGACGATATTGCCGCGATACACCGAGAATTGCGCACTGAGACGGTCGCGCAGCAAATCCTCTCGCCATCCATTTAGATGATCGATTGCGGCAATACCTTCCTCATTGAAGATGAGGATGGGTACAACTGCCATCTGTGCGTCGTGATCACGCCGCCGGATTGTGGGGAAATCGTAATTGTTAGTGTCACTACTGAGCGTGCGAAGTCAGAAACACTGGTGCGCCTCAATAAAGGCGACCACCCATTCATAGATCACGCCTCTGTGATCTCCTACGTGTATTCCAGAGTGACAACCATCGAAGAGATAGAGACGGCAGTAAAGAACGGCACAGCAATCCCGCGTGCGACCGCATCTGCTAATCTTTTGCGCCGCGCCCAGAGCGGCTTGATCGAGTCGGATCGCACTCCCAGATGGGTTAAGCAGCGATATAAAGAAATCATGGGCGTATAGTTCCTCTTTCCTGCCTGTTTACCAATAAGCCAAGAACGACAAGATATAGAGGTTTTCCACAGGCGAACCATTTCTGTGGGACTTTCTTTGTCGCATTTGCTATAAGTTTGTGATAAATCAGGGTAGATGTGACCAGAGGTGGGGTAGCCAAGCCAGGTTAAGGTAGCGTGTTTGCACCACGCCATCGCGGGTTCGATTCCCGCCCCCACCTCCAGTTTTACCGATGCCTTCGAATCACATCGGCGTTTTGACACGGCAGCGTGGCTGAGTGTTTTATAGCGGGCGACTTATAATCGCCTGATCGCGACTCACCTTGACCGGAAACCCGCGATCCGTTGGTTCGAATCCAACCGCTGCCGCCTCATTACCGCCGCATCAAACTCTCAAAGAACGTGATCGGGAACGATTGACCGTCCCTCCAAAGTGCCAGATTTTATATTTCCCGGCAGTATCACGCAAGCGAGTTAATCACGCATTACCCACAACCCATTGCGCTGATTGAAACTAAAACCCTACAGATTCACTCTTGCGATGCACTTTCCGAGCGCCTATGTTGCTCAATGCAGGTAACCAAGGTTGCCATTGGTGCCAAGGTTACATCGGCTACCTTGGTTGCCAATGTAACCAACGATGCCTGTGCAAAGCAAGATGTTTTTGTAGGGCAGTTCCGAAAGTCGCAATGGTGGACGATTCCAATGACGCCAAGAAGAAGAGATCAGGGTGGCACCTGCGTCCATTTTCGGAGACTCTCAAACGAAAATGTGGAGGACGCGCCAAGGAAGAAGGGAAGCCCGAATATCAGTGGGTCACTGAAGTCTTATGCAAGGAACTCGGCATTACTTTGGAATCTCTTGCCGTGCTAGACTCAAAATTGGAAACGCCGCATGAAAACAGACAAGGGCCAATTCGACGAAGTCCTCCAAAGGATGTTGCAAAAGCCTCCGCAGAAAACATCCGAGATAAAAGCCGACAAGAAAAGCGAAAAGCCTAAGCCTCATCCGAAGTCAGGACGCTGAAGGGAAGCGGCTTGAACCCGGCCAATCGGCGACTGTTTCCACGATGCGCCATCGGATTGCGACGATTGAATCGGTAGGAAAACTCATCCAAGTAGCGCTGTAGATGCTTTATCGAGATTTGGTGAAAGCGGCCTATGATCCCACGTTTAAGCAACGAGAAGGCGGATTCCACTGTGTTCGTGTGGACCTCGCCCATCACGTAAACTTTATCTTTGTGCTTGATGGTTTCGTGCTTCGATCCGTGAATGCCAGCAAGTATCATGGCCATCGGATAACCACGCCATTCATCTGTCATTACCTGCTTAACATCACGGCTCACATTGGCCTTGATGTGCTTCCCCAATTCCTCAGACGTATTGCTTTCGGCTTTAATCAGGCGGAGAGGGCCGCCGCGCTCACGAATGCCAATCACTACGTCTTTGCTCTTGATCTTTCCCTTGTGGCCGCGCTGCTTTCCGCCGATGTAGGTTTCATCGACTTCAACGATGCCGCCGAGCTTCCGTATCGCGCCTTCGGCCATGACTTCACGGATGCGATGATTCAAGTACCACGCGGTCTTGTAACCGCCGATCCCCAGGTCGCGCTGTAATTGCTTGGCGCTCAGTCCCTTTTTAGCATTCAGCATGAGCGTAATCGCTTGGAACCACACTATGAGGGGAAGATGTGTATTGTGGAAGATGGTTCCGGATGTGGCAGAGAACTGCTCACGGCAATCGGCGTTGCGGCAGATATAAAACCACTGGCGCTTGTTTTCCTTCTCAGGATCGCGTTCCTTTGAGCGCCGTTTGCGTGTCTGAGTAGCAGGGCGCTCGTACTTCTCTACGTTCGCATCGCCGCAAGTAAGGCAACGGACAACGTCATCCGACCAGCGCATTTTCTCGATGTACTGGAAGCACTGCTCGTCAGTGGCGAACTTCTCATGTGCTTCGCGGATGTCCATGAGACAAATCTACGCTCGTTCCACTTTTGTGTCAAGTGAATAATCATGTAATTAACCTGTGGAAGGTTCCGAAATGGCACATTCGAATTCAACCGCTGGTGCTGGACAATCCAGTCATTCGGTCTCCTTGCCGATCGGCATGCTGACCGATAAATCTTAACTCTTCCGGAAAGTTGACCTTTGCTTTTGCCACGCATCGCTACCTCTGCAGCAAATCCACCGGCGCGGTCACATCGTGCACCCGGAAGTACTTCGCCAGCGCCGGATACTTCCGCGCCACGGCCTCATACATGGCATATGCCACATTGCGATACGAAACATGCCCGGCGGGAGTGGTCCGCAACTCGGAAATGTAAACCGCCTCGGCGAAATCCATCTTGAAGAGCGCCCTCTTCCGGAACGCCAGCGGGATGGCATATTGCGAATTCTCTTCCGCCTCGGGAGTGTCCCGACCCGCAAGTTTCTCGACCGCCGACTGCACTCGCCGCATGGTTGCTTCGAACCGCCCCCGCACCCCGGCATCTTCCATATCGAGCAGCATCTCGTAGCCATGCTGGGTGGTGAATCCCTGCATCACCTGGATGCACCGCCGGTGGCGATGCATGTCGCGGAAGCCGCCAGTATCCATCAGGATGTCGAAGCGGAATTGCTGTCCCGCACGGAAGCCGCGCAGCATTTCGTCGTACTTCCCGCGATGTCGAAGTCCTAAATCGATAATTTCCCGGCGCCTTCGCTCTCCCGCGACCTGCACCATCTGGCGAATCTGCCGGTATGAATGATGGCTATGTTCGTAGAGCAGCGTGGTCGCAATCTCCACTTCCAGAGGCTCTTCATCAAGCAGATCGACGATGGCCTTTGACGCCGCTATGGGTTCGCTCGCCATCAGTTCCCGTGCTGCCTGCCGCAATTCCCGCCGCGTCTCGATTTCATATGGGCTCGGATCTGCATACTTCACCAGCGTCGGAGCCACCCGCACCTCGCGCAACAATTCCTGTTCCGCGCGCGCGCCGAGTTCCGGACTCACCGCCCGAATCTGCTCAACCAGCGACTGAAGCGACTCCGCGTTGACGTTGTAGGCCGGCCCCGTTGCCGCTTTCTTAAGCGACTCTCCCAGCGTGCGAACCTCTTTATGCGAATGCGACAGCAGATGCGCGACTTGGTTCTCCAGGGTGCGCGCATTCACGATCTCGCCCAGCGAGGTATTCGTCGCCAGCGGAAGCAGGTACCGCGTGATATCGAAAGCTCGCGCCTTCAGCGTCCGCTCGTAAGCCTCCTGCTTCATGTCCGCAGGTTTCGGCGTGATGCTGATGAGGTAATCGGTCATGTGCGCCGAGAACGCATCGTATTCGGTGAAAAGAAAGTCCAGAGTCTCCCGATACAGCTTCCGCGCATCGTCATCCGAGCCAAAGTCTGGTGTGTAGTAGCCACTCTTTCGGAAATCCTGATAGCGCGTGGACCGTTCCTGCCCGTCCCAGCGCTGCTCATCGGCCAATTCGATGGCCGCCAGTATCGACAATCGCTCGATCGCCAGCGCGATGTGCGCCAGATCGGCAATCGACCGGTGCCCGTACTGGAAATAAAATGTGTTGAGGAATTTCTCCGCTTTCTGCGTGCTGATCTCGCGCAGCGACTCCTTCATCGACAACGCCGACCGCGAATATTTCGCCATCGCATACGCCTGGATCTCCGGCTCGACTCCGAACACGGCGAACACTTCAGTCGAAGGCTGACCAGCCTCTGTGGTGCGCTCGCTCCCGCCCGCGTCTGTCGACGCTGCATCGACTCCAGCAGGCTTTTCCAGCGCCGACCCGCGATGCGTAGTTCGGTGTCCGGCGGCGTCGGAAGAGTTCGTGTTGGAAGGCTTAGGCATGGTCACAACATTCGTGAAAGAAGGAGACATGGGAGTGCTCGCATGGTACGCGCCGCCCTTGTGGATAAGCAATGCGATTCATAGCGAGCACGATTCGACTATCGCCCGCGGACTGAGTATGTGGGGACAGCCGCCCTCGGCTGTCCAGTCGAGCATGGCTCGACGACCGCTGCTGATGTCATCCGACTGCCCTCCATCTCAGACGCTCCCGGTATAATTCGGCGTTCACGTCATCGAGACTTGGAGAACCCAAAATGTCGCTCTCAGGACGCATAGCGCTGATTACCGGCGCATCGCAAGGCATTGGACGCACCTGTGCCCTGCGTCTCGCCAAAGAAGGCGCGAGCGTGGCCGTTGCCGCCCGTAATCAGGAGAAACTGAACGAACTGGTGAACGAGATCACCGCCGCTGGAGGGAAAGCCGCTGCCTTCCCGCTCGACGTTGCCGACGAGGAACAGGTCAAGTCCACGGTGAAAGCTGCCATCGCGCAGTTCGGCAAAATTGACGTTCTCGTTAATAATGCCGGCATAACGCGGGACCAACTGGTGATGCGCATGAAGCGCGCCGATTGGGACGCCGTCCTCCAGACCAATCTGACCTCCGCATATCTCTGCATCCAGCAGGTCATTCCATCGATGCTGAAGCAGCGCTGGGGCCGCATCATCAACGTCACCAGCGTCTTCGGTCAGATGGGCCAGGCGGGCCAAGCCAACTACTCGGCATCCAAGGCCGGATTGATTGGACTCACCATGGCCATCGCCCGCGAAGTCGGCTCCCGCAACATTACTTGTAACGCGATCGCCCCCGGCTTCATCGAAACAGCGATGACGGAAGTTCTGAGCGATGAATTCAAGCAGGGCGCTGTCAAGCAGATTCCCTTGGGCCGCGTAGGAACGACCGCAGATATCGCCGGAGCTGTCGCGTTCCTGGCCTCAGACGATGCGGCTTATATTACAGGCCATGTGCTGAGCGTGAACGGCGGCATGTTGATGGGATGATTCATTCACCGCCGAGAACGCAGAAATCGCAGAGAAGCAATGAACACGGAACCAGTTAAGATGCCCGATCCTGTCGACTCCTCTGCGTCCTCGGCGGTGAAAAATCTTTCTTTCGCACAAGCCGAATCCGAAGTTCAAATCGCCCAAGCCCGCGATCTCTTTCTCGAATATGCCCAGTCCCTTGGTTTCAGCCTCTGTTTCCAGAATTTCGACAAAGAACTCGCCGATCTTCCCGGAGACTATGCTCCTCCCGAAGGGCGTCTTCTTCTGGGGGAGTACGCAGGACAGCTGGCCGGATGCGTCGCCCTCCACAAACTGGATAACAACATTTGCGAGATGAAGCGCCTTTACCTCCGGGCGCAATTTCGCGGCAAAGGCATCGGCCGTGCCCTTGCCGAGAAAATCATCGCTGAAGCTCGCCAAATCGGCTACCAGCGTATGCGCCTCGATACCGTCGAACCTGTCATGAAAGACGCGGTGGCCATGTACCGCAGATTCGGATTCAAGGAAATTCCCGCCTACCGCCCAAATCCGAACGCCGGCACGCTCTACATGGAACTCCTGTTGTAATCCGGCGTCGTCTTCGCGCACAATATCGGCCACATTCCGGGGAAAGGATCGCCCGACCATGCAGAAAGTCTTCGCAACAATCGCAGTTCTGCTGTTCGCCATCTCCGCCGTCGCGGCCGAAAGCAAAACCGTCTCCTACAAAAGCGGCGACGAAACGGTCCAGGGCGTGCTTTTCACGCCCGCAGGTAAAGGACCGTTTCCGGCTCTCGTCGTGATTCACGAATGGTGGGGCCTCAACGACTGGGTAAAGGGCCAGGCCTCCAAGCTCGCCGATCAAGGGTATGTTGCTCTCGCCATCGACCTCTACCGCGGCAAAGTCGCTACTACTCCCGATGAGGCTCACCAGATCATGCGTGGTGTCCCCGAAGATCGCGCGAAACGCGACTTGCATGCCGCCTTCGAATTTCTCGGGTCACAAGCGGACGTCAAGAAGGATCGCATCGGTGCGATTGGATGGTGCATGGGCGGCGGCTATGCTCTCGATGTCGCACTGCAGGAACCGGCTCTCGCCGCCGACGTCATCAACTACGGTCATCTCGCCACGGACCCCGACTCGCTAAAGAAAATCAATGCTCCCATTCTTGGTCTCTTCGGCGCCCAAGATAAAGGCATTACGCCTGACGACGTACACAAATTCGAACAAGCCATGAAGCAGATGGGTAAAAGGATCGATGTTAAGATCTACGATGATGCCGGCCACGCTTTCGAAAACCCCAACAATAAAGAGGGCTACCGCGAAGCCGACGCCGCCGACGCGTGGAAGCGCACCGTCGACTTCCTCGCCGCAACGCTGAAAAAATGACGCCCAGAATTCCTCTGTAGCGATGCTTCCTTACAAGGGAAAAAGCCCGAGAATGCGAGAGGCTTTTTACTTATACGGCGTGAAAGCAACCGGTGTAATGCCTCGAAATTCCTTTTCTCGAAATTAATTTTTCATATGGCACGAACGTTCACCGTATGGCACAAATTTCCCCTTGCCAGAAGTTGCCGCTCTGGTTACTATGACCCATCCTGAAATGCTCCCTACCATGAATATCGGCGAGACCATCCGCAACTACCGCCTGCAAAAAGGCATGTCTCAGGGCGACATCGAAAAACGTACTGGACTTCTCCGCTGCTATCTGTCTCGCGTGGAAAACGGTCACACGATCCCTTCGCTCGACACGCTCTCTAAGATTGCCGGAGCCATGGAACTTCCGCTCTCTCAATTTTTTTCCGATCCCAATCACAGCAACGGCTCCAAGGGATTGCCGCAACTGTCGGATGACGAAGTCCGCTTCCTCAGCCAGATCCGCCGCTACTCCACCAGCCTGAACGACAGCGATCGCAAGCTTGTCCTCGCCATGGTTAAAAAAATGGCGTCCAATTCCGCGAAATAGTTCCAGCCTAGAGCCGCGAGCTTCGAGAAAAATCTGCCTGACAAGTTCCCTAATCCAAATGTTTGCGATGGATCAAGACGCCTTTTTCCCCGCGAATGAGCGAGATAGGCACATTGAATCGGGTTAGCTCGCAAGCCCGAAGCTCGTGGCCCGCCACCAGTTGCACCTTACTTTCGTGCTATGCCCTCGGTGACCCACAGGTACCTCGCCCCATCGCCTCCCGGTCTCTACACTGATGCTGGAGAAACCCTGTGACGCTCGACGAGGAATTGACCGTACTCGATACCCAACTGCGCCGGCTGAAGATCGAGTACGAGATCTTTTTCAGCAACCCGACCAAGCGTCCGCCCACCGACATCGAATGGAAGGTGCTTGCGCTGCTGCGGAAGTTCTCCGATGGCGGCCGCATGAATTTCTCTCAACGCTACCGCTACAACGAAATGGCGCAGCGTTATGCCATCTACAGCGATCTTTGGCGCAAAAAGTCGAGAATTCGCGAGGAAGGATACCGTCGCCCGCAAGATGCCCTGCTTTCTGTCCAGGGCGTGCGGGTCGCCGAAGAAGAACATAAGGCCCAACATCATCAAGTCTACGGAGTAAGCCGTGCCGCCGCGGCCCCAGCCCACTCTGGTTCATCCCAGCCGTTTACCCTTCATAGTGTCGATCAGGGCGAGCGTGAACAGGTGGAGCGTCTTTACAACACGCTGGTGGCCGCCAAGAAAAAAGCCGGAGAGAACGTTACCGGCAGCATCGATTCGTTCGCGACCTTCGTTCAGAAGAAGACTGAACAAATCCGTAAGCAGTACAAGTGCGATGGCGTTGAATATTCGGTGGAACTCACCGACGGCCACGTCAAACTCAAAGCCAAAGCCAAGACCTAAGCCTGCCGTAAGTTATTCCTTCGCTTCGGTGGCCCGCGCCGCCCACAGCCTATCCTTCCAACTGATAAAATCTTCGGTCGCCATCATCACAGAAAAGCAGGAGGATTCCTCCATGTCTCGCATCCACCGCGCTATCCTTTCCGTCACCGACAAAACTGGCCTGGTTGACTTCGCCCGCCAGCTCTCCGCGCTCGGGATCGAGCTCATCTCCACTGGTGGCACCGCCAAGCTTCTCCGCGATTCGGGAATCACGGTAAAAGACATCTCGGATCTCACCGGATTCCCCGAGATGCTCGATGGCCGCGTCAAGACGCTTCACCCCAAGGTCCACGGCGGGATTCTGCATCGCCGCGAGGATCCCAAGCATGTAGCTGCCGTAAAAGAGCACGGGATCCAGCCCATCGATATGGTCGTGGTCAATCTTTACGCATTCGAAAAAACCGCCGCCAAGCCCGGAGTCGGCTTCGAAGAACTCATCGAGAATATCGACATCGGCGGCCCGTCCATGATCCGCTCCGCCGCTAAAAACTTTCACGATGTCGCCATCGTCACCGCGCCATCGGACTACGGGATTATCGCCTCTGAACTCGAAAACAACGACGCGACCCTCTCCAAAGAGACCAAGTGGCGTCTGGCGCAAAAGGCCTTCGCTACCACGGCCGCCTACGATTCAGCGATTGCCTCCACGCTCGAGCGAATCTCTCCAGAGAAGATCGATCTAAATCCGGACACATTCCCCTCTACACTCCGATTCTCGTTCCACAAAACTCTCGACCTGCGTTATGGCGAGAATCCCCACCAGAAGGCCGCCATGTACTCCGACGGCTCCAGCAAGGGCGTCGCCAATGCTCGCCAACTGCAAGGTAAGGAACTTTCCTATAACAATATCGTTGACTTGCAGGCCGCATGGGATCTTGCCCAGGAATTCGACGAGCCCGTGGTCGCCATCATCAAGCACACCAATCCGTGCGGCACTGCGACAGGGAAGACTCTGGCCGAGGCCTACAAACGAGCGCTCGAATGCGATCCGGTATCAGCCTTCGGAGGAGTGATCGGCGTCAACCGTCCAATCGACCTGGCAGCTGCGGAAGAAATGCATAAGCTCTTTTTCGAAGTGATTGCCGCGCCCGGATTCGAGGAGGCGGCAAAAGAAAAATTCGCCTCGAAACGGAATCTGCGCCTGGTCGAGGTCGTGCCGGTAAATCAAAAATGGATTTTGAAAAATGTCTCCGGGGGGATGCTCGTTCAGGATGCCGACGTCCGTCCTCTGCAAGACGCCGATCTGAAGGTCGTCACGAAGCGCCCGCC
Source organism: Terriglobia bacterium (assembly GCA_963711365.1). Classification (GTDB taxonomy): domain Bacteria; phylum Acidobacteriota; class Terriglobia; order Terriglobales; family Acidobacteriaceae; genus Sulfotelmatobacter. The sequence continues at coordinate 137,367 of CAVQDY010000016.1, read as the reverse complement.
CACGCCGGAAGAAACCCGTGCTCTGCTGTTCGCGTGGAAAGTCTGCAAGCACGTGAAATCCAATGCCATCGTCTATGGTCGCGACGGACAAACGGTCGGCGTTGGCGCGGGACAAATGTCTCGTGTTGATTCTGCCAAGATCGGCGCCATGAAAGCACAACTCCCGCTGAAGGGTACCGTCGCTGCGTCTGACGCATTCTTCCCGTTTCCCGATGGCGTCGAAGAAATCGCAAAGGCCGGAGCTACCGCCATCATTCAGCCCGGAGGCTCGCAGCGCGACCCCGAAGTCATCGAAGCCGCCGATCGCCTCGGCCTCGCCATGTTATTCACCGGAGTCCGCCACTTCCGCCATTGAAGAAATCGGGGCTTCCGGCTCCCGCCAAAAAGTTTGGAGCCAATCGAAGCCGCACGTTCGGTAAGCCCACAGTTACTGTGACACTGTTAGGGTGTTAAATATTGCCAATCAGCTTTACAAAATTTGACGCGAAGCCTGGAGCCGGAAGCCCGGAGCCATTCCTTTCCGCCGCCGGTCCCTGTCCTTCTGGTCTCACGCTATTTTTCGCGTCCTGTCGTCTCCTCGGGGTAGAATATAAGCACCTTTCCCCCGTCGGCTTTGCATCCAATTGAGCTGAGGTTTCGGAAACGCGCCGCGAGCGCAGTCAGGTCCAGAATGAATCTAATTCTTCGCCTTTTTTTGATGTTCGGAGTCGTCAGCGCTGCTGCCGCTCAAACCGCCCAATCCGCTGTCGCCCCGAACTCCGGCCAACCCGATAGCTCGTCGCAGTCTTCGCCTCGCAAGGTTGACAAAGCTGCTGCGTACTATCACTACACCTTGGCGCATATGTACGAGGAGATGGTGACTGCTTATGGCCGCAGCGACCTGGCCACCAAAGCGACCGAGGAATACCGCCTGGCGATCGAAGCGGATCCCTCGTCGGAATTCCTCACCTCTGCCCTCGCCGAACTGTACGTAAAGACTGGACGCATCGCGGATGCCGTCAAAGAAGCGCAAGACATCATCAAGCGCGATCCCAAGAATCTGGAAGCTCACAAGCTTCTCGGCCGCATTTATCTCCGCTCTCTCGGCGACATGCCCGGAGGCAGTGGCTCCGACAATATCCTGAAGCTCGCGATCGACCAGTACGAGCAGATCACCAAGCTTGACCCCGGTAGCGTTGACGACCACCTGCTGCTTGGTCGCCTCTATCGCTTGAACAACGACATGACGAAGGCGGAAGCCGAACTCAAGACCGCCGTCAAAATCGATCCAAGTTCCGAAGAAGCCGTCACCACCCTCGCCATGCTTTATACGGATGAAGGTGACACGGCGCATGCGCTCAAGGTACTGAGTTCCATTCCGGATTCTGGCCGTTCGGCCAAGCTCTATGCCGCTCTTGGCGCGGCCTACGAACAGCGCAAAGATTATAAGAGCGCGATTGATGCCTATAAGCACGCCATTGTTCTCGACCGGGACAATCTGGATGCGATCCGCGGACTTGCAGAGAATCTGCTGAACGACGGCCAGCTCGATGCCGCGCTCGAACAGTACAAAGTCATTGCCGATTCGAATCCCGAAGACGCGCAAACCTATGTCCGCATGGCTGAGATCTATCGGCGCGAAGGCAAATACGATCTCGCTCTCGAGAATCTTAAGCGCGCCGACACGCTCGTCCCTGACACCATGGACGTGCCCTACAGCATGGCTGCCGTCTACCAGGCGCAAGGACGCTATGACGACGCGATCAAACTGCTGCAAGATCTGCTGAAGAAAACCGAAAAGAGCGAGATCGGGACCAGCCAGGCCGACCGCAACAATCGCGCCATCTTCATTGAGCGACTCGGCATGGTCTACCGCGAGCAGGAAAATTACACCGCTGCGGTCGATACATTCCGGAAGATGTTGTCCCTGGGCGATGAGAACACTCGGACCGGCTACCAGGAAATTATCGATACTTATCGCGAAGCCAAGGAATGGCCACAGGCCACTGCCGTCGCCAAAGAAGCCGTTCAGAAAATGCCTGATGACCGCGACCTTCGTATGGTCCTCGACGCACAGCTCGCCGACATGGGCCAGTTCGATCAGGCGGTCAGTGATGTTCGCTCGATGCTGAAAGGCGGGCCGGAAGATCACGACGTCTACATCCGTCTCGGGATCATTTACACTCGCGCCAAGCGCTGGAGTGACGCTGAACAGGCTCTCTCCAAAGCCGAACAGCTCTCGGCCAAACCCGAAGACAAAGCTTACGTGGATTTCCTTCGTGGAGATTTATACCAGCGTCAAAAGCTCTACGATCAAGCTGATGCCGCGTTCCGCAAAGTTTTAGCCTCCACCCCGCCCACTGATCCGCAGGCTGCGGCCACACTCAACTATCTCGGTTACATGAATGCCGATCGCGGCGTTAAGCTCGAAGAGTCTCTCAGCTACATCAAGCAGGCTTTGAGTTTGGAGCCCAACAACGGCGCCTACCTTGATTCGTTGGGATGGGTCTACTTCAAGATGGGCAAGTATGATCTCGCCGAAGATAACCTGAACAAGGCCGCAGTCCACATGGGTTCCGATCCCACGGTGCAAGAGCACCTGGGTGATCTCTACCAGAAGACCGGCCGGCTGAAACTGGCAGCCGCCCACTGGGACCGTGCCGTCCAGGAATGGAACAAGACCGTCCCAGCCGAGCAAGACCAGGATGCCTACGCTAAAGTCCAGCAGAAGCTCGATGCCGCCAAAGTGCGGTTGGCGAAAGAAGATTCAACCAAGCAATAGACAGCAATAGATCAGGGTGCCCCATTTCTTTCGCGCCGTTTGCGCGAGAAGTGGGGCCTTTGATTTTAGTGCCGGTTCTCGCAGCCGGTCTCTCCCCACTCTGCCGCGACTTCCCGCTCTGCTATTCTTCCTTCATGCTGGCCAGCTACGCGGTCGAAGTCACCCACTCCCGCGGACGCCGCTTCGCTGAACCGCAGCATCCCTATCGCAACGATTTCCAGCGCGACCGCGACCGCGTCATCCACGCTCGCGCCTTCCGCCGCCTTGAAGCCAAGACCCAGGTCTTTACCCGCCGCTACTCCGATCACTTTCGCAACCGGCTGACCCATACCCTCGAAGTCACCCAAATCTCCCGCACCATCGCCGGGGCCCTTGCTCTTAATTCCGATCTGGCCGAAGCGCTTGCATTAGTGCACGACATCGGGCACCCGCCCTTCGGTCACGCCGGAGAAAAGGCCCTCAATGCCGCCATGCATGAGCACGGACTCTTCTTCGATCACAACCTGCACGCGCTCCGCATCGTGGAAGATTTCGAACAGCGCTACGCCGCCTTCCGGGGACTCAACCTGACCTTCGAAGTCCGTGAGGGCATCATCAAGCACTCGCACGACTACGCCCCAAAAGATCATCCGGAGCTCGCGGAATATCTTCTCGACGAGCGCCCTCCGCTCGAAGCCCAGCTCATCGACCTCGCCGACGAGATCGCCTATAACACCGCCGACCTCGACGACGGATACGAATCGCACCTGTTGTCGCTGGAAGAAATCCGCGACGGTGTGCCCATCTTCGAGCGTTTTTATCGCGAGGTCGCGCAACTGTACCCCGAAGCACCCGAAAAGCTGCAGTTCAATGAAACTTTGAAGCGCGTCCTCAACCGTCTGGTTGACGATCTGATCAGGACGACTCGGAAACATGTCGCCGACGCAGGAATCCAGACGGTGGACGACGTGCGCCGCCATCCCACTCGTCTGGCGGCGTTCAGCCCAACGGTCGATGCCGAACGCAAACAGAACAAAGACTTCCTGTACGAGAATCTCTACTACAGCCCGTCGCTGGCCGACGAAAAAGATGATGCCGAGCGCGTCGTCTCAGAACTTTTCGCATTCTGGATGACCTACCCCGAATCGCTTCCCCACAATTACCGGGATAAAGCCAAAGAAGAGTCTCTGCCGCGTGTCATCTGCGACTACATTGCCGGCATGACCGACCACTTCATCTACGAGCAGTACGAAAAGCACTGCGGCAGGAGCTGAAGGTCGCTGGGGAAGTACCCCCCTCCCCCTCGAATCTCTGGAATCATCGAGTTAACGGGAAATCGCGAAGTAATCTATGGGGCTCAATCACTTGCGGGCAAAATCTTGGTTTCAAAGAACTTAGGAGCGGGAATCGCCGGGGCGATTTCCAGGAATGGGGACGGTGCGCAGGCAGCGTACCGTCTCTCCCTCAGCGATGATCGCTGATTTGGAATTGTATGCGCAAGGTCAGATGTCACAACGGGGTGTGGAAATCCACGTGGAGGGCCGGTGCCATCAACGACCGGGTTGCCGCTTTGACGGACCACTTCATGTTGGAGCAATACGAGAAAAACGCGGCTCGCTCTGATATATATACCCGGACGGGGATTCCTACAGGGGCAGCCGCCCTCGGCTGTCCGCCGGGCAAAGCCCGGCTGCCGGATGTCGTCCACTTAGCCCTGTCATCCAGAGCCAAGTTGTCGTTCGCGAAGCGGACGGCAACGAAGTCGAAGGATCCATACCCTCCAATCGCATGGCCGTGCCGATTCCGGGAGTTCTGACGAGATGGTTATGGGATAGTCTCCGCCGGAAACTGCCGCTAATGAGCGCTGTCGACTCGTTTCGTAAACTGTCTAGACATTTCAACGGCTGACCACCATTTCATATCCGCGCCCGACCTATCCGCGAAGCACGTAAGGAAAGAGACTCCCCTGCCTGCACGCTTGAGCGAAGCTCGGCTTTCTGGTTGAAGAATGAAAGCCAGTGCTCAACGGAACTAGCATCGTCAGACCTTGAGCACTGGCTGCGTCTATCTCTCCTGGACTGAGTTCAGGCTTAGTGGAGCGCCACCTCAGCCAGGAACATGTCCAGTCCTCCAGCACTACTCAAGTCGATATCTCCGAATCGGGCAGTGCCCTGATAGCCCCCGACCACGAAAATGTTTCCACTCGAATCTACCGACACTCCGGATCCAGTCGAAGAAGGCCAAACTGTCGCATTGGTTGCAGTCGCAGTCCGACGCAAGATCGTGCCTGAATATTGCAGGAGGAAGAGATTTTGCTGATCGTTGCCATTCAGGTGTCGGGTCCCTATGTTGAACGGGCTCTGAAAGACACCCGTCACGTACACAAGACCGCTGGCGTCGTAGGTGACTCCAGTAGCTTCCTCATTCGCCGGCCCACCGATCCGAAGAGCCCTCTTCAATACCCCTCGACTGTCGTAAGTTGCGCTCATAGCGTCATGGTTGTAGGGGTTGGTGTAATCACCTCCGCCCAGGTCGACATTCTGTCCAGGAGGCTGGGAAGTTACGATTGTGCTCGCTTCCCCGGACGATCCGTAGTCAATGTTTCCGATGTCGCCCACGAGGCTGATTTCACCGGTTGGGCTAACTGCTACGGCGTTGGCGTGGCCAATATAACCGCCGAAGTGATTCACCCACCTTACATTGCCTGCACTATCGTACTTCGCCAGATAGCCGTCGTCAGGATAATTGTCATCGGATTGCCCGGGGCTAAAGCCGGTGATGGTAATGTTCTTGCCGTTGTGGCTGTAGAAAGTACATTGGTTCTCAAGCCAACCGACGACATAGGCGCTGGCCGCTTTATCCACCGCGACCGCTATTCCCAGGCTGTTAGGGTTGGCTCCATTCGTTTCGCCCCAATAGAAGTTCCCGCTCGAATCGTACTTCGCCAGGAACATATGCCAAGACCCGTTGCCCGGAACCCTGTGATATGTCCCATCGGCCGACGAAAATGTCGTGTCGCCCTGGCTTATCCCGGCCGCGTAGACCGTGCCCGTGGTCGGCTCGACAGCCACTCCTTGGCCCCAGTTGTAGTCCCCAGCGTAAGGTACGGTACCGGTTTGGACCCAAACCAGCGCTCCCGAAAAGTTGTACTTGGCCAGGAAGATGGTGTAGCCGTTGCCGGTCACTGGCAGGTTCTTGCCATCGGTGGAACCGAAGGTTGCGCTGTTGTAGAACATTCCGGTGACATAGATGTTGTCGGCCGCATCCAGGGCCAGTGCCTCGCCCCAATCGTCGTTGGGTCCACCGGCTTGGATTGCCCAGAGCACCGTTCCAGATGGATCGATCTTCGTGAGGAAGATATCTTGACCACCGTAGGATGTTAGGGGCGTGTTCCCAAACTGCATCGACGAGCCAAACTGGCCGGTAAAGTATTGGGAGCCGTCCGATCCAGTCTTGATCGCAGCGGCGCTATCATTGGCGCTGCCTCCAAAGCTGGTGGCCCGCGACATATACCAAGACCCGGGCGTATTGGCACACACCGCCGTCGTGACCAGAAAGCAAACAATCATTGATGAGATTAAGTTGTTGCGAAAAAGTCGTCCGAGCGTGAGTTTCATAAAGCTTCCTCCACAAAAGATTTCTTGCAATTTGGGGGTCATACGCCTCAGGGGGTGCTGAGTGGGAATGCACTTCGGGGAGACGGATTGAACGATACTGCACCCGTGATGGCGTCCTAGCAGTGAGCCTAGTCACACGCTGATGTAGCGTGCCGCACCGGAGTCACGGAAAAGCGAGCCACGATTCGTTCACCAAAATGTGATGCTGGAAGTTCCGCCACCAACTCGCGCATGTCGAAACTGTTGGCCGACTTTTGCACCATGTAGAGACCTTTGCACCCTGTTCTCAACGGTTCAGCGCGACAGAGCCAACCAGAAATCGCAGAATCCGATGGCGTGTGCTGGTTCATGTGAGTCAGGGCTCGTTCTGCTGCGGTAGTTGTCAGTATATCGCCGTTACGCTCATCAAGCCCCCATTTCGAGGTTCCCGCCTCCTTACTGCCCCGCCACTCGTGCCACCACATCAAACAGAATCTTTGGCCCGCGCCTGACTTCTTCGACTCGAATTCGCTCGGCGTTTCCGTGCTCCGTACCCTGGTCGCCACGCATATCACGAGCGGCAACATGGAGAATGGATTTTGTGCTTTAAGGACGTCGATAACTTGGGAGCGTATCGCATCTCGCCGGAGATCGGCCTTCTCATACCAAACTCTTGACAAAAGCCAGAATGTGACAAGGGTCACATGCGACCGTACCAAGCATCATTGCCGGCTCATTTCTTGGCGCCGACCATTCGACTCGGGGGCGGAGCCGATGCAGAACGCAGATACGAACGAACCAACATCCTTCCACGTGTCCTGCGAAGAAAAGCAGTGCTACCGCTGGGGTGGCTTTGCGGCGCTCCTTTTGGCGATTGGCTATGTAGCAATCATCCCGATTTTTGCGTGGGCGGGTGCTCCCCCAGCTACCGGCGAGGGTTGGTTTCGCTATCTGCCTGGCAAAACGACGGTGTGGTGGGTGATTCTCTGGCTTTCGGTCATCACGGATCTGCTTTATATGCCGGTAGCCTGGGCGCTGTGGATCGCCTTACGCAGGGCAGGAAAATATCTAATGCTGGTGGCCACCGTCTGCCTGCATTTGTTTGTGGTTCTCGATCTGGCCGTGACCTGGACCCATCACGCCTCTCTGCTTATGCTGTTCCAAAACTACTCGAATGCCGCCGACGACATTCATCGGGCCGCTTATCTGGCTGCGGCCGATTATGCGGCGGCGATAATGGCGACGCCGCTGATCCTGTTTTACGTGATGGTGATTCCAGCCGTGGCGGAGTTGTTAGCGGGCATCGTCATGTTGAAGGCTGGATTCGGAAAGGCATGCGCCTGGACCGGAATCATTGCCGGGGTTATCGGTGTGCTGTCGCAGACGGGCTTCTTCCCGCTGATCATGGCTGCCGCGTTGGGAGCTACGCTCTGGTTTTTCCTTGTCGGCATGCGGTTGCTGCGGTTGTGTACACCCTCAGCCACGGTTAACGCCCTGACTGCCCTACCGTTCCCATAACGCTCATCGACCCGGCGTTTTACTCTATGTGCCCATCACTCAGCCGCCACTCGTGCCAAGGGAAGATGAATGATTCATGCGCTATCGCGTGATTCCCGCAGCTAATCAGACCTCAGCCCTTACACCTCTGACTATTTGGAAGCTGTTTTCAGTGCCGCAGGATCTATATCAACCACGACTGCGTACGGGGCTTTGGGTGGCGCCGGGAACAGGGCTACCTTCTTGGGGTCAGAAACATACGCGTTCTTCATCATGCACATAGCCATCGGATTGGGTATCCCCTCGACGTGCAGGTCCTTGGCGATTCCGTCCTTGTCGATCTCTACGAAGATCTGGAATCGGGGCGAAGCGATACTTTGCGCCGTCACACAAGACTGCTCGAACCGCGTTAACGTAGCTTCAACTTCGTCGTGGTACGTCTGGCCTCCCGCGGATTTCAGATTTTCGACGGCTCGCTCGCGAAAGATACGAACCCGGGCCAGGATCGGAGCCATTTCATCGGCGAAATCGCGGTTCTGTTGGAACCATTCATGTGTGGTCCAGACATCTTCATCCCAATTGTCGCCGATACGCTTGAACATCGCGTCCGCCACTTCTAAATCGTTCGCCTTCAGTGCCATGAAGGCCGCATAATTTGTGTTAACCAGCGAAGGTCCGTATTTCATTTCGAGAGCGGTGTAGCCCTTCTGCAGCCGGGGCCAGGCGAAATCTTTGAGGTCGGGATCGCTGCAACCGCAGATCCCAACTGCAGTAAGGAAATACAAGATGTCGCCGTCGTCACCGGTGACCTTATCGGCTTGTGCTTTTATGATGCGCTCGGAATCGCCGGGTGCACCATGCCACTGAGGCTGCAGATAGCGGGCACGCATCTGGAGATAGTAGTAATACTGGGGTTCGAAGGCGATCGCCTGCTTGAACAGGTCGTCGGATTCATCGTCGTCCCATCCCTGTCCGAGTGAGATTTGTTGCATGGCGTAATACCACTCAGGGTCCTTGCCAGGTGTGGAGGCTGCGTCGTTAAGGATGGTTTTCGCTTGCGCGAGACGTTGCCTGAATAGTCTCCAGCCGCTTTGACTCACAGTATCAGCGTTGTCTTTGCCTCGAGCGTCCCAGGCATAGCCGATATATGCCTTGGCCAGTGCGATACGCGCCGAAATCGACTGCGGATATTTGTCGCGCCATTGCTGAACGAGTTGCATGTGTTCATGCCAATCCTCCTCCGTGGGATGCCCTGGCCGGGGAGTCATGAGGCCAAAGTAGAAGTTGTGCAGCGTCCAGGCGCCGCCGGAAAATCTGGTCTTGCCAGAGCGGGCGGCATCGGCAATACAGTCTAGTGTCGCGAAATTTGTATCTCTCAGCAATTGCTCGATCGCGTCGTTGTAATTCTCGATTGCACGAACATTTGTGGCGGGATTGAACTCCGAAGAAGAGAAAGCGCACGGATTGTCCGAGGACGCTCCGTTGGCAGATGCGGCCAGAGCTTTTGTTCCATGACTGAGAATGATCAGGAGCACGACCAGACCGACGATTGCATAAGATTGATTCAGGATGCGCGCAGACAATGTATGGGTGCGACGGAACATGGCGGAGATGCCCCTTTCAATATTCGGGGTAGGAACTCTTAATGTTAGTAAGGCAGGAATGCGGTGTCGATGTTACTTAGGTGAGACGATTCAAAGTCGCCACCCGCAAACACTGCGCGGATAAGGGTGGACGGCAACCTTTTTTCCTGTCGCTTGTTCGTTTCCTAACTTCTGTGACATCGCCACTTCATTCATTGCTCCGCCGTTTCGAAGGCACCTGCCGTCATTGTCCCGCCACTCGCGCCACTACATCAAACAGGATCTTCGGCCCTCGCCTGACTTCCTCGACCCGAATGCGCTCGTCGTTTCCGTGCTCCGTATTGCCTTCTTCCTCCGTCGCCGCGTACGGATTGAATCCGTACGCCACAATTCCCAGCGGCCGGTAGCGCTGATTCTCTGTATAGCCGCTGGTGATGTGCGGCACGACCGGCGTCCCGGGAAAGTACTTGCCTGACACCTCGCGAATCGCCGCAAACAGCGCATTGTCTGTCCCGGAATAGTTCGCGATGCGAAACTCGGGCTCCAACGGCTCGATCGTCACATTGGGATCATTTACAAGTTTTCTCAGCGTTTCGGCGACGCCCTGCGGATCGCCTCCCGGCAAAATTCGTACATCCAGATTTGCCCAAGCCTCTGCGGGGATCACGTTCGTCTGTTCCGATCCTCCCAGCATGGTTAGAGAAATCGTATCGCGTAGCAGAAAGTTCAATGACTCGTCCCGCTCCGCTCGTTCCTCAAATTTCTTATCTTCAATCGCTTTTCGGATATTGCGGTAATACACGGCCCGGTCCGGCGGCTCATATGGAGCCATATCACGCAGGAATTCCTCCACCACCGGGAGCACTCGCAGCGGAGTCTGGTACGCGATGATTCGGTCCAGCGCCCGCACCAAGCGGTTTGGGGCAGAGTCAGGGTTCGGTCTCGATGCGTGTCCCGGTTTTCCGTGCGCCACTACGTGTAGCCAGTACGACGTCTTCTCTCCGACGTCAACACCGACGTATTTCACCTTGCCGTTCTCCAGCAGGTTCTCTCCACCCTCATTGATCAGGAACTCCGCGTTGCCCAACAACTCGCGCTGATTCTTGATGAACCAATCCGTTCCCGTGCCACCCGCCTCTTCATCGGCGACCGCAAGAAAAATCACGTCGCGATTGAGCGCGACCTTCTCGCGCTTCAGCATCACCATCACCAGCAATTGCGCCAGCCCTTCGTCCTTCATGTCCTGCGCGCCACGGCCCCAGATATATCCGTCGCGAATCTCTCCGCTAAACGGAGGTACCCTCCAATGCGAAGCATCGCTGGTGACGACGTCCATGTGATTGAGCAAAACAATGGGACGTGGGTGCCCCATGTCTCCCTGATTTTGGGAGACGTGGGGATTTTGCCCATCGTTGGCCGCCGGAAGCCGTGCCCATAAATCTCCGCGGCCCGGCGCAATCTCAAACGTGCGGTTCTCAATTCCTTCCTCGTCCAGAATTTTTTTATAGAACGAAACTGCTTTCATCTCATTTCCAGGCGGGTTCGTCGTGTCGATGCGCAAATATTGCTGCATCCACGTCACGGCCAGATTGGAGTACTGCTGCATCCGATTCTCTGAAATTCTCGACGATGGCATCGCCGATTCTTCTCCGCGAGCGAAAGCGCAAATCAGCAGCAAAAACACCACAGCAAACCCCAGAAAGCCATATTTCTCCAGCCTGATTCTCTGAATTTCGCCCAAGAAACCCTCCGAAACGCTGTGTTCAATGATCGATGAGGCCCAGCCAGACACTGGACGCCGACGCAGTCTTTTGCACGCACTTTTTATATCAGCTTTCCCAAAATTACCCTGCCTCGGGCGCCGATCCTACCTTTCTCTGCTGCGAGCCACTACAATATCTATTCATATCAACAATTTAGCTTATCAACCTCAGAGGCTGATTTGGCATCCGAACTGTAATACCAGAGTGCGGTGCCGCGGCATTCTGGTCGCCCGGAAGTCACCAGGCCGAGCGTTGCGTCAGCGCAGGCCGGCTCAGCGAATCCGCTGGCTTTCATTATCGTTTTAGGGACGCAATTAAATTTCAAGCACGCTCCGGCGTGCCGGGGCCTAAGCAGAACAACCGCCCCAACTTGGAGGAAGTGATTATGAATCACCGTCTCGTCATCGCCCTGCCTTTGGCTGCCGTGCTCGCATTACCGGCCCTTGCGCAGACCACCTCGTCATCCCAGGATCAGAGCCAGCCCGCTGCCGCGCAGTCGTCTTCGACAGATTCCAGCACGGGCAACGCTACCGGCAAGGCGCCTTTGGCCGCTCCTTCCCGCGAAGGCTTCTGGGGACGCGTCAATCCCTTCGCCCGCAAGAAGTATGTACAGCGCCAGACCGAACCGATCCGCGACCGCGTCAATGAACTCGACGAACTGACTGCCGGCAACAGCAAGCAGATCAAAGACGTCGATTCCCGCGCCACCGCCGGCATCAAACTCGCCTCTGACAAGGCCAATGAAGCCGATCAACACGCCGTCGACGCCGGCAACAAAGCCACTGCAGCCCAGCAATCGGCGCAGCAGGTGACCAGCCGCGTGCAGAACGTCGAAACCGTGGTCAGCAACATCGACCAGTACAAGGCCTCGAATCAGACCGAAATCCGCTTCCGCAGCGGTCAAACCGTTCTGAGCAAGGACGCTAAAGACGCTCTCGATCAGATGGCGACCGGCGTGAAGGGTCAGCGCGGATACATCTTCGAAGTGCAGGGATTCTCCTCTGGTAAAGGCCAGGCCGCAATCACGACTTCGCAGAAGATGGCGGAGTCCGTCGTCCGGTATCTCGTACTCACTCACGATATCCCGGTCTACCGCATCTACCTGGTCGGCATGGGCAATGCCCCCGTCGCCTCGGACGATGCTTCGAAGACCAAGCGCATCATCGGCGGCCGCGTCGAAATCAGCCTGCTGAAGAACGATCTGGAGCAGCTCTCGTCCAACGGTTCTGCTCCGGCCATGAGCGGCGATCAGGCACAGCAACCGAAGTAAGTTTCGGGACCAACGGGCGCCTCGCCCAAAAGTCCCTCCCCCGGAAAAGCTCTCGCGCAAGCGAGAGCTTTTTGTTTTTCCCTTATCTCGGTCTGCTACGCTTTCCGAAAGTCTTTTCGCCCGTCCATATTTCAGCCATGAGTAATTTCAAATTCGCCCTGCGCCAGTTTCAGAAATCGCCCGGACTTCGCGGGCACGGTCATTCTTACCATCGCCCTGGGCATCGGCGCGAATACCGCGATCTTCACCCTCGTTCATGCGATCCTTCTCAAATCGTTGCCGGTTGCCAATCCTGCCACCCTCTACCGCATCGGCGATCTCGACGACTGCTGCGTCAACGGCGGATTCATCAATGACAATGGCGACTTTGATCTCTTCTCCTACGATCTATACCGCCATTTTCAGGACACCACTCCCGAATTTGAACAGCTTGCCGCTTTTCAGTCCGGCCAGAACTTGATGAATGTGCGCGTCGGCAACACCATGGCGAAAACCGAACGCACTGAATATGTTTCTGGAAACTACTTTTCCACTTTCGGCGTCGGCGCCTATGCCGGGCGCATGTTCCAGTCCTCCGACGATGTGCCCAGTGCCGCGCCGGTTGCCGTCATCAGCTATGCAGCCTGGCAATCTTCGCACTCCGGAGACCGCAACGTGGTCGGCTCCACGTTCTTCATCCAAAGTCATCCGGTGACCATCGTGGGCATTGCTCCTCCCGGATTCTTTGGCGACCGCATCAACGACAGCCCTCCCGCGTTTTGGATTCCCCTGAATGACGAGCCTGTCCTCGAGGGCGAAACCAGTAACCTGAAGGTGCCCGAATCGAACTGGCTCTATGTTCTGGGCCGCATGAAGCCTGGAATCGCTCCCAAGGCGCTCGAAAGCAAAATTACTGCGAGTCTTCGCCAATGGCTTGCCACACAACCCGCCTATACCAGAAATGGCAACGATAAGGAGATTCCCAAGCAGCATGTCGTGCTTACCCCCGGTGGTGGAGGCATTCAGAATCTTCAGCAGGAAACCGGGGACGGTCTGCGCCTGCTCATCTGGATCTCGGCGCTCGTCCTGCTCGTGGCCTGCGCCAACATCGCGAACCTGCTGCTCGCTCGCGGGACGGCGCGTCGTGCAGAGACTTCCATCCGTACGGCTCTCGGCGCCGCTCGTTCCGTCCTGATCCGCCAGATGCTAACCGAAAGCATCATTCTCTCTGTTGTTGGAGGAATGATCGGCGTTGCCATCGCTTATCTCGGTGCGCGCACCATCCTCACGCTTGCTTTCCCCGACGCGACGCAAATGCCCATCGAGGCCAGCCCTTCGCCAGTGATTCTCGGATTCGCGTTGCTGCTCTCGCTGCTCACCGGAGTCATCTTCGGCATCGTCCCCGCTTGGATTTCTTCGCGTGCCGATCCTGCCGAGGCCCTGCGCGGAATGAATCGTTCCACCGGCGATCGCTCTCTTCTTCCACAGAAAACTCTCATCGTCCTACAGGCCGCTCTATCTCTCGTCCTGCTCGTCGGCGCCGGTCTGATGACGCAGACGCTGCGCAATCTCGAACATCAGAACTTCGGCATCACTACGGCCAACCGCTACGTCATCCACATCGATCCCATGGGTGCGGGATACAACGTCGAAACTATCGGCGCTCTCAATCAGCGTATCGAGGACGAGTTCAGAGCCTTGCCCGGAGTCAAAAGCGCCGGCCTGGCGCTGTACAGCGCGCTCGAAGGCAACAACTGGGGCGAATCGATCTTTGTCGAAGGCCGTCCCGCCCCCGGACCCGAGGAGAACCACAACTCATCCTGGGATCGCGTCAGCCCGCAATTTTTCGAGACCATCGGCCAGCCCATCCTTCGCGGCCGCGGTTTTACCGATCAGGATACTGCCAGCTCTGCCATGGTCGCCGTCGTCAATCAGGCTTTTGTGAAGAAGTTCTTCCCCAAGGAAGATCCCATCGGACGCCACTTCGGCGTTTTCGACCAGAAGTACGCAGGCAATTTTGAAATCGTCGGCATCGTCGCCGACGCCAAGTACAGCAGTCCTCGCGACTCCGTCCGCTCCATGTATTTCCGCCCGATGTCGCAGTTCAACCGCAACGTCACCGGGGGCAATTTCTTCATGGCCGAGAGCCGGTCACTCTATCCCAACTCCATCACGGTTCAGTACGCCGGGGACGCCGCGTCGCTCGAGTCGATGGCCCGCCGTACCCTGTCCGATATCAATCCCGATCTGACCATCGTGAGCTTTAAATCGCTGGACTATCAGGTTGCGAACAACTTCAACGAAGAACGCCTGATCTCGCGCCTCACCGGGCTATTCGGCCTGCTCGCCCTGGCTCTCGCCTCGGTCGGCCTTTATGGCATCACCGCGTACTCGGTGGCGCGCCGTACCAACGAAATCGGCCTACGGATGGCTCTCGGCGCAAATCGCGGCAATGTAGTCTCACTGGTACTGACCCGCGCCCTCCTGCTGGTCGGCATCGGCCTGGCCATCGGCATCCCAGTCGCCTTGCTCGGAGGACGATTGATGCGTACACAACTCTACGGCGTCAAGATTTACGATCCGGCCACGCTGGCAATCGCAGTCGTCGTCCTCTCCGCCTTCGCTGCCCTCGCCGGATTCATCCCGGCCCGACGAGCCGCCAGCATTGAGCCAATGAAAGCATTGCGAACTGAATAACTAGAAAGGTTCAGTTCTGCTTTTTGTTCCGTTTTAGATCAGAACCCGCTAGTCTTGTCATTTCTTGAAACCATCCTGACATCGCCGCCTGAGATCAAATGCACATTGAAACAAGAAACTGTCGAATCGCCTTTATCCTAGCTTTCTTTCCAGTAGTTTTCCTGGCGCCCGTGAGCAGCCCACTCTTTGGGCAGAGCGCGCCCTCGGTTGCGCCGTCGATTGTGGTGAATTGGGAAAAGAAGACGCACAATCGCACGGTTCCAACGTTGCAAGCGGTGATCAATCCCATGCTGCGTCGTGGATCGCCCATTCACGATGCCTCCTTCGACGCGCTGCGCAGGCTCGGAGCCGACTACGTTCGTTATGCGTTCTGGTTTCCTTATCCAAAGATGGCGGTGGCTGAGTTGCGCCCTCCCGACGCCAACCAGACATATTGGGACTTCCAGTACATGGATCCTCTGGTTGAGGACTTCCTGCAGGCGTCGGCGGGACATAGTAGCGTCATGAGTTTCAGCACGATCCCTGAGTGGATGTTCACCACTCCCGCGCCCGTCGTGTACCCCGACGATCCCAATCAGACGATGTGGAACTATTCGCAAGGCACGCAGCTCAACGACGTCAAGGCCATGGGCGACTACTTTGGGCGGCTCGCCAGTTGGTACATGCAAGGAGGATTCACGGACGAACTGGGAAAATTCCACTCGTCCGGCCATCACTACGATATTCGCTACTGGGAAGTCTTCAACGAGGTCGATGGAGAACACGACACGACTCCCAGGCAATATGTGGAACGCTACGATGCGGTGGCCCAGGCAGTGCTCAAGGTTGCACCGGAGATGAAGTTCGTGGGACTGGCTCTCTCCGGCCCCTCGGATGCTCCGCGGACGTTCGCATATTTCTTCGACCCCAAGAATCACCAACCCGGCGTACCGCTGGACTACATATCGTTCCATGTATACGCAACGCCTTCCGGGGATCAGACAATGGATAGTTGGCAGTACACGTTCTTTGACCGGGCGAGCGAGTTCGTTTCTGTGACGCGCTACATCCTCCAGATTCGGGATATGCTGTCGCCCTCCACCAAAGTCCTGGTCAACGAAGCCGGCTCGATCCTCACCGGCGATATGGTTCAGGGGGAGAGCGGTCATGTGGAGAAATCGATTCCTCCGGCCTACTGGAATCTGAGTGGAGCAATGTACGCCTATCTCTATGTTGAGCTAGCGAAACTTGGGGTCGACGCGGTGGGTGAATCGCAGCTGGTCGGGTTCCCTTCACAGTTTCCCAGCGTCACAATGATCGACTGGACGAACGGCAAGCCCAATGCGCGCTTTACGATTCTGGAGCTGATCAAGAACAATTTCGGCCCGGGAGACGATCTTCCCGCGACAGAAATACGAAGCAATGGATTGCTGGCCGAGGGCGACGCCATCGAGGCGCAGGCTTTCGTCAGAGACGGCCACAGAAAGTTGCTGCCGATTAACCAGCGAAATCGCGAGGTCACGGTGCAACTGCCGAAAGAGTGCGTGGGAGCGACCATCCAGACCATCGGTGGTGCCTCGCCAGAAATCGTGAAACAAAATCTGGATGAGGGCAAGATCCGGCTGCTGCCGTTCGCCGTATCTGTGGTAGCTCTGCAGGACTAAGAGAGCTTCAGCCCGTCGAGGACGGGCTGGGATCATTTCCGGAAGAACGTCATATCAGCGATCAGCACAATGAACATCGCCAGCGCGCCGAGAAGCGCGTTCCACTCGCGGTGCTTCAGGTAAAGGTCCATGGAGAATCCGCCGCCGGTTCGACCGGAGCGCTAGCACGTGATTCGGGGCAGCATACGCGGCACGCGACGAGCGTACTCGTCGAAATCCGGAAAACTTTCCCGCAGGAATTGTTCTTCGCTGCGGATCACCGGCATGTAGATCGCGAAGAACATGAGGACCAGGATTCCTCCCACCCACCAGCTTCGCGCCGCAATAGCGAAGCCGATTCCAATAAGCAACGATCCGAGATACAGCGGATTCCGTGTGTAAGCGTAAGGTCCGGAGGTTGCCAGTGCTTCGTTCTTCCGGACGTAGCCGGAAGCCAGCGCACGCGTGAGGAGCCCGGGCACGATCAGCACCGCTCCGATAGCCAGCGATTGCCAGGTCGGCCGCGCCAGCCAGAAGTACAGCAAGGCGAAGGCGAAGCCCAAGGGCACGCGGATGCGCCTGGCCACGCCGGACCACTCAGCCATGCGCCGCCTCGGTGTGGGGCGCAGACTCGTGTCCGCCGCCGCTCTTCCCTTTACCGTTCGCAAGCAAACTGCGCGCGCCGGCCATGACCGCGTCTACGCTGATCTCAATCATGGCTTGATCGGCATTGGCGTTGCGGGCGTGTGTGGTTGAACTCGCCGGATTGCGCAGCACCACGCTGCGCGTTCCATACGGGCCGTTACGCGCGGGATCCGTCGGTCCAAAGATCGCAACCACGGGAACCCGTAACGCAGCCGCGAGATGCAGCGGCCCGGTATCTCCGCCGATGAACAACTTCGCCCGGCGCGTGAGCGCAATGAGTTCGCTGATCGTGCATGGGAACGCCCGAGCCGCACCGCCGCTCGCACCTTCGACCTCGCTCGCCAACTCCTTCTCGCCCGGACCGTAGTTCACGATAGGCTGCACGCCACAACAGGCGAGCATGCGAGCGACTTGTCCGTACCGCTCGGCGGGCCAGCGTTTCGCGCCCCATCCCGCGCCCGGATTCACGATGGCGAAGTCGGTCACTCCCAATTCGCGCAAGCGTCGCGCAATTCGGTCTTCGGCAGCGCTGTCGCAAGGCAGCGGCGCGGCAGGCGCAATCACCGGCTTTGCAATGATCGACTCGACAATGGACAAGTTCTGTTCCACCACATGCGTCCCGCGGACGATCACTCGCCGGGTATACCACAAACTGGCCGGAGCCTCGCGAGGCTGGGCCGCTCCATAGACAACCGGTGCGCCGGACCAGCGCGCCAGCACCGCCGAGCGGATTGCGCCCTGCAGATCGACCGCAACGTCATAGTGCGCCGAGCGAACGTCGTTCCAGACGCGCGCAATCTTCTCGGCCGTTTGTATGGTGAAAAGAGACTTGCGCCAACCTTTCAGGTCTACGGTGTGCACCCAGTCGGCCAGCGGGCGCTGCGCGGAGCGCGCTCCGCGGCGTGGCGTACCGGGCGCGCAAAGAAACTCCGCCCAGCGCTCTTCAATCAGCCAGCCGATCATTGCCTTCGGGAAGGCGTCGCGCAAGGCTTGCGCAGCGGGCAAAGTGTGAATCACGTCTCCCATCGCGCTCAGGCGCACGATGAGCAGGCGTTCGATTTCCGATGAACCGCCAGTCTGGGCGATCAAGGTTTCCTCGGCGCAAGCCGCGAGCGAATGATTTCGGTCGTCGAATGATCTTTGGGATCACCGACGATGGCGACGCGGCCACCGTATTCCGCAACCGTATCGCGCTCGGGGACTGAGTCGACCGTGTAGTCCGTGCCCTTGGCCTGAATGTCGGGACGAATCTCGCGAATGATGGCGCGCACGTCGGGTTCAGGAAAGATGATGACTGCGTCCACGTCCGCTAAAGCCGCCACGATCTCGGCACGTTCGTCTTCGGGCATAACCGGCCGACCCTCGCCCTTCAGCGCACGTACCGACTTGTCCGAGTTGATGGCGACGACCAGCCTCCCGCCAAGTGCCTTCGCTCCGTGGAGATAGCGCACGTGGCCAACATGCAGCAAGTCAAAGTTGCCGTTGGCGAGTGTAATGCGGTCGCCGCCACGCCGCCATTCTTCCACGCGCTGGCGCAGTTCAGTACGGCTCAGGATTTTCCCTTGTGCGCTCAATGAGGTCGTGTGGCTGGCGGAGCCTGATCGATTGCCTTCAGCAACTCTTCGCGTGAGACGGTTGCCGTGCCGCGTTTCATCACGACGATTCCACCCGCGTAGTTCGCGAGTTGCGCTGCCTCTTCGGTGGTCGCACCGGCCGCCAGAGCCGCGGTGAAGGCCGCAATCACGGTGTCTCCAGCGCCAGTCACGTCGGCAACTTGATCGGATCCGTGGATCGGGATGTCGACCGGCTTGTGCTTGTGATTGAAGGCGACCATGCCGTCACGTCCGCGGGTGATGACCAGAGATTGCAGCTTCATGCGCGACATGAGTTGTTCCCCGGCCGCCAGCAGTTTGTTCCAGTCCTGCCCAATGGGGATGCCCAGAGCCTCTTCCACCTCAGGCTCATTGGGAGTAGCAGCGGTAACGTCGGCGTACTGCAGCATGCGGTAGCGCGAGTCGAGGACGATCGGCACCGACCCGAGCTTGCCCTTTTCGCGCAGCGTGCTCACGATCGCCGGAGTGGCCGCGCCGTACCCATAATCGGAGACCAGAAGAGCGTCGGAAGCATGCGCATAATTTCGGGCGGCGAGATAGAGTTCGCGCGTGAGGTGGGCATTCGGCGCCTGCTGCGGCTCGCGGTCAACGCGGACGACCTGCTGGCGCGAGGTGTGCGTCATGCCCGCGAGAATGCGGGTTTTGGTCACGGTCGTGTAACTCTTGTCTTTCAATATGCCGCTAACGGCAACATGCTTGTGGCGGAAATACTTTATGAGTAGACGTCCGGGCTCGTCGTCGCCTACGAGGCCGACAGGCAACACGTTGACTCCGAGATCGGCCAGATTGTTGGCGGCATTCGCTCCGCCACCAGGCAAGATCGTGCGCTCGCGATGCTTGAGGATCAGTACCGGCGCCTCCCGCGATACGCGCGAAATCTCTCCGAAGACGAATTCATCGGCGACCAGATCTCCGAGCACCGTGACGGTGATTTTCGGAAATGCCTCGACGATCTTTTTCAGCCGCTCGCCTTCTTTAGGATGCTTGGTCATGGAGTCAGCCCGGCAACCACGTCAGGCTATGACACAGATTCTCTCATGCACCGCGTTTTCGTTCTGCAATCTTGCGCAGAATCGTATCCACGGCGCTGGCCGCATCGACCAGTTCCATGCGCACCGGAACCACGGAAAGCGGCTCCAGAGCCGAAAGATACGGACCCAGATTCACCGCATCCTTCTCCGTGGTAATGAACCCTCCGGCCTCGCTGCGCTGCTTCAGTTCGAGCAACTCGCGGATATCTTTTTCCCCGTACGCATGGTGATCGCGATAAAAGGCCTGGGCAGCGGGCTCGATGTTTGCCGCCCGTAACTGGAGAAGGAAATTCTGCGGCCGGGCAATCGCACAAAATACAGCCGGCCTCGGAGGCACTGCCTTCGGAAGGATTCCACGCTTCACTCGCCACACCAGCTTATCTTGCAGCGGAAACGACTCCGGCGATGCGCCACTGGAAAGTACGACTGCATCGGCGCGGCGCAAGGAATCGATCGGTTCGCGTAACCTTCCAGCGGGAAGCAGTTGATCGGTCGCGTCCAGCGGAGTGACCAGAACGATTTCGAAGTCGCGTGCCAGACCGCGATGCTGAAAGCCGTCGTCCAACAGGTGAAGCTGCGGCCCGAACTTCGACTCGGCGAAGCGCCCTGCTTCGTAGCGGTCTTCGCCCACGATCACGGGAACCTGCAGCTTGCGGGAAATCAGCAGAGGCTCATCGCCAAACTGTTGCGGCAGACCCGAGGGATCGACCAGCAACACGCCGCGACTCTGGCGCCCATAGCCACGCGAGAGAACATCGAACTTCACTCCGCGCGCCCTAAGCAATTCGCCCAGCAGCATGACGAAGGGAGTCTTGCCCGACCCGCCCGCGGAGAGGTTTCCCACGCTGACGACGGGACCTTCCAGGTGATGTGAGGGAAGACGTCCGCGGTCGTAGAGCGCATTGCGCGCTCGAACCACGGCGCCGTAGATGATGGAGAACGGGTTCAATGGTGATGCGCAGCTTGCGCGGACTTGGGGTCAGTACTCTCCGCCAATAATGATTTCAAAGCTTCGAGCGTGCGCTCGGTCGCGCCCATCTGCGAAAGAATCGTTTCTTTCGCGCGGCGGCCCAGGGCCATGCGCTCCGCGTCGTCATCGATAAGCTGCATCAGAGTGAGCGGCAGTTCGGAAACTCCGACAATGCGCACTGCATCCCGGCTCTGGAAGAGCCAGACGATGTCGCGGAAATTCTCAGTATGATTTCCGGTGACGATGGCCACGCCATGCTGCGCCGGTTCGATGATATTGTGTCCGCCGCGAGGCACAAGGCTGCCTCCAACAAATGCCACGTCCGCCAACGCGTAGAGCGCTGCCAGTTCTCCGATGGTGTCTAGCAGCAGGACTCCGCCGGCCAGCGATTCTCCGGCCCAGAGCGAGCGGCGATAATACGGGATACCCATCTGCTCGATAAGTTTGGCGACGGTGTCGAAACGCTCCGGATGCCTCGGCGCCAGGATCATGGTGGCACGGGGATGTCCTACGCGCAGGTTCTCGAAGGCTTTGAGCAGCGGCGCTTCCTCATCTTCGACGGTGCTGCCACAAACCAGGATCGGGCCAGCGCCGTCGGTGGACAGCGACCGGCGCAGGTTATCCACAATCGGCGAGAGCGCGGGCAGATTTACATCGAACTTCAGATTGCCAGTGACTTGCACACGAACGGGATCGGCCCCGATCGATTCAAGGCGGTTGCGGTCTTCTTCCGTCTGCGCGAGAAACAGGTCCACTTGCCCGAGCATCCGGCGCAAGGCCCAACGGAAGCGGCAGTAGCGTGGCCAGGACCGGTCGGAAATGCGGGCATTCACGACCGCGATGCGCGCTCCGCCGGCGTGCGACAGCCGCAAAAAGTTAGGCCAGAATTCAGTCTCGGCCAGCACCACTAATTCGGGCTTCAGCGCGTGCAAGTATGGCCGGATCGCGGAGGCGAAATCCATGGGGAAATAGAAAACGTTCTCTTCCCCAAACTGCTTGCGCGCGAGATTTTGGCCGGTATCGGTCGTAGTCGAGATCAGAATCCGGTGCTGCGGAAAAGTGCGACGCAAGAGGCCGACCAGGCCGCTCACCGCCAATACTTCGCCCAGCGATACCGCGTGAATCCAAATAACGCGAGCACCGCCCAGCGAACCCAGGCGCGCCGGAACTTTTCCCATGCGCTCGGCAAAGCCACGCCGGTATTTCCCGTGGCGCACGATCTGGTAAAGCCAGTAGGGCGTACTTACCAGCATGGCCAGCGCCAGCACGAAGCTGTAGAGAAGATAGCTCAAGTGGACTCATTCTAAACTGCGCCCGGGCGGCGGAATCACTGGCCTTCTATAATTACGGAATGCCGCACAACTCTCCGCGATCGAGTCTTCGGTTTCTCGTACCAGTCGCGTTTGCGCTGGCTTTGCCCGCGGCGCTGATTGCCGGCAAGGCTTTCGTAAAGCCGGTGGCTAAGTCTGCGATTAACTATCCCGCGCACGACTTCCATCGTGACGAAAAAGTCGCTATTGCGGCCGATCCGTATGACAATGCGGAAAAGGCGAAAATCTTTACCATCAATTTCGCCGGGCATGGCTTTCTGCCAATCTTCTTTATCGTGACCAATGACGGCGACCAGCCTGTCTCCATCGCCAATATGCATATCACGCTGACGACAGCCCACGATTCGAAGCTCACGCCGATCGAAACGGACGATCTATATCGCAGGCTGTCCAATCCCCAGGCAAAGACAGACACCAACAATCCCCTGCCCTTTCCGCATAAAGTGAAGGGTGGCGTAACACAGAAGGAAAAGGACGAGATCGAATCTTCTCAGTTTGCGGCGCGCGCCGTGGAACCGCACACCACGCAGTCGGGATTTCTATTCTTCGATATCGAGGACCTGAATTCGCCACTACGAGGCGCGAACATCGATATCACGGGAGTGGCCGACGCGAAGGGCAACGAGTTGATGTTTTTCGAGATCCCGATGGATAAGTACTTCGAAGCGCCCAAGAACCCATAAGCCACGAAGGCACTCAGAAACACAAGAAATTCCATCGTGCACTCGCGCAGGTTTCGTGGTTGATGACTTCGTATGCTTCTATAATCTTTTCTTCTATGGCCACGACTGCCGAGACCTCTATCGCCGCCCATCCGAAATTTGAGCCCGTGATCGGGCTGGAAGTGCACGTTCATCTGCTGACGGCGACCAAGATTTTTTGTTCGTGCTCGACGCGTTTCGGAGCCCCTCCGAATACGAATGTATGCCCGGTTTGCCTCGGGATGCCCGGAGCCCTGCCGGTGCTGAACAAGAAAGTTGTGGAGTTTGCCACGCTGGCCGCGATGGCGCTGAATTGCCGCATCAACGAGACCTCGATCTTTGCGCGAAAGAATTACTTCTATCCCGACCTTCCCAAGGGATACCAGATCTCGCAGTACGACAAGCCGCTGGCCGAGTTCGGCTACATCGAAGTCCCGGCGGAAGGCGGCAAAAACTCGAGTGACAAAAACTTGAGTGACAAAAAGAAGATCGGCATCACCCGCGTGCACCTCGAAGAAGATGCCGGCAAGAGCCTGCACGAGGGGTTCCCGGATTCAGACGAGAAAACCGCGATCGACCTGAACCGCACAGGCGTCCCGCTGATCGAGATTGTCAGCGAGCCGGATATCGCCACCCCCGACGAGGCTTATGAATATCTGACTCGTTTGAAAGAGATCATCCTGTACACCGGCGTGAGCGATTGCAATATGGAAGAGGGCTCGTTGCGCTGCGATGCCAACGTCAGCGTGCGGCCGCGCGGGCAGAAAGAATTTGGCACCAAGACGGAAATCAAGAACGTGAACTCCTTCCGCTTCATCCGTGAGGCGCTGGAATACGAAATCGGACGTCAGATTGACGTCATCGAGTCCGGCGGAAAGATCACACAAGAGACGCGGCTCTACAACGCGAACGAAGGCAAGACCTATGGCATGCGCTCGAAAGAGCAGGCGCATGATTACCGCTATTTCCCTGACCCAGATTTGCTTCCGCTCGTTGTCGATGAAAGGTGGAAGGCGGAGATCGTCCGCGCATTGCCCGAATTGCCCGAGGCCCGCCGCGCCCGCATGGTAAAGGACTACGGCATCACCGAATACGACGCACAGGTCCTCACGTTTTCGAAATCGCTGGCCGATCAGTTCGAGCAGGCGGCCAAGGCGGCAAAGAATCCGAAGCGTGTTGCCAACCTGGTGCAGGGCGAGTTGATGGGCCGCCTCAAGGCAAAGGGAATCGAGATTGAACAATCGCCCATCTCGATGGCGGGCGTTGCGGCGTCGGCCGATCTGGTCGAGGCTGGGACGATCTCGGGCAAGATGCTCAAAGACCTCTATGACTTGTCATTTGAACGCGGCCAGGACTTTCCTGTGGTCTACGAGGAAGAAGGACGTCCCCAACAGTCGACCGACACATCCGCCCTCGAGAAGATCATTGACGAGATTCTGGCTGCCAATCCCAAGCAGCTGGAGCAATACCGCGCCGGCAAAAAGACGATGCTCGGCTTCTTCGTGGGCCAGGTGATGAAGGCCTCCAAAGGCCAGGCCAGCCCGCAGATAGTAAACGAGTTATTGGCCAAGAAGCTGGAATAGGTACTACTCCTTGCCTGTGACTTCAGTCATCTGATCTTTTCCTCCGCCTCCCGCTAGCATGACACTGGGCCTGACTGCTCCGGGTCCGACCATTTTGGATCCGTTATGAAACAGCTCAAGCTTGGCCGAATCATCAACATCGCAGCCCTGCTGGCTTCGCTGATCGCCATTGTGCTGCTGGTGAAGAAGCCGGCGCCAGTGGCCCATCCGCAAGCTCCGGCAGCCATCGCGGAGCACGCCCAATCGTTTGATCAGAAGATGGCGGAGTTCGAGCAGGCAACACAAGCTGCCAGCGGCTCCTCCTCAACATCTGATACTGATCCAGTTGGTTCCAAGGCCGAAGTCCGCATCAATTCCGACGAAGCCAGCGCCGTGCTGGCGCAGTCTCTGGGAACCTCGGGAGCGACTCTGACGCCGACCTCAGACGTCGGCACCCTCGCGCCCACTATCAAAGATCAGCAGGTCAGCTTTGATGGCGACCTCGTCCACGGACAATTCCTCACCCAAATTGCCGGTAAGGATGTCTGGCTCACAATCTCGGGTCACCTAGGCGAGAAGGACGGCTACGCGACGTTCGATCCAACGGAATTCAAAGTTGGAGATCTCAATGTTCCTGTTTCCCTGGTCAATCCGGCATTGCAGAAAAAGCTGGCCGAGCAGCGGGACCGGTTGAAGCTTCCCGATAACGTCGGGAATATGAAAGTGGAAAACAGCCAATTAGTGATGCAGCAGAAATAATTACTGAGAAATCATTTTATGAAGACGAATCTGGACCGCATTATCAGCGTAGCCACTCTCCTGGTGGCCATGGTCGCTATCGTATTGGTCTTGAAGCGGCCTGCTCCAACGCCAGTCGTGGTCATGCCGCAGCCACCGGCAACTGTGTCCGCGCCAGCACAATCTGGCAATGCCCCGGCAGCACCCGCTCAGCCAACCGAGCAAGGCTTCGCAAGCAGCACACCCGCCGCGGCTACCGCTCCGTCTCAGCCAGCGACGACAGCCACGTCGAACGCCAAAGCCGATCCACGCATCAACTCCGACGAAATCAGTTCCGCGGTCGCGAAGATGTTGGGCGGCGGTTCCGCAGGCGCAGCGGCTCTATCGCCAGACTCCAATGTCGGCAGTGGTGAACCCACCATCAAGGACCAGCAAGTCACCATGGATGGCGACGTCGTTCATGGCAAGTTCCTGACCACAATCGCCGGCAAAGACGTCTGGGTCACGATCTCAGGACACATGGGCGAAAAAGACGGCTACGCGACCTTCGATCCTACGGAGTTCAAAGTCGGCGACATGAATGTTCCGGTCTCGCTGGTCAATCCCGCATTGCAGAGGAAGCTCTCGGAAGAGCGCGACCGCTTGAAGGTTCCAAACAATTAGTTGCGCGAAGCAGGCGGATCAGGAACTCGCCTATAGACGATTTTCTGCCGCGACCTTCGCATACCACTTTCCTGATTCCTTGAGCGTCCGCTTCTGCGTCTTGTAATCCACGTAAGTGAATCCGAAGCGCTGGCTGAATCCTTCGGCCCATTCGAAATTGTCGAGCAGGCTCCATGCGTGATATCCACGGACGTCTGCACCTTCCTGCATTGCTTGCGCCAGTGCCGCCAGGTAACCCTGGTGGTAAGAAATTCTCCGCGCATCATGGACGACCCCATTCGCATCTGGAGCCTCGTTATATGCGCAACCGCTCTCAGTGATGTCGAGGACCGGCCGATTGTAGTCCCGCGTAATCCGCATGACCATGTCATAGAGCGACTTCGGCCACACTTCCCAGCCAATGTCAGTCATCGGGACCTTCGTGGCCGCCCTCCATCTTCACCGGGAAAAGCCACTCCTGGGCGTGCGCCGCGCGCTCCATCGCACTGGGCGCGGAGGCGATGGTGCGGTAGTACAGATTGATCCCGAGGAAATCCAACGGCGCACGGGTCTTCTCCATGTCACCCGACTTGATCCCCATGGCCGTCTCCGGCAGAAATGTCAAAGCGTCAGCGTACTTACCGTGGAGCGCGGGTTCCAAAAACCAGGTATTAGAAATCGCATGAGCCCGTTGCGCGGCTAGTTTGTCTGCTTCAGAGTTCGTTGCCGGCTCGCAGGGAGACATGCTGAAGGCGGTGCCAACGCGGGCGGAGGGCCGCGCTGCCTTTAATGCGCGGAAACCGGCACCCTGCGCCAGATTTACGACGTGGGTTGCGCGCAGGAAATCGAGGATGCTGGTATGGCCGGGAGCATGTGTGCCTTCGAGATATCCGAGATCGGTAAATGCATCGGGCTCGTTGAAGAGCATCCAGTCGGACACGCGGTCGCCCAGCGCTTGCGCCATGACCTGGACGTAATCCGCGTAGCGATCAGCCACGTCGCGGTTCGGCCAACCACCGGAATCCTGCAGCGTCTGCGGCAGATCCCAGTGGTAAAGCGTCACGAATGGCCGGATATTCGCCGCGAGAAGCGCATCGACCAAACGCCGGTAGTAATCGAGACCTTTCTGATTTGCGGCTCCCGAGCCTGACGGCTGAACGCGCGGCCACGAAATCGAGAACCGGTAGCTGCTGAGATTCATCGCCCGCATCAGCGCAATATCTTCCGACCAGCGATGATACGAATCGCAGGCAATGTCGCCGGTGTCGCCGTTCTTGATCTTTCCCGGAGTGTGCGTAAAGCGGTCCCAGATCGACTCACCCTTGCCGTCTTCCTTCCACGCGCCTTCGATCTGGTACGAAGCGGTGGCCGTGCCCCAGAAGAATCCTTTGGGAAAAGTGGCTTGGGCGGGCGGAGAAAATTGCGTAAGGGGAGTGGATACAGACGTCGTGGCCCCGGCCTTTGTGCCCACGCTGCATGCCGAGAAAAGCGACGGCAGCCCAGCTGCCGCCCCCGCACCGAGGGCAGAAAGAAAATTTCGGCGTGTCAGACGCAAAACAGGAACGGGCTCCTAACCAAGGCTCTCACTAGCCCGAAAATCCGATCTCATCAATTTACGTTTGATGAATCTCCGGTTCTCCCGGCCAGCAAGAGAATTATAGAGCGTTTCGATGAACGGGTCGGGGTGGTTTATTCGTCAGTTTATTGAAAAAGTTGCAACGTGGCGGAGGGTTTGAGCGCCTTCACAATACGAAAATTCGAAGCATCCACCAGACAAGGAATATCGCGACGATCGCCCCCGCGATGTGAATCACCCAGTCGCCGACAGTCTTGGGTTTTCCGAAGTTGAACATGCGGCAATGGTAGCAAACCTTGAAGAGTGGCCCTATTCGAGATTTCACTTTACCGACGACTCGACCAGCAAATTCACCGCGCTGGAGTCATAAAAGGGAAAGCGTCTACTCCGGATTCAAGCTGTCAAACATCTTCCAGAGTTTGTCGGCAGTCACGCGGTAGATTGCCCATCCGGTGCCGATATCGGATGTTTCGCGGAACAGCAACTCTCCGCGACCGTCCCCATCGGCATCGACCGCATCGATCAATTCCAGCCGCGGCGTCATGTCGAGATGGAACTTGTCGGTAATCCCGGAGTAGAGTTTGTGCAGGTTGTGATAGATATCCGGATACGCCACCAGCACAACCCAGTACGTCATATCCGAACTGGACGGCGACGTATCACTGCCCGCCGCCGGCGGCATATGGGCCTGCGCACTCAGAATCAGCACCGGCTGATTCGAGCCCCAAACGTCATAGGCGACCATCTGCATATTTTCGAGAATCGGGTCCGGCAGCTTCGGCGCAGCGGCGCGTTTCCTGGAACCGGCATGAGACGAGGTTGCCGCAACATCGGTCTTAGATCTCGCCGATCTCGCCGCCACGTACGCGCGAATCTGATCCTTTGCCAGATCGACCATCTGCTTGCGGCGATCGGCTTCTTCGCCCGGGATCCACTCGAACGCGAACGATTTTGGCTGCGGTCCGGCAGCATCGGAAATGGCTGGAATCAGCTGAACATCTTTGTTGGCCGCAGCCGCCTCGACCACTTTGCCACTCGTGTCTTTCGCTGGTTTGACTCCGGGCAAACTGTAGCCCGGAATCTCCTGATCGGCAAAGGACTCTGCTGGTTTTCCGCGGCGCAATATCGGCCGATTCGCTTCGGTCGCTCCGCTGTCAGATGCTGGCACATTGGCGCGCGCCGGGGCCTTCGACGCACTCGACTTGGCATCAGTCGATTTAGAGTCGCCAGCCTTCGAATCGCCAGCCTTTGAATCTCCGGCCTTCGCATCTGCTGGATTCGTAGTGCTGCCTGCTGGCGGCTGATTCCCGCTTGGCTCCGACGAGGGAGTCGAACTCCCTTTCGTCAACCTTGGCGGCTCATCGCCGGAACTAGAAGCGGGCTTAGAACTGGATGACGACGATCCGGAAGAAGAAGACGGTCCGGACGCCGATCCGATGATGGCGGCTTGAACCCGACGACGGTGTTGACCCCGATGCCGGAGCCGTCGAAGCTTTGACCGCGCCCGGATCGCGCGTGAGACGCGGTGGCCCGTCATCCGCACCGATCCCGACCGGAGCCGATTCGGCTTTCTCCACCTTCACCGCTGGCTCCGTTCCGGTCGGACGCCACACGCCTGTCCCCAGCCACGGCATGGCCGCATTCGGATTGTTGCTGTGCAAAGCGCTGCCCAC
The DNA here is from genome assembly GCA_963711365.1 of Terriglobia bacterium. GTDB lineage: Bacteria > Acidobacteriota > Terriglobia > Terriglobales > Acidobacteriaceae > Sulfotelmatobacter. The sequence continues at coordinate 108,138 of CAVQDY010000016.1, read as the reverse complement.
GGTGAACAGGCCCAGAGAATTCCCCGTGCGTTCCCCCTCGTAGACCACCCCCGAATCCAGCGCCATCGGAACGGGATCGGCTTTGTAGACGCTCGCGTCCCAGAATTTCCCGTTAATCAAAATCGCGAGCGGAATGATCGACGCCTTTCCGTTCGTCCCCAGCTGAATCAGTCCGACGGCGCGCGGGCCAGCATCTTTCTTGCGAGGCGTCCTGCGCTCTCCTGGGATGATCTCCGGGCGATCTTCCTGAGCCAGCACGATCTGCGCGAACCCTGCGCTCACCACCAACAGCGCCAGGATTCCCACAAAACGCGAAAAATTAGGGCAGTGTAGAATTCTGAGAATCGTGCGCTGGCGGGCGGGGCCGTTCACGATCGATTTCGAGGTTGGCGGAGAAATTCCCATGAAAGTCAATGATAAGGCTCCCGACTTTACTTTGCAGGACGAGAACGGCGCCGACGTCGCGCTAAAGGACCTGCGCGGCAAAACTGTAATTCTATTCTTCTATCCCCGGGCCAATACCCCTGGTTGAACGGTAGAGGCTCGCGGGTTCCGCGACACATATAAACAGATTCAAAAGACTGGCGCCGTGCTGCTTGGCATCTCCCCGGATACGCCGAAAGCGCAAAAGAAATTTCAGGAGAAGGAGAAACTGCCCTTCACTCTGCTGGCCGATGCCGACAAGAAAGTCGCCGAAGCCTTTGGCGTGATGAAGGAAAAGAACATGTATGGAAAGAAGGTCTGGGGAGTCGGGCGAACCACCTTCGTGATCGGGCCGGATGGCAAAATCGAGCATATTTTCGAAAACGTGAAGCCCGATGGGCATGCGGAAGAGGTGCTGGCTTACCTGAAAGAATCGGCCAAAGCCTGACCCGGGGATCGATTGGCCGAATCTCCCTTCTCAGTGCTCCGTTGTCGGTTGGGCTGAAGATTTCAAAGACCGAGGCAACCCGAGAGGTGAGGCGCCCTTCTTATCAAAAGAATACGTCGTGTTACGATATTAGACATTCGCTGGCCAGTCATAAGTATTGACTTCAGGCAATCGTAGTTTCTAACATATGAGTTATATCCCGCACCGTTCTGGGGCGGGTCAACGGTTGTGTAGCCCACTGTTGCCAGCACAATTCTTATGATCAAAGTCACACAGCTCACCAAGAAGTATGCGCGAACCACTGCTGTCGACCAGATCTCTTTCGAAGTAGCGAAAGGACAGATCGTCGGCTTTCTTGGTCCGAATGGCGCCGGTAAGACCACCACCATGCGCATGCTGACCTGCTTCCTGCCCCCGACCTCAGGAACCGCCACGGTGGCCGGTTTCGATGTTCTCGAACAGCCGCTCGAGGTCAAGAAGCGAATCGGATACCTGCCCGAGACGCCGCCGATTTACCCCGAGATGTCGACCTCGGAGTACCTTCAGTTTGTCGGCAAGCTCAAGGGACTGCGCGGCGCGGAGCTCGCAAAGCGAGTCGATTATGCCTGCGCTCGCTGCGCCGTCGCCGACGTCAAATCCAAACTGCTAGGCAGACTTTCCAAAGGATACCGGCAGCGTGTCGGCCTGGCACAGGCCATTATCCATAACCCGGATGTTCTGATTCTCGACGAACCCACCGCGGGACTGGACCCGAAGCAGATCAATGAAACGCGCGACCTGATCAAGGACCTTGCCGGCGAACACACCATCATTCTCAGCACGCACATCCTCCCGGAAGTCGAGCAGACCTGCGAGCAGGTCGTCATCATCAACAAGGGCAAGCTTGTGGCTACCGATTCGGTTCGCAATTTGCGAGCGCGTGCGCGCGGCGCCGAGTCTGTCCTGGTGGAAGTGGCAGGACGCAATGGGAGCCTGGAGCCTTCGCTGGTTCAACACAAGCTGGAGCGGGTTGCCGGAGTCAGCCGTGTTCTCTGCAAGCAACAGCTCGATGCTCACGCCGTTTTCGAGGTGGAAAGCAAGAAGGGAAGTTTCGTACGCGGTGATGTGGCCCGGGCCATCGTCGAGTCCGGCTGGGATCTGAATGAACTGCGTCCCGCCGCAATGAGCCTGGAAGAAGTCTTCCTGCAGCTGACGGGAACCGAAGCCGTGAGCCAGCCGGAAACGCCAGTCGAGGTGCAAGCCTGATGAGAAATGTTTGGATTATCTGCCAGAAAGAGTTGAGGAGCTATTTTGTCTCCCCGGTTGCTTACATCCTGCTGCTCATGTTTGGACTGATCTTCGGATTCTTTTTCTGGAACGCGCTCGGTTCGTTCGTCTTCGAAGGCATTCAGTCGCAGATGAGCGGCCGTTCGTTCCCCATGAATTTGAATGAATGGATCATCCGGCCGTTGCTCTCGAACGTCAGCGTGATTGGGCTCTTCTTCATCCCCTTGATCACGATGCGGCTCTTCGCGGAAGAGAAGCGCACCGGAACCATTGAACTGCTGGCCACATCTCCGGTTCGCGACATCGAAATCATTCTGGGCAAGTGGCTGGCTGCGGTCATGCTCTATGCCTGCCTGCTTCTGTTTACGGCGTTGAACTTCGCCTTTCTTTTCGAATACGGGCATCCTGACTGGAAGCCGCTTCTGGTCGGCTATCTGGGCTTGTTGCTGCAAGCAGGAGCGCTGCTCGCGATTGGAACCTTTATTTCTACGCTCACCAGGAATCAGATCATTGCCGGAGCCGTAACCTTCGGCGTCTGTCTCTTGTTGTGGGTGCTCGAATGGGTCAGCGGATACGAAACCGCGGCCTGGGCGCGGGTGCTCGCCTACATGTCCGTCATTACACACTTCGAATCGTTCGCCAAAGGCGTGCTCGATACCAAGGACGCAATCTTCTATGTCACCGTGATTTTCCTGGGATTGTTTTTTACCGCGCGTTCCATGGAATCACTACGCTGGAGGTCCTGATCTCAGGAGATCATGATGGCAAGTCAATGGTTGAAAGCTCGGCAAACTAAGTACGCGGTTTACGCGGCCACTTACATTTTGATTGTCATTGCAGCTGTCGTCGTGGCCAACGTTCTCGCCGACCGCTACAACAAGTCCTACGACGCCACTGCGAACAAGCGCTACAGCCTCTCCGAGCAGACCGCGAAGATCGTCAAAGGCCTGAAGCAGAACGCAGTCATCACCTATTTCAACCAGAGCACCCGCTTTCGTGACGGCAAAGACATTCTCGATCAATACGCCAATCTTTCCCCAAAGGTGCAGGTGAAGTACGTGGATCCGGATAAAGATCCGGAAGTCGCTCGCGAAGCGGGCATTCGCAACTTTGGCACGGCCATTGTGCAGATTGGCGATAAGAAAGACGAAGCCAAGAGCATCACCGAGGAAGGCATTACCGGCGCCTTCATTCGCGATCTGAAGAGCACTACCCGCACGGTCTGCTTTACCAGCGGCAGCGGCGAGCACCAACTCGATGACAGCAATCGCGAAGGCCTTTCGCATTTCAAAGACCTTCTTGCTAAAGATGATTACGAAACCAAATCAGTCGACCTGCTCTCGAAGGCGGAAGTTCCCGGCGATTGCACGACCCTTGTCATTGCCGGCCCGACCAAGAATTACGAGCAGCCGGAGGTCGATGCCATCAAGAAATATGTGGAAAATGGCGGGCGCGCCTTCTTCATGCTCGATCCCCCACTCAAGCTTGGTCACGACGAGATTGCCGACAACGACGCGCTCACGAACCTGTTGCAAAGCTGGGGCGTAACCCTCAACAAAGATCTGATTGTCGATTTGAACCCGCTCGGCCAGATCGCCGGGCTGGGACCGCAAGTGGCGCTGGTTACCAGTTACGCCTCACAGCCCATCGTGGACCAGATGCGCGGGACCGCGACCGGATTTCCTCTGGCACGGTCGCTCGAGATCAAGAACACCGACAAAACCAGCGTCCAAAAGCTTTTCGACAGTTCCGGCACGAGCCTGGCGACCAGCAATCTGAGTTCGCCCGCAATCAACGTAAAAGATCCCAAGAATAAAAAAGGTCCGTTGACCTTAGCCGCGGCGGGAACCTACAACACCGGAGAAAAGAATTCGCAAGGACGATTCGTGGTCATCGGCGACTCAACCTGGGCGGCGAACCGCTTTATCGATTTCAACGGCAATGATGATCTCGCTTCCAACGCCATTAACTGGCTCTCTTCCGACGAAGATCTGATTTCCATTCGTCCCAAGGCGAAGGAAGACCGTCGCATCACTATGACGGGCCGGCAGCTCGCCTGGGTGCGAGCCGTCAGCCAGTTTGGATTGCCCTTCGCAGTTGTTTTGATCGGCGTATCGGTGTGGTGGAGGAGGCGATAACGCCGAAACGCAGTCGAGGATTCGTAAAGCATGAGAATTCGTGGCCTGCTCATCGCAACAGTTGTATTCGCCGCGCTCGCGGGGGTCCTTTATTGGTCCGATCACCGCAAATCCAGCGCCGAGGCCGCCAAGCCCGATGCGGAAGCCGCTCCGCAAATACTGAAGCTCGACGAAAATTCCATCACCCAAGTCGAGCTGAAGAAAAAAGATGTGCCAGCCATCCTGCTGAACAAGAACGGCTCCGACTGGAAGATCATCGAACCGAAGCCCTTTGCAGCCGATCCAACCAGCGTTTCAAGCATCGTTTCGAAGCTGGCTTCTCTGGATTCAGAGCGCTTGGTCGATAGCAACGCTCCCGACCTGCGACGCTACGGACTAGAGCATCCCTCTCTCGAACTGGATGTCACGGAAAAAAACAATAAGACCCAGCGCCTGCTCGTGGGCGACGAAACCCCTACAGGCAACGCGGTCTACGCTGCTCTGGCCGGGGACCCCCGCGTCTTCACAATAGCGACTTACAACAAGACCACGCTCGACAAGAGCTTGAACGATCTTCGCGATAAGCGGCTATTAACCGTCAGTCCTGATAAGGTCAGCCGCCTCGAAATCGATGGCAAAAATGGAAACATCGAGTTCGGGCGTAATAAAGACGCGTGGCAGATTCTGCAACCGAAACCAATGCGCGCCGATTCCTACGCGGTCAGCGGACTTCTCACTAAGCTGACCGATGCTCGCATAGACCTTGGCAGTTCCGATAAGGCAGCGAGCGAATCGGATTCCGCGTTCGCTCATGCCACCCCCGTGGCCACCGTGAAGGTGACAGGCGAGTCCGGAACGCAGCAGCTTCAGGTTCGCAAGAGCAAAGATGTGTACTACGCCAAGTCAAACGTAGTGGAGGGCGCATACAAAGTCGGTTCCGACTTGGGCGACGCGGTCAACAAGAACGTCGACGACTTCCGCAATAAGAAACTATTTGATTTCGGATATGCCGAACCCAGCAAACTCGAGATCCGCAGCGGCGCCAAAACGTACTCGCTCATGCGCGGCGGCCAGGACTGGTGGGAGAACGGCAAGAAGCTGGACGCGGATGGCATTCAATCCCTTATCTCGAATCTGCGGGAACTTTCCGCGGATAAGTTCGTGGACTCGGGTTTCACGACTCCGGAAATTGAGGCGAACGTCACCTCTGCCGACGGAAAGCAAGTGGAAAAAGTTTCGATCTCGCAATCCGGATCGAACTACATCGCCAAGCGCGACAACGACCCCGTCCTCTATCAGCTTTCTTCCAACTCCGTAGATGACCTCAAAAAGTCGCTGGACAAGCTCACGGTCGCGCCTCCTCCAGGCAAATCGGGAAAATGATGGACACACACGGCCGGCATTTAAGATCGATACTGCATGCCCGAGTCGCAGAAGTCGCCGCTAAGCGCGATCCATCCCCTCCCTCGCGCCTATTATGCGCGTGATCCCCGGCGGGTCGCCCGGCAGTTGCTGGGAAAAGTCCTGGTTCGCGCGGGCAGCGCTTCGTCTGCCGCTCTCACCGCCCGCATTGTCGAGGTAGAAGCCTATCTCGGCGAAGACGATCCCGCCGCTCACTCTGCCGCTGGACGCACTCTGCGCAACTCGGTTCTCTTCGGTCCGCCCGGTTACGCCTACATCTACTTCATCTACGGAAATCACTATTGTCTGAACGTCTCCTGCGAGCCTGAGGGCCAGGCCGGAGGCGTCCTCTTCCGTGCGCTCGAACCGCTGTCCGGGATCTCCGAGATGGCTAAAGGACGAGGGATCGACGTAGACGGCCCAAAAAACTGGCCGAAGCTTACCAGCGGGCCTGGCCGTTTATGCGAAGCTTTCGGCATCACACGCGCTCGCGATAACGGCTGCGATCTCACGAATGCGACCGGCAGCCTCTGGATCGGTGACGACGCATACCGCACGCGCAACATCGTTACCACTCCTCGCATCGGCATCACGAAAGCGGCCGACATGCCGCTGCGCTATCTGCTCGGGGGGAATCCCTTCGTCTCGGGACCAAGAATTCGCACCAAATAAGTCCAGTTCGCTTCGCCCGCCAATCAATCTTCATTCTTTCCTCTACTCTTGACAAAAGGTGTAGACTCCATGCCGGGGTCCGAGGGGCGAAAAGCAGCGCCAGTCAAGGCTTTCGATTTTTCTTGCAACAACGACGTGCCTGCCGCGATGTGAGCCAGATCACAGATATTTTTCGGCATCCCCTTGTCATTCCCCGTCATCCTTATGGATGAGGAGCTCCGCGTGGTTCGGCTCGCTGGGTCTCATACTCGTCTCGCAGTTCTTCTCCTCCTCGGGGCGCCCATGCTTATGGGGTCGTCCGCTCCGGTTGGGGTTGTCCCGTCGCAGAAAGTCTCCTACATCCTTGTCGGTTTCGTTGGCGGATTTGTCCGTCACACCAATCCGCACCATGGCCCCGTCATAGTCGCGGAAAGCATCCGTCAGTTCGCTCCCAAAGGTTCGCACATTGATGTGTATGAAAACCGCCACCGAAAAGCCGCCTATCGAAACATCATTCGCCTTCTCGACTCCGACGGCGACGGCACTCTAAGCGCGGCGGAAAAGGCTCGGGCAAGGATAATCCTCTTTGGCCAGAGCTGGGGTGCGTCCGCTGCAGTGCTCTTGGCGCGTGATCTGGACCGCATTGGAGTTCCCGTGATGCTGACCGTGCAAGTCGATAGCGTCGCGAAGCCTTGGCAGCACGACGGCATAATCCCGGAGAACGTAGCGGCGGCGGTGAACTTTTACCAGCCGCATGGGCTCTTGCACGGCCGCCCACTGATTCAGGCTGCCGACGATACCAAAACGCAGATTCTGGGCAATTACCGCTTCGACTACAAACAGGCTCCGGTCAAGTGCGAAGGCATGCCATGGATCGATCGGACCCTCACCCCCGATCATATGCAAAGCGAGTGCGATCCACATCTGTGGGCGCAGGTCGAGAACCTGATGCGGCAGCGACTCGTCCCCGAGCCCGAAAATCTGGCTCTCGTTCCCAGCCCTTAGTGGCTTTTGTCCGATGGGCTGTTCTGTCAAATTCGCGATTGTACGCAACTTTCAGTCCAAATCCAGGTTCTATATAGTCAGAAGGTTCGGGCAGAACTCCGCCCGACCGATCCTAAGTTGGTGGAGGGCCCCGACCATGAAAAATTCCACCGTTTCAAACGCATTCTTAGCTGGAATCGCATCTTTAGCCCTGATCTGCATGCCAACTCCTTCACTCGCCCAGCATGGCGGTGGTGGCCACGGCGGCGGAGGCGGTGGCGGCCACATGGGTGGTGGTGGAGGCGGCTTCCACGGCGGTGGAGGCGGCTTCGGCGGCGGATACCGCGGCAGCGCCGGAGGTTACGGCGGCGGCTATCACGGAGGCGGTGCCTACGGTGGCCGGGGTTATGGCGGCGGCTATCGCGGAGGCGGCGCCTATGGTGGCCGTGGTTACGGCGGCGGAGGTCTGCCGGACGCGGCTACGGCGGCGCTTCTGGCTCCCGTGGCGGCGCTTCAGCCAGGTCCTGGTCGTGGGAGGGTCGTAGCGGTAGATCTGCCGGAAACTTCACATCTCACGCAGCTGCCGCCGATGGAAATTGGCACTCGTTTGGCGGTGCGCGCGGCTCAACTTTAGCCTCGAACGCCCACACTGCCGGAACCTCTTCCTTCTCGCATTCCAACTTCGTCGGCGGCGGGACCGCCTGGCGCGGTGGTGGCTGGCGCGGTGGTGGCTGGCGCGGTGGTGGCTGGGGTGGCGGCTGGCGCGGCGGTTGGGGCCGACCCGGCTGGGGCTGGGGCGGAGGTTGGGGCTGGGGTGTTGGGGTCTCGGTTTTGGCTGGGGCTGGGGTGGTTGGGGTTGGGGAGGTTGGGGATTCGGTTGGAGTCCCTTCTGGGCTTGGCCGCCGTATTACTACAATCCCTGGCTCTATTCCTACAACGCCGCCGCCAGACGTGGTTTACCCCTACCCGTCTTCAGACGACGGAGGCTTTTGAGCTACGTGGGGACGATTTGAGCACGACATTGTCGATCAATCGAGTCGTTCCCACATAAGCCGCTACCGCTACCAGCGCTCCGGCGGAAATATCGTCTACCGCATCGAGCGTATGCGGGGTCCACGATTTCAAGATAGTCCAGCTGAACCCGCGGTTCCTGCGCGATTGTCTCCCGTCCAGCCGCGATTAACTTGCTCCTATCCCGCTCACCCGCCGCGGCCGCTTGCTCGACGCGCATCAGCGACCGGGGCAATACCAGCGCCTGCCTCCGCTGTTCGCGATCCAAGTACGCGTTCCGTGAACTCATCGCCAGGCCATCGCCCTCGCGCACAATCGGACACACCACAATCTCAACCGGCAAATTCAGGTCGCGCACCATGCGCCGGATAATCGCCACCTGCGCCGCATCTTTTTGTCCGAAGAATGCGCGATCGGGCTCGACAATGTGAAACAACTTCGCGACCACGGTCGTCACCCCGCGAAAATGTCCGGGCCGTGATCGCCCATCCAGTTTCTCGCTCATTCCTTCCACCGTCACCCAGTCACCGCCCCTGGCGGATACATCTCTTCTACTGACGGCGCAAACACGAATTCCACGCCCTCGCGCTCGAGCATCTGACAATCGCGCTCAAACGATCGCGGATACTTGGCCAGATCCTCATTCGGACCAAACTGTGTAGGATTCACGAAGATCGAAACAGCAATGGCGTCCACGCCAGTTCGCGCCGCCCGTACCAGCGATAAATGTCCTTCATGCAGAGCGCCCATGGTCGGCACGAGTCCCAGACGCCCGCCGGAGAGCCGTGCGGCGCGAGATGCCGCCCGCATCTCATTGATGGTTGTGAAGATTTTCAAGAGAGATAGGTGAATCGAAATGTAGTCGAGTGGGAATTATGATCTCGGGTGCCCCATCTCTCGCGCGCACTTTGCGCGAGAAGTGGGGATTCTGATCTTCCGCTCACGCCGCCGGTACCCACTTCACGGCTATGTGCGCGCCTTCCAGCAGTCCGCCCACAATGCCCTTGTTGCGCCGCATGGCCACCCCGTCCTCTTCCGAACTGCGAACCGTGTTTTCCGTGGCCGCAACCACGCGTCCATAGGGCCAGTTCGAAGAAGGCAATTTGGACAGCGCTGGCAAAAGCTCGTCGGGCTTCAAGATGATCTCGGCGCTGTCGGCCGTGTCGTAAAGCGCCACCCCATCGCTGCGCACGATCAGATAAGGATTCCGCCATGTTCTCATGTCGCGGATGTGGTCGTATTGCGAAGTATCGGCAGCGGGAATCGCCTGCAGAATGGCTTGCGGGTCGGGATCCTTCGGCGCAGGCTGCCTCGAGCAACCGGCCAGAGCTGCCAACACAATCAGAGTCCAGTGCGCGCGCTTCAAACTCAAGGGAACGACTTACCTCGCCACCACGGGCACATCGTGCTTCGCGGCCCAGATCAGTGCCACCACCCAACCTATGATGCTCCAACCCAGAAACAGGTTCAGCAAAAAAATCGCCAGTGATGTCGCGCTTGCTGCGCGCCAGCGCAATGATCGACGGCAGGAAATACATCACAAATCCGAAGCCGAAGAACGGGAAGAAGAAAAAAGTTGAGAGAACCATAGCTACCTCCCTTTTTATAGCCTAGCACCGGGCAGGGCGGAGAGTGAATAGTGAATCCCGGCGGCTGCCACTAAAATCCCTACATCAGAGTATACGTATCGCGCCCAAATTCGGTTCCGCTGTGCCTTTCGCTTATCCGTGTGAATCCGTGCTGGTCCGTGGCAAAGTCCTTATCGTCCCATCGCCCGCTTCCGTGCCAGAACCGTGTCCAAAGCCACCCGCGTCTCTTTCGGCAGATGATACGACTCCTCGTCCGACGGATACTGGTGCGACCGCACATCCGCCCGGAACGCCTGCACCGCCTGCGAGATCAGCGCCGCCGCATCTCCGTAGCGTCGCACGAACTTCGCCGGCGGCCCAAAGGTCAGGCCCAAAATATCGTGGAACACCAGCACCTGCCCGTCGCATTCGGGGCCGGCGCCGATCCCGATGGTTGGCGTGCTCACCTCATTCGTGATCATCGCCGCGACTTCGCGCGGAATGCCCTCCAGGTACAGACAAGAAACGCCAGCCCGATCCAGCGCGACAGCGTCTCGCATGAGCTGCTCGATGTCCGCCAGATTCTTTCCCTGCACCTTATACCCGCCCATTACGTTGACCGACTGCGGCGTCAGGCCGATGTGCCCAGCGACAGGAATCTCGGCGTCAATCAGGCGGCGGATCAGGTCGGCGCGACGCTCCCCGCCTTCCAGTTTCACCACCTCCGCGCCGCCTTCCTTCACGAAACGGGCAGCATTCACGATGGCATCTTTCGGGTCCACCTGATACGAACCGTAAGGCATGTCGGCGATCAGCAGAGCGTTCTTCACGCCGCGGCGCACGGCTTTTACGTGATGCAGCATCTCGTCCATCGTGACCGAGAGCGTGTTCTCGTAGCCGAGCATGGTTTGAGCGAGAGAATCTCCCACCAGCACCATGTCGATGCCGGCCTCATCCACCAGACGCGCTGCGGCGTAGTCGTAAGCGGTGAGGCAAGTGATGGGATTGTGTTGGAGTTTCTGCTCGCGGAGAGAGGCGGTAGTTATCTTACGCCCAGAGCCGTCAAACAGACGGCCCCCGATTGGGGTCAAGCTCATAATGTCCTCCAGTGCCCCTCCGCCTCTGGCGGATAGAGCCTGTGCACGCATCCTGGCGTCCTAACATCTTTGGATGGCGCTTCGGACATTTTAGCTGGAAAAAGAAGGTTCGTCGACCATCGCATCGGCACGAAATCTACAGCTGCGTGATACAAAATAAATCCATTATGTGATAATAATATGTGATAGTATTGATTTCATCATGTCATTCGACTATGAGGGATGGTTGAAGGGAGCTCAAGACAGGCTCGAGACCCTCTATCAGCAGAAAACGGCTATCGAGAGCGAGATCTCTTTACTGGAGCGTGGGATTAAAGGTTTCGCGCCTTTAGTCAATCAGCCCACGTTGTGGTACGGGCCTGAGGCCGGAATTACCGAGGCTGTTCGCGCGGTGCTGAAGTCGGACCCGAGCCGCGCCTACTCTGCTCCCGAAATCAGAGATGAGTTGGTAAGAAGGGGTGTCGCGCTGACACAGCAGAATCCGATGGCGACAATCCATCAAGTGCTTGCGCGTCTCGTAAACAAGGACACGGCCAAGATATATCCTCTGGAGCCCGGGCGAAACCACTACCAATGGTCAGAAAATGCCGAAGACAACCGCAAAAGCACGGCTGAGGGGACTAAACGTCACCATCGTAGAAGTCGGCGCAAGATTCCCACGATCACGACTGAAGAAATAATCAAGGTGGCGACCAAGCAGAGGGAAGAGTGATCTTAGGAGTGATTCAGTGATCGCAAGATACAGAAAACTCTTTCGCTCCTCACCAGAAGCCGCGATCTTCGCGGTCTACGGAATGATTCACTTAATCCTGTTATTAGCGGCTGCCGAAGTGGAACAGGTGAAATCACTTCTTCACACCCTAGGCTTCAGATGAGCAGAAATGAGATTATGCAATGCAAACGCTCCGCATCAACACGAGAGGTCAAATCACAATCCCCGCTGAGTTGCGCAAGAGACTGGGAATCAAAACTGGCACGAGAATCACTTGGACGGAAGAAAACGGCCGACTCGTGCTGACTCCGATCGAACGATTGCTGGACGAATTTCAGGGATGCCTGAAGCCGCTACCCGGTGAACCCTCCGCCTTCGAAATGCTGTTTGAAGAAAGAAAACGGGAACGGACGCGTGAGAACAGAGAGAGATAAACCTGCAATTAAGCCGAGCACTGACAACTGGCCACTGACCCTGGCCCCTGACTTACGCCCCCACCGCTTCCTGCCCGCCCAGCGGCAGGAAATATTGCGTCCCTTTGATCGGCTCCGTCACCTTGCGCAGCAATTCCTGCAGGTCTTCATTGCGGTCGACGAAATCGATGTCTGAAGTATTGACGATCAGCAGGTCCGACGAGGTGTAGTGAAAGAAGAAGTGCTCGTAAGCTTTCACTACTTCTTCCAGATACTCGTCGCTGACCGCCTTCTCGCCCGGCGCATTTTTCTTTTTCAGCCGCTTCTTCAGCACCTCGGGCGTGGCCTGCAGATAAATCACCAGGTCGGGCGTGGGAAGTTGCTCGCGGAAATGGTTGTAGTAGCGGTTGTAGGTATCGAGTTCCTGATCGGTGAGATTGAGACAGGCGAACAGCTTGTCTTTTTCGAAGATGAAATCCGCGACCACGGTTTTCTGCGACCGTGCACCCAGATCGAGCGCCTGCAGTTGTTCAAAACGCCGCACCAGAAATGCGAATTGCGCCTGGAACGCCGCGCCCCGCTCGCCGTCATAGAACGCACCCAGAAACGCATTCGCTTCAGGTTCCATCACGCGTTGGGCATTCAGCCGCTCCGCCAGAATGCGCGCCAGCGTGCTCTTTCCCACTCGAATGGGACCTTCCACAGCAATGTAACGGGGAAGCTCGAAAAGATTCGCCATGGGCTCGGAAGTTTACTCGGAAGATGGCAGGATATCTTGGATGCGCCTCACTGGCAATTGCGGGAAGAGTTAACAGGCATTGAGGCATTGAGACATTGAGTCATTTAGTCATTTAGACCCCAAGTTCAATCGCTCGCGGAGCCAAAAGGTTATGGTTTTCAATGACTCAATGACTACAATGGCTAAATGTCTAAATGGCTAAATAAATTAGAATTCCTCCATGCTCGAACCACTGCTTGCCGGAGCAGCCGCCGCTGCGGCTGCCGTCGCCGCCGGCTATCAGTCGATGGCTCCCACCGGCCAGTGGTACGGACGCACCTTCACCGGTCTTCCTCGCGGCTCGAAGCAACTCGCCCTCACCTACGACGACGGCCCCAATGATCCGCACACCCAGCGCTTGCTGGAAGTCTTGGCGAAGCACAACGTGCCCGCAACTTTTTTTCTCATCGGACGCTTCGTCCGGCAACGTCCCGATATCGCCCGCGAAATCGCCCAATGCCGGACACGTCATCGGCAACCACACCTTCACTCATCCGCTGCTGACTCTAAAACGCGCCGCGGACGTTCGCCAGGAACTCTCTGACTGTCGCTCGCAGTTGCACGAAACGATCGGCGATCATTCCAATCTTTTTCGTCCTCCGTTCGGCGGACGCCGTCCCGCCGTTCTCCGCATCGCCCGCGAACTCGCTTTGGAGCCGGTCATGTGGAATGTCACCGGCCACGACTGGACTGCCCCACCGGCGGCCGAAATCGAAAAAAAAGTCTCACGGCAGATTCGCGGCGGCAACGTGATCCTGCTTCACGATGGTGGACATAAACAGCTGGGCGCAGACCGCAGCCAGACCGTCCTCGCCACCGATCATCTGATCACGCGCTACAAAGCCGAGGGATACGAATTCGTAACCATCACCCAGATGATGAGCAATCCACAGGCCTCTGTGTGACCCTGTGACCTCTGTGGTGACCTGAATCTAGGAATGCTCTCTTCTGGCAGGTTTTCCCGGATTTAGGGATCTTCTAAAAAGGAGCAATCTTAATGAAGCGTGCAATTCTCTTCCTTCTTTCCACCGCGCTCGTCGCATCCGCCCAACCCAAAGCTCTCTTCTACATGATCGAAACGCCGAACTCAGTAAAGTCCTTCATCGAGCACGCGGACAAAATTGACATCATCGTGCCCGCCTGGTATTCGGTCGATGGCAACGGTCTCGTCTGGGGCGGTCCCAATCCCGAAGTGCTGAAAGCGGCCGCCGAACATCACGTCCCCGTCATGCCCATCGTTGCGCTCATGACGCAAGCCGATCTGCACAAGCTGTTCGTTACAGACGCGGCCAAAACCGCCTTCATCACCGCTCTACTCAGCGAGTGCAAGAAGAACGGTTACAGCGGCTTCCAGATCGATTTCGAAAATGTGAACTGGACCGACCGCGATCTACTCACGGCCTTGGTCGCCCAAACTGCGGACGCGCTTCACAAAGAACACCTGCAACTCACGATTGCGACCGTTCCCAACGCTCCCGGATATGCCGGCAAGAGTCCCTACTCCCACTGGCTCTACGCCAACTGGCGCGGATCCTTCGATCTCAAGGCACTCGCGCAATCCGCCGACCTGATCTGCCTCATGACCTACGACCAGAACACGCGTTGGACGATGCCCGGCCCCGTCGCCGGATATCCCTGGACCCTCGAGAACGTCGAGTACGCACTGCAGTTCGTTCCCAAGGAAAAACTATCAATGGGGATTCCTGTCTACGGATATCACTGGTTCGCCGGTGATCCTGGCAAAGAAGAGAAGCCCAATCCCACCGCGGAGTACATCGGCCAGCAGGAGGTCGATAGCTACGTCGCTGCCTACCACCCGAAAGTCGAATGGGACGCGTTCGATCGCGTCTCCTGGTTTTATTTTTATCGTGACGACATGCGCGATTGGGTCTTCTATACCGACAAGCGCGGATTCCAGGAACGTCTGAACCTGGTTCGCGACCGCGGCCTCGAAGGTTTTTGTTCGTGGGTGCTGGGAGCGGAAGATCCGGAGATCTGGTCGCTACTCCCGTCACATAAATAATCCTGAGATGGGTGCCCCATTTCTGGCCGTTGTTGCCAGAAGTGGGGATTTCGACTTAAAGGTGTGTCACAAAAAGATGAATGAAGCCTGACTCATCCTGGATTTATCTAGTCTCAGCAGATAATGTTGGCACATCCGTGGAAGAGCGGCGCTTCAGCGCCGCGTTAAGCATCGAGAGAAACAGGGCTTCAGCCCCAGCTGCTATCCCTTCACCGCCGCAAACGCCTGCTTCGCCGCGGCAATCGTTCGCTGCACATCTTCTTCGCTGTGTGTCGCGCCCAGGAAGGCCGCTTCGTACTGCGACGGCGGCAGGTACACTCCCGCATCCAGCATCGCCCGGAAGAATTTTCCAAACGACTCCGTCTTCGATTTCGACGCCGAATCCCAATCCGTTACCGGACCCTTCTGGAAGAACCAGGTAAACATCGATCCCACGCGATTGGCGCACAGAGAAACTCCTGCGCTCCTCGCCGCTTCCATCACTCCATCCACCAACTGTCCGCTCAGCTTGTCGATTCGCGGATAAATTTCTCCCTTGCGCTCGCGCAACTGCTTCAACATCGCGCAGCCTGCGGCCATCGCCAGCGGATTCCCCGACAACGTCCCTGCCTGATACATCGGTCCCAGCGGCGCGACCAGATCCATGATTTCTTTCGGACCCCCATAAGCGCCCACCGGCAAGCCTCCGCCGATAATCTTTCCCATCGTTGTCAGATCAGGCTTGATGTTGTAGAGTTCCTGCGCTCCGCCGAACGCCACGCGGAACCCGGTCATCACTTCATCGAAAATCAGCACAGATCGCTCGCGCTCGGTGACCAATCGCAGCCCAACCAGATAGTCGTCGGCTGCCGGCACGCACCCCATGTTCCCGACTACCGGCTCGACGATTACGCACGCAATCTGGTGTTTAAACTTTTGGAACGCGTGCTCCACTGCCGACAGATTGTTGAAGGGCAGCGCGATCGTGAACATCGTGAACTCTTCGGGAACGCCCGCTGATCCCGGAATTCCCAGCGTCGCCACGCCCGAACCCGCCTTCACCAGCAACGCATCCGCGTGCCCGTGGTAGCAGCCCTCAAACTTCACAATGTATTTGCGTTTTGTATAGGCTCGCGCCAGCCGGATCGCCGACATCGTCGCTTCCGTCCCCGAACTGACGAAGCGCACCTTCTGCATGCTGGGATACGCACCTAAAACCAGCTCTGCTAAATCCGCCTCCGAGGGCGTCGATGCTCCAAAACTTGTTCCATTGCATGCCGCCGAAACGATCGCGTCGAGCACATTGGGCTCGGCGTGCCCCAGAATCAGCGGTCCCCACGAGCCGATGTAGTCGATGTATTCGTTTTCGTCTGCGTCCCAGATGTGCGATCCCTTGCCCCGCACAATAAATGGCGGATCTCCGCCGACCGAGCCAAACGCCCGCACCGGAGAATTCACTCCTCCGGGAATCATGCTCTCAGCCCGCTGCTGCAGGCGCCGTGATTGTTCCGTCTTGCGCAAGGTGGTGGAAGGCATCAATTCCTCTCGGCACGGAGAAAACAGATGTCAATGAAATCCGAAAACGTAACCGAATACTATAGCAGCGCCCGCCGGACGGAATTAATCAGATATTCATCGTTCTGCAATCCCCTTGCAACATCACGGCAGTACCGTAGGGTCATCAAGTTGCCCTTCTAACCGGGAGGGTTTAGAGGGACAGTCTCGGGGGCTCCGGACTGTTCCTTTTTGTTTTTGGGATTAGGGGTTGTGTGGGAAAGTTGGGTCATGTGGGGACGGGCGCCTCGCCCGTCCGCGGCGCGCGCAAGCGCCGCAGGTTTTGCATTGTCATTCGAAGGCGCATCCTAATCCCCCAAGCCTCAACCCCAATCAACTGCCCATCGTATAATCGCCTCAATGATCACCGTCTCCAAGGAGGACTATCTCAAGTCCATCCTCGAAGCTGAAACCGAAGGCGAAACCGTCATCTCCGCGCGCCTCGCCCACTTGTTGAAAGTCTCGCCGCCGGCCGTCACCATGGCGTTGCGCCGCCTCAAAAAAGACGGATTAGTCCGCGTCGCCGCCAGCGGGGAAGTCTCTCTCACCGCTACCGGACGCAGCATCGCTCGCAAGCTCACGCTCCGTCATCACCTGATCGAACGCATGCTTTCCGAAATGTTTGGCATGGAATGGTGGAAAGTTCACGACGAAGCCGAGCGCCTGGAACATGCCGTCTCGCCCGATTTTGAAGCCAAACTGTTGGCGAAGTTAGGATCGGGCGAGGCCTGCCCACACGGCAACCTCAGTGAAATCGAGAGTTCCGCCAGCCGTCGCCGCCGCGGCCTGGTGCTGCTCGCCGACGCTGAACTCGACACCAGCTACACGGTCAGCGGCATCTACGAGCGTGATCGCGGACTCCTCGAATTCCTGGAACACCGCGGAATCCGCCCCGGGGCGAAGCTCAAGGTGCAGGAGCGCAACTACGATCAAACGTTGACGCTAACCACGCCCCGCGGATCGGTCTCTCTCGGTCCCGCCGCTTCTGAGCGTGTCTGGCTCTCACCCGCCGCCCGCGCCAAGCACTGACTGACTTCGCGCCTGGAAAGCTTCATCGCACTCCCTCGACTAGAAATCGCCCAGCGGAGATTGAATTTCATACGGACCGATCTTCGTGCCAGAGGTCAACCCCACAGTGGGCAGCATTATATTCCACACGGATTGCCGGGATATTGAACCAGCTACTCCCAGGGTGCCTCATTTCTCGCGCGCTGTTTGCGGCGAAGTGGGAGTTTGATTTTGAGCCGGGTGCCCCATTTCTGCCGCGGTTTTTGCGGCGGAAGTGGGGATTTTGACTCGAGCGCGAAGCCGAGATTTATGTCCCAAGCCGGTTCCAGCCCAGCGCGTCAACTCGCGGTTTCAGACGCCTGAACCCCTGCACGCTCTTACAATCGTAAGACATATTAACTATGGTTTACCTCCTGTTATATACTTGCGCTAACTCATGTTTGTGGGGGGTTGCGCTGCCTATCGCGCCTGAATGATCGACCCGAAGACATTGCCAAAGCCGCGTGGAGGCGTACCTTCCGACCTTGTCCCTCGTTCGGCCGAGATTGTCCTCACTCACGAAGACATTGACCGCGCCCACGACCGCGAGCGCGTCTGGGAAACTCGCGCCGAGCGTGGCCCCTGGTCCCGTGCCCGCTTGTTGTGGCTGCTCATCGGTCCCGGCATCCTGGTCATGCTCGGCGAAAACGACGGCCCCAGCATGCTCTCGTATGCCGCCACCGGGGCGCGTTTCGGCATCGGCTTCTTTCTGCCTTTCGTCGTTCTCACTTTCCTCATGGCGTGCGTCGTTCAGGAAATGACAGTGCGTCTCGGCGCTGCTACCCATCGTGGCCACGCCGAACTCATCTTCGATCGCTACGGCCCTTTCTGGGGATGGTTTTCGATGGCCGACTTGATGCTCGGAAACTTCCTCACCCTGGTCACCGAGTTCATCGCCATTCGCGCCGGCCTCGGATACTTCGGAGTTCCGCCTTTCGTTGCCGTCTCCGCCGCCTGGCTGGTGCTTTTCGCTGCGCTCATGGCACACCGCTATTGGACATGGGAGCGCGTCACGCTCGTCGCTGCCTTGTTCAATCTCATCTTTGTGCCCGTCGCTCTCCTCAGCCATCCGCATTGGGGCGCGATCGGTACCGCAATGTTCACGTGGAAGCCCCTGCCCGGCGGCATCACGCAAGACACCGTCCTTATCCTCCTCGCCGACATCGGTGCCACCGTCACTCCCTGGATGCTTTTCTTCCAGCAGAGTGCCATCGCCGACAAAGGACTTACTACGCACGACATCCGCTTCGGCCGCATCGACACTATTCTGGGCGGAGCTTTAGCCGCGATCGCGGCTCTCGCGACCATCATTGCCACTGCTCCGCTGTTTGCCCACGGCATGAGTGCCGGAAACTTTGAAGCCGCCGAGTTCGCCCAGGCCTTGCGGCCTTTCGTCGGAAAGTGGGGCTCCGCTTTGTTTGCGCTCGGCATGTTCGAAGCCGGCATGGTCGCCGCCGTCACCATCTCGACTTCCTCGGCCTACGCCTTCGGCGAAGTCGCTCATCGCCCGCATAGCCTGAATCTTCCCTTCCAGCAGGGCAAGTCGTTTTATCTGGTCCTGATACTTGAAGCTGCCGCCGCTGCCGGCCTCGTCCTGATTCCCGGCATCCCGCTCGTCTACATCGTTCTCGTCGTGAATGTCATCGCGGTGCTCGCCATGCCACCCGCGTTGCTATTCCTGTATATGCTGGTCAACGACCGCGAGATCATGGGCGATCTCGTCAGCCCCTTGTGGGCCAACGTCCTTGCCCTCGGAGTCGTCGTCGCCCTGATTGCGGCCGGCATTTTGTTCGGCGTCAGCGTGATCTCTCCTCACGCCCTTGCGCTCATAGGAGGCAAATAGATGGAAGAGCCCGATATTGCCCAATTGAAACGCGACGATCTCGCCTACATCGTCGCCGCTCTGGAACCCGATCAAC
This sequence comes from Terriglobia bacterium, assembly GCA_963711365.1. Taxonomy (GTDB): domain Bacteria; phylum Acidobacteriota; class Terriglobia; order Terriglobales; family Acidobacteriaceae; genus Sulfotelmatobacter. The sequence continues at coordinate 88,747 of CAVQDY010000016.1, read as the reverse complement.
TGATCTCTGCCAAGCAGCAACAGCACTGTCCCCGCCGCAACCTCACGACTCTCGAAAAAACCCTGTTCTGGCTTCTGCGCGTTTACCTCGTGTTCATGTTTGGAGTCGTGATCTACCAGATCGCTACGACTGTGAAGTAACTCCCCTGTGAACCCCTGTGCCTTCTGTGTTGAGAGTTTTCGTATCCCGCTGCAAAGCATTAAACTGTTAAGTTCATTTCGAAAGCACCCCGTATGCGGATCTCATCCTTCCAGGGAAGGCTTACATGTCGTTAAACAGCTTCAACTCGCGTTCCACTCTCAAAGTCGGAAACAAAGAATACGAAATCTACCGCCTCGACGCCCTCGACAAGGCCGGCATCTCGACGAAGCATCTGCCGTTCTCACTGCGCATCCTGCTCGAGAACCTTCTGCGCACCGAAGATGGCCGCAACGTGACCAAGGAAGAAGTGCGGGCCCTCGCTAAGTGGAACAGTCAGTCGAAGCCCGAAAAGGAAATCGCCTTCACGCCCAGCCGCGTCCTCTTGCAGGATTTCACCGGAGTCCCCTGCGTAGTCGACCTCGCCGCGATGCGCGACGCCATGAAACAACTCGGAGGAGATCCCGCGCTGATCAATCCGCTGCAGCCCGTCGAATTAGTAATCGATCACTCCGTGCAGGTCGACGAATTCGGCTCGCCCGACGCTCTCGACATGAACGCTCTGCTCGAATTCCAGCGCAACAAAGAGCGCTACTCCTTTCTCCGCTGGGGACAAACCGGGTTCCGCAATCTCGCCATCGTCCCTCCCGACACCGGCATCGTCCACCAGGTCAACCTCGAATATCTGGCGCGCGTGGTCTTCGTCCACGAATCTCCAGGAAAACGCGTCGCCTACCCCGACACCCTAGTGGGCACCGACAGTCATACCACCATGGTGAATGGGTTGGGGGTTTTGGGGTGGGGTGTGGGGGGAATTGAAGCGGAAGCCGCGATGCTCGGGCAGCCTGTCTCGATGCTGATCCCGCTGGTGGTGGGAGTGAAACTCAGCGGAAGATTGCGCGAAGGCGCGACGGCTACGGATCTTGTCCTGACGGTGACGGAGATGTTGCGCAAGCACGGCGTGGTTGGAAAGTTTGTCGAGTACTTCGGGCCTGGGTTGCGGGATTTACCGCTGGCCGATCGCGCGACCATTGCGAACATGTCTCCGGAGTATGGAGCGACGTGCGGAATTTTCCCAATCGACAAAGAGACCTTGAAATATCTGCGGCTGACTGGGCGCAGCGAAGAGCAGATCGCGCTGGTCGAGAGCTACGCCCGCGAGCAGGGAATGTTCCACGACGAGAAGACTCCCGAAGCAGAGTACTCGGAACTGCTCTCGCTCGATCTCGCGACGGTTGAGCCGTCGCTGGCCGGACCGAAGCGTCCGCAGGATCGTGTTGTGCTGTCGCAAGCTGGAGAGTCCTTCAATAAGGCGCTGCCGTCGTTGATCAAACCGAAGACGGCAGCGAAGACAGCGACTGCGCGCCGGCGCGCGAATAGTAGCGCTGGGAGCAGGAGGGCGGAAGTCCTGCTGCGGTTGGAGTGGAAGATCCGAATGTGCATGAGCATGTGCCCGCGTCGGTCAAAGATTCGTTGAAGCACGGCAGCGTCGTCATCGCAGCCATCACGTCTTGCACGAACACTTCGAATCCGTCGGTGCTGATCGGTGCGGGATTGCTGGCCAAGAAAGCCGTCGAGAAAGGATTGACGGTACCGGTATGGGTCAAGACTTCGCTGGCTCCCGGCTCCAAAGTGGTGCGCGATTATCTGGAGCACGCCGGGCTGATGCCTTATCTCGAGAAGCTGAAGTTTCATATTGTTGGCTACGGGTGTACGACCTGCATCGGCAACTCCGGCCCGCTGCCGGAAGAGGTTTCGAAAGCGATCGACGACAAAGAACTGGTGGTGGCTTCGGTGCTCTCGGGCAATCGCAACTTCGAAGGGCGCATCAATTCCGAAGTGCGCGCGAATTATCTGATGTCGCCGCCGCTGGTAGTCGCGTTTGCGTTGGCTGGACGCATTGACGTCGACATGCGCAAAGACTCGCTTGGCAAGGGGAGAGATGGGCAACCGGTATATCTGGCCGACATCTGGCCGACCTCGCGAGAAGTCGAGGAGGCGATGCAGCATTCGATTACCTCGGAGATGTTTTCGAAATCGTATGCCGAAGTGTTTCAGGGAGACGAGCGCTGGCGCGGGCTCGCGGTGCCCAAGGGCCAGACGTACACCTGGGAGAAAGATTCGACCTATATCCGGCGCGCTCCGTACTTCGACGAAATGGCAGTGAAGCCTTCGCCGGTGCAGGAGATCAAAAAAGCACGGGTACTGGCCGTGCTCGGCGACAGCGTCACGACTGACCATATTTCTCCGGCGGGTTCGATCAAGAAAGACAGTCCGGCAGGAAAGTATCTGCAGGAGCATGGCGTAAAGCCGGCGGATTTCAACTCCTACGGATCGCGGCGTGGCAATCACGAAGTGATGGTGCGCGGCACATTTGCCAATGTTCGTCTGCGCAACAAGCTGGTCCAGACCGAAGGCGGATTCACGCGGCATCTGCCGACAAACACCGAGATGTCGATCTTCGATGCGTCGGAAAAATATCGTGCCGACGGAACGCCGCTGGTGATTCTTGCGGGTAAAGAGTACGGATCGGGATCGTCGCGCGACTGGGCGGCGAAGGGCCCGGCGCTGCTGGGCGTACGCGCGGTCATCGCGGAAAGCTACGAACGTATTCATCGATCGAACCTCGTGGGCATGGGGATTTTGCCGCTGCAATTCGCTGCCGGACAGAACGCCGAATCTCTCAAACTGACGGGAGAAGAAGTGTTCGAGATCGCCGGCATCCGGAATCGTGGTCGAGAACTTCTCCGCCGGAAGTACGGTGAAGGTGAAAGCTACAGCCAAGGGCAAAGATGCGGTTGAGTTCGATGCTCTGGTACGCATCGATACTCCACAGGAAAACCTGTATTACGCGAACGGCGGGATATTGCAGTACGTGTTGAGGCAGTTGCTGGCGACGAAGAAAGAAGTGGTGGGAGTTTAGGGCTCGGTCACTGCTCCTGGCTAGAAAACGCGGCCGACGATTCTTTCGCCCCTGCGGGGCTTGTGAGATTGTCTTCCTTCGCACCCACAGATTGCGCTGTGGGCTGCATTCTTTCGCCGCTTTGCGGCTGGGGCTTACGCAGCATTCTTGGAACTCCGCGCGAGATCCTTCGCTCCGCCGGAAAAGCGGCTCCGCTCAGGATGACGTCCTTTGTGAAGCGACTGTTGACTCACGCAATATTGCGCCCAAGGGTGCATTCTTTCGCCCGCTGCGCGGCTGGTGCGTCCGAGTCGGCGTTGCAGAGATGCTAAGGGAACCACCGGGGCTAAAGCCCCGTCCGATTCGAAGCGCCTTACGCGGCCCTAAAGGGCCGCTCTTCCACGGTGGCGCACTGGTTCATCGTGCTCTCCGGAAAAGCGGCTCCGCTCAGGATGACGTCCTCCCTATTTCCAGAATAGCAAATTGGAAGGGGTAAACCGGCAAGCTTTGGAAGGTTTATATCTGCCTTGTTTTCATATGGTTGAATTGAAACGCGTAATTTCTGCCTATTGACAAGATTTAGTGGAAGTCCTCCCCAAAACCCTACTTCCCCCCAAGACGCCACATCCCAAAACACCACTTCTCATGAAACCCACCTTTCGCGCAAAGAACACGCGAGAACTGGCGCACCCGATCGAATTCTGAAGCTCGGTTCCGGTAGCACAGAACGCGGGTTAACAAATGTTTTGGTGCACGGTTGATAGTCGTGAATTGTTGGGTGTATTGTTCGACCCACAAAAAAGACCACTCTGGGACCTCCTCTGCCGCAGGGCCCAAGAAAACCAGGTGCCTCAATGAGATCACACCACTTTGATTTCCAGTTTGGCCATTCTTTTCACGCACTCTTCGTGGCAGTCGTGCTATTGCTCGTCGCATCTTTGGGCTGGGCGCAAACCACGGTCGGCACGGGCAGCGTCGTGGGCACGGTCACGGACCCATCGGGCGCCGTCGTCAGCGGAGCAAAGGTCACGATCACCAATATAGCGACGGGGCAAGTCATCAGCCTCACGACGAATGCCTCGGGGGCGTACAACTCGGGAGCGCTGATTCCCGGAAGGTACGCGACGCGGGTGGCTATGAGGGGCTTCCAGCAGTCGGAAGTGAGTCTCACCGTGTTGGTGGGAAACACGGCGAATGGAAACGTGCAGTTGCAGGTTGGACAGGAAAGTCAGGTGGTCGAGGTGCAAGGCGCGGCGGAGCAGGTAAACACCGAACAGGCAATCGTGCAGGGAGTGTTGAGCTCTGAGCAGATTGAGAACCTGCCGGTGAACGGGCGCAACTTCCTGGACCTGGCGCAGTTGGAGCCGGGCGTGCAGATTCAGGATGGGCAGAACTTCGATCCGACGAAGGCAGGGTATTCGTCGATTTCGTTCGGCGGGCGGTTCGGGCGGACGGCGCGCATTGAAGTGGATGGCGTCGACGTATCGGATGAAACGGTGGGAACGACGACGATGGATATTCCGGCGAGTGGCATTCAGGAATTTCAGCTCAGCCAATCGAGCCTGGATCTTTCGAACGAGCTGACGTCGTCGGGCGCGGTCAACGTGACCACGCGATCGGGGACGAATGCGATTCACGGCGAAGCGTTCGGGCTGTTTCGTGACAGTTCGATGGCGGCGGCACTGCCGACACCTCCGGGGATTCCGGCGCCATTTCAGCGTTCGCAATACGGTGGACGCGTGGGCGGACCGATTATGAAAGATCGTTTGTTCTATTTCATCGACGGCGAGCGCACCTTCCAGCATGAAGTGGCTCCGGTGGTGGTGGGCGCTCCGTTCACGGCGCTTTCGGGAACGTTCGCGTCTCCGTTCATCGAAGACAATCTGATGGGGAAGGTCGACTACCAGCTGACGCAGTCGATGCACGCGTTCTACCGGTTCAGCTATTTCAAGAACTCACTGCTGGCGAACGCCGGGCTGGGATTCTCGGTGTACGACAACAAAGACATCACGCGGTCGCATGTGGGAGGGCTGGATTTCAATACCGGGCCGTACACGCACAGCATCCGGTTTGAGTATTTGAAATTCCAGAACCAGATTGTAGACGCGACGCGGGGCTCGACGCTGCCGTTTGCCGATTATCCGGTCGAAATTCAGATGGGCAGCACGGGACTGGTAACCGGACCGAACTATCTGGCGCCGCAGACGACGTTGCAGAGCGACCGGCAAATCAAGTACGACGGGAGCAGGACGTTGGGATCGCACGTCATCCGGTATGGGTTTGGTTTCAACCGGCTGGTGGGCGGCGGGCTAGCGGCGTTTCAGAGCATTGCGCCTTACCTGATTACGAATACGGGAACGCCGGAGACACAGTTTGCAGCGACCAATCCGTTCGGGCCCGGTGGCGCTTCGAACCCGCTCAATTATCCGGTGGAGTATGTTTTCCTTGGGAACGGACTGGGATACGCCAGCACGTCGCCGGCCTTCGGATTTCCCGCGGGAGGAATCACCGACAACCGCATCGGCGCGTACCTGGGGGATGGATGGAAGATTCGAAGAAACCTGACCTTAACGTACGGCCTGCGGTATGTGCGCGATTCGAACCGGAGCGACAGCTATCTTCCGGCGATTCCGGAACTCAATGCGGCGCTGCCGGGGCTGGGGAACAGAGTGGCGCAGCCAAATTTGAATCTGGCTCCGCAGATGGGTATTGCGTGGGATCCGAAGGGGAATGGCAAGACCGCGATCCGGGCGGGAGTTGGTTTGTTCTATGAGAACGCGATCTGGAACAACGTGGCGTTCGATGCGCCGGGGCGGCAAAAGACGGGAGCATTCGGACAGTTCCCAACTGCGTGCAACGGGGCGAACACACCGCTGCCTGTGATCGCGACTGGGGGCACGCTTCCTACGGCGAGTTTTTGCGGCACTACAGGGGGCAACTTTGTAGCAATCGGATCTGTGGCCAATCAGATCGAAGCCTATCAGCAGCTCTATCAATCGCTCTCGCCGTTTAATACGAGCACTCCAAACCCGAACTATACGGGATCTCTCCTGGACCAGGGCTATGGTTTCGGAACGGGTGCTTCGATGTTCGATCCGAACTATCGCAGCCCGCGGTCAGTGCAGATGAACATTGGGATTCAACACGAATTTCGGCCCGGAGTCGTGTTCAGTACTGACTTTGTGCGCAACGTGCAGACGCATTATCTGCTTGGGCATCGACGAGAATCATGCGGGAGATGTGAATTACTTCAACATGACGGGCGCGATGGACGCGATTAACGCAACGAACGGGCAATTCGGATCTACCCCGGGCGTGGCGGGCATTCAGGGCGCGATCAATAACGGGGCGACGATGGCCGCATACGCAGGCAATGGTCTGACCACATCGGCGGACTTCGATGTGGCTTGCACGAATCCGTCCGCCGGGTTCGGGTATCCGTGCGCATTTGGCGGGAAGAATCCGAATGCGCCGCCGCTGCCGATGCTGATGTCGATTGGCAGATCGGTCTACAACGGGTTGCAGATGAAGTTGACGAACCAGGTGAAGAATCCGATGCGGGGGATTCGTGGCATCAACTTCCAGGTGGCTTATTCGCTCTCGCGATTTGAGAATACGGGTGGCGGCGCGGCGGACAGTCCGGGAGCGTCGGACCAGGACTTTATCATCGGCTCGCTGGATAACAACCAGCCGAACCGGTATTTCGGACCGTCGGTGCTGGATCGCACACATCAGTTCTCGTTTGGGGGATACGCCGATCTGCCGGGAGGATTCCAGGCGAGCATCATGTCGCACTTCTGGAGCCCGCTGTCGACCACGCTGGTGGTTCCCAACACGAACGATGGACCGGGAGAAATTTTCCGCACGGACTTCACGGGAGATGGAACGGTGCAGGATCCGATTCCGGGGACGCACGTGGGGAACTTCGATCGCGGTATCAACGCTTCGGACATCAACCGGATCATCACCAATTACAACAACACCTATGCTGGACAAGCGACTCCGGCGGGACAGGTGCTGATCAACAACGGGCTGTTCACGCTGGCACAACTGCAGCAGATGGGGGATGGCGTGGCTCCGAGCGTGCCGCTGGCGCCTGCGGGACAGGTCAATATGGCGTGGCTGCGGGCGCTGGATATGAAGTTCACATGGAATCACACGTTCAAGGAGAAGGTAACGATCCAGCCGAGCGTGGGCTTCTACAATCTGGCAAACTTCGCGAACTTCGATCTGCCGGGCGCCACGCTGAACGGGTTGCTGACGGGCAGCGTCGGGCAGATCAACGGAACGACGAGACCGGATCACAACATCGATCGCGTGGGAGTGGGAACTGGCGTGTACGCGCTCGGAGCTCCGCGGCAGATCGAGTTTGGACTGACGGTTTCGTTCTGAGTATGTTTTCGAAAAAGCCCCACGCCTCAGAGACGAGACGTGGGGCTCCCAGGGTGAGCAACAGGGTTTAAGGCTCGCAGTTTATGGCCAGTTATTGAGAGCCCAGATAATCAAGTCAACCATGGGAGATCCTGCCGCAGCGATGTTGTTGTCTTCCGTGGAGAAGGGGAACTGGTACTCTTCTTCCTGTCCGGAGACTTCGCCCACGATGTAGGGCCAGCCATCGGCCCACCACGCAAAGAACGGACCGCCCGAGTCGCCGGGCGAGGAATCGCCGTTGTTGGTTTCCAGTTCTTCGGCATCGCCGTCGCCATCGGTGTCATGGAAGCTGATTCCTCCTTGCCAGGACGGCTGCTGGGCGTTGGCGATGGCTCCGGGATAGCCGACCAGAGTCCAATAGTCGCCGTCGTTCCAGCCATCGTCATAGGTCTTGCTGCCGAACCAGCCGAGCGAGTCACCGAGCGGGTCATATAGCTTCATGACGCAATAATCCCAGGCGGAGACGGTGTCGTTGGTGTTGTATCCCCAGTAGGATTCGACGTAAGAGTAGACGGTGGGGCCGACGGTGGACGATCCGTTGTAGTAGGCCGGAACGAACAGAACCATCCAAGGATTCGAGCCCCATGGCGCGACGTGGCCGGCGGTGAGGATCGTATTGTGGGTGACGAGAGCTCCCGATCCAGACCACGACCAGTTGGGATTGTTGGGATCCGTCCAGGCGAAGACTCTGCCGATGCACTGCCAGGGATAGCCCGAAGGAAAGAAGGGCTGGCGATCGTCATTTCCGAAGACGTAGTGGGGCTTGACGACGTTGCCTTTGAGGCTGCGCAAGGTCGGGCGCACGTCGCCGACCGATACTCGCGGTAGATAAATCGTATCAGCCCAATCGGGACGCGAGGCCTTCGAAATTCCGCCGGCGCCCTTGGCTCGTTTCACTTCGTCACGGGATAGGCGGCCGCTCTCCTTGCCGGGAAGACCGCGAACGATTGGTTCGGCGGCCGGAAAATTCCAGGAGCGAAAGTCGTCTCCGGCTTTCACCGGGTGAATAACGGAGTCAAGTTTAAAGTCGCCTTTCGAACCCAGACGAGAAAAGCTGTGTGTGGACTTCAGCGACCGCAACGCTGCCGGCGGTTCCTTGCCTTTCAGGACATCGTCCATCCTGGCTAATTCGGCAATCGAAAGAGGCGGCGGAGACTTCGGTTTTTTGGGGACATATGCATTCATGGAGAAACTCCTCACTGCGCAGTCCGACAGGTTGCACATTCGCCTTCGGAGGCAGTCGTGAGGATAGTGAGGCGGGAGAAAGAAACGTTACAGGGGGGAGTGCAGGGAGTCGGGGAAAGGACTTCCGCATTGCAAGAGAGTGGTCATCTTTGAGTGTGTGCAGGCGCAGAGAGAGGCGGACAGGAGTGTCCGCCCCACACACGTCAGCCCTACACATGCGCAATTCCCTTTCTAGTTCATTGATTTCGTCTCGGCATGGGCGGCTTGCGCGGCGAGAACGAACGAAGTTCCTGCGTCGACGACATACTCGTTTTCGTACCAGAGGAGAGGCCGGCCTTCTTTCAGTTCGGGAAAGTCGGGCTCGAGGATGATTACGCCGGGAATCATGGCGCCGGGAATGAAGGTATAGTCCGTGTGCCGACCCTAGCCAATCGCAGTGGAACGTTTCGCGGCGTAAGGTCCGTCCGCGAGCTACGCGCTCGCGTCAGGATGACATCCTCTCGGGATCACAGAAGATGCAAACTGCGTCACGATCAGAATGGCACCAACCTGACATACATCTTTTTCATCACGTACACTGACTATTCCGCTTGAAACGACTCGGACACATCTTGGCCCGCTACAGCGCATGGGTTCTGGGGCTCATGAAAGTGCTTGGCATGTGGGGCGTGTTTGTGATCGCCTTTGCCGACAGCGCCCTGCTGGGGATGCCGGTAGATTTCATCGTGGCGACGTATGTATACCAGGACCGCAAACGAATATTGCTGTATGTTGCGATGGCCTCGCTGGGATCGGCGCTGGGCAGCATTCCTCTGTATCTGATCGGCTACTGGGGAGGCGAAAAAGTTTTGCGCAAGCGGATCTCGGAAGAGCGATTTCTGAAGATCCATCGCTCGTTCGAGCGAAATGAATTCTGGGCGCTGATGCTGCCCGGGATGCTTCCGCCGCCGATGCCGTTCAAAGTGTTTGTGCTGGGTGCGGCGGTGTTTGAGATGAAGTTTCGCGATTTCCTGATCGCGATTTTTGCCGGGCGCTTCGTGCGCTTTTTTGTGCTTTCGGTGCTAGTGCTGTGGTTTGGACCTCAGATCATCAATCACTTCGGCGGAGTCTTCAGACATCACTGGATGTTGCTTTCGGGAGCGGCGCTTGAAGTGGGCGTGCTGGTGTGGCTGCTGGCCTTGCGATCCAAGCGATCCAAAAGAAAATCGGCGGCATCGGAAGTGGACGCCGCCACGATGAACGAATCCCGACACGAACCGCGCAACTAGGGCTGTTTCATCAGTGGTTACCAGAACGAACAAGCAAACCCCAACGGCCAAAGCCAGCGTACTTGTTGGGCCAAACGGCACGGCTAAAAGCCGTGCCCTTCCCAACCTGATTTATAAGAGCAGTTTTAGACCGCTGCAGTAGGGTTTTGTGATCTTTGCACGCGAGCCGCAACTACTCGCAGCAGAACTGGAGCTCCGAACATGAGCGTGGTGAAGAGCAGGTCGCCTTCGACGCCGCGGCGGAAGAAAGGGATGCCGGCGTCATAGCAGGTCATCAATCCGGCGACCGTTCGCGGATACATATCCCAGGCCGCCCAAACTGCGAAATTGCTGATCAGGAAGAACGAAACGGAGCCAGCCAAGGCCGTGGCAAGGATTCGAATGGCACCGGCGTTCTCTTTCAACGTAGATCCCATCCAAAGCATGGCGGCATACCAGGTCCAGGTCACAAAGTGATCCCAGCTGAAGGGATAGCGATACACCATGGTCGTGAGAACGACGTCAGATGCGGCCAGAACTGCCAAGGGGATCCACATCCGGTTTCGCGCGGAACGTGAGCCGAAGAACAACAATGCTGCCCCCACGGGAGTAAACGCCAAAGGGTGAGGCAGGAACCGGACCGCGACCGCGAAGAGCAGGAATACAAAGGCCAGCATAATCACCTCGAAGATGAATTCTTATTCTGGGCGTTGCCGCGAGTTGCGTCAAGAGGAGGGACTTGTATTCGTGGAACACAACTTCTGAAAGCAAGGAACTCGAAACTCATTTCTTGCCCCGATCGGGTACGACGATCTGTTTGGAGCCGGTGTCGTACACATCGCCGACCACTCGAAGATTCTTGTCGAGCTTCACGGCTGTACCGAGTACTCGACGACCTCGATCGCCGCGCAGGACATCGGGAACGTCGACGTAGCGTAAATCCTGGAAGTGGACGATGTAGCCACCCTCGCGCCTCGTGCAACTCTTCGGTTTCCGTCACGGGATACTGCGCCCAGTCCAGGAAAACGCGTCCCGCATAAGACTTTTTCGCGGCGAGCGTGATCGGAGTCTCCTCAGGCTTGTAGCGAATTTGCATCCGGCCCTCAGGATCGACTTCGGGCGTTAATGAGTCGACGGGGGCGAGTGCGAAGAAGGCCGGAGTTTCGACGACGCCGTCCCAATGGAAGGGATCGGTCCACTTGGGATAGGCCGAGACGCGCAGCGGGTCGACACCATCGTAGATACGCGATTCGAGCGCATTGACGGCGCGTCGATGCTCGTAATCACGCAGTCCCCAGGTGAGCACTACCCCAACTAAGGCAAGGGTCGCAGCCACACTTCCGCGAGGTGCTCGGCTACGTGCTCCAATGTCTTTGTCGATCAGGGAAAAAAGCGGTGGAACGACAAGACCCAGAATCAAGAAACCGAGAATGACCGGTTCAACGATAAAGACGATGTCCCACGAGTACCATTTTTCAGAGAACGGCCAGAACGGGCGCACGCCGTAGTTATTCGTGAAGTCGAGCAGGATGTGACTGAGTCCGGCAAGACAGGCATAAAGAAAAAGGAGGCCCCAGCGCGGAGGCAGGTTCGGATCTTTGGTCTTGCGGCCACGCATCCGCCACAACAAATAAACAAAACCTAACACTACGATGGCATCGATGGGGACGCCGAGGAAGGAGTGGGTGAATCCACGATGATGCTCAAACCCGAAGGCTCGTCCCCAGAATCGTCCGACGATGTCGAGATCGGGAGCCTCGGCTGCAAGGGTTAAGGTGAGTGTCGCGAGGGCGGTTTTGCGATTCAATCCGGCACGCCCCATACACGCGCCAGTCAGGAAGTGAGTGATCGGTTCCAAGCGGTGAACTGTATTCTATTTCATCTTGCTTGCGGAGATGGAGCCAGCAAAGTGAGAGCATCGGGAACCATCGTGATCTCCGCCGGCAAGCTGCCGATTAATTCGCCATCGGCTTCCACATAAATTTTCGGTTGGGACTGAGAAGCATTGGGCGCAGGCAGGTAGTCGCAGGACGCTTTCGTGCTGTAGGCGAGTTCAATGCCGGGGACACGCCAGGATTGCCGCAACAGGCATTGCGTCACATACGCAAGATAGGAAGGACGACTGCTCGTGTGGCAGAGGATCAGCCGCACATCATCGCGATCGAGGGATGCGCCGGGCGCAAGTTCGCGCACGATACCGCCAAAATTCCTGATTCGCACGGCTAATAATTCGGTGACATTGGCATTCTTCAAGGCACTATTTCCAGTTTCGTTGTAGGCGACACGAAACCGGGTCATGGGATACGTAAACCACATATGCCACGCCTTGGCGTAATAGGCGCCCATGCCCAGCCGTTGCTTGGTTCCGGTATGGAGTTTGTAGAACAAATGGGCATCGACTCCGATGCCTGCCGCCAGAACGAAAAATCGAGTTTCGTTCTTGCCGCTCAGGTTCGGGCAGGTAATTTGTCCGAGAGCGATTCGCTTTGGAACGGCTTGCAGTGCGGCTTTTGCGGCCGCCGGGATTTTCAAGGGAAGATTGAGATCGTGGGCGACTGCATTGGCGGTGCCCATCGGCAGAATTCCTAAAGCGATCTGTGAGTTGGCGAGGACCTGGGCGATATTGTTGATGGTGCCGTCCCCGCCGCAGGCGAAGATTGTGTCGGAACCGGCGGCGATTGCTCGCTTGGCCTCATCTCCAGCGTGGTCGGGCGAATCGGTGGCCAGCAGTTCGGCCTCGACGCCGCCATCCCTGAGTATGGAAAGCGCGGATTGCAGTTCCCGCTGGCGTTGCTTGCTGCCGCCCGAGTCCGGATTGTAGAGCAGTGCGGCCTTTCGCATAGCGGGTCGAAGCTGGATTGTACCTGAGGAGAAAGCGGTGACAGAGTAGTCAGCGGGAGCCCCAATCCCACATACCCCGCTTATAATCTTTTGCGATGCCTGCCGCAAAAGAGGTCGAAAAAAAGGTCGAAGCTCTGCGCGAAAAGATTCGCCACCACGAATACCTCTATTACGTTCTCGACAATCCCGAGATCAGCGACCAGGAATTTGACCGGCTGATGAAGCAGTTGAAGGATCTGGAGGCGGAGCATCCGTCCTTGGTGACCCCGGATTCGCCGACGCAGCGGGTTGGCGGCAAGCCCCGGGAAGGATTCGTAAAAGTACGACATTCCTCGCCGATGCTGTCGCTCGATAACACCTACAACGAAGAAGAACTGCGCGGCTGGGAGCGGCGGGTCCATGAACTGAGCGGCCGCAAAGACGTCGACTATGTTTGCGAATTGAAGCTCGATGGCATGTCACTGGCATTGGTGTATGAAGAGGGCAAGCTGGCGCGGGGCGTGACCCGTGGCGATGGCTCGGTTGGCGAGGATGTGACGCTGAATGTTCGAACTGTGCGCTCCATTCCGCTTTCGATCGATCGTGACAAGCTCAAGAAAGCCGGATTTCCGGCCAATTTCGAGGTACGCGGCGAACTGCTCATGCCTACGGCTTCATTCAAGAAGGTGAACGAAGAACGCGAGCGGAATGGGCTTCCGACATTTGCCAACCCGCGCAACTTTACGGCCGGCACGGTCCGGCAGCTGGATCCGAACATCACGGCAGCGCGCCGGATGGACTTCTTCCCCTACATCCTTCTGTCGAACGGGCGAACCTATTTCGACCGTCACTGGGAAACGCTGACGGCGCTCGACAAGACCGGTTTCAAGGTGAACCCGAATCGCAAACTGGTGCACTCGATGGATGAAGTCTGGGAGTTCATCCGGCAGTGGGAAGGAAAGCGCGACTCGCTGCCCTACGAAATTGACGGAATCGTAGTCAAAGTCGATCGCACCGCCTTGCAGGATGAGTTGGGCTTCACCGGCAAAGCGCCGCGCTGGGCTATCGCCTACAAGTATGCTGCACGCGGTGGAGTCACGAAGTTGGAGAATGTTCGCTGGCAAGTTGGACGTACGGGGAAACTCACGCCGGTGGCCGAGTTGGCGCCGGTTGCCATCGGCGGCACGACCGTGCGGAATGCCACGCTGCATAACATGGATGAGATTGAGCGCCTGGGCGTGAAGATCGGCGACTACGTGCAGGTGGAGCGCGGCGGCGATGTGATTCCCAAGGTTGCGAAGGTCATCGATGATGACAGTCATCCGCGCGGAAAACAGGAGATCGAGGCCCCGGAGAAGTGTCCGGTGTGCGGGACGAAGGTCGTCCGCACCGAAGGCGAAGTGGACTACCGCTGCGTGAATGCCAACTGCCCGGCCAAGTTGGTGGGCACGATTCTGCACTTTGCTTCGCGCGGTGTGATGAACATTGACGGAATGGGCGAATCGCTTGTGACCCAACTGATTGAACACGGGTTGGTCAGGAACGTCGCCGATATTTACGATCTGACGAAAAAGGACTTGTTGAGCCTTGAACGTTTTGCGGACAAATCGGCGCAGAACATTCTGGACGAGATTGAGAACTCCAAGAAACTCCCACTGGAACGCGTGATCTATGGTCTTGGGATTCGCATGGTGGGCGAGCGCACGGCGCAATTTCTTGCCGAGCATTTTGGATCGATGGAAACGCTGGCAAAATCCAGCGTTGAAGAGTTGCAGGCCGTCGGCGAAGTGGGTCCGAAAATCGCCGAGAGCATCGCCGAGTTCTTCGGCAATCCGGCGAACAAGAAGCTCGTGGAGCGCCTGGGAAAGCCGGGCTCACATTCAGCGGGGAAAAGAAAGAACGTGGCACGAAGTTGGCAGGGAAGACGTTTGTCCTCACTGGCGACCTTGGCAAAGTACACGCGTCATGAAGCCAAGAAGATGATTGAAGACGCCGGCGGAAAAGTGACTGGCTCAGTCAGCAAAAAGACAGACTACGTGGTCGCGGGATCCTGGCGCGGGATCGAAGCTGGATGAGGCGAAGGAACTAGGCGTCGGGTCATCGACGAAAAAGAAATGGAGCGGATTGCTGAGGACCAGCGCTGGAGATTGTGACCCGTAACAGTTTGCGCAAAGGTTTCAAACGTACTATTTGTGCCCAAGTTGCACGGGAGGAAAGCCCGGGTCTGGCCTGTTCTTTTCCTTGAGAAATCGTGGGACTGTCATGCAGGTGGAGCATATCCTTAGCAAGTAACCGTTCGAGTTCATCTCGTTGCGTAGCTAGGTCTTTGTAGAGCCTCCGCCCATACTCAACTACACTCTCGGGCTTCTCGGACTGGAACAGGATGTAGCTCAGGTCTCTGACCTTGTTGAACATTTCTTGGGTCAGCCAGAGTCCGTCATTCAGCGCTCCGGCGACCAACAAGAGCGCCCGCCTCCAGTCGTCCGCTCTCTCGGAGGAAAACAAGAGGTGGTAGGGCCTGTTGTCTCCGTGAGCAACCACTGCCGCCTTGAGGTTTACTACTATGAGCTCCACTTTTTCGTACGCTGCAACCCGGCGCTTAATGATCGATTTGTAGTAATCGTTGACGTACTCATTTTGTTGGCCACGAAGGCTGAATACTCCTACGACATATGGCGCTCAACAATGCCGCTAAGTAGTGAACTGCGAGAACAGCCAACCAGCCTTGACTCATCGCTTATGCTCCTTCTATCTGTGCGCCACGCGTCGAGCTCAAAAAGCAGTACATTTCTTCGACCATCGCTTCCCTCATCCTCTGCCATGTCACGTCCAGCGTCTCCGGCAGCACCCGCGTTTCGCCGACAACGGACATAAAATTTGCGTCCGCGACCCAGCGGGGCAGCACGTGCATGTGAATATGCCCTGCGATTCCGGCGCCGGCAGCTTTGCCGATATTCATCCCCAAGATTGATCCCATCCGGACGGTAAAGTTCGCGCAGCACGCTCTCCATTTTCTGCGAAAGGGCCATCATTTCCTGAGCGGCCCCGGCTGGCAGCTTGCGAAGTTCGTCCAAGTGAGTGTAGGGCACGATCATGACGTGGCCTGGCGTGTAGGGATACGCGTTGAGGATGACGAAGCAATGCTCGCCTCGGTACACGATCAGGGCCTTGCGGTCGTCCTTCTCCTTCGGAGCCTCGCAAAAGACGCATTCGGTCGTTTTTTCGGTGCCCGAGACGTATGCGTAACGCCACGGTGTCCAGAGATAATCCATAGAAGGGGCAGGTTAGCAGATAGGAGCATGTTCCGAAAACGTAACATTGAAACATTGCCGTAACATGCGCCGGATTTGGGTTTGACACTGTTCGCGCACGATTGCTATAGTCGAAGAGTTCCCATTGGACGCGGGTTCTTTGTAAAACGTCCGACAGCTGGGATTGTCCAAGCTCACTCGCCAGGGTGGGCCCACCACAACCAAAAGACTCCTCCAGCAGTCCGCAGCGCAGGTCCCGCATCCGGTTACCAGAGAGGCATAATCTTGTTCGACGATACCACCGCCCACAATTCAGACTCCAACTCCGCTGTGGCCACCGAAGCCGAGCCGACGATGGAGCATCACCAGCCCGAAGAGAACTCTTCATCCTCCGCCGATCAGCCGGATGTGACGCAAGCCGCTCATGCCGAGGAGAAAGCCCCTGCCAGCGAGGATTTCGCCTCCGCGCTCGAAACCTTCACGACGGAAGCGGAAGAAGCCGTCAGCGAAGACCGCGTCATTAAAGGCACGGTGCTAAAGCTCACCGGCACGCACGTGGTCGTCGACATCGGCGCCAAGTCCGAAGGCATGTTGGCGCTCTCAGAGGTGCTCGACCACGAGGGCAAGCCGAAGTTCAAGCCGGGCGATGAAATCGATGTGATGCGCGACAAGGGTCAGGCCGAAGAGGGCTATATCCACCTCTCGCACCAGAAGGCACAGCGCATTCATGCGTGGGAAGAAATCGAGAAGGCGTACAACGAGAAGAAGCCCATTCATGCTCTGGTGGTGGATCGCATCAAGGGTGGTTTGACGGTCGATATCCATGGGGCGCACGCATTCCTTCCTGGATCGCAGGTCGATCTGCGGCCAATTCGCAATCTGGACGGAATGAAAGGGCAGACGATCGAGGTCGCGGTAATCAAGCTGAACAAGAAGCGCGGGAATATCGTCGTTTCGCGCAAGGACCTGCTGGAAGGCGAGCAGAACGAGAAGCGCTCGAAGACGCTGGAACACCTGGAAGAGGGTTCCGTGCTTACCGGCGTGGTGAAGAATCTGACGGAGTACGGGGCGTTCGTCGATCTGGGCGGACTGGACGGCTTGTTGCACATCACTGACATGTCGTGGGGACGTCTGACTCATCCCAAAGACTTGGTGAATGTCGGCGATCAGATTCAGGTCAAGGTTCTGAAGTACGACAAAGACAAGCAGCGCGTTTCGCTGGGATTCAAGCAGCTGACGCCGGATCCGTGGCTGGATGCGGAGCATCGTTATCCTGAGGGCGCGCATGTTGGCGGCCGCGTTATCAGCGTGACCGACTACGGAGCGTTCGTCGAATTGGAGCAGGGCATCGAAGGCCTGGTCCACGTCAGCGAGATGACCTGGTCGAAGCGCATGAAGCATCCGTCGAAGCTGGTCAATGTTGGAGACCAGGTCGAGTGCGTGGTGCTGAACGTGAATCCGACGGAGCGCCGCATTTCGCTGGGGATGCGGCAACTGGCGGCCAATCCGTGGGATTCGCTGCACGAGAAGTTTCCGGTCGGCATGACGGTCGAAGGGCGCGTCCGCAACCTGACGGACTTCGGCGCATTCATCGAGATCGAAGACGGGATCGACGGGTTGGTACACGTCAGCAACCTGAGCTGGACCAAGCGCGTGAAGCATCCTTCGGAAGTACTGAAAAAGGGCGATCGCGTTAAGGCCGTAGTTTTGGCGATCGAGCCTGACAAGCGGCGCTTGTCACTCGGCGTGAAGCAACTGCAGCCGGACATTTGGGAATCGTTCTTCCAGTCGCATCACATCGGCGACGTCGTTCACGGCAAGGTTCTGCGCGTGGCCGCGTTTGGAGCTTTCGTGGAGATTGCCGAAGGGGTTGAGGGCTTGTGTCACAAGTCCGAAGCGACCGACGAGGGCGGAAACCCGCTGCACTTGGAGCCGGGCATTGAGCACGACTTCAAGATCATCAAGATGAATCCGGAAGAGAAAAAGGTAGGCCTCAGCATCCGCGCGGTCGGCGAAGAAGCGTCGCGCTCGGAAGTCGAAGCCTACAAGCAGCCGGTCTCGAGCACGAGTTCGACGATTGGCGAACTGATCTCGTGGAAGCGCGCCAGCAACGAAGGAAACTAAGCAGAAGCATTCAACACTCAGCCGTCAGCAATCAGCCAAACCTGCACGAAATCCATGGGCTGAATGCTGACGGCTGAATGCTTTTTGGGGTATACCTGTTCTAGAATCTTAAGTTTGCCTTCAATCATCTCTTCTTAAGAGGACGACCTTGCCCGAAACAATCTACGACATCGCTATCATCGGCAGCGGACCTGCCGGATATACCGCCGCTATTCGCGCCGGCCAATATGGACTGAAAACCGCTCTCATCGAGAAGGACGGATTTCTCGGAGGCACCTGCCTGCACGTTGGATGTATCCCGACCAAAGCGCTGCTCTTCAACGCAGAATTATGGGATCACCTGAAAGAGGCGAAAGAATTCGGCATCGATGGCGTCGACGCGCGCAAGCTCAATTGGGCTGCGATCCAGGACCGCAAGAACAAGATTGTTGCCAAGCACACCAAGGGTCTCGAATTCCTGATGAAGAAAAACAAAGTCGAGACCATCAAGGGCTACGGCAAGCTGACCGGGCCGGCGCAGAACGGAATTCACAGCGTCGAGGTCAGCAACGACGGCAAGTCGACGAACCTCAGAGCCAGGAACGTTCTGCTCGCGACCGGGTCTGAAGCGCGCATGATCCCGGGACTCGAAGTCAGCGATCGCATTCTGACCAATATCGAAATCCTCAGCCTCAAAGACATTCCCAAGTCTCTCGTGATCGTTGGAGCTGGAGCCGTTGGCGTTGAGTTCGCCTCGATTTACAGGTCGTTCGACAGCGAAGTCACCATCGTAGAAATGCTGCCGCGTCTGGTTCCGGTGGAGGACGAAGAAGTCTCGAAGGAACTGGCGCGTGTGTACCGTAAGCGCGGCATTAACTTCCATACTGGGGCAAAAGTCGACAAAGTAGAGAAGTCGAAGACCGGAGTCACGGTGACGATCAGCGTCGATGGCAAGCAGCAAAAAATCGAAGCCGAAAAAATTCTGATCGCAATTGGCCGTAAGCCTCGCACGCAGAACATCGGCCTGGAACGCACGAAGATCAAGCCGGAGCGCGAGTTCATCAAAACCGATTCCTGGATGCAGACCGAGGAGCCCGGAGTGTACGCCATCGGCGACATCGTTCTGGGCACGCCGCAGCTAGCTCACGTGGGAGCCATGGAAGGACTGGTCGCGGTCGCCAAGATCGCGGGCAAACCGGCCAAGCCGATCAATCGCGAACGTATCCCCGGGGCCACTTACTGTCATCCCGAGATCGGGAGTGTAGGCCTGACAGAAACCCAGGCCCGCGAAGCGGGATACAACGTGAAGATCGGCAAGTTTCCCTTCACCGCCAACTCGCGCGCGTCGATCGTCGGCCAGCATGAGGGATTCATCAAGATTGTTTCGGATTCCGATTACGGAGAGATTCTCGGCGTGCACATAATCGGCCCGCAGGCGACGGAGTTAATTGCGGAAGCTGTGGCTGCCATGGAACTCGAGGCTACTGTAGAAGATCTGGTCTGGACGATTCATGCGCACCCGACGCTGGCGGAAGCCATGCTCGATGCATCGAATAGTGTGTATGGAATGGCTATCAACGCGTGAGGAGGATTGAGTCATTGGGGAATGGAGTAATTGAGAAATTGAGTGATTGAGCAATTGATCGCGTCGCGGCTTTTCAATTACAAAATTACCAAATTACACAATTACTCAATGATCTCGGTCGTCCAACTCGGCACCGTCGACTATGCAACAGGCCTACGCCTGCAGCAGCAACTCGTGGCTCTGCGCAAGGAAGAAAAGATCGGCGACGTGCTGCTGTTGCTCGAACATAAGCCGGTCATCACGCTCGGGCGCAACGCCAAAGCCTCGAATGTGGTCGCGTCGCCCGACCTGCTCGCAACTCGCGGCGTTGAACTGTTTGAATGCGACCGCGGCGGCGACGTCACTTTTCATGGCCCCGGACAAATCGTCGGCTACCCGATTTTCGACCTTCGTGGCTTCGCGACTCGTGATGGCAAACGAAAAACGCTCGGGGTAATCGAGTTCGTTCGGCGCCTCGAAGGCGTTCTGATGCGCACTTGCGCGGATTTCGCGATCTCCACAAAGCGAGTCCCGGGTCTGACGGGAGTGTGGACGGATCCTCAATCAATGTCATCCCGAGCGGAGGAAAATGATTCGAAGAAACGTTCTCCGGAATCGAGGGACCCTGTGTTTCCAGCGAAGCATGCCGAAGCCAAACTCGCTGCGATCGGCATCCACATCTCGCGCTTCGTCACGTCTCATGGCTTCGCGTTGAACGTGAATACGGATCTCAGCTCTTTCAACCTGATCATCCCCTGCGGCATCACCGCAAAGCCAGTCACGTCCATGCAGCAGGAACTCAGCCGCGAACTTGACCTCAATGCCGTCGCCGAATCGATCTCCCGCAATTTCGGCGTGGTCTTCGAATCGCAGATGCTGTGGGTTGATACTCTGGACGCGCTGTTGGGGCGCACGGTGGGCGTCCCGATGAAGCCACCCGCCGAACTGCGCCGACTCCACAAAGAAGACGACACGGCCTGGGCCTGACTGCCCTAGCCGTTTTCCCCACTCTCGCGATACCATCAATACATCGCGCTTTACGCGCCGCCAGACATGGGGAACAACAAGAAGAAGTCCAAGGCAAGCACCAACGGGAATAGTCCGCGTAACGGATCGAGATTTACCACTGCCCGTGCGGGAACGGACGCCATCGTTCGCCCGGTCGAGCGAAGCTCGACAGGCTCTCCGGGCCAGAATCTGCGCTCCTACTCGATCCCGGACTATCGCCTGGAGCATCCGACTTTCACGGTCAATCAGCGCACCGAAAAAGATCGCCAAGGGACGGAGCACGTCCGTTACGAAGTAGAAGGCAACCTCGACGCTGCTGTCCCGCCGATCCGCGACTCCAAGTACCTCGACAAGCGGCAAGCCATCGAGATCTACCGCTACATGCTGCTCAACCGCAAAATGGAGATCGCCCTCGAAAACCTCTACAAGCAGGGCAAGGTGGTCGGCGGAGTCTACTTCGGACTTGGGCAGGAAGCCTGCTCCTGCGCTTCCGCATATGCGCTCGACAAGGACGACTGGTTCGCGCCCATGATTCGCAATCAGGGATCGCTTCTCGTGCGCGGTTTCGCTGCCCGCGACACCATGATGCAATACATGGCCAAAGCCGATTCGCCAACCAAGGGCCGCGACGGTACCTCGCACTTCGGCGACATCGAAAAGCGCAACATGGTTTCGCCCATCTCCATGCTCGGAGACCTCATTCCGGTGATGGCGGGAGTGGCACTCGGCGCCCGGCTTCAAGGGCGCAACATCGCTGTCATGACCTACATCGGCGATGGAGGCCAGTCCACCGGCGTCACCTACGAAGGCATTAACTTCGCCGCCGTACAAAATCTCGGGCTGGTGCTGATGGTTGAGTCGAATCTGTGGGCCTACTCGACGCCGTCGAACATGCAGTATCGCTGCCAGGATCTTGCCGAACGCGCGATCGGATACGGCATCCCGGGTGTGATCGTTGATGGCACCGACGCCTGTCAGGTCTACGACGCTGCCCACGAAGCCGTCGAGCGCGCCTATCGCGGAGAAGGTCCGACGCTGATCGAAGCCAAGATGATGCGGATGAAGGGCCACGCCATCCACGACGCCGCGAGTTATGTTCCGAAAGAAATGTTCGAATTCTGGAAAAAGCGCGACCCGATTACACGATTTGAGAATTACCTGGTTCGCGAGAAGAAATGGCTGACAGGCAAAGAGAACGCTGAATTGATTTCAGAAGTCGAGCGGGTGATAGAAGAAGAACGCGAGATCGCCGTGAACTCCCCGATGCCAACGCCGGAATCAGCCGAAGGCGGAGTCTTTTGTGAGGATGGCTGTCACGAGATCAAACCGAAGTATGCAATGCCGCAAGTGAAGAAGGGGACTACGGGTTACAAAGAAACGGAAGCCGCGGTGCATTTGAAGTAGTGGTCCTGAATTGCGAATCAAGCTGTGGAAATAGTGTTTACTCGTCACAGACATGTTGAGCTCTTGTGCAACGCTGCCGACATTGTCATCCCGAGCAGAAGAGAACGGCTCGAAGAATCGTTCTCTGAAGTCGAGGGACCTTGTGTTCATCCGGGGAGCGGCAACATGCGCGACGAGTACATTTACTACGTGTATATGATGCAAAGCACCTCAAGACGCGCGTTATATATAGGTATGACGAACAATTTGCACAAGCGCGTGTGGGAGCACAAGAACCATATCCGTGAAGGATTTACCGACGACTACAACTGCACACGACTCGTTTACTGGGAGAGCTTTGACGACGTGGTGAACGCAATTAATCGCGAAAAGCAACTGAAGCGCTGGCGTCGCGAAAAGAAAGAGTGGCTGATCGAAAGGAAGAATCCGCATTGGAAGGACTTGGCGGTGGATTGGTACGAAGCGGAAACAAAAGGTCCCTCGACTGCGGTGCTCGTTCACTAGCGTGAACGAGCCTCCTCGCTCGGGATGACATGGTTTCAACCGCGATGAAAAGTTTTAGAAGTCACTAGTCACATTGTCATCCCGAGCGAAGTAAAGCGATGAGCAACGCGAATCGCCTTGCGCAGTCGAGGGACCTTGCGTTGTTTTTGAATTCAGTGAAGCCAGAGTGTAAATTTCCATGCAGCTAACTTATCTCGAAGCCATCCGCCAGGGAATCTGGGAAGAAATGGAACACGATCCGACCGTCTTCTGCCTGGGCGAAGATATTGGCATTTATGGCGGCGCCTTCAAAGTGACCGATGGCTTCATCGACCGCTTCGGTCCCGAACGCGTCATCGACACACCCATCGCCGAGTCCGCCATTGTTGGTGCGGCTTTTGGAGCCTCGCTCACTGGCATGCGTCCCGTTGCCGAGTTCCAATTCATGGACTTCATCGGCTGCGCTTTCAACCAAATTTCGAACATGGTCGCCAAGACGCACTACCTCTGGGGCGCGCCCGCGCCACTCGTTCTGCGCGGCCCCAGCGGCGGATACGTCCACGGCGGCCCGTTCCACTCGCAGAATCCCGAGATGTGGTTCGTCCACAATCCCGGTTTGAAGGTGATCTGCCCGGCCACGCCCTACGACGCGAAAGGCCTGATCAAAGCCGCCATCCGTGACAACAATCCCTGTATCTTCTTCGAACACAAATACCTCTACCGCCGGATCAAAGAAGAAGTGCCGGCGGAAGATTACATCGTCCCTATCGGAAAGGCGCGTGTCGCCCGCGAAGGGAAGGACCTGAGCATCATCACGTACGCTGCGATGGTCCACACCGCTCTCGAGGCTTCCGAGATTCTGAAAAACGAAGGGATCGATCTCGAGATCCTCGATCTGCGCACCGTCTCACCGCTCGATCGTGAAGCCATCGCGCAGACCGTGAAGAAGACAAACAAGGTCATCATTCTGCATGAGCACTCACGCACCGGAGGCCTCGCCGGAGAAATCGCCGCCATCATCAACGAAGAGGCCTTCGACGACCTCGATGGCCCGATCGTCCGCATCGCCGGCCTCGATTCCGCGATTCCGTTTTCTCCGCCGCAAGAGCATCACTACCTGCCCAAGGTGGAAGATGTGGTCCGCGAGTCACGCCGCCTGAAGGCTTACTGAGAGAGGGTTCGACCAGTCCTCTGTCATCCCGAGCGAAAGAGAACGATGCGCACCACGAATCGTTCTCGGGAGTCGAGGGACCTCGTGTTGTGCTTCCGCTATCCCCGGCCTGGCTGAACTAGCGTCTCTCCCTGCCCATCTGCCACAATAGCCCCGGAGGTCTCATGGGTAAATTCCTACTGGGCGTAATCGTGACGCTACTGATTCTCATCCTGGGTGGTCTCGGATTTGCGATGCTCGGTTTTTTCCCCACCAGGGCAAACGTCGAGCCTCCACAGTTCGAGCGGCATTTGGCCATGAGCGCCGTCGACGCGTCTACCGAGCGGCATGCTCCGCGCACCTCGAACCCAGTAATGCCCACTGATCAAAATATTGAAGATGGCATGAAGCTCTACACCATGAACTGCTCTCTTTGTCATGGAGGACTTGACCGCAAGCCCTCGGTCCTCGCCAACTCGTTGTATCCACCACCGCCGAATCTAATCTCGCATCCACCTGACGATCCGGAATGGCACATCTTCTATACCATCCGCACTGGCATCCGGTACACAGGGATGCCGGCCTGGGACAAAGCTCTCGCCGATCAGGATATGTGGAAGATCACCCTTTTCCTTTCTCATATGGACAAAATGCCCCCGGGTGCACAGGACTTCTGGAAAGCAAATTTCGGAGCGTCTCCTGAACCGGAAAAAAAGGAAGAGAATGAGAAGCAGGACCATCGCTGATTTTCACGCGGGTTGGAAAGATCGGAACTCTATCCGAACTCCCGGCAGATTCCGATGGTTTCTGACTTAGATTTTGGGGGCGAGCAATCAAACAAAATGACCGCGGAAGAGTGGCCGTTGAACAGGCGCGTTCCGGCTGCATCACGTAACCGGGGCTTAGCCTCGGTGTTCCTGCCTCCGTTATAATATTCGTTTGCGCCCAGCCCGCTTTTGCGGACCGTGGGCCTCATGGAAGGAAATCATGCCGACTGACATCATCATGCCCCAGATGGGCGAATCCATCGTCGAAGGGACCATTACCAAGTGGCTGAAGAAGCCTGGCGACAAAGTGCAGCGGGACGAGCCGCTGTTTGAGATCTCGACCGACAAGGTCGACGCCGAAATTCCCGCCCCCGCTTCCGGCGTCTTGCAGGATATCAAAGTGACCGAAGGCACCACGGTGAACGTGAATACCGTGGTCGGCACCATCGCTGTGGATGGCGAAGCCGCCGCAGCCAAACCAGCTCAGGCTGCTGCGAAGCCAGCGCCTGCTCCTGCTCCTGCTGCCGCTCCGCTTGCAAGAGAGGAAAAGAAGTCCACTCCCACACCGCCTCCGATGCCCGCGCCGGCCGCTTCCGCGCAAGACGAGAATGGAGAGGAAGAAGCCCGCTCCTCGCCGCTCGTTCGCAAGATCGCGCGCGAACACGGCGTCAGTCTGTCCCAGATCACCGGTACCGGACTCGGCGGCCGCATCACCAAGCAAGACATCATGCAGTTCATCGAGAGCCAGGGATCTACGCAACCGGCTCCCACCCCTGCATCTCCTGCTCAGCCCGCGGCCGCCGCGCCCGCTCCGCGCCCGGCAACTCCAGCGCCTTATCCGGGCGATCTCGTTCCCATGTCGAACATGCGCAAGCTCATCGCCAAGCACATGATCGAGTCGCGCCGCACCAGTGCCCACGTGCATTGCATGTACGAGGTCGACTTCACCCGCATCGTCAACCTGCGCAGCAAGCTCAAGGGCGGATTCGAGCAGCGCCACGGTGCCCGCCTCACCTTCATGCCCTTCTTTGTGCGTGCCGCCGTGATGGCCCTGCAGCAGTGGCCCATCATCAATGCCAATATCGAAGGCGACAACATCCGCTATCACCGCCATATCAACATGGGCATCGCCGTTGCGCTTGATTGGGGACTCATCGTCCCCGTTCTCAAGAACGCCGGAGACCTCAATTTCCTCGGCCTGCAACGTGGCATCACCGATCTCGGCGAGCGTGCCCGTACCAAGAAACTCAAGCCTGAGGACGTCGAAGGTTCTACTTTCACCGTCACCAATCCCGGCCAGTTCGGAGCGGTCTTCGGACTCCCCATCATCAACCAGCCGAACTCGGCGATCATGGGCGTGGGTGGCATTACTAAGCAGCCCATGGTCATCACCGACAAAGAAGGCAACGACTCCATCGCCATCCGCTCCGTCGTTCACCTCACCCTCGGCTATGACCATCGCCTGATCGACGGGGCTATAGCCGACCAGTTCATGGCCCAAGTGAAAAAGAATCTGGAGATGTGGAGCGAAGAAGTCGGCTGAGATTAGAAAGACTCTGAGAGTGCCCCATTTTCTCGCGTGTTCTCAGCGCGAGAAGTGGGGATTTTGATTCGGCGTACTAGTTGCCGCTGACGGTGGTTGCAGTCGGTTCGTTCTTAGCCCAGGTAGATGCGTTCAGACATTCGACCGTTCCGTCGATGATTTTGGAAATACCCTCCTTGAATTTTGTCGGGTCAACAATGTCCTTGGCGGCCACGGCGTCTACCGTCGACAGCGCACTCTCCAGAAACGAAATCGCCGCACCCTTCTTCTCGCTTCCAGATTTGTTTGCAAAAAGTTGTTCAATCCCGCTCACCAAAGCTGGAATGAAAGAAATCCCCCGTAACAGCTGATTCAGAAAATTCATTTTCTTCTCCTCAACAGATTTCCTTTTGTCTAAGTGAGAGTTTTGGCAGCCGGCTCAACCGTACGGCTGCCCCGGTTCTAGGTGAGGCTGGCCAAAATATTGTTGAGGGTCGCCAGGTTAGGATCCGCGCTGTCGGTTCTGCTGGCGATAAGCGTCAAGCAGACCTTCAATTCGTTGGCTTTGCTCAGCGCGAGCGAAAGCATGCCCGGCATGTCAAGACCGTATGTATTCGCGTCCGCCAGCGTGTTCGTTGTCGGCGGAGTTGCGCTTTTTAAGTTGGTGATGATCGTGGTGCTGGGTGTACTCATAGTTTCTCCTTGTCCAAATTTAAGTTGTCTTGATGTGAATTGTTTTCTCTGCGATCTATCTGTTTGCGGTCCTGGAAAGACTACTTTGGTGACTGAGCCTTCCGGCTTGCGCTGTCATGCGCCTGAATCATCGTCTTGATTTCGTTCTGGCCATCACGCAATTCGCCCAGTTGAACTTCTGTCCGAATGCGCGCCTCAGTATTGGTGGTCGCGATCTGTTCCAAACGTTGCACCCGCGCTTTCGTAGCTTCAATCTCGGCATCCTGGCGCGATGAATTCCGCGCGTCCGCAATGATGTATCCGCCGATTGACAGAGCAACCGCTGCCAATGCGATCAACGTCCGGCTATCAAACTTCACTAGCCGCTGCTCCTTGACGGCCTGGAGCTTTTGGGTCCACGATTCCTCGAGCGATTGCGCCAGACTCTGCATCTGCTCGAGCCTGTCCAGGACCTCTAGTTGGAAGTCCTTCGCCGTGTACGGAACGGATAGAGCTGTTTTCTCGCCAACCACTCTGTGCCTTTGCCGCGCGAAAGCGTCGTCACTCATAGCGGATAATCCACATGCAACGCCGCGCTGTAGCGGGAATATCTGGTCGGCGAGGAGTTGTCGTAGAGTCGCAGAAAGTAATCCTGCGTGCGTGCCAGTCGCGGCAAGCTGAAGGTCTGAGTCGCGAATCGGCCGAGTAAATTCCGATCATTCGATGGTCCCCACCCGAAGTTGTGAGCGCGTACTTCAATCGCCACGCCGTTTCCCGGCGCCATTCCTGCATCGACCTGAACCGTCGTTGAACTCACCTGCGTGATCTGTGCGCCAGTTAGATTCGCCAAATAGTATGTCCCTACCTGCGTCGTCAACAATGCTGGCGGAGTGTCCTGCAGCGGAACCACGGTTGTGCTCTCACTCTCTTGATATCCGAGCGGCGACGCCAGGTCAGTCGCAAACTCGATGATGTACATGCCGCGGTCGTCCGCAGGATCGATGAGATCGATACTTACGGCTCGGACGATCGCGCTAAAAGATGCATTTTGCGAAGGCACATCGATCGTCAGGGCGTCTCCTGGAAATACATCCGCGGCTGATCCCGGAAGGAAATCACTCCAAGTCTGATAACTGCCCGTCCATGCGCATTCCTCCGCATCATCCAGAATCGCCAGCGACGCGTTCTCGCAATCGGTCTGGGTACGTGCGCTGGGGGTTTTCATCATTCGCGCGATTCCGCGCGAGCCGTTGTCGCTCCCATTCGCTAGTGTCGCCATGCTGGCAGAATTCACTACTTCCGCCACGGCTCGTCCAGATCCACGGTAGCTCGCCACAATAAGCGTGTTCAAAGGCGGCACGTACTGCGGATAGAACTCCAGCGTCGTCGAACTCGCAATCGAACACTGCGCGCCGTCCGAAATCGCTCCCACAATTTGCGTGACATAGCCCGCGCCCGGCAGCGCGCTCCTCACTTCTGCCAGTGAGATGTGAGTCGTGTACGGAAATGCAATGCTGCATTGCATGCTGATCGCGTCTACCAGCGCATACGTGCAGAATCCTGCGGCATCCACGATCACGTCGTCATAGAGTACCGTTGGCGATGCAACGATCGTAGCGGGCACCGCAGGATTAATGTCCTGAACTTCGAGCACGAATCTGACGTCGGCCCGTATTCCCGTGCCTCCCAATCCATTCCCTGCAGGGTGCGCCGACGAGTGATATGTTTCTCCCGCTCGATAGACTTCCTGAGAGTAGATGTAGGTCGTGAAAACATACCGGTGACCTGTCGTCGTGGTCATAACCGGCCCTGTCGGCGAACCATTAATGACCGCCTGGATATTCGATCCCAGCCCGTTCCGACTGACCTGGAATCCAGCCAGGCATTTGGATACAGAAATGCCGCCTGCGTACAGTCCGCCGATCATTCCATTCGAGGCGCCAGCAAAGCTGACCTCCCCATGCTGCAACTCAAGCGCTCCTCCCAACTCGATTTGCTCGATGAACGACACTGTGGTCTGCCCTGCCTGCCCGGTTCCGCCATTCACCTGAAGCGCCTGCGCCGCAACAGAAATCGCAGCCGTTCGGATCCCTCACCACCCACGTGGTCGGGTCAACAGCGACTCCCGCGAACTGCTCATCAATCAGCGCGAGCTTGCTCTGTGCGAAGGGCGTTTGAGACAGATAAAATCGAGTGCTTAGTCCATCTCCGACGAAATAGTCCCGCACGTAGGCCTGCGGCTCGTTCACTCCAATCACAGTCACATCGTTCACCACCCTACTCGGTTGGGTAAGCCTCAGGCCGGACGGAGAGAAATTCGAATCGCTCTCATTTAGCGCGTATGAATTCATCCCCACGGGCGCCAGACTTATCGCCCCGTCGATCGCCTTATAAGAGGCACGGCTCGCCAGCGCCAGTTCGCCGGCGTGAAATGAGAAGTTCTTTTGCGGGTTCACCCCATAGGCTGCGATCGGATCCAGTTCCTGCACCGCCGTCGCGTCGAACGCGCCGGGCAACAAGTCCTGAACCAGTTGCCGCAGCGCCGATCCCGCGCTCCGGGCGACAAAGGGTGCTCTGTTCGGAAGCACCTTCTGATCCAGCAGTACTTCGTCGCTCTCGGCCAGCAACTCGTACCGATACACAGCCGACTGCCCGCCCGACCCCAGGTAAACCGGTTGTGGTGCCTGGATTAAATATCCGGTGAAAAGAAAAGTCCCACTTGCTTTCGCCAGCATGATTCGCGCATGGATTGTGGGAAGCACGAACCCAGCCGGGCTCGGAATTAAATCCAACTTCAATTTCGCGGGCTGATTCAGGAGTCGCTGGATGTGCGGCGCCAACGTTTCATCGAGCCACGCCGTGTAGTCGATCGGCCCCAACCCTTGCAAATTGTCAATCGTAAGCTTCATCTGAATTCCGTAATCCTCTGTTCGGCTTTCTCTGTGTGTGGAAACTGTTGTCTTGGGCGCTTAGTAAGCGGCTGACATCGCTGCCGGAAAATAGCTGCGATAGCACAGCACCATCTGTCCATCATTGAAATCTGCAGACGGCAATGCATTGAACGAAGCATGCAGAGAAATCGCGGAAATCGGCTTCGCGATGTCCGAAAAATCTTCCCGTACGAATCTCGCCCCCGATGCTGTCGTTCCCTTCAGCGTTCCCGACGAGCGTGCGTCACTGCCGGCCCCACTGGTTGTGTTGGCGCTCCAAGTTACTCCGCTCGATCCCTGCCCTGGGTTTGGACTGAGTCGCGGATAGTGAAAGCAGATTCGCCCTCCGGTTTCTTCTTGAGCCACAAACAATGCAGACCACTCCTGAAAGAACGACCCACCCTCCCGGTCCACGAAAGCCACCACTGCCTGCGCCGCCGCCCCCGATGCGGGTACGCCGCCGAGTAGGGGCTGAGCCAGTAACACAGAATTTGCGGTCACTTCCGCCACACGTCCCACATTGAATGTCACTCGACGCACGTAATTCGGATCTTGCTTCACGGCCGCCGCACTCGTCACGTACGCCGCTGAGATTCCGGAACCCACATACCCGATCTGTTGTTGATAGTCCAAATCCACCGCAAGCAGGGAACCCGCCGCGAACGCACTTCCCGCGCCGGCTCCCAGGATCAACTCACGTGCCGTCGATCCCGGCAGGATTGCCACCCCGGGGTTCGGTGTCCCGCCTGAAGCTGCCGCCGTGCCGCCTGGCATAGGTGCCAGCACATTCATGTGCTCCGATCCGCACGCGAGTGCCATCTGCAACTTGCCCCATTCCACAAAACTGAATTCAACTCTGGCGTCAAGTGGCCCGCGGAATTGAACAGCAGGCTGGCTCTTTGCCCCCGACCGAACGGCATCAGTCGGCGTTTCATACCAGCGCGTGAAATCTTCTACCCATCCCAGATCGAGCCAGGGACTGGGCGGCGAATTCAAAGAAAACATCCCGCAACTGGGATCAAAAACCGCTGGCGTCTCGCTCGCTCGATTCACCGGCGCGAAGTAGGCCCGTATCTGCCGCGACACTGGAACCATCGCCGCCCTCAATGGACTCGTGCTCATGACAGCGTCACCTCCGAGAAAAAGTACAATGTCAGCCGCGCCTTGCGTTCCACGCGTGCATCCTGCTGGGTCTCGGCTGACTCAGTCACCCCGCTCTTCATGCGTTCCGGAAAAGATGTTTTTCCCCAATACATTCCCGATCCCTTGCCTTCTGTGAAAGAAGGCTGCGTCCAAAATACGTTTGTGCCTAAATCTGCGCTTGGAGCCTGGGTGTAATCCTTCTTGTCCGTGTTTGGTGGTTGGCATATCGCAAGCAGTTCGTTATCCATTTGCGCCAGTAACCTTCCGCGGTCCACCATGCTCTGCACCGATCCCAAACTGTAATAGGAAATCACGACGTCCATGCTCATCAGAGCGCTATTGCCGGCGTGCCCTGCAAGCACGTCAGCCGCGCCCCACTCGATGTAGAACGTATCCGCCTGTGGTTCACCGGACGACGGTGGAAGATTCTCTACCACCAGAACCGCAGGCACCGTCGCGCCATTTACCGTGACCGTCCGTGCCGGATTCCATGACGCCAACCGCTGCTGCAGCGCCAGAAAAAAACTATCTTTCGCAAATTGCATAAACTCCTCGAAGTTCCAGGAAAAGCGAGCACTGCCGACTGCCGAGTCGCTAGCCACCGGCACAAAGGATGTTTGACTTCCTCTGGGTTCCCCTGTGCCCTCTGTGGTGAAAAGGTTGTGCGTTCCAGGTAGAAGCTGGACTTACTCCACCGCCGTCACCACATAGAAGCAAACCGTTCCCGCAAAACTTTCCGGTACCACCGTCTCGATGTGGAGCAAATCATTCCCGTAGTTGAGTCCGATCACGGCGTTGAACAAATCTTCTCCGGTCGCCATACCAAGCGTCGGGAGTTGCGCCGCAATCGCCGACGCAGGCAACGTGAATTCGATCCTGCGCCGTGGCCCGAGTGCTCCCGTCGTCATTTCCCGCAAGATCGCCGGAGAAATCACAATTTCCTGCACTCCTGGATCAACCAGTCCCAACTGTCCCCCCGCATCGTTCGCCATCGCGGTCGCTGGCAATAACAAGCTCACGGTTTCTCCGCCCAGAGCCTTCAACAGAGCGTCCGCTAGCCGTGACAATCCCGCTCCACAAATCCCTCCGCCCATAAACCCTCCATCCCAAAATCACAAAACTGAGGATCCGAAAACTCAGAGCGAAAACGGATCGCAAAAAGCCAGCCCTAAGATCTGAGCCCTGGCCCCTGACCCCTAAGCCCTGAGAAGCGAAAACTGATAACTACTCTCGCCTACGATCCCTTCCTTGCCACGTACGGTTCCAAAAGACTTCTCACCGTGTCATCCACCAGCGTGTCGCCGAAATAATCCAATCTCATCCGGTCGAGTTTTCCTGACTTCACATTCAGCGCCGGTGTCACCTGCGCGTTCTTCACGATCTGCGCGCACGCGACCTTCACACTCGACGGAATCGTCCCCAGCCCCGCGTTGTAAACAACGTCAACTTCATTGAAGAAAAGTCCCAAGGCGTTTACCGGGAACGTGAGTTCGCCGCTATCGGTCCAGATGTCAATCGTGCTGGGGTCAATAACAGTCCACGCTCCTGGCAGAGCGAAAACTAGCGCGAATTCCAGACTCAGTTCTGGAAACGGCCACTCTCCACGGCGCGGAATTCCATATCTTCCCTGCAACGTCACGATCGGTGTCGTCGCCGGCGCCACGGCCACCAGCGGAAGATAACTGACTCTCACAGTGTTCAGTTCGGGCGGCATCTTCAATCGCTCTTCGTATTGATTCACTCCCAATGTCGCCCGCCGGCAATGCGCATCAATAATGGCGGATGCCGCCGTCACCCACGACGGATCCGTCGTCACCTCCAGCCCGTACGTCAAATATTCCGTGGTATCTAAGTAATTCATAGTGCGCCTTTCATAAAACAGCATGGGAGCGGCATGGCTTCAGCCCGCCGCAACTGGTCCGTTCAAACATCGCTTCAGCGCGTGGTGTCGCGTTTCGCATCAGGGCATGGCTTTAGCCATGCCGCCAGCGCCACGATCAATCCGGCTTTAGCCGCTGAGATGATTCCCAGTTCTCAGTCCAGCCCGCAATCTACTTCTCTGAGAAAACGCAACTGTGAGGTGTCAACTGAGAACTGAGAATCGCTCTTCTAGTTCTGTACCTTCACTTCGTAGTGCGCGAAGTTGGCGCCCTTTACTACCGGAGCTCCGAACTTCACCACTACTTGCTGTTGAGTCAGCGCACTTGGCAGTCCCAACTTGAACACGCGCGGATTCGGATCCGTCAGCCAGTGGTACTCAATCAGGTCCTCTGTCACCACGTACGCTGGCAGTACTGCCGATCCGGAACCGAGAACGCCCGTGTAGCCCAGTGCCCACTCTGGAATTAACGGCAGTTCGCCCGCCTGCGTCGTCAGCGCCTTGACCCGCACCCCGCCAGTGATTTCCACCGTGTTCAACACCACGTTGAACTCCGACTTCATCTCCTGGTCGATCAGATCCAGCAGCATCGGGTTCGCATAGATTGCCGTGGGTCGCACCTGATACGAGGAGTTCGAAACCATCGTCGCGATCGTGGTCTTCAGACCATTCACGATGCTGTTGCCCTTTGCGATCGTTACGCTGTTTCCGCCCGCCTCGATCTGCCCGATGACGCCGAAATACTGCGGCGTCGTTGGAGCGCTCAGTGAAGTGTCGCTTCCGTTCCACAGGGCGACATCATGCGTCCGCAGCAGTCCGTCCACTGCATCGGCCAGATCCTTCGCCTGCAGATAAGCGAACTGGCTCTGCTGTGCCGTAACTTCCAGATCGAACAGGTTGTAATTGATCTGCGAAACGAGCGCCTTCAGTGGAACCGAAAGCTCCACGCGTGCCGGTGCTTGCACCACGGGCGCAATGTTCCGCGGATCCATGAACGCCTGCGCCGCCGTCGGGGCCGCAATCGCAGTCTCTTCGAAAAAACGCGACGGATGCCCGGTCGCGGGAACCTGCTTCATCCGTTGTCCGAACACTCCGCGTCTCCGGACGATGTCAAAAATCTCTGTCTGATATCGATCGACTTCCACCGCGGCGGGCCCTAGATAGTCCGCCGCCGCCATCAAATCTACAAATTGTCCCTGCATGTCTTCTCCTTGTCGTTGATGTTCCTCACCAGAAACGCACATCGCGTTGCCTGAACCCTTGTCATCCTGAGCGTAGGAGTTGCGTCCCGAAGTGACGCAACTTCGGAGTCGAAGGACCCCGTGCCAGCCTGCGCCATCACAGACTCGTCGCGGATTTGTCACTAACTCCGCTGGCAGCTTGACTACCGATTTGTCGCCAAACTGGCGAACCTCAAAAGAAAAAGGTGCGACCAAAGTCGCACCCGACCGCAATCCGAAAGCTCGTCGCTACTCGATCATTCCCGCTCGTGCCAACTCTGCCTTTACCGCGATCCTCTGTTCCACGCTGAGGCTCTGCAGCGTTTTATCCAGGACTCCCTTCTCGATCCTTGCTCCCTCTTCAGCCCCGCTCTTCGCCAGAATGGCTGACACCATCGGAGGAAGCGTCTTGCGCGCCATTCGCGAGGCTTGCGCCTTCAAATCGTTGTTCGATTTCTCCAGTTCGGCCACACGTTCCTGCAATCGTTGGGTTGCTTCACCCTGTGCCACTTCAGGCTCACGCTCGTCCACCGACGCTACGATGCGGTCAACCTTGGCATTGAGCGCCTCCTGCTGTGCATCCAGACGCCCTAACACGCGATCCAACGATTCGGCCGCCGTCGCCAGCCTCTCCGCCGTCGCCATCAACTGCTGCATCATCTCTTCGTTCATCGTTTGTTTTCCTCCTACTCGACTCACATTCGCCGGCTCACTATTCCGGTATTCGTCGGTACTCGGTGCTCACCACTCGCTGCTATGAACTCAGTTCGATCCACGTCTCCGGATACGCTGCTTTGTCTTTTCGCAAGATCGCAGCGCCCGTGAACATTACGTCAACCAGCCTCCAGATTCGCGCCTCCCGGTCAAGCACGTTCACATTCGTCACCTCGAACGACATCCCTAACTCGCGCCCTGTACGATTCGCCGCCTTAAGGTCGGTCGACATGGCCTCACTTCGCAGGACCAGCGATGAGTTCGCGCCTGCCGGCTTACGGGTAGCGGCTTCAATCATTCGCCGAACTTCTTTGACCGCGGTCGCCAGGGAAGCCCTCAGCCTCGCTCCTTCTTTCCCGCGGTGGTAAGTTTTTTCCGCAGCCGAGGCTCGCAGCCGAATCCCTGAAGTTCCGGGCTTCCCTGGCCGCTTTCCCATTCGGCCAATCTCCTTCACGATTCCCGGGAAATCCTTGGCATACAAATATCCGCCGATCTCCAGGTTTCGTTCCGCGATGTCGCGCTGGTAATCACTCCCACTTTTCTCTTCTGGTCGTGCTGATCGAGAGACGGCGCATAATCCACCGCCATCCCCAGCAGCGATGGAATCGCCTTCTCTGCCGCCTTTCTCGTCAGTAAAACTCGTTTCCCTTGCGACCCAAACGGCGCCCGCTCCGACGGTACATCCACCACCGTCGATACTCTCCTTGAAACGCTACCCGGTTCGGGTGCCCTTTGACCTCCGGCATCTCTAGCGCCATGCTCTCCAATTCAATCGTCATTTTGTCCACCTGATTCTTGTTTGTCATCCCGAGCGTAGTCGAAGGATCCCTATCGGCTACTAAAAACCTAACGACAAGGGACGTGGACTTACCTCGCTTACTCTGTGTCCCTTGTGCTGAAAACCTTACCCGATCTCCGCCAACCCCCTCATCCTCCGCACTTCATTCACCGTCAACACCCCGTTCTGCAACAGAATCTGCTGGATCTGCACCTCTTCCAGCGGGTCCGTCGTGTCCACATCCTTAAACACAAACTCCAGATCGTTCCACCCCAGCTTCTTGCTGATGGCTCCTCTTGTCAGCGACTCCGCCAGCAACCGCGCTGTCGGAACAATTGCCTGTCGAAATGCCAGATCATTCATTTCCTCCGCGGTGGAGCGGTTTACGTCCCGCTCCACCCCCAGGTAAAACGGAGGAAGGTCGAACGCGGAAGCGACGACTCGCAGCAGGAATTCCTGCCACTGCAGTCGCAAGTCTGCATCGGTGCCTCCACCGAACCTCAGCACCTCCGGTTTGCTCTCGACCGATAGGATCGGCACTTTGCCCGTGCCCTCAATCTCGTCCTGCCACCACCGGATCAGCCGCTCATGATGTTCCGGTGTCAAATCCTGCAGCCACAGCGCATATTGCACCACGCTGTTCGACGCCAGCCGCGACGCATACCGGTGCGCTCCCAGGAACGCATTGATCGTCTCGAACGCCACTTCGAGTCGCC
The DNA here is from genome assembly GCA_963711365.1 of Terriglobia bacterium. Lineage (GTDB taxonomy): Bacteria > Acidobacteriota > Terriglobia > Terriglobales > Acidobacteriaceae > Sulfotelmatobacter. Next base: position 52,720 of record CAVQDY010000016.1, on the reverse strand, counting down.
CGAGCCCAAATGGAGTATGCGTTCGTGGATTCAGGCGGATATAGATCAATTCATCATCGTCTAGCTTGACTTGCGTGTTCGATTGATCCACCACTTGCAGATATCGCTGTGACTGTGGCGACCCATCCCAGTCGAGATTCATCCGAATCGACGCCCCGTCTACTGGCCACAGTGCCAAGGGCAGCGCCGCATCTCCCGAGTCCTGAACCTCAATCGCGCCATACCCGCCGACAATGATGTCTTCCAGCACTTGCTCCGCCAGCGACCGGAATGAGTCATCTGGATTCGGGGATTCGAAATTCGAAGTCAGGATCCGCACTCGCTCCGCTCCGTTCCGAATCGCATCCAGCGCGTATCCCTGCCGCGGCTGCACTCTCCAGCGCATCCCGGCAATCCGGTCCTTGATGCAGTTGATCGCTCTCCGTGCGATAGGCAGCTCCGAAAACCGTCGCAAGTTGTATGGCGTTGGCTTCGGCATCGCTTCCGTCAGCGGGCCGTAAGAATTAAAGATCGACGGCAGCCCTGACGTCCGCCGCTTCTTCTCGATTCCCTGCGGCGAAGCCGCAGAAGACACTCCCGCCACCCGGCGCCATGCGCCGCGTACCGCTTCTGTAATTTTCATAGTTGTTTTTCTTTACCCGAATTCAATGGTGGAACAGAATCAATGTGGGGACAGCCGCCCCCGGCTGTCCATCGAGCGAAGCTCGACAATCGCACCACAGCTCACAGCCCCTCTAAACTGTCGTCCTGGGCGAAGGCTCCCTACAGCCTCTAAGTACGAGTACATCTAAGCTCGTTACATTTGTGGGCATCTTGATGTTGTCTGTGGCCCCCTGTGCCCTCGATGGGCGTTCTCGAACCCCAAAAAGCCCCGCCAATATAGGGAGCTCAAGCGCTGGATCGCACTTGTTCATCCTGGTAAACCAGGCCTCTTACAATCCGCTCACGCTCCCAGTTCCTCACGTGCTACGGCCGCAATCCTCGGCATCTCTTTGACTTCAGAAACATGAATTCCGCTATCTTTCATCATTCCCAGGGCGAACGCGATCTCGACCTTTTTTAAGTCAAGGTCGTCATCCACAACAGCTGTCAGCCGGGGCATTAGCGGAGAACGCTCTGCATTTCTCATCGCCTGTTCAATCTTCGGATACCTCGCGGCCAGGGTCACCGCCGAATCCACCCTGGCCCTTAACGACAAGGCGTGAAAGAGCTTGATTTCCTTGCCCACGAAATATCCAAAGTCAAACCTGAACGAATCGCCCGGGGCCGTGTACGGCTCAACAGGGAATGCTTTTACCCGCCACGATATGCCCGCAACCTCCCATGCCTCTTCCATCGTCAATACAATCTTCTCGCGACCGCTCAGTTCACGCGCTCTCCCCACTCGTGCGGTTTCCAAATAGATCCTGGCCATCTCCTCAATCTCTTTGGCGGGATCATCGGTCAGGCACCCCTTTGCCTCCGTAAGTTGAATTGCGTTCGAAAAGGAATCGTTTAGTACTTTTATTACCTCTTCACAATTTCTGGCCTCAACCACTCGCCCTCGAATATCCGCTTCCATCGCCTGCAATACGTCGATCTCTGCCTGCGGATCGAAACACAGTACTCGGCTCCAGTCCCGAGTGAATCGCACATCCGCAAATCCATGACCGGTACGGGTTTCAGCCGGTTCAATCATGACCAGCCCGATATTCACAAACTCCCCCTTAACCGCGTCCGGCACATACCGCAGCAGAAAGAATTCGAGTTTTCGTTTCTCAACCATCTTTCTAAGAACTTCGTTTCTTCCTTAGTGTTTCTTTGTGTCCCTAGTGGTTATAGCTCGTCTCCGCCCTCCGTGGTGAAATCAGTGTTCTAACCACCCCGGAAACGGTCTCCGCGGCGAGACCCGAAACGCCTCAATCAACTCCCGCACTATCCCTCGCCGCGCAATCAAACTTCGCGCCAGATTCTCCAGTTCGTCCATCTCACTCTCATACCACTCCGGAGGAATCTGGTTCACCACGCTCCACACAGCATCCTCATCCATCTTTTCGATGTGCGACAACCATGGCTCAAACGACTCCCACCCGCGCACCCGCTCGTATACCTCATTCCGCGCATATACCCCTCGCAGCGGATAATCCGGAAAATTCCACTCTCCCGCATTAAAGCAATATCCTTGGTCGATAAATGACGCCGTGAACTTCTTCTCCCGCAACTTCTTCCAGAACGCCGCCTGCCGCCCGTTCGCGTTGCCAGTCCACTTATCCAGAACCAGCATCCCGGCGAACGCTTCTAAGTTACGCACCAAGCCCAGCATCTCCACCGGAAGATAATCAAACACCTGCCCTTCCATCGGACTCACTACGTACCGCGACCCAAATTGTAGTCCTGCCTCGCACCGGATCGTGTTATGCGCCAACTGAATGCTCAACTCCGGCGTATGTTCCACCAGCCATTCATCCACCTCAACGACCTCAGTCACCGGAACCGGCAGCCCGGCCCGCTCCGCCAGTCGCGTGGCCAGCATCTCATTCGCCAGCACCCGCAGATGTTGCGGATTATTTCTAAACTTCACCACATAGAAGTGCCCATCCGAGCAGCGCATCAGGTGCCCCTGTGCCCCGCCCCTCATCCTTCGAACGTGTTGGACCGCTTCTATCAATTCTTATGTGAAACTGCTTATGTGGCGAGCACTCCTGCCCGCGAAACCTATCCACAGCCAAGTTCGCGTGCAGCGCCAGTGTATGAAGGGGATTGAAAGTCTCCCGTGCTCCCTGTGTTCTCTGTGGTGAACAGTTTTCGCTAACCAAAGCACAAACCCGCAACCTTATCGGAACTCACCACCCCACGTCTGTGACGAATGAACATTCGCACAGCCGAGTCAAGAGCCCTTCTTACCCCATTTCCATCGACGCCATCTCCACCGGTCTTCTCCGCGCCACTCGCCCCGAATCTTCCTTTCGCACTGCCAGCGCAATTGCCATCGCCATCACGCAATCATCGTGCGCGCCTTCCGCTGCCTCCGCATGCCCGTCCGCGTGTCGTACAAACGTCTTCATCTCCGCCAGAAGCCGCGGACTATGAAACAAACCCGGCTGTTCAATCAGCATCGCCGCGAGGTTTTCAATCATAGTCGGCCGGCTCACTACCGAGGTCAGCCATCCATCTTGCCCGCCCTGGGTAAACAGGTTCTCGTATTCCAGATCCTTCAAATGCGCCAGCACTCCGTATCCATGATTGTTCCGCTCCACCGCGATCAGCGCATTCCCAAATCTCCGGCCCAGTTTTATCAAACGCCGCGCTAACTCTAACGGAGGGAGATGCCCATGCAACTCCGCACACTGCAGAGCGCTGGCTCGATCAATCACCTGCGCACACGCATAATCCCCGTCCGTGCCTCCGCCCGCCGCATCTACTCCAATGATGTACTGCTTCTTCTCCTGCGGAGGAAGCCAGGTCAGGCATCGCCCGTTATCTTGGGACTCCGTCGTCGGCCCTGCCTGCGCCGCCGCCTTTTCGATCGACTCCAGATCGAACACACACTCCCCCGATGCCAGAAAGCATGACACCGCATCTTCCGCGTATTCCTGCGCCGCCTGCTTTTTCATCAGCCGCAATCGCGTCCGCCGCCATGCAATCTGCCCCACCGTTAGCCCATGTAGCGAAACCAGATCCTTCTCTTCCTCCGTTAACTCCCCCACCGGCTTCTTCGTAACATCCTCTTTGTAAGAAGCCTCGTACCACCAGGGGAAAAAGTGCTTCGTATACCCTTGCTCCTCCGCCTTGTTCCATTCCTCATAAAACAATCCGGCGGCTCCGCTCGGTGTCGACTCCAGCACAATCTCGCCATCCGGAACCACCGCCGCTCGCAGCGACGCCAATGTATCCTCTGCCCCGCGGGGCCAGCGGGAGACCTCCGAACAATGTAAATTGTGGATGGTCATCCCGCGTCCCGCGTTGTCGTCCGCCGTCTCCACCCGGTATTCGCTGTCCAACCGGGGAAACACGATTTGACGGACGTTGGAGCGCGACTTCACCAGCGCTCCCCTCTGCACTCTGGAGTTGGGCAGTTTCTCCCAAAACCGGTGCACAATATTGAAGATCGCCTGCGCGGACTCATCGCTATGCGCGACCTGAACCGTCAGCGTTCCAGGTCGCGTAATCGTCTGAATAAAAAACCGCGCGGCAATATACGTCGTAATCCCGACCTGCCGCGCTTTCAGCACAATGTTCCGCTGGCTGCACTTTCGCGAGTACTCCTGCTGCGCCCGGTTCAATTTGAGGAAATGTATTCCACCCTTCTTTACCCGGATGCGAAGCAGTTTTCGGATCAGACAAATCCTGCAACGTTTCATCATTTGCCCGGGAATCCAGACGCGGCCCGAATTGTTCCACCACCTGCAAATCAGTCCAGATCATGAATCCTCAAAGTGTGCTCGCGTTCCAACAGCGTTTAGGGTGTTCCCCACCACGAACCGTGTAGGCACGGACGCCTTCGTCCGTCCGGCGGCCCGGGTGCATTGGGCAGCCCAGAAGTCGGAGGTTCTATTTTCCCCTGGTGTCCTCTGTGTCCCCTGGTGGTGAAAAGCTTTCCGTTACTTCAGCACTCCCATCGAAGCCCACCTGGCAGCCGCCCCATGCTCGTGAATCTGCAGACCCGAAGTTACCCGATCCAGATCGCCGTTTCCTGTCTTCGCCGTCAAAGTCGCGTTGTACGATTTCACGAACTCCCGCGCCGACAACGGAACCTTGCCCTTACCTCCGGCATTGCCCACGGCAGCCTCCGAAGCTGTCGAGAGACGGGCCGCGACTGACTCCTGGCCTTTGGCTCCTGATGCCTGAACCCCAGTTGGAACCACCGCCGCCAGAGATTGCACCTCGGAAGAGCAGGATCCCCACAACCGCCGTCAGCTTCGTCTGCGTCGCCGCATCCTTAATGTGCAGCTCGCCGGCAGCAGACCTGCCAGATTCGCTTGCGCGGCATTCAGCGCGCTCTGAATCTGGCTCGCATCCCTGCTTCGCCGTCGCATCTGCCTTGTCATAAGCCGCAATCAGCGACTGGATCAGTTGCAGATCCGATCCCGCCTGCGTTCCCGCGCTCTGCACCACCGCGAGGTCCTCTGCCGTTACCGTCTTGCCCTCCAGCATTGCGATCAGCGTTACCAGGTTCGCCGCTCCAGGAATCATCACTGCCACAATCTGCTCCGCCTCCTGCACCCAATCGGTCGAGCATCCGGCAAGGATCATCGTCGCGCTCATCATCAGTGCCAAACCAATCCGCTCTAATCCATTTCGCTTGTGCATCTCAACTCCTCCAATTCGTCATTTTGCGAATACACCTCGACGCTCACGGCTAAAGCCGCCAACGCCACTGACTTGTTCGAGAAAAAGCTGTCTCGGATCGAACTGCGTCCCAGACACGCCGCACGCCAGATTGAACCTTCCCGGCTCGCTACTCCAACATGACCGGCGCCGTCGTAATACTCATGCTCTGTCCGCCCGTTACCACCGTTGTTTCGCCGTTCAGGTCACGGTAATCCGAGTACCCGTTTGGCACTGTATACGTCTTGCCCGCCTCGCTATCCGTCCAGACCCACAGAGCAGGATGGCTGTTCGACTCCATAAACGGAGCCGTCCACGTCGCTGGCGTATTTCCGTCGGACCCCGCAGGCGCTCTGAAGTATCCGCCAATCAGCAGCGTCTGCAAATTCTGGTACACCGTCGCATACGAAACCGGCGTGGTGGGTCCATTGGCGATCACGCTGTTGAATTTGTACCAATCCAGGTTCACGCTTCCGTTGCTGTCGTGAAGAATTTGCCAGCGTGCAATCTGACCCGCGCAATCTGCTTCCGTATACTGTGCAGGAGTCGGACAAACGAAAGTGTTGCCCAGGAAATCGGTCTCCGTATCGGCCCATCCTGTTATATTCCAACCCGTCGTTGCCTGCTGAATCGGAAGCAACGTCCCCGCGGCCGAAACATAGGTGGCCCACTGCACTTCCGGAGTGTTGGTCGTATTCCCGCCCGCTGCGAGATATAAGTGCCAGTTCGGAAATCCGAGATTCGACCTTGCGCGTTCTCGAAATTGAGCCACCCCGAATAGTCGGACTGGTAGCTCGAACTCGCCGCGGTGGCGCTCGGTGCCAGAATCACCGCATTTGGAACATTCGCGCGAATGATGGCCGCGATCGGAACCAGCATCTGGTACAGCAGCATTCCGCAGGCCGTCATACCTCCGCAGTCATTCAGGTGTACCGGCAATTCCTATTCATTCTGCAGTTCCCAGACCTTCACGTAGTCCTTCACGTTGTGGCCTCCCACCGTCTGATGGTTCACTAAGGCACTCACAAACGCGTTGTAACTCCGACTCCCCGTCGCTACCGTAAAATCGGCTGGAGGCGTCGATGTTCCGTTCGGGAAGTTGGCATCGATCCCGCAGCGTGTTGTGGCCGGTGCAGCCCCGCACGGGAATAGCGCGACTGTCTCCATCCCCACCGTCCCGGCATGCGCCGCGATCGCATCCACATAGTCATCTACATAAGTCCAGTTCGTCGCCGTGAATAACAATGGGTTCGCCTGAGTACCGATGCTCGGACTAACTGTCATTTGAGTCGCAGAGTTCACGGCCATGATCATGTACGTCGCACCGTTATAAGCCACGCTCTGCCCAACCCACGACGTTCCCGTTATAAATTGTGTTCCGGAAACCCACGTCATACGCTTCCCGACGCCGTTGCCGTTCCCACGTATTGCACCCACGGCCAAGCTGTACGAGAATCATGCAGCCGTATCAGCTCCGGAAGCGCTGAATAACTGGGCCACGTAATCGTCCCGCCGGAACCCGCGCAATCTGCCTGAGCTCCGCACTGGAACCCAAAATGTGTCGCCGTGATCGTTTGTTGCGGTACCGTTACCGGATAGCTGCCGGGCGAACTGTCGATTCCACCTTCAATCCCAGCTACGATCTTCACCGTTGTCGATTGTGTCAGGCTGAAGTATCCACCGCCATGAATCGCGGACAAAGAAGCAAAGCCATGGGCACAGGTCTGCCCGTCCCCGTTTGTCGCTGGCGCAGACCCATTGAGCGTAATGCAACTGACCGTCAGGTCCGAGTTGGAGTTGCTCACTACCGCTTCCATTCCGCCTAGCAATCCTGCGCTGAATGTCACAGTAGGTGCCTCTGCGATAGGCCACCCGATATAACTTTGACCCGTTCCCGCTCCAGTACCGTATCTTTGCGAAAGATATGCCGTCGCTCCGATATCCCACGCGCCCAGTCCCGATCGGTTCGTGCCATTCATGTCGATGGGATATGCCGTTCCTGCCCCTCGTCCCACAGTTGGAGAGTTTGCTCCCGCTGCCGCCAGATTCACCGCATTTCCCGTCGGACTCTGCACATACCGTGTGCTCCCACTCAGTCCCGTCCCCGACATAATCGCGCTCGTCAGCGCGGCATTCGTCATCCACACGCCGCCATTCTCCGTCACTCCATCCAACAGGTATCCAACTCCGCGTTGCTGATATCCGGTGTGCCGTCCACGCGAGAGTTGTAGTGTGTAAACATACCGTACGGAACTCCCCATGCCGCCGCCCGGAACACCAGGCTCTGCGCCACCTGATAATCTGTGTCGATCTCATTTCATGAATTTGAATCGCCGCCAGGCTCGTGATGTTCTGTACATTCACTCCGTTCGCATACAGCGAATTCGCCGACGCCGTCGCGTTATCCTGGTCTTTCATCGCCAGGCTGCCACGGGCTGCCGTGTAGCCAGCGGCGGCCGCATCCGTTTCGCTGCTCGGGTCCTCCACGCCATCGGGATAGACGTAAAATGCCTCGTCAGCCCCGGCACATTCGCCTGAATGGCACTCTTCGACGACGTCATCTCGTCCGGCAGCAATTTCGTTTGGTCGTAAAGTATCGCGTACACACCAGTCTCTATATCCTGATTGGAAATGTTCAACAGGTTCGTTGCATGTGTATTCGGACGGCTGAACGGCCAGTTGTTCGTCGTCCAGAGTGTCGAATTTTGCTGCACGGCATAATGTGCGACTGATTGCAGATACGCAACCAATTGCTGCGCCGTGTAGGGCGCAGAGGTCTGCGGATTCAAAGCCAGGTTGACGCTAATGTCATCTCCCGAAGCGCCGGTCACATTTGTGCTGAGTGTATTTCCCGAGATTGTCAGAGTTGCCGCTGTCCCACTTCCCGTATATTGAATCGTCATCGCGGGTGCATTCGGACAAGTTGCCAACGTGCACGTCCCCTGCGGTGTTCCCGTCGTCGTGTAGTACTGATGCGACCAGGAATGTGAGTCAATTTCATCGCCCGCCACGTACCAGCTATTCACGTCGCTCCACACCACCGGGTATGATGGCACTACTGCCACATTGAACCTCAGGCTCGGACGGAGATAGTACGGCCCAGGGGCGGGGCTAGAAACGTATCGATGTACGCCTCGGTGTTTGCCGACGACCCGACATCATCCACCGTGAAACTGAATCGCGCCGGATATGTCGCAAAGTTCGTTACGACCGGTGCCATTGAGGAAGAAATATTTCCGCTCCCGGCCACCGCGCCTACAACATCCGCGGTGAATAACTGCGCCACATTGTTCCCGTAGAAGTGCGAGTAACTATAAGTGGCGTGGCTGCTGTTATCCCTCAACCCTGCGTCTCGATTCGCATACCCCCGGCAGTTAGAAATTGTAACTGCGCTCGCCGCATCGATCCGGAACCCGTCATAGTTCAAATGCGCGTCGTCATTCAGGAACTGAATATTCGCTGCGCTCGCCGCATTCACATAAAATCCGTGCGGCGTCGTTCCGTACGGCGCCATTCCATCCGACTCCATGTTCGCGAAAATCAGGTTGTCCGAACTTCCCGAAACGCTCACGCCCATGTAGTCGAAGTTTTGAATTTTTATGTGCTGGAACACCAGCCAACTTTTGTTCACCACCGAGATCACGGCTAGCCCGGCCGGCTGACCGATCACTGCATTAATCGAACTGTAGTAAGCAGACGGCAGCGTTCCGCTTGGCGAATATAAGTACAGAGTTGGATACACTACACAAAAATCTCCGTACCCCTGAATCACCCCTGCCAACGTACACCCCAGATCGGCTGGCCGTTTTCTTCCCCATATTGTGCCGAGCTGCAGGTCGTTCACTTGCGGCGATCCAATTGAACTTGAAACTACCGTCGTATAGATGTTTCCTGAATTATGAGTCCAACTCGCTCCCGCCAGGCTTATCATCGGCGTCAGAACCGGCGCAACCCCCGTCCCATAAGCGTCAAACGTGATCGGACTTCCCGCCGTCCCCGAGGCTGGCGGTATCAACTGCTCGTTCCATGTGTCTCCCCGTTTGAAGTACACCGCGTCCCCTGGATTCAAACTTAATCCGTTTACCTTAGCCACCGTTTGAAACGGCTGCCTCTGCGTCCCCGGATTCGCATCGCTCCCGCTGCTTGAGCTGACGTAGTACGTCGTCGCCCAACACGGCGCACACAACGCCGCCAGCGCCCAAACCATAAGTCTGCGCATAGTCGCCTCTTTTGTTCGCTGATTGAGTCGGAAGCTATTTCACGACCAGTGCGGGGATATTCGCACCCCAGCTCCACACATCAGCCGGTGGTGTAAAGCTTGCCAGCGCTCCAGCCGACGTCGTCCCGGTCGTTGTTCCACCTTGGAAAGTAATATCCCCAGAGCTTGCACCGCCCGTGATTGCTGCGCAGGATGACGCGCAATTTGTCGTGAAGACGACGTAGTATTTTCCTGGCTGTAGGGTCGTCGTTCCCTGTGTCCAATTCTTCGTATATGTGCCGGCGGACGGCGAAAAAGAAGTTCCCGCGGTCGCTCCAATGTCGAGCACTATCGTCCCGGAGCTATTAGCGATTCCGATGTCATACAAATTCGCCGTGTTGTCGATCGTAGTGTAGTAAGCAACTGTGCTCGTCTTCAGTGGAAACGTCAGAACCACGCCCCACATTTTGACCACATTCTGCGAGAAGCTAACCGGCCCACCACCCCGTACTGCCGTTATCCACGGAATTGGATACGGTCCAGCCAGTACTCCGCTGTCCTTTACCGACGACGAGCCCGACCCTTGGACGTAGTCATTATTAACAAGACTTGCAGCCGGATTTACGCTTGCGACGGTATTGTTCACCATCGCAGAGGTCACGGCCGAGCATGTCGGTGCTGCATTCGCATTCGCGCCAATGACAACTTGGTTCGTGCAGCTACCTGTACCGGAGAATGCCGCCTGGGCCGCTGCTGACGTTTCGTACAGTGGAAGCGTCGTCCCACTGGGCAGCGTCGGAGTTCCGGAGAGATTCGCCGCATTCCCCGTAGTGCTTTGATTCAGCGTTGGAATGTCTGCCGCCACGATCGCCCGAAAGCCCGGAGCCCCCGCGCTTCCACTCGGAGCCGCAAAGAAAAAGCCCGCCGCTTGGCTCGGCAACGTTGGAACCGGTTCTGTCACCGTCCCTGTAAACGTTGGGCTCGCCGCCGGTGCTGCTCCACTGACCTGCGCGACCGCGTAGTCTCCGCTCTGCGCAGTCACCGCACCGCTTCTGCCAAAAACCGTAGGGACCGCATCCGTCGACGCAGTCAGAATCTTGCTCGGTGTTCCTGCATTCGCCGAGATGTAGAAATTTCCATCGTTCGAAATCCCAAGTGCCGAAGTCCCGCTCGGCGCACTGCCCATCGCGGACCCTGCCGGCGGAGTCGTAATCTGCCAGGGGCCAGTCAACATTAGCTGCCCACCAACCGTCACATTCCCGGTGAAAGTCGCGCTGCTGGCGGAAATCCCGTCACTGCCTGTGTAATTTAAATTTGTCCCACTGTCCGTCAGTAGAGCGTCGCCGCTCACGGTGGTCCCAGTACTCGAGTACATCGTCAGTTGCGATCCCGATGCGCTGTTCACTGTCCCTGAGCCCCCGCTCCCTCCACTCCCGCAATCCGACCCCGTGCCTGAAACCACTCCACTTCCACTCACGTGCAGACACTGCGTCGAGCCGCTCGTCACCGGCAACGTTACAGTCCCCATAAATGTGGGCGAAGCCATCGGAGCCTTCGCATTCAGTTGTGTTTGTACACTCGAAGTTGCATCCAGATAACTCAACGTCGTTGGACTTACTCCATCCACGGTCTTGTTAGTAAGTATCTGTGTATCGGATACACCCACAATCGCGCTCGCCGGTGCCGCTACCGACGTTCCCCATGCTGAGGACCCTCCATACACCGCAATTCCAGCTGACGATGGCCAGGTCATGCTCCCGCCGCTTCCACCACCGCAGCCCGTGCACGTGCCCGTTACATTCAAATTCCCATTGACCGTCACTGGCACATTGAATGTTTTTCCGCTCGCAGTCAGGCGCTCTTTATAGCTTCCGTTGTCCAACACGGAGCCGATGTACTCTGAAATTGCTATCGGAGCCCTGAATGCCAGCTGTGCGCTGTTTGGATTGGTCGCGCCAGGCTGGTCCAATCCGATTGCTGTATCGTTCGCTCCGGCGCTCGGCCGGTATCCCGGTGTCGCCAACGTCAGAAATGGATTGCTGTACGCAAGTGTCAGCATGTCTGTCTGTCCAAGCAATCCCGGGTTGAGGAACCCATACAATCCTGTCAACCCCGATGACGCGCTCCCACTCGCAGGTCCTGCCTGCTTCAACACTGCTCCCACCGAAGGGTTGCCATTGCCACTGGAATCCCCCTCGCGGTAAGACACCCAGTACGGGGTATAAGTGCCTGCCAACCCTACCCCGGAATGATTGCAGTAGATAGAAGGTAAATAAGTCGTTGTGATAATTCCCGCCGCTTGCCCGCAATCATTGATGTGCAGATGCGAAGCGTTTCCGAGAATGATTGCTCCCGGCCAGAAGTTCATTTTCACGGTATTCGATGGATTTGGCACGGTGTAACTGCTCGCCCCGGTCTGCGGGTCGACATTCGAGCAGATCCCCGCCGCGTTGCAACTCCCGCTGATTCCGTTCGCTACTGCATAACTCCCGCTCCCATTCGGAGGAATCGCGGTCGAGCCCACCGTGCGCAATTCGTCGTAGGTAACGGTACCCAGGCCGTCCAGATTCGGTTCCGGCCAGTACGTCGTGCAGTTTCCGGTTCCGCTTGTCAGGCAGCCGCCGATATAGAACATTCCCAGCACGCCGCGGTTCGAGCTGTGGATCACCACGAAGTAGTTATTTTGTTGAGACCCGGCATTCGCGGCCACAAACGATGGAAATTGTCCGCCAATCGGATCGTCTCCGAGATAAGTCAGATCGCTGTTTGTAATGATCCCGGCATTCGCGCCCAGTGTGCCGGGATAGATCGGGTTATTGCATGCTCCTGACGACTCCTGGTAAGTTCCGCCGGTCATTACATTCTGCAAACCACCTGCATAATAGATGCCATACTGGTTGAATCCTTGTATCACGCTGTTCATCACGTGCAGCGTGTTGCCTGACGCATACCGCACGCCGTTTCCCGAACACTGCATACTTGATTCCATGTGATCAATGTTCACCACCGGCGCCGCTCCCTGGTCTCCACGTGCGTATACCATCGCACCGCAGAAGTTCGCCGTACACCGGATCACCTGCCCGCTGCCTTCATTGCTCAGACCGTCCAGCTTGAAAGACTGGTCGTTCCCAATCACGACTCCCCAATGGAAAAACTGATTATTTCCCGAGCCCAGCTTGATGTCCCTGATCGTCACATGATCCGCGATGTCTTCAATCGCAGCATTCTCAATCGCTGCCCAGCCGTACGACGGAGTCGCGGTAAAGGTTGTATTGCCTATCGAATAAGTGAACTGGTTCGCGCCCGTAACCGTAATCCTAAAGCGCCCTTCCTGCGTTGAATTCGCATTCGAATAGAACAAAATAATGTAGTCGCCCGTTACAAACGCGTGATTCGTTGCAGTCGTAACCGTGTAAGTCCCAGCCGACACTGCTACAGAAGCGATCTGTACTCCATCGATATTTAGACCCGGGACAAATTCAATTCCGGCAATCGTGTTATACAGACCGCTGCTTCCCAGATAATTGCCATCGATCAGGCACGCCGTGCGCGTGAAACACTGCACCATCGCGCCATATCCACTAAGCAGAGTCTTTGTCGTATTCAGATAGACGGTGGCATAGATCGAGTAGTTCGGAGTTCCACTTCCTGAAGGCTGCAGAACGATCGTTCCATGCTGGCTGCCAGAATCATTGATAGCTTCTTGGATCCCGCCACTGGCTGACCCTACGCTGTATCCAGTGCTATGCGGATACGCCGTCGTGACCGTGATCGTCCCACTCGCGCCGCCCGGCGTGCAACTTCCGCCTGTCACCGGCACCGCTTCCGCCGTTCCGCCGGTGATATAAACGAAAAACTGTGCGTTCGGATTGTTCGACGTATCTAAGCCCAGCGGACAAGGGCTTAGATGAATCGTATTGCTTCCCGCCGTGCTTAGATTGTCGGAGGGCGATTGCAGCCAGTTCCAACTCGAAGTGACATATCGTGCATTCGCCAGGTTATTCGTCGAAAACTGAGTCCCCGCAGGCTGTACCACATTTTGACTCGTTGCCGGAGTCGTCGAAACATTTCCCGTTCCTCCCCCGCTTCCACATGCTCCCCAGGTTCCGTTGCCCAATAGACAACTTCCTGCATTCGCCGTTCCTGCTCCTAATTCGCTTGCCGGCACCAGTCCTGCAATCAAATCCGCTTTCAACGAAAACGCTGAATCCACATACTGTTTCGGAGCGGCCTGCAGTGCAGAACTTGGATTGCCCGGCAGGGTAATCGGCCCCGTCATCGTCCCGCCAGCCACAGATAGATAGTTCCCTCCACCTACGCCAGCCAGACTCGAATCGACATAGCCTTTATTTGCCACCTGCCCTGTCGCTGTCGGCGCGGGAACATTCGGAGCGCTCGCAAATGTTTTCGTGCCGCTGATCGTCTCTGTGCCTCCGAGATGTACCACCGCGCTGTCGTCTGCCTTTGTCGCCAATTCGGAATTCACGTACTGCATCGAGGCCGGCTGCCCCGCCAATCCTGTCCCTGGCGTGCTCCTCACCGCCGCCAGATCCACCGGACTGTTCGTTGGCACGATCCAGGTTTCTGTCTTCACCTGGCCGGCGCCGAGTTGGTAAACCACGGTGTAATACACGCCCGCTGGCATAGCCCCGGCATTCGATACCAGTGCCACTGTCAGCGCGCCGCCCGGACCCAGCGTCACATTTGTGGATCCACCTGCGATCGCCGTTCCACTCGCCGTAGTAAAAGCTGGCCACGTGATGATCAGCGTCCCGGCCGCTGGCGTGCCATCCGCCAGGTACACGGTATCGGATACCGTTGTCGTAGGTATTCCACTCTGCGGTGCCACTCCATAAGCCGAAAGCCGAAGTCCCGCAGCCGCTATAATGAAAATCGCCGCCCAATAAAAAAGCCGCCCCATAGGGCGGCGGCCCGCGTATCGCATCTCTATCCCTCCAACTTACACTTGAATTCCTTGGTGCTCCTCGTGTCGCTTCGTGGTCAGGTCTCTGCTCGCACTATTTCAAGTCCCAGTGCCGTCCAGAAATCTCCTCACGCTCTCCACGTATACGTCGGCAAAGTCTGCCACCGGACGCCGATTTTCGATTAACTCCATCGCGTCGTCCACGCTCCACCCCATCGACCCAAGAACCGCCAGCGTCATCATCGGCGCGCGGTGTACGCCCGCAGCGCAGTGAATGAATAACTTGGCTTCGCCTTCTGCCAGTGCCTTTTCCGCAAACTCCAGTCCCCGCCGAAATAAATCCGGAGACTTCGGCTCAAAATCATCGTCCGTCGGATTCCACAGTACCTGAACCCCCGCCGCTTCACCCAACGGAGTGTCATCAAATTCAATCTGCATATCGATGACGTGCGTGATTCCCGCCAGCGCCACCTTCTCCATGTTCTCCGCCGTCCAGATTCCGCCGCCCACCGCGATCCGATCCGTTAACCAGGTGATATCCATTCCGTCTCTTCGTGATCTCCTGACAATCAGATTCTTCGGCCGATTTTCTTCGCCAGCGGATTTCTTTGTGACCGGTTTTACAGCTTTTGTTCTCGCCCCAACCCAGATCGCAACTCGTTCTTGCTTCAACCCTCAGCCCCATTCTACGGTATACCAGGCATCATGAGCCCCGATGTCTGATCCTCACAATCGTCCGATGATTGGAGACTTATTCCACCCCAATTACAGCCGTTTCCTTCGCTGCTTCGCTGTGGTCCTCGCTCTTCTCGCTTGTCGCCTCAGCGACTCGGGCAGGAATCACCATCACGTCCTCGCCATTTTCGTACAGATCGTGGATCACCGGACTCTCCGGGATATTCAGCCGATCCAGCAGCGTCTTCGCCAGGCTCTCCTCGTTTTCCGTCGGCCCAGTTCCTTCCGTCGGCACCGGATAGAGATGCGCCATTTCAAAGAGGAATTTCGCAGGCGCCAGTTCTCCGTGGCCCGCTTTATCTGCCACGGCTATTGTGATCTTCCTCGCCCGCGACTTCACAATCCCCGCGATATCCTCCCGAACCTTGGCGGGATCAAGTTTCTTCCCCGATGCACCTTTGGAGGTCTTACCGCCCCTTTTTTTCGCGGTCTTCTTGCTCTTTTTCTTTGTCATCGCCCCAACACTCAACTTCCTAAGATTGAATTCCTCTAAAAGAAGAAAGCGCGCCCTTGGGCGCGCCTTCTACAGGAGGTCTATTTATTAATTTCTTACTCTCTAAATCCAGAATATCAAATTCAACAGGGTAGACCGGCAAATTTCTAAACTTTATTTCTGCCGCGTTCACAATCACTTAGAGGGATTCCATCGTTTTCCCCCTCTTGACAAGAGTTTCTGCGCACTGAGTGAATAGGTGCAAGTAACCCTACTTCGAGCAAAATGTCACTTAGTAAGTCGAGTGCCATCGGAGTGTACGTCCGAATTGTCCGTTCCGAACAATTCAATAACCTTGCTGTTTCCGCTTGATCGTGTTCCTGCAAAATGTGTCGCCCGATGATCTGCCTTGAGAACTCGTCCAGCTTGTCCAGACACGTTTCCATGTCGTGCACAAAGATGACTCGGTCCTCGAAGGTCACCACTGTATACGAAGTCACCTTCGCCCGGAAGAACTCACGACCCAGCAAAGAAGGCAGCCTTCCGGTTTCAATTGAGTACCGCATATACCGCCGTAGCATCGTTACCGTTCTGCCGCGGTAGGTTGCACGCTGACGGTGCTGTTCGTGCCTATCTTCCTGCCTCAGCGCAACTTCCGGGTCATCAGTAGTTGCGTGGTCCGTCCCGGTTGCGATCTGTGCCTCGCCGGCCGTGAGCTTGTCTCCGGCATCGGGATTCAGACTCTCCTCAGGCAGCGCCTGCGTCTTCTTCTTTCCCGGATACGAGTGCGAGGGCAGCTCTTCGATGGACCCCCCAATGTCCGTTTGTAGATCACGACGTTCCCCCTCGCTCTTGTCTGATTTACCAGCTCCTTCTGCGCCTGCGGCAAGTGTCAGAACCATCCCACTCATGCGACACCTCCTGCAGCTTCCAGGTCCGGAACTTCGTCAGGAATGTCGATGCCGAAGTCGTCAACCGCCGCGCTCCCTCGCTGCGGAAGCATTATCTTTCCTGGTCGTTTCTTCGGGGCTGGCAGATCCGCTACTTTCGCCTGGCACTTCTCGCAATAAACTTCTCCCGCCCCACGCTCCCGAACCCACAGCCCTCCACAGTGCTCGCAATACTTCAACTCCACCCTCACAGCAACGTTCTCGTTTTTCCTATGATTACTTCGCATTAGTCCTCCAAGAGATAAATGATTTCCAGAAACCTGCCGTCTTACTGCCGACCTCATTGTGCAACTCACAGTTATTGCTCTCCGCTCAAAGAAAAAAGCCCTGCGTTTGATCCGCGAACTAGGCCGTGGACCGAACGCAGGGCTCGTTTCTCTTACGATGACCTGCTTGGGCTATTTAGTTTTATGAATCTGCTGGAACCTACCGCGTGCCGAAGTCGGCTGCCATCCCTCGCTTTACTGCCATTAGCGCGATTGCGTCGTCTACGTGCGTCGCTGATCTCGTCGCTGGAAGTATCCCTCCTCGTAGCCCGACTTAAGTACGCGCCCGTTCTGCATCACCACCATCACTCTACCTGTGAAGCGAAGCGATAACAGCAAGCGCTCCATGGATGCCGATAACACCTCGGCCGCCTTAACTTTCCGCCTAAACTCCCCAAACTCCCTTTCCTCACTGAAGTTATCTGGTTGACTCATCATGGCCCCTTACCATAGAGCATTTTGGTCCCTCAGATGCCGCGATCCTATAGCTGTGAATTTTCTCAGTCAAGGTTGGATGGACATCCCTTGCCTGTGGAAAACTTTATCACCGCGATTTACCTCGCAGGCCCGCGTCTTTAGCGGGCCAAACGATCCCGGATGATCGCGCGCACCCTCCATTTTTTTTGATCGAAAGGCGCCCTCGGTCGGCATTTCCGCATCCGTCCCACACTAACTACGTCCCCTCCAGGTCCAGCGCCACGCCGGCAATGCATCCTCGCCTCGCCCCGGAGCCACGCTCCTGATCGACCGTCATTACACCTCACTTAGGCCGTATCGCGTGGGCGAATTGAACATGTACGCTGTTCTGAAAAACGATAATTGTGGCGTCCGTTATGTCGAAACGGCCGAAAATCATCTGCTCTTTGTCCAATTTGTGGATTTCGCCTCTCACGAGGACCGACAGCAGGGTGGGGAAAATGCAGTTTCCGAATCTGTCTTGAAAGGGCGCGACTTCAAGCCGCGCCTTAAGTAGCGCAAATCACACTGCTTTAGTCGCTGAGGTATGCTTCCGCAAATCAAAGAGATTTCTTCTGCAGCCTGCTGGATTGCTGCCGGTAGCGGCCTGCACGCCAGGTCGCGGTAGCGTGCCTCGCTCTGCCGCAGCGCCTCTTCCGCCGTCTTTCTTGCCGTTATATCCTGCGTGATTCCGTCGAAGCGTACCGGTTTACCCGCCGCGTCGTGAAACGCTCTACCGATCGCCCGTACCCATCTTTGCCGCCCATCCGGCGCGACTGTCCGATATTCCACATCGTAGCGCTCGCCGTTATTTATGGAATTCTCAATCGCCCTCCGCGTCAGCTCGCGGTCGTCCGCATGCAACATCGAGTAGAACATCTCTATCGTTACCGGCGAGTCATCGGCGGGCAACCAGAAATGGTTTCTGACGCGTTTGTCCCAGATCAGATTGTCGAACGGAAGATCGCAAAACCAGAAGCCGACGTCGGAGCCCTCGGCCACAAACTCCGATCGTTCCCACTGGCTGCGCAGCGTCTCTTCGGCCTGCCGCAAGCGTTGCTCCGCCACCTTTCGCGCGCTGATATCCTGCACCGTTCCCGAGCAACCCGTGGCGACTCGTGCTTCTCCTTCACCCTCGAATTCCCCCGCTCCATGGCTCTCCACCCAACACACCGCGCCATCCGCCTGAAGAATCCGGTACTCGTTGAAGTACGGCCGCGGATCCTTCGGGTGCATGGATTGCAAGAACTTTGCCGCAGCCTTCTCCCGGTCCTCCGGATGCAGCCGGCCAATCAATTCTTCCGATCTGCCCGACAAACGTGCCATCCCGTACATTTTCGCGAAGCTCTGATCCCAGGTCGATATTCCAGTCCGGGCATCGTAGTGCCACCAGCCCAACTTGGCCGCATCAAGCGCCATTTGTCTTTGCCTCGCTAATTTCTCTACCTCCGCTTCTCCGCGTTTGCGGTCGGTAAGGTCGAACGATGCGCAAGTCAAACCGCAAATCCGGTTCTGCGGATCTCGTTGCGGTTCGATTGTGACGTGATACGTGCGCGGCTGCCCGCCCAGATAGATCTCTACCTCACCTTGAAACGGAACGGCGCTGCGGATGACCTCTGACTTGATGGCTTCCATCTTCACCGCGTCTTCCATGCGCTCAAGAAAATCAATATCCCGCTTGCCAATGATCTCGACTGCGTTGTAACCGCTGAACGGGTTGTAGATCCACGTGTAGCGCAGGTCCAGACCTTGGTTGAAAACCGTGATCGGCGTGCCGCGCAGCGCGATCTGAAAGCGCTCCGTCGAGGCCCGCAGCCGTTGTTCGATAATCTTGCGGTCCGTGATATCCAAAAATGCCGCGACAGCTCCGCGTACCTGTCCCTCCTCGTCAAATAGCGGAACCCCGTGCCCGAATTCGTAAATTGAACTGCCGTCGGGAAAGCGGAGTTCGAACTCCTTGTTGCGCACCGGCTGCCCTGTAATTGCCGCTTTCTGCAGTGGCAGCTCTTCCGCACGAACTTCCTGCCCTTTTTCGAGAACGATGAATGATGGCCGCTCGGCTTTCGGCGCTGACATCGACGTATTCGAGCCGTACGGCATCCGAAGCAACTCGTAGGCCGCGCGATTGCTGGTGACCCGTTCGCAATTGCGATCATGGGAGAAGAACGCAGCCGCCGGCATGGCGTCAAATACCGCAGCCAGATTGTCAGCCTGTGCTTTGGCTTCAGCGCGCGCACGCCGCAAATCTTCTTCCGTCTGCTTCAGCCGGGTGATGTCCATGCCGGCGCCGCTCATGCGGACGGGCCTGCCCGTCTTGTCGAAGTAGGCTCGTCCGCGCGATGCCACCCAGTGAATCGTTCCATCGGGCCACTGGGCGCGCATTTCCGTGCTGTATTCGTTGCCCGTTGCCAGCGCAAACTGGCAGGCCTGATCGATCCGTTCGCGGTCCTCGGGAAGGATGGCTTCGAGGAAGCGGTCGTAACTCATCTTGGTGTCGTGCGGTAGCCCGAACATGTCGAGACACTCTCTCGACCACACCAACTCACCGGTTTCGATATTCCATTCCCACGTGCCCAGCCGCGCCGACTCCACGATGCGCGAAAGCCGGTCATCGGCAAAGCGAACCTGCTGTTCCTTCGAATTCTGTTCCGAGGTGCTCATAAAGGGCTGGGGCGCGGCACGCGCTTGTCCTATGCGTTCCTGGATCTGCTTGAGAGATTTCCCCGTTACACGACGCGGACTGAAATGCGCCGGCCACGGGGCAGGAGTACCCAAACTAACGGTGAGTGTAAATGTGGGGTTTCGTTTGGGACACTACAGTATTCCCTGTATACATCTGGGAATTGGGAGGCTTTTTCGTCAATTCAAAAATGTGCAAAACCTACCTTCTTACAAAAATGGGCAGACCTCCAGCTTTAAGCCGAAGGTCTGTCCAGTTATGTTCGCTCACAACAAGCCCAGCTAGAGCCGCTAGAAGGTGATCTTGGCCGCCAGTTGTACCTGCCGCGGTCCAACCGGCGTCATGTTGCTTAAGACGCCGAAGCTGGGATCGCCAACATTCAGCGTGCTGCTGCCATAGGGCCCTGGCGACCCCGTGCTGAACAGCGGATGGTTGAACGCATTCTGCGCTTCCAGCCGTAACTCCAGATTTATTCCTTCACGCGCGCTCGACAGCAGGAACTGCTTGCCTACGGACAAATCGCTGGTAAACGTGAGCGGCGTCCGTACGTACGAGATCGTTCGCGGCATGCTCCCGAGCGTGAACGGCGCCGGTTGTTGGAAGACCTGGGGATTGGAGAAGAAGTTGTCGACCCAGTCATGGCCGTAATTGCGCTTTGGTATGCCGACCATGTTCGGCCGCTGGCTGCCATACGTCGGGATCGGCGTTCCTCCGTTCGAAACCGTGATGGGTAGCGGACGTCCGTCTGCAACCTGCCAAATGCCATTCGTCTTCCATCCGCCAATGATCAGGTCAAGCGCCTTCGGCATATTTCCGAGGAAGGCCTTGCCGCGTCCAAGCGGCAGATCGTAGCTGTAGCTGAACTTCAATACTGATGGCAGGTCGAACGTCGAAAGGCTCCGCTCCAGATAGGGCTTGTTCGGATCCTGCAAGCTGGTGAAGCTGCTCATCCAGCTCACGTTATCGTCACCGATCGACGAATCGTCGATCGACTTCGACCATGTGTAGTTGATCAGGAATTCCAGACCGCTGCTGAACGCCTTTCTCGCTTCCAGTTGCAAGCCGTGATAAATGGAGCTTCCGATCATCTGAACATCGGTGCTTACGTTGTTGAATTGCGGATAGGGCGTGTCCATCTGAAAGGCGGGCACCGAGTACGTCATGCTGCTGTTCGGATCGTTAATGATCCCGGCAAACGGGTTGCACGTGGGTGCGCAGCCCGGGGGATTGGTGTACAGGGTATTAAGCGCGTTCATCTGCGGTGTATTGCCCTGGTAGTTTTCTACCCATGGGCCAAGAATGTCGAGCTGGTTGGCCCCGCTGAAAGGCAGGTGCGTCCCTTTCTTTCCGAGATATTCCACATCGAACACAACATTCCACGGCAACTGGCGCTCGATCCCCAGGGTCCAGCTCTGCTCGTAGGGAGTCAGATTCGCATCATGCGTGCGCAGCGGGCCATTCGCTCCGTATCCCACATCGTTCAGCAGGCCAAGCGAGCTTCCCGGCGGCTGAATCAGTCCGCTGGGAAACGGATTGCTCAGATGCAGATAGGGTGTCGCGCCGTCGCTCTGGTAGGTGGTGACGGCGTTGGTGTACTGGTCATAACCCTGGCCGCCGTAGGGCACCACACCGCTCGCCCCGGAACGAGACTGGCCGTAGTAAATGCCGTACCCTCCGCGCACCACCATTTTTGGGGCGAACTGGTAGGCGAAGCCGAAGCGTGGCTGGAAATCGTTCCAATCCGTCACGTAGTTCGTTCGCGTATTGCCGTTCGCGAAGACCTCGCCTCCCATCAGAGCGCGGGTGACAGGCTGCAGAGTAAGGGGGTCGTTATACGTAATCTTCCCGCCGTTCAGCGGATTCACCGCGTTCGGATCAAACCAGTTCTGCCGGTTGTAGCGGTCGGTGCGGGGCAAGGACACGTCATACCGCAATCCCAGGTTCAACGTCAGCTTCGACGTGACCTTGTAATTGTCCTGTCCAAATAAAGCGTACTGGTAATTCTCGGTCGCGGGCCGGAACTGGATTTCGTAATATCCGCTCGACATCTGGCCCATCAGGAAGCTCGCCATGCTGTCGCCGCCGGCGGTTGTGCCGTCGGAGCATTGCGACGTACCTTCAATCGATGGGCAAGCCGAACTGCCTCGGTTATCGAAATTGAAATATCCCAGCGGTGCATTGGTCTGTATGTAGTTCTGTTGGTGCAAGCGGCCCTCGAATCCGAATTTCAGTTCGTGCGGACCGTGGACCTTGCTCAGCACGACACCCAGCTGGCCTGTGAGTTGGCCTTGCTTGTAATTGCCATAGGGATCGTTACCCGCATTGGGAAAGCCCGCGGCAAAGTAGTCGTTCATGAACATCGCGGGAACGCCACTGAAACCATTCTCCTGCAAATACGACTTGAAGCCGAGTGTCCCCAGTGGATTGGAACCGTGACTGGAGTTATACGCAAAGATCAGGCTGGAGCCACGCGTAACGCCGAAAGTTGCGGTCAGCAGCATGGTTGGGCTGATGGTGTAGGCATCGTTGATCGCAAAGACATGCGCGGCGCTCTTATTGCTTCCGCCGCCGCAGGGATCGATCAGCGTCTTGAAACAGTCGAAACCAACGTAAGAGCCCCATTGCTGCGAGTACTTCCCGCTCAACAGGTTCTTCTCGCTGAAACGGTGATCGATCTTTATGTCGTACTGGTTACTCGGATTCGAGGATGCTCCGGAAGCGATCCAGTTGTCGTACAGGCTTCCGCCGGGAATGTTGGGATTGGGAAACTGGTTCATCATCTTCAGGGCGACCGGATCGATCAGGTTGCCCTTCACACCCGGAGTCGGCTGCAGTTTGCCCGGAAGGTTCGGATTTGGACTCCCCGGACTGGCATAGTTGTTAATCTGGTTAAACGGGATGATGGCAGAGCGGACCGCGCCGCCATCGGTCGAGCTATAAACACCTGAGTACGGATCCCAAAGTTGTCCAGCATTAAACGGCGCGCCATTCATCGTGCACATGCCGGCTGCATTGAACGATCCGCCCTGCGTTGTGCAGACCTCGCCGAAGTCTCCGGTCCGCATGGCGGCGCTGGGTACTCCAGCCTGATACGTTCCCATACTTGTCTGGCGCCAGCCCTCAAAATCAAAAAAGAAGAAGGTTTTGTTCTTGATGATCGGCCCGCCAAACGTGGCCCCGAAATCGTGACGGTGAACCGGAGGAATTGGGACGCCATAGCGATCGTTGAACCAATTGTTCGCGTCAGTGATGGTGTTGCGAATGAAATCATAAGCGCTGCCATGGAACTTGTTCGTGCCCGAGCGCGTGACCATATTGACCACTGAGGCCCCGGAAAATCCGTACTCGGCGCTGAAATTGCTCTGCTGCACTTTAAACTCTTCGATGTCTTCCGGTGAGGGAACGTAGACCGCGATCGTGACTCCGCCGTTGGGCTCGTAGTTCGTAGCCGATGCGCCGTCGATCAGAATATCCGAACTGGCTCCGCGGCTTCCGTTGGAAACAAAGTTGGTGCCGGTGCAGGTGCTTCCTGCCGAATCGGCGCACTGATCATCCGCGTCGGTAACCCCTGGCGTCAGGTAGGCAAGTTGCATCACCTGGCGGTCAATCAGCGGCAGATCGTTGATCAGTCTGCGGTCAACCACTTGGCCGGTGGTCGCGTCTTCCGTCGCGATGCTTTGCGACTGCGCCGTGACCTCGATCTTTTGTGATGTACCTGCGATCTTTAGCGTCAGGTTGGCCGTGGGATTCTCGCTGACGTTCAGTTTGATGTGCGCGCGCACGGTCTTTTCAAAGCCTGCCATCTCCGCCGAAACCGAATACAACCCAGGCGGTATCGATGCAAACAGGTAGCGTCCATTGCCGTCGGAGGTCGTATTGAACACGAATCCCTTTTGCTCATCGGTGAGCACGACCTTTGCGCCCTGGACTACGGCGCCCGAGCTATCCGTCAGAACTCCGCTGACGGTGCCGAAATAACCTTGCGCTACCAGGACGACAGGAAGCATGAGCGCGATGGCGAAGAGGCAAGTTTTTAGCGGAGACATTGAAGACGTGCGCAGTACGGGGAAAAACGTGTGCATCTGACCCTCCCAGAAAACGCGGTTCAGCAGAAATGGACTCAGAGCCGAGAGTGACGTTCGCCGCCATGCTACACAAAGACGGCATTTCGCGCTAGTGCGGAAAGCACCGTAAAAAACGATTTAATAGGTCACGTTTCTTCTTGAAGAACGCGGCGAATTAATGCTATTACGACAGGTCACTGTGTTTTTCGCTCAGTGCACCAGCGCCCCGTAGACGATCTCGCGTAGCGCGCGGCGGTATGGGCCTGCTTCCACAAATGGCATCTGCAGCATCATGACCGCATAAAGTTTTTCCTGCGGATCGATCCAGAAATAGCTTCCAGCTGCTCCCGCCCAGAAGTAGTCGCCCACCGAACCTGAAACCGCGGAGTGTCCCAGGTCGGTGCGAACCGCAAAGCCAAGTCCGAAACTCTGACCGAGTTCGGGAAGAGGGCTCAGATCCTGCGTGGCTTCGAGCATTCCTACCCGCGCGGCATTCGACGGCAATTGATCCGACGTCATGACGGCTAGTGTCTTCGGTGAGAGCAACCGCACACCATTGGCTTCTCCACCATTGACCAGCATCTGGCAGAAGCGAGCGTAATCCGATGCGGTCGAAAGCATTCCTCCGCCACCCGAGAAAAATTTCACTTTTTCTTTGGTCAGATCCTTCGCGTCGCCAAACTGTGGTTTCTTTCCGGTTGCCTTGTCGACCTGAGGTTCCGCTAGCCGCGCCGCCTGTGCCGCGTTCAGATAGAACGCGGTGTCATGCATGCCCAACGGCTTGGAGATGCGTTCGTTGATGAACTCATCAAACGGCATCCCAGAGACCACTTCGACAATGCGGCCCAAAACATCTACCGACATGCCGTACTCCCATGTGGAGCCGGGCTGATGCGCCAGCGGCAGCTTCGCAATCTTCGTTACGAATTCCGCCAGTGTCTGGCCATCATCGAAAAGGTTGGCCTTGTTATACGCCTGATGTACCAGCGTATTTCCGAACGGACCGTAAACGAGGCCTGAGGTGTGCCGCAGTAAATCCTGCACGGTCATTGGACGGACCGGCGCCTCGAGTGTGAGCGTGGCCTTGCCGGTCGCGGGATCCATCTTCTCAACGCCAACTTTCACGTCTTTGAACTCGGGCAAATACTGTGCGACTGGCGCCATCACATCGATCTTGCCTTCCTCCGCCAGCATCATCACAGCCACGGTGGCGATGGGCTTGGTCATCGAGAAGATGCGGAACATCGCAACCGCCTTCATTGGAGATTTGTTCTCGCGATCCTGATACCCCACGGCCTGGCGGTACACAATCTTGCCATTCCGCGCGACCATCAGCACCGCGCCCGGAATTTCTCCCTTATCGACCGCGCTCTGAAAAAATGTCGTGATCCGCGCCAGTCGTTCGGAAGAAAAGCCGGCTTCCTCCGGACGGCTGAGTTTGGGCAGGTCTTGCGCAAGCGCGAAAATTGAAATCGACAAGAAGAAGCAAATCGGCAGTATGCGGTGACGAAGCATGGTTCCCCCCGATGAAACAACGGGGCATTTTGGGCGCCGTTTGAGCTCATGTCAAGGACGGCAGTCACAATCGCAGCGTGCAGATTATCTTTCGTCCGAATCGCAGGAGTCGTGTTCAGGAGTGCGGGGGTAGCTCTGGCACGTCCACACGTGCCGTGGTGAACGCCGCCGCATCTCCGTACAATCATCATGAAGGTTTCAGGGAGGTTTTTCTATGCCCGAGCTCCGCCAGAACTTCATGACGAAAGAATGGGTCGTGATCGCCACCGAGCGCGCCAAGCGTCCCGACCAGATGGTGGTGCACCGACAAAGCAAGCCGCTGGAGTCTTTTTCCGAAAAATGCCCGTTCTGCCCCGGACACGAGAGCCTGACGCCGCCCGAGATTCTGCGCATTCACGATGGCGACGGATGGAAGGTGCGCGTCATCCCCAACAAGTTTGCCGCGCTCTCGCCCGATTGCAAGCCGGAACGCACGATTCATCGGTCCCGGCGCTCGCTGGGCGGCTTCGGAGAGCATGACGTAATCGTGGAGACGCCCGATCACTCGCTGGCCATGGCGCTCATGCCCGATTCGCATGTCGCCGACATCCTGCGCGTCTACAAGATGCGATACGACCAGCTCAGCCTCGATCCGCGCATCGCGCAGGTGACTATCTTCAAGAACCACGGAGTCGATGCCGGAACCAGCCTGGAACATCCGCACTCGCAGATGATCGCCACGCCCGTGATCTCGTACCAGGTGCGGCAGCGCTTTCAGGAGGCCCTGCGCCACTACGACGATTTCGGCTGCTGCATCTTCTGCCAGATGATCGAAGAGGAACTGGAAGAGCAGAAACGGGTGGTGCTGACCAGCGAGCACTTTGTGGCGGCGGAATTGTTTGCCTCGCCCGCGCCGTTTTGTACGCATATCTATCCGCGGCGGCATATGGCCAGCTTCGGCGATATCAGCTCGAAAGAGATTGCCGATCTTGGCCGCGTGCTGCGCACCGTGCTCGCGAAGCTCTACCACGGTCTGGAGAATCCGGACTTCAACTTCACCATTCGCACCGCGCCCGCGGAATGCGTCGGTGTCCGCTACTTCCACTGGTACATGAGCGTGATCCCTCGCCTTACACGGACGGCCGGGTTCGAACTCGGCTCCGGCATGTTCATCAACACGGTCATTCCCGAAGAAGCCGCCGAGTTCCTGCGCAAAGTGAACGTCGAGACCGCCGTGGGTGTGTAGAAGAGGGAATTGATGATTGTTGATTTCTGATTGCTGATTGCTGATTGAAACCTTGGGGGCTTCAATCTCCAACCAGCAATCTTCAATCAGCAATGCTTTTCTCGGCCGTCAGATCCAGAAGTCGCGTTCGTTCGCACCGGAGTTGCTCTGGCCCGCGCCTGCGGCGCGTTCGAGGCCGGGCTCGACGCGGTTGCGTCCCGCGCGCTTGGCGGCGTACATGGCGGTGTCGGCTGCGTGCAAAGCCTTCTCGGTATCAGCCGCTGTTTCTCCCGTGGCGATGCCCAGACTCAGCGTAACCTTCACGTGCGAGCCTCCGGCCATGATGCTGCAGGAAGCGACGTGCGTGCGCACGCGCTCGGCAAGTTCCCAGGTTTCTCCGAGACCGCATCCGGGAGCGATGATCAGAAACTCTTCTCCGCCATAACGTCCAACCGAGTCATAGGGCCGGACCATGGCCGCGATGCCGCTGGCAATGATGCGCAGCACGACGTCGCCGGCCGCGTGCCCGCGAGTGTCGTTGATTGTTTTGAAGTGGTCGACGTCCACCATGATCACGCCGACAGGCTGGCGGTCGCGCTCGCCGCGGACCAGTTCGCGCCCCAGAATGTCGAGAATAACTTTATGGTTCCACAGGCCGGTGAGGCTGTCGTGAGAAGCTTCGCGGCGCAGGGCGTCTTTGGTTTTCAGCAGCCGATTCTGCGTCACCAGCAGGCGCGCGGTAGAGCAGACGAACGAAAGGCCCACGATCAGCGCGGCGAGAGACATATGTTCCCGCGCGATCCGCAGCGACATAAACAACACGGCGAACGGATAAATCAGATAGAAGAGCTCGGTATAGATTCGTTTTTCCTGCGGCCGCGAGTCGAGACCGAGTGCGGGCGATTCCGCCTGCTGCCAGCTCGTCGCCAGGATCATAGGGACGATCAGCAATGCGCTCCAGATCGGATCGAACCACTGGCCCGCTTGTGTGCCGCGCCCCGGCCCGTAGTAATACATGGCGTCCACGCAACCGGAGAAAGCGAGAAACACTCCCATCGATCCAAAAAGCCAGCGCACATCGCGCGACCGCGCAACCACGCCGCGCAAGATGAACGCCGCGGCGACCAATCCGTACGCTCCGAAATAAGGAGCCCAGACTTCATGCGCCAACTCGCTCAGCGATTCAGATTTCGGAAGATAGAAGAAATAGACATACGCGGCCAGGCAAACTAGAACGCCCTGCACGAAGTCGAGCGCCATGAGCGAGTCGAGGCGTCCGGTTTCGTGGTCGGGATCAAGGAAGAGCGCCATCGCCAGCGGCACGAACCAGAAGCTGAACAGCATATTGCTGGCCCACTCGGCGAAGCCGTACACGTGCAGATCGTTGTATACGGCCAGCCCTTGTCCGATCATCCACAGCCCGTAGGCGACTGTACTCAGATGCCAGAAGGCGCGCGCCATGCCCTCCGAGCGCCCAGCCGCCAGAACCAGGGAAGCGACGAGAAATCCGCCGAGGCTGAGCTGAATGATGTCGGAGACGAGCGGTCCTCGCCCGTGGTCGCCGAGCACGCACACCACGCCGACGTGCACCAGCCACAGCACACCGCCAGCCAGCACGATGGTCCTCGAACGCGACACTGCAATCCTTTCGAACGGCGAATCTGTAAATGGTACCCTGCTGGGGAGGACTTAGTCCTAACTGCAAATCCATCTACAATTTCGGAATGGTGCCCTTGCAGCCTGCGACCCGTACACTAAGACCCTTCAGTATCAGCGAAGGAAGCTGTGAATTTCACCTGCCCATAGTAATCGACAGGACGTTACCGCTGAACGAAAAAAGCTAATGACGGAGGTCACGACAGACATGAGTGGACCGGGGATCACGCGGCTGGGACAGATTCAGATCCGCACACACGATGTGGAGCGCGCGGCCGACTTTTACGAAAAGGTTCTGGGATTGAAGCTGCTGTTCAAAGCGCCTCCGGGGCTGGCTTTCTTCGATTGCAACGGCGTGCGCCTGATGCTCGATCGTCCGGAGAAGCCGGAGTTCGATCACGCAGCTTCGATCTTGTACTTCGCGGTACCCGACATTCAGGCCGCGCATGTGGATCTCAAAGAGAAGGGCGTGCGCTTCGAAGACGAACCGCACATGATCGCGAAAATGCCCGACCACGATCTGTGGATGACATTTTTCCGCGACAGCGAAGACAATCTGCTCGCGCTGATGAGCGAAGTGAAGAGATAACAGGATTTAACTACTGAAGTCACCGGGTTACGTGGGGTCACCCGGATCGTCCTCTGTGAGACCCGGTGTTCCCTGTGGTGTAAAGCTTCCAGCTTCCGCATAGGGCGCCTGCGCTCTTGCCAAGCGTGCACGAACGCGGGAGAATCCCAAGACCATGAGCCACAGGCACAACCATCCCTCGCGCGATGTTGCGCCGCGAATTTCTGTCGACGCGCAAGAAGCCGCGCATGAGCTGCCTTCCGAACATCGCCGCGGCCTGCTGCCCGAAAAGTATTTTCGCTGGCGTAGCGGCGAGATCACGCGCCTGGAGGCATTCTGCGATGTCGTCTTCGGCTTCGCCCTGACCCTGCTGGTGGTCTCGCTGGAAGTGCCGCGAACCTATGCCGAGCTGATGACGGCGGTTCGTGGATTCGTGCCGTTCGCCGCCTGCTTCGCGCAACTCGTGCTGATCTGGCGCGCGCACTACCGTTTCTCACGCCGTTACGGCCTGGAGGATCCCTACACCGTCTTCCTCAATGTTGTTCTTCTTTTCCTGGTTCTGTTTTTTGTGTATCCGCTCAAATTTGTTTTCACCATGCTGTTTGAAGAACTATCGGGCCACGATGTGGGCATGGGGTTTCATCAGGTATCGGTGCTGATGAGAATTTATGCGACTGGTTTCGCGGCGGTCTTCATCATTTTCGCGCTCCTCTATGCCCGCGCCTACGGGCTGCGGAATGCCCTTGGGCTGAACCCGGTGGAGGTTCTGGAGACACGCGTGGCTATCCAGGAAAACTTGTTCATGGCGGCCGTAGGCGTGATTTCGTTTGCGCTGGCCTTCAAATTCCCAGGCTTGGCGGGATGGACTTTCTTCCTGCTCGGCCCGGGCCTCGCCATCCACGGAAGTGTTTATGGAAGGCGTGTGCGCGCGCTGGCGGAGAAGTTGGGCGTCGCATAGAAGAGGACGAGTGTCTTTCCTGCGGATTCAAATCCTCAGCGGTCATGCGCGTCCTTTCGAGGCGGAAGGCGTTGTGGTCTTTTATTTTTCGCGGAGCAACACGACGTCAGCAGTGTCGTGGGAGCGTGCGACGGCAAGCGTCTTTCCATCCGGAGACCAGTGAAATTGCACGATGTGCTCCGAGGCGAAGTTCGTGACCTGGCGCCCAGGCGAGCCGTCGAGAGGCTGCGCAAAAATGTTGTCCACGCCCTTGTCGCGAATGATGTACGCCACGGCCTTTCCGTCCGGAGTAAAGGTCATGCTATTCGCGAAGCCGGTTCCGGAGGGTGGAGCGATCCGTGGATCGGGTTGCAGCAAAACGGCGGGGGACGGCGCATCCGCGTCGAGACTGATCGACGCTAATTTGACGATGGTTCCCTGCAGATTCTCTGGTGAGGTCAGGACCGCGTTGAACAACAGTCGCTTTCCGTCCGGCGAAATCGCCAGCGAACCCAATCCGTATTGGCCATGGATGTCACTCGATGGTACAGGCTCCGGCTGCCCGCCCTCCAGAGGCACGCGCATCATGAAATGCGGCCCCTCGCTGTCATGGTAGTAAACCCATTTCCCGTCCGGCGAGCACACCGGAAACTGATCGAATAGTCGACGCGTGAGTTCCTTCGCGTTGGAGCCATCCGCGTTGGTCCGCCAGATTGCAGTCTGGTTTGTCCCGTCGTGAAAAGCCCAGGACAGAACCATATAACGATCCCCGCAGCGTGCCATGTCCACGATCCAGGCGTTGGGGTCGCTGAGTAGTGTGGATTGCTGCCCTCCGTCGGCATCCATCCGGCGCACCGCTTGCCCGTCTGAAACCAACAGCTTCCCATCGCTGGTCCACGCCACTGACTGCACTTCCTGCACCTGCCCGATTGGTTGACCCACGGAGTTTCCCTGCGCCCCGTTGCCGGGGAGCAAAGTGAGAGTGCTCTGGCTTCTCACCTGCACCGTGGCGGCAGTTTTCCCGTCCGCGGACAAAGTTAGCGTCTCATACCGGTTTGTGTCTCGGGTGATCGGTTGGATTGGGCCACCGGAATTCGAAATCATGCCGATCTGCGTGCGCCCGTAGCTCGGCCCCTTTTCGTTGTACAGGGCAAGGAGCCATTGGCCGCTTGGCATCCACGCGAGACCGAACACCAGTTCGTTCTTGAAAGACGCAATCGGTTCCACCTGTTTGCCGGCAATGTCGAACGCCTTGATTGCTCCTAGCGCCTCGCTTTGTGTGTACAGACTGTACGTAAGCTGTTTGCCATCCGGAGACCAGGCAATATGGCGAGGGAATTCATCCGCCGTGTTGGGCGCGATGCGCAGGATGGTTTCGTCGCTCCCGTCCGGATTCGCCGTCAGCAGCCGGGTTTTGCCCACTTCAGGATCATTGGCGCGCGCGTAGGCCATCCGTCGCCCGTCAGGAGCGAACGTAATCCCAGTATCAATGTCCCGCACGATCACCTGAGGCATGCCGCCCAGTACGGGCGTACGGTAAAGGTCCCACTCGCTTTGCGTGCTGATGCCGGCCTTTCGAAAGTAAACGTAATTTCCGTCTGGCGAAAAAATCAGCGAACGGTAGACCGCCGACGCCGGCGGGACAATCTGCGTGTCACTGCCGGTCGGCACATTGCGCAGCCACAGGCTCTGCAGGCCCTTATCATCCTGGACGTTCAAAACGTACTTGCCGTCGGGCGAAATGGCCGCCTGCTGCGCTTTTCCCGTGTTGGTCACTTGCGTGATGCTGAAGTTCTGAAACGGCGCGGGCCCGTTGCGGCCGAACAACCAGTAAAGGCCGAGACCGCCGGCGATGAGCAAAGCCGCCGCTACACCCACGATCATCGCCAGGCGTGACTTGTGTTCCGGAGCGACGGCACTTGCGCCCGAGCTACTTGCTATGACCGAAGACGAAGACTGTATCGCGGCTGTACCGGATCCGCTCGGCGGCGCCGGCATGGCAGGCGCTGTGTGAGGTTCCCCGCTCTCTACGCTTTGGACCGCAGCCTGGCGGCCCGAACCACTATCCCTCTGCAATCGCTTCAGGTCACTGCGCATCTCCGAGGCATGCTGATAGCGCATGTCGCGGTCTTTCTCCAGGGCCTTGTTGATGATTTCTTCAAGCCTGGCCGGCAGATCGGGATTAAAGCGCAGCGGTTGCAGCGGTGCGCGGTTGAGGATGGCGTCAAAAATCACCGCCGATGTATCGCCCCGAAAGGGCACGGTTCCTGTAACCATCTCGTACAGCACGGCACCGAAGGAAAACAAGTCGGTACGCGCATCCAGCTCTTTTCCCTTCGCCTGCTCCGGAGACATGTAAGCCACCGTCCCAATAGCCGTGCCCGGACTGGTGAGGTATTCCAGGCTGACGCCGGCGGTCACGTCGATTTCTGATGGAGCCTTCCCCATGACGGGGGTCAGTTTGGCCAGCCCGAAATCAAGGATCTTGGCGTGCCCGCGCTTGGTGGTGAAAATGTTTGCCGGCTTGATGTCGCGATGCACAATGCCTTCGCTATGGGCAGCGTCGAGGGCGTCAGCGATTTCAATGGCCAGGGACAGGACGGTCTCAGCCTCCATCGGTCGTCCGGCGATGCGGTGTTTCAAAGTCAACCCATCCAGAAACTCCATAGCGATAAAGCGCTGGCCCTCGTGCTCGCCGATTTCGTAGATGGTGCAGATGTTGGGATGGTTCAGGGCAGACGCCGCGCGGGCTTCGCGGCGAAATCTTTCCAGCGCCTG
Source organism: Terriglobia bacterium (assembly GCA_963711365.1). Classification (GTDB taxonomy): domain Bacteria; phylum Acidobacteriota; class Terriglobia; order Terriglobales; family Acidobacteriaceae; genus Sulfotelmatobacter. Next base: position 20,049 of record CAVQDY010000016.1, on the reverse strand, counting down.
CGGATCTTGGGCTACATCCTCCGGCAGGAATTTGAGCGCTACAAAGCGGCCAAGGGACGTGTCCTCGGCCTTATAAACCACGCCCATGCCGCCGCCACCGAGCATCTCGATGATGCGGTAGTGCGAAATCGTATGGCCGATCATCAGGGGCAAATCTTACGTGGGCGAAACTGGCAAGTCAATGAATGGCTTGGACTTGAGAATAGTTCGATGGAGTCGCGGCTGAAACCTCGCGATCGCACTGATCGACCTGCTGTCAGAACCTGCAATCGCTCGTTTGCGCTGGCGCCGGACCCAGAATCATCCTGCGCGCTCTGCTATCATCGCTACCAGAAGTCGTTGAAAATCGTCATGAGCCTCGTCATTCATCGCATGCAGGACTTTGAGGAAGACGACGAGATCCCCGTCATTTCTGGTAGAGGAGAAGGAATCATGGAAGAAGCAGCAACCACCGGCTCAGGAGCGTCGCGCCGCAATGAAGACATCGCACTCGATCTGATGAAATTTGTCGCCATGACCACCGGCTATGGGCGTGTCACCTCGACCGGCGTGGGATTTCAGGGCTCGGGCGCGGCCGCCAAGCCCGAAGACTATGCCGAGAAGTTGCTTGAACTGTATGGAAAGTGTCTCAGCGCGGTCAGCGGAAAGAAATAAGTAAGCGGAATCCGCATCCGTCGGATGTTGTTTGAGGAATTTACGTGATAATTGAGCGGGAGAAGCGGGGCGCGATGAAAGACAATGCCAAGTCCTTCTTCTCGAAACCAGAGGTTAGAAGTTCAAAAGCCTAGCCCTGCTTCTTACTGTGCCTGCAGCGCCTCGTCAATCACGATTTTGCCGCTCTTGCTCGCGGTGACGATCTTGCGGATGGGTGCATATCCGGAGAGCGTAATCTCAACCTCGTAGTTTCCCGGATCCAGTTCCACCTCCACAGGCGAGTTCTTGTCGAGCATGCGCTGGTTGATCGAGATCTGGGCGCCTCTCGGCTGAGTATGAATGCTAAGTGTGGCCTTGCCCGTCTGGCCTTTTCCGCCGAAGAACCGTGATACTTTCCCTACGGTTTTCAAGTCGTCGACATTTCCCAGGGCACGCAGGGTCGGAGTGAAGCCGTAAGTCTGTCCAACGGAAAACTGTCCGTTCATCGTTTCGTCGAGGTACCCGGACATGCGAACCAGCACTAGGTGCTGGCCTTTATCCAGGCTGATCTGCCCCGGCGTTTTGGTGGCCATGTCGCGGCCATCAACGAAAATGCTGGCCCCGGGCGGATCGCTCTTCACCACCAAAGTAGCCATCAACTGCGCAAGACGTATGCTGGCGGTAGTGCGGTTTCCGGAGGTCACGTTTAAGCTTCGCGAATCGGTGTTGTAGCCGGCCTTGCTGACCGTGATGGAGTGCTGTCCGGGTTGAAGGTTCGTCAAGGTGAATGGCGTGACCCAGCTGGGATCGCTGGCTCCATCGACCTGCACCTGAGCGCCTTGCGGCGACGAATCAATCACTAACTGCCCAGGTATCACGACGGGCGCTGCCGCAGCTTTTTTCCGGTTGGTGCGCGACCTGGTGGCGCTGGCCGCTCGCTCGACCGGGGCTTCCGGTTCCTGCACTTCAATGGGCTGCACTTCGACTGGCGCAGGGGCAGCATCGTTTTTCGGTGCGGGCTGCGGAGTCTCGGGCTGGGCCGAGGTTTCAGCCGGCACGCTGGTGCGCGGCGCTCCCGCATCGTCGTCACCGAGACTGTGGATATACATGGTCACGCCGATCGCGATGATGAGGATGAGCACTCCCGCTGCGCCCAGGGCATAGAGATATAACTTCGGGGGAACGCTCTTAATTTCGCTAATCGCTTTTTGCGCGACCTCGCGGGCTTCGACCTTGGGCTTCTCGTCTTTCCCGCCGCGACCGCGAGAGGTCGTGGGAGCTGCGAACTGCGTCTTGACGGGAGCGACTTCCACCGGAGGCGGGGGTGGTGGAGCGACGTAGACCTCCTTGAGCGGTGGCAATTCCGTCATCTCGGAAAAGCTCACTCCACTGCTGCCCGCCGCCGGGCCTTCGGCCATCATGGGATCAACCGCAACCTTCGGCGAATTGTTCTCTTGCGGTTCAAACGTTTCGACTTGAGGTTCGTCGGCCACCGCCGCAGACATGTAAGCAGAAGGCTGGCTTGATTCCTGCGTCGGCAGCGAACTGGAAGGCGCGACGAATTGATCCGATAAATCGAGTTCGTCAATCTCACCGCCAGATGAGGGCACGCTGGAGTCGAGAGCTCCGACACCAGCGGCCGCTGCGGCCGCTTTCGGCGCAGCCAGCTTCGAAACCGGACGAGCCAACTTCTCGGGAACTGCGCCTGACATTCCCGATGGCTCGGCGGTTTTCTTCTGCGCCAATGGCGACGCAGAGGCCGTAGCCGTGGGACGCGACACGGCGGATGTTGCCGCCGGCTTGGCCATCGCCGGCGATGCAGGTTTCGCTGCGCTGGCGGCCACAAACTTGGACTGCGCGGCTGCTCTGGCCTTATCGGGTGCGACGATTCCTTTGGGTGGTTCCGCTTTCTTCGCGGCGGATGGCTTGGATTCTTTACACTTCTCCAGATCGTCCAGCAGTTCCCGGCCGTTCTGGTAACGTTGCGCGGGATCCTTGGCCAGCGCCTTCATGATCAGGTCGCTGAGCAGCGGGTGAATCTTGGGATTCACGTGAGCCGGGGCGACTGGCATGCTCTCTAAAATGCAATGTTTGAGCTCTTCCACATCGTCCCGATCAAAAGCTTTGCGCTCGGTGACCATCTCGTAAAACATCGCACCCAGGCTGTAAAGATTGGATCGGCCATCGGTCGCATCCCCGCGTATCTGCTCGGGTGACATGTAGTGCCAAACCGGAGAAATTGCTCCACTGCTGTGCTGCAGAAACTTTCCAGCGCTGGAAATGCCAAAACTGAGAATCTTGACCGTTCCGTCCCACCCGCACATGACCTTGGCAGGCTCCAGGCTGTAATGCACGAGATTGTGCGAGCTGGCATGATCCAGCCCACTGCACAGCTGGCGTCCGATATCGAGCAGGTCCCAGATGGAGAAGCCTTCTTTGCGAGCCAGCATGGTCGCGATGCTGTTTCCCTGGACGTACTCCATGGCGGCGCAAAATAGACCTTCCATTTCGCCCGCGCCGTAGACCTTGGTGATATTGGAACTGCTCAAAACATTGGTACTCTCCGCCTCCGCCAATAGAGCGTGCTCGAGCGCCTCGGCACTCTCTCCGAAGGCGTCAAGTTGGATCGCTTTCAGGGCAATCGTCTGCCCGCTTTCCGGATCGTTCGCTTTATAAACAGTACCGGTAGACGATTTCGCTAACTCACTCAGGATCTCGAAGTGACCAATTTTCGTGGGCATTTTCCTGCTAGCTCCAATTCAATAAACCCCGGTTGCCTCGACGCGCGACGCCCTTGCGCCCAGCGGAGTGGACCAGAGTGTGTGTAGGATAGCGCCGCCCGTGCCGCGCTTCGAGTTACCAAAGTAAGACGAAATCGTGGTCAGGCGTCCTTCGAAACGGGCCGGCGTTGAGGAGCCTGAAGCGTTCCCTGCCTTCTCCGCGCGGCGTCGGCTGCGTTGACATTCCACGCACCGCCTGCCCTTGGAAACGTAACCTAAGCATCCGCTCGGAAGTTATCCCTGTTATGTGCTGTTTCGGATGACATTTGTCATCCGGATGCAATGACGATCTCCACTGGCGACAAAACGAAACGCACTGGAAGATGAAGTTGTCATTGGAAGGGAATCAAATTGTTGAAAGTGGCAGAAATCCGGTGCCGCGCGGTTGTCGATCACAAGCCAGTTCGTCTATGCTGGTGGCGCTGGACTTCGATCACCTCCTGCTGCCGGGTCCCCTCTTTCTATGGAGTGCACCGATGACGTTGTCCCGATTTGTCACCAAGAACGCGTTTCGCAACAAGCGCCGCAGCACTCTGACGGTTTTGAGCATTGCCTTTTCGCTTCTTCTGCTGACGCTGATGATGACGATCTGGCATGCCTTCTATCTTGACCAGGGCAGCGCGGAATCGGCACAGCGACTGGTGGTACGACACCGGGTTTCGCTGACATTTGCGTTGCCCGGATATTACCGGGAAAAGATTCGCGCACTCCCCGGGGTTGTGTCGGTTGTCCCCGTGTCGTGGTTTGGGGGGATCTACAAGGATCAGAAACCCGAGAACTTTTTCGCGCAGTTCGGGACCGATCCCGATGAATTCTTCAAAACTTTCCGGGACATTTCGATGCCGGAAGACCAGATCAAAGCCTGGCAGCGGGATCGTCAGGGCGTCATCGTCGATGACTTCCTGGCGAATAAATACGGTTGGAAGCTCGGGGATCGCATTGTTCTGCAAGGAACGATCTATCCCGTCAACCTGGAACTGAATATCCGGGGCATCTATCGTTCGAATCCGGACAATAAATCCGTCTATTTCAACACCAAATATGTGGAGGAGGCTGTCCCGTTCTTCAAGGGACAAGCCGGGACGTTTAGCATTCTGGCCGCATCTCCTTCTGACGTGAGCACAATCGCGAAGGCGGTGGACGACATGTTCCGCAATTCGCCCCAGCCGACGAAAACCGAAAGCGAAAAAGCATTTGGGCTGGAATTCGTCGCCATGATGGGCAATGTGAAGGCATTCATCCTGAGTATCTGTTCCGCAGTGGTCTTTGCCACCTTGTTGGTCTCGGCCAACACGATGGCAATGTCGATTCGCGAGCGGACTCGTGAAGTGGCCGTGCTGAAGACTCTGGGCTTCACGCGCCGCGGAGTCCTGGGCCTGTTCGTCAGCGAGGCGGTGGCGCTGTCGCTCGCCGGAGGTTTGATCGGCGCCAGCCTGGGATGGCTGGCGGTATACGGCCTGACGCATTCCAAGCAGTTCATCAGCTTCTTCCCGATGGTGGTGACGCCGCAGATCTGGTTTCTGGCGCTATTCACGTCAGGAGTGGTCGGATTGCTGAGCGCGGCCGTGCCTTCTTATCATGCGTCGAAGGTGAACATCGTGGACGGGCTCCGCCACATCGGGTGATTTATGACGATGGGAAGTTTCGTGGTACGTAACGCGTTTCGCAACAAACGCCGCAGCTTGCTGACGATGATCAGCATCAGCTTTTCGTTGCTGTTGCTGACGTTGATGATTTGCCTCTGGAGATCGTTCTACGTGGACCAGGTGGCGCCGGAGGCATCGCGGCGTCTGGTCATTCGCGATCGGGTTTCTCTTGCGTTCTTTTTGCCGGCTTTTTATCGGGACAAAATCCGAGCGGTTCCGGGGGTCAACGCCGTCGCGCCGATTACCTGGTTCGGCGGACGCTATATCGACGATCGTCCAGAGCACTTCTTCGCGCAGCTGGCCACCGATCCTGAAGAATATTTGAAGGTTGCCTCAGACAAAATCATCCCCGAGGATCAGGTCAAAGCGTGGCAGCACGACCGCGCCGGATGCATCGTCGATGTCACGCTGGCGGATAAATATCATTGGAAGATCGGCGACCGCGTCACGCTGCAGGGGACTATATTTCCGACGAATGTCGATCTGACCATTCGCGGAATTTATCATCGCGATCCACCGCAAAACGCGCTGTACTTCGATACAAAATATCTGGAAGAGGCGGTTCCGTGGTTCAAGGGGCAGGCAGGCTGGTATTCCGCGCAGATCGACTCCGCCGACAATGTTGCCCGGGCGTCGAGCCAGATCGATGACATGTTCCACAACTCGCCCTTGCAGACGAAGACGGAGAGCGAAAAAGCGTTCCAGCTCGGATTCGTCGCGTCTCTGGGAAACGTGAAGGCATTCATTCTGAGTATCTGCGGAGCGGTGATGTTCGCGATCATGCTGGTCTCGGCCAACACGATGGCGATGTCGGTGCGCAGCCGGACGCGGGAAGTGGCTGTATTGAAGACGCTGGGCTTCACTCGCCAGAGAGTTTTGTCGATGTTCGTGAGCGAATCCGTCGCCTTGGCGGCGTGCGGCGGCGCGCTCGGCGTTTTTATCGCGAAGTTTGTGATGGCGGGGTTGACTCACCGGTTCATCGGTCTTGGTATCCCGCTGGACATGAAAGTAAATTTGATTACGGCAGTGATTGCGCTGAGCGTGGCCGTGATTCTGGGCATTATCAGCGGATATTTACCGGCATACAGAGCATCGCGCATGAATATTGTCGACGCTCTGCGTTACATCGGATAAGAGAGAGCAATTATGGCCATACCGATCAGCTACAACCTCCGCAATCTGAAGCTTCGCAAGGGCCTCACCGTGATGACCGCGCTGGGCATCGCACTCACGGTCACAACCGCCATCTTTCTGATGGCGCTGGTGGCGGGTCTGGACCGCGCGTTTGTGACCAGCGGCAGCCCGAAGAACGTTCTGGTGCTGCGCAAGGGTTCGGAGGCAGAACTCTCGGGTGGCTTCGATGCGTCGCTGTTCCCGACGCTGAAGACCTTGCCTGGCATAGCGCTCGATAAAGAGGGGCAGCCCATGGTTTCTGGCGAGTGGGTTGTGGTGATCGTACTGCCGCGCAAGGACGGGACGGGCGAAGTGAACGTTACGGTCCGGGGGATGATGCCCGACGGGCTCGAGATGCGGCAGACGCCGGATGATCCGGGAAAGCCGGCCCCTGTGAAGCTGGTTGCAGGACGTTGGTTTCAGCCTGGGCAGCGGGAAGTGGTGGTCAGCAAATCGATCCGCGATCGGTTTAATCATGCCAACCTGGGCGATACGATGGAATTTGGGAAAGGATCGTGGAAAGTTGTGGGAGTGTTCGACGCCGGAGGATCCGCGTACGAATCGGAGGTTTGGGGCGATGTGAATCAAATGGCGTCGGACTTCGACCGGCAGGGAGGATTTGCATCGGCTTACCTTCGCGCGACAGATCCGATCTCTGCCGAGGCATTAAAGAATCGGGTCAGTGATGACCAGCGCCTTAAGCTCGAGGGCATGCTGGAGAGCGATTACTACGCGAAGCAAACCAGTTCGGGGACGCCGATCAAAGTGATCGGGTGGGTGGTCGGCGTGATCATGGCCGTTGGCTCAATTTTTGCCGCAATGAATACGATGTATGCCGCGGTCGCCTATCGCGGACGGGAGATCGCGACTTTGCGCGTCATTGGATTTTCGCGGCCGGCGATTCTGACTTCATTCGTCTTGGAATCGCTCCTGCTCGCATTGCTGGGGGCGATCGTAGGAATTGCGCTGATGCTTCCGTTCAATGGCATGGAGACGGGAACGTCGAACGCCGTGACCTTCAGCGAAGTGGTTTTCGCGCTGCGGATTACGCCGGCCGTGGCGGGGCGGGCCATCATTTTCGCACTGATCATGGGATTTGTCGGCGGACTGGCTCCGGCATGGCATGCGGCTCGACAGAACATTCTGGCGGCATTGCGAAGTTGAGTGATTATGTCGAGCGATTTGAGATTCGTCGTGAAACAAACTGGAGATTCAAGACGTAAACATTTATATGGCGATTGATAGCAAACATCAGGATTTACAGAGCCTGCGCATTGATCGCTCGCAGCGCAGCGATAGTCCCGGCGAACCGGCGCAGTGGGCGCGCCGCTACATTCTCGGCGGAATTGCCATCATCGTCTTCCTGGGATTGGTCACGGTTGCTTACCGTGCCTTTTCGTCCGACGTTCCCGAGGTGGAAGTTGTTCGCGCCACGGCGCAAACCAGCGACACGGGTGCAGCAGGAACCGTCCTCTCCGCGACTGGATACATCGTCGCGCATCACACCATCAACGTGAACTCGAAGGTTACAGGCCGCCTGGCCTGGATTGGCGTGGAAAAAGGCGACAAAGTGAAGGAAGGTCAGGTATTGGTTCGCCTGGAAGATCAGGAGTTCCGCGCGAATTATGAGCAGGCTAAAGGCGCGGTTGAAAATGCACAAGCTTATCTGGAAGAACTGCAACATGGATCGCGTCCGGAGGAGATTCAGGAGGCGCAGCACAATCTGGATGAAGCTCGCGCGACTCTGGCGAACGACAAACTGACGCTCGAACGCACGAAGGAACTGGCGGGCAGTGGCGTGGTCTCGCGTCAGCAACTCGATGATGCGACTGCAAAGTTCGAAGCCGATCAGGAACGCGCGAATTCGCTGCAAAAAGCTTTCCAGCTGACGAAAATCGGCCCGCGTCCTGAGGAGTTGCTTCGGGCGCAGGGTGCGCTGGCGCAGACACAGGGTGCGCTGGATTATGCCAAATCGCAGCTCGACGCCACGGTGATCCGGGCGCCCGTAACCGGCACCATCCTCGACCGAACCGCCGAAAAAGGCGAATTGATTACTGCCCAGTTCGCCAGCGCCGCAGCGGGGGGACCGCAGGGATCGGTCGTTTCGCTCGCCGACCTGAACGATCTGCAGGTCGAACTCGACATCGCACAAGCCGATTTTGCGCGCCTGAGTCCGGCACAAAAGGGAGTTGTCACCACTGACGCATATCCGGATAAGACTTACGACGGGCAGATCGCACAGATTTCTCCGGAAGCGAACCGTCAGAAGGCCACGGTGCAGGTGAAGGTGCAGGTCTTGAATCCAGGAAAGTATCCCGGCGTGCAGCTGCGTCCGGAGATGAATGCGACCGTACGTTTTCTGGCGAACGAGCAGCCGAAAGATGCGAAGGAACCGGCCGGAGTATTCGTGCCTTCAACCGCTATGCGTGACCGAGACGGCAAGAAAGTTGTTTATCTTGCTTATGGCGGGAAGGCGGTCGTCCGAGAGGTTCACATTGTCAGTCAACGCGCTGACGGCGCGCTGGTCGATGGATTGGTGGGCGGAGAAAGCGTCATTACGACCGCGCCGGCCACACTGAAAGATGGAGACAAAATTAAAATTAAGGGGCAATCATGAGCACAGTCGCACAACCCAACGTTGCCACGAGCACGAAAGTCGTCCAGGTTCGCGGCGTCAGCAAAGTTTTCAAGCGCGATGCCTTTCAGGTCACGGCTCTCGATGATGTTTCCATTGATATCGCGAAGGGCGAGTTTCTAGCATTGATGGGGCCGTCGGGCTCGGGCAAAACGACGCTGCTGAATATGATCGCGGCCATTGACCGGCCAACCTCCGGCGAATTGCTGGTACAAGGGCAGGATATCTTCCGTTTTAACGACGGTCAGATTGCGCGCTGGCGCAACGAGCACATTGGGTATGTGTTTCAGACTTTCAATCTGATTCCGGTGCTATCGGCCTTCGAGAATGTGGAATTGCCCTTGCTGCTGACTAAATTGAATTCGCAGCAGCGCCGCGATCATGTGCTGACCGCGCTTAAGCTGGTTGGACTCGAAGATCGGGTGCATCACCTGCCCAAGCAACTCTCCGGCGGGCAGGAGCAGCGCGTGGCAATCGCCCGCGCCATCGTAAGCGATCCGACGCTGCTGCTGGCCGACGAACCTACCGGCGATTTGGACAGCCATTCGGCAACCGAAGTTTTGGAAATTTTAAAGCGGCTGAATGAGGACTTTCACAAAACGATTGTCATGGTCACGCACGATCCCCATGCAGCGTCATACGCGCACGTGACCCGGCATCTGGAAAAGGGCATGCTGTTGCCTCCGGAAGATTCCCGGCAGCACTGAGCGCGAAGAATTGAGGCCGTCCCGAGCAAGCTGCGAAAAAAATCGCTTTGGCGCTCGGAGGCATCCCTTAGCGGCTGAGCCTCATTGATTGCGGTACGCACGGCGCGGCTTGGAGCCGCGCCCTTTCAAAGCAGGTTCAGAAGCTGAGTTTTTCGCAAGCTGCAAGGATACGAGACTAGGCGACGAGGCCAGCGTCCTGGATGGTGGCGCGGGACTCCGGCACATCCGCCACCCAGCGCCAGGCGCGTCTGCCATTCGCGATGACAGCCTCGGCTTCACCATAATCGACCAGTCGATTAAGAACCGTGGTCACCGATGCCATCGGGTCTTTGTGTCGCGCCAGCAACCCCGGCATTTTCTGTTGGAAGTAATCGCAAATGTCCCGAGAATTCATGGCGCGGCCTGACTCCATCAGGATCATGCGGCAGGCTTTGGTGAAGCCCGGCTGGCGGCCGTTGCTTTTACGGTCCACCAACTCCAGAAGTTCTTCGTTGAGTACGCCGTCGCCGAAGAGGTTGGCGAGTCCGGAAATCGTCTGCTTGACAGTTCCGATACGCTTCATAATGTCGGCACGCTGTTGCATCAGCTGGCGTAATTCATCGTGCGCCTGCCGGATTACTTCCTGCACGTGTCCGACGTCGTACTTCGCAATTGGCTTCAGTGAACCATTCGACCTTTCCAGATTTTCCATACTTCCCCCAGAAGCACTCGACTGTGTAAATTCACCCACCACATTCAGGCCTGTGGAACTAGTTTCGTTGTAATCGCGATCCGCAAAAGTGGCGCCCATTTTCGGACAAGATCCTACTTAGATCCGATGTACGAAGAATCGATTCGGAACGTTCCATCCATTTCGGTACAGCCTGCAAGTAACAGGGGATTAGACGGCACAAAAACGAATTCGTTAACTGAATCGAGTTAACCGTCGCTAATGTCGCAAAGAACAAAGTTCGCGGGCGGACACACTAAACTCCCGCCTATAGATTCCGATGGTAACCGGTAGGGAGTTGGTTGCATGTCATCGGCAGCAAAACCCGCCTTGTCCCCTAATCCGTTACGAGTTCTGCTCGTCGGCGAGCGCGAGGAAGACTTTTTTCTGGTTCGAGAAATTCTCGAACGGAACCGGTCTTTACTGGTTGCGGAACTGGAGCATGCTAAATCGCTGGAAGAAGCCAGGATTCTGCTGCAACAGAAACCATATGGACTTGTCCTGTTCGAGCACGAAGCCGGGGACGCGGAATCGGTTCATCTGGTCGCCGAGTTTTTGCGCGCTGGTGTCTCCATTCCATTCATTCTTCTCACCGAGGATGCGGACGAAAAAACGCTGGCTGAAATCATCGACTCAGGCACCTGGAACTGCGTTGCCAAATCTCAACTGGATGGAGCCACGCTGGTTCGAACGATTCGAGGCACGCTTGCGCTGCATGCCCTGCAACAAGAGCAGCAAAGTGCGCAGGAACTGCTGCGGAAGTTATCACGCGCTGTAGAACAGTCGGCCGATACCGTCTTGATTACCGATCGCGAGGGCAGAATCGAATATGTAAATCCTGCCTTCGAGATTCTTACGGGTTATGCGCGAAACGAGGTCTGTGGCAAAACGCCTCGCATTCTTAAGTCGGGCGAGCAGTGCTCTGAGACCTATCAGGAGATGTGGAAGACGCTGGTCTCCGGCAATGTGTATCGCGGAATCCTGGTAAACCGGAAGAAGAATGGGGATCCCTATTACGTGGAGGAGAGCATCTCTCCGGTCCGGGATGCCGATGGGCAAATCACACATTTCATCGCAAATGGCCGCGATCTGACCGACCGGCTCCGGCTGGAGGCACAACTTCTTCAGGCGCAAAAAATGGATGCCATCGGACGTCTGGCCGGAGGCGTGGCGCATGATTTCAACAATCTGCTGACGATTATCACCAGTTATGCCGAGCTGGCTCTGGACACGGTGCGCGAAGAGAGTCCTCTGGAATCGAAGATTCACGAGATTCTTCTCGCGGCGCGCCGGGCCGCCGAATTGACTCGCCAGCTTCTTGCCTTCAGCCGCAAGCAGCCACAGGCCTTGCGGGTGATGGAACTGAACCCGGTGGTTGCGAATGCTGCGAAGATGCTGCCCCGGCTGATCGGAGAGGATATCGAGTTCACGTTCGTTCCGGGCGAACACCTCGGGCAAGTGCGGATTGATCCCATGCAAGTCGAACAAATCCTGATGAATCTTGCGGCCAACGCCCGCGATGCCCTGCCCAAGGGGGGACACCTGCGCATCGAGACTTCCGACATGCTTTTGGATGGTGATTACATTCACGGCAAGCCGGCAGTGATTCCGATGGGGCACTATGCTCTGATCACGGTCAGCGACGATGGCAGTGGCATCCCGCGGGAAGACTTGCCGCACATCTTCGAACCGTTTTACACCACCAAGCCATCGGGCAAAGGCACTGGGCTTGGCCTGGCGACAGTCTACGGCATCGTCAAACAAAACCGCGGGTTCGTCTGGGTTTACAGTGAGTCCGGATCGGGCACGATATTCAAAATTTATTTGCCCTGCGTGCCGGCTCGCAGCATCGCGGTTGAAGGGGAATCTGTGCGGCCGGAGCCTGTTCCGCGCGGGTCGGAAACGATCTTGCTGGTGGAAGATGAGCCCTCGGTGCGCGAGGCGACGGCAGAATTCCTGCGCATCCAAGGCTATCAGGTGACTGAAGCCAAAGATGGTCTGGAGGCGCTGACCACCGCTCAACAGTGCGCTAACAACATCGATCTGATCGTGACCGATGTGGTAATGCCGAACATGAGTGGGGGCGAACTCGCCAAGGCCCTCGAGTCACTGCGCCCCGACACGAAATTCTTGTTTGTTTCCGGATACGCGGGGCAAACGATACTGGATCATAAGGTTGTCGACCTGGAGACGAATTTTCTGCAAAAGCCCTATACGCTCAGGCAACTGTCGTCGAAAATTCGTGGGGCACTGGGCCGCGGGCCGGGACCCAACCGAACCCAAACCAGCGAACAGCGCTAGGTATAATGACACCCTGTCGAGATCTTGTACTTTGACTCTCGGCAGTTGGTCTCAACTGTTTGGGGTCCCAACGGTCCACTTCTCAATGTTCCCAGCCGCAGGTAGCGCGCTGTTTGTCCTTGTTATGGTTATCGCTCCCGGGAAAATCCTGGCAGGAGCGGTGCTGCTTATCCTTCTTGGTGCAATTGTCTACTCGGGCATGCAAATGGTGGCAGCTGAGCGCTATCTGTCGGTACAGCCACCGGCCCTGAACTCAGTAATACCCATCAGCATCCTGAAGCCACTCTCCGGGATGGACCTTGGCCTGGAATCGAATCTGCGAACATTTTTTGAACAAGACTATCCGTCTTTTGAGATTCTGTTTGCCGTGCGAAACGAAGCCGACCCAGCGGCGCAAGTTGTGTCGCGATTGCAAAAAGAATATTCGCAGATTCACACGAGGCTGGTGATCACTGGCGAACCTTCATATCCAAATGCCAAGGTGTTCAGCCTCGATCGCATGCTAGCGGGGGCTGCCAACGATCTGGTCGTCATGAGCGATAGCGACATCCGCGTGACTGCCGAGCTGCTCCGAACCGTAGCCGCTGAGTTCCAGGATGCGCATCTTGGCGTTGCCACTTGCCCCTACCGCGCCGTCCCCGGACCGAGCTTTTGGTCGCGTCTGGAAGCAACGGGGATGAACACGGATTTTTGGGGCGGAGCATTGGTCGCACGGATGCTTGAGGGCATGCGGTTTGCCGTCGGTCCCACGATCGCTGCCCGGCGCTCAGTCCTGCTGGAGATCGGCGGGGCCGCGCGATTGAAAGACTATCTAGCCGAAGATTTTGTCATGGGGAAATTCGCGGCCGAGGCCGGACACGGCGTCCTGCTTTCCTCCTATGTCATCGAGCATCACATCGGCAGTTCGACATTTTCGGAGAATGTGGAGCATCGCCTGCGCTGGAACCGGAGCACACGCCGGTCTCGTCCGGCCGGTTACGTCGGCCAATTGTTCACGATGCCGGTACCATTAGCTCTTCTGGTTTGTGCGCTTTCGCCTTCCTGGTGGCCGGTTTTGCCGATCGCGCTGCTGGTGCGCGCAGCCGCGGCCTATTCGGTCTCGCAACGCGTGTTGCGGACAAAACTAAATTGGTTTCTTCTGCCGGTGGAAGATCTGATGGGCTTTTGCTTCTGGCTGGCTGGATTCTTTGGGAATACGATTTCCTGGCGCGGCCGGCGCTATCGCCTGTTTGGCGATGGCCGATTCGAACTGATTGCTTCCACCGATCGTTAGTCGAGTCAGTCAATTTAGTCGGGATGCGTCATGCGGGTCAGGCGTCCGTCTTTTAACTTAAATCGATCGCCGCGCCAAGTCACAGTGTGACCGAAGAAACTAAGGATCCAGACTCCGACTGCAACCAGATCGCGCAGCGGGAGCAGCCAAAGTCCGGGAAGCACCTGCAGATCCTGCAAAATGGTCACTCCAACCCTCAGGCCGACGATACTCCGCAGTAGCAACATGGCAGCCAACAGCGCCCACGTCCATGGCAATGCACCGAAAGAGATCACGCTCAATAGTGCCCAGAATATTCCGAAAGTAGAGGCGAGGCCGATGTATCCGCCAAGCCGCGCGTCCCGCACCCCACGAGCCCAGCGCATCTGATGAGCCAGAAATCCGCCGAGATCGTATGCAGAAAGGTGTGTTTCCACCACAACTTTCGAAAGAACGATTTTCAGTCCAAGGCCAGCGACTCTTCGTCCTAATTCGTAGTCGTCGGCCAGGTAGTCGACGATCGAGCGGAATCCGCCAATGCGCTCCAGATCGTGTTTGCGGAAGGCGAGAGTCGATCCCAGCCCAAAGCTTAATCCGCCTTCCAACATTCGTGCCATGAGCACGCCCGCGCAAAAGTCGGTGCTGATCCCCAGCGCTTCCAGCCGCGAGCCGAGGGTCGGCGCCGCGACTCCGCGATACAGGCACGTCACCATGCCAACATCACTGTTCATCAGAGGAGCGATGACGTTGCGAAGATAGTCAGGCTCAACACGAATATCGCTGTCATTGACGACGACGTGTTCGTAATGGCTATGTGCCAGCATCTGCGCCAGATTGCTGACCTTCACATTCGCGCCGAGAATCTGCGGACAGACGACCAGCTTTATGGCTAGCGCGGGAAACTCTCGTTGTAATTGCTCCACGGTGGCAACCGCCGGATCCGCTGCGTCACTCACGCCAAAAATAATTTCGTACTCCGCTGGATAATCCTGCACGCAATGACTGCGGAAACTCTCATAGATCTCGGGATCGATCCCTTTCAGAGGTTTCAGAATTGAAACGGCAGGAAGCTTCTGCGGAGAAATTGCAGTCACGCCAGCATCATGTGTGCGGAGAAAAGCGCGAACACTCCACAAACAGAGAAGGTAATACGCGAAACTCGACACACAGCCAAGGATCGACAACATCTGCACTGCCCGAACTGTGACGTGAACCATGCGCGAGAGGAGTTACTTACTCATACCGCAATGACTCAATGGGATCCAGATTCGCTGCCTTCCATGCGGGATAGATCCCAAACACCAAACCCACTGCGGCTGCCGACGTGAACCCGAAGGTGACCCAGAACATCGACAAATGGGCCGGCAACGAGGGCCACAACTCCGGGATCAGCCATACGATGAGGGCTCCAGTCAAAATGCCGACGATACCGCCGACGGCCGTGAGCATAATCGCTTCCAGCGTGAATTGCAGAAGAATATCTTTCTTCCGCGCGCCGATCGCCTTGCGGACGCCGATTTCCCGGGTACGCTCGGTCACGCTGACGAGCATGATATTCATGACACCAACGCCACCCACGACCAATCCGACGCTGGAAATCGCAAACATGCCGACGAAGAGTGCGCCGGTCAGTTGATTCCAAACATCGGAGATCGAATCCGACGTCATGATGGCAAAATTATCCGGCTTATCGAACGCAACTTTCCGCCGGCGCCGCAGTAGTTCCCGAATCTCGTCCATGGCCTTGGGCATGTCGTCGTGCGAGGTGGCCTTGACGCTGATGATGTGCTGCTTCATTTCCGGATGCAGCGTTTTGAAAGTCTTCAGAGGCATGATGACGCGATTGTCATTCGGGTCTTTTCCTCCGCCGAATACCGACTTGATTTTCTTCACCGTGCCTACGATTTCGAACAGGCGGCCCTCGATGTTGACCTCTTTGCCCAGAGGATCCTGGTCACCGAACAATTCGTGCTGCGTCTGGTAGCAGATTACGATCACGGGCAAGTGATGTTCATCGTCGAAGTCGCTGAACCAGCGGCCGCTGGCCATGGGCAGATCGAACACATCCTTGGCCGAAGCCATGTCCCCTTCGATAATCGTATTCCTCGCCTTCTTATCCTGATATTTGACGGCGTAGGTGCCCACGCCCAGTTCCGGCCGAAAGATTCGCATCCCCGCCGAGACTGCCTTGATGTGGGGCAGGTCCTGCATGGCTATGGCGTCGTCATAGGTCAGTTCCTTGCGGGTGCGCATTTCGTCGGTCATGCGGCCGAAGGTGAAGAAATCCAAGTGGAACACGAAGATTACATTCGATCCGATGCTGGCCACCAGATCGCGGACGTTATCGTCGAGTCCCCGTCCAATGGAAGACACGCCGATGACGACAGCGACGCCGATCACGATTCCGAGCACCGTCAAGCCGGAGCGCAGTTTATTGCTGCGGATCGTGTCCGTCGCCATACGGACGATTTCACCGAATTCCGATTTGCCCACCA
Source organism: Terriglobia bacterium (assembly GCA_963711365.1). Classification (GTDB taxonomy): domain Bacteria; phylum Acidobacteriota; class Terriglobia; order Terriglobales; family Acidobacteriaceae; genus Sulfotelmatobacter. The sequence goes on along the minus strand of CAVQDY010000016.1, from coordinate 3,718 downwards.
TGATCGCGCAAAGAGAACTGGGGTGATCTATTCGTATCGCAGCGACTCGATTGGATCGAGGTTCGCAGCCTTCCAAGCCGGATAAATACCAAAGACCAGTCCGACTCCGGCTGCCGAACTGAATCCGAAGGCCACCCAGAACATTGACATGTGCGCCGGCAAAGACGGCCACACTGTCGGGATTAACCAGACCACAATCGCGCCTGCCAGAACCCCGATGATGCCGCCAACTACAGTCAGCATGATGGCTTCCAGCGTGAATTGCAGAAGAATGTCGTTGTTGCGGGCGCCGATCGCTTTGCGCACGCCAATCTCACGCGTACGCTCGGTCACACTCACGAGCATAATATTCATCACGCCCACGCCGCCCACAAGCAATCCGACACTGGAAATTGCAAACATACCTAAGAACAAGCCACCAGTAACCTGGTTCCAAACTTCGGTGACCGAGTCGATCGTAAATATCGAGAAATTGTCTGGTTTGTCGAAAGCTACCTTTCGACGGCGCCGCAGCACCTCCCGGATTTCATCCATCGCTTTTGGCATATCGTCGTGAGATGTCGCCTTGACAACGATCCAGTGTTGCTTCATCTCGGGATGAAGCATCCTAAATGTCCTGAGCGGGAAGATGGCGCGATTGTTGATCGGATCCTTTCCTGCATTGAAGAGCGACTGAATTGGCCCCAACGTGCCAATGACATGAAACAGTTTTCCTTCGATGTTGACCTCTTTTTCCAGTGGGTCTTCATTCCCAAACAGTTCCGCCGCAGTGTCACTACAAAGAACGACCACCGGGGAGCGATGCTCCTCGTCGAAGTCTGTAAACCATCTTCCCGTAGCCAGGGGCAGATCTTCGACATTGATCATGGAAGCGGTATTCCCCTCCAGAATGGTATTTTTTGCCTTCCGGTTCTGATATTTCACTGCATACGTGCCGGCACCGACTTCGGGACGAAACAACCGGAGAGCGCCAGCGACCGAGTGGACGTGAGGTAAGTCTTCAAGCGCCTCGGCGTCCTCCAGGGTCAACTCTCTACGGGCCCGCATCTCGTCCGACATGCGACCGAAGACCATGGGATCGATATGAAAGACGAAAATAACATTGGATCCGACGCTGGCAAAGCGATCGCGAACATTGTCGTCGAGCCCGCGTCCAATTGAAGACACGCCGATCACGACAGCCACTCCGATTACGATGCCGAGCACAGTCAACCCCGAACGCAACTTGTTCGTGCGGATCGTGTCGGTGGCCATCCGGACAATCTCGCCGAATTCTGACTTGCCCATCATGAAAAATTGAGTAATTTTGTGATTGGGTAATTTTGTAATTGAAAGCCAAGCCGCACCGGTTTTGACTTTCAATTACCCAATTACTAAATTTCCCAATTACTCAATTCTTTACATCTCAAATCTCAACGCGACAATCGGATCCAACTTCGCTGCCTTGCGCGCGGGATAAACTCCGAAAAATACCCCAACGCTTGCTGCCACGGTGAGTCCTGCAAGAACCGCCCAAATCTTTATCGACGACGGCATCCCGATCAATGCTGTGACGACCTCTGCCAGAAATATTCCAGACAGAACTCCCAACGCGCCCCCGAGTAGCGCCAGAACGACAGATTCAATGAGGAACTGGAGCAGCACGTCGGCCTGACGAGCACCCAACGCCTTGCGAATGCCGATCTCACGCGTCCGCTCGGTCACGGAGACGAGCATGATGTTCATAATGACAATGCCGCCCACGACCAGCGATACGGCGGCGATGCCAATCGTCGCCATGAAGAACGTGTTGCTCAGCCCGGACCAGATGCCGAGCAGGCTCTCATTGGTTTCGATTTCGAAACTATCATCCGCGCCCGGGCGATCGTGGCGGCGGGCGCGTAGCGCGGCTCTGGCTTCGTCCATCGCTTGATTCAACGGGACGCCAGTCGCCGAAGCCTTACCCCAAATATTGATGCTGTTCTTGTGCGATCCGTATTTCTTCAGATAGACGGTGATCGGGATGAGGACGTAGTTGTCGGCACTCTGTCCCAGTGTCTTTCCCTTTTTCTTTCCGACTCCGATGACCTGGTAGGTCCAGCCATCGATTCTAATTTCCTGGCCCAGCGGATCAGTGCCCGCCAGCAGGTGATCGACAATGTCGGTGCCAACCACCGCAACCTGCAAATGATTATCGAGGTCGGTGGTGTTCATCATGCGGCCAATCGTCAAGTCGGTATCTACAATTGTGGCGATTGATGGCGTAATGCCCTGGATGTTCGTGTCTTCAATGGATTGCTCGTTGTGCTTCACCTTGCCGCTGGTCTGCATCAACGCGCCAACGTATTCACAATGCCCGCAGGCATCGACCACGGCCTGATAGTCATCCATCTCGAGATTCTTGCGTTTTTCGGCCTCGAGGAAATGGTCGACGTTCGTCTCGACCGCCGACATCTTGGAGATGATGAAAACGTCCGCCCCAAGATTGAAGATCTTCTTCGCGACGTAGTCATTGATGCCCGAGACAAAGGTCACGACGGCTATGACGGCGCCCACACCGATCACGACGCCAAGCAGCGTCAGAACGGAGCGAAGTTTGTTCGCCCATAGGGATTGCAGGGCCACGCGGATGGCTTCGGCGTAGTTCATTTCCGGTTCTCTACGAACTTGACCAAGCGGTAGCAGGCTCAGTACGGCATCAGTGTAACAGTCAGAGGATACTTTTTCGCGCTAGCGGCCTGGCCCGTAATTCTTGTGCAGGATGCCGACCAGGATCAGAAGAAGTGCCGCCAGCCGGGAGAGGTAAATCCAGACACTGCCCTCATTGGGATGCGTTGATAACAGCAGTATGACCCGGTTCACGACTTCAGTGAGGAAGAAGACGACGAACGGCAGGAAAAAGATGTCGCGTGTCTCTCGCCAGAATCTCACAAAGAACACAGCCGCCATCAGCGACAGCGCCGAGATCACGCCGAGCATGAAAGGAATCATCACAGCTAATTGCTCTCCCAGATCAGTCCATAGAGAAGCAGCACCATGGCCAGAGCCGTGGTCCACAACCTGGGCAGATAAAGATCGATTTCCGGTAGCAATATCAGATCCACGAATACGAGTGAATTACTCACTCCCAGAAGCAGAAAACATAGCCCGCTCCAGAGGAGTAGTTTCCTGCGTCCCCGGATGTAGCCACGCAGCAACAGGGCAGCGCAAATGAAACTCACCACAGCGCCGAGTGTGTAAACGACCGAGTTCATGTTGCGGTTACTTCTCCTTGGTGAAGCGAAACGCTCGCGCAAAGTCGCGAACAGCCGACGAGGGCTTCGAATGAATCAGCGTTGAAATCCTAACGATTTGCCGCCGGTAAAGCTCCTCAGCCCGGCTGATGAGCCCATTCTGCTCTTCTGAATCTGAATCGTACTGGTATGTATCAGGTTGCGCCGCTGTGGCCGAAATCAACTGCTTACGTCTGAGGTCGAGAAGCAAGGTCCGAGCCGCACTCGGGTCAATATAAAGCCGCCGAGCCAAATCCTCGGTCTTCCAGGGATTAGGCCGTTGCTGCCAAAGCAGCAGCAGCGCTTCCAGCTCCGGAACACTGTCGATCCGATCGGCTATGAACGCGAGAATGTCGTCCTGGTTTTCCTTCTCGTCCGCCAAAGCAAAGTCCGCTTTACGACTGTTCTGGACCTCTCGGGGAAGGCCGACCCCCAACCCAGTCTAATACATCGAATATAATGAAGCG
>CAVQDY010000015.1:0-304928 GCA_963711365.1 Terriglobia bacterium | reverse complement strand
CAGGCACTCAGGGTCCGTCGGAACTCGGGCCTGCTTCACACTACTTCCTATGGTTGCGTCAGCGAGAACCGTCAGCCAGCACTGGGCGGCGACGATCGTTATCCGTGGTGAGTTGAGCTTCTTCCACCGCTGCTCTCGGCGGAATATTCGACCCGGCTCACAACTGCAAACACGCTCAAAACCTTTCTTGGTCGCGGACTCCCGCGGTATCGTGCTTCTCTGAACACTCTATCGTGCCGCTGCAACGCATCGTCTATCTGGCCCATTTACAATATTCTTTCAATACTTACTTATGCCCGATCCTCTCTATCTCAGCTTGTGGTTCCCCGATTTCGAAGGCCCGGCGATGCTGCCCGCCGCGCACTCCGTGCTGAAACAGTTCCCCTTCTCCGAACGGCGTCCGGGCGTCACCTACATTGCTGTCCATCCCGTCTCCTGGAATGAGCCCAGCATTCTGGAGAAGCGATTTGCTCCCGGCATCACGCCGGAAGAAGCGATCGTCATCGCCGCCGACCTGATTCACGATGATTACGCTAACGTGTTCGAAGCTTACTGGGATTTATGGACCCCGGACGAGTCTGGAAACGAGTGGCATCTCCTTCCCAGCCTGGTGCGGATCATTGTCCAAGGAGAGGAATTCGACGATGGAACTTTCAACGAGACTGGCCATATCGAGATCGATTTCTGGCTCGATTCGTTGTTCGTCCCGGAGAATATCGGCCTGACGGAAGAGAACCAGGCAAAGATTCGCGACAACGTGAGCAAGTTGGTGGAATTCGGCAGGAAGCTTGAGACGAACACTCGCGCCACATCGCGGCGCTTGTGGTCCGATTCCGAGGAGAGCCTTCCCCAAAAACTGATCGCCCGCCTGCAAAAAGTGCAGTAAAGCTGAGTCTCTCTCAAATTGCGACCTCGCCTCGTAAATCAGTGATCCCCATTCAATAGAAGCCGGCAATACATTTCTGTCCTTACCGATGGACCAGGCTCGCGAATGTTCCCGCAGTCTCCCCGATAAGTGATTACCAAGCAGATTTTATAGCGCCACGTGATACGAATCGTGATATAGTGCCTGCAATTTCACCTAGCATTTGGGGCGTTTCAAATCAAAACTAGCTCAAAAAGGAGTTCGCATGAAGAACAGTTCTGTGTGCAAGATTTTCGCCTTTGCGGTTATTGCGGTCGTAACTATGTGCACCACTTCAGCTTTTTCACAAGCGGATGCTTTCAACCGCGCGGCATTGGGATCGAATTGGGTTGCAACTTCTGGCAGCCTGTCCATCTCGAATCACGAACTGGTTGGCACCACTGGAGCACTCGGATATCTGAAACCTGCGGCTAAAATGTCGGCTGCCTCTGCACTTGTGATTCTGGGCGGAACCGATTTGGAATACGGGGCGGTTGTGGTAGGCAACATCGGCGGTGGCACCGACGCTTTTGTGAAGATCCAGGCACAGAACGGTGCCGGAACCTTCGACCATGCAGCTTTCTACACGGGCAACAACGGCGGCGGTGACTTCTTCACTCTCACAAGTCCGGTGCCCAGCCCGGCCCTGCTTGATGTCTTCTACTGCCCCGCTACCAAGCTCGTGACGATGAGGATCACGAGTGCGGCCGGCGAGCAGTCCTACACCTATAACTACGGCACAACGTTCGGCTACGGCGCTGGCGCCGGAACCTACGGTTCGATCAAACTGGATAACTTCATCAGTTTCGTGAGCGGCTGCAACGATGCGTTCGGCGCAACTCCAGCGGCTCTGATGCCGCAAGATGCGGATCTGAGCCAGGCAAAATAGGAGCAACACCTCCCCAAAACAAAGGGCCCATAGCCACTAATCCTGGCGTGGGCCCGAAATGTTTATTGTGTCGATTACTTCGTTCGTCCGCCCTCCACCTTCAGCGATTCAGCTGCAGCAGCCTGTGCGGCCGCTAACCGTGCCGTCAGCACGCGGAACGGCGAGCACGAGACGTAGTTCAAGCCGGTGCGGTAGCAGAATTCAACCGATGACGGCTCGCCGCCGTGCTCGCCGCAGATGCCAACCTTTAGATTCGAGCGCGTTTTGCGCCCTCGCTCCGTCGCCATCTTCACCAGTTGTCCCACGCCTTCCTGATCGAGAGCGGCAAACGGATCCTGCTTCAGAATGCCTTCCGCCAGATACGTCGGAAGCACCTTGTTGACGTCGTCGCGCGAGAAGCCGAACGTGGTCTGCGTGAGATCGTTCGTGCCGAACGAGAAGAACTCCGCTTCCTTTGCGATCTCGTCCGCCACCAGAGCAGCACGCGGCAACTCGATCATGGTGCCGACCATGTAGTCGACCTTCATTCCCTTCTCTTTGAAAACCTCTTCCGCAACCCGGCGCACGATCGCGCTCTGGTTCGCCATTTCTTTCAGCGTTGCCACTAGAGGAATCATGACTTCGGGCAGCACCTTGATTCCCTTCTTCGTGCAATCCACCGCAGCCTCGAAAATGGCCCGCGCCTGCATCTCGGTAATTTCCGGATAGGTGATGCCCAACCGGCAGCCGCGATGTCCCAGCATCGGATTGAACTCATGCAACTGCTCGACTCGGGCCAGCAGCGGGGGCAAAGCTTTCTTCAGGTCGCCAATGCCCTTTACGCCGTAGTCTTTATATTTGGTGACAAGTTCCTTCTTCTGCTTTGCGCTATACGACGAGAGCAACGCAATGTCGACCATCAAGTCTTCACGACGTGGCAGGAACTCGTGCAGCGGTGGGTCCAGCGTGCGGATCGTTACCGGCAGTCCATCCATAGCCTTGAAGACGCCGGCAAAATCCTGGCGCTGCAGCGGCAATAACTTCTTCAGAGCCGCGCGACGATCTTTTTCGTTGTCGGCAAGAATCATGGTGCGCATGTGCCCAATCTTCTCCTCGCCGAAGAACATATGCTCGGTGCGGCAAAGTCCAATGCCTTCTGCACCAAACGTCCGTGCCTGAATCGCGTCGCGAGGAATATCAGCATTCGCGCGCACTTTCATGGTGCGATGCGGGTCGGCCCACTCCATGAACTTCTGCAGTTCGGGATCATCGGACGGGGCAGGCATCGTCTCCAACTTGCCCTTAATAACACGACCGGTGGTGCCGTCGAGCGACAGCCAATCGCCCTCTTTGAAAGTCTGGCCTTTTACCTTCATCTCTCGCGTCTTCTCGTTGATTTCGATGTCTCCTGCTCCCGCCACGCAGCATTTGCCCATGCCACGAGTGACGACCGCAGCATGACTGGTCATGCCACCGCGAGAAGTTAGAATTCCCTTCGCAACTTCCATGCCGTGAATATCTTCTGGCGTCGTTTCCGCGCGAACCAGAATGATGGATGCTTTCTCATTCTTGTGCAGAGCCTCCACGGCAGCGTCGGCTGTGAACACAATCTGACCGACGGCCGCTCCCGGCGAAGCCGGAAGACCAGTTGCCAAAATCAGATCTTTCATCTTCTTTTCGTCGAACTCCAATCGCGGCACAAGGAAGTCATACAACTGATTGGGTTCAACTCGGAAGATTGCCTCTTCCTTCGTGATCAGCCCTTCCTCGACCATCTGAATCGCGACTCTCACGGCAGCCAAGCCAGTCCGCTTGCCATTGCGGGTCTGCAGCATATAGAGCTTGCCATCCTGGATGGTGAACTCGAAATCCTGCATGTCTTTGTAGTGTTTCTCCAACCGGGTCGTAATCTCACGCAGCTGGTCATACACATTGGGCATGATCTTCCGGAGTTCGAGAATCGGCACCGGAGTGCGCACGCCCGAAACCACGTCTTCACCCTGCGCATTCATAAGAAACTCGCCATAGAATTCGTTGGTTCCCGTCGCCGGATTGCGCGTGAAACCCACACCCGTCCCGCTCGTGTCGCCGAGATTGCCATACACCATGGCCTGCACGTTAACGGCTGTGCCGAGCATGTCATCGATGTTGTTGATGCGGCGATAGTGCTTGGCGCGATCGTTCTGCCACGAACGGAACACCGCATCACGAGCCATGACGAGCTGTTCGCGCGGATCCTGCGGGAAGTCCCGCTTGGCGTGCTTCTTGACAACTTTCTTGTATTCGACAATGACTTCCTGCAGGTCTTTGGCGGTCAGATCCGTATCGAACTTGGTCTTGCGTTGTTTCTTCTTGGCATCGAAGACTTCATCGAACGCCGCTTTCTCGATGTCGAGCACCACGTTGCCGAACATCTGAATCAGACGGCGATAGGAATCGGCCGCAAATCGAGGATTATTGCTGCGCTTCGCCAGCGCCTCGACGCTTTTGTCGTTCAAACCCAGATTGAGAATCGTGTCCATCATTCCGGGCATCGAGAACTTCGCGCCCGAGCGCACGCTCACCAGCAGCGGGTTCTCGCCCTGGCCGAGTTTCTGACCTTGCAACGCCTCCAACTTCGCCAGTGCCTCGTCCATCTGCTTGTTGATTTCGGGCGACAAGCCGCCGCGCATGTACTCACGGCAAGCCTCAGTCTGTATGGTGAATCCTGGAGGCACCGGTAGCCCGGCATTCGTCATCTCGGCCAGACCCGCGCCTTTGCCGCCTAGCACGTCCTTCATCTTGCCGTTGCCGTCGGCCTTGCCGCCGCCGAACGAGTAGACATACTTGGTTGTGGATTTCTTCTGTTCCTTCACTTCAGCTTCGGGGAGAGTAATCGTCGCCATGGTATGAGTCCTTTGTGATTCAGAATTCTGTTCATACTGCCGCACTTCACAGATTTGGTAATTGGGTAACTTAGGAATCGGGTAATTCAAAACTCGCGGAGATTGCGGCTTCCAAATTACTCAATTGCCAAATTACCCAACTACAAAATGTCTTTATGCCTTGCCTTCCGTCACGATCTCGGAAAAGTCCGCAATCGTAGAAAACTCTGCCAGCAATGTTCGCAGCAACGCCAACCGGTTCGCCCGTACGTGTCTGTCATCAACCATCACCATCACCTTGTCGAAGAACTTGTCAACCGGTTCGCGCGCCGTCGACAACAACCGCAACGCTTCCACGTAGTCACGCTTCTGGCGAAGGTCTTCCACCTTCGATCCCTGCTGGCTTAAATAGACGATCAGATTCTTTTCTTCTTCGGCAGAGTCCGGCAACGCCTCGACCGTTGCTGCCGGAGCAATTTCCTTCTCCTCTGCTTGCCGCAGGATGTTTCGCATGCGCTTGCAGGCCGCGCCAATCGCCTGAAACTCGGGCATGTGTAGAACTTGCTTCACGGCTTCGGCCCTGGCTAGCGAATCAACCACGTCATCGGCATTGGCCGCCAACACCGCCTTCACCACGTCGTAGGCATAACCGCGGACATCCCGCAGATAGAATTCCAGCCGCTCGCGGAAGAAGAGATCAATCGACTGAAAATACTTCTCGTCCTCCACAAACTTCTTCTCCGCTTCCGACTTCTGATAGCCCGTGCGCGCGTCGCGCATTAACTCGCCTAACCGCAACGGCAGTTTCGTCTCCGCAATAATCTTTACAATCCCATTCGCCTGGCGGCGCAACGCAAACGGATCCTTCGACCCGCTCGGAACCAGTCCGAGACTGAACATGCCTGCAATCGTGTCCGCCTTGTCGCCAATCGATAGAACTGCGCCTTCCAACGAGCGCGGAACATCGTCGTCGGTCGATTCCGGCTTGTACTGATCGTAGATTGCATCGGCGATCGCAAAGCGGGTCGCCTCCGGCAATCCAGGATCAAGCTGCTGGACCTTCGCGTACAGTCCCCCGACGATTCCTTGCAGTTCCGTAAATTCCTTGACAAGTTCGGTCGTCAGATCGGTCTTGGCGAGACACGCAGCCTTGTGCACAACGCCCGGGCGCACCGTGACCTGATTTTGTTTCAGAATTTCATTCATCCAGCTGCACAGCCGCTGCACCCGCTGAGTCTTATCGTAGTAACTGCCAAGATCTTTTTGGAACGTCACATTCCGCAGTGACTCGAGACGCTCCAGTAACGATTTCTTCTGGTCCGTCTCCCAGAAGAATCGCGCATCATTGAAACGGGCACGCAATACGCGCTCATTGCCGTGACGGATCAGCCCCTGTGGGTCGCTGTCAGTATTAAGCACTGCCAGAAAATAGGGCAGCAGCTTTCCCGACGCATCTTCCAGCGCGAAATACTTCTGATGATCGCGCATCACTGTAACCAGAACTTCTTCAGGCAGCGCCAGGAACTCCGGATCGAATCCGCCCAGAATCGCCGAGGGAAATTCCGTCAGATTCACGACTGTGTCGAGCAGAGTTTTGTCTTCGCGCCAGCGGGCACCGGAAATTGTGCGCGCCGCGGCATCCAGAGCCTTACGGATCTCGTGCTCACGCTCGCTGCGACCCAGAACTTTTGCGTTCCGCAGAGCCTCCACATATTCCGAACCTGCCCGCGCTATGGTGACAGCCTCATCCGTAAGAATTCTGTGTCCGCGTGAATGATTCCCTGCCCGGACGCCATCGAACTCCAGCGGAATCGTTTCGCCGTCAAGCATGGCCACCAGCCAGCGAACCGGGCGCACAAAGCGCTCGTTCGGCTTGCGCCAGTACATGTTCTTGGGCCAGTAGATGGTCGCGATTTCCTTGGGAAGGAGTTCGCCGAGGATTTCTGCTGCGCTGCGGCCCTTTTTTGTGACCTTAGCTGCCATGTACTCGCCCTTGGGCGTGGCGGTCTTCTCCAGTCTCGAAACCTCGACGCCCGCTTTCTTGGCGAAAGCGTGAGCCGCTGGGGTCGGCTGGCCATCCTTATATGCCACGCTCACCGACGGCCCAGTCAGTTGCTCGACGACGTCGGCCTGAGCCGCGGCGATACTCGACGCCATCACGGCCAACCTGCGAGGGCTATCGAAGCTCGTGACCTCGCCGCTCGACAATCGTTCGCGCGTCAGCAATGAGCCCACGCGCTGGCGCAACTCCCCGGACGCCGCGTCAATCATGCGCGCCGGAATTTCTTCGCACCCGATCTCTAGCAGAAAATCTGGCATGCCTTTAAACCATCAAGTGTCTCAAAAGAATCTCTGTACCACTGTGATATGCATCACATCCGCTCTGTGGAAATTACGTAGCCACCGGTGCCAGGCGTTTCTCCGCTGATTTTCCCGCCTTTTGCTTTATAGGTTCCGACGCCTCACCGTTCCCCACGGTTTCACTCTTTTGCTGATTCACCCATGCCTTCGCGATCCCAACCGCCAGCGCCCTCACGCGCGCAATGACTCCGACGCGCTCGGTCACCGAGATCGCACCGCGAGCATCCAGAATGTTGAACAGGTGCGAGCACTTCAGGCACAGATCATAAGCGCCCAGAATTGGAAAACGCGCCTTCTCCGCGGATGAAACTGAATGCCCCATCCCTGTCGCGCTCTCTGCGACAGGATGGAGATTTTGACTCTCTGTCAGCTCCGAGGATTTTTCGATCAATGCCTTGCACTCAGACTCGTACAGCTCGAAATGTTTCCAGGCTTTCTCGACGTCAGCCAATTCAAAGTTGTAGACGGAGAATTGCAACTCGTCCGCCAAACGGACGTCTCCATATCTCACGACGTTCCCGCTCTCCGGATCGCGCGCCCAGACGATGTCGTAAATCGAATCGACGTCCTGCAGGAAAGCAGCGATGCGCTCCAGCCCATAGGTCAGCTCAGCGGAAATAGGAAATAGGTCCACTCCACCGCATTGCTGGAAGTAGGTGAACTGCGTGATCTCAAGCCCGTCCAGCATCACCTGCCAGCCCACTCCCCAAGCGCTCAGCGTCGGGGCTTCCCAGTTGTCCTCTTCGAACTTGATGTCGTGATGCCGCAGGTCGATGCCGATTGCACCTAAGGATTCCAGATACAGCTCCTGCACGTTCTCCGGCGGCGGCTTCAGAATCACCTGCAACTGCATGTGCTTGAACAACCGGTTCGGATTCTCTCCGTACCGTCCATCTGCCGGACGCCGCGACGGTTGCACGTACGCAACCTTGTACGGCTTCGGACCGAGCACGCGTAGAAACGTCTCCGGCGCCATCGTTCCCGCTCCCACTTCCACGTCGTAAGGCTGCTGCAGCACGCATCCGCGCTCCGCCCAGAAAGTCTGCAGGCGCAGGATAAGTTCCTGAAATGTAAGCGGGTTAAGATTGGCTGGATTCACAGGCAATATCGGTATTCTAAGGTTAATCGATGATTGTAACGGATGGAACGGCTGGCCGTCAGCTAGCCGAACTCCGATATGTGACTCAGTTTTGAACTCCGCTTCAGTAAGTCGTCATCCCTCAGGTCCGCGTTTTCACCAGCGTGCCGACGAATCTCCCTCGTAAGACATTTTTCCCCGGGAGAGCCGTCACTTCGCCCGAACAACCTAATCGAGATGGGACTCACGCCAACAATGCAGAGGAGCAGGGTACGAATAGTTTTTCCTGTTGCGCCGGAGGATGGAGTAGGTATACTTCCGGCTGCTCAAAACTGGGGGAAACCAACGTCGCATTCAAATTCCCTTGCGGAGGATGTGTATGCAGACGCGGCAGATTTCCACGCAAGTCCCGCTCTCTGTTGTTGCCTTTCTTATATTGGGCCTCTGTGCTGGGTGCCAGCGGGCATCGCTCGGCTCTATCAGCATGCGAACCGCCTCGGTTCTGGAAATAGAGCCCATACCGCGAACTCCGGAACGTCTGGCGAGGGGCAAGTATCTGGTGGAAGGACTGGTGCAGTGTCCGCTCTGCCATTCAGAAAATGATTTCACACAGCGGCCGTCACATCCGGTCGAGGGGAAAAAGAACGGCGGATTTGTCTTTCCCAACGTCGAAGTAGAGTTGCCGGAGCCAAACCGGGTTGTTGCACCGAACATCTCTTCCGACCCGGAATATGGTGCCGGAACATGGAAGGATGCTGATTTCGTACGCGCCCTGCGCCAGGGGATCGGCCACGATGGGCGAACGCTTTTCCCCATGATGCCCTATGCATACTTCCGCAGCCTTTCGGACGAGGACTTGGCCTCTGTGATCGTCTACGAGCGATCGCTGCCGCCGGTGCACGTTGAGCGTCCGAAAACAATACTGACCGATGACATCAAGAAGACATTTCAGGCGCTTCCACCGTTAGAGCATGTACCTGAGCCGGATAAATCGGATCGCACAGCCTATGGGAAATATCTCGTAACGGTGGGGCATTGCGACTCATGTCACACACCGACCGATGAACAGGGCAACCCAATTTCCGGGATGGATTTCGCTGGAGGACAGTCGCTGATCGGGCCCTGGGGGCCGGATCCAAACAAAATCATCACCGTCACATCACTGAATTTGACACCCGATCCCTCGGGGATCTCCTACTTCGACGAGAAGATGTTCATCAACGTAATTCGCTCCGGCAAGGTTGCGGCCCGGCCGCTGGCCAATATCATGCCGTGGGCCTATTTTCGAAATTTGACTGACGATGACCTGAAGGCCATCTTCGCATACCTGCGAACCCTGAAGCCGGTGCAGCATCGTGTGGATAATACCGAAGTTGCACGCTTCTGCAAGCGGTGCCGGAGCAAGCACGGTTTCGGCGACAGAAACTGATCCCAGGAATGGAGACGGAGCCGGAGGAGAGTCGGTCAACCGACCTTCTCCAGCATCCCCGCCGTGACCAGTTTCTTCTCGATATGCCTCTGCAGGATCTGGATCAGGAACTTACGCAGATCGGCACATTGCGACTTCGGCCACGACACCTCCGTAAAGCTATCGACCGGGGCGCGAAACATTTGCGCCGCCCATGCACGCGATTCGTTTGATATCTCCGACGACGCTAGCCTCTTATCTTCCGCGCACATCAGTCCATCAGCCAGCGCGTGAAAGTACGCTCGATCGCCATTCAGGGCGCGCCCGCACGCGATGCATTCGGTCAGTTCTGGCAGGAACCCGACCAGGCGCGTCAGCCACAATTCAAAATACGTAATCGGCATCCAGAGTTCCGTTCCAGCCAGAACGTGCAAAACCGAAAGCGTAAGCCGGAAGATGGCATCGTTGGCCTCATGATCCGGAAGCAACTCATCCAGCAGTTCTGCGACATGTCCCAAGGCTACGGCGCGGGCATACGTCACCTCCGTGGCCAGCGGAGACTCCAGCACCTCGCACGCATCCAGTCGCACCAGGTCCTGCCCCTCTTTCATGTCGTAAAACGCGCGCACATGCGTCAGCGGCTCCAGCGCTCCGCCAAAGCGCCGCTTCGACTTCTTGGCCGATCGCGCTACGCCGCGCACCTTGCCCTCTGCCCTGGTGAACAGAGTCACCAGAAGGTCCGCCTCGCGCATCGGGTAGGTGCGCAGCACGATCGCCTCTGATTCTCTGAGCGGCATGATTGCACTTGATTCTAGAGGAAGTCCGGCAGCGGGCGAAGTCGGCTTCCAAGTGGCTCAGGCATAACCACATGGCAATCGCCAGTCACGGCGGTAATCGGGATTTTGGGCACTTTCGGACCCTTTTCTTGAGCTGCGTCTGCTGCGAAAGTACATGTCCAGGTGGACAATTCGGACCACGACTAAAGTCATCATGCAAAATGTTTCATATCGCAATCGGCTTCGCTGGCTGAGCTTAACGCTACTGGCGGTCTGCATTTATCAAACATCTGCTGTCGCGCAGGTGGGCCAATCCGGGCCAAACCATATGGCTCCCGTGGAGATTGCCTCTCTTTCCCCGCCAGCACCAATGCCAACGAGTGCCGAGCCCTTGCCAGGAGGGGGATTTGCTTTCGTAGCTGCGGCAACGCCATCAAAGAAGCCTATTCTGCACTCGTTCTGGGATCGCGAAAACTGCGCCCTTTTCGCCGCAACCGGAGCAACCGCTACCGCCGATTTCTTTGTGACTCATGCCAACCTGGCCAGCGGCGGCCGGGAGTTGAATCCGATGACTCGGCTGTTCACCGGCAGCACTCCCATGCTCGCTTCAAACTTCGCGCTGCAGACGGCCGGGGTGATTGGCGTGAGCTATCTGTTTCACAAAACGGGACACCACAAACTCGAGCGCCTGACCTCAATTCTGAACACTAGCGCATCGAGCGGCGCGGTGATATTCGATCTGACGCGCCGGTAGAGTGTTTGCCTTATCCGCTATACTGCAAACATTGTGCGCAGAATCTTTAACGTACTCTTTTTGCTTTCGATTGCCTGCACCCTCTGCCGGGCCGAAGAAACATCGTTCCAACACATCAAAGTTGTGGACGTGAAAGGCCGGGAAAACAAGGCCGTACTGACCTTCAGCGACAATGACAAAGCGGTGGAAGTTCGGCCCGCGAAGGGCAATGCCGTCAGTATCCCCTACGCGGCAATCGAGAAATTCTCCTACGAGTTCACCAAACGTCACCGTGTCAATGAGGGTACGGTCTTTACAGCACCGATCGGAGTCGGCGCCGTTGCCATGTTGACCAAGTCCCGCTCCCACTGGCTTGAGATCGATTATCAGGCCCAGGATTTGCCCAAATCCTACGTCCTCCGCATGGACAAGAAAAACTACATCCGTATTCTGGACGCCATCAAGGCTCACACCGGCAAAGATACTGAGATCCTGGGTAACGCCAACAAACGATAGCCGAACGCCTGCCTCTTCAATGCAAAAGGCGCGCTCTGTTCAGAGGCGCGCCTCTCAATCTAGCTTCCGCAAGCGTGGCTCGAAATCCTAGCGCCCGAAATATTTGGCGTTGCGCTCGGTGAACGCATTCCATTTTTCCGGCAGATCATCCAGCGCGAAGATCGCGGATACCGGACAGACCGGGACACAGGCGCCGCAATCGATGCACTCGACCGGATCAATGTACAGCAACTCTTCGGTTGCATAGGCAGGCTCATCCTTCTTGGGATGAATGCAATCTACCGGACACGCATCCACACATGCGGTGTCTTTGGTGCCGACGCACGGCTCAGCAATTACGTATGCCATAAAGGTGTCAGTCTCCTGAAAGGTCTTGCGTTCATTTTACTACTGCGGCAGTTGAGCGACGCGCCATTCTAGCAAGAATGCGGAGGAATAGGTACAGCACCCGCTTTCATCGCAGAAAGATGCGTACCCCATTTCTTGCCAGTTTTTCCAGAACTGGCGATTTTTGTTTGGTCCGGCGGGCAGCCTGCTGTCGGATTTCACACAAAAAAATTGGCCGGCAGCGCTGAGCTGCCAGCCATTTTTCCTTCCTAGAGTCACAACTTACCGGCGTCCACCACCTCCGTGGAACCCGCCACCATGAAACCCGCCCCCGCCGTGGAATGCATTGTTCGCGTGGAACTGGCCACCGCTGTGGAATCCTCTGCCACCGTGGAAGGACTGTCCACTACGGAACCCTCCGCCGTTGTAGCCGTGGACGTACCCTCCGTGCCCATAGCCCCAGCCCTCATGTCCGGCCCATCCTCCGTTTCCGTACCAGCTTCGGCCCCAGCCTGGATGACCGTACCACGGGCGTCCATACCACCCATTCGCCCAGCCCCAGCGTCCCAACCATCCAGGGCCATGGAACCATGGGCCGGCACCGACGAATACGCCGCCCGCAAACCAGTCCGGACCGTAATAGCCGTAGGGCGCACACGCGTAAGGAGCATATCCATAGTAGCCGTACTGGCAAACCGGCGGCCCAGCCGCATAGCCCGGTCCGACGGCTACGCCAACTCCGCCAAAACCGATCCCCACTCTCACTTGAGCCTGCGAGTACGCCAGCGGAACCATCAGCACCGCCACTAACGCAACATATTTTAGGTAGCGCATAATCACCTCCTGGTCTGGCCTTCCAATCCTCTGGAAGTTCCAGAACCTCTCCGATCCATCTACCTATTGGAACAATCCAGACGCTGAAAAGTTGCGAAAAACGGACTGGCTCATTTCAACCATCCCGTCCATTTTCAACCACTTAGCCAGCATTAACTGGAGATCTCCCCTCGCGGATTCCGCTGCTTGCAACCAAAGGTTCGGCCGCCCTGCCGCGCGTGGGCTGCGTAGAGCGCACAAACTTAAGTTACCTACAACAACGGTACCGAGAAATGCGTTAATGACCATAGAAAGTCGTCAGCCTTCGCAAGAACTGCGGATCCCGCTATGGACAAAATGAAGATTCTGGTATCCCTCATCACCAGGGATAACGACTACCAGCTCGAACAAGCGGCTTCGGCACAAACCGCCGCGGCGAAACTCGGCGCCGACCTTCAGATCGTCTACGCTAACAACGATGCCGTTCTACAGACACAGCAGCTCTTGCAATTCATCCAGGATCCAAAGAAGCGCCCCGATGCAATTCTGGTGGAACCGGTGGGCACAGGCATGTATCAGGTCGCCAAGGCCGCAGTCTCGGCCGGAATCGGATGGGTTGTAATCAATGCGGGCGTCGATTATCTGCCTGAACTCCGTCTTCACTCCACAGTCCCGGTCTTCGCCGTCATGTCCGATCATGAGGAAATCGGAAAAATTCAGGGCCAGCAGATGGGAGCCCTGCTCGGCGATATTGGGACCGTTCTTTACATCGAAGGTCCAGGCATTCGCGACGTCGCTCGCTTGCGAACAAAAGGGATGATGTCGACAAAACCGCCGGGAATCATGATCAAAACACTGAAAGGCGACTGGACCCAACAGAGCGGCTTTCACGCCATCCGATCCTGGCTTTCCTTGAGTACCTCACGAGAGATGCACGTGGGAATGATCGCGTGCCAGAACGACGACATGGCCATCGGAGCCCGTCACGCTTTTGAAGAGTTATCTGATGTGAAACAACGCGACTCCTGGCTTGCCCTTCCCATCACAGGTTGCGATGGAGTTCCCAAAGCAGGACAGGCGTGGGTTCGCCAGGGACGGCTGAATGCAACCATCTTTTCGCCCCCGCTGATCGGCGATGCCATTACCCTACTGGCCATGTCACGGCTGAAAAGCACCCAGCCCGAGGAGCGGACATCGGTCGCTCCCAGTTCGTTTCCACCCCTTGGCGAGCTCAAACGAAAACGCGCCGCTACCGCCGAGTAGAAAATCGCCGGGCAACATACCCGTCTGCGGCGTGTATGTAGTCCGCGCACAGGTCAGTTCCGCCCCAGAGAGAAATACCGACACGCTACGCCCCCACCAGTTCCCTCTTCTCGCTCGGCTCGTATTCCACGATATATCCCGCTACCGCGCTGGCAGCCACCGTGAGTGGCGAGGCCAGATACATCTGCCCCGGCCCGCTGCGGCCCGGAAAGTTACGATTTTGCGCGCTGATTACCACCTGCTCAGGACGTGTTGAAACCCCCGGTCCGGCGTTGATGCAGGCCCCGCAACTGGGCTCGATCACGTGTGCTCCAGCCCTCTGGAAAACATCCAAATACCCGCGCCGCATGCAATACTCTCGCGTCTCCTGCGACCCAAACTGGATGTAAAACTTGGTGGACTCGGCAACCCGCTTTCCCTGCTTCAAGGCGTCAGCGAGAACCATCGCGTACATATCCATGTCTTCGTTCTTGCCAGCGGTGCAAGTGCCGCCGTACGCGATCTCAACCGGAACCGGCGTATTGAGTTCGCGGACGTACTTCCCGTTCCCGGGATCACCCGGGGTCGCCACCATCGGCGTAATCTCCGCAGCATCGAGTTCGATCACATGCGCATACTGCGCTCCCGGATCGCTGTAGAGTCCCTCGATCATCGCCTCCGCCTTCTTGCGATCCATGCCGCGCCGCTCCACGAGAAACTCGACAGCCTTTCTGTCCGGCGCCACAATCCCCGTAAAACCGCCGATCTCTGCGGCCATGTTCGTCATGGTTGCGCGCTCGTCGACGCTCAGGTCTTCGATCGCCTCGCCCGCATACTCCATCACCTTGGCCAGCGCCTTCCCGCTGCGTACATAGTCGAGGCTGAGAATCTTCAGGATGAAATCTTTCGCCGTTACATTCGGGTGCTTCTTTCCGCGAATGATGATCTTCACCGACTCCGGCACTCTCACCCGAACATCTTTCGTGATCCACGAATTAAATACGTCCGTCGTGCCGATCCCAAACGCTACGCAGCCAATCGCGCCCACATGCGGAGTGTGCGAGTCCGAGCCGATATTCAACTGACCGGGTAGCGCATAGCTCTCGAGAACGATTGAATGGCAGATGCCCTCTGACCCCTTGCGGTCCGTCAGTTCGCCATGCAACCGGATTCCCTGCTTCTTCGCGAAATCCTGTTGCTTTAATTTGAGTTGGGTCGCCAGATCGAGCAGTCCGAGCTTTTTCTTCTCCTCGGATATCACTTCATCGAGAAACGTCAGGTGGTCGCGGAAGAAAAGAATCGTCGATGGATCGTTGACCTTCGCGTCCTTGCCCACATAGTGCTCGAAGAAAATCGCCGCCATCGGAGTCACATATTCATGGCTGAAACGCAGGTCCGCACGCGCAAATCCAGTGTCGCCGGGCTTTACCGCCGATACTCCCACTTCCCCTTTCTCGTTGATCATATGACGCGCGAAGATTTTCTCGGCCAAAGTCATCGCTCGTGTGGCGCGGGCGCTCCCGCCCGCCGACTCTATCGGCGGCAGAAATACTTTTCCCTGCATTCTTGCCACGTTGAACGGGAACAGGCCGCCATATTCGATTACCTGCCGCGTGATCTCATCTTCCCCGGCAGTGAATTCACTGAGTGCAATCTCTTCCCCGCCGCGAATGCGATCGATCAATGAAAAGTTTGTCGAGGTCAGCAGCCCCAGGTTCTGGCAATTCTGTTTGTAAATGCGCTCGATATTCTCCGCGATGACCACCCGGATCCCGGCGCACATTTCCGCATAAGGAGACTGTTCGCGGCTCGAACCTTTCCCACGCCGCTTGCCGCTCACCGCACACACAAATCCGCTGCGCTTCACGTCGCTGCGTCCGATCGGCGTCACGTTTCCGCACTTCAGCCCCAGATAAGGAATCTCCCCCAGCGTCTCGTCGAAGTAGAAGCAGTAATGCGCGGGAGTGATCTCATCGGTCGAAATGTCATCGCGCAGCTTCGGATTATTGGCGGGATTTTTCGTATCCCAAGGCAAGTCCTCACCTGCCAGCTGCCGCTTGATAAGTTCGGGATCTTCGGTGAGAAATAGAATGCGTCCTTGCAGACGGACTTTGTCCGGCCGCTTTTCGATCTTGCGTTCCAGAAGTGAGTTAATCACGGTTAACCTGAAGCCTTCTTGAAATTGACGCCACAGCAGAAGCGGCGTCCCCACATGCTTCATTGTAACGCCGCGGAAGTCTGCCGGACCTTCCGGAGGTTAACGCTGGTAGGCTCGGGGATCGGGCAGGGGATCCAGCCCGCGCCCTGCAAATATCTCCTGGAACTCCTGTACAAGCGCGTCATGCACCAGACCGTTGGAGGCCAGCGTCTCACGGCTGTCAATTTGAAATGGCGAACCATCAAACCTGCTCACCTTGCCCCCAGCTTCTTCGACAATCAACGCGCCCGCAGCCGTATCCCATGGGTTCAGGTTGAATTCCCAGAAGCCGTCAAAGCGTCCGGACGCCACATTACATAGATCGAGCGCGGCCGATCCGGCTCGGCGCACGCCATGCGTGCGCAAAGTGATCTGGTGGTAGAAAAAAATGTTCGGATTTTTATGCCGCTTGTGGCTGGGAAATCCCGTCGCAACCAGGCATTCTTTCAGCTGCCCGAATTTCGATACGTGGACGGGCTTGCCGTTGAGTTGCGCGCCCTTGCCCTGCTCCGCCGTAAACATCTCGTCGCGTGTCGGATCGTAAACAACTCCCGCGACTCGCCGCGTCGCAGCGCCCGCACGATGCTCCAGCGCCATGGACACGCAGAAAACCGGATATCCATGCGCGAAATTCGTCGTGCCATCCAGCGGATCGACATACCAGCGATAGTCGCTCCCCTGATCGTTCAATCCTTGTTCTTCACCCAGAACGTCATGCGAAGGAAACGAACTCTTGATCCGCTCGCGAATCAGTGCCTCGGACGCGCGATCCGCCGCGGTCACCAGATCGGCATCACCCTTATATTCAATCTTGAGGCCCTGGTGAAAATAATCCATCAACAAGCCACCCGCCTCGCGCGCAATCGCTGACATCACGGGAAGAAAGCTGTGATCTGCGCTCGTTGGCATGAATGATTCGCTTTTGTTTTCCGTTCGAATGAGATGTTTCGCCGAGATGATCTTCCGGAAGCCGAGAACCGAAGCCCTATTTCTTCTTGCCGCCGTCCTCAGCGATATACATGATTTCGTGTTTGAAGATGAAAAGATTCGGAGCGCCCTGGCGCGTCAGACGCAGCATGCCTTTGTCGTAATACTCAATCCATCCCTCGACGACCTGACCGTCCATCAGCTTCACAGAAACCAGTTTCTGTTTCTCGCCCAACATCTTCAGGAACGCTGCCTCTTCGAAGGTATCTTCTGGCGGCGGCGTCCGCCCGCGTTTTGCATTCGGACTCCCGTGCGGAGGGCGGAAGGACATGCAGGCATTGTACACAATTGCTGTGACTCGGCACGCACCGGCGCTCGCAATCATCGCACCACCCACCTCATCTACGAAGTCACGCTGAAGCTGCCAGCAAACCCGGAGTACAATGACTGGCAATTTTCCGTTTCCCCAGGAGGCTTGCTGTGTACAGGTATGTTGTCCTTTGCATCACCCTGCTGTTCACCATTGCCGTCGTGGCCCAGCAACCGAAGATGTCCCCGCCTCCACCCCCGCTCGATCCCGGTAGTGCCACGCCCCCACCACAGATGACCGTGCGTCTGAACCTCGACTTCCAGCGAATGCAACAGGAAGCCGACGACCTGGCTCGAACGGCCCAGACGATTCCAGCCGATGTAATCAGCGTACGGAAGGGCATGCTTCCCAAGGACGTCATCTTAAAGCTGAAGCAGATCGAAAAATTATCTAAGCGCTTGCGCAGCGAATTAAATCCTTAGCCGATCTCGTCGTCGGGAGGGTTGCGGTCGGCGGCAAAAAAGAAAACGCCATCAGTCCACTAAACTGGCAGCCCGTGGAATTTACCCGCTATCAGAAACTGACTCTGAGCCCGAACTCGATCTGACGCGGTGCGGCCAACCCGTAGGTTCCCGACTGGAAACTCGCCCGAAACGGCATAAGACTCGCCCCGGTCACGCCACCCACAGCATTCGGAGCCAGCGTCTCGTTCGGGCCGCCCGGCAGCAACGACGCCTGCGGCAGGTTCCCTGCCAGAAATGAATTCGCAAAATTGAAGACGTTGAAAATGCTGGCGCTCGGTTCCACCGTCACTCTCTCTCGAATTTTGATGGGCCATGCTGCTTTCAGATCTAACGTCTTGAGCCAGGTAAAGTTCTGCGCATCGGGGGTTGAGGGCGCGATCTGCGGCATCACCCATCCCAGCGAACTCATGTCAGCCGTACTCATCACCTGAACCGGCCCTGACCCCGGACATTGCCCATCCCCTACCAGGCAGTGACCGGCAGGAGTCAGCGTACCCGCAAAATGCGTGTTGTAGTCACTGATTACGTTGTGCAGCGTGGTGGCATCGGTCTTGCGCATGAATTGTCCAATCTGCGTTCCCGGCACCGGTTCCGGCGGCGCTCCTGATCCCAGTCCCGATCCCAGCCAGTCCGTCGCAAAGATTTCTCCGCCGTTCGTCAGTTCCGGTAGCTGCAGATTCTGTGGAAGTGGACTGTAGAAGTGCCCGATGACGCTGAGACGAGTCAGAAAAGGAAGTTCGAAGGTTCCCGCGAATGAGACTTGGTTCTTGCGGTCCAAGCCGTTCGGTCCGGTGAACTGCAGAGGATTGTCGTTGTTCGTGGCCAGATTGATGAAGTCCTGATCCTGCACCTGGCTCACAAATTTCGAATACGAGTAAGCCAGTTGAAAATCAGCGTTCTTCACGTAGCGATAAGGATGCTTCACGCTCTGCACCAGCCTCAGCTGAAATCCGTCGTATACCGACCGCCCGATCGGTTCCAGCATGTCCAGCGCACCCAAGGCACCATTCCCCGCGCCATTGCCCGCCTGGTTTTGGCCGTTCGGAGTTACTCCAGGAAAAGCGCAATAGCTGCACGGCGCTCCGCCGGTTACCGCAATGTTCGAGTCAAGTCCTGCGGACGAATAAGCGGCCTGTGCGCCCGGCTGCCCCAGTTTCAATACCATGCAGTTGGCTTGATCGATTCCCGCCGGGCAACCGTTGGCCAATTGAGCCGCGTCTCGCGCCGCCAGCGCGTTCGACAGGTTATACGATCGCGCTGCTCCACTATGGTTCCTGTCCACACCCAGAAGATAGTGCTCTCCGATATTTCGAATGTAATCGACGCTGATCACCGTGCCGGGCCGAATTTCATGCTGGAATCCCAGATTCATCTGCCACGAGCGCGGCGTCCGGTAGTTCGGATCGAATACGTCAAACCCATTCGCATTCGAGACATTCAGGGAATTCCCGACGTAGTTCGGATTCGACTGCCCTGCCAGATTGCCTGCAGATGCCGCCCGGAAGGCATTGCTGAGCGCCAGGACCTGGTTCGCTACGCCCGATATCGTCCCACCACAAAACGTAGGCTGAACCGCGTCTGCGCCCACGACGACTCCCGCTCCACCAGCCACCGCCGCTCCAACCGCGCCGGGATTCGTGGGCCACTTGAACGCGCTGGGTACACCCGAAGAACAAACCTCCGGAGTGTAGGAGAAAATCCCATTCTTCAACCGAGCCGGGCTGTCAAATCGGGCATTATTAAAAATCGAATTCTCATAGAAAAGTCCTGCTCCTCCTCGAACCACCGTCTTGCCATTTCCGTTTGCATCCCACACGAATCCGAACTGTGGCGCGAAGTTGGTGTTGGGATTGCGTACCTGTGCACCTAGACCCGGCTCCCAGAGGTTAAGAGTCGGCTCGGCGCCCAGACCATTGTCCACGCGCCCGGTGTCACGCACATAGCGCAATCCATACGTGAGGGTCAACCGTTGTTTCACTTTCCAGATATCGCCAATGTATCCCTCGAAGCGATTGTCCGGACCAAGACCGCCTCCGGGCAGGCCGAACGCCGAGGAGGAAGTCGAGTAGCCAATTCCGTTTCCCAGGAAGGCAGACTCTACCGTGTAGGCGGTCGGATTTGTGCTTGTGACGCAATTACTCGGCGTGGATGAGGGCAGACAAACGCTCGTGGTACCAACTTGAGGATAGGTTAAAAATGCCGACGAACCGCCGCCATGGATGCGATTGATCATCGCCCCAAACCGCACGATGTGAGTGCCCCACACCCGGCTGCCGTCATATTTGAGCTGAAGATCGGACTGAAACATAGTCCGTGGAGCGAAATCACTCGGCCCCGCACAGTACGCACCACCTTCGCTCAGCGAGCAGCGCCCCGCAACCCCTGCCCCAATGTTGATTCCGAGCCCGGGAATCGGATTGTCGGCGCCCGCACCAAGGCTGGCGGTGCTGTCAGCGATTCCATTGCTGAATCTCAAATATTCAAACCGGAGACTGTGCGTATAACTCCCCCGGTTAAAGTCGTATCCAAACGTGTGCGAGGGCGCGTGACTCTCATTCTTGAACGCCTGCAGCGAACTGGCCGCCCCGTAAGGGCGCACCTGGCTATTCTGATCGAAGAGAAAACGATAAAACGCGTGCCCGTGTTGTGGAGAAATCCAATCCAGCTTGCCGTCCGTCTGAAATTCGCGAAACGGTTGGGTCAGCGTTGTGTTCAGCCCGTTAAACGGCGGACTAAACGGCTCAGCCCCCATAAGGTCTTGTGTGCTGCGCTCTGCATCGAGGAACCAGAATAATTTGTCTTTAGTGATGGCCCCGCCGGCGCGGCCCCCGAATTGTTCGCGATGGAAAGACGGTGCCTTAATGCCCGGTAATGCTGCCGCGATCTCGTTGCCGCGGAATAACCCGAAGCCCTCGCCATGCAATGCGTTGCCGCCGGATAGAGTTGATATGTTTACAGCTCCCGACGAGGTTAGACCGGTCGGTAGATCAAGCGTCGACTGGGAAAGATTGAACTCCCGAATTGCACTGGTCGGGACGTTTTGCGTTGTCGCACCCACCGTTTCATCCGAGATGTCAACGCCGTCTACTGCGGTGCGCGAGTTGCGCCCAAACCTGCCTTCAAACGAAATTGCGGAAAAGCCGTTTTTGCTCGGGTCGACCGTGCTGCCATCCTGAAACTGAACTCCGGGTTCGAGCTGGGCAAGATCGGAAAGGCTACGGCCGTTGACGGGAAGGGTATCAATCTGGTTTCCGCGTAGAACACCTTGCACTGTGGCCTGCACTGAATTCACAGCTACCTCTGTAACCTGAGACTTGATGACCTCACTTTCCGCACCAGGTTGCAGCGTTACGTTGCCGTTCGATGCCACCCCGATAACAGCTGGAATGGTGAGTTCCGTGGTCTTGAATCCCTTTACTTCGACTCGAACTGTGTAATTCCCCGGCTGGATCGGACCCGACGAATATACTCCCGCCGAAGAACTCATGACCTGAGACGTTGCGCCAGTGGCCTCGTTTGTAAACGTGATCTTGGCGCCGGCCTTCACCGCACCCGCTTGATCGGTCACCGTTCCCTGAATGTTGCCCGTACCCGTTGACTGCGCAACAACGTGAACTGCCACTCCCACGGTCAAGAACCATAACAACGTCAATAGCGAAACCCGCCATTGCGATGAAGAAAAGTGCCGCATCTACCGTCCCCCGTCCTAGAGAATCCAAGCTTCGAGCCATATTCACGCTTCACAAACGCGAAAACACCGCTCGCACAGCGGACCTGCAACTTCACTCTGCTAATGCAAACTTTCGATTGTAGTGGTTGGCTCTGATCTAAGTTATAACAACTTTCGCTCCCGCACCTCTCGCCGCCCGGTTTGGAGCTAAAATTCTGACTTCACGCTGTAGTATCCGGTACGATGCCGCACCCCGTAGTCTGCCGCCCCCGGCACCCCCACCACCTTCACTTCAATCCGCCGAAACTCCGAAAACGATGTTCGCTGCGATGGGTAATACGCCAGCAAATATTGCGTCCTGAGTTCATCGCTGATCTTATGAAACGCCTCGTCAAGCTGAGAAATCGAGGTCGCGTAGTAATACTTCCCGCCCGTATCTTCCGAGAGCTGAATCAGCGCGTGCTCTCCGCCCGTTTCACGCCCTGCGCTGCTCTCAATCGGAACCACGATGATCGAATACACAATCGCTTCCGCCTCGATCGAGGCCCGCACCGCTTCCTTGTAATCCACTTTGCTGATCGTGTCGCCGCCGTCTGTGATCAATACAATGACCTTGCGCCCTTTGCGATGATCCAATGCTCGCGACGCCAGAAAAATCGCGTCATAAAGAGCTGTCGCCGCTCCCAGGCGCATGTGATCGATGCTCTCGTCAATTCGCTTCAAGTCCGCTGTATAACCCGGCGTCATCTGGTTCACAACTTCACTGAAAGCATAGACAGACAGCCCGTCGATGGGCCGAAGAATCTCGTGCGCGAACCGCTTCGCCGACGACTGTTCGAGCGGAAGATCATGGCGCGTGCTCAGACTGGTATCGATCTCCAGTGCAATCGACAGAGGCAACGCTGATTCCTTGTCGAAGACCTTGATCTCCTGTTCGCGGTCGTCTTCCTTCAGGATGAAATTGCCTTTCGTTAACCCACCAATCGGAGCACCATTCTCGGTCCGTCACCGTCACAAACACGTTGACCAGATTGACGTCCACCTTCAGGGTCGTAGAGGGCTCGGACGGGCGCTGGCCCTGGGTTTGCGCCTGTGCCGGATTCCCTGGTGCGGCCTGCTGCGCCCATGCACCGCAGACCAACGTCACTAGGATTGCCAGATGCAGGCTCTTGGCGGGTTTTCTCATGAATATGACGGGCGACGGAATTATACCGTCCGGGCGCCGTTCACTTAGATGCGACGCCTGCGGCTGGGCTGCCTGTCCCTAGGAGTTGGCCCGAGGAATTTCCTCCGGAAAAGGTTCGCCGTCGGCCCACACAGCGCCATCCGCAAAGTGTTCCTTCTTCCATATCGGGACCGTCCTTTTCAGCGTATCAATCAACCAGCGGCAGGCGTCAAACGCGGCCGCTCGGTGGGCGGAAAAGACCGCAATCAGCACGCTGCTTTCGCCTATTTCAATCCGCCCCAGCCTATGCACGATCGCGACATTGCGGATGGCGAATCGTTGACGGGCCTCGGCCGCAAGCCCTCGCAATTTCTCCATCGCCATGCTCTCGTACGACTCGTAATCCAGATAGAGCGTGCGTCGGTCTCGACTGTTATTTCGTACGATTCCGTCGAAGATGACGATAGCCCCGTCCTCCGCCCGCTCCAGCCGGGCAACGATCTCATGAGGCACAATGCGCTCGCGGATCAGATTTATCATCGGCGCATCGCTCTCAGCGCCTCCGCTCACCGGAGGCAAAACGGCAATCTCATCATCCGGCTTTAAGACCGTATCAGGACTCGCATATTGCTGGTTTACCGCTAAGGCAAGCGACGACCGAAGGCCGGCGAATTGCGGCAGCCGCTCTTCGTAATGCTGAAGGACATCTCGAACCGACGCGCCGTCCCGCAGATTCACTTCTTCCGCGGACTTCCCCGCCAGTTCCTTCACCATCCCGAAAAATAGCACGCGCACGCGCATGGTCCTTTAGTTTATCGTGAAGCACCGCACAATCTGAACGTATGCCGTAGTTCACAGTCCGCCCCGAAACGGCCCTCAAGTCGATTCCAAAAGAAAATGCCAGCCCCTGTTCGAGACTGGCAGTTCCCTTCTACTGAACTTCTTACGCTAGGTCAGGACCCGGTCATGCACCGGTTCCGGCTCTTTGATCGGCTCCGCCGGACCGTACTCCTGCTTCGGATCCTTCGGTGGTGCGGCCGGGATCATCTTCGCAGCGGGACTCTGCGCCACCTCCGGCAACGACACGCGCAGAGCCTCTTCGATCGTCTTCACGTAATGCACCTTCAAATTTTCGAGTTGCTCTGGCGTCAGATCTTCCTCGACGTTCATCTTGTTTTCTGCGGGGAGAATAACGTCTCGAACTCCCGCCCGTTTCGCAGCCAGCACTTTCTCCTTAATTCCGCCGACCGGAAGCACATTTCCACTCAGCGTAATTTCGCCAGTCATCGCGATCAAAGGAGTGATTCGATGCTTGCTCAAGAGTGAAACCAAAGCCGTTGCCATGGTCACGCCCGCCGACGGTCCGTCCTTCGGAATCGCACCTGCCGGCACGTGTATGTGGATGTCGTGGCTGGCGAAGAAATCCTCCGGCACTCCCAAACGATCCGCATTCGATCGCACCCATGTCAGCGCCGCCTGCATCGACTCCTGCATGACTTGCCCGATCTGGCCCGTCATGGTGAATCCGCCCTTACCCTTCATGGCATTGGCTTCCACAAAGAGTACGTCGCCGCCCGATGGAGTCCAGGCCAGCCCAACCGCAACGCCGGGCCTCTCCGTGCGCTCGGCAATTTCGCCTTCGCTGCGGATCTTGATCCCACCCAGAAATTCCTGGATCACCTCTTTGCTCACGACCAGTTTCTCGGTCTTCCCCTCTGCCAGGCGCCGAGCCTGCTTCCGGCAAATCGTTCCAATCGTTCGCTCCAGGCTGCGCACGCCCGCTTCCCGCGTGTAATGCCGGATCACGTACCGTACCGCCTCTTCCGGAAATTCGATCTGCTCAACCGTGATTCCGTTTTCGTCGATCTGCCGCGGAATAAGATACTTGAATGCAATGTGCACCTTCTCCTCTTCCGTGTAGCCCTGCAGTTCGATGATCTCCATGCGATCGCGCAATGGCTCGGCAATCGGATCAAGCATGTTCGCCGTCGTAATAAACAGCACCTTCGACAGATCGAACGTCACGTCGAGATAGTTATCCCGGAAACTCGAGTTCTGCTCCGGATCAAGCGCCTCAAGTAACGCTGAAGCCGGATCCCCGCGAAAATCGCGCCCCACCTTATCGATCTCGTCGAGCATGAATACAGGATCTTTCGTCTCCGCCCGCCGAATACCTTGAATGATCTGTCCGGGTAACGCTCCGATGTACGTTCGGCGATGGCCGCGAATCTCCGCCTCATCGTGCACACCGCCCAGCGAAAGCCGCACAAATTTCCGGCCCAATGCCCGCGCAATCGACTTTCCCAGCGAAGTCTTGCCCACGCCCGGAGGTCCAACGAAGCACAGAATCGGACCCTTCATGTTGGGCTTTAAGCGTCGCACGGAAAGATAGTCGAGAATACGATCTTTCACCTTCTCCAAATCGTAGTGATCCGCATCCAGAATCTCTTTCGCTTTGGGAATCTCAATCTCCTGACCCGACGTCTTTGCCCAAGGCAGCACGGCCAGCCATTCAATGTAATTCCGCGTCAGTGAATAATCGGCAGCCATGGGCGACATCCGTGACAGCCGGCCCAGTTCTTTCAAGGCTTCTTTCTTCACTTCGTCGGGCATGCCCGCTTCTTCGATCTTCTTCTTTAAATCTTCGACGTCACGCTGGCCTTCGTCCTGTTCACCCAATTCCTTCTGGATCGCCTTCATCTGCTCGCGCAGGTAGTACTCACGCTGCGTCTGCTGCACACGATCCTGTACTTCGCTCTGGATCTTGTTTCGCAGTTGCTGGACTTCGAGTTCCTTGGCGAGGTGCTGGTTGATCTTCTCCAGCCGCACGTGGATATCGAGAGTCTCCAGCGTGTCCTGCTTGTCTGGAGTCGATAACGATGGCAGGGACGAAGCTATGAAATCCACCAGCCGTCCCGGTTCGTCGATATTCATCGCGACCGTCGACAATTCGTCCGACAACGTCGGCGATCCCGCCACGATCTGCTGGAACAGCGTCAATACGTTTCGCTGCAGCGCCTCGATCTGTGAGGTCGCAATGGGCGTTGCTCCCTCTGGAAGAGCGGAGTACGTCGCGCTCATAAACGGCGTCAATTGCGTGAACTCGCCCAATTTCACGCGTTCCAGGCCTTCTGCGAACACAAACAGGCTCTGGTTGGGCATCTTTACCACTTTGTGAACCACGGCCGAAGTGCCCACCGTGTACAGGTCGGTTGGTTGGGGGGCGTCGACCCGTGCTTCGCGCTGCGCGGCGACAATAATGGTCTTGTCTTCCCCTAATGAATTAATTAGCTGAACTGAACTTTCACGCCCTACCGTAAGGGGCAAAACAGCATGCGGGAACAATACCGTGTCCCGGACCGGCAATACCGGCAATGATTTCTGCTCGTTTGTTTCCTTAGTCTTAGGAGCGCGCTCTACTGGCGTCTGCTGGCTCATGATTCTCCTTGAGTGTAACTCGCTCAAGTTTAGATGATACTCTTCCCGGAAAAGTTTCAGACCGCGCCATACCCTTCCCGCGAGTCTTGCATTCTATTCCGCTGTTGCGCCAGCGGTGATGTGTCTAAGGTGCAGAGGCTAACGCGCAGGATGCCCTCACGCAAGTCTTAATTTCAGATCACCCGGTCTTGGTAGAAATAAAGGTAGGTTTATCCCCTGACCTCCGCGCCAATTTCCGGAGGCCAAACGACTTTCTCATTACTTTCCGAAAAAGCGAGAGTACGAATTAAAAGACGTGCTTCGCCGTGTCTCCGCTGAAAGTCAACTCTCGCAGGATTTTCTCGTTCGTAGAGGTCGTTTCAATCACACTTTCATCTTTCGGCGCCTTATGTGCGAGCGGAGCCAGTGTACATTTCACCTTGAACACTTGCTTGTGGCCGACAAGTTCGAAAGCCATCACGTGTTCCTCGCCCTCCATCGTGTGTCGAACGACATAGCTGCCCGCGGGCAGCACCGTGGAACCGATGTGTATCGCAGTATCGAATGTCACCTTGCTGACGTCATGGATACCCATCTTGTTTTGTGAAGCAATCGCGACTGCCGACAATAATACGAGAGCAATGCCCAGCATCTTCGAAAAGCGCATGACACCTCCAAAGTGTAACGGTGTGATCAGCAGAGATACCTGATCCGCAGGGTAGAAGTTTAGAGATTCTATGCAGACGATCCTGTATACCCGGTCACAACTCTTTGTGACCACAGACTGCAACCTTCGTTTTCCAACTGAGATTTGTCCCGCGTGGCTGCGTTCTTCTTCGCCCACGATGACGGAACGATTTCTGGGATTTAAACCGCCCGGTATAAACCTAAAACCTTCACGAAGTCCGCAACTTCCCCCAAATGCCGCAAAGCGTTGCGCGCCGCCTCATCGTCCCCGCGCAGAAAATCCACATAGAAAACGTACTCCCACGGACGCCCCCGCATCGGCCGCGACTCAATTTTGCTCAGGCTGATATCCCTTAGTGCAAACACGCTCAGGGATTTGAACAGCGCCCCCGGAACATTCTTTACCTGAAAAGCAATCGATGTTTTGTTGGCCCCGCGCGGAATCAGCCGTCGATACTCCAACCTTTCGTTCTTTCTTTGATCTCCCGGCAATTTCCGAATCAGAAAAAATCGCGTGAAGTTGCGTTTGTCATCTTCAATGCCCGCCTGCAGAATCTTGCCGGAATACTCCCGCGCTGCCTGCCGCCCTGCAATTCCCCCCGCATCATTCAACTTCTCCGCGATCACATGCTTCACGCTGCCTGCCGTGTCATAAAACGGCACCGCCTCGATCTTCGGATGATGTCGAAAGAAATCGCGGCACTGCTCCAGCGCTACCGGATGCGACAATACCCGCCGCAACGCACTCAGCTTCACCCCGGGCCGCGCAATGACGTTGTGCACGATTCGCAGCAGATACTCCGCCTGGATAAAGACGTTTCGCGTGACCAACAGATCCGCATGTTCGGCCACAGTTCCCGCCAGCGTGTTCTCGATTGGGATCACCGCGGCAGAAACCGATCCGGCCTCGACTCGGTCGAACACCTCCGCCGACCGCATGCACGGCACAACCTTACATCGCGGAAGCATTCTCTCGGCTGCTTCGTGGCTAAAGGAACCACGCTCTCCTTGAATGGCAACTTTCATGTCTTAAGAAAGTAGTCGGAGCGCGTGGAATTCGCAAGATTCGTCCCAGTCCGCCGCCTAGCATTGCGGAGACGTCTCGTAAACAATGCAGGCGGATTTGTCCTTGCCCACCTGCCATATTGCCGACATATTCTTTTTATCCGGAAAATGATCGAACCAGAATGTGTATCCGTAGTCGCCAAATTGAATGAGTTCCCCATTGCCGAAATCGTCCGCCCACTTGCTGCACGTCGAGCCGTAATAGAGATTCGCGTAGAAAGGATACGTTCCCGGATTCTTTACCGAAATCTTCACCGCTTGATACCAAAGTCCGCCAGTCTTGTACCAGCATCCTTTGAAAGTAGCCCCTGCGTCAGGAGTTGCGGGGTCGCTCGGTCCGGCCAACGTTTCTTGACGGGCAGCCGGTACGAACGGATTGCCCGCACTTTGCTTCGAACTTACGCCGCAGCTCACCGTGCACAGGGTCGCGGCTAGCGCTGCAAAACAAAGCAATGTCTTGTTCTTGTAGGGAATCATGAGGTACCTCGAGGAGGAGAAGGATACGAACTGATTCCGCTCATTCTGCCACGCCGGCACAGGCGCATCGCACTCAGAAGGGCACGAAAGTCTCGTCCTTACGAATGGTTAGATCATGAACCGCTATCCCTGTGCTCGCCTGACATCCCTCAACTGCTTTTTCAGCACCAGCGCGTCCACACCATTCGAGTAGTAGCGTGGCCAGGCACGGACCACGCTATAACCGTGACGCTTGTAGAATGACAATGCCGCAACGTTATCCACTGCCGTCTCAAGGCCCACGGCGTGGGCTCCACTTGCTCGCAATCGTTCTTCCGCAGCCTTGATCAGCAACGATCCCACCCCGGAGCGTCGCGCTTTCGGACCAACATCGATCGTAATCACGTGTCCGGTGCTCCCCGTTTGAACGACGATAAAACCCTGCGTATCACCCGAACCCTTGTCTGTCGCCACCAGGGTGAATACTCCTCGCTCCTGCAAATAAGCCCCCAATTCCCGCTTGGAGTAAGAGATTCCCGGCGGAAAGCACTCCTGATCCATGCGCCAGAGAACCTCAAAATCCTCCGGCCTGAAATCGCGAATTTCAGTGGTCACGCCGCTATTGTAGTCGGCTTCCAATGAAGCGTTCTGACTCATATCTGCCTTCAGCCTCCACTAAAACGGAAGCCGCTCTCCTCTCCTTTTCCATAATCCACTTTTTCCACAGTCCGGCCCCGCCATCCTCAGAAAAAATTCCGCGTTGGAGTCCTTTGCCCCCTTGCCTGTCCGCAACCTCGGACGTACCATCGGCATCAGAGGAATAGGCGAAGACGCCGTGGGACGCCTTCTTGTCATCGACGTTGTCTGCGCAGTTGTGGCTCTTGGGGGGTGGTACATCCTCTTTATGGCGTACAACCGCCGCCGGGGGGCCGAGGCCCTCCGTTGGGTTCAGTCTGCCTGCGCCGGCAAAGGGCGCATCACCGAATTCCGCTGGCTGAACAGTTTCCGCCTCTACGCCTCTCTCCAATTCCCCTCCCGTAGTTTCGAAAACGCTCGCGTCACCCTCAAGTTCCGCCCCAGAGCTTTTCCCGTTCACTGGATCCTTAGCCGTGTGAATAAGCAGAAAGAGACGCTGACTTTCGAGGCCGATCTTGACGGCTCACCTGCATTCCGGCTCGACGTCGTGCGTCACCGCTGGTGCGCCCACAGCCGCGGAGTCATCGACCGAAAGCGGGCAGAGCGGCAGTGGGATCTCTACGAACCCGGTCCCATCGTCCTCACCACTCGCACCCATTGGAAAGAGGATTCCACGCCGGAACTCAACACTCTGATGACCGTTCGGCAGCAGGACGTCCTTCAGGTCCGCTTCCGCCCCGAATCCCCGCAGTTTTCCGCGACCATCGCCCTTGACGCCCTCCACGATCCCCATACCGCTGCCGGATTTCTCACGACCCTCCGCGAATTGGCCGCCGGCGCATCTGCCCATCGGCAATGATCCTCGTCCATTGCGCCGTTACCTCGGACGCAGCCAGTCCTTTGGAATCTCCCGCAAGTCCTGCAGAATGAATTAGACTTCGCTCATGCCCGGCCGCCAGGGTTCCATCCGCCTCTTCAGTTATTCCGGTATCGATGTCTTTCTGCATTGGTCCTGGTTCCTGATCGCGATTTATGAAATCCGAGGCGGACTTGGAACGTACTCCTCAGTTGGCTGGAACATTGCCGAATATCTGGCGCTGTTTCTGATCGTGACCATCCACGAGTTCGGCCATGCCCTGGCCTGTCGCCAGGTCGGAGGCTTCGCCAACCGCATCGTGCTTTGGCCCATGGGTGGAGTCGCTTATGTCGACCCTCCCCCACGCCCCGGCGCCACTCTTTGGAGCATCGCCGCCGGCCCCTTGGTCAATGTCGCACTGCTCCCGATTCTCTGGATTGTAGTCAGAGCCAGCCGTGTCGCCGGTCTGCCAGCCAGCCAACACGACCTTTTCCTCCTGCTGCAGACCATCTTCTATATCGATTTCGCATTGCTGGTTTTTAACATCCTGCCCATCTACCCGCTGGATGGTGGCCAAATTCTCCGATCTCTGCTCTGGTTCGTGATGGGCCGGGCCCGCAGTCTGATGGTCGCTACCATCCTTGGCCTGATCGGAGTATTCGGGTTCATCGCTCTCGCCGTGGTCCGCGGATCATTGTGGATCGGAGCCATCGCTGTCTTCGTTCTGTGGAACTGCTGGGCCGGATTTCAACACGCTCGCGTTCTGTTGCGCATGTCCAAACTGCCCCGGCGCGCCGGATATTCCTGTCCCACCTGCAATTCCGCCCCTCCGCTTGGCGCCTACTGGAAATGCAATCAGTGCGGCCAAACCTTCGACACTTTCGAAACCGCAGCGGCCTGTCCCGCCTGCCGCACTCAGTTCCCCGCTACGCGGTGCCTCGATTGCGGCCGCCAGCATCCTTTGCATCAATGGGCGTCCTCGTCGTCCCTTGTCGTGCCGGTGGCTCAATAACGTCGCACCTCGAGGGCATGCCATTATCCGCGCAGCAGCCGGGCTCTCGCTTTGCTGCTCAGCTTGAGCTTTCGATTTCTGGCGCCAATCGTCCAACTAGCACATGTCTACTTTCGCTCCCTGCAAGCAACTCATTTGTCTTTGTGCGACTCTCCTGTTCTGCGCTCGTTCTGCACAGGCGACTTACTCCATCATCGCCTGTGACTCAAAGACCCGCGAGTGCGGTGTCGCCGTTCAAACCAACAACCTCGCCGTAGGAGCCAGCGTGCCTTATGCGCAAGCTGGAGTCGGCGCGTTAGTCTCGCAGTTTGAAACCAACCCGAACTATGGGCCTCGTGGACTGGCCCTGACGGAACAAGGCATGAGTCCCGCTGATGTTCTTCGACGTCTCTTAGCTGAGGACGGCAATTTCGAAGGTCAAGGCCCAGAGGCCCGACAGGTAGCACTTGTAAGCTTGGACGGTCGAACCGCCGTCCATACCGGAGAGGAAGCTCAGAAGGCGGGCTGGGCTGGAACTCGTTCTGGCCCCGGATACTCTATTCAAGGAAACAGTCTGGCCGGAATACAGGTCGTTGACGCAATGGAGCAGGCGTTCCTCAGCGCTCCTGGAGCGTTGGCGGAGAAGCTCATGGCCGCATTAACTGCGGGAGATCGCGCCGGAGGACAGACCACCGGACGTGAATCGGCCGCTCTACTGGTGAAGACCAGCGAAGGGTGGCCTGTCGATATCGATCTGCGCGTTGATCACTCGGCTGATCCCGTATCTGATTTGCGCGCTCTATTGAACATGCAACTCGCGCGCGCGCAAGTTGCGCAGGCGCGCCGAGCCGCAAGGGATGGACGGCTGGACGTCGCACAGGCCCTGTTGATCAGCGCGGTGGCGCGCGCGTCG
Source organism: Terriglobia bacterium (assembly GCA_963711365.1). Taxonomy (GTDB): domain Bacteria; phylum Acidobacteriota; class Terriglobia; order Terriglobales; family Acidobacteriaceae; genus Sulfotelmatobacter. The sequence goes on along the minus strand of CAVQDY010000015.1, from coordinate 273,224 downwards.
AACTGGCAGCGAATTTGGCTGCAGGCGGCACGCGTGGCTGTCGACATCGCAGAGCCGACGCTGGCTTTGCAATACCTTAGCGTCGCCTTCTCTCAAAACAGCGCTTGGATAGAATCAGAAATCGGCGATGGTAACTATGCAATCCTGGGGCACGATCCCACATTCCACAAATGGGTCAGCACACAGGATGAACGGGTAGCTCTTGCTGACTACGAGGACACGGTCAAATCAAAAGAGGCATCCCCTGACAAACGGGCTCAGACCGCGAGAAAGCTGCTCGAAGCTGGGCACTCGGCCGAAGCCCTGATGCTTCTGACCAAATCGCCTGCGTCGAAAGCCCAGCAAGAGGCCCAAGTGGAATTGCTGATCGCAGAGGCGTACGCGGCCCAAGGGCAATACGCACAAGCAATCGAGCGTTCCGAGGCTGCGTTGAAAACCGACCCTCATAACCAGCGTCTGCAACGCATGCTGGCAAGATTCAAAATCGAGCTCTCGAAATGACGTCCAAATAAATCCCTTTTATGCCTCACATCAGCTTTTTCGATTGGCTCGATCATCCTCCACGCGCTATCCTTCCGAGTTCCAAGCTCAGTGTTGAAACCAGCCATTTCAACTTCCCGTGATTCGTGTTGTAGTTTTGCAAAAATCTTGCACTAACATTCGAAGGAGACTGGTCGATATCCATGCCCACTGAACTGCGCAATTTCCTGGCACTGTCCTACGACGAACTCGAAGAACTCAACCTCAAGGCAAAGGAGCAGCGCAGGAATCGCACGGCCCCTGACAAGATCCGCGAAGAGCGCACCAAGTATCTTAGCGACGAGAAACGCATCAAGGCCGTCACCGTCCTCTTCAGCGATCTCGAAGGTCGCCTGCACATGCTCGACTATGACAAGAAGTTCCTGCTCAAGAGCTGGGACAACTTGACCTTCGACGGTTCCTCGATCCGCGGCTTCACCGCACAGCGCGAGAGCGATCTTCGCCTGGGCATTGACTGGGGATCGTTTTACTGGGCGCCTGCCGACGTATTCGGATCCGGCAAAGTCCTGGTTTTCGGCGAAGTCATCGACAAAGGCGGCACCTCTTATTCGGGCGACATCCGCGGCGTCCTGAAAGGATACGCCAACGAACTCTTCCAGAAGAAAAAATATACCCTCAATGCGGCCAATGAAATTGAAGGCTTCCTCTTCAAAGGATCAGACGCCGAACGTCACTATCACGAGACCGGCAAGTTCGAGTACGTCAACACCGGCGGCTATTACCATTCCCTCCCCGGGGACGCACTCCGCACCTTCATCGACACCACAGCCGAAGTGCAGCGCTCCATGGGCTTCCAGAATGAAAAGGACCATCCGGAAGTCGCACCCTCGCAATTCGAAATCAACTACGGCTATGGTGAAGTCGTTTCGGCCGCGGACCAGATTCAGCTCTACAAACTGATCTGCCGCCAGGTCGCCACCAATATGGGCCTGACCGCCTCGTTCCTGCCTAAGCCGGTCGTCGGCGTAAACGGCAGCGGCATGCACACCAACGTTTCCATCAGCGAGAACGGTAAGAATCTGTTCTGGGATGCAAAAGGCGAAGAAAAACTTAGCAAGATGGGATGGGCTTTCGTCGACCGCATTCTGACCCACGGCAATGATATTTGCCTGTTGCTGAATCCCAGCGTGAATGCCTATCGCCGCCTCGATCCGCACTTCGAGGCGCCCAACCAGATCAAAGCCTCCGCCGTCGACCGAGGCTCGATGATCCGTATCCCCATTGGCAATGAGAAGAGCATGCGGGTCGAAGTCCGCTCGGTTGCTCCCGACGCCAATCCTTATCTGGTTTTGTACTCGATCTTCAAGAGCGGGCTCGATGGTGAAACCGCAAAAATCAAGAACCTGCGCCAGGCGCAGCGCTTTCTCCCCGACAATATCTACACCGCTCTCGAGGATTTCAAAAAGGCTTCCTGGACAACAACTCTGCTCGGCGACGACGTCAAGGGACGCTACGCCGAGCTCAAAGAAGCCTCCGCCGACCGTTGTTCCCGGGCGTTGGGAACCATTGTCAAAGCCCCCGAGGTCCAATTCCACCACGAGGTCTACAACCAGTTCCTCTGGAATCTGTTCTAAACTGCTGCAGTTCTGCCACTAAGGCGCCTCGGGCGAAAGCCGGGCGCCTTTCTCGTTTTGTGTTATCGCGATTAAGGAATGGCCGTCTTTATGACGTTCGATTTCCCGCTTTCGTCGCCCTTCACATCTACTGCAGTAGTGGCGTAGTAGTAGGTGCTGCTATCCGCCACCGTAGAATCGCTGTAGGCTGTCGACGCGGTAGGGCTAACGTTGATTCTGTTCCACGATTTTCCATCCGGACCGCGGTATACGTTGTAACCTACAACGTCCTTGGTAGTCGATGCCTCCCAGTTCAGATCAACAACATGGTCGGGCGCGGCTTGGATACCCATCTTGTAGGCAGCAGTTCCTTCGTGTCCGCCACAGCCCGTTACCGAGACGGTAAACGAATACATTCCTGCCTTCGTTGGCGTCCCCGATAGAGTCACCGACGTCGTCTGCGACGAGGTTTTCATCGTGACGCCGGTGGGCAGCTCTCCTGAAGCAACCTTCCATTTATACGGAGTGCAACCGCCGCTGGCCGTTATCACACTGTAATAGGAATCTTTCACAATGCCATTTGGTACCACGCTGGTTTTGATCATGACGACACCCGACCCCATACACGGGGCTACGAGGGCAAGGGGGAGAAGAAAACATAGTGATCGAAACTTCATTCATCCATGTTGGCGTGACAGCGTCTTCGCCACAATCACTAGAGGTTTCAAGACTTTCCGGAGGTTTGCAGCCTGCAGTGTTGATGCTCCTCAAATGAAGCCTCTACAGCGGGATAAATCAGCATAGTTTCAACAGGCATCCGCGATCACATTCCCGCGTGACCGAAATCATGGCACCCGTTCACATCCCTCGATAGCATTCGCACGGAATTATTGTCGGCTTCGAAAAAGCCTCAACTCAGAAATGGCTCTTCTTACCGGGCCGAATCGTTACAGCGGAGGAATTCCTATGCTCGCAACCAAGTTGAATGTCGGTTTCTATGGACACGTTCGCCAGTACCACAACATCAAAGCTGAGATCGATGCCAACATCCACCAGGTTCTGGAGAGCGGCCAGTATGTGCTGGGCCCGATGCTCAAGAAGTTTGAAAAGGAACTCGCCGACTTCCACCAAACCAAATATGCCATCGGCGTCGGCAATGGCACCGACGCACTCTGGCTCACGTTTATGGCGCTCGGCATAGGGCCGGGCGACGAGTGCATCACCACCACCAACACATTCTTCGCTACCGCGGAAGCTATCTGGATCACTGGCGCCACCGTTGTATTCGTGGACTCCGATCCGCGCACAAACTGCATCGATCCCAAGAAGATCGAAGCCGCCATCTCTCCCCGCACCAAGGCAATCGTGCCCGTTCATCTTTATGGCCAATGCGCCGACATGAAGGCGATTCGCAAGATCGCCGACAAGCATCACCTGCTCGTCATCGAAGACAATGCGCAGGCTATTGGTGCTCATGGCGACGGTTTCCGCATCGCAGAACTCAGCGACGCCGCCACCGTCAGCTTCATCATTCAGAAAAATCTCGGCACATTCGGCGACGGTGGCGCAGTCGTCACCAACAATTCTGAGGTCGATCGCATCGTTCGCAAACTCCGCAATCACGGCTCCGAGAAGCGCTCCTGCCACATCCCCGGATACAACAGCCGTCTCGACGATCTGCACGCCGGAGTGCTCAGCGCCAAGTTGAAACATACACACGACTGGAGCGATCTCCGCCGGAAATGGGCCGCGCGTTATAGCACAGGCCTCGCCAAAGCCGCGCACATTACCCTCCCTTACGAAACTCCTGGCTATCGCCACGTCTATCACCTCTATGTGATCGAGACCAAGCTTCCCAAGCATCGCGACGCCTTGCTCGATCTTCTGAACGCAGAGGGGATCGACGCCAAGTGCCACTATCCCATCGCCATTCATCAGCAGGAAGGCTATCCCTGGGGCAAGCCGGCTCGCATCGCCGGACCAGTTTCCAATTCCGAACGCAATGCAGCCTGCTGCATCTCGCTGCCCATGTTCCCGGAACTCACCGAAGATGAGGTCGACTACACCATCGATCACATCCTCGACTGGGACAAGAGGGTGAAATGACCGACAAATATCGTGTCGTAGTCGTGGGCATGGGTAAGCGTGGAATGCACCATGCCCTCGCCTTTCAATCCAACGGACGCTTCGAAGTCGTCGGCGTCTGCGATGTCGACAAGACTCGCCTCCAGGCGGCCGCTGCCAAGTTCGGCGGTAGCTCCGGAACCGATGCCTTCCAGGTCGCCTCCACCGTCAAGCCCGACGTCTTCTGCTTCTGCACGCTTCCCAAGCTGCGCACCGAAATGATTCGTGTCGGCATCGAATCCGGCGCGCGCCTGATCGCCTTCGAGAAGCCGGTCGCTCTCAACAGCCGCGAAGGCATGGAAGTGAAGAATCTCCTGGCTGCCGCGGGTGTAAAAGCGGTCGTCAGTCACCAGCATCGTTACGGCGAGCACTACCGCAAGGTGAAGGAAATTATCGCCAGTGGTGCGCTCGGCCGCGTCCACACGGTTTACGGCACCGCCTCCGGATGGATGATGCACATGCTGTCGCATCTCATCGACTACATGCGCTGGTACAACGGCGACGGAAAAGCCGAGTGGGTCATGGGACAGGCCGCCGGAGCCAGCAAGTTCTACGACCTTCATCCTTCACCCGATTACATCGGGGGGTTCATCCAGTTCAGCAATAGCGTGCGCGGCATTGTTGAGTGCGGCGCCGGAGCTCCCGATGTTCCGGAAGTCGACTACTGGTGGCGCAAGTGCCGCATCGGCGCCCAAGGCACCGACGGATTCGCCGAAGTCCTCACGGGCGGCGGATGGCGCGCCGTCACCAAGGCCGGCGCCTCTTCCGGTCCTGGTTGCATGAATTATGAGAACGACATGCCTCCGTACATTCGGGACATTGCCGATTGGCTCGACGACGATCACAAAGTCCATCCTTGCAACTTCGACAGTGCCTACGAGGGCTTTGAGATCATGATGGCGCTCTGCCGGTCCGTCCTCAACGGCGGACAGGTGCCTCTGCCACTCTCGGGCGCCATGGACGAGATCCAGAGCCTCGCCACCAGTCTCGCAGGCCGACGAGCTTTACTCTCAACCGCCGCCAATGTAAAGGAGTACATGCCGAACAAGGCAGCGCCCGAACCGGCAATCACCCGCTAGAAGTGGCGGGAAATAGAACGGCACAAGAAAGCAAAGCTAGGCAAGAGTCGTACCAGCCCTTGAGAATCATCCTCCTCTCTGGGCTGGAGCAATCCTGTTCACAACCGGTTTTCCCTTTCGAAAGCGAGTAACTGGTCAATCTCCTGTTGCAGTTTTCGCTGCTGTCGTTTCCGCGACGGAAGAAACACGGCGAGCCACACTACGAAAAGCACCAGCACTGGCGCCGCTTTCAGCAGCAGCTTCGGGTCCTCAAACGAGTTGATCAGGGCCGGTGCTAGAACTATCGCCATACCTAGGAAGCAAAACGGCAGGCCGGCCTTGCGCCAGATATGGCGGATATAATCGCGCCGCTTCTCCAGTCGGCTTCTGTAAGACTCAACGGTAGTGCGCAGTGTTGCGTCCGCCGTGATTTGCCCCCGCCCTATCCCTTTCGACGATTGGTACGCATAATAGATGCACCAGAGACTGAGCACGCCCCAGCCGATCCGCGGCACGACGTCATGGCCAATGGCAAACGCCCGCGCGAATAGAACAAAAAGAATGACTCCGAGAATTGTCGAATACGCCGCTTTGACACGGGCTATGTTCCGGTCTTGCAAAACCTTATGGCGTAGCTGATCGGCGGACATAGTGAAAACCTCCGTGGCTTGTTGTTGCCAGATGTTCTGCGGATCGACGGGAGCTTTATTCGGCATGGAATCCTTCTTCTTTGAACCATCGCCTCAGGATGTTCTTGATCCGGTGAACTTTCATGGCGATGTTCCCAGGCGACAACCCGGTGATTTCGCTGATCGAAACCGCATCCAGGCCCTCGAGATACGAGACAATGATCTGGCGATCGAGCGGCTTCAGTCGTTGGATCAGTGTCGAGAGGCGATCAAGTGCCTGCGTCTGGCTGGCGGCAAGCTCAAGTTCCTCGCTGCCGGGCATGGTGTCGATGTTCTCGACGCTCACCAGCCTGTCGCGTAGGCGCCGCTGCCGCATCACGTGCCCGGTGGCCACATTGTGGGCGATGCGGTAAGTCCATGTTCTTAGCGAACAGCGCTGGTCAAAGGACGCGAAGCTGCGCCAAAGATTGAGATGAATTTCCTGAATAAGGTCGCGTCGAGCGTCCGAATCGAGCTCGTAAGCCCGCGCTAGCCGGACAAGCGACGAACCGAAGGCTTCCGCCGCCTCTGCGTACAGCGAATCCTGGCTCGCTTCCTCGACCGGTATGGCTTCAGGCCCTCGCACAGATAAGGTAGTCATTGGGCCTTGAGATTTCTAACAAATTTATCCGGCTCAATTCCGCAATGGAGAAGTTCCGTGTTCTCCTCGACTTAGGGGCATAAAAAGAAGCCGTCAGACGCCATTCATCCAAACGCATCCGCCCCTCTCCCGCTGTGCAAAACCTTTTTGTCTTCCCGGGCCGGAAACCGGTGTACAATCCCTCCACTTTCTGGGGCTTCACTGGGATCCCGACCTTCGTTTCGAATCACTTTAAGGAGATATCTATGTTGCGCATCCTCGGCCCATCGTCGTCTGCTTCGCTTGCCAAATCTGTTGTTCTCCAAGCCGGAAAGGTTCTTGCGGTTTGTATGATTTTGACTTTGTTTGCGGACGTCGCTTCCGCCGAGCATGTCCACCGCCTCTACTACAACAATTCGAACTGGGTCGATCAGGATCTGACCGCCCTGACCGGCGGCGGTATTGCGGTTCCCTTCGGGGCCATCGCTGCCTTCTACACCACTCCCAACCAGCAGCTGCACGTATATTTCGTCGATAAGAACTCTCACGTGCACCAGCTCTTCTACAACAACACCAGCTGGACCGATAACGACTTGACCTCCTTCACCGGCGGGCCTGCCGCCCAACCCTACGGAATCGCAGGATTCGCGATCGGCAACCTGCAATATGTTTTCTATGTATCGACCGATAGCCACGTTCATGAACTCGACTACAACAATGCCGATTGGACCGATCAGGACCTGACCGCGCTGGTTGGCGGTAACACGGCGAGTGCCGCTCCGCTCGTGGCCTTTGCCACCAAGCCCAACAATCAGTTCCACGTCTACTATCAGGACGCAAACAGCCTTCACGAGTACCAGCTGTATTTCAACGGCAACTCATGGAGCTATCAGGATCTCACGGCCATCACCGGTGCTTATTGCTACACGCAATGGGCCGCTGGCGCCGCAGTGGGGAATTTGCAACATGTGATTTGTCCGGGCTATGGCGCCTATTCGAACAATCTGGATCTGCTCGACATCAACTACAACAATTCCAACTGGGTCTACTTTGATATCACGTACCTGGTGGGCGGAGCCCGCACTCCTATCAATTTGAGCAGCGGCGTCGCCGCGTTCCCGGTTCTCAATCAGGGGGAAATCTATGCCGTAACCGATGACACCCACATTCACCAGTACACCTACAAGAGCGGTCACTGGAAGGACCTGGATCTGACCAGCTCGATCGGCGCTCCCGCCGATCCATACTTTGGCGGCATCGTCGCCTTCGCCACCAAGCCCAACAATCAGTTCCACGCGTACTACCAACCGAACAACGAGGTCTACCAGCTGTACTTCAACGGAACGACCTGGTCATACCAGGACCTGACCGGCGGCGCGGGCCAGGCCAGCTACAACAGCGGCATGGCGGGCTTCGCCATCGGAAACTTGCAGCACGTGTTCTACCTGGCGTATGGAAATTGAACGTCCAAATACGCTCATCTCGTTCACGTTTTGCGCGCTCCAGTATTGCTTCGTATCAGGGCACCGCTTCAGCGGTGCCTAATTAATCCAGAATCAATGTCGCCTTTAGGCACTGCGGGGACACTTCCGGCAATAAAGAAATTTTCTGATTGAAAATTTTTCGAAGAGCATTCCCGAAATGGGATCGCGCGTACCTTGTGGAGGTACCCCCCCCCCGGGTGCCCTTGTGGAATCATCAAGTTAGAGGGAAATTGAAAAGTAATCTATGAGCCTCAATCACTTGCGGGCAAAATCTTGGTTTCAAAGAACTTAGGCTCCGAAAGTTCAGAGTTCCAACCGGGAAACAGTTGATCAGAGCGCCGCTTCGGCCTCGCCAATGATCGCGCGAGTCTGAAGGCTGTGCGCAAGGTCAGATGTCACACGACGCTGTGGATTTCTTAAAGTGACGCTCGTCCTCACCCGCGTTGACGCGTATATGTGTATGTGATGTTGAGATGTACGCACTCCGAGGGGTGGTGATTTCAGGACAGATCATCCCGAGAGAAGCCGTCAGAGCGGCTGATCTCGATCTCAACTCATCTCGTGGATTTTGAGTGTAATGGGGATGTTGCGACACTTGAGCGCTCTTCGGCGAAAGCCTCACCATGCCAGCAGTCCAAGACGCACGGAGGCAGCTAGTTTCCCTTGTACATGCAAGAATCTGCGCACTTGACCCGCGTGAGCTATGCAAACATAATTACTGCCTTTGTGGGGCCCGAAACTGTTCCATACTCAAAATGTCAAGAGGAGACGGTATGACCGGGATTCGATGTCTGAAGATCGCAGGGGTTGTCGCCGTACTTTGCGCGATGGCGGCGACGTCGCACGCTCAAACGTTCACCACGATCGCTTCGTTCAATTTATACCTCGGCCGATCGCCTGTCGCGCCTCTCATTCAGGGCCCGGATGGGAATTTCTATGGAACAACGCAGTCTGGAGGAACCACTCTCAACGATCCTTTGTGCTCCCCTTTCGGCTGCGGAACCGTCTTCAAAGTTACTCCGAGTGGAACGGTGACTACGCTCTACAACTTTTGCTCAAAAAACAATTGTGCTGACGGCACGGAGCCCTTCGCAGGTCTGGTGCTCGGCACCAATGGAAACTTCTATGGAACAACCTTCTCGGGGGGAGCCAACGACAACCGTGGGACGGTGTTTGAAATCACGCCGCAGGGCAAGCTGACCACGCTCCACAGCTTTTGCTCGCAGACGGACTGCCCAGATGGTGCCCAGCCGTTGTCGGGATTGACATTTGGGAACCGATGGGAATTTTTACGGCACAACCATTGGCGGGGGCTCGACGTTCTCAGGGACGGCATATAGGATCAGCCCGACGGGTAATTTCGCCGTTCTGTATAGCTTCTGCAGTCGAACGGCGTGTGCGGATGGCGCAGAACCTGCGGGAACCCTGGCCCTGGCCACGAACGGCAAGTTCTACGGGACGGCGCCGCTGGGCGGGGAGACTGATGGTGGCTCGATCTTTCAACTCACGCCCTCGGGTTTAGAGACCGTGGTGCACAATTTTCCTGGGCCCGAAAACCCTGACAACATTGCGAACGGGGTCATGCAAGGCGCGGACGGCAACCTCTACGGAACGTCGTACTTGGGCGGGAGCAATCGCTTTGGCTATGTATTCAAGCTTACGCCTGCAGGACAATTCACACGTTTGTATAGTTTCTGTTCGAAAGCGAACTGCTCCGACGGAGCCGAGCCGCAATCGGAACTGATACAGGGCACGGACGGAAACCTTTATGGAACAACCGCTGGACTGGGCGGGAATCCTTTCGGGACAGTTTTCGAAATCACAACGACTGGCAATCTGACGACGCTCTACGATTTTTGCCCGCAGAATTTCGACTGCACGGACGGCGCCACTCCAAGAGGCGGGACTGCTTCAAGCTACGAACGGGGTTTTCTACGGAGTGACGAGTATTGGTGGCAGCTCTCAGGATTGTTCGGGAGGCTGCGGCACGATATTCAGCGTTTCCATGGGCCTCAGTCCCTTCGTGCAACCGTACCCCAGTTTCGGCAAGGCCGGGCAGGTGATCGGCATTTTAGGAAACAATCTGACGGGAAGTACGGAGGTCAGCTTCAACGGCATTCCGGCAAGTTTTACCGTAGTCTCAAGCACGCTGATTAAGGCCACTGTGCCGAGCGGAACGGCCACAGGTCCCATCGAAGTCACAACGCCCACCGGCACGCTATCCAGCAACGTCGCCTTCCACGTTGAATAGCTCCACGCAGAGCTTGAATCGGAAGCCTAAACCGCCCGATGTATGGGCGGCTTTTCTTTGTCACGAGGACAATGGTTGCGCATAAGTTCTGTTAACAGGCCATTGCGCTCATTGACCAATCGCCCCACGCCCCCATCTCCACTCCATGCCCCCGCGCGCCCTGGAGAACAAAGGTACGCCGACCGGGCGCACATTGAGTTGAGTTGCGATGAGTTGCTCTGAGGCTTCCCTAGGGATGATGTGTCCAGAAATCACCACACCTCGGAGTTTGTACATCTCAACATCACATACAAATGTACCGTCACCCGCGTTGACTCTCCATCAATCTGTCCCTAAGATGGCACTCCAGATTACAAATCCAGATTAAGATCTAAGTTCGAGGTCGCACTATTGCCCGAATCGACGGACCGTCCTCCCCGAAACCTTCTTCGCGCCATCGCCACCGACGTCCACTTCTGGATTCCGCTGTGCGTTCTTCTCGGCGGACTCGCGCTTCTGGATAGACTTCGTTGAACTTCACACCAACTCGAGTCGAAGCCAACGCAAACATCCGTTCAAAGCGCTCCTCATCCGACTCGCCTTCGCAGCCTGCAGGCGCTCGGCATCTTTTGCGGATTCGCTGCCGGAGCCTGGCTCGGCGGCGCCGAAGCTCCCATCAAACTCGTCAACGCCGAAATCTCACCGATCACCGTTTCGCTGATCATGGTTTGCGGCGTCTTCCTCGCCCGCTGGAGCGTGCCCGCGTTTATCCGCGGTACCGCGCATCTTCACGCTGACATTCGCCAGGCGCCACACCTGATCGTCTGGGCCATCCTCGCCGGATGCATGTGGGCTGTCGCCAACACGCTCACCATTTATGCCATTCGCAACGTCGGCCTCAGCATTGCATTTCCCCTGTGGAACACGAACAGCCTGCTGGGCATTTTCTGGGGATATCTTCTCTTCAACGAGCTGCATTATGCGGGATGGAAGCGCTGGCTCGGCGTCATCGGAGGCGCGCTCTGCATGTTCGCGGGCGCGACGCTGCTGGCGATCGCGTCGTCCCATCAAGCCGCGCCCGGCAAGGCGACCATGGGAATTCTGGCTGCGCTCGGCGCCGGCATTCTGTGGGGAACAATGTACATCCCTTATCGCAAAGCGTATCTCACCGGCATGAACCCTCTGTCGTTCATCACGTTCTTCACCGTTGGTGAGCTGGTCACGATGGTGCTGCTCGCTCTGGGATATCGCGGCTCTGCCTCACTGTGGACCGAACTGGTGAGCGCCCGTCCCGTTCTTTTCTGGCTCATGCTCGGCGGCTTCGTCTGGGTGCTTGGAGATCTCTTCCAACAATACGCAACGAAGTATGTTGGCATCAGCCGTGGCATTCCGCTTTCCAACACCAACCAACTCTGGGGACTTCTTTGGGGAATTCTGGTCTTCCACGAACTGCACGGAGGAACTCGCACGGTCTATGCGCAAGTCGGAGGCGGATCGCTCCTGATGGCCGCAGGCGCGGTTGCCATCGCGCTCTCATCGGCAACCGAGCGCGAACATTCCTCGTGGCGCGACGCCGCGCATCGCGAAGGCGAGCGTTACGGAGTAGAGCACGAATACGTCCGCGCCGGCATGGAAGGCAAATCGTACGGCGCGTCCTCGCACGGCAGGTCAATCATCGACTGGCTGCTGATCCTCGGCACGACTGCTCTTTTCCTCGTCCTCGCTTCGATCTCGCGCCTGCCTCGCATGGAAATTAGCATGACCTGGGCCGTTGCCCTGAGCGTGGCGATGCTGGCGCTCCTTGCCGCCGGAGGCATCGCGCTCTGGCGCACCACGCGCTTCCGGTGACCCCCCCCCTCTTACTTTCCTTATCTTCTCCTCCCTTTTCCCCTTATACCCTACCTCCCTCACCTTATCTTCCTATCCTCTTCCCTCCTCTCTCCCTTCCCCCCTCCTCCCTCCTCCCTCTTCCTTCTTCCTTCCTCCTCCCTTCCTCTCCTCTCCCCCCCCCTCTCTTTCTCCCCTTCTCCTCTCCTCTTCCTCCCCCTCCTTTCCTCTTTCTTTTCTTTTCCTCCCTTCCGCCCTCTCTCCCCAATCTTTTTGCGCCCGCATCTATCCTGCCGTTGTGCTAGATTCACTCTTTCTAGATTCAGCCTGCTAGATTCAGCTTTCTAGATTCACTTCTGCATGGACGGAGCTCCCAGCATCTCGACGCAAGGGCTGTCGCGCCGCTTCGGCGACCTGGTCGCCGTTGAGGACGTCAACCTGCGTGTCGCCCCCGGACAGTTCTTCGGCTTCCTCGGCCCCAACGGCGCGGGCAAATCCACGACCATCAAGATGCTCACCGGCCTGCTGGCACCGAGCTCCGGACAGATCGAGATCCTCGGGCTAAATCTTGAAACTCATCCCGTGGAGGTGAAACGCCAGATCGGCGTTGTGCCCGAAGGTATGGCTCTGTTTGGCCGACTCACCGGAGCGGAATTCCTCAGCTTTGCCGGACGCATGTACGGCCTCGACCGTCAGACGGCAGCGAAGCGCGCTGCGGAACTGCTCGAGTTCATGCAGCTCGCCGATCAACCGAAGAAGCTGGTAACGGATTACTCCCACGGCATGCAGAAGAAGCTGGCAATGGCCGCGGCTGTGATCCATGGTCCCAAGATTCTTTTTCTGGATGAACCGTTCGAAGGCGTCGACGCCATCGCCGCAGGAACGCTGAAGTCAATGCTGCAAGGAATGATCGCGCGCGGCGCTACGATTTTCTTAACGTCCCATGTGCTGGAGATCGTCGAGCGGCTGTGCAGTCACGTTGCGATCATTCATCAAGGACGTCTGGTGGCCCAGGGATCCCTCGAAGAACTCCGCGCAGGCGTGCAGGCCGAGACGCCGAACGCGTTGGATGGCGACGTTTTGGCTAGCGCTGAGAAACTAACTTTGGAGGAAATCTTTCTGCGTATCGTCGGCGGCATGCGCCGCAACGAGCAGGAATTATCTTGGTTAGGATGAGGAACTATAGCGCTTGAGCGAGCGCTACTCTCAATTTCTAAGATTTTCCAATTTTTCGCAGGAGCCTTCGCCGTCTGCCTTCCACTCGCAGCCGTCGCAGCATGGGAAACAACTTCCTGCGATGCGTAATCGACATCGAATCCAGCGAGTAACGAAACGTCGCGCCGCATTCACAACACACCTTGTAGCTGTGGCCGTGTTCCGTGAACACCCGGCTCAGCTTTCTGTGGTGACACCCAAAAGCAATTTCCAACACGTTCGCCAGCGGGTGCGTCATTCTCTCCCACAGCGGCATTTGTTCCGGTACCGACATAACCACGTCCCCTCACAAACACATCTAGCTTTTCACGCGACGCCGATAAACCCAGTGACTGTTCCCACCACCTATCGTGATCCCGGTCACTGTGAGGAGAAGAGGCAACGCGCCCGTACCAGGGTGATCGATTGCAGAGACGTAAGTGTTTGTTATGACTGTCTTTGCAAAGGTCTGCACCAACGATTTGCGATGTGTAAGAATTGAGACTCTCCCGAAATGGAAAGCACGAAGGTCATCCCGGGTCAACTCGCTGCCATAGCCGACTTGCGCTGGCGCATGTTCGTCAATGGACTGCGCAGCCGCCGCGGGAAGATGGAACTGGTCTCCCGGATTTTCGTCACCTCGGCCTTCGCCGTTGGCGGCTTGGGCGGATTTTTCGCTACAGCGGGAATTTCCTGGTATTTCGTCACGAACGGAAACTCGGCCTTCCTCGCCATCCCGCTGTGGATGATCTTTTTTTTCTGGCAGATCTTCCCGGTGATGGCAACCGCCTTCACCAGCAATCCGGACTCCTCCGAGTTGCTGCGCTTTCCTCTTAGCTACCGTTCTTACTTCCTGGTTCGCCTGGCTTATGGCTTTCTCGATCCGGCCAGCGCATTAGGTTCAGTGGGACTGTTTGGCGTTCTGATCGGAGTCACGGCCGCTCGCGCCGCCCTTTTCCCATGGGCCGCGATCGCCCTTTTCACCTTCGCACTATTCAACCTGCTTCTGATGCAGACAATCTTTGCCTGGGTCGAGCGCTGGCTGGCGCAACGCCGCACCCGCGAAATCATGGGCGTTCTGTTTATTCTCGCGATGTTGAGCTTTCAGATGATCGGTCCGCTGATGCAGCAGATCACACACGGATCGCATCCCAAACTGCTGCGGTCGCTGTCGATCGCCGCACAAGCTCAGTCTGTATTTCCGCCGGGTCTCGCGGCGGATGCCATCGCACGAGCTGACAATGCAAAATACTTCGTGGGCTTCACTTCCCTGCTCTTTCTGGCCACGCTCACGTTCGGGATCGGTTCTCTGCTGCACCTTCGCATCCGCGCACAATTCCGCGGCGAAAATCTGAACGAGACTGCGGGGCGACGTATCGCACAGGCAGTGCAGCCAGTTCAACTCGGTTGGGATGTCCCCGGAGTTTCGCAGTCGGTCGCGGCGGTATTCGAAAAGGAAGTCCGATATCTGGCTCGTAGCGGACCGATGCTTCTGACCTTGATCATGCCAATCTTCATGCTGGCCATCATTCGCATGGGACCGCTGAATGCAATCCGCCATTCAGGGATGATGAGCCGCACGCCTGACACCGCGTTTCCGGGCGCGGCGGCATATTCCCTGCTGATTCTGACGAACCTGGTTTACAACAGCTTTGGCGGTGACGGCAGTGGCATTCAGTTCTTCTACGGTTCCCCGGTTCGATTCAGTCATATCGTTCTGGGAAAAAATCTGACACACGCGGCGGTTCTTCTGGCCACCACGGCTTTCGCCTGGGTCGCTGTCACCTACCTCTACGGCGCTCCGCATCTTGCAGTTACTGTGGCCACGATCGCAGGATTGCTCTTCGCCGCCCCGTTGAACTTTACGGCTGGAAATCTGCTGTCGGTCTATTCTCCCAGAAAGCGTGACTTCTCCACGTTCGGGCGCCAGAATGTCTCGCAGACTACGGTGCTCGCCAGCTTCGGGATGCAGATCGTGATCGTAGGGGTTGGCATAGCCGTCTTCGCGATCGCAAGGATTTATAGGAATCTCTGGATTGCGGCCATTTTGTTTCTTATCCTGGCCGCCGTATCGATTCCGATCTATGTAGTGGTCTTGCGCCGGATGGATAGACTTGCGGTCGAGCGCCGGGAAACTCTTCTATCAGAACTCTGTCGAGCGTGAAGCTTTGGCGCAGAAGATTGAGTTCTATTCTTTCTCCGGATTGGCAAAAAAACGGTAGCCCACTCCTCGCACCGTCAACAGATGCCGCGGATGTCCGGGATCATCTTCGATATAACGCCGCAGCCGCACCACAAAATTATCGATCGCGCGCGTATCCGTGTCTTCGTGCAATCCCCAGACCTCTTCCAGAAGCTGCTTTCGGGAGACGATCTTTCCGTCGTTCTGCACCAAATGGCGAAGCAACTCCGATTCCATCAATGTCAAACGAATCGTGTTTCCATGTGATTTTAATTCGAGGGTCCCGAAATCGATCGTCTTCCCCGCAAACGAAAACTGCTGGAAGTCTCCTACCTTGGCGCCATTTTTCTGCGGCTGGCTGGGTTGCCCGCCGTGCGTCCACGCACTGCGCCGCAGAAGCCCTTGCAACCGCGCCAGCAGGATGGAGAGATCGAACGGCTTAGGCAGGTAGTCGTCCGCGCCGGACGCAAATCCCTTAAGCACATCTTCCGGACGCCCGCGAGCCGTCAGCATTAACACCGGCACATAGTTCTTCGCAGCCCGCAATTCCGACACTACTTCGAATCCGTCTTTTCCCGGAAGCATGATATCGAGCACGATGAGATCAAACTGCTCTTTGCCGGTCAGCAGTTTTTCCGTGGCGGCTTCGCCATCACCCACAACTTCCGCTTCGTATCCCTCCGCTTCAAGATTGAAACGAAGGCCTTGCGCCAAATGGGCCTCGTCCTCGACGACCAGCACTCGACTCATGCTTTCGGCCTCGGACTGTTCGTAGCCTGCGGCTCCGCCTGCGACTGCGGCAGCTCGATCACGACCGTCGTGCCCTGCCCCTCGCCCTCGCTCAAAGCAAAAGCGGTTCCACCATGTTTCTTCGCGATCGATTTCACGATGAACAATCCCAGCCCAGTCCCCTTTACGTGAGCCATCGCTCGCGGGGCCAGGCGATGAAAACGCTTGAAGATTCTCTTGAGATCGTCGGGCTCGATTCCCACTCCATGATCCTGCACGCGCAGTCTGAGCTTCTTCTCGTCCGACGTTTCCAGCCGCACCCGCACATCGACCTGTTCCCCCGAATACTTGATCGCGTTGTCGAGCACATTCGACACTGCAGTTCGTAGATCCTCGGCGCTGCCTCTCACATGGAGCCCAATGCCGTTGCCACCCGATTCCTCATAGTGCAGTGCCTCGGCCTGCAGGTGATAGCGCGTCCGCATCGCTTCCATGCACTCTCGAACCAACTTGCTGAAGTCGACGTCGGCTTTCTCCTTCCCGGCCTTCTTGTCGCCCGCCCGTCCCGCCCGCAGTACTTGCTCTACCGTGTCGGTCAGACGATCGGCATCGCTTAGCATCACCCGGTAAAACTCCTGCTTTTTTGATTCGGGAAGCTCCCGCCTCTGCAGCGTTTCCAGATGCAAGCGGATGGACGCGACTGGCGTCTTTAATTCATGGGTGACGGCGTTGATGAAACTGTCGTGCTGTTCGCTCCGGCGAAGCTCGCGCACCAGGAAGATCGTATTTACCACCATGCCGGCAATGATCAGGGCGAAAAAGACGATGCCGAAAAACAGCAGGACGCCTTCGCGCCAGTTCAGGATGATCCATCCCACGTTCAGCGCGACTGCCAGTGCAACCAAGCCGACGCCCAGGCACAGGAAGAAGACGATGGTTCCGCGACGGCTCGAGATACGCATGGCGGCTCAACCTGATTTTACCGCGTTCGGCGAACTACACTCATTAACCCGCCGGAGTTGGTTTCGAGTGCGATGGTGATTTCGACAACAACCCCAAGGTTGGAGCTTTAGAGAAGTGAGAAGCTAACGCCTGCGACTGGAGTTATTTCGAGGCGCTAAACAGGACAGCATCGTTTTGCTGCGTGCCTCGAATCATGGCCAGCCACTTGCCGTCCGGGGAATAGGCCAGCGACACAATTATGCCGGAAGTAAAGTGGGTCAACTGCTCGTCTGGAGCTTTCTTGAAAATTGAAATCGCCCACAGATTTGGTACCCCGGTACGAATGTCAACGATCGCAATTCGGCGGCTGTCGGGCATCCACGCGCCGGTCCGTACATTCGGGTCCAGGGTGTTGCCAACAAAGTCGACGGCGTGAACAGAACCATCCTCGGCTGAAATCGTTGTAGCGACGATTGCGCCATTTTTGTCAGGCCCCGCGAAAACGATCCAGCGCCCGTCCAATGACAGGAACGGCGGGCTGATCGATACGCGATCACTCAATCGCATTGCGTTTTCTCCGTTGGGTTGCATCTTGAAGACGTAAGTTCCTTCGCCCGGAACCTGCCCCATGTAATAAACCCAGTCGGATGATGCCGCGCACTTGGGACTCAGTTCACCGGATCCGCTGGTTACTCGCCGGGAAGCGCCACTCTGCAAATCGGTCCGCCAGATGTGCTCCGTGCCATCCTGATCGGAGCTGTAATAGATACTGGTGCCCTTCTCGCAAACAGTCGGAGCGCTCCGGTATTGGCCGTCATAGCTTACTTGCCGCACATTCGCGCCAGTTGTATCCGTTACGAACAGATCCCAGCCGTTGGGAGTATTGCTCAGGTACACGATACGGTCGTCAGGGGTGAAAGCCACGCGAATGTCCTTGCGGCTGTTTGTGATTTGGCTCAACCGGTCGGGAGTGGATGCAGGCCCAGTCCAAACTTGAGTGGACTGGTTTTGTTGCGCGCTGGCGATTTTCTTGCCATCGGCAGAGATGCTCACCGACAAATACTCATTCAGGTCACTCGAAATCCGGCGGGGCGTTCCGTCCGTCCGGTTGACAATCCAGACTTGCGCCGGGGAGCCGATTTGATCCTGGGCTGCCAGCAGCAGGCCGCTGCTGTCGGGCAGCCATTGGTAGTCATTTATGAACCGCCACCGCGGTCCCAGAGCCGCCATCCCTTGTCCAGTCGCTGCGTCCACGAGATATAGGGCTGCGGACTTGCCGTCTGGGCTGGGGTCAATCTTGGGAACCGCAATGCTCCGACCATCGGGCGACCAGGCCACCGCCGGCGCATACAAGTTGCCCGCCAGGCTCTGCTTATACGACGCTAAGGCACGAACGCCGCTGCCATTGTCGTCAGCTATTTCTAGATCGACCTCGTCAGTCTTGCCAATCAATGCGTACACCATGTGATTCCCGTCGGGAGCAAAAGACACGCCGGAGTCGGCGCTGGCAATCACCGTCCGTGCCGGTCCGCCCAACGATGCCACGCGAAAAACCATTCCATGCTGCGCAGCGCTCGCACTGACGTAGTAGTAGATAAAGTCGCCATCGTGCGTGAAGGTCAGGTCCCCAATTATGTCCAGCGTGGGTGGTACACCTGGATGGCACTGGGAGCGGCGACCTGTCGGACCCAAAGACTCGAATGCCCTTTGTTCTGCGCCACGTAAGCGAGATAGCGTCCATCCGGCGAAATGCGGGCCATCGTTACGTCGCCGCTCGATGTAATGCTCGAAATCTCGAACTTATTGAAGCCAGTCTTCGCCAAGCCGTTGTTCCAGAGACTATTGCGAAATGCGAATAATGCGATGACTCCCACGAGCAAGAGCGAGAGGACTGCCAGCCAATACTTACTGTGGTGTTTGGGTGCAGGGACCGGGTTCGTACCCGACGTCAACGCTGACTGCAAGACGGCGGTATCGGAAGCACTACCGGCATTTTGCGATCCCGGGGGTCCAACGGACGCGACTTGGGTTGAGCTGCTGTCGCGCTTGAGCCGTTCCAGATCTGCCCGCATCTCAGCCGCGCTCTGGCAGCGCAGATTCGCATCTTTTTCCAGCGCTTTATTGATGAGATCTTCCAGCCGTGGCGGCAAATCAGGATTCAGTCGTAATGGGAGAACGGGCGCCCGATTCAGGATGCCGTCGAAAATTATTCCTGAAGTATCCCCACGAAACGGCAATGCGCCAGTCGCCATCTCGTAAAGGACGACGCCAAACGAAAATAGATCGGTGCGCCGGTCCAACTCTTTGCCGCGTACCTGTTCCGGAGACATGTAGGCTACCGTTCCGAGCGCGGCTCCAGGGCTGGTAAGGTTTTGTGCTTCCAGAGTAGCGGTACGCTCGGCTTGAACCTGGCTCGCGGAGTCGGCGCCTTTTATTTTCGCTAAGCCAAAATCGAGAATCTTGGCGTGTCCTCGTTTGGTGACAAAGATGTTCGCAGGCTTGATGTCTCGATGGAGAATGCCTTCTGCGTGGGCGGCATCGAGGGCGTCCGCAATCTCAATGGCGAGCGACAGGATCAGTTCAGTTTCCATCGGCCGGCCGGCAATCCGATGCTTCAGGGTTACGCCATCCAGAAATTCCATGGCGATGAAGACGTCACCGTGCTGGTCGTCGATTTCGTAGATGGTACAAATGTTCGGATGATTGAGGGCGGAGGCAGCGCGCGCCTCGCGCCGGAAACGCTCCAGACCCTGGGGATCCTGGGCCGCACCGTCGGGCAAGAACTTGAGCGCCACGAAGCGTCCGAGATGAGTATCTTCAGCCTTGTAGACGATGCCCATGCCCCCGCCGCCGAGCTTCTCGACGACGCGGTAGTGCGAGATGGCTTTGCCGATCATGGCGTCGGAGTATGGTAGGCGGGGTGCGACAGGCAAGTCAATCAGAGCTAAAGAGTTGGGCGCTTCTCGAAATGTAGTTGGCGAAGCGCCTCCATTGCGCTCATTGCCCCCGGGGGAGGGGTTTAGAGCGGAATCCCCCTGGTTATAACAATTGATTTCGGACTTGCCCGCCATCCAAACGGGCGCGACAACCGTCGATCGCTCCGCTCATGTCCTTCGAAGCATCCTTCAGAAGGTGAAACGACCACCGACTGTGGGAGCGAAGTTGTTGTTGGAGTTATAGGGAACGCCGGGTTTATGAGGAATGGCGATGGCCAGACCGCCGCTCACCCAGGAATACGCAATCCCGGCAAAACCGTCGAAACGCTTGGTGAAGTGATGATCCGCAAAGAGCGACCCCTCGTTGAGAGTGCCCGCGCAGGAACTGCGGAAACCGGCTGTGGGCGAGCAGGTCGGCGGAGACCGGAAGTCGTTTTGCCGCTGCTGGTACCAAGAGAATGTGATGTCGGTTTTGCTGTCGATAGCGTACTTCCCTCCCGTCCACCAGATATTGACCAACTTCTCGGAATCAAGATTGTTGTCTTCGACCCCGCTCATGAAATAACCGCCCTGGTCCGAGGCGCCAACGCCCAACGGGTTCTTCGGGTTGTTCTGCCAGATGTATTCATACCCCGCAAAAAACTTGAATCGCTCCCACGTATATTTGGCAGCGGCCATAATTGCGTAGTTGTCGGTGACGATGCCATAGACGGTGTCGTTCGGGTCGATCAGATTAGCCCCGATGATGGGGTTGGTATTGATGTTGTCGGTGGTCGACTGATAGGGCTGCGTCGGACTCTGAGGACCAAGTAACGGGTTCAACACGCTGATCGCCTGGTTGTAATGTTGGGGCACGATGTCGAAGGAGAACTTGCGATAGTCCGCGCCGAGGTCGAATCCATAGGCGTTGTTATGAACCGATTGCGCCGTACAGTTGGAGGCAGTCCAGGTTGCGGAAGCCGAGTAGCAGCCGCCAGAACCGTCGGCGAATTTATACATGGCGCCGAAATGGGCTGGGCCAACGGTGAGGCGATACTTCACGGCGTCGTCCCAACGGCTGTTTTCGGTGTCGCCGCCGCCAGCCATCGTGCCGTTGTACCCGATGTACGAAAAAGCATAGCTGCCGCCGGCCGGATCGTAACGCAGCATCGCATCGGTGCCGAGAGAGCGCTGGCGGCCGAAGGTCAATGTGCCGAAATGCGCCGACGATATTCCGCCATAGATTTCGTCGTTGAAGGGCTGACCCGCGCGGGCGCCGTCGATGGCGTACGAATAGCTGGTCCGGGGAAGGCCGTTGTTGATGATGTCAGTCTTGGAGGCGTTGGCGAGCAGGCCGGACTGTGGATTGATGCCAGTGGAAGCATTGAATACGACAGACCAGCCGGGCAGAAACTCTTCTTTGCCCCTGATGCCCAGTCCGGTCTGCGACAGGCTGTTCGGTGCGACGAGGAACCGATGTTGATTGCCGTTTCGGTTTACCAGAGACGCGCCTTCGTAGTTATAGCCATTTTCCGGTAAGCCGTGACTGACCCAGCCGACGCCGACGTCATACGCGCCATAGACCGTGATGCCGTGCCAGGTCAGCGTGCAATCGGTGGTGGCGAACTCATGGCCGCTCGCGCAGGGGTCGGGAGTGCTCGATGCCGTTTGGGCCCACGCCGGGAACGTCCCCATCGCAAGCCAGATCAGGCAGATCACAAGTGCGGCACAAAAGAGAGCAACCCTACGCATTCATTCCTCCAATTGGGAGAATTCAGCGAAAGAACCTGAAGTGTACATTAGATACGGTTTCATTGTCTAAAGTGACACAACTCACACCGGTTCTGCGCTACCGCGGGCTACCCGCGAGCTCGCGCCGTTGACCGCACGCTGCGCTGGCGGTAGGATTTCGTTCCGATGCGACGCAACAGCAAATCCAGCGGGAGCGGCGAGGAGATGCTCCACCTTCGGGACGCTGCTTTACAGCTGGGGATCAGCTTCCCCACGATCAAACAGTGGATTTACAGGAAAAAGATTCACAGCATCCAAACCGCCGGGGGCCACCACCGCATCCCACAGACCGAAGTGGACAAACTCTTGTTCAGAACTCGGGGCAGAACAGAAAAAGAACGGGAGCTGGTGGTGCGCCGCGTCAGCGGACGCAATCAACTGGTAGGGCGCATCGACTCGGTCCGCATCAGCGGCCTGATGGCGGAAGTGAAGATTTCCATCGGGGGCCAGCAGATCACCTCGATCATCACCGCAACCTCTGCTCGTGAGATGCAGTTAAAGAAAGGGCAAACCGCCGCCGCACTGATCAAGGCTACAGAAGTGATGATCATCCGCGTGTGAATATAGGTCCATCCGGACAGAAAAAAGCCCCGGCTCGACGGCCGAGGCTCTTCCCATAAAACCTGCGTACCTTAGTCTCCTGAGGCCCAGAACTCAGCCGCGGTATTCGGTGCAATCAGACGTCCGTTGGGTGCTGCTACCGTGCCTGCCTCAACATCCGCCAATTTCACGCGCTTGATGTCCCAAGCCAAACCGAGCTTCTGCAGGATCCAGATGCAATACCAGTTCGTGTCGATTTCATACCAGGTGAACCCGTGCGACGCGGATGTCGGATGCGCATGGTGATTATTGTGCCATCCCTCACCAAACGTAAGCAGCGCTACCCACCAGCTATTGGTCGATAGATCGCGCGTGGCGAACCGGCGCGTCCCCCACGAGTGGGTTGCCGAATTCACCAGCCACGTGGCATGCAGCAAGAACACGGTGCGGAAGAACATTCCCCAAAGCAGCCACGGCAAGCCGCCGATCGCGAACAACAGGACACCGAGAATAATCTGCGGAACGTAGTGATACTTGGTGAGCCATACATGGAACTTGTCTTTGGCGAGATCGGGCACGTACCGTGCGAGCGTGGTCGCGTCATGATGCATCGACTTACCCATGAGAATCCATCCCATGTGCGCCCACCATTTGCCGTCAATGGGGGAATGCGGATCGCCGTCCTGATCGGAATGCTGATGATGGATGCGATGTGTGGCGACCCAGAAAATCGGGCCGCCCTCGAGTGCCAGCGTGGCACAGATGGTCAGAAAATATTCCACCCATTTTGGAGTTTTGTAGCCGCGGTGCGTGAGGAGGCGATGATAGGCCATCCCGATGCCGAGACTGCCCGCCACCCACCAGAGGAAGATCGCCACAAAAAGCGCCTTCCAAGTGAAGAAGAACAACGCCGCAATTGCGCCCACATGAAACAGCGCCATCACGATGGCTGTTATCCAGTTGACTTCATTCTTGGCAGACTGAGCCCGTTCCAAATCTTGCAGTTCCATATCCAAGGAGGATCCCCGTTCCCGTAGTCTTCGACGTAGAAGAATCTTCATTTAACGTAACAGGAGACCAAAGCACGTCACTGTAATACTTGTGTAAAAGGCCTGTCCGGGGGGATTACGCAGGTAATTGGGGGGTCATCAGGGCCGCCCTGGAAGGCCGCCGCAAGGCTGATTTCACGGGGTATCGCCGTTTTGGTGGCTCGCCGGTTTTCTCATCCATCGCAAATTCGAGCGCGATATCACTCCTTCAGCGTAAACGACGAAGGAGGAGTGGTGACGCTTCGAGGTTGAATTCAGGCCTACGCCGCTTTGCCCTTTACCTGCACGCCCGCCCATTTCTCCAATAGAGTGAGTGTGGCGGCATAGTCCAGATCTTTATGCCCGTCTTCGGTCGCCATCTGGTAAACCTCCTCGACCGTCTCCAGGCCCGGCAGCTTCACGCGGGCTTCTTTCGCCGCCTCGAGCGTCAGCCGAATATCTTTATGCATCAGCCGTAAGGGAAAGTTCGGAGTGAAGTCCCGCTGCAGGATGAATGGCGCCTTATACTCCACCACTCCCGAGCGGACCATGGTTGCTTCGATCAACGAAACGAGTTGTTGCGTATCCACACCTAATTTCGTCGCCAGGGTGAGCGCCTCGGCGAATCCTTCATAGATCATGGCAATCTGCAAATTCATCGCTAGCTTGGTGGCTTGTCCCTTGCCAGTTTCGCCCATGCAGAAGATTTTCTTGCCCATGGCCGCGAAAAGTGGCTTGAGCCGCTCAATATCCTTCTCTGCTCCGCCGACGATGAAGACGAGAGTGCCATCCCTGGCGCCGATCTTTGACCCGGTCATGGGCGCATCGACCCAGGCCACACCTTTCGCCGCAACGCGCTCCGCAAATTTCATCGTAGCGGTGGGCGAGATTGTGCTCGAGTCGGCAATAATTGCTCCTTCGGCCAGCGACGACTCCGCTCCCTCTTTTCCGAAGATGACTTCTTCCACCGCATCGGTATCCGACACGCACATCCACACGACCTCGGCACCTTGCGCCGCTGCCGCGGGAGTCGGAGCGATGCCGGCGCCCTCGACCATTTTTCCTGGAGTGCGATTCCAGACCGTCACTTCGTGACCGGCTTTCACCAGATTCGTCGCCATCGCCTGGCCCATGATTCCTAACCCCAGAAATGCAACGCGCATGCGAACTTCTCCTTTTTCTTCGCCAACAGAGGGTGCTTTCGGATTAGATATGACCCGCCCGATTCAGGTCAAGCAATCTGCCACAAATTCGGCTCGATTTCGAGCGCGCAGCTTCGCTCCGAATCGCTCAACAAAGCACTGTGAAAATTTCTTCACATCGACACCCCAGTCGCCATGCGGTATAGTGCGCGGGATAGCTTTCGGTCTGCGATTGTGTTGATCGTCCCCCTGCGACTGATAAATCTCCTCAAGCTTAAGGAAATCTTCGATGACTTGGTTTCGAACCACACACTTCAGTGCAGGCCGTATCCTGGCCGGTTCCACAGGACTAGCTCTCTGGCTGGCCTTCGCCCTACCTGCGTTTGCGCAGAATAGTCCCGTAAGAATCAGCGTTGACAATCTCACCAATACTGACAGCGATCACAAGACTGAAGTTGAGCCTCACATTTTTGCCTGGGGCAACACAATGGTGTCAGCGTTCCATGTGGCCCGGCGTCCCGGCTCAATCGGATGGGGCAGCGGTGACATCGGATTCTCCACGTCCACAGATGCCGGCAAAACCTGGCACTACGGCCTTCTTCCTGGACTCACCGTGAACTACAAGAATGGGACGTATGGCGCTGCCGCTGATCCCGCAGTCGCGTATGACGCCAAGCATGGAGTGTGGCTGATCTCGACGCTGCCGCTGGCCGGTCTGAACGAAAATTCGGGCCTCATTGGCGATGTCGCCGTAAGTCGCTCGGCGGATGGCCTGCACTGGAGCAATCCAATCATCATCGATAAGACGCATCTTGACGATAAGAACTGGACGGTTTGCGACAACACCACGACGAGTCCCTACTATGGAAACTGCTATACGGAGTGGGATCAGGCCTTCGGTAGCGGCGATGTTTTGATGAGCGTTTCGAAAGATGGAGGGCAAACCTGGGGACCCGGCCTCGCGTCCGCGGATCACGCCGGTGGTCTGGGCGGCGAACCTGTGGTGCAACCGAACGGAACGGTGATCGTCCCGTTCCAGGGCGGCGGCATTGACGTTTTCAGTTCGACCAATGGCGGCGCGAGCTGGGGCAGGAGCCAAGCCATCGCGACGATTGATTTCCACACGGATGCAGCCGGCATTCGCAATCTCGACCTGCCTTCTGCGGCCATTGACGGGGCTGGCAACGTCTACGTCGTTTGGTCAGATTGCCGCTTCCGCAAAAACTGCGCGGAAAACGACATCGTGATGAGTGCGTCAGCCGACGGCAAAACCTGGAGCGCGGTTTCCCGCATTCCGATTGACGCGACTACAAGCACGGTTGATCACTTCCTGCCCGGAATCGGCGCTGACCCTCTCACAGCAGGCGCGAACGCGCATCTCGCGATCGTCTACTACTACTATTCCAATACCAACTGCAATATCAGTACATGCCAGTTGTATGCCGGGTTCACTACATCGGCTGATGGCGGTACAACCTGGAGGGCGGGAACCGAGCTCGGCGGCCCGATGAAAGTGGGTTGGCTACCGGTTTCGGACAACGGCCCGATGCTCGCGGATTACATCGCCGTGTCCTACGTCAATGGCAATCCTTACGGTGTGCTCGCGGGCGCACTGCCTCCAACGGGAAGTACTCTGAACGAAGCCATCTACACGACCCGAAATCCTTTGCCGGTTGCTTATGATGCGCCGCGATTCAGTTCTATCAATGATCGGCCAGTCCCGAACGCACACTCCGATCATCCGATGAAGTTCTTCTACGACGATGAAGGTCATCGCGAGATTCCGCGTTCGCGCTGGATCACCAACACTGAAGCACAATAAAAAAGCACGAAGTCTGACAAGCCGCCGGGACCGCGCTGGCGGCTTTTTATTTGAGCCGACTCATATAAATGCGCATGCTCGGCTCTTCGTCGCATCTAATAATCTGATGGACAGTTACCGGCGTACTGTCAAGAAAAGTAAAAGGCAGCTTGATGCGGTTGGACTTCATCTAAACTCTCAGGTTAAAGATTTGTGAAAAACCTAGAGAATCGCAATAATGACTCCGCACCACAGCAATTCGGGAATAGCATCGAAGGGATCGGACCCATTTATTTCCCGCGCTCTGTAGCAGGATGATTAAACAGACTCTTCGCAACCCGGCCCTTCGCAAGCGCGCCACCCAATTCGGTCGTTTGGTGCGCCGCTCAGCCGTCACTCCACGCTCGGGACAAACGTATAAGCCGCGTCTGGCGACCAACGGCGAACTTGGCGTCACATTCATCGGACACGCCAGCTTCTTTGTACAAATCGGCGGCAAGAATGTGATGATCGATCCCAACTTTGCGCGGTGGTTGTTCGTGCTGAAGCGGCTTCGCCGTCCGGGCCTGCGCATTGCCGATTTACCGCCGATTGACCTGGTGCTGGTGTCGCATGCGCATTTCGATCATTTGCACCGGCCATCGTTGCGTTCGATTGTGCAAAATAATCTTCGGACGCGCGGCGTCGCTCCAACCATCATCATCCCGACGCACGTTTCTGATCTGGTGTCTGATCTCGGATTCTCCGAAATCATCGAGCTGGACTGGTGGAAGCACTCGCGCCTGGGCAATCTCACGGTGACGCACGTTCCTTCGCGCCATTGGGGTGCACGCATTTTGAAAGATTCGCATCGCGGCTACGGAGGATTTGTTCTGAAGGCAGGCAAACATTCTGTCTATCACGCCGGGGATACCGCCTACTTCAGCGGCTTCAGCGAAATCGGACGCCGACTGGCCCCCGAGCTTGCCCTGCTGCCGATCGGCGCGTATAACCCGCCGCAATTCCGTAATGTCCACGCCAATCCGGCCGACGCCACCAAGGCCTTCCTGGATCTCAAGTCACGCTGGATGGTTCCCATGCACTACGGCAGTTTTCGTCTTTCGCACGAGCCGGTGGATGAACCTTTGCAGCTTCTCGATCAGGAGGCCAATGCCGCGGGAATCAAAGATCGCGTCGTCGTGCTGGAAGAAGGCGTAACGAGATTTTTCTGACGGATGCCTGGCATTACGCGCTCGAGCTCAAGCCTGCGGGCAAAGCACGGTCTCTAAGGCATCGTCTCTTTAGTAAGCCAGCAGGATTCTCAGATCGCGCAGGTTATTCCCCGTGGGCCCGATCTCAATCGCATCCCCAATTGAGTGGAAGAGCGGATAAGCATCGAAGCTGGCAAGCGCCTCGCGCACATCCAGACCTTGAGCTGTCGCGCGATCCACAGTGGACCCGTCAACCACTGCTCCGGCAGCGGGACTGCTTCCGTCGATTCCGTCGGTTCCCGCGCTTAGCACGGTGATGTCCTCGCCGGCGATCTTCTGGGCGCAAGCCAGCGCAAACTGCTGATTCCGTCCGCCCGTTCCGCCGCGGGTCACCTTTACCGTGATTTCTCCTCCAGAGATCAGACACACGGGCGAGAACTGCTTCCGCAACTCGCGCACGCGTCGCAGCAAATAATCCGAAGCTTTCTCATAGTCCCAGTCGTCGCAGGAATTGTCGACATGCACGATGAAACCCGCGCGTTCTGCCGCGGCGCTGGCTTCTTCCACTGCGCTCTGGTTCGACAAGATCGTCCACCAGCGCGACTTGTGAAATATGGGATCGTCAGATTTCGGAGTCTCGTCCAGCGCATGCCGCTCAAACAACTCACGCGTCGACACCGGAAACTGCTGCGCCAGTTCATACCGCTCCGCAATGCGATAGCAATCCTCGACCGAAGTGGAATCGGGCATGCTCACGCCGGAAGCCAGCGCGTCCGGCGTGTGATCGGGCACGTCAGAGACGAGCAGTGAAACCTGCTGCGCCGGATAAGCCGCCTGCGCCAGACGTCCGCCTTTCACCGCAGAAAGATGCTTGCGGATCGCATTAATTTCGGCAATGGGCGCTCCCGAATGCACCAGCGCGCGATAGGTCGCGATGAGATCGTTGAGCGAAATTTCGTCATCAACCGGCTTCTCGACGATGGACGATCCTCCACCGCTGATAAGAAAGATGACCAGTGCAGAGGGGGGCTGCGCTTCGACCGCTCGCAACATTGCGGTGGCGGCTTGAATCGACTCCGCGTTCGGCGTCGGATGTCCTCCGCAAAAGTAGCGGAATCCGCGCAACTGACTCCGCGGCTCGACCGAAGTGGCCACGATGCCCTCGAGCGAGGCTCCGGCTTCGGCGGTCAGCGCTTCCGCCATCGTATGTCCGGCTTTGCCGAGCGAAATCACCAAAACACGCGAATACGAATGTAGATCGTAGAGGTCCTCGCCCACCCGCAGAATGCCGCGCTCGCAATTCACATGGCGCTTAAAACCTTTTGCGATCGAAGCCTGAGCCAATGCCTGAGAGAAGATGGCTCTCGCTTTCTCGCGCATCTGCCGGAATTTCGATTCGCGTTCTGACTCGATCATGCGGAGGAATTATAAATAGGGGCCAGGGGTCAGAGGTCAGAGGTCAGCTCACTGCATACAGAATGACGTTGTTCAGGCTCAGCCTGAAGACTGAGGGTTAAGAGCTGACGGCTTCTTTCACCCAGACTTCAACGGCTTGCCGCATTTCGCGCAACCGTCCTTCGAAGAAATGATCCGCGCCTTCGATGAGAACCAACTTCTTCGGCTCCTGGACTCGAATCTCACCAGGGCCTCCAGCTTCGCCCGTGGACCAAACTGGTCGCGTGCTCCGCTGATGAAAAGTTTGGGCGCCGTGCAGTCCCGCAGAAAATCGAAGCTGTAGACTCTCGGCTCTTCTGTATCAGCGGCAACGGGCGCGACCGGAACGCCGGCGCCAATCAAGGCCGCAACACGCGGGTCGGGACATGCGGCGCGAAGCCCAACAGCCGCACCGAACGAAAATCCTGCGAAGATGAGCGGCAGGCGGAATTCACGATCCAGCCACTCGATTGCAGTCCGGACGTCATCGACTTCTCCTATGCCGTGATCATGCTCCCCCTGGCTCAATCCGGTTCCGCGGAAGTTGAAACGCAATACGGGGAACCCGAAGCTGTTCAGCGCTTTCATTGTGTGGAAGACCACTTTGTTGTGCAGCGTTCCGCCAAACAAAGGATGCGGATGACAGACCAGCGCAGCATGGGTTGCATTCTCCGCACCGCCGTTGAGTAGCGCTTCCAGATTCCCCGCGGGACCGTTGAGGAAGAGTGAACGGATGGTTTGGCTCGAGGAGATCACAGCATCAGATTACACAAAACCGAGCTTAGACCTTAGACCTTAGACCTTTGACCTTGGACCTTTGACGTCGGACCTCTGACTTTGGACTCTCGGCGGCAGAACTGATTCGCAAGAATGGAATGCGCAGCCTGATAGTC
This sequence comes from Terriglobia bacterium, assembly GCA_963711365.1. Classification (GTDB taxonomy): domain Bacteria; phylum Acidobacteriota; class Terriglobia; order Terriglobales; family Acidobacteriaceae; genus Sulfotelmatobacter. The sequence continues at coordinate 243,379 of CAVQDY010000015.1, read as the reverse complement.
TCTGAAGCCTCAATATCGAGGGCTGAAGGCCAAGGTCCGAGGTCTGACTTCCGATTTGCTATTCTTTTTCGCATGGACGCTGTCACATTTACACGGCAATTGGTAGATATCGAATCGATCTCCGGAAATGAAACTGCTGTCGGTAATTATCTGTACGGCGAACTCTGTCGCATCGGCTATCAAACCAGCAAAATGCCGGTTGAAGGCGATCGCTTCAACGTGTATGCGATTCATCCGGAACATCCCAATCCGACCGTCGTCTTATCCACTCACATGGACACCGTTCCTCCGTTTATTCCTTCATCGGAGGATGCGGGTCGCATCTACGGACGCGGCTCGTGCGATGCCAAGGGGATTATCGCCGCGCAGGTCGCCGCGGCGGAACGTCTGCAGCACGAGGGCATCTATGTCGGCCTACTTTTCCTGGTAGGCGAGGAGCGCGACAGCCTGGGCGCAAAAATCGCTAACGATCACGCACCCGCGAGTTGCCGGTTTCTGGTGAACGGTGAGCCGACTGAGAATCACATCGCGCTCGCCTCGAAAGGAACTTTGCGGGTTGAGGTAACAGCGCGGGGAAAGATGGCGCATTCCGCTTATCCGGAACTGGGAGAATCCGCGATCGACAAGCTGATCCCCGCGCTGGGTAAGTTGCGTACGATGCCATTGCCTTCTGATCCGCAGGTCGGGCCGTGCACGCTGAATATCGGATTGATCGAAGGCGGACGTGCTCCCAATGTAATTCCCGATTACGCGCATGCAGATCTTTTGTACCGGCTGGTCGGATCGTCGGAGGAGTTGAGGAAACAGATCCTTGCGACCGCCGGCAATCAAGTCGAAGTGACGTTTCCGCTGGAGCTTCCCTTTTTGCGGCTGCGAACCGTCGATGGATTGCCCACCATGATCGCGGCCTTCACCACCGATATTCCGTCACTCACAAAGTGGGGAGAACCGCTGCTGATCGGTCCGGGATCGATTCACGTCGCGCATACTGAGGGCGAGTACATCGAGAAGCAGCAGATGCACGAGGCAGTCGATCTGTATTGCAAGATCGCAAAGCAGTTGGTCTGAAGCGTTCTGAAAATCGTCGACTTGGCGGAACATCCAGAAATCGAGCCCATTATCCCTTACTGCTGGCTCCAGATCATGTCGACCCGCACCGGGATTTCATTCTTCACCGGCATCGTCAGCAGTGATGGAGGGTCAATCTTGAAATCGGAGAGCGTCGCAGGGATAGTTCCCGTGATGTGCTTCTCGCTCCCCTCGGTTTTGACCTCGAATAGGACCTGCTGGTAATGAGCAGTCTGCCCGGCAAATTGAATTTCAAGGTCGGCTTTAATCGTGGTTGAGCCAGCCGCCGATTCAGGAAGGCGAGTGCGTACCGTGACCATGGGAAACTGCGCGCCCTTGGTCACCTGCAGCATGTGCAGATCGCGGTTGCTATCGCCCGAATCGAACGATTTCACGGGGACGGCGATCAGGAAATCACATTGTCCATCGTGGCAGATCCCCTTGCCGCGGGCGGCGTGACTAACGCCCTCGCTTTGATGAAGGGGATGAGAGACGTGGTAAGTGAGCGCGCTCTGCTTCAGGGTCCAGGTGCTGTCCGCGGCAAGAGCAGCGCAAAGGCTGAGTAAAAGAAATATAGGCAGTAGTTTCTTATTCATAAGAGTTGGGAACGGGATCGCCCTTGCATTCCGTTGAAGTCATCAATCAGAACTTCACAGAGACCGACAACAGTGCTGCTCCAAATGCCCCGGCCGTAACAATTGCGACCGGACCGTGGGCGGAGGCGATGCCGTGAACCTTCTCGCCATTATTTTTCTGGCTAAAGGCTATCGCGCCCAGAATTGGCGTCAGGATCATGCCTGGGCCGTGAATCCAGGCCATGGCTTCGTGAAAACGGATCGGCCCGCGCTTTTCTGTACCCTTAATTCGTGGCGCGCGGATCGCATAGTAGGCGGTGATGCCGTACAAATCGCCCGTGACGGCACCTAATGCAACGTGCAGATCTCGAGTCGCGGTGCCTTCGCTCTTGCCACCAGCGCCCGTGCCGAGAATCACCGTCGCAACCAACGGAATCGTAGTGATCAGCCCCATGCGCTGATGGATTTTCAGCATATGTGTGCGCTTATCCAGCAGAGCCTGCTGCCTGGCGTTCGACTGTGATTCGGCTGCCGAAAAACCCAGGTCCTCCAGCGACGGCTCGGTTTTCGAAGCGGATGGTGCGTTTGGCAGTTTGCCTTCCTGCTGCCCCAGAGAGAGGTTGAGGCTTGGAGCGCTGCCAGCGGTCAGAGTGACTCTCTGGGGTGCGCCGGTGCCTGCTTCGGATAAAGCCGACACTTCGTAGTCCCCTGCGGCAAGGTTCGCAATACTGAAGTGCCCAGCTGAGTCAGTCACCGTTTCGGATGACTGACCGGTTTTTAAATCCTTCAGGGAAACTTTCGCATTCGTGACAACTTTTCCGGAAGAGTCGGTAACTGTCCCAGAGAGGGTGGACGTCACATCCTGCGCGAGCAAGGGATGGGTAGGGAGCACAAAAATCAGCATGGACAAAAAGACGAGCTTCACCGAAATCGAGTTCATGGGCGGATTCTTCTCCCTAGTGATTGAGGCCACAGAGTACTTTATGTCCAAAAGATGCTGCAAGCAAGGCGGAGGATGTCTGACAAACTTTCCAATATGTCGGGCGGAATTCGAATCGCCAAGCGATGAGGGATGTTAAAGAAACCTTTCGACAATACAGAGATCATAGATCCCGCTAGCAGCGTGGGATTCTCCTCATGCAACGAAATCAATCGAACATTTACACTGGAGTGATGACTACGTCCACCCTCAATTCCCTCTCCCGCGCTTCGTCTGCTTACCTGCGCTCGGCCATGCATCAGCCCATCCAGTGGCATGAGTGGGGGCCGGACGCGTTCGCTGCGGCACAGCGCGAGAACAAGCCGATGCTGCTCGATGTGGGCGCGGTGTGGTGTCACTGGTGCCACGTGATGGATCGTGAGTCATACGACGATCCGGAGATCGCCGCCATCGTGAACCAGCACTTTGTCGCGGTAAAGGTGGATCGCGACGAGCGGCCTGATATCGACAGCCGTTATCAGGCGGCGGTGCAGGCGGTGAGTGGACAGGGCGGCTGGCCGCTGACGGCATTTCTGACTCCCGATGGAAAGCCATTCTATGGAGGCACGTACTTCCCGCCCAGGGACGGATACGGGCGGCCGAGCTTTCGCCGGGTGCTGTTGAGCATCGCAAATGCCTACAAAGAAAAACATGGGGACGTGGTCGAGCAGGCCTCGATGCTAGAAAGCGCGATCGCGCAATCGGAAACTTTCGCCGGACGAAGCGGACGCATTTCGGCGAATGCGATTGCGGCGGTGGAGGAATCCGCGCTGAAAATGTTTGACCCGCAGAATGGGGGATTTGGATCGGCGCCAAAGTTTCCCCACCCGTCGGCACTCGATCTGCTGATCGAGAGATATGCGCGGAAGTCAAAATCCCCACTTCTCGCGCAAGAAGACGCGCGAGAAATGGGGCACCCGGCTGTCCCCACACAGCCCTTTAGTCCCCCAGACAACGATTCACCACTTCGCAATCTGATCGTCACCACGCTGGAGAACATGGCGCATGGCGGCGTTTACGACCAACTGGCCGGCGGATTTCATCGCTATTCTGTGGACGAACGCTGGGTGGTCCCGCACTTCGAGAAGATGTGCTACGACAATTCGGAGCTGCTGAAAAATTATGTGCATGCCTATCAGGCGACTGGTCAGCATTTTTTTGCCGAGGTGGGGCAGGACATCATTCGCTGGATGGATGAATGGCTGAGCGATCGCGAGCGCGGGGGCTTCTACGCCTCGCAGGACGCCGACATCTCAATGGATGACGACGGCGACTACTTCACCTGGACGCTCGATGAGACCAAGGCAGTGCTCACCGAAGAGGAAGCGCAGGTCGCGGCGCTGCGGTATGACATCAGCGAAGCCGGGGAGATGCACCACAATCCTGCTAAGAACGTACTCTTTGTGCGAGCGACGATTCAGGAAATCGGCGCGCGCATGAAGATCTCGGCAGAGCGCGTCAGCGAACTATTGCTTTCGGCGTCAAGAAACATGTATGCCGCGCGGCTGCAGCGGCCAACCCCTTACGTCGACAAGACGGTTTACGTCGGATGGAACAGTCTTTGCATCTCGGCATATCTGGAAGCCGCAAAGGTTCTGAGTCTGCTGGATGCTCGCAAGTTTGCGCTGCGTTCGCTCGATCGCATACTGAGCCAGGCATGGAAGCATCCACCGAGCACTGCGCACGTGGACGGAAGCGCTCCCGGAACACTGTCGCACGTGGTGTCGTACTCCGATCCCCAGGCGGAGCATCGCGAGATCCCAGGAATGCTCGAAGACTACGCATTCACCGCTCTTGCCTGCCTGGATGCATACGAGGCGACTGCCGATCTCAGTTACTTCCATTTCGCGCGCTCGATTGCCGACTCGATGATCGCGCGCTTCTTCGATGCAACGTCGGGTGGATTCTTCGATAGCGAGCCGGCTTCGGACGGCGATAGTCTTGGAGTCTTGGCGACACGGCGCAAGCCGTTGCAGGATTCACCCACGCCTGCGGGAAATCCGATGGCCGCGATCGCGCTCATCCGCCTTCATCACTACACTGACGATGCCGGCTACCGCGATAAGGCGGAACAAACGCTCGAAACCTTCGCTGGCGTGGCTGAGCAGTTTGGAATTTTCGCCGCGACCTACGGCATTGCGGTCGTGCAGTTTCTGGAGAGTCCGGTGCAGGTTGTAGTGATTGAAGGTGACGGTGGCGATCACGAGGCCGACGAACTTCAGTCAGCGGCCGTTGCGCCGTTCGCATTCACCAAAACGGCGGTGCGGCTCGCCGCCAATCAGGCGGTTGCGCAAAACCTGCCGCCTGCTTTAGCGAATACAATTCCGAATCTTCCCCAGATCCGTTCCGGAAAGTCTTTCGCCGTGCTCTGCTCGGGATCTACTTGCCAGCCTCCCGTTTTTTCCGCCGTTGAATTGCGAAAGAAGCTCGAATCGGCGTTGCACATCGAAAGCTAGCGACCAGGCAAAGAAATAAGGGCTGATGGGTTCAATTGTTCCATCAGCCCGAAGATTTGCAAGCCTTGCTACTTGGCCCAGTAACGACAGGTTAGTTACGACAGGTTACTTTGGTTATGTTGCGCGTTACGGTTTGACGGTGTTTACTACCGGCAGGCTTTGGCAGCCAGTTTTGGGACACAGAATAAGCGGGCCGCCGTCCTGGGCGGGAACCTGTTGGACGGCCGCTGCTACAAATGTGCCTACTAAACCTATCATCAGGATTGCGATCCTGAATGCACGTTTCATGGGTTCGTCTCCTATGTTCGCGTGAAGCGTTCGCTTAGAGTCTTCTCTGTAGAACTTTGAATTCTCTAGAGGATTCTCTGTAGTGCCTCAACGTGGGACGAATTATAGGGCACGTGTCAAGTTACTAAAGTAGAAAACCTCGATCGCCGAACAAACCCCGGAATTACAACTCCACAAATCAAGCTGTCCGCATAGCGCAAGCTATTTATAACCAATAGCTTACCAGCGACACCTCAAACGCCTGGTTGACGCCGGCGGCGGCGGACGAAACTACGCCGAAAGCCTCCGCGAATTTACAAAATCCGAACAGAGCTAACCGAAAGGATAGTTTTGGCGCTTTGATTGGGCTGGGAAATTATCTTTTCGGGGCAATGCCACCAACGCTGAAGCTTCCGGTCCCAGCCGTGCCGCTCCCGGCCGCCGCACTTTCGGCGAGAGGTGGCTGCATGGTTGGTGTTGCCGTGCGCGAGAGAGCGCGATCCACCATTCCCTCAAACATAGGAATGAGCGAATCGGCCGGAAGCGGATGATGAATATCCGACAGGCTCTGCTCCCATCGTTGAGGTTGCAGCAATGAACGCGAGACATCCCGTATCGGACGCTTTACGGCAACATAAGTAAGCCACATCGTCAGGCTCGCGTTGTAGGCAGTCATGTTGATGATGCTCATCCAAGGGTCGCCCAAGTGATTCCCCACCCAAGAGCAGATCAGGATGAGCTCGATCATGGCAAAAGTTCCAAACCCGAGGGCAATGCCAAAGCTGTGCTGCTTTCGGCTGACCCCGACATACTGGCCAAAGAAAAGCAGGAACATCACCATCCCGACCTGGATGATACGCACGCAGCGTTGCGAAGTGATGATCGCTTGAATCCACGGAGACATATGTGGAGAGTTCGCGGAAACAGAGACCACGGCCGCGACCAGCAGCATCACCAAACCCGCCCATCTGAACAGCACGCTGCCTAGATCGCGCAGCGTGTGGAAGAACTTAAACATGTCAACGAAGACTTCGTGTATCACCAGAAAACCGCAGGTCACACTGATCGCATTGCTGGCCCAATAAAGGTAGAAGACGGCGGCGTAACTACGCCACACAAACGCCGGAAACAGGATCCCGAAGCCGACGATCTGGGTGAGGATGTAGGCGAAGAAGAATTTAAATTGCTTGAGCAGGCCACGGCGAAGCATGAACGCCGCAATCCCCATCTGCAGCAGGGGATGCATGATCCAGAGCCCGTAATAGAGGTACTTGACCTTATCGCTCATGCTTCCTGTTTCAACTGACGGTGACTCTGATGCTAGCTCGACACGAGCACCAATATCTTGGCGGAGCGCTTCACAGCACAGACGTTCGGCGTGCTAAAGCTAGGCTAGCCGCTGGCAAACCGATGTTCAATGCACTCAGGTAATCCATCGTAACGTTACCTCTGCACACGTTCTTGAGCAAGGTTACCAAGGTTACTTTCGTGCCATGCCTGGACAAGGCTCTTGCGTGTGCTCGCGGACGCGAGACGGTAGCTTTTGCTTTCCTGGAGGGTGCCCGGTCGTCCCCTAGGCGTCAGGCATCGAGTGGATGTAGGCCCGCATCATGCGGACTTCGTCATCCTTTTCGTCCAGATCATGCAGCAGGATGTCGCGCAACGAGACGATGCCGACCAGTTGTCCCTCATGGCAGACCGGCAGATGGCGGAAGCCGTGCCGCCGCATGAGAGCCATACAGTTTCCTAGATCTTCGCTGGTGCTTACCGTCATGGGATCGTCCGTCATGACTTCCGCCACGCAGGTGCTGCGCGAATCGCGGCCTTCCGCAACCACGCGGCGCATCAGATCGCGCTCCGAAAAAATCCCCACGAGTTTTCCGTTGTGAACGATCGGAACTGCGCCAATGTTGCGTTCGACCATGGCGCACACGGTTTGAAGAACGGAGTCGCCCAGTTCCGCCTGATAGGTCTCCTGATTTTTGATCAGGTCGCAGATACGCATTTGATCCCTCCCGGCGAACAGAAATCCGAGCAGTTCCAAGGCATCTACCGGGGCGCGAGTATATGCCTGAAACCAGAGATAAGGAAGGAAAAAAGGTTAGAAGAAATGAATGCCCCACCTGCGAAGATTACGGAAGAACCCGGGAGGGACTTTCCCTATGAGTGGCCGGCGGAATAACTAGTGGGCCGCGCTGCTGGGCTTCTCACCACCTACAAATACGAAGTAGGACGAATTCCACAAAGCGGTCGGCACCGTGCCGCGTTCCCGTGCCGTGATCACGATGTTGTATTCGTCGGAAGCTCCAGCGCTTAGTTCGTGGAGGGGATCTGCGGCAGGCTTTTCCTCACTTTTCGTGGGGCTGTTTCTGCGATGTCCGCCAGCCGGTTCGACCACCGCCAGCCAAGCCAGAAACTCATGTAGATCACGGCTGCGCGGGCGTCCGGGAATGATGTAGCTCACCTCGGCTTCTTCCGTGGAAAAGTGCCAGGCGAGCGATGCCGCGAGATCGACTGCCTTCTCATAGGCAGCTTCAGGGATGAGCCCGGCCTCGGGATTATCGAAAGCGATGCAGAGTTTGCGTTCATCTTCGCGGGCAAACTCACGCACCTTCAGCGAACCCGATTTCGCAGTCGCCTTCCAGTCGACATGGCGCGCAGAATCGTCGGGCAGGTATTCGCGAATGCAGTACAGATCGGAGCCGCGGCCGCGCACAAAGCTCTCCCACTCGCCGCGCACCAGCGGAAGAATTTCGAAGACCTCGTCGGTCGACTCGATGCGCGGATAAACCAGAACTTCACGCGTCAGTGAGACGTGCCGCGTCTTGGTCAGAAACGCGAACGGAAAGCGGGTCGCTAGTCCAAAGCCATTTTCCTGATAGCGGCCGCGGTGATCGAACTTCAATTCCATATCTGCGGTTGCCTCGCCGCGTGGCGGCAGAAAAGGAAAGTACGCCATGCCCTGGAAAATTCCCGGTGGAGGTGGAATCACGGTCACACGTTTCAAACGCCGGTCGGGCAGCCGGAGCCATTGTTGATCCTTCGGACGATTGGAGGGAAATGCGAAGGTGGTCGCCTCCCACTGCCACTGCTGCGCCGGTTTTTTCCGTTTTTTGCGCGTCGAGACCAGGCGGATCGAAAACGACGGCCACATCCGCCGCGGATTCCGCAAAACGATGCGGCCAAGCACCGGACGTCCGGCAAAAACGTGCTCGGGCAAATGAATATCGAGTTCAAGATAGCGCAGCACTAAGGCGGATACATACCCCGACACAACGATTGCCGCAAGCATGGCGGCGACCACAATGTAGAGAAGATTGTTTCCGGTATTTACGGCGGCGATCCCGATCACCAGCGTAACCAGTACGTAAATAATCCCCGCGCGGGTCACGTCGTAGTCGAAGGATTCGCGGAGACGCTCGACAGCCACCCGCCGCACCAGATACGGAACGGTGACCAGTCCCACCAAGGTCGCTAGCACCAACGAAGCAGAAGCCAGGATGACCGTGGCCCATACATTCCCGGCGTCGCGCGAAATGGTGGAGAATAATGCGGCGGTAAAAGCCAGGCCAAGTCCCACCAGCGCCAATAAAAATTTGAGCCAGACTTCGGCCGTGCTCGACTGCAGCCACTCGGCCAGCCGGCCCGGCATAGAAAGACCTGATTTCAACGGATTGGTGACGCTGGAACCCACTTCTTCGCAGCCTAGCATTCCTCGACAGAACGGACAATTGGGATCCGGTTGCGGGGAAAGCGATCGTAACTGCGAAAAGCAGGGGTCAGAGGGTCAGGGGTCAGGGGTCAGGGGTCGGGGGTCAGGGGTCGTTGCCAGTTGGTGGTTCTGACGACCTCTTCAATTTTTCGTCCGCCGCTCAAAGGCCTCAACACTGATCACTGGTCACTGACAACTGATCACTAGTCACTAGCCCCTGACCCCTGATCCCTGGTCCCTGCTTCTGATTCGCGGCGGGCTGTGCTACGCTTTGGCCCTCTCTCAACTCAGCTGAAATACAACGACTTTCCAAAATCACAATCTACGGAGGTTGCTATGCCCATGAGCAAGCGTGCAGCAGCGGAATTCTTCGGAACATTTTGGCTGGTTTTCGGCGGGTGCGGTGCAGCCGTGATAGCCGCCGGCTTTCCGGCGGTCGGCATCGGCTTTGCCGGCGTCGCTCTGGCTTTCGGACTCACCGTACTGACCATGTGCTACGCCGTTGGACATATTTCCGGCGGCCATCTCAATCCGGCGGTAACTCTTGGCCTGGTTGTCGGCAAGCGCTTCCCTGCCAAGGATATGCCCGCCTACGTCATCGCCCAGGTTTTGGGTGCGATTGCGGCCGCGGGCGTGCTCTACTACATTGCGATCGGAACCGCCAGTTTCGATCCGCATGCGGGCTTCGCGTCCAACGGCTACGGCGCGAATTCGCCCGGGGGATACTCCCTGCTCTCCGGATTCGTCGCTGAGGTTGTGCTGACCGCATTCTTCCTGATCGTGATCATGGGCGCGACCGACGAGCGCGCACCGAAGGGCTTCGCACCGATCGCCATCGGTCTTTGCTTAACCTTGATTCACCTGGTCTGCATTCCGATTACGAATACGTCGGTCAACCCGGCGCGCAGCACCGGCCCCGCAATTTTTGCCGGAGGCTGGGCCCTGCAGCAGTTGTGGATGTTCTGGGTCGCTCCGCTCATCGGTGGGGCGCTCGGCGGAGGTATTTACAGCGTGATCTTCGGGAGCAAAGGCAAGGTCGAGGCTGCGTTATCGAAGGAAACTCGCGTCCCGCAACCGGTATAGAAACAAATCGGCCACGGATTTACGCCAATCAACACGGATAAAGCAATTGAATGATCTGTGTTGATCCTTGTGAATCCGTGGCTGATGCTTTTCAGTACTTCGCCAGATCCTTCATCGCCAGATAGAGATCGTTGGGCTGCGGCAGAATCGCGTCTTCCAGGATCGGCTGGTACGCCACGAACGTATCCTTGGCAGCTACGCGCCGCACGGGCGCATCGAGCTGATCGAAAAGCTGGTCCGCGATGCGGGCGGCGATTTCGGCGCCGTAACCCCAGCTGAGTGTGTCTTCATATGCGACCAGAGCGCGATTGGTCTTGGAGACGGATGCGGCAATGGTCTCCCAGTCAAACGGATTCAGGCTGCGCAGATCGATGATCTCGACCTTCACGCCTTGCTCGCGCTCCAGCTTCTGTGCGGCTTGCAACGCACGTGGAACCACTGCTCCATACGTAATGACTGTCAAATCCGTTCCTGGCTGCACGATCCTCGCTTTGCCGAACGGAATCATGTAATCCGGTCCCGGATACGAAGAGCGTCCATAAGACTCGCGGTAGAGTCGCTTGTGCTCGAGGAACAGAACCGGATCGTCACAACGGATGGCCGTACGCAATAGTCCAGCGGCATCGAGCGAATTCGACGGAAACACAACGCGCAGTCCAGGGATGTGGGTGAATATGCTCTCGCCGCATTGCGAGTGATAAATTGCGCCACCAGTCAGATAGCCGCCAATGGCGACGCGAATCACAACCGGGCAGGAGAATCCGTTGTTCGAGCGCCAGCGGATGGTGCTGAGCTCGTCTCGAATCTGCATCATCGCCGGCCAGATGTAATCGAAGAACTGGATCTCGACCACTGGCTTCAGCCCACGCGTTGACATGCCCGTAGCGCGGCCGACAATTGCGGCCTCTGCCAATGGCGAGTTAAACACGCGATCATTGCCGAATTCGTTTTGCAGGCCAAAGGTGAGCTTGAAGACGCCCCCCTTGCCTTTTACCAGCTTCTGTTTCAGATATTCTTCGCGGCTGCAATCGGCCACGTCTTCGCCGAAGATCACGATGCGCTCGTCGCGTTTCATTTCATCGCGCAGGGTGGCATTGATCAGGTCGGCCATGGTCTTTGCGGCAGGCTTTTTCCCTTCTGAAAGGACTTCCGCCACGGGCTGAGTCTCGAATGCCGAAGACGTTGGATCAATCTCCGGCGAATACAAATAATTCATCACCGATTCCGGCGCGGGAGGCAGCGCTTCCAGAGCGCGATCGACCGCGACCTGCAACTCCGCTTCAACTTCTTTCTCCAGCTGATTAATTCCCTTGTCGTCCAGAATTCCTTCGCGCAGCAGGTACATCTGCGTGCGTGTCACGGGATCGCGCTGCGCATCGCGCTCGCGCTCTGAGTCTGGACGATACAGCCGCTCGTCATCCGACAACGAGTGCGAGTACGGACGAATCACGTGCGCGTGCACAAACGCCGGACCGAGCCCATCCCGACAGTATTTCGCAGCGCGACGGAAAGCGCCGTAACTCGCTACGGGATCGGTGCCGTCGACTTCTTCGAAATGGAAATTGGGGAATCCCGAAACCAGCCGCGAGATGCTACCCCCGGCAGTCTGCACTTCGACGGGCACAGAAATCGCGTAGCCGTTATCTTCCACGCAGAAGATTACCGGCAGCTTACCCAACGCGGCGGCGTTCATCGCTTCCCAGAATTCGCCCTCGCTCGACGTTCCATCGCCGAGCGACACGTAAGTCAGTTCATCGTTCTGGAAGCTGACTTCTTTGAACTGGCGATAGTCGCCGCTCTCGGCTGGAACTTCGCCCGCCTTCGGATGACGCGACAAATAACGTCCGGCTTCCGAGCAACCCACAGCCTGCAGAATCTGCGATCCGGTCGGAGAGGACTGGGTCACAATATGCAACGCCGGATAGCTCCAATGCGAGGGCATCTGCCGTCCGCCCGAACTGGGATCATCGGCCGCTCCAACGCCCTGCAGGAACATTTGATAAGGTTCCACGCCCAGAGCCAGGCACAGAGCGCGATCGCGATAATAGGGGTAAAACCAGTCATAGCCGGATTTCAACGCCAAACCCGCAGCTACGCCGATCGCTTCATGGCCGGCGCCTGACATCTGGAAGAAAATCTTTTGCTGCCGCTTCAGCAGGATCTCCCGGTCATCGATGCGCCGGGAGGTATACATCAGGCGGTAGGCTTGGATGAGCTGTTCACGCGTAAGTCCCTCATAAAGCTTGGACTTCTGCTTGCCATTGGCCGCCAGGGCCAGCTTGGGATCCGTCTTTGTCGTGGCCATTCCGATTCGCGTTCCTGCTGGTTAGATTCCCACCCACCCCCCGCCGATTCCAGCCCAGCGAAGGATGAACCTGTTGGATTGTATATGTTCACGCGAGGTTGGAAAAGCGAAGGAAAATTGAGTGTCGGAATGGCGGAGGGCGGTCCGACCATGTGACCAGATTCACCCAGAGTCTCAGGCGCATTAGGTGTGATGCGGATCACCGTAAGCGGTGGCACTGCTACGTATACTGCCGCCTCACGAGCCGTTTCTCTTCTTTGGAAAGAGCGTGCTCACCACCCCGGCGGCCGCAGTCGCCGGGGATCGGTTTTTCGCAGGGTTCAGCAGATCGCTATACTCCTCTGCCACCCTAAGCATGACTGGTAGGGCCCAGCTGCTTTATTCTTAAAGATTCATGATTCATACCCGGCGCGCGTTTGATCCGCACTCGATCCAGTTCGTAATCTTCGATCTCGACGGAACCCTCATCGATTCGCGGCTCGACCTGGTGCACTCGGTCAACGCGGCCTTGCGCCACATTCGTCGCCCCGAACTGCCGGAAGACGTCATTGCCAGCTACGTGGGCGACGGCGCCCCGATCCTGATCCAACGGGCGCTGGGCGGAGAGGCCGTCGACGAAGCCCTCGTCCGCAAAGGACTCGAGTTCTTCCTTTCTTACTATCGCGAGCACAAACTGGATCACACCACGGTTTATGAGGGCGTTCGCGAGGCGCTCGCGGCGATTCAGAAATCGGACAACGGCGTTCCGCGCAAGATGGCGATACTCACCAATAAACCAGTCATTCCCTCGCGCGCGATCGTCGATGCGCTGGGACTGGCAGGATACTTCAGACAGATTTACGGCGGGAACAGTTTCCCCACCAAGAAGCCTGACCCGGAGGGTGCTTTGAAGTTGGTGGCCGAAGCGGGCGTGCGTCCCGAGCAATCCGCTATTGTGGGCGATTCAAATGTCGACGTTCGTACGGGTCAAAACGCCGGATTGTGGACCGTCGCAGTGACCTACGGATTCGCTCCGCACACGCTCGAAGTGGAAACGCCGGACATTACTGTCGACTCGCCGCAGGAATTGAGTAAAGTTTTTCTGTCCCAGGTCTGAGACCCACGAAAGACATGACAACTGACAACTCCGGATTCACTCCAAAAGAACTGCGGAAGCTGCGCAGCATGAAGAATCCCTACGGCATTCAGAAGTTTCTCGACGAAATGCCGTATCACCTTGAAGACACCGCGTGGTCTCCGCGCCAAGTGCTGGCGGAAGAATCGTCGCATTGCCTGGAAGGAGCCATCTTCGGCGCGGCCGCGCTGCGGGCCAATGGATATCCGCCGCTCATCCTCGACTTCGAGGCCGAACACGATACCGATCACGTCATCGCCGTATTCCAGCAGGACGGCTGCTGGGGCGCAGTCGCCAAGTCAAACTATTCCGGATGCCGGTGGCGCGAGCCCGTCTATCGCAGTCTGCGCGAACTTGCGCTCAGCTATTTCAATGCCTATTTCAATCTGCGGCGCGAGCGCACCCTGCGCCGTTACTCGCGGCCGGTCAACCTGAAGCGCTTTGATTCGCAGAACTGGATGACAACTGACAATCCCGTTTGGTTTATCGTCTATCATCTGTTCGATATCAAGCATTATTCCCTGCTGACCAGAAAGCAGGAAAAGCGGTTGCATCGGGTAGACGAACGGCTCTTCCAGGCGGAATGCCTGGGAAAAGCGCACAAAGTAAGGGATTAGGGTACACGGATTAGCGGTCATTCAAGTTCCAATAGCCTTTGCCGATCATGGGTAAGGGCCAGTGCACTTGCTTTCGCAGTTCGTCGGCGATCGCAATGGCGAGCCCTGTCGCCGAAAACGACCCAGAGGGTGTCGCATGGAACTTGAAAATCGATTTGAAGCGGATTCACTTCGGGGTTTTGTGGAAGCACGTCGTTATCCTCGCTTTCTCTTAGAGAAAGACATTTGCATCTATCCTCGCAATTCCACCGTGGTGCGCGGACATACAGTGGATATCAGCGAATCTGGCGTCTCCGCCATGTTGCGCGTGGAAGTTCCTATGGGAGAAGTGGTTCGCCTGGAATTCTCACTGCCCACAGGGGATGTAGAGGTACATGCGCTCGTTCGCCAGCGCATCGCCTTCCGCTACGGCTTTCAGTTCGTGGAAGCTAGCTCCGCGCAGGATGTGATCGGCCGCGCTTGCCGCCAGCTCGCAGTAGAACAGGCCTCCAGCCGCCCATAGACACCGAAGGCGGGACGCTCATTCCCGCCTCGCGGGCTTGCCGCTGCTCGCCCAATAAATTTACCTATCCCTGACATTTCCAGCGAGTCCAGTCGTCTTTACCAGGGTTAGGATGTCATATGGGGATTCGACTACTCGCCCTCGCTCTCTGTGTGCTCGCCGGTTGGTCCGCCGTCGCGCAGCATGAGACTGCGCCGGCAACGCAGCAGGAAGCGCCCGCGGCAACACCATCAAGTCCAGCGTCGGAGAGCAGCGTTTCTCCGGCGCAAAGTCCGGAATCCTCGACGGAAGTGCCGACGCCTTCCGCCATTCCCAATCTCGTGCCGGGGCCCGACGGCAAACTTTCCCAGGAACAGATGCAGCAATTGTTTCGTGTTGTCGCCGATAAGGACCTCGAGAATGACAAACGTCAGCGGGATTACACATACATCATGCGCGAAGTGCAAAAGAATCTGGACGGCAAAGGCGAGCTGAAGTCCACAGAAATCAAGACCTACGAGATTCTCGAGATCGATGGTGAGCAGGTGCAGCGGCTGATCAAGAAAGACGACAAGCCGCTTGATGCCAAAGAGGACGCAAAGGAAGACGAGAAGATTCAGAAGATCATCGACAAGCGGAAGAACGAGTCCGACGAAGAGCGCAAAAAGCGGGAAGCAAAAGAAGAGAAAGGGCGCGAGGATGGTCGCAAATTCGTGAAAGAAGTTGCCGACGCCTACAACTTCAAGCTGGTCGGCAGCGAAATGGTGGACGGCCGCGAAGCCTGGGTCATCGACGGCGAACCGCGTCCCGGCTTCGAGCCCCACATGAAAGAAGCCAAGTTCCTCTCCAAGTTTCATGGACGCGTCTGGATCGACAAAAGCGATCTGCAATTATCAAAAATGGACGTGGAGACGCTCGATACCGTTTCGATCGGGTTGTTTCTGGCGCGAATCCACAAAGGAACGCGCGTCATCTTCGAACAAACCCGCATCAACGACGAAGTCTGGCTTCCCAAGCAGGTCGATTTCAAGTTGAATGCGCGAGTCGCCCTGCTCAAGGGCTATAACTTGGACGGGGAACAGACCTACTCCGATTACAAGAAGTTCCGCACATCGACCAAGATCGTCGGCATGGGCGAGGTCAAGGACATGCCACAGACAGATCCACCCCCCCAGTAATCGAAAACGCGTGTTCGCCAAGCAATCCGGCTTTATAATGCCTCGTCCCAATTCAGCGGGCTCCCACCCGCGCCGACTGCGCCTATGTCGAAGAAACTTAGTTTGCTTCTGCTGCTTGCGACCACACTCGCCTCCGCTAAGGACAAACCCGAGAACTGGATCGAAGTGCGCAGTCCGCATTTTGTGATCGCCACCAATTCCAACGAAAAACAGGCGCGCAAAATTGCCGATCAATTCGAACGCATGCGGGTGCTGTTTCACGCGCTATTTCCGAAGCTGCAGATTGATCCGAGTTCGCCGATCATCGTCCTGGCTGTGAAAGACGACAAGGACTTCCGCGCTTTGGAGCCGCAGGAATATCTCGCGAAAGGTTCCCTGAGACTCGGAGGATTATTTTTGCGTGGCCCGGACAAGAATTATGTCCTGATGCGCCTTGAGGCCGAAGGCGAGCATCCTTACGCAGTGATCTACCACGAGTACACGCACCTGCTTTTGTCGAAAGCGGATTGGATGCCGCTATGGCTGAATGAGGGGCTCGCCGAGTTCTACCAGAACACCGACATCGATGAGAGCGACGCCCGGCTGGGACAACCCAGTGTCGAGGATATCCGGTTCTTGCGCCAGAACCGTTTGCTGCCCCTCCCCACGCTCTTCGCCGTAGATTTCAAATCACCTTACTACCACGAGGAGAACAAAGGGTCGGTCTTCTACGCCGAGTCCTGGGCGCTCACCCACTATCTCACGGTGCAGGACTATGCCGACAAGGGCCATCGGCTGCAGCAGTATGGCGACTTGCTTTCCAGCGGCACCGACCCTCTGACCGCCGCAGCGACTGCGTTCGGAGACTTAAAGAAATTACAGGCAGAACTCGACGGCTACGTTCAACGAATGAGCTTCACCTTTTTCAAAAAGAAGGTTTCAACTGATCTGGATCCCTCCACTTTCAAGCTCGAACCGCTTACTGCGCCGCAGGCCGATGCGCTGCGCGCCGATTTCCTCGCCTACAACCGCCGTACCGAGGACGCACGCACTCTCCTCGATCACGTTTTGCAGGAAGATCCCAAGAATGTGTCGGCACACGAAACTATGGGATTCCTCGAGTTCCAGCAGGGCCATCGAGAGGAAGCCAAGAAATACTACGCAGAGGCGGTTGGGCTCGACTCCCAAAGTTATCTGGCGCACTACTATTTTGCTGTGATGTCCATGCAAGATTCTCTTGACGCCTCTGCCAGCGCGCAGGTCGAAAACAGCCTGCGACAGGCCATCAAGCTCAATCCGTCTTTCGCGCCATCGTTCGATCGGTTGGCCGTCCTCCTCGGCCGTCAGCAACGCAATCTCGATGAGGCGCATATGTTGGAATTGACTGCGGTTGGTTTGGAGCCCGGCAATGTGGGCTACCGCGTCAATGTCGCCCTCATCCTCATGCAAATGGGACAAGGCAAGGATGCGGCAGAAGTATTGCGTAACGCGGCAAAGCTGGCGAAGACTCCGCAGGAGAACGAATTCGTCACGCAAGCACTCATTCACGCAGAGGACTCATCCAACGCCCAGGCCGCTGCCGCCGAACGACAAAGCCGCCCCAGCGAAGAAGACCAACTCTCAGAAGACGAGCCGGCAAGTTCGAGCAGTTCGGCTGACATGCCCAGTCCGCCGCGCCTTGCGCATCGAGATTTCGTCGCCAGCGGTCCTCATCGTTTTGTCACGGGTGTAATTCAGGATGTGCATTGCGACGCCTCCAACATAGACTTGGCCGTGAAGACGATGGCGCAAACCGTGAAGATGCACTCCGACAACTATTACAGAATTGAGTTCAGCACTCTCGGCTTTCAACCAAAGGGTGACCTCAACCCCTGCACTCAACTTTCGGGAAGGCTGGCAAAGCTCGAGTACCAGGAGTCCGCGGATAAGTCTCAGACGCCGCGGCTGCTCTCCGTCGAATTGCACCAGTGAAAAGACTGCAACCGTATTCCCGCGCTTTATAATGCTCAGTTCCGCGGGCAAAAGCCTTGCAGTAGTTCCGGCCGCGCCGCGGTTGCACTCATACCACTTTTGTGAGGCGCAACAATGTCATCTTTTACTCGTCGTGATCTTCTCCGTTCCGGCCTGGCGGTTTCCGCATCGACTCTGGTGATCGGTCCTGCCACGCGCGCACATGCGCTGCTGGGTGGCTATGCCTTCGGATCTCCACAGAGCTCGCCGGCTGTCGCTCCCCGCGACCAGCTTCTCTTCGATTTCGGATGGAAATTCTTTCAGGGAAACGGCGCGGACCCACGCCGCGATCTTGGATTCGGTATGGGACAAGGGGACTTCGCCAAGAGCGGTGACTTTGAATTCGCGACCGGGAAGTTCGACGACTCCAAGTGGCGCGCCCTCGACCTGCCCCACGATTGGGCCGTCGAATTGCCTTTCGTCTGGGACGAGGAGCAGCAGAGCCATGGCTACAAGCCGCTTGGCCGACGCTATCCCGACACCAGCATCGGCTGGTATCGCCGTACCTTCGACGTACCGAAAGAGGATGAGGGACGCCGCATTAACGTCGAGTTCGATGGCGCCTTCCGCAGCGCTCTTGTCTTTCTGAACGGATATTTTATCGGCCGCAACGACAATGGCTACGCGCCCTTCTGCTTCGACTCTGACCGACTTCGCCAATTTCGGCGGTAAGAATTATCTCGTCGTCCGCATGGACGCCAGCTTCGGCGACGGCTGGTTCTACGAGGGCGCGGGCATTTACCGGCACGTGTGGCTTACGAAGACCGATAATCTTCACCTCGCGCGTTGGGAGAGTTACGTACGGCCCACTATCAAGGGGAGCAGCGCTGCCTTGAGTCTGGCCACGATCGTGCAAAATCAAGGCAAGCAGGCCGAAAGTTGCCGTGTGCGCTGGCAGATCTTCGATGCATCAGGAAAAGTTGTTGCCAGCGCTGATTCAGCTCCGCAGTCCATCGCTCCTGACGGCTCATCCACATTCAATGCAAGTGCGAACCTGTCGAACCCGGCACTCTGGTCGCCGGAAACTCCGAATCTCTATTCGGCGGTCGCGACCGTCGAATCCGCCGGAAAGACGCGCGATGCCGAGCGCATCACTTTCGGCGTGCGCGACATCAAGTGGGACGCCGACAAAGGTTTCTTCCTCAACGGCAAGCGCGTTGCGATCAAAGGAACCTGCAACCACCAGGATCACGCCGGAGTGGGCGCCGCGCTTCCTGATCGTCTGCAGGCCTATCGCATCGCGGTCTTGCAAGACATGGGCGGCAACGCCGTTCGCACTTCCCACAACATGCCCACACCCGAGTGGGTCGAAGCTTGCGATCGTATGGGCATGATGATGATGTGCGAGACGCGTCTGATGAGCTCCAATCCAGAGGGTATGGCGCAGTTGGAAGTCATGATCAAGCGCTACCGCAACTCGCCGTCGATCATTCTGTGGTCCATGGGCAACGAAGAGTGGATCATGATGCCGCAGCCGCAGGGTGTCCGCGTAATCGATGACATGATTGCACGGAGTCACGAGCTTGATCCGACACGGATGTGTACCGCTGCAGTGAATGCCTCGTTCGAGACTCATTTCCCCGAGCAACTCGACGTGATGGGATTCAATTACAACCTGAAAGTACACGACGAGTGGCACAAGGCTCACCCAAAAACTCCGATGCGTCGGTTCGGAGACCGCGAGCACGGTCAGTACGCGCGGCATTTACTCGACTGACAAGCTCCGCAATTGGGTAAGCGCCTACGACCTGAACCATACTGACTGGTCGCAGCTCGCAGAGGAGTGGTGGAAATTTTATGCCGCACGCGAATGGCTGGCCGGAGGTTTCGCCTGGACCGGCTTCGATTATCGCGGTGAGCCCACGCCGTATGGCTGGCCGTCGATCAGTTCGCAATTCGGCATCGTCGATACCTGCGGATTTCCCAAAGACAACTTCTATTACTACAAATCCTGGTGGGGAGCGGAGCCCGTATTGCACCTGCTTCCTCACTGGAATTGGGATCAGCGCAACGGCGAGCCCATCTCCGTATGGGTGCATTCCAACTGCGATTCCGTGGAACTTTTTCTGAACGGCACGAGCCAGGGTTCTCAGAAAGTCGACCCTCTGACACATCTTGAGTGGAAGGTTAAGTACGAGCCGGGTGTGCTCGAGGCGCGAGGCACGAAGAATGGCAAAGTCATTCTCACCCAGAAGCGCGAGACTACAGGAGATCCAGTCGCGATCCACCTGACTGCGGATCGCACGGAGATCAATGCCGACGGTCAGGATGTCTCCGTACTCACGGTCGAGGTGCTCGACAAAGAAGGGCGCGCGATTCCTACAGCGCACAACAAAATCAGTTTCAAAGTAACCGGTGAAGGCGCATTAATCGGCGTGGGCAACGGCGATCCCAATTGTCAGGAATCGGACAAGGAGCCGGAGCGCAGCCTGTTCAATGGCCTGGCGCAGGTGATTGTGCAATCGACTCGGACACCGGGGACGATCACGGTTGAGGCTTATTGCAAGCCCTATCCTCGGCCTGAGCTGCCGGCAGTGCGCGTAACTATCACGACAAAGAAAGTGGAGTTGCGGCCGAGCGTGGCCTAACAAAAGGATTGTGCTTAGCGGGCAGACGCCCTGCGGCGAGTCCCGTTTAGCTTCTGCGGCCTCGATTTAACTGAAGGATCGGCGACGAAAACAAATGCTTGCGGGAGATCCCAGTCCTGAACCTGTGAATTGCTCACATAGAATCCGTCTGCGAACGTCGAAACGTCAACGCCCAGGAAGTCGTTCAACAATTCGATGATCTGCCCCACGAATGGATCAGCCATCGACAAAACAGAAACCCGATCTATGGCAGCGAGTTCCTTTTTGTCCAAACTTTTTAGGAGCCTGTCAGTCAGATCACCGATAGCAGCACGCGGGCCTTCGGCGTCCATCCATGGAGCCGTGACAACAAGACTCCAACGTCCAGGTAGATCGGTTGAAGATTGAGCTAACATTGCCAGCCGAAGCTTGCCCTTCTCTTGGGCGAGTTGGCCTAACAAAGCACCGATTCTCTCCCTTGTGCCCTTGGTCACCATCTCTTTGCCAGCCATGTTAAGACCCCATTCGGTCGATCCTTAATACTAGCGAGAACGTCTCCTGCCTTCTTCTGATTGGCCGTGCCCGCTGGTGTGTAACGTCGCTCCGGACTCCACTCGATTGCTGTTGCCCAATTCGTACCCAGGAGCGTTCCTTTTGATAATTCCCTGTTATGTTCCAACCCAGCAAGTCGGCGCAGAAGCTCGAAGTCATGCTTCTTAAACAGTTCGCTGAACCTACCTTCATCAGGATATTTATCCAGCTTCAGAACTCGGCAGATTCGAGCTTTCAAGGCAAATTCGATAACGTACCCGCACAAATACACACATCCATCGTACAGCCCTCTTTGATACAGATGCTCGGCCTCTTTAAGGAGACTCTGAATAAGTTCTCTGATATCCACCGGTGTTGAAGATAGAGTGGGTGGCGGAGGACAAATAGAAGATGAAACAGCAGACCTTGGCGATGGCGAGCGGGTTTGAGCGCTACACGAAGAAGACTCGACGGACGTTGTTTTTGGAGGAGATGGAGCAAGTGGTGCCGTGGGCAGAGTTGTGTGCGCTGGTCGAACCGGTGTATGCCAAGGTGGGGAATGGGCGGCCTCCGGTGGAGCGGAGCGGATGCTGCGGATTTATTTTTTGCAGCAGTGGTTCAATCTGTCGGACCCTGGGGTGGAAGAAGCGCTGTACGATTCGGCGGGGATGCGGCAGTTTGTGGCATCGATCTGGGGCGAGAGCCGGTGCCGGACGAGACCACGGTGTGCAAGTTCCGGCATCTGCTGGAGGAATACGAGTTGGGGGAGCGGCTGTTTGAGCGGGTGGGCGAGCACTTGCAGCAGAAGGCTACGTCTAGTACCGGTCGGTCGTTCGACGATTCGCTCACTGGGTTCACCAAGAACGCCCGCCAGGAGCGGGATCCGGAGATGCATCAGACGCGCAAGGGCAAGCAGTGGTACTTCGGGATGAAAGCGCACGTGGGAGTGGACAGCCAGACCAAGCTGATTCACTCGGTGGTGGCGACGGCGGCGAACCTGGCAGATTCTCGCGCTCTGCCGCATCTGCTGCACGGCGAGGAGACGCGGGTGTGGGGCGATCAAGCCTATCGCGGGCAAAGCGAGGTGCTGCGCGAACACGCGCCGCACGCCCAACTTTACCCACCAGCGTTATCGCTACAAGGACCGCATTGACGAGGTGGAACGCGAGAAGAACCACCAAGTCCAAAGGCGATCCAAGTGGAACACGTGTTCGCCGTAATGAAGCTCAAGTTCGGCTTCGTGAAGGCGCTATCGCGCTGACAAAAGCGCACCGCCTGTTTGTGACTGCGCGCTGGTGATCTGTTCCTGCGCGCAGCACTGTGGCGCTACGCGCTAGTACCACAAGCCGCTACCGCCCTCGCAGCAACCCAGCATCCTCCAACACACGCTACCCCTCTTTGCTCTCCCCCATTACGGAGCTTAGCGAGCTCTTGAAATTCTTTGCGCGTCGGCAAGATTAGCAATTCCTGCGTACAATAAGCAGCACTTAGCATAGCACTCCGCCAATATCACCGTTTCACAAGAACAGTGTGCCAAAAAAGCACGTTAAAGAAACGTTATATCATGTCTAAGTCGCGTCGGGAATTTCTTACCATCACTTCGCTCGGAGTTCTCGGCACCACCGCACTCTCACGCCTTCACGCGCAGAATCAAACTCAACTGCCGCCGGGAGCACCCACCGCTTACGGTGCAGGAGCAGCCTTCGGACCTGAAGTCTCGACCACGACCTTCGCCGAAGCCGAGAAATTGGTTCAATTCCCGCTGACTGATTCCGAACGCGCCATGGCTGCGGCCAGCTGGCGCAAGACGCTCGCATCCGTCTATGAACGGCGCAACGGTCCGCGGAAACTCGTACTCGAAGATACGTTGGCGCCCGCGGCTGTCTGGGACCCCATGCTTCCCGGCTTGAAGTCAGTCGCCCAGCACGATCGCTTTGTGAGAAGCAATTCGAGCACTGCCCTGCCGCAGCATGATGAAGACATTGCGGTCGCTCCGGTCACGCAACTTTCGCGCTGGGTCGAAAGCCGCCAACTCACGTCTGAGCGCCTGACTCGTATTTATCTCGAGAGGCTCGAGCGATTCAATCCCAAGCTGCGCTGCGCCATCACCATCACTCGCGACCTAGCGTTACGGCAAGCGAAACAGGCCGACCAAGAAATCGCTCAGGGAAAATATCGCGGACCGCTGCAAGGCATCCCCTGGGGCGGCAAAGACCTGCTCGACACCGCCGGCATTCCCACAACCTACGGCGCCGAGCCCTATCGGAATCGAATTCCGAAAGACGATTCCGCTGTCGTAAAGAAGCTGCGCGACGCCGGAGCAGTTCTGGTTGCGAAGCTCAGCATGGGCGCGCTCGCACTCAACGACATATGGTTTGGCGGGCAGACGATGAACCCGTGGCTGCCCGAAGAGGGCGCCTCAGGATCGAGCGCCGGGCCGGGCGCCGCAACCGCTGCTGGACTTGTCGGATTTTCTATTGGAAGCGAAACCGGGGGAAGCATCGTCAGTCCTTCCATGCGCTGCGGCGTGACAGGACTTCGTCCCACATACGGCCGCGTGCCGCGCACGGGAGCAATGACGCTCTGCTGGTCCCTCGACAAACTGGGGCCGATGACTCGGGGAGTGGAAGACGCGCTGTTGGTGCTGCATGCGATCTCGGGACCAGACCCCGGAGACACGGCCAGTGTTCCCAGCCATCTCGACTTCGACGCAAATGCCAGCGTGCACGGTCTGCGCGTCGGCTACTTCCCTGCCTGGATGAACGAGCGCCCCGCAACCGACGTCGATCGAAGCGCGCTCGAAACCGTCAAGAAACTTGGCATGGTCCCAATCGAAGTGTCCTTACCGAACTGGCCCTACGATTCGTTGAACCTCATCCTCTTCGCCGAGGGCGCTGCCGCGTTCGAGGAGTTCACGTTGAGCGGCGGCTTGCGCGAATTGAAAGAGCAGGTTCCCGACGCGTGGCCCAATCTTTTCCGGCAGGCGCGATTTCTCTCAGCCGTCGACTTTGTGCAGGCCGACCGCATGCGCCGCAAAGTTGCGCAGGAAATGGCTCGCATCTTCTCCCAAGTGGATCTTCTACTCGTGCCTTCTCTGCGTGACGAGATGCTGGTCATCACCAATTTCACTGGACATCCTTCGCTCACCCTGCGTGCTGGATTCGTCGAGGTGTCCAAGGCGCGCAGTGACTGGGCGCCTGACCCTGAACATCCTTTGCCGACATTCAATCCGCCACGGCGTGTGCCGCACGGGGTCACGTTGATCGGCCGCCTGTTCGATGAAGGGACGATTGGAACAGTGGGCATCGCGCTGCAACGCGCGTTCGGCGTATCAGCGGAGCGTCCGGATCTCCACCAGCTCTCTTGACGGTCATTTGATCGGTCACAAGGTTCCTTTCGTCACGTCTTCCTGTGCTACGCTTCCGGTTGGGTGCTGCCTGCCTTTGCCGATGGAACCTGCCGATTCAGATCGTCTTTCTTCCGACCGCGCTGCCTCTGATCGTCCGGACTCTGAAGGTCCATCGGAACGAACCTCTGCCGAGGCTTCTGCATCAACATCGATCCGCGTCGGGACCGCCGGCTGGTCTTATAAAGATTGGGAAGGCATCTTCTATCCGCCGGGAATGCAGCGGCGGAAGGTGCATCCGCTGGAATATCTGGCCCGCTTCTTCGATACCACCGAGATCAATACTTCGTTCTACGGACCGCTAAAGCCCGAGTTGGGGAAGCTTTGGTCGAAAAAAGTCGCGGCCATCAATCCGAAGTTTTTGTTTACCGCCAAGCTTTATAAGGCGTTCACGCATTCGCCGATCGCGGTGATGGAACCGACCTCGGCGGCGACGATTCGTCCGACGGACGAAGATGAGAGCAAGACTCGCGAAGGACTCGATTCGCTGGCGAACGAAAACAAGCTGGGAGCGCTGCTGATCCAGTTTCCAGTTTCGTTCAAGAACACGTCTTTGAATCGCGAATACCTGGAGCGATTGCTGCGACAATTCATCGAGTATCCGCGAGTGGTCGAGGTGCGGGACTCGAGTTGGAACAATCCAGAAACGCTTGCCGAGTTCGCGCGCCACAATATCGCCTTCTGCAATATCGATCAGCCGGTGATGGGCAAGTCGCTCGCGCCGACCGAGCATGTGACGGCGCCGATCGCCTACGTGCGCCTGCATGGACGCAACTACGAGCAGTGGTTCGACTCCGACAATCGCAACGACCGCTACAACTACCTCTACAAAGAACGCGAGTTGGAAGACTGGAAAGAGCGCATCGAGAACGTTGCCCACAGGGCACAGACCACGTACGTAATTACGAACAATCATTTCGAGAGCAAAGCCGGAGTGAACGCGATCGAATTGAAATCGATGATCAGCGGCAAGCGCGTGGCTGCCCCGCCCACGCTCATCCGGAAGTATCCGGAGCTGCGGAGGTTCGCCGATCCCGCGGAAGATGACGAAAATCCTGGGCCGGGCGGACAACTCTCGTTGCTGGCTTGAGTGCAGATCACTGCGGCACGAACTGGAAATCGCGAATGATGACGGACTGATCCTTCGCGGGCGTGTGTTTGAAACACCAAAAATTGATGCCGACGGGAATCGCGACTTGCGGAATGTTGGTTGCGTCGGATGAGTAGGTTTCAGTCTTGATCACGTTCGCCGTCGTGCCGATCGGTTGAGCGCCATCCATTATCGTAAAGACGATGTGGTCGGGGAACCACTGCATTCTCGCCGTGGTGAGGGTTCCGCCAGTGACGTGGAAATTATCTTCCCATGCGGATTCGCCTTTGGGCTTGCGGTTGCCGGCGGATGGATAGACCGTGAAATCGGCGTTGCAGCCGTGACAAGTCTTATTCCATTGCGAGAACTCGATATCGATTTCGTTCTCGGCGTCGCCGCCAAAGTGATGAGTCGGGCCGTAGGGGAACAGGCCGAGCACGGTCGTGGGATCCATGTCGTAGACGTTGCCTTCGACCACCCATTGATAAGTGCCGAAGCTAAAGTTGTCGGTGGTGAAGACCTCGGCGGCCGTCCACTTCCGTTTGTGATGGACGATGCGGAGATGCAGATATCCTTTGGCGTCGATGGTGACGTTGGCCGGATTCCCAGGCGCCACGCCGGCCATGCCTCCGCTGGTGACTTTCCAAGTGTGATTGGCCCAGGTGATGGTTTGAGCGTGAACGAGAATGGGCAGCAGAGCAACGGAAATAAGAAGCGATTTACAGACGAGTGATCTCATGGTCCCCCTCCATTGTTGGCAGCGCGAGGTGCGGTGCCGAGTGCAGGCTTGCGACGGATTTGGTATATCTTTCATTTTTAGGTCGACAGGTCCAAATTATGAGATTTAAAGGAGTTAAGCAATTTCAATCTACACTTTCCTCTGCAAATTCTTGTGAAATAAGGAGTTACGCGCAAAATCTTGGAATCAAACGACTTAAGTAGGGTGTCCGGTGCCTCCGAAATTTCGCGATTACGGTAACTGATTGAATTCAAATGACTTCGTGATTCACATCCTCGTGGTGGATCGCAAAATCTTGTAAAATAAGGAGTTACTCGCAAAATCTTCAAGCGAAGGGACTTCCCGCAAGGGCATTGCGTCGAAAGCCCGGCAACCGTCTGCTTGTTTTCCGAAGAGTCTACGATGCGACAGGGCACGATGCCATTGTGCGCTGTCTATATCTTCAGTCAAGGTCACATGTCACAAGGAATTGGCTTTTTCTTTCGCTGGCTGTGGAAAATCGCGGAAATGTATTCCTGGTGGCACCCTTTGTAAACGTCGGCTTTGGAGCACCACTTCCGGTTGCCCGTCATTGAACAATTGACACCCATACACTTCTAGGGCTACTCTTTCGCAATACTAAGATGTGTAGGGGTAAAAGCGATGGCTAAGAATGACCTGCAGGGCAGTCTCGATCTCCTGGTCCTCAAGACTCTCTCCCAGAGGGCCAAACTCCACGGTTACGGAATTGTTCAGCATATACAGCGAGCCTCAGATGAATTGCTACAGGTGGAGGAGGGCTCGATCTATCCGGCTCTCCACCGGATGGAACAGAGCGGTTGGATCGCTTCCGAGTGGGGTATGACAGAGACGAATCGCAAGGCGAAGTATTACAAGCTGACACGCACTGGACAAAAGCAGTTGCAAGCAGCGCAAGAGAGCTTCGAGCAGCTAGTAAAAGGAATTCGCTCGATTCTACGTTACGCCTGAGGTGACTGATGAGCCTGATACGGCGAATTCGCAACCTGCAGCATCGCAAGCAACTCGACGCGGAGATCGAGGCGGAATTGCAGTCGCATATCGAAATGTCGGAGGAGGACGGAATCCGCCGAGGTATGCCCGAACAGGAAGCGCGGCGCGAAGCGATCCTGCGCTTTGGCAATAGCGGCCTGGTGCACGAGAGTGTTGCAGATGAGGACATGTTCCTGTCACTGAACGGCATTTGTTCCGATGTTCTGTACGCATTCCGGCAACTGCGCCGTAGTCCGGCGTTCTCTCTGCCCGCCGTTCTGACCCTTGCTATCGGAATTGGAGCGAGCACAGCAGTTTTTTCACTGGTGCAGGCATTCTTGCTTCGTCCATTGCCCTATCCAGACGCGAGCCGGCTGGTGGTGGTTTGGGAACAGTTGCGTGTGCTTGGCATTGATCGATTCCCGGCCCCGGTCGGAGATTTCGTGGATTACGAGAATCAGAATCGAGTGTTCGACGACATGGGAGCAGTTGAAGACGCGCACTTTGTATTGCGTGCCAGCGATTATCCCGAGAGAGTTTTCGCAATGCGAACGACGGCAAATATTTTCCAGATGATGGGGTTGCGCGCGGTGCTAGGGAGAACATTTTCGGCATTGGAGAACCAACCAGGCCACGAAAATGTCGTTGTACTGAGCAATGTCGTATGGCGAGAGCGATACGGGTCTGATCGCACCATTCTGGGGAAGGACATTGTTCTCGATGGTAAAAACTATCGGGTTGTAGGGGTGCTTGCGCACAATGCGGTTTTCAGTCTCGGATATCCCCAGACGCCGGACATCTGGGTACCTCTTCAGTTGGTCGCGGACCCGGGAAGGAATACCGGACAGTTGCAGATGGTAGGGCGCCTGCGCGCGGGGGTACGGTTGGACCGGGCGCAAGGCCAGATGGATATCCTCGCGGCACGCCTTGAACACGAATACCACATCCAAATGGGACCGCACGGGGAGGATCCGGGATACGGAGTTCACTTGGTGCCCCTCCATCAGGAACTCAGCGGGAATCTTCGGGAGCCGCTGTTGCTGATGCTGGGAGCAGCGGGGCTGATCTTCCTGATTGCTTGTGTGAATATTGCCAACTTGATGCTAAGCCATGGCGTGAGTCGGGAACGGGAGTTTGCGGTTCGTATTGCACTGGGCGCAGGCCGGGCGAGATTGGTGAGGTTAGTGATAACCGAAGCCATCGTTATAGCGTTAGCGGGCATGACTCTCGGCATCGGCATTGCCCAGGCGGCTTCGGCGCTGCTCGTCAGTCTGAGCCCTTATGAAATGGCAAGGTTCTTAGCGGTGTCTTTGGACGCGAAGGTACTTGGATATGCCGTAGGACTCGGATTCATTGCCATGATGCTCTTCGGGTTCATGCCGGGGCTGCTAATCGGCCGTCGAGCACATTCTGTTGCCGGGCGAACCGGACACCAAGTTTTGAGCGAAAGGCGTAGCCTGAAACTGCGGTCGACCCTGGTCGTGGTGGAAACAGCTTTGTCGGTAACACTTCTGCTCGGAGCGGGGATGCTGATTCACAGCTTTCTACGCTTGCAGAAAGTTCCGCTGGGCTTCGATCCTAATGGCATCCTGACCGCGCAAATCAACTTACCTCCATCGTACTCAACGGGGACTGCACAGAGCCAGTTCTACGAGCGACTACTGGAGCAAGTCCGATCGATAGCGGCAGTGAATGTTGTGGCGACGACTACGATGCTGCCGGCCTCGGATCGCGTGCTGCACGATCCCTTCAGCGTCGAAGGGCTCCCGTGGCAACCATTCGGGGCGGCACACGTTCCGCAGTTCGCGAATCATCAGGCTGTCAGCTCTGATTACTTTCGGGTGATGGGAATTGCAGACCGGCAAGGGAGAGTCTTCAGCGTCGAAGATAAGGATGGATCGCAGCCGGTAGCAATTGTAAATGAGACGCTTGTCCGGGGCTTTTGGGCCGGGGAAAATCCGATCGGAAAGCGCTTGATCCTCGGAGCGCCGCGGCCCGGAAGTCCATGGTTGACAGTTGTAGGCGTCGTAGCGGATGTGCGCAGTGGAGGAGCGACGGCGGAAACCCTCCCAGAAATCTACACTCCTTTGGCCCAGACTCCTTCCGCGGCGATGGCACTCGTTCTCGACACAAAGCTAAGTGATCCGGCTATAGTAGCTAACGATTTGCGTGATGCCGCCCATGCTATCGATCGCGGCATTCCTCTTGAACGGGTGGCAACATATGAGGAGCTCCTAGGAACCGAGTTTGGGCCACGTAGATATCAGATGTTTCTTTTGGCTGCATTCGCTTTGCTGGCGCTGCTGTTGGCTATCGTGGGCCTCTATGGCGTAGTTTCTTACGCAGTGACTCAACGCAAGGGGGAGATTGCCTTGCGCATGGCTTTCGGGGCATCGTCGCAGAATGTAACGGCCATGGTGCTAAAGCAGGCCTTATTACTGGCCGGCTCCGGCCTCGGCATCGGAATGGCAATGTCGCTTCTGACACGGCAAGTACTTGCGAGCGAGATTTTTGGAATTGACTTCCTGGATCTACCTTTATACGTGGGGGTGATACTCCTTCTGGCAACTGTCGCGCTGGTGGCCGCCGCATTTCCTGCACGGCGTGCTGCATCGATCGATCCAATGCAGACTCTGCGAATGGAGTAATTTAACTCCAAAGAACAAACTCAGCCTCACTGCTCGGGATAGTCCCAGTGTGTGGTCGCTTACTCGGACATTACGCATCAGTAATTAACATACGAGTACAGGAATCGGTAAATAAGAATCATGGCTTGGCCGGGTGCCATCGGTGCAACTCCATCCAAGAAACAATCCCGCACGCTGGGACATGGGTCATTCGGACACTGGCTGGTGAACGTTCGCCAACGCCGAAGTACACTTTCGGGTCGCGACAGCATTGGGTCCGCTGGGTTCTTCTTATTAGAGAACACCCAGAACGAAAGCGCGACGGAGTCCGTGGAGGAAGTTCGGAAATCCAGAATCAGCGCCTAAAGGCGAATTGATTTCCCGGCTCTTGCGGCACGCATGAATGCGTGCCCTGATAGGAGTCGCACTTGCGCACGGACTTTCAGGGCTCAGGGTTCAGGGCTCAGGGTTCAGGGTTCAGGGGTCAGGGTTCAGAGTTCGTTACCACGAACAGCAGGAGGATTCATGGGCCGAATGCTTGTCATCGCCGTATTGCTGAACGCCACTGCGTTTGGGCAGTCCGGCCAATCGCTGGGGGATATCGCGCGGGCGAATCGTGAGAAACAGCAGGAGCAGCAGGCATCAGGGACAAAACCGAAGACGATCACGAATGCGGACCTCCCGGACAGTTCGACGGGGATTCCGGAGGCGGATGCATCTGACCCTATGACGATGGTGTCCGGTGTCAACCGGCCCTACGACGGTCGGCCGAACCAGCGCCTCAATCAACAGATGCTGGCGGAAGAGCACGCGGGCAATCAGTGGCGCGAACGCATTCAGATGCAGGAAAGCCGAGTTGCCGATCTGCAGGCGCGCATCGATCAGGCCAAAGCGGCAATGCATTCGAACAGCAGCGTGCAATCGGAGGGACCGTTCAACCGGGCCCAGGGACGCCAGATGCAGCGCGTAGCGCAGATGGAGGAGATACTCGATCAGCAGAAACGAAAACTGGAGATGATGCAGGAAGCGGCGCGGCGCGCGGGCATGCATACATCGGTCTACGATCCGTAGACCTGGGGTGAATCGCGGCGCTGTCTTTTCCCAAACCTCAAAGCTACCCTCCAATCGATATGGTGGCAGCATTCAGGACAGCCCCACCCTCCCGCAAACAACGCGGGAAGGATGGGGCAACCGGATAAAAGTTCTGGCCGAGCAGGATGAGCAACCTGCCCGTCACTGCCGGATGAGTTGGTCTGTGGAGATATTGCCGCGAGAGGATTTCGTGAGTGCCATCCATTGAGTGATGGCGTCGTACTTTTTTCTTTCGCTCCTTTCGGAGCTTGGTGATCGAGCGCTTGCCACCCACGACTTGCGTCGTGGGCTGCATTCTTTCGCCGCTTCGCGGCTGGACACGGGCTGATCGAGAAAGAGCCCTGGAGTGCAAGGCTGAATATTTTGTTTACGCTCCGACAGCGGCGTGATCGGCCATGCGTTTGCGGTTATAGCGCAGCGCGACATTCATGAAGACGTTACCCAGGGAGGTCTCGAAGCACATCATGAGCGCTTCGGTGTCTTCGCTGGTTTTGTCGCCCTGCTCTGCCGTCAGCAGCAGAGGGGGATGGACGCGGAAGTGGAATCCCTGGTCGTTGAGCGCCGAAATGGCGTTGCCCACGACCTGATTCGCGAGTTCGAAGATGGTCTCCTTAATCAGCCCGTCAGATTCAGGGAGATCCGTGCCTGCATAGTGGCTGGCGACGCGCACGGCGGTCTGCGGCTCGAGATCGAGGATGATCCTGCCCTCGATATCGCCGGTCAGAGCGATCATGCCCGCGACGCCTTTACGGCGATAGGCTTCCTCTTCCATGCTGAGGTTGCCCACCTTGGTTGAGCCCTGCAGGCCTTGCGACAACACGGCGTCGGCCGCGTTGATGAAAGGCTGGATAAGTTCCATCTTCATTGAATTACGCTCCCGCTCCGGCCGTAGCTGCGACGACTCCGTCTTCGCCGAGCACGTATTTGATGACTTCGTAGAGCACTTCGGGCTTGACGGGTTTCTGCACAAAATGGCGAGCTCCCCGCTGCAACGCGGCGACGATGTTCTCCTGGTATCCGACCGAGGAGACCATCACGATGCGGGCTTCGGGATGCTGCTGGACGATCCGTTCGGCGGCTTCGATGCCTTCCATCTGCGGCATGGTGATATCCATGAGCACGATGTCAGGATGCGTGCGGTCGAACTCGCTGATGGCAGTCAAGCCGTCGCCGGCCTCAGCTGCCACCTGCCCGCCGAAAGTTTCAATCATGCGGGCCAGGTTCTTACGAGCAAACACGGAGTCATCCACGATCAGATAACGCACCGGCTGCCCATCCTTACTGCGTTTTACGGGTGCAAACTGCTCCATACAGACCTCCCCTTGTTACTCCAATATCATGGCCGGTTGCAGGTAACCAGATCACGCTGGTCACAAGCTTCCGGTATCCAATGTCAATATCCGGCGCGTACGGCCCGGCCAGCATGTCCGGCGTCTGACCCTGACCCGCGGCCGACAAGCGCTTGCAGGGTCGAGGCCATCATGTCGAGGGCCACCACACGGATGGCATATCCGCGCTCGATGGCAGCCTTGGGCATGCCGTAGACGACGCAGGATTCTTCACTCTGGGCGATCGTCATGCCGCCCTCTTTCTTAATAGCTCCTAATCCTTCAGCACCGTCGTCGCCCATACCGGTCATCAGCACGCCGACGGCATTGGTCTTGAATTCTTCGGCCGCACTGCGCAGCAGGACATCGGCGCTGGGACGATGTCCGTTGACGCGAGGCTCGTCGCTGAGGACGATAATGTCGCCGAGGGGCAGGCGTTTTACTTTCATGTGACGGCTGCCGGGGCAGATAAGGACGCGACCAGGTTGCAGGAGATCGCCGGACTGCGCCTCTTTGACGCGCAGCGGACAAACTTCATCGAGGCGGCGGGCAAACATGTCGGTAAAGCCGTCGGGCATGTGCTGCACAACAGTGATGGCTCCGGGAAAATCAGCGGGCAACTGGGTAAGCACATGTTCGAGCGCCTGCGGGCCTCCGGTGGAAACCCCGATGGCGACGACCTTGGCCGCGCTGGTATTCGAAATGGGAGCCTTTTCCGGAGCGGGCGGCTTTCCAGTCATCATGCGCGGCTTCAGCTTGCAGTCGGCCGCGGCCTTGACCTTGGCGATCAATTCGCGCGCCGTCTCCGCCATGTGCGCCGAGGCATCTTTGGGTTTGGTGACAAAGTCGAATGCGCCCAGGCCGAGGGCTTTCATGGTAATGCTGGCGCCTTCGGTGCTGTGCGAACTGAACACAATCACCGGCACGGGCTGCTTCCGCATGATTTCTTTGAGAGCATCGATGCCATTCATGCCGGGCATTTCGAGATCGAGGGTAACGACGTTGGGTTTGAGCTCCTCGATTTTCTTCAGGCAGAACGTGCCATCCATGGCAGTGCCGACGACGTCGATGGATTCGTCGGCGGCGAGCATCTGCGGAATGAGCTTGCGCATGAGCGCCGAATCGTCGACCACGAGCACGCGTACCCTCTTCATGCCGGGCCTCCGACGGCGGGAGTGAGCGCCAGCCGCAGGCGGTCGGTCGAGGTGAGCAACAAGCCGGAGTTTGCGTGTCCCATTTCCACGGGCCGCAAACGGGCAACGTGTTCAACGACTGCGATCAGATTGAGGATCAGAACAACTCGTCCGTCTCCCAGGATCGAGGCGCCAGAAACGAGGTCGGTGGAGAATGTCTGATCGTCCAATGCCTTGATCACCAGTTCCTCTTCCCCTTCGAGTGCGTCCACGATCAATCCGTACTTCCTCTCTGCAACGGTAATGACGAGCACAAAAAGCTTGGCTTTGTGATCCCTGTCGGGAGCCGGGCGTCCCAGGCGCAACAGCGGAAGGACCTGATTGCGCAACTGGAGCACTTCGTAGTTGTCGACCTGATGGACCTCGGCTTCGAAAGTTCGGGCAATTTCGAGGACAGCGTTCAGCGGGATCGCGTACAGCCGCTGCTCGACCCAGAACAGCAAGGCTTTGATGATGGCCAACGTAAGCGGCAGCTTGAGGCGGAACGTGGTGCCCTGTCCTAGATGCGTCTCCAGGCTGACCGAGGCTTTCAGGCGGTGCAGCACGCTCTGGACGACGTCCATGCCGACACCGCGTCCGGAAACTTCGGTGACCTGCTCGGCGGTACTGAAGCCGGGGCGGAAGATGAAGTTGAGGGTCTCCGGCTCGCTGAGCTTAGCCGCTTCTTCGGGAGTGGTCAGGCCCATTTCGATGGCCTTGGTCCGAATCTTCTGGGCATCGATGCCGCGGCCGTCGTCGCTGACTTCGACGATGACCTGATTGCCCTGGTGATAGGCATTGAGCTTAACCATGCCCTGCGCCGGCTTGCCGGCTTTGCGGCGCTCTTCGGGAGTTTCAATGCCGTGGCTGATGGCGTTGCGAACCAGGTGCGTGAGCGGCTCGGCGATGGAATCGAGAATGCCTTTATCGAGGTCGGTATCCTGCCCGCTGACCACGAGTTCGACGTCGCGTCCGCATTGCCGCGCGACATCGCGGACCATGCGCGGAAAGCGGCGGAAAAGCTGGTCGACCGGGACCATGCGAATCTTCATGACCGAGCGCTGCAGGTCGTTGAGCACGCGCGCCTGGAAGGCCATGGCATCGGCAAACTTGCCGCGCAACAATTCCTTGGGGTAGCGCTTGGAAAATTCATTGAGGGCCTGCTGCAGCATGGACTTGCCGATAATCAATTCGCCGACGAGGTTGAGAACGTTATCGATGCGTCCGGCTTCGACCCGCAGGAGATTCTCTTGCGTGGCGGTGACGGCAGCGAGGGCCGGAGTAGCAGCCGTGGCCGGATCAGACGAAGCCGATTCGGTCTCGGCGGATTCGTCCGCCGGGGCGAGGCCGGGAAGCGGCGCCACCGCAGGCTTAGCAGCGGCACTGGCACGCAGCAGAATGTCCACATTGACTTCTTCGACGATGGTGGGAATCTTGCACTTGGCGGCAATTTGCTCCGCCGTCTGCATGCTGGCCAAAACGAATTCAACGTGCTTGGAGGCAGCGGGCGATTTGGGATCGGGGCGCACGGCGATGACGGGGCCCATGGTGCCAATGGCGTTGTGAACCAGTTGGCGTCCGGCGATCGGCATGGCGCAGTGCGGATCGATCTTGGCGATGACATGGAGCACGTCTTGGCCGTCGGCCTGCGCCTTGGTCATGGCCAGCTTTTCGTATTCGGTCCACTGCGCCGGTGCCTTGCCCGGGGCTTTGCCGGATGCGGCCGGAGTGAGCGAGTTCTTGTTGACGGTGGACTTCGATGCGGCGGTTTTCGAGGCCGAGAGTTTGCCTTTCGCGATCTTGCCAGCCGTCTTCTTTCCGTTCGCGATGCGCGTTTTGTTTTTCCTGGGGGCCGCGGTCAGATCCTGGATTCTCTTGCTCAGCGCCCGGGTGGCGGGCAGCCGGGTGTTCTTGTGATAGGCGGCGATCATCTCAGCAAAGATGTCGGCGGTGGCAAAAGCAATTTCGGCAACGGCGGCGTCGGACTGGGCTTCCTCGAGGGAAAGCGCGTCCTCAAACTGATGCGCGAGTTCGCTGAGCTCGCGCAAGCCGCAGGCGGCGGAGTCACCCTTCAGGGTGTGGACGGTGCGCCGGATGGAACGGACGATCTCCTCGTCGCCAGGATTTTTTTCGAGCTTCAGCGCCTCTTCGTTGAGAGCCTGCAGGAGTTCCTGCGAGGTCTCAAAGAAGAGATCCCGTAATTCGGCGCCGCGCTCATCGGGCGAATTGGTCATGCGTTATTCCCTAACCTCAAGCCGCTGATAAGCCGTTCCGCTATCCTTGTGCACCATCTGGAACTTCTTGGTCAGGCCGAGCAGGCTTTCGGCGTGGCCCACAAAGAGATAGCCATTGGGATTCAAGCAGCGGTAAAACTTTTCGATCAGGCGCTTCTGCTCGGCTTCATCGAAGTACATCATCACGTTGCGGCAGAAGATCACGTCATTGCGTTGCGGCAGATACTCGGTTTTCAGGTTATGAAAGTCGAAGTGCACCATCTCTTTCAAAGTTTTCTTGATGGCATAGCGGTCGGCGACCTTGTCGAAATAGCGCAAGCGGTAGCCGTAGTCCACCATCGACATCTGGTGCTCGCTGTAGGTGCCGTCCTGCCCGGCGCGCAACACGGAATAGCTGATATCGCTGGCCAGGATCTCGACGCGCCAGGGCGGGGGAATCAGCGGCTTGGGCAGCGGCAGATCGACGGGCAAGGGGTTGCGAAGATAGTAGTAGGCCAGGGCGTCGGTCACCAGCATGGCCAGGGTGTAAGCTTCCTGCCCGGTGGAGCAGCCCGCGCTCCAGATACGGATCGAGTACTCGCGGCGCGCGCTCTTGTGCTTCAGCAATTCTTCGAGAACCGTTTTTTGAAAGAGGTCGAGTTGCGCCTTATGGCGGAAGAAACTGGTTTCGTTGACGGTGAGGTTTTCGAGCAGACGACCGAGTTCCTCCTTGCCCTCGTGGCTAATCAGGAGGCGGTAGTAGGCGTAGAAAGAGTCGGCGCGGCACTCGCGGAGCCGGCGCAGCAGCCGGTCCTGGAGGAAGTGGGTGCGACGCTCGTCGAAGTGCATGCCGCACTCCTGGTAGATGAGCGCCTGCAGCAGCTTCAATTCCGCCTCGGTCAATATTGGAGCTGGTGCGGCTCCGGATGTGCTCATGCGTTATCTCGTCCCCGACGTCAGTGGCCAGTGGCTAGTGAGCAGTGGTCAGCAAACCACCACGCCTCAGCCTCCCCACCACTGTCGCTACGAATTGCGAACTACAGATTGCTAACTGCGAATCACTGGCCACTGACAACTGATCACTGACCACTGCTTTCCTACCGCGCTGTTGCGCCTCGGGCCTCGGGCTTGGTGGCCGGCTTCTTGTCCCCGGCTTCACTCTTCATTTGCAGACTGGCGGGAGCGAGCAATTTGCTCATATCGAGCAGGACGACCAAGCGTCCATTGACTTTGCCCAGGCCAGTCACGCAGTTCAACCCGCCTTCCTGAAAAACGGCTGGCGGAACTTCGACCGCATCGGCAGGGATCTTGAGAACTTCGGAAGCCGAATCGACGATGAGGCCGGCCAGCCTGCCGGCATGCTCGACGACCAGGATGCGGTTGTGTTTCTTCACCGTAGCCTGCTTCTCCCCGAAGCGCTTGCGCAGGTCCATGACGGA
Source organism: Terriglobia bacterium (assembly GCA_963711365.1). Taxonomy (GTDB): domain Bacteria; phylum Acidobacteriota; class Terriglobia; order Terriglobales; family Acidobacteriaceae; genus Sulfotelmatobacter. The sequence continues at coordinate 206,361 of CAVQDY010000015.1, read as the reverse complement.
AACAATCTTGCCGCGCAGGTTGATGACACCTTCGAGGTAATCGGGCGCATCGGGCACGGCAGTAATTTCGGGCACCCGCACGATTTCGTGCAGGGAGGTGATGGGCACGCCGTAAGTTTCGCGGCCCACCTGAAAACCGACGATATGGAGTTCTCGGCTCATGATTGAGGCTCCTTGCGACGGCGCTTAGAACTGGGCTCCGGCAGCGGCCCGCTTGGCGTTGCGACTCGCCTGTTCCGAGGCGGACGAACCGCCGCGTCCTGCTTCTGCCAGAGCGAAGCGGTCGATGAAGTCGAGCAGACTGCGCGACATCTTCGACATCTGTTCGGACGAAGCTGCCAGTTCGGTGGAACTGGAAGTCGACTGCTGTACCAGTTCGCGCATGCGTTCCATGGCCTTCACAACGGCCTGAGCGCCCGAGGCCTGTTCTTCGACCGCCGAATTGATTTCGTGGGTGATTTCGTTCAGGCGGGTGGTGGCGCGGGCGATCTGGGAAGAGCCGTGAGACTGCTCGTTGGTGGCCGCACCGATTTCCTGAGCAAACTTGTAGACCTCGGTGACCACGTTCGAGATCTTCTTCAATGCCGAGTTCAGTTCTCCACCCAATTCAAGACCTTCATTAACGATGGAGGTGGAACGGTCCATATTCTCGACGGCCTTGCGGGCTTCCTTCTGAATGCTCTGAATGAGTTCAGAAATTTCCTTGGTGGACTGGGCGGATTTTTCCGCCAGCTTGCGCACTTCGTCGGCGACCACGGCAAAGCCGAGGCCATGCTCTCCGGCGCGGGCAGCTTCGATGGCGGCGTTGAGAGCCAGCAGGTTGGTCTGCTCGGCCAGATCGTCGATGACTTCGATGATCTTGCCGATATCGTCGGCGCGCTGGCCGAGGGCTCCGATGATCTCACCGGAGGAATTGATGGTGGTATTGATGCGGTTGAGGCCATCGGTCGCCTTCTCCATGGTGCCGATGCCGTTGTGCACTTCCTCGCGGGAGCGGTTGGAGATATCGAGCAGGACCTTAGCCGTGTCGGCGACGCGCTGAATGGAGGCAACCATCTGATCGATGGAGGCCGAAGTCTCGCTGACGCTGGAAGCCTGGACCTGCGTGCTCTTCACCATGTTCTGCACGTTAACGCTCATCTCGTGCATGGTGCTGGTGACTTCATCGATGGCGGAAGAAGCCTGCAGCCCGATTTTGGCGGAATCGTCAGACGCTCCGGCCACCTGATTGGAGGCGCTGGCGACTTGCGACGAAGCGTCGCGCACGCTGCGCACCAACCCGGCAAGTCCTTCGACCATCCTGGCGAAAGCATTGCCCAGGGTGTCGTGGGAGGAGCGGGGTTTCACTTCCAGAGTGAGGTCGCCGCCGGCGATGGCTTCAGAAACGCCAGCCATCTCCTTGAGGTAGGTCACCATCTTGTGGAAGGTGCGGGCGAGTTCGCCAATTTCATCATCGCGGTTGAGATCGATATTGTGTTCGAGGTCGCCAGTATTGCCGATGGCACGGGCGACGTTCATGAGGTTGGTGAGAGGTTGAGTGATGCCTTTGGCGGTGCGGTAGGCCACGAAGGCACCCACGCCGAGGGCGATGAGAGTACTGACCAGCGAGATCCCGATGGTCCAGTTGGCGGCGCTCTCGTCGGAGTTGCGGCGCTCGTCCAGCAGTTTGTGATTTTCACCGTCGGCGAGGTCGAGCGAGTCGGTGGAGTTCTTGACCCAGGACGAGGCATCTTTCTGGAGGTAATAGATCTGGAGTTCGGCGACGGTGGCGTTGCCGGAATCGACGTCTTTGCGCTTTTCAATCAGGGGCTGGGCGAATTCCTTGCCCCAGGACTGCTCCAGTTGCTGGACCTTGGTGAGCGAGGTCTTGACCTGCTCGTCATTGGCCAGGGTCTTGCCCTGTTCGAGCTTCTCGTTGAGGGTGCGCAGGCCCTCGTTCATGCGATCGACTTCGCGGGTGTCGCCGCTCAGCAAGTAGTTGCTCAGGTAGAGACGGTTTTGCATCATCTGGAAGCGAACGGCATTGGTGGCATCGGCCAGGTCGAGCGATTGCTGGGCCGCCTTTTTGGCGTCATGCTCGCGCTGGACCGCTCTCCAGTTGACGAGGAACAACGCCAGCACCATAGTGAGGATGATGCCGAAATTCATGTACAACTTCTTGCCGATAGTCATGCCTGTCTCCTCCGCGGGTCAGCCAATTACCGCGGCTCAAACTTGAAGTCGATGATTCCTGAGCTCTCGCTGGGCGCGGGATCAAAGCGCCATTTCTTAGCAGCATCGAGCGCTGCGTTTGCTAAAACCGGGTGACCCCCAACGATGCGAGCTTCTTTCACGGATCCGTTGGGAGCTACGGTGACCTCGATCTTGACGGTTCCGGAGATCTGCATCCTTCTTGCTAGTTCCGGATATGCCGGCTGGACCTTGGTTTTAGCCCGGCGGACGATCTCATCGTTCTGAGCCGTCTGCGCGGTCTGCGCCGCGGCCGGGTGTGGAAAGAGAGCTGCGCACAGTGCTATGACAGCCAGCAGAGCTGCCGCAATTCTTTGAGACACAGATCCTCCTGGAACACGAATCTGGAGCAAGCCCGATGGTGCACGGGCTGGGCCAAGGGAACCTTCCTGAAAAAACCAAAGTAATAAGCTGTAAGCGGCTGAAAGAAGATTAGTTATCGGCTGCAATAGATACCTTCAAAGGCACATTGAGGAATTAGTCGTGTCTCATTCGTCAAAAACGGGTTAGTGTTTCTCAGGGTGAGACGAAATCTCATCCCGAGTCACGGGATTTCACAGAAAGGCACCCCTCCCCCCAATTCCCTTGACTCAAAATGAGATGGCAGATAATTTCCCAAGTAGATTCAAGCACTTGTGAATCAATCAAACTATTCCTCCGCTATCGGTGCAGGGATTGGAGCTTCAGTTGGCAGCCCGGTCATTCCCCAGGGAAGCAGTACTCCTCGCGGGTCTGACGAGGACTTTCAACAGCTGCTACTGAGCGTCGCCGCCAAGGCAGGGGAACGTTGTGACTCCAACACCCTCATCGATTTTTTCTGCAGGGTTACGCGAGATTTCTTCCAGGTTTCAGGAGTCTATTTTTGGCGGCGATCCTCGGCAGAGGAACTGATCGGCGAGCGCGCTAACGGAAAGATGGCGGAGGACTTTGCCGGGATACGGTTGCGTCCGGAACAGAGCACGGTAACAGCGGAGGCAGTGAGGCAGCGCCGAACAATCTTCGCCAATCACGTGAACAATGCGGCGTTTCCCATTGCGAAAGAGTTTGAGGCTCGATCTCTGATGTCGGCACCTTTGGTGGTCTCCAATGAGGTGATTGGAGCAGTAACCTTCCTGCATGACTCGAAGGATGATTTCTTCACCCAGGATCTGGCGGCCAAAGCGACGATACTGGCGGGGCATCTGGGGAGTTTTATCGAGGCAGCGAGGCTGAGCGAAGCCTCACGCGAGGAGCACCGGCGGGCAGAGATTCTGGCGGATGTAGCGCATGCGCTGCATGGCAGTCCGGATGTGGGAGCCGTGATCGAAGCTCTGGCCGACCGTTTGCGCTTGCTGCTGCGGACCAAACTGGTTTGCGTGCTGCTGCGGCGCGAAGGACCGTTCGAGCTGAAGGCTGTGTCGGCGGAGACACCGCATCTGGCGACAGCGGCGCGGGCTCGACATGACCGGCAGACGCTGCGCTTTGCGGCCGACCTGGCGCAACGCGCGGTAGCGGCGGGGGAACCGCTGACACTTTCGATCGGTGCGGACGTGCACTCATTGGGCAACCTGGTTTCTGCGGGAATGCTGATTGCGGCTCCGTTCCGCACGGCGCGAACGCAAGGCGCAATCCTGATTTATCCCCGGCAGGATGGGACATTTACTACGGAAGAGCGGGCGCTGGTCGCCGCGATTGCCGGCTTTGGAGCAGTGGCTGTCGCCCACGCCGAGTTGCATGCTACGGCCCACGCGCAAGCCCAGGAACTGCATCAACTTCTGGAGATTTCCTCAGAACTGAATTCCACGGACGATCTGGATCACTTTCTGCAGACCTTTGTGATCCGCGCCTCCGGCTTCCTGGGCTACGGACGGTGTTTCATCGCGCTCCTGGAAGATGACCATTTTCAGGTGCGGTATGCGGTCGAGAAGGGCGAGCCGCAGAAAGTCGATAATCTTTTTCCCGAAGGAATTGCGACTAAGGCGCTGAGAGCAAAAGAAGTTTTCTGGACGGACGAGGCCAGCCGCACTCCGGGCGCGAATCTCGAAGTGGTGTCGAAGTATAAAGTTCATCAATTCCTGGCGGTTCCTCTGTTAGGAGCAGGCGGGACATTGTTAGGGATGTTCGGTCTGCTGGACCGGCTGGATGGAACGGGAATTTCGCAGGAAGATATACGACGGGCGCGGGCGCTTTCGAACCAGGCTGCGGTCATGCTGGAGGCGGCGCACAGTCTACACCTGTCGGAGCAACACCGGCGACAGGCGGAAGTGTTGGTCGATCTGGCGCGCGAGATCGACGGCGTGCTGCACCTTCCGGAGTTCGCGCGCAGATTCGTGTGCCGCACGGTGGAAGTCATGGGATCGCGCGGAGGACTGCTGGCCCTATTTCAGAAAGAGCGTTGGCAGGTATTGGCCTTGCATCAGCAAAGACTGGCTTTGGCGCCATCGGCGCTGGAAATCGTTCCCTTTTCCGCAACCAGTCAGCAAGAAAAGGATATGACGGCGAGCGGTCTGGCCGGCAAAGAACCTGGGACGGAACAAGGGCAGCCTGATGCACTGCTGGAGCGAGAGGTCGAGCGCGACTTATCGGCGGCGTTATCTGAGTTTGTGAGACGAAATCCGGGGAATGTCGTCTGCGGACCGGGAGAGCAGATTCTGGGAGCGGGAGCAGCGGCAGTTCTACGCTGGCCGCAATGCACGTTAGTTCGGCTGTCACGGCGTGACGGAGAATTGAGTGGTCTGCTCTGTTTGGCGGAGGGCGCGACGCCGTTGCAGCAGGCAGACCGCAGTTTTCTTGAGACCATCGCGGGCCACGCGGCGATGGCGCTGGAGAATGCGCGGCTGTTCACCAGCATTGAGCGGTCGAATCGCCACTGGACCGAAATTTTTGACGCGATCTCAGACTTCATCGTAGTGCATGACCAGTCCGATAAAGTTCTGCGAGTGAACCGGTCGCTGGCCGAGATGATTGGAGTGGCGCCGGCGGAGTTGATTGGAATCGACATGCGGGCGCTGATGGCACTCACGACCGATGCTGCGTCTTATTCGTGCCCGTTCTGCCGATCCCTGGGAGATGAGACGGGCGAATTCGCGCACCCCGTATTCGATCGCACCTACCTGGTCTCGACTTCACGGGTGCACGGCGCGTCGAGCGAGGCGATGCAGACGATCCACGTCTTGAAGGATATTTCGGATCGCAGCGAGGCGGAGCGCCGTTATCGCGAACTCTTCGACAACATACAGGAAGGCTTGTTCTTCAGTACGCCGGCTGGCCGCTTTGTGGAAGTAAATGACGCCATGGTGCGCATGCTGGGCTATGCCAGCCGCGAGGAACTGTTGCAGGTCGACATTCCCACGCAGCTTTATATGACGCTGGATCAACGCCAGCATCACGCGCACATGATGGAGGAGTTGGGCCATCTCAGGAACTTCGAAGCGACGCTCCGGCGGAAAGATGGATCGCCGATCCACGTACTGATCAACGCATTCGGGCTGCATGACAGCATGGGACGGCTGCTGCAGATTCGCGGGCTGATGCTGGACGTAACCGGACTTCGGACGTACCAGTCGGAACTGCATCGCGAGCGCGATTTTTCGGGAAAGATTCTGAGCAATACGCAGAGCCATATTCTGGTTGCGGATACGGCTGGATTGATCAGCTATGCGAACCAGCGCTGGTACGATGCCGGATTTGAACAGCGGGAGTTGCTGGGGCGTCCGTTGCTGGAGCTGGCGGCGCCGGGATTTACGCGTCCCTTAGCGGATGCGGTGCAGAGCACCTTGAGCGGACAGCAAGTCGACAATCTGGAACTGGAGATTATGCGGCGCACCGGAGTGGCGGGAAAATTTTCGGCGAATCTCAGCCCCATGCGCGACGAGCAGGGATTGGTCACGAGTATTGTCGCGGTCCTGACCGACATCACCGATTCTGCCGTCCTGCGTGACAAGCTGGTGCACGCCGAGAAGATGGCAGCGGTGGGGCAACTGGTGTCGGGGGTGGCCCATGAAGTAAACAATCCGCTGACGGCGATTCTGGGTTTTGCCGATCTGCTGATGGAGAATCCGGATCTGCCGGAAACGGCGCGCAAAGATCTGCGCGTCATTCTGCAAGAGGCGCAACGGACGAAGCAGATCGTGCAGAATCTGCTCAGTTTCGCCCGGCAGATGCCGCCGCAGCGCAATCCGCTGCAGTTGAACTCGATCCTGCGGCGAACGATCCAGCTACGCTCCTATGACTTCAACAGTCATGGGGTAGATGTCATTGAACATCTGGACGAGGGATTGCCTGACGTAGTCGGCGATGCCCATCAACTGCAGCAGGTATTCCTCAACATTCTGAACAATGCGTATGACGCTGTGCGGGAAGTAGGGCGTCCGGCTCGAATTGAGATTATGTCGACCAAGGCCGGGGATGGGGTGGAAGTTTCGTTCTCGGACAACGGGAACGGAATCTCGCATCCGGACAAGATCTTCGATCCGTTCTTTACCACGAAAGAAGTGGGAAAAGGGACGGGCCTGGGACTCAGTATCTGTTACGGCATCGTGAAAGAACACGGCGGAGAGATTCACTGCCACAACAACATCGGGGGGACGGGAGCCACGTTCATAGTCCGCCTGCCCGCGGCGCCGCATACTGCGTCAATCGGTGTGGCGGCAGGAGTAAAACAACCATGAGCCTACCAGCGTTGAGATCTCAGCCCCTGCCTGTGCTGCTCATCGAGGATGAGCCGGCCGTGATGGCGTACGTACAAGCTGCCCTGGAACGCAGCGGATATCCGGTGGTGTGTTGCGAGTCGGGGGTGGATGCGCTGCGCCTGCTCGAAAATGGATCGTTTCTGGGCGTGGTTTCGGACATGCGCACGCCCGGCGGCGTGGATGGAGGACAGGTGCATGCCTGGATCGCGAGGCACCGTCCCGACCTGGCGAATCGCGTGGTGTTCATTACGGGCGATATTGCGAACGATGAGACGGTAGCAACGTTGCGGGAAACCGGAGCGCCTTGCGTGGAAAAACCATTTCGGGTGCAGCAGTTTATTGATGTGGTCGCGAAGACCTTTGGGAAGGCCGAGTGAATAACGCAGGAACGAAAGACGATCTCCGCATACGGCTGCTGATTGTGGATGACGAGCAGACGATTCGAAAACTTTGCTCAACGGTGGGCGAGGCCCTGGGATTCGTCTGTCTCGAAGCCGAGAGCGGCGAGTCGGCGCTCGCGCTGCTGGAAGAGCAGCCCGTGCATATGGTTCTGACCGACATGGTGATGCCGCACATGTCGGGGCTGGAGTTTTTGGAGAAGGTGAAGAAACTGCTGCCGCGCACGGAAGTGGCATTGATGACGGGCCACGGGTCGATTGAAACCGCCGTGCAGGCAATGAAGCTGGGAGCATACGACTACATCACCAAGCCGTTCTCTCCGCTGGAGGAATTGCGGCTGTTCTTGCGGCGCATGGCGGAGAAGATACGGCTGGTAGAAGAGAACGAATTCCTGCGCCAGAGGACCGATTCAGAAACCGCCGTTCACGGCATCGTAGGATCGTCCGCTCGGATTCAGGAAGTGCTGCGCATGGTGGCGCGGCTGAAAGATACGCGCACGCCGGTGCTGATTTATGGGGAGAGCGGTACGGGCAAGGAACTAGTGGCGCGTGCGATGCATTTTCGGGGAGCGTTCGCTAAAAGTCCATTTGTGGCGGTCGATTGCGGATCGCTGGTGCCAACGCTGATTGAGAGCGAACTCTTCGGCTACGAAAAAGGCGCTTTCACGGGAGCGCTGAAATCGAAGCAGGGATTGTTCCAGGCGGCGGATGGCGGGACGATTTTTCTCGATGAGGTCGGCGAACTGCCGATGGAACTGCAAGCCAAGCTGTTGCGGGTATTGCAGGAGAAGGAAGTGCGTCCGGTGGGCAGCAATCAGCGGACGAAGGTCGATGTGCGCGTGATCGCGGCGACCAATCGCGACCTGGAAGCGGCGTATAAGAATGGAACGTTCCGCAAAGACCTTTACTTCCGTCTTAATGTGGTGACGTTATACGTGCCGTCATTACGCGAGCGGTGTAGCGATATTCCCATGCTGGTGCATTGGTTTCTGGAGCGCTACGCATCGGGCTCAGAGTTGCACGTGACCAGTGCCGCCATGAAAGCGCTGGCGCAATACGAGTGGCCGGGGAACGTCCGGGAGTTGGAGAATTGCGTGGAGCGCGCAGTAGCCCTTGGGAATGGACAGGTGATCGATCTCGGCGATCTGCCGCCATCGATTGCGTCGGGATTCGACGCGCCGTCGGGACCGGTGATGCAGGCAGCATCGAAGGAATTATTCGACCCTGATCTGGGCGGAGAAGTCGCTTTGGCCGAGGCTCCGCGCGCGCCGCTCTCGACGACCGATCTGGAAGACATTGAACGGGCGACCATCCAACGTGTCTTTGAGCAAGTGAAAGGCGACAAGGCGCTTGCCGGGCGGATGCTGGGGATCAGCCGGGCAACGCTTTATCGGAAGTTGAAGCGATACAACATCGGAATGAGCACGGCCGCGGCATCGAGCCACGCGCTACAGTAGAGCCCCTGCCTAGTTTTCCAGCGGCAACCGGTGCACCCGAGATCCTTCCCTCCGCCGGAAAAACGGCTCCGGTCAGGATGACGTCGCTGCGGAGTGTGGATTTCGAAGGAACGTTGGATCTAAGTTTCCGTGGTAAGATCGGCGGAGCGCAAAGGGCGCATCCGGTCCGCGGAAAGGACAGAAGTCCACCTGCTGGTCACAATCTGCTGTTTACGAACTGACTTTCGCCCTTAGATGCGGACCTGGGCATACGAAAGGAAGTTCGTCATGCCAGTTAAACGCTCTCCCAGAAAATCCCAGCCTCGTTCACCTGAAATATCAAGCGAAAGACTTGCTCAAGGAGCATGCGGGGCGAGATCCGCGAGCGGCGCAGCGCATCCGGGAGTTCCATCCGGGTTTCGAGAAAGCCGCGGATGCGGAAATCTTTACTGCCAGACTGAGCCTGAGCGATGCGCAGGTTACGATCGCCCGGGAACACGGCTTCCCGAGCTGGCCAAGACTGAAGCGGCATATCGAAAAACCGACTCTCGCAGATCAGTTGCAATTGCCGCATCACGAACGCATTGAAGACGCGCGATTTCGCCGGGCGGTGGAACTGCTTGATGCGGGCGACGTCGCCGGGTTGCGCGCTTATTTGGCGCAGTATCCGGAATTGTCGCGGCAGCACGTGGTTTTCGAAGGAGGAAATTACTTTCGCAATCCGACGCTGCTGGAGTTTGTGGCCGAGAATCCGATTCGCCGTGGAAAGCTTCCGAAGAACGTTGTTGAGGTCGCAAGAAGCATCATCGAGGCCGGCGTGGACCAAGCCGCGCTCGACGAAACACTGATGCTAGTCACAACGGGGATGGTACCGAGGCAGTGTCAGGTGCAAGTGGCGCTGATCGATCTGCTCTGTGATTCTGGAGCGCGGCCTGACGCCGCCAGCCTGGCCGCAGCGTTACACGCGGAGTTTGAAGCATTGCATGCTCTGCTCAAACGCGGAGCCAAGATTGATTTGCCCATTGCGGCAGCTTTGGGACGAATCGAAGACGCGCGCCAATTGCTTCCGCTGGCGAGTGCGTTGGACAGACATCTGGCGCTCAGCCTGGCGGCGGATCACGGTCATATCGAAATTGTGCGGATGCTGCTGGATGCGGGCGAAGATCCGAACCGTTATAACCCGCCAGGCGGGCATTCTCATACCACCCCGTTGCATCAGGCGGCTGGAGCGGGACATGAGGCGGTGGTCCGGTTGCTGGTGGAGCGCGGCGCAACGGCTGGACATGAAGGACATCCTGTGGCAAGGAACACCGGCAGGGTGGGCGGAATATGGCGGCAAGCCGAAGGTTGCAGCGTACCTGCGCGAGCAGGAAGCAAAGAGTAAGCAGTATCCCGCGAAAGAAGAGTGAGACTGTATTCATTCGTCAGCTTGCGGCGATGAAAGAGTTGAGACGCGGTCTCAAGCTGAGACCGAGAGCAGATTGGCCGCTCAGGCATCTGTGAAGGTAAGCGGTCTAAGTCACTGAAAAGCCATCCACGTCAGGAGTAGACCTTTCGTTCCGTGGGTTGGTTCTCACGTTGCTCCATTTCCCTGCGAACCGCGGATACCGGCTCCCCAAAGCTCTTCCAAACCAGGAAGAGGGGGAGCCCGACCGCATTCCGTCGAGCCGAGCAGTAGATGAGTCAGGTTTAAGGTTTTGCGGACGGAGCGTCCGCGCAGATTGTTTCAGGATAGGAATCGATTGGCGCATCAAGGCACAGCGACAGCACGCAGCGGGCAAAATGCCAGTCCAGTCGCTGGACTGGCGCGGTTTTTCCCGGACGCGACCTCGATGCGAGTGCCGGTGCAGCTGGCGAGAGTGATCGAGGCGGGCTCAGCGGCAGATTTCAGCGAGAGCACGGTCATCGAATTTGGCACCCCTCGGGAAGTGCTGTTCGCCTCAAAGACTCCGCTGGAGTTTGCCGATATTTTGAGAGTACGGAACTCCGATGGCTCGCTTGACGAGGAAGTTTCTGTCGTCGCCGTGCAGTATCAGGCTGGCAAGACTCTCGTGGCCGCGCGCTTCCGGCGCAACGTGCCCAACTGGATCGTGAAATCATGACTTCTTCACCCATGCAAGATCTGGCAACGCAGTGGAGCTACGCCCGCAAGTTGTATCCCATCTATTTTGAGCTGGCGCGCGAGTTCGCCATCGACGTTCAAGCGTGCGCCGACCTGGAAGCGATGGTCGACACGCCCGGAAAAGAAACAGTCGAGCAGGCAAATCAGTGGATCGAGCATATGGACAACTCGATCCAGGTGCATCAGCTGCGGCAGTTTCTGCAAACCAGCTCGCTGGTGAGTCAGGAAGGGCTAGTCATACTTTTGCAGCATTTTCTGGCGAAACAGGCCAAGACGGAGGCCATCCGCGACAAAGTCGATTTCTTGCTGGTGCAGTATTTCAGCCAGATCGCACCCGCGGGGCTGAACGACACCGATGTGGATCTGGCGTTTGTGGCGCAGACGATGGAGGCGGTGCTGGGGCAGGTGGAATTGAAGGCTCCGGTATGGCTGAACGCGCTGGACCGCGTGCTGGAATCGGCGAGAAAGTGCAAATCGCTGGACGAGTTGCTGCATGGCGGCGTCCTGGAGCAGGGGCGCAAGGCCAAAGGTCTGGCGGGGGAGTTGTTCTATTTGCCGGTAGCGCTGGTGGCTTTCACGCGCTTCGGCTATCTCATGCGCCGGGCATTCTTCCGTCTGATGCTGGGAGACTTGAACCTCATTCTCGATGGACTCACCGAACTGGAAGACAAAGGCATTGAGACGATCGACTGCCGGCGTGCGCAGTTTTCCGCGCAGGAGCCGATTATGCGATTGCGCATGATCTGCCAGTCATGGAAGGTGATGTTCCAGGCAGAGTACTCGTCCGGTTCACCGCTGCGCATGCTGGTGGATCTGCGGGCATCGGTCGAGCACGCATTGGGACGCGGCAAAGCTCCGGGAGCGGAAGCGAAGGGGAAGGCGGACGTCGCAGCTAAACCAGCGGCGGGTGTAGCCAAGCCGGCAGCGGCGGGGAAACCGGCGACTCCGGGTGGTGTGGCGACCAAGCCAGCGGTTCCGGTGAAACCAGCGGCAGCGGCAGTTCCGGTGAAAGCCTCGGCAGCGGTCAAGCCTGCTCCGGCGGCGGCAAAAGCGGCCGCGGCAACGGCTGGGGCGAGACCGGTGGCGGCAAAAGAAGCAGGGACAAAATCGACAGCGGGTCATGGATCGCTGGCCAAGCCGGCTGCGAAACCCGCCGCTCCGGCGGTAGATGCACCCGAGTTTGAAGTTTCTGGTGCGCCCGCTTGGGATCCAGAGGCAGCGCCGCAACCGAAGAAGAAGTAGCGGCCGGTCGGAAGCAGCTGATTTAAGGACAGAGATTGGAATGAGGATTTAGTGGAAACACCCACAGTACTGATCATTTCCGACGAAGCTGATTTTTCGCGGCGGATCACGGCTCGCTGGCAGATGGAGCGGAATGTGCCGACGTTCACGCTTTTGAGCGGGGAGTTGTGGCCGCGATTCGCCGTCGATGTGTTCGACGTCGCGATCGTCGGGCAGTTGCGGCGCGATCTGCTGTCAGTTGTTCTAGAGCCTCTGCATTCCACGGGCCAGCCGGTGTTTTGTGTTTGCCAGGACGCCGCGACGGCGCAGTTGGTGCGAGATCGTTGGCCGCGAGTTTCGATTCTGCGTCCGAGTGAGCATTGGCTGGAGACATTGGTATTGGCGGCAGCGGAGGCGGTACATCGGTCGCGCGCTGAAAACCGCGCGCGGATCGCCGAGCTTGCCTGCTCGACGCTGGAACGGCACGCCATGCTGGGCCGCTACATGCTGGAGATGCGGCACAACATGAACAATGCGCTGACTTCGGTGCTGGGAAATTCTGACCTGCTGTTGCTGGAACCGGGAAGCTTGTCGGCGCAGACGCGGGCGCAGATGGAAACGATCCGCAACATGACGCTGCGCATTCACGAAATCATGCAGCGTTTTTCGTCGCTGGAAAAAGAAATGAATGTGGTGGCGCAGCAGGCAGTGCAGGATTCCTGCAAGTCGTATGCGGCGACGCCGAGCAATTGAAGCGGAAAAGAGATGAGAGTTCGACCTCCCCAAGCAGGTCGCCGGCCAAGTAGCCAGGCACAAATTCGTTCGCCCTACGGGGAAGGATTGCATGCATAGACTGATTGCGGGCGTCACCATTCTCGAGCACGAACTCTCTGAGCTGCGCCTGCTGGTGGAGCGCCAAACCGGTGTACTGCTGGATTGTCCGAACAGCGCGCTGGCGGCGCACGTGGCTGACTATCTCGAAAAGCACGAATTGGAATCGGCGGCGGCGCTGCTGGAGCGCCTGCGCGCAGCGGATCTGGATCCGGCCAGTCTGGCTGAGTTTCTCGATGGCGTGCTGAATGTGAAGACCGGATTCTTCCGGCATCCCGGAGCGATGAATGCTCTGGCGCGGCACGTGATGCCGCAACTCTATTCGCGCAAGGCGGATGATGGGGCCTGCGCGCTGCGCATCTGGAGCGCGGGCTGCGCCACGGGGGAAGAAGCCTACTCCATCGCAATGGCTCTGTGCGAGGCCATGCCCAACGGATCAGGAAATGGATCGAGTAATGGCAATGGGAGCAAGGAATCGAAGGCGGCGAACCGAACTGGCGGGATCTCGGACGCTTCGGCGCCTGCAGCGACCGGGAAAGAGTGGGCAATTCATATTGTAGGCAGCGATCTGCTTCGCTCTTCGATTGAAGTGGCGGAACGTGGACTGTATCCGCAATCGGCGCTGGCTGGGCTGCCGCCGGCGATGATTCGGGCCTGCTTTTCAAAAATTGGAAACGCGAACGGAAACGGCTCGCCGGAAGGATCCCAGAACGGCAACGGAAACGGCAATGGGAATGGGAATGGGAATGGGAATGGAGCGAATGGCAACGCGCATTTGCTGGTGAAGCCGCGACTGCGTAGCCTGGTGACCTTCAACACCATGAACCTGACCAAGCCGGTCTATATCGGACGCTTCGATTGCATCTTCTGCATGGACGTTTTGCCGCAGCTTTCCCGCGCGCAGCGGATCGCTCTGATGGAGCGGTTGCATCTCTATCTTGAGCCGGGTGGATATCTCTTCCTGAGCCAGACTGAGAAGCTTTGCACGCCAAACTTGAACTTTCGGCAGGAAACCTACGATGGGTATACCATCCATCGCAAGCCGATGGCGGCTAGCGCAGCGTACGGACGATAACTTCCAAGACAACTTGCATTTCAGACCCATGCAGGCATAAACTAGACCAACTAGACTTAGTCTAGTCCATGAAAACTGTAAACATCCACGAAGCCAAGACGCAATTATCCAAACTGATCGAAGAAGCCTCCAAAGGAGAGCCCTTCGTAATTGCCAAGGCTGGCAAGCCCATGGTGAAAGTGACTGCCGTGGGTGTTCCGGTAGGAGCGGAAATCAAGCGGGTCGGTTTTATGGCCGGGCAGATCTCCGTGCCGGACGACTTTGACCGGATGGGCGAAGCGGAGATTGAGCGCATCTTTTCGAGCGGGAAATGGAGCTACTGCTGATACCCACCTACTCCTGTGGGCCGCTGGCCAGTCAAATCGACTCTCGTCCGCTGCCCTCAGGTTGATCGAAATCCTGCGAACGAACTTTTCTTCAGCGCGGCCAGCATCTGGCAAGTGGCTGATCAAACGCGGGTTGGGCCGGAAAGATTTTCAAGGTGATCCACGCTTGCTTCGCCGAGGCTGCTCGACAACGGCTACAGCGAATTGCCGATTCTCAGCGATCATGTGGTTGCGATCGACAGTCTGCCGCCTTCCACAAGGACCCTTTCGATCGCTTGCTGGTGGCACAGGCTACCGTGGAAGGTATCTCGCTTCTCACCGCCGACGCCGTGGTGGCACAATATCCCGGACCTGTTCGAAGGGTGTGAGCGCAACCATGTGGGGACAGCCGCCTCGGCGTTCAGTCGGACAAGGGCCGACAACGTTTTACCTGCAGCCTACTTTGCGCACTCCAGCCCTCGTCCATTTTTGCCGATAATAGAAACGTGAAAAGAGTGACCATTACCGACGCCCGGAAGCGCTTCGGTGCCCTGCTCGATGCTGTCCAACACGAACCTGTGCTGATTTGTCGAAACAGCCGAAAGGCGGCCGTAATCATGTCCGCGGAGCAATACGCTAGGTTTCGCGACGTGCAGGTTTCCAGCCAAAGCCGACTCAAGGGAAAACGGTTTCGGAAGTCGCGCTGAACGGCAGGGCGGATGCGATTATCACGGGAGATGAGGATCTGCTGGCGATGCATCCGTGGCGGGGGATTGAGATCTTTCGCCAACAAGCTACCTAGTGAGATAACTGGGTTGCCCAGCGAACGAACTCCGACGGCGTGCAGATATTGACTGAGGTCTTAATTGGTTTGGGGTTGCTCACCGCGTTTACAAACGTCACGTCCAATGTGACGAAGGCGTCGAGTTCATTGTGCTCTGCTTCCCACACGTGATAGAGGTCAGCTTTGTGTGCACCTCCGGTGTGCTTCAGAAGCTTGAGATAGTGGGGGTGTTGAACCTGCGAGAGAAAAAGCTGCCAAGCCGCCCTTGCGCCGTTGGGAGTGTAGCTCGCATCGATCCGGAATCCCCTGGCGAATGGGGCGCGGGCATGCTTGATCGTAATTCCCCTAAACACGTCGAACTCGCCTAGGCCAAAACCAACTGGGCGGAAGTTCAGGAACTCCAGTAGTGTTTCGTCACTTTCGTAGAGCGCTACGAGTCCGTCCTTCACCATCTTGGCGATGTCGGTCAGGGACTCGTAGATGGAGCTGGATTGTTCTACGGTCTTACCGCGGAGAATACGCGGTATCGGCTTCTCCTCGATCCACGATGTCGCTCTATCCATGCGGTGCTCAGTATGCTGCGCGTAATTCCACTTATGCGTAAACCTGGAGAGCTGGATATTAGTGTCTAGGAGAGCACTAAGCTTCCTCACGCGAACAAGAATTCCTTTGTCCTTAACTCCTTAATCGTATCCCGCAGCTTGGCTGCCTTCTCGAATTCGAAGCGTTTTGCGGCTTCGCGCATGTCGCTTTCGAGCTTTCCAATGTAGACATCGACTTCTTCTTGCGACTTGAATTCCGGGATGCCTTCAGCTTCTCCTCCGGTCAGGTCGGCGTAGTCGGCCGCGACGATGGCCGCCAGCGTCATATCGAGCGGGCGGACGATTGATTCTGGGGTGATGCCGTGCTCTTCGTTGTAGGCGGTCTGGATGGCGCGACGGCGGTTGGTCTCGCCCATTGCGCGCTTCATGGAGTCGGTTTGGCGATCGGCGTAGAGAATGGCGCGTCCATTGAGATGGCGGGCGCAGCGGCCGATGGTCTGAATGAGCGATCCACTGGAACGGAGAAAACCCTCTTTGTCGGCATCGAGAATCGCGACCAGGGAGACTTCCGGAAGATCTAATCCTTCACGCAGAAGATTGATCCCGATCAATACATCGAACTCGCCCTTGCGCAGGTCGCGCAGGATTTTAACCCGCTCGAGCGTTTCGATTTCCGAGTGCATGTAGCGACACTTCACTCCAACTTCGGCGTAGTACTCGGCAAGGTCTTCGGACATGCGCTTCGTAAGCGTGGTGACCAGAACGCGCTCACCTTTTTCGACGCGCGCGCGAATCTCGTGCAGCAAGTCGTCAATCTGTCCTTTCACTGGACGCACTTCAACTGGCGGATCGATCAATCCGGTAGGACGAATAATCTGTTCGACGACCACGCCTGCGGACTTCGTCAGCTCATAAGGGCCTGGCGTGGCCGAGACATAGACGAGCTGATTGGTGCGATGCTCGAATTCTTCGAAGGTTAGCGGACGGTTGTCGAGGGCTGAGGGCATGCGGAATCCGTACTCGACGAGGACTTCTTTTCGCGAGCGGTCTCCGGCATACATGCCGCGCAGTTGCGGGACGGTCTGGTGCGATTCGTCGATGAACATCAGGAAATCGCGGGGGAAATAATCGAGGAGCGTTGGCGGCGGCTCGCCGGGGAGTCGTCCAGTAAAGTGACGCGAGTAGTTCTCAATGCCGTGGCAGTAGCCCATGGCCTTGATCATTTCCAGATCGAACATGGTGCGCTGATGAATGCGCTGCGATTCGACCAGCCTTCCCTGCTTCTCGAGTTCGACCTCCCACCAGGCCAGTTCTTTCTTGATCGAGTCCACGGCCGAGGCGCGGGTCTCTTCTTTCATGACGTAGTGCGTTTTCGGGTAGATCGGCAGGCGCATGTACTTTCTGCTTGACCGTACCGAAGAGCGGGTCGATCTGTGAGAGGGCTTCGATCTGATCTCCCCACATCTCGATGCGATAGGCCATGTCGTCGTAGGTGGGATAGACCTCGATGACGTCGCCGCGAACGCGGAAGGTACCTCGGCGGAAGTCGCCGTTGGTGCGCTCGTAGAGGATATCGACCAGCTTGCGCGTGATGTCTTCGCGCTTGATCTTCTGTCCTTTTTCGACAAAGAGCATCATGCCGTAATACGCCTCGGGCGAACCGAGGCCGTAGATCGCGCTGACGGAGGCAACGATCAAGGCATCGCGGCGCTCGAACAGCGAGCGCGTAGCCGAGAGCCGAAGCTTGTCGAGCTCGTCGTTGATGGTGGCTTCTTTTTCGATGTAGAGGTCGGCGGCGGGGACGTAGGCTTCGGGCTGGTAGTAGTCGTAATAAGAGACGAAATATTCAACCGCATTGTGGGGAAAGAAGCTCTTGAATTCGTGATAGAGCTGGGCGGCCAGCGTCTTATTGTGAGCCATGACGAGCGTCGGACGGTTGGTGGCCTCGATTACTTTGGCCATGGTGAACGTCTTGCCCGATCCGGTGACGCCCAGCAAGACCTGGTGCTGTTCGCGGTCGAAAATACCGCGCGTCAGCGCCTGAATTGCCGAGGCCTGGTCGCCTTGCGGCTTGTAACTGGAAACGAGTTTGAAATCCATGAAAACAGCCCTCAGCTATCAGCCATCGGCTTTCAGCTAACACCTTTTCGTCCGCGTGCTCTACAAGAGCGAATTTTGGCGATAGAGAATCTTTCTATTATAACCGGGCTGAATTCACCACAGAGGGCACAGGGGGACTTCTATTGAGGCACTCGGTCGGCGATCCGACAAGCGCGCGTGGGATGTGTCGACGCGCGCATAACACGCAGCGATCGACGTGCATTACTGTTGGGCCTGCTCGCAACCTGGCAAGGATCGATTTGACTCAAGCGATACGTGCTTGAGGTCGTTCAGGCTCAAACAGCGTTGCTGGTGCTAGGCTAGGGTTGCACGGAGGAAAGTAGCAAAGGATTTATGGAACCAGGGATCAGTGGAATGATTGGCCTGTTGTTGGGCGGCGTGATGGCGTGGCTGGCGCTGCGTTCGCGAACGGCGTCGCTGCAGGCTCAATTATCGCTGCGAGAGAAGGAATTATCGGCCGTAAAGGCCGATCTGGCACGGCTTTTAGAGGATCAGCGCGCACTGGTAGAGAGCCGAGCCCGGCTGGAATCGGCACTGGAATCGGAACGAAAGACGAGCAACGAAAAGATCGAATTGCTCACCAAGAGCAGCGATCGTGCGGCCGAGGATCTGCAGAATGCCTTCAAGGCGCTGGCGGCCGATGCCCTCAAAAGCAATAATTCTTCCTTTTTGCAAATCGCACAGGAAACGCTCAGGCGCTTTCAGTCCGAGGCAAAGGGTGAACTGGAAGCAAAGCAGAAAGCGGTGGCGGATCTGGTGGCTCCGGTGCGCGAATCTCTCAGTAAGGTGGATGCCCAGATCCAGCAGATGGAAAAAGAGCGAATGGATGCGTATGGGGGACTGCGGCAACAGGTCGAGTCTCTGATCACCAGCCAGAAGGAATTGCAGTCGGAGACGGGAAACCTGGTGCGCGCTTTACGGACGCCGAACGTCCGCGGACGTTGGGGAGAGATCCAGTTGCGGCGCGTGGTCGAGATCGCCGGGATGCTCTCCTATTGCGACTTCGCCGAGCAAGAAACGATCACGGGCGAGAGCGGCCGGCTGCGTCCGGATCTGGTGGTGAAGCTGCCGGGAGGAAAACGGGTGGTGGTCGACGCGAAAACTCCGCTGCAGGCTTTTCTGGATGCATTTGAAACGACTGACGAAGAAGCGAGGCGCGCGTGCCTGGCGAATCATGCCCGGCAGGTCCGCGACCACATCAATACGTTGGCCGGTAAGAAATATTGGGAACAGTTTGAGTCGACGCCTGAGTTCGTGGTCATGTTCCTGCCGGGGGAGACCTTCTTTAGCGCTGCTCTGGAGCAGGATACCGGGCTGATCGAACACGGAGTCCTTAATAAGGTAATCCCTGCGTCTCCAACGACCTTGATTGCATTGCTGAAAGCGATTAATTATGGCTGGAATCAGGAAAAGCTGGCGCGGAATGCACACGAGATCAGCGTACTTGGGAAAGAGCTGCATGAACGCCTGCGCAAGCTTGCTGGACATATCACAGGTGTAGGTACGAATCTGGACCGGGCGGTCGAAGCCTATAACCAGGCCGTGGGATCGCTGGAAAACCGCGTGTTGGTATCGGCGCGGAAGTTTGCCGAGCTAGGCGCATCGGTTGCCGAAAACATTCCTGAGTTGCAGCCAATCGAGACCACCGCTCGAGCCCTTTCGTTTGAGTGGGACGAGGAGCCGATTGAAGTACCCAAACGGGATGATCGGAAAGCTGGGTAGAGCCGGTTCGGCGGTGAGCCTCGGACGGCTGACCTGCTAGGCGGATGCGGCGGCGGCCTTGGGCTGCGAGCATACCAGCCACTCGAGTTTCGAGAAAGGCAGGTAGACGCCAGGGGCATCCACATGGGCCATAGCGTTGCCCGTGAGTTCACGCAATGCGCTGATCATTTCGCTGCTCACCAGGCAGAAACCGGTCTCATCGGTTGCAGTGATGGTTCCGGAGAATGCACGGGTGAACAACGAGACCTTAACAATTACGGTCTTATTCACCAGGTTCTCTTTAAACGTTGGACGGGAAGGCTGGGACACGGTTTCTCCGCGTACTGGGGATAGATTGCTCGCGTGGTCCGAGGTTGACAAGCCTTGTTCCATTCTGAGGGTGACGGGAGTAACAGGAGTTCGCCCGCAACATGATGCGTTCGAAAAACCAGTGGCCGGAAGTTTGGCCTCAGCGAATCCCTTATAATCGTCCGTCACATACAATCTTCAGTCACAACGAGGAATCCTTTGCCGTTTGACGACCTCCGCCAATGGATTGCTGCGCTTGAGCGCGCGGGCGAATTAAAGCGAATCAAGACGGAAGCAGATCCAATTCTTGAAATTGCCGAAATTACCGATCGTGTCTCCAAAAGCCGCGACGCCAAGGGTAATGCCGGCGGCCCCGCTCTTCTTTTCCAGAATCTTAAAGGCCATGCTGGTGCCCAACTTCTGATCAATCAGTTCGGCTCCGATGCCCGGATGAAGATGGCGGTTGGCGTCAGTTCTTATGACGAGATTGCAGCCCGTATCCGCATGTTCATGGACATGAAGTCGCCGCAGGGATTTCTCGACAAGCTCAAGATGCTGCCGCTGCTGACGGAGGCAGGGAAATTTTTTCCGCGCACCGTGGCGACTGGCCCCTGCAAAGAAGTGATCAAGCGCGATAACTTTTCATTGCTCGACTTCCCTGTTCTGCAATGCTGGCCTAAAGATGGAGGCCGATTCATCACGCTTCCCTGCGTGACGACGCGCGATCCGAAATCCGGCAAGCGCAATCTTGGCATGTACCGCATGCAGGTCTATGACGAACGCACCGCGGGAATGCACTGGCAGCGGCAGAAGAACGCGGCCGAGCACGCGCGCGATCGTATGCGCGCAGCGGTCGATGGCAAATCGGCGGCGGTGGACATCATGGCAAGAAGTTCAGGCGGGTCCGTTCTCGCCGAGGGGGATCGTCCTTCAGGAAAGATGGAAGTCGCAGTAGCGATCGGAACCGATCCCGTGGTGACGTTTGCTTCAATCGTGCCTGCGCCTCCGGAAATCGAGGAGTACCTGATCTCGGGATTCCTTCGCGGAGCCCCTGTCGACCTGGTGAAATGCGAAACGGTCGATCTGGAGGTTCCCGCGACCAGTGAGATTGTGCTTGAGGGATACGTCAACCTCGATGAGCTGCGCACCGAGGGCCCCTTCGGCGATCACACAGGCTTTTATTCGCTCGAAGACCTGTACCCGGTGTTCCATGTCACGTGCATCACGCATCGGAAAGATCCTATCTATGCGGCAACCATCGTGGGCAAACCTCCGCAGGAAGATGCCTACATGGGCAAAGCGGTCGAGCGGATATTCCTGCCCATGATGAAGCTCACCATTCCGGAATTGGTCGACATCAACTTGCCGATTGAGGGCGTCTTCCACAATCTGATGATCGTCTCGATCCGGAAGTCATATCCCGGGCAGGCGCGGAAAGTCATGAACGCGATCTGGTCGCTCGGCCAGGCGATGTTCACCAAATGCATCGTTGTTGTGGACGAAGATGTCGATGTGCAAGACATTGGCGACGTCACGCTGAAAGTGTTGAACCATATCGATCCGGAGCGGGACATCCAATTCACGCTCGGTCCGGTCGATTCTCTCGATCACGCCAGCCGTCTGCCGAATTACGGATCGAAAATGGGGATCGACGCGACGCGCAAGTGGCCAGCCGAAGGCTTCGCGCGCCCTTGGCCTGATGAGATTGTTATGGATGCCAAAACGAAAGCGCTGGTCGACAGTAAATGGAAGGCGCTAGCGAAGGAGCTTGGGATCGGATAGGCGTGCCGCCCCGCCGCCCGGCATATTAGTGATGGAAGATTCCCAAAACGTGTGCTCCCCATCGAGCCGCAAGCGCCATGCCGACGACGAACGCGAGAGAGATAATCCGCCCGGGAACAGTGTTTTTGCTCCAGCCCTGGAGCACGGCAATTGTTCAAATGAAAAACAAAGCGATCGCGATCACGGCGATGATTTTCACAGGGCAACTCCAGTAGTCTCCAGAACACTCTCGAGACTATGCGGAATTTTGCCTTAAGTCGGATTCGACCGCAGTGACGTGGGTCACGCCTCTTGTGAGACAGGAAACTAGCTTGGAGGATCCTGATCCTCATCCGAGGCTCGCTCGTACCCTCGGCATTGCAATACCGGCAGTCGTGGATATTTCGGGAAGCCTGTATCCGTGGCCGAGCGTTGGCACATATAGAACACGGAGCCGCGATCCGATTCCATTCTCCGCATGAAGCAGCAATCGGCGCAAAGGCCGATACCGGGCGGAGACGACGATTTCCTCTGCTGGCTCACGACTAGAGAATAGTCCTCCCGTGGGACGCGTGGCTAAGGAGCACTAGTCTCCTCAGGGGCAGCAAGATTTCCTCTACAAACCTGAAGAAAAATTCATCAAGTTTTGACTGTTTTTTGCACTGAACCGTCTTGAATCTCGCCAAATGGCTCTGTTATAAGGTGTTCCCAATCACAGGAGGCTCTACCCGTGCGTGCTGCCACAGGTGTATCTGTCTCTGTTTCGAGCTTGTTACGCGTTCTGTTTATTGTTATTTTGGGTGCCGTTTGCATGGTTGAACTTTCATCGGCCCAGCAGACTTTGGGAGCCATCACCGGCACAGTGACTGATCCGTCGGGAGCAGTTGTGTCCGATGCCGATGTGAAAGCGGTCAATCTCGCGACCAACCTCGAAGTTTCGGCTCACACCAAGAATGGCTCTTTCGTGATTCCGGATCTTCCTGCTGGAACTTACCGAGTCACCGTCACCAAGGACGGCTTCAAAACGGAAACCCACACCAAAATCCTGGTGTCCGGCGCCCGCACCACAACGGTGGATACAACTCTGGTGGTAGGCTCGATCGGCACCACGGTGGAAGTGACCGCCGTGCCGTTGATGAACCAGGTGGACACCACGATCGGGTATGTGGTCGATACCAACACCATTGAAACGACGCCGCTGGGCACCGGCAGCTTCACGCAACTGGCAATTCTCAGCCCTGGCGTTCATGCGGACTTCCTCGGCGGAGGCGGCGCGAACACGGGCCTAGGGAATCAGGCCATCTTCGCCAACGGCAACCGGGACACCAGCAATAGCTTTTCCTTGAACGGTGTCAGCACCAACAACCTCTTCAACGGCAATTCCACCAGCCAGGTCGGTGAGAACCGCTTTGTGCTCAATACCGGCGAGAACTTCGGTGCGGGTGGAACCATCCAAACCAGCACATCGGTGTACGGGGCGATTGGCCAAGCTCTTCCGACGCCGCCCCCGGATGCCATTCAGGAGATCGCCGTCAACTCCTCGCAGTACGACGCTACACAGGGCAATAACAGCGGAGCGCACATCAGCGTGCTGACCAAGTCCGGCACGAACGCGATTCATGGCTCACTATGGGAACAGTGGCAGAACAGCGATATGAATGCCACACCGTACTTCTACAATGCTGCTGGCATCAACCCTGTCACCAACAAGCCTTATCTGCCTCGTCCTTTCCTGAATCGCAACGCTTTTGGCGGGACCATCGGCGGACCGATTATCAAGGATAAGTTGTTCTTCTTCGGGTCCTATCAGGGAGTACGCATTGCCGATGCGCAAGCTTCTACTAAAGATGTGACGGTACCCCTGGGTTTGACGGATGACCGCAGTACCCAGGGCATCATTAACATGATTCCGGCGACCTACGGCAGCAAGACCACGATTACCGCGAGCCAGATCAATAGCGCTGCCGCGCAGATCTTGAACACCAAACTTCCCAACGGGCAGTACCTGATACCAAGCGCTGAGTACAATGCGACGCAGGCCCAAACGTTAGGCTATGATGCCGTCGTGCAAGGCCCCAATACGCAAGCCAGCGTAAACCAAGGGATCGCCAGCATCGATTATGTTGTGAGCGCTAAAGATCGCTTGTCCGGCAGATATTACCTTCAGAGCAATCCCACCAATAATCCTTTTGGCTCGGTCGGATCGCTGCTCGGATTTCCTCAACAGCTTTCGGCTGGGAGCCAGGTGTTTTCCCTTTCGAACTCCGTCGTGCTCTCTCCCAACCTGACTTGGGAACAGCACGCGAGTTTCACTCGCCTGCGTGCTTATGCAAACACCACCAAAGAATTCACCCCAAGCTCGGTGGGCATTACTTTGCCTGGCGGAGCCACTTTCCCTCAGTTCGAAATCAGCACGGCGGATCCTACGATCAGCAATGGCTTGGAGTTCGGTCCCAGCCCCAGCTTTGGTGATGGCGGCATGTTCCAGAACCAATGGGAATTTGGGACCTCCGCGAGCTGGGTAAAAGGAAAACACATCCTGAGCGTAGGCACGACCTGGGACCACACTCAGCTCAATATCCTCAATAACAACACAAAAACCGACAACCTTGCTTTCGAGACCTTCCAGGACTTTGTAGAAGGCAACTTGCACGGGGGCAGTGAGTTCGCTGGCTCGGCGAACCGCTACTACCGCTCCGATACCGTCGGCACCTACATTAACGACAATTTCAAGATGATGAAAAACCTCACGGTCACCGCCGGATTGCGCTGGGACATCGATGGGCCGCTCTCGGAGAAATACGGCAAGCTCACCGGTTTTGACCCCTCTAAATACAGTTACGTGCAATGCAAGGTCAATGGAGTTCTGGCGGACCCGGCTTTGACTGAATACAACTACGGCACGTGCGACTCAGGGACTGACGTCATTACCGGCTCTGGTCTGGTCATCGCTGGGAATAACAAGACTGGCGGCACGCCGGGAGTCAACAATTCGCTGATGAAAAATCACCAGTGGGGTTTCGCGCCCCGCATCGGCATCGCGTGGTCTCCAATGTCTAAGCTCACGGTGCGCGCCGGGTACGGTATGTACTACGACCGCGGCGAGTTCTTCAGCTATTTGTCGCCGAGCGCGGGGTCCGGATTTAATGGTCCGTTCGGTGTCACGCTCGCGCCGCCATTCGTCCAACCGATCTCTGTCGCGAAGAACGCAACGCTCGCTCAGCCGTTCGGCACGACTCTGCCACCACCGCCGCCAGCCACGGCAGCAGCCTTCCAGGCCTACCTGCCAAACCTTCAACAGACGGCTTGCGGTTACCCGGGATGTTGGCCATCCGGCAATCTTTATGGCCCTTTCCTCTTTGGCGGTTACGATATCAACAACAAGCTGCCTTATACGCAGAACTGGACACTCGACCTTCAATATCAGCCAAACAACGCCTGGATGCTTGAGGTCGGTTATGTCGGGAATCACGGTACCCATTTAGTGCTGCCCGTTCCCTTCAACCAACCCGTCATCGCCACACCGACGCATGTAGTGAACGGGCAGACCAGTTCCTACGGGGGCACCAGTCCGTTGGCCAACCAGAACTATTACGGTGGCACCCCGTACCCGCTGGATACCGAACCCATCTATACGAACGAATACGCAGGCAATGCGCCGATCCGAGTGCCCTACCCCGGATACGACATGAACTCGGTGTCGTACAAGGCGGAGGGCGTATCGAACTTCGACGCGTTACAACTGCAGGTTCACAAGCGCCTGTCCCACGGACTGCAATTCACCACGTCTTACACCTGGTCTCATTCGCTTGACGAGCAGAGCGGCCTGGGACTCTTTTTCACCGGAAACAATCCGCTCACCCCACGAGCCAACTATGCCAGCTCGGATTTCGATCAGACCCACGTTTTCCTGGTCAACTACAGCTACACGATTCCGAAGTTCGTGGACAGCGGCGCCTGGGGCTACGTGGTGAATGGTTGGACCATTGGTGGTCAGACCGTGGCGCAAAGCGGGCAGCCTTACAGCGTCTACGACTATTCGGGCTCGGTAGCGAGCCTGTATTACGGCACCAGCAACTATATTGGCAACCCCATTGTGCCACTGGTACCCGGCGTGACGGCCAAGCAGGCGGCAAGGGGCGGTATTTGCCCCGTGGGAACTGTAGGACTTTCGCCGGCGCTTTGTAAGCTCAACGCGGCTGATTTCGCACCCCAGTTCGTGGCGCCGGGGACCAACGGGGTTCCGGCTTGCGACGCCAGCGGGTGCGATAATTTTGAATCCTTGTTTGGAACTACGGGCCGGAATAGTTTTCGAGGCCCATTCCAAGTGCGTTTCGACACCAGCCTGGCCAAGACGTTCCCGATCAAAGAGCGCTACCAGCTTAGGTTCGAAGCCGATGCGTTCAATATTTTCAACCATCCCGATTTCGACGCTCCGAACAACGACGTGAACTTCTTTCCTTATTACGAGGGTCCGCCGTCGATTCCTCCGCAAGGCAGCTTGGGCGTCATCCAGCACACCGTTGGCAGCCCACGCTTCTTGCAACTCTCGCTGCATCTGGCGTTCTGATTTGGAGGAGAGGAGCAACTGACTTCTGCAGCGTGAAATGAAAACTCGGCGATTTCGACAAGGGGCGATCAGCTTACTGCTGATTGCCCTCGTTCTTTTTCAGAGTGATGCCGCCTTTGCCTGGGGCAACGACGGGCACACTTACATCAACCTTGTCGCGGCCGAAAAGATTCCGGCCAGCATGCCGAAGTTTCTGCGTAGGGCTGTTGTCGAGATCGCCTATCTCGGCCCAGAGCCCGATCGCTGGCGCAATCCTGCCGAGTTCGCTCTCAAGAACGCGCAGGAGCCCGATCACTTCATCGACCTGGAGCGCGTCTCGTGGCTCGATCCGCTGCCTCGCGGGCGCTACGAGTTCTATCGCAAGCTCTACGAAAAGCGCGCCGCAACCACCGACCATCCGGATGACTATCTGCCCGAGCGCGTCGGCCTGCAGCCTTACATCACGATCGAAGTGTATGGCCGTTTGAAGTCGGCCTTCCGCGACTACCGGCAACAACTAGCCGCGCATCAGCCCACGCAGTCAGTGCAACAAGCGATCATCTTTTACGCGGGATGGCTCGGCCACTACGTCGCCGACGGCTCGCAGCCGCTACACACGACGATCCAATATAACGGCTGGGTCGGACCGAATCCGAATGGCTATACGACGCAGCACGGAATTCATTCGCAGTTCGAAACCAGTTACGTGGGCGCGCATATCAAGGCTGCTGATTTTGCCGCCTATGTGAAAGCTCCGTCGCAACTGAAGGATCCTTTCGCCGATTACCTCGCGTATCTGAATGAATCCCACGGGCTGGTCGAGAATGTCTACGCTCTGGACAAAGCGGGAGGCTTCACCGGCAAGGGCACGCCGGCCGCATTCGACTTCACTACCCACCGACTGGCCGCGGGATCGCAGATGCTTTTGAATCTCTGGTACACGGCCTGGATCGAGAGCGCTCAACCGGCTCCTGAGCATCCGGCTCCTGCTCCCACGAAGAAGTAATCGGGAAGCGTGGGGCGCGTACGCAGCACCATCGGATGTCTGTCGAGCGCTGCTCAACCTCATTTCATCGCCATTTGGCGAGTCCGGGCGACGTATCCGCATCGGTTTCGATATACTGACTGAGACATGGCCGTTCTGAAAAATATCGCTGCCATCGCCAAAGGCATGAGCATCACGTTCAGCGAGATGTTCAAGCCGACGATCGTCGAGAACTATCCCGACGGGAAAGGGCCGCTGCGCGGAGCCCGGATCGAGGCGCGTTTCCGCGGTGCGCATGTGCTGCAGCGTGACGAAAACGGACTCGAGAAATGCGTGGCCTGCTTCCTTTGCGCCGCAGCGTGTCCGTCGAACTGCATTTATATCGAGGCGGCGGAGAATACAGCTGAAAACCGCGTCAGTGGCGCCGAGCGTTATGCCAAGGTCTACAACATTGATTACAACCGCTGTATTTTTTGCGGATATTGTGTTGAGGCTTGCCCGACCGACGCGATAACGCACGGCCACGGATTTGAGCTGGCGACTTTCAACGCTACCAACCTGGTCTACCGTAAGGAGATGATGCTGGCCCCCCGGCCAGCACACATGGGCGCGAATATCGTTTTCAATCAGGCCGACGTGAATGGTGGGGCGCCGGCAGAAATGGTGCCGGGAAGCTAAGTTTCAGCGCGATTCCAGACTTCACGCCGGTCCATTCGCGACCGGCGTTCGTGCATGTAGGGCAAAGTCTCGGCCACGGATTCACGCGGATCACCAGGATTCACAACCAGGGCTCGTTCGATTCGAGCCAGGAGCTAGCGGCTGAAAGCTAGAAGCTTACGAATGTCTGACTTCTTACAAACTGTGAAAGAGCGCGTGGTCGTTTACGACGGCGCGATGGGCACTAATATCCAGAAGCGCAATCCCACTCTGGATGACTACTGGGGCAAGGAAAACTGCAGCGAAGTGCTGGTGCTGAGCCGTCCCGACATCATTCGCGACATTCATGCGGATTTCTTCCGTGTGGGCTGCGACATTGTGGAGACCAATACTTTCGGCGGAAGCGGAATTGTGCTCGGCGAGTTCGAACTGCGTGATCGGGTCCACGAAATCAATCTAAAGGCCGCGCAGCTCGCCAAAGAAGTCGCGCAGCAATTCTCGACGAAAGACAAACCTCGATTCGTCGCCGGATCCATGGGCCCGACCACCAAGCTGCCGTCACTGGCTCACATTGGTTTCGATGCGATGGTCGCGTCTTATGAGGAGCAAGCGGCCGCGCTGATCGAAGGCGGGGTTGATGTCCTTTTGATCGAAACGGCACAGGACTTGTTGCAGGCCAAGATTGGCGTGATCGGTGTGCTCGAAGCGATGCGCAAATCCGGAAAGCGTCTTCCTGTGACGGTGCAGGTCACGCTGCAGGAATCCGGAACGATGCTGCTCGGCACGGAAATCGGCGCCGCCCTGACGGCACTCGAGCCGTTTGATGTCGACGCGATCGGCTTGAACTGCGCCACTGGTCCGAAGGAGATGAATGACGCGGTTCGCTACCTGGCGTTGAACTCCACCAAAGAAGTCTCAGTGTTGCCAAATGCCGGCCTGCCGCACAACGAGGGTGGCATTGCCGTGTACAAACTCACGCCGCAGGAACTGGCGGAGTATCACAAGCACTTCGTCGTGGACTATGGCGTGCGCATTGTCGGCGGATGCTGCGGCACCACTCCCGAGCACCTGAAAGCGGTGGTGGACGCGGTTTCCAACGTGGAACCGGCGAAGCGTGAGGTAAAGCGTGTTGGTGCTGCGTCGAGTGCCTACACCAGCGTTCCGCTTGATCTCGAACCTAAGCCGCTGATCGTTGCAGAGGAAATGAACACAACCACACGTGTGGATCATTTCCGCAAACTGGTGCAGGGCAAGAAATACGACGAAATTCTGGGCCTGGCAAAACGGCTGGTCAATGATGGCTCGCACATGCTCGACCTGTGCTGCGCCATCGTGGGCGAAGACGAAAAGGGATACATTACTTCGATTCTCGAGAAGATCGCGACGCGGGTTCCTGCGCCAATCCTGGTCGATTCGACCGAAGCCGACGTCGTAGAAGAAGCGCTGAAGCGCATCCCGGGCCGAGCCATTATCAACTCGATCAATCTTGAGGACGGCGAGAAGCGCACGTCGAAAGTCCTGCCCATGGCGAAGCGCTATGGCGCTGCCGTGATCGCTCTGACCATCGATGAAGACGGCATGGCCCTCACCGCCGACAAGAAAGTCGCGATCGCGCACCGCATTCACGATCTGGCGGTGAACAAATACGGCCTGGATTCGACCGATCTGATCTTCGATGCGCTGACGCTTCCTATCTCGACCGGGCAGGAAGAATATCGGACCGCGGGAATCGAAACGCTGAACGCGGTCGAGCGCATCAAGAAAGAACTGCCGAACGTCAAAACAATTCTAGGCGTCAGTAATATTTCGTTCGGTCTGGATGCCTATCCTCGGAGGGTTCTGAACTCTGTCTTCATGCACGAAGCAGTCGACCATGGCCTCGATATGGCCATCGTTAACTACACCAAGATCTATCCGCTGTACAAGATTCCGCATGAAGAGGTTGAGCTCGCGCGGAAGCTGATATTCCGGGACAACTCCGCCGGCGACCCGCTGCAAGTCTACATGGGACATTTTGCGGGCATGAAGGGTAAACCCGCAGCGTCGACCACCGCTCATGTCGACACGCTTTCGGTCGAAGACAAGTTGAAGTTTGCCATTATCAACGGGGAGAAATCTGTCGGGGACGGCGCGAACAAGAAATCGCTTGAACAGTTGCTTGAAGACGCGCTGACGAGTTATTCGGCCCTCGAGCTTATCAACACCGTGCTGCTGGATGGCATGAAAACGGTTGGCGATCTCTTTGGAGCGCGCAAGATGCAGCTTCCATCGGTTCTTGATTCCGCCGGAGTGATGAAGCAAGCGGTGGCTTATCTCGAGCCGAAGATGGAAAAGAAGTCCGGGTCGCAAAAGGGCACCATCGTTCTCGCCACCGTGAAGGGCGATGTCCACGACATTGGCAAGAATCTCGTCGATATTATCCTGTCGAATAACGGATTCAAGGTCGTGAATCTCGGCATCAAGCAGCCGGGCGATTCGATTATTCGTGCCGCGCAAGAGCACAGTGCCGATGCCATAGGCCTGAGCGGCCTGCTGGTCAAATCCACATTGGAGATGAAGTACGTTATCCAGGATCTCGAGCGGCAGAAGCTGGAATTCCCCGTGATCTGCGGCGGCGCGGCACTTACGCGGAAGTATGTCGAAGACGATCTCCGGCGGGAATATGCGAACGGAGTTTTCTACGCAGATGACGCCTTCGCGGGACTGCACATCATGGAGGATCTTTCGACCGAGGACGGGGCTCGCGATCAGCGCCTGCGAGAGGGTCGCACGGTAAAGGAATATTCGAAAGCGACGGCCGTCGACGAAGAGAGCGGGCCCGTGTTCGCCGAGCGCAGCCCTGTGGTGACCGATGCGCCGAACATTCCCACGCCGCCGTTTTGGGGTGTGCGCGTCAAGAAAGATTATGATCTCCGCGAACTGTTCCGTTACATCAACGAGACAGCACTGTTCAAGAACCAGTGGCAGTTGAAGACGGCATCGCAGTCGGATTACCTGCGGTTAGTCGACGAAAAATTCCGTCCCATTCTGCGCAAGTTGGAAGATGAGGTCTTTGAGTCAGGATTGTTCGCGCCTGCCGTCGTGTACGGGTACTTCCCTGCGCAAGGCGAGGGCAATGACGTAATTGTGTACGAGCCGCCGAAGTCACCAGCACACTCCTGCGGCACGCGTTGGGACGAAGGGCTTCCGGAGCTTCTACGCTTCACCTTCCCGCGCCAGAAGGAAGGCCGCAAGCTGGCCATCTCCGACTTCTTCGCTCCGAAAGCATCGGGCAAGATGGACGTCATCGGTCTGTCGCTCGTCACCATCGGACCGGCGGCGAGCATCGAGACGCAGCGCCTGTTTGAAGGAGGGGAATATACAAAATATTTGTACTTGCACGGGCTCAGTGTCGAGACTGCCGAAGCCCTGGCCGAACTGCATCACAAGAAGATGCGCGAAGAATTGGGAATCGCCGGCGAGGACGCACCAGAAATTCGCGATCTCTTTCATCAGAAGTATCGCGGATCGCGGTATTCGTTCGGCTACCCGGCGTGTCCGAATCTTGAAGATCAGACTAAACTGTTTGCGCTTCTCAAGCCGGAAGAAAATGTGGGGGTTCGGCTGACTTCAGGATTTCTATTGGAACCAGAGCAGAGTACATCGGCGATCGTGGTGCATCATCCGGCAGCGAAATATTTCGTGGTCTAAATTTATCGTCTAAAGGGGATGTCATTCTGAGAGGCGGCAAAGCCGCATCAAGCGACCCTACGACGGCGCCGAGTCAAGGTGCAGTATCAGGCATTCGGCTGTCGCAGTGACTACGATCCCGTTGACTTCCGTTCCGCTTCCACCAGGGATCAGGTCCTTCACCGTGGCTGTGCCACGATTCAGGATGACATCACTTAGAAACTAGTTTGCAGCCGCAGCGAGTAGCTACGCGGCGGCGCGATGGCGTTGCCCGAGAACAATCCACCGAAATCGATAACGTTCAGCCGATTATTCAGGTTTTCGACGTCCGCCTGCAATCGTGCTGCAAAGCGATCGCTCTTGTAGACTTCCGCAGCCATCGAGAGATCAACCGCTAATGATGGCCGTACTCGTCCGCGAGCGAAATTGATGCGGTCAATCATCGCTGGCCCGTACTCCGCGAGCGCCTGCTGGTACGTACCAGTAAATGCGAACGGCAATCCACTGCCGTACGCCACACCGCCTCCGATCCACAAACGAGAGATGAGCTGATACCGCCCGCGTAGCCCGACCGTATTACGCTGATCCTGCGAATCCGGAAAGTGCCCGCGCAACTGTGTGCTGGCGTTTACGGCATCGTCTCCGAGGAACAGTCCTCCGTTCACTGGAAACCAGGCATTTCCTACCATGTAAGAATAGCTAGCGAAGCCTGAAAATCGGCCCCACTTCGGAACTTCGATTTTTCCCTCAGCCCCATAGATCACCGCCTTGCGAAAAGCGATGGGGAAGCTGACAGCAGTACTCAACAGTTGATCGTCATCGGCGAAATTGTCCGCGTAGCGGCGGTAGTAGTTGGCATCGATTCGTAACTGCCCGAAAAAACCTTTGGTCACGCCGAACTCGAAGTAATTTCCGTGCGACGGCTCGACCGGTAACCGCAGCACATCCGGATTCAACGAGATAACCTGGGGTGAACTCGAGAGCAGAATATTTTCCGCCGACGGTGTTTGAAAGACGCGGTCATACGATGCATGAACCACGACTCCGGCGTGCGAAAAATAACGCGAGGCGGAGAGCCGTGGGCTCACCGCATTCTCGTTGACCAGCAACTGATAGTGATCCCAGCGTAGACCAGCGCTGAGAGTCCAGTTCCCTGCTCGAATCAGGTCCTGAATGTAGCCCGACTGCTCAAGGTCAGGCCGGCTCCCATCGGATGGCCGATTCCCCGGGAAGCTGAAAGTCAGTGGCGTGCCCGGGTCGAAGTAGGTTGGATCCGTGATCACGTCGCTGAAATTCTCGTTGAGAAAGAGATTGTCAGACTCCATTCCAGCCTTGAATTCGTGGCGCCCATGATGCAGAGATAACGATCCGTTGAAGTATCCCTCACGAAAATGGTTATGCAGAAACGCGGTGACCGGAGTGGATTGGGGATTCGACGTCAGGTCGTTGGAGTTGTCGCGCACCATACCGCGCAACGAGCCCAGCATGTTCGCAGAAAACACGTGCTGGTAAGAGAGAATGCCTAAAGTCTCAAAGTTGTCAGCATTCTGTTCCTGGCCTGCCATCTGCTGCACTTGCTCATTTGGAATCTGAAACCGCGACAGTTCATGGCGAATAATCATTCCCAAACGGTCATTGGTCGTTATGTCCCGCTCGTAATGTAGGGAGAAGTCGCCGGTCGTACCGCGGTTGGTGTAGTTTTCTGGAACCACCGGATTCAAGTAGTGACTGGTCATGCCGCCGGAAGCGCTGCCGCCGAGCGTGCTTCTTCTCCAGGCATATTGAGCCTGCGCGAATGCCCCCGCCGTCTCGAAGCTGCCACCATAGAGATCGACCTCACCATGTAAACCCGCCTTCGCATCTTTGAGGGTGTTCACCTCGACGACTCCGCCCAGTTTGCGTCCGAACTCAGCGGGAATGCCCGCCGTATAAATCGTCAGCGAATCGACATCGTCCGCTTCGATTTCCGGCCCCTCACCTGGGGACCGATTGTCAGTGAGTGGAACGCCGTCGACAACGAATTGGGTCTGGTACTCGGAACCGCGCGGATGCAACACCGCGTTGCCCTCGAAGACCCACCCAGGCTCCGAACTCACCAGATCCTGCAACGATCGTCCGGGCAGCGAAGTAACACGCGTTTTGATCGTGTCTGAGCCAATTTCATTGACCGAATTTGTCTGATGCGGATCAACCAGCGTTTCTGTAGCCTGCACCGTAACCGAGGCGCTCACCGAAGCAATGGTGAGTTTGATCAGGCAATCGAGCGGGATCGCCGATCTCACCTCAACGGGCATCGATATGGCGGAAAAACCCGGCTGCTGAATCTGGATACGGTAGAGACCGAAGGGCAAACGCTTCGCGATCAGGATTCCCCAGTCGTCGGTACTGAGGGTTTCGTGCAGTTCATTCGCTTCGCTGATCAGTTCGACCGGACTTTTCACCCCAAACCCGCGCGGATCGAGGACTGTGATATGGAGTTCCCCAACATTGCTTTGCGCCATTATGGGTAAAGCGAGCAACAGGATCCCGAGATGAAGTAGCGCGCGCACCGTGTTCAGGCCGATTTTCAATGATATCAGCGCCACATAACGCTCTCGCTAGTCGCGCGGCGTGAACCGGCGGACCTTGGTTTTTACAATTTGTAGACAACGAAATGACAAGTTGTGGCGTGGGTTGGGGCACATTGGCAGCAGATCCTCCAAATCGCTGGCCGTCATGGAGATTTTCTGGATCACAGGCTTCACTCCTTCCGTCACCGGGGAGGATGAGGAAAAACTGGCGCTTGCACCGCAGGGGGTGCGAGCGCCGTTTTCTATCCGTCGCTGAATGGAAAAGCCCTTGCTCGACCACAGGTCGTCAACCAGCCAAGCCATCCCAAATCACAGTTACTGTTACAATTTTCAGTTACCCCGGTCAGAGAGAATTCTTCTTGCGCCGTCTGCATCGCGCTGCTAAGGCGCAGGTTCATGCAGACAGGAAGGAATCTTCACTGGGCAAGCCAGCGCCATGAAATGTCCTTTTTGCGGATTTGAAAACGATAAGGTGGTCGACTCGCGCGAGAGCAAAGAAGCCGATTCGATCCGGCGCCGGCGCGAGTGTCTGAAGTGCGGCAAGCGCTTCACCACTTACGAACGCATCGACGAGATTCCTTATATGGTCGTAAAAAAGGACGGCCGCCGCGAGAAATTTGACCGCCAGAAAGTGCTCAACGGCTTACTCCGGGCCTGCGAGAAACGTCCGGTACCGATCAGTAAACTCGAGCAGATCGTGAACGAAGCCGAATCGTTTGTCATCGAATCAGCCGAGCGTGAGCGAAAGACCAGCGAATTAGGCGAACTCATCATGAATCGGCTGCGCAAGTATGACAAGGTTGCCTATGTGCGCTTCGCGTCGGTCTATCTCGATTTCAAAGACGTGAAAGAATTCATGAACGAACTCAAGGATCTGGTCAAACTAAAGGCCCAGTAGCTACGACGCGGCCTGGCCGACTTCGTTTGCTCCCTATCAACCAGTCGACATTTTGGAAGGATTTAAAGTCATGGCTCACAAAGTAACTCTCATTCCCGGCGACGGAATCGGCCCGGAAGTGACGAATGCGGTCGTCCGCATTCTGGAAGCAACCGGGGTCAAGTTCGAATGGGAAACCTTCGCCGTCGGAGCAGAAGCCTATGAGAAGTCCGGCGAGTACATCCCAAAGGATTTGATCGAATCGCTCGAGCGCACCCGCGTCGGATTGAAGGGCCCTGTCACCACACCGGTGGGCGAAGGCTTTCCCAGCATCAATGTAGCCCTGCGAAAGAAATTTGAGCTGTATGCGAACTTCCGCCCCATTCGCAACCTGCCTCATATCCCCACGCGATACCCCGACGTCGACCTGATCATCATTCGCGAAAACACCGAGGGACTTTATTCAGGATTGGAGCACGAGGTTGTTCCCGGGGTGGTCGAAAGCCTGAAGATCATGACCGAAAAGGCCTCGACCCGGATCGCGAAGTTTGCCTTTGAATATGCGCGCAAGAACCAGCGCAAGAAGATTCATGCCATTCACAAGGCAAACATCATGAAGCTTTCGGACGGTCTTTTCCTGCGCTGCTCGCGCGCGGTTGCGAAAAACTATCCGGAGATCACTTACGCGGAGCACATCGTCGACAACACCTGCATGCAACTGGTCATGAATCCCTACCAGTACGACATGCTGGTCATGGAAAATCTGTACGGCGACATCCTCTCGGATCTTTGCGCGGCTTTCGTTGGCGGTCTGGGATTCGTACCCAGCGCAAATCTCGGCGACGAATGTGCGATCTTCGAGGCCGTGCATGGCTCCGCCCCGGACATTGCGGGAAAGAACCTGGCCAATCCAACAGCGCTCCTGCGCTCCGCTCTGCTTATGGTGCGGCACCTCGGCGAGCACGAAGCCTCGACGCAGATCCGCAATGCGCTGGAGCGAGTCTACCGGCATCCCGAAAAACTGACACGCGACATTGGGGGAAAGTCTGGCACCTCGCAGTTTGCCGACGCCGTGATTGAGGAAATGGAAAACGCGAAAGCGGGAGTCGCCGAAACCCGCTAAAGCGGGCTCTCAGGATTTTGTCCGCGAAGGAAGCAAGAACGAACCAGGATTGGCGACCAGTTCGCGTCCGACTTCTTTCAGGAACTTGCGCGATTTTTCCTTTCCGACGTCGCGCGCCCGAACGGCCAACAGAAAGCTCAGCACAAACGATGTCGTGATATTCAGAATCCCGATGGTCAGGATTCCCAGCAGCGAATACACGACTTCAATCCGCGCTAGTCCCCGATAGAGCAACAGTCCGTCCAGGGCATAGCCTAAGCTCGCCGCCGATAAAGTTACGTGACGAACTTCCAGAGGAATGCCGAAGAGCGTAACCAGAATCGGAACAGTCCCCAGCAAAAATCCGAGCACGATGTATCCCACCGATCCGGGAGCGTGGTGTTTCACCCACTCCGCAAGACGGGCGGTACGTTTTAATCCAAGACGGTGTCGTAGCCGCAGGCTGTTCGAAATCGCAGTGTCCATCTTGCTGACAGCGACGTAATTCGCCGTCCACCCGGTCGCCAGCGATGCCAGCCAAAGCAGCACTCCGGTCACAATCGCAAACGCGATGGTCGGGGACTGATGAGGAATCACCATGTGCACACCGTGTTCCGCTTCCGCCTGCGTCAAGAACGGATGTCCTGTCACCACGTGCCAAAGCCGGTCGATCGCCATCGACACCGGAATCGCGCCGAGCAGATTGCCGATGGTGACAATCACCTGGGTTTGCGAAATCGCCTGCAAGCTCTTCATGTGATCTTTCGCTGGATCCTCCATGGCATCGACCAGAGTGGCAGCTGTGGCAGCGGGCATCTTGGAGGCAAGCAAAAACCCCCCCCACTGCATCAGCAGAAAGCTGACGGCATAGTTCAGCGAATGCCCGAGTGCCACCAGGAAGGGAGCATGGAGGATCCTGGCTGAAATGGTGTATTTCACGAGCGCCGTGAAGCACGTAATGACCCCTGCCATGATCGCGCCCGCACCCATCACCCGCCAGCGACTCGCGTCTTTCGCGATGTAGTGCACTCCTACGCGACCGGTTTTCTCGACCAGGCTGCGTGCCATGCGGCGGAAAGTTGCGCTGAGCACTCTTCCGAAGCGCCGCTGCGAGGCAAATCCGTGGATCAGGGCCGCGGCGAACTTGCGGGGATCAGCGTCCGGCATCCGCAGTGCCAGCACCTGATCGATCCGCCACACAAACGATCGCAGTAGCCGCAGCCGAAAGATCAACCCGGCCGAGGTTCCCTCTTTTTCCAGGCGCTCATTGAATTCGCGCATTTGTGTGACGCACGCATCTCTTTGTTGCTCCCAACGTGCATATTCTTCGGGATGCAGAACAACTTGCTCCACCAGGGAGGGCAGATGGAAAAAGCTCGACTTGGTGATGTCGTCATCACTAGCCAGAAACAGCATGTCTCGCGACAGCGCTACATTCGCAGCGCGCAACGCGAGAATCTTGCAGGAAGCCAGCATCGAAGTCAGTGACAACGTGAAGATGCTCGACCACCAGTCAACGATCTCATCCGGCAGCGAGTCGAGCCAGGCGGCGTCGCCTTCTTTCAGGTCAAGCGAGTCCAGAAGGACATAAAGATCTCCCCGAACCTCGTCTTCCGGAATGAAGCGCTTGGCCGCGCGGACATAGAGCTCGCGCAGAAAGAAAATCTCATCCGGCAGGCCTGCCTCCGAGATCACACGAACGTAGGAATGGTGCGACCAGAATTCCCGAAAAGCGCTGCGAATCTCATCCCGATGCGGATCAGCATCGATGCTCGCCATTAACTGCATGAGCTTTTCGGTGCGCCGGACGATGGGAACATCAAGAATGTCGCGTAGGATTCCGTACACCCACGTGGCGCGCTCGCGTGCGCTGGCGAACTCGTATTTCAGCGGGATCTCGGGCGACGAAATGTGCGCAATTCGATTCATTTCCCGGCGCTCGCTTCGGAGAATCACAGTTAGAGTACTTATCCCCAGAATAGGTTTAACGTAAGAAATCAGGAGCCACTGGATCGAAACTCAAAAAGGTTATCGCCGTTTCAAAGCTTCCAGTTCATCCAGAGTACGCGGCCAGTCCGATCCCAACAAACGCGACAGGCTGCGGTCGGCAAGAACCTTGCCTCCCGTCTGGCAACGGGCGCAGTAGTTGGTTTCTTTGTCGGCATACCGGATTCTCAGCACTTTTTCGCCGCAACGCGGACAGGGCAACCCGTAGCGCCCATGCACGGCCATGTCCTTGCGGAATGCCGTAACTTTCTCGGGAAAATCCGACTCTGCCTCCGCTCGAAGACGATCCATCCAGAGCTGTAGAGTGTTCCGTGTCGCATCAAAAAGTCTTTGCCACTCGTCGGGATTGAGCTTGTTGGTCAGCGTGATCGGCGAGAGTTGGGCGGCATGCAGAATCTCATCGGAGTAAGCATTGCCAATGCCGCTCAGTAGCCGCGGATCCGTTAACGCGCGTTTGAGTGTGTGGTTCTCAGCCGTAAGCACTGTGCGGAAAGAATCCGGGTCAGCTTCGAAAACATCGATTCCGCCGGCATCGAGTGAAGCGAGGTTCGTCTCTCCCGCGATGATGTGCAACGAGGCGCGGCGCTTGCTGCCCGCCTCGGTCAGAACCAGCGCTCCATCGGGAAAGTCGAAGGACGCCAGATTCTGACGGCCTCCCAGCTTCGCGCCAATTTTCTTCCAGTGCAGCCGTCCGGCAATCATCAGATGAAGCACAAGCCAGAGATCGCCTTCGAGTCCGATCGCGATTCTTTTTCCGACACGGCGAAGCTTTTCCACGACGCGTCCGTCTGCGCTCGCCAGCGGGGGCTCAACCGTCCGCAACAAAAAAGGACTGCCCAAACGCACCCGCTCCAGAGGCTTTCCCACGATGCGCGGCTCGAGTGCCGTGATGTACGCGGCAATGTCCGGAAGCTCTGGCATGGCTACAGATTGCAACGGAACTTCCAGGATTGGCAATTGCAGCCTGCTCCCATCTGAAAGTTTTGCAATTCCGCCGTTGACTCGCACGCTCGATTGGGAGTACAGTGCGTTCGTTCTGGGGAACGTGGGAAAGGGTTCTGGGGTACGATGACGCGGACAAACCGGCGTGTGGGGATAGTTCTCTTCCAGCTTGGCGGGCCGGACACGCTGGAGGCGATTGAGCCCTTTCTTTACAATCTGTTTTGCGATCCCGATATCATTGACTTTCCTTTTGCGCGAATCGGCCGCAAGCCTCTGGCGAAGTTGATTTCCACCACGCGCGCCCATAAAGTGCAACATCACTATTCGGCCATTGGCGGAGGCTCGCCGATTCGGCGGCACACCGAGCAGCAGGCGCGGGCCCTTGAGACCGAGCTTCAAAATCAAGGCATCGACGCACACTGTTTCGTTGCCATGCGCTACTGGCATCCGTTTACCAGCGAAGCGATCACGCGGGTGCGAGAGGCAAATTGTGACGAACTGGTGCTGCTGCCGCTCTATCCGCAGTATTCCTCAACGACCACTGGATCGAGCCTGAACGAATGGCGGCGACTTTTCTGCGACGACGTCCCGGTGCATTGTGTCGAGACGTTCTTCGGTAACGAGTTGTACCTCGACTCTGTCATCGAGAGGGTGAACCAAGCGCTCTCTCGCTTTCCCCATCCCGACCGTACAGAAATCGTTTTCAGCGCGCACAGCATCCCACAATCTGTGGTTGAGAAGGGCGACCCATATCAGCGCCAGATCGAAGACACGGTGCGGCTTCTAACCGCTCGGGCAGGGTGGGTGAATCGTCACCGTCTCTGCTATCAGAGCAAAGTTGGCGCCAGCCGGTGGCTGCAACCTTCGCTGCACCAGACGCTGCGTCAGCTTTCCGGCGAGCAGGTGCGAGAGGTTTGTATCGTGCCGATCGCCTTTGTCTCAGACCATGTCGAAACTCTGGGAGAAATTAATCATGAGGCCCGACACTTGGCGACGCGCCTCGGCTTCACTCAGTTTGAAATGAGTGCTGGCCTCAACGATTCACCGAAATTCATACAAGCGCTGGGGCAGATCGTGAATCACGCTCTGGCGCATGCAGTACCATCATTGACTTCTATTCGCACCATTGGGAGGAAGTTGGCGGAGCCACAGTACGCGGCCGCCGCCGGGGATTAGATCAGGGCCAAGCAAGAGATAAGGCAGAGGAGGAATCATGGCGGAGTTGGAGACCGATAAGGTCAATCCGAATCCGGAAGCGAGCAAGCCCGCAGCCAAGGTGGACGCGACTAAGTACGTGGGCACGCCGGCAATTGGAACCTCGAAAGCAGCCGCGGCGGGCGGCGTGGCCGGAACTGCACCCTCTACCGACATCGATCGCAAGCGCCGCCGCTTTGTCTGGACCATGGTCACCGCCTTCCTGACCGCATGGTTCCTTGCCTTCTTTCGATTCTTTCTTCCGCGTACGCTGTTCGAACCCAATAGCGTCTTTAAAATTGGATATCCCTCGGAATTCGCGCTCGGCGTCGATACCAAGTTTCAGCAGAAATTCCGCATCTGGGTCGATCGTACCCCGGACCGCCTGTTCGTGATCTACGCGCGCTGCACGCACCTGGGCTGCACCCCCGACTGGAAGCCCAGCGAAAATAAATTCAAATGTCCGTGCCACGGCAGTGGCTACGACAGTGAAGGAATCAACTTTGAAGGTCCCGCGCCGCGTCCCATGGATCGGGCAAAGGTCGAACTGGCGCCAGATGGACAGATCATCGTGGACACTTCGCGGCTGTACCAGTGGCCCAAAGGACAACCGACACACTTCAACGATCCGGGAGCGTTCTTGACAGGAGTTTAAGAGATTTATTCATTGAAGCATTTAGACATTTAAGCATTTAGTCATTCAGTCAATTTGAACCAAAATCCTGAATGCAATTTTGGGAAAGACGAGCACCTCGAAACGGCGAAGTCAAACCATCGTAAGCAATTTATACTCAATGCCTCAATGATTAAATTTCAGGACTAATATGGCTGACCCAAACAATCCGAACGGCGGCAACGGCACCAGCGCAGGCGGCAACGGCAAGAATGGCGGCAAGATCGGACTCCTGGAAAAAGTCACCACCGGAGTCAAGGGCGACATTCAGGCTCTCAAGACCGACATTCCTGCCAAGGCGAAAGAACAGATCGAAGGCCTGAAAGATCCGACCAAGACCCAGGTCTACACCTCGATCTTTCGCCACAAGCATGACGACACGCCGCGCAACCGTGCACTGGGCGTGCTGTCGAACGTTTTTCTGCATCTGCATCCGGCCAAAATCAATCGCGACGCCGTCCGCTACAGCTACACCTGGGGCATGGGTGGCATCACGTTTTACCTTTTCATCATCCTGACCTACACCGGCGTGCTGCTGATGTTCTATTACCATCCGACAAAGGTTCAGGCCTTCCGCGACGTGCTCTATCTCGAGCACGACGTTCCCTTCGGAAAAATTCTGCGCAACATGCACCGCTGGGCCGCCCACCTGATGGTCATCGGCGTCTGGCTGCACATGTTTCGCGTTTTCCTGACCGGCTCGTACAAAAAGCCGCGCGAATTTAACTGGAACATCGGCGTATTGCTGTTGGTCTTCACCTTGCTGCTGTCGTTCACCGGATACTTGCTCCCTGACGATCAACTCGGATTCTGGGCCGTCACCGTCGGCACGAACATGGCACGAGCCACGCCGCTGCTCGGGCACGAAGGACCGTTCGGTTCGATGCTGGGGATGACGCCCTATAACGACGTGCGCTTCGGACTGCTGGGCGGATCGATCGTCGACGCGAATGCGCTGTTGCGTTCCTACATTTGGCACTGCATCGGCATTCCGATCGTCGCGTCGGTATTGATGATTGTGCACTTCTGGCGCGTCCGGAAAGACGGCGGCATCTCGGGGCCAGCTCCGGTGATGTTGGCTGAAGAAGCCGACAAGCCACGCAGAGGACCGAAAGCGGCGGGAGAGTAATTATGGATTGGCGACAACTCTGGGAGATTTGCTCTGCCCCCGACAACGTTCCCATCGTCGGGCTGATTCCACTGCTTGCTTTCTACATTTATCTGGCATGGAAGCAGGCGCACGCCAACGACCAACTCATCGCCCAACTCGAAGCCGATCCCGCGATGGCCAAAACCCACCACCGCAAGACCTGGCCGTTCAAGCAAGGATGGCAAAAAGAAGTTCACGTCTGGCCGTTTTTGCTGCGCATCGAATTTCTCGCCGCGATCATCATCACGATCATCCTCATGGTTTGGTCGATCTCACTGAATGCGCCGCTCGAGGAGCCCGCGAATCCAAACCTGACGATGAATCCGGCGAAGGCACCCTGGTACTTCCTCGGATTGCAGGAGATGCTCGTCTACTTCGATCCCTGGATCGCCGGTGTGGTCATGCCGACAATGATCATCGTCGGCCTGATGGTCATTCCGTACATCGATACCAATCCGCTCGGCAGCGGTTATTACACCTGGAAGCAGCGCAAGTTCTCGATCTCAACATTTCTGTTCGGCTTCATCGTTCTTTGGGTGGCGATGATCATTATCGGAACTTTTATTCGCGGCCCTGGTTGGCAGTGGTTCTGGCCTGGGCAGACGTGGGACCACAATCGCCTGATCTACGAGGTCAATCGCGATTTACCCGACATCTTCGGGATCACATCGAACCTGGGCAAAGGCATCTTCGGCGCGATCGTGGTGGGCGGATATTACGTGCTCGGCGGAAGCCTGGTCTATTCGCTTTTCCGACGCCGGATGGCAAAAGATTTCAAGCGCATGAGCCTGCTGCAGTTTTCGCTGATGGCGTTTCTCTGGCTGACGATGATTGCATTGCCGCTGAAGATGGCGCTGCGCCTGCTGTGGCACATCAAGTACGTATGGATTACACCGTGGTTCAACATATGAGTCGTCGTTCGCCGTTACTTTGTCATCCTGAGCGGAGCAAGCAATCCGCAAAGCGGATCGCTTGCGGAGTCGAAGGATCCCTACCCTAGCTGCACTGCTGGCGGCAGGGATTCCTCGCTGCGCTCGGAATGACAGACCGAAATTGATCCCGGAGGAACTGGTGCCTGACAAACCGATCCCCGAGCAAGATCCAATCACGAGCAAGTCATACGCTGCTCATTATGTGATTGCGACGATTCTCCTGATGCTTACCCTTTTTTGGGCCTTGTGGGACGAGGCCTGGGGTCAGCGTCCGTGGAAGGCATTCCAGGAAACTTTCAAGACCCGCTACAGTGCCTTCCTGAACACCGCCCGCTCCGCCTCCGCAACTTCGCAAAAAGATGTCGAGCAGAGTTCTGACTATGCTTCGCTGAAACAGGCCTACCAGAAGGCCTACGACGATTCCAAAGCGCAGGGCGAAGAAGCCCGTAAGAAACTCGATGACGCCAGTGCGCGCCTGCTGGCCGTTCAAAGTGTGTTTACCGACCGCCGTGCCTATGTCAACGCTCTGACCTACGAATTCGAAACCAGCGAGAGCAAATCGGCCAAGAACAGCAAAGCCAAAGAGATCAAGGAATATAAAGAGAAAAAGGCTACAGTTGAGTTTTCGGACGGCAGCAGAAAGCAGTTCAATTTCGACGAACTGGAAAAGACTTATAACGACATCCGCGATGAACGCACGAAGTTAAGTCTTGAACTCGGCGACGTTCTCAAACCTGTCACCGCCGCCAAGGCC
This sequence comes from Terriglobia bacterium, assembly GCA_963711365.1. GTDB lineage: Bacteria > Acidobacteriota > Terriglobia > Terriglobales > Acidobacteriaceae > Sulfotelmatobacter. The sequence continues at coordinate 162,795 of CAVQDY010000015.1, read as the reverse complement.
AAGATGGATGAGTACGTCACGGATCACATGGTCGATCTCACGCCCCAGCAGATTGATGGTCTGAAGAAGAAAACCGCAGACTGGGATCCAAAGATTGTTCAGATCAATGTCGCCGAAGCCAACATCGTCGACCGCTGCGAATCGTGCCACTTGGGTGCGCGCGAGCCATTAAGAATCACGCCTGCGGCCATGACTCCGAAGGGCGAAAAGAAGCCAGACGCATACGCAGAAGCTTTCGTCAGCCATACTGACCCCGAACTGCTTCAAATCCACGATCCCGACAAGTTCGGGTGTTCGCCCTGTCATCAAGGCAACGGACGCGCCACCACCAGCGTCAAAAAAGCGCACGGCAATTACGAGCACTGGCTCTGGCCGTTGTATCCCAAAGAAAACTCCCAGGCCGGATGCCAGACCTGCCACTCTGCCGACATGGTGCTCGTGAGTGGCGACGTGCAGTTCCAAACCATCAATGCCGGCAAAGATCTTTTTCGCCAGCGCGGATGCAATGGCTGTCATCGTTACGAAGGCTACGACAAAGAACCTGAAGATCTGAACTCCGTCAGCCAGCAGATCAAGCAGATCGAAACTCAGAAAAAGGACAACGTTAAGCAGACGGCCTATCTGATGAAGCAGGCCGATGCCGCTCAATCCAACGAGGAAGCCAACAAGCTGAACCTGCAGGCCGTTGACCTCCGCGTGGCGAACAGCAAGCTTGACGGCCGCCTGCAACAACTGGATTTCCAGTCCCACAGCCTGATGCAGGACATGAAGAAGATCGGGCCAAATCTGAAAGATGTCCGCCTCAAGCTGAACAAGAACTGGATTCCCATTTGGCTGAAGAAGCCGACTGACTTCCGTCCGACCACGAAGATGCCGAACTTCCGCCTGACCGATCACCAGATTCAGGCGATCTCGGCCTTCATCTGGCAATCCGGACTCACTGATCCTCTGCCGAAGCACAAGCCCGGCAATGCCGCGCATGGCAAAGAACTCTTCGAGACTCGCGGATGCCTCGCGTGCCACTCCATAGGCGAAGGCGACCAGATGCGCGGCGGAACTTTTGCCGCGAACCTGACCCGGGTCGGAGAAAAAGCGAATTACGACTACCTTGTCCGCTGGGTCCACAACGCCCGCGAGCGCACGCGTCCCTATTGTCCGTACGAGAAAAAGGATATCGGTCCCGAGGACTACGCCAAGAAAGGCCTTCCCTACCAGTGGGATCTTGAACACAGCAAATGTCCGAATGACGGGCACGAGCTGCAGGTGCAGAATATGACGGTCATGCCGAGTCTGCGCCTGAGCCCCGAAGATGCGGAAGACATCGCCACGTTCCTGATCTCGCAAAAGAAGCAGGATCCATCCGCGTATCCCGATGCGGCGTTCATGGACGATCCCTCGCTGAAAGAAGAGGGCAAGAAGTGGGTTCGCCACTTCGGGTGCGCCGGTTGCCACGAAATCGCCGGCATGGAAGACGAAGGACGCATCGGCACCGAACTTACCTTCGAGGGCAGCAAGCCGATTGAGCGGCTTGACTTCGCACTCTTTACCGAAGCGGCGCAGCGCGGCGGCAAAGACGCCGAGCCCATCAAAGACAAAGAAGACCTCGCCCGCCTGCCCGACGGTCCCGCCAACAAGCCTTGGTACGATCACAAGGGCTTCTTCGAGCACAAGCTGGCCGAGCCCAACATTTACGATCAGGGCAAGGTCAAGAGTGCGACGGAAGCCATGCGCATGCCCAACGTGCACCTGACGAAGGATCAGGTGCTCGACATCACCACGTTCCTGATGGGAAGTCAGGAGACTTCCCTGCCCGACAGCTATCAGTACAAGCCCGGCGATGCGCGGCACGATATTCAGGAAGGCTGGTGGGTCGTCAAGAAATACAACTGCATGGGATGCCACCAGTTCATCCCCGGCCAGCAGACGATCCTCATGGGACTGCCGCAGTATCAGGACGCACAGGATCAACTGCCTCCGAAGCTGCTGACCGAAGGAGCACGAGTCGATCCTGAGTGGCTGCGCAAATTCCTCTCGAATCCGGCATTGAGCACAACCGACACGAACCGCGACGGCGTGCGGCCTTACCTGAAAGTCCGCATGCCCACGTTCTCATTCTCTGACAACGAACTGCGAAAGCTCGTCCGCTTCTTCCAGGCGTTGTCGCAGCAACCGCTGCCTTACATTCCGGAACAAGTGCCGGTGCTGACGGCCAAAGAAAATGACATGGCCCGCAGCTTATTCTCGAGCACGGCGGCTCCGTGCTTAAAGTGCCACGCGACGGGCGATCCCGCGCACGACAAGATCGCGACAGCTCCGAATTTCCTGCTGGCGAAGGAACGCCTAAAGCCCGATTGGGTCGAGCGCTGGATCACCGACCCGCAAGCGGTCAGCCCGGGCACATCCATGCCTTCTGGCCTCTTTAAGCAAGTCGACAATCAATGGGTATTCGCAGGGCCGACTCCTTCGACGTTCAACGGCTACCAAGGAGACTACCGCAAGCTGCTCACGGACTATATATTCCAGCTCACACCGGAGGAGCAGCGTAGGGTTGCCGCATCCATGCCACACGCGAAAACCGCATCCGCCGGGCCGCCCGGTCATCGCCGGCAGGCGTCCGCGGAAGCGCGTCACTCCATCAGTGGAGGTTCGCGTTAGAATTCCCGGCAACAAAGATTCTTCGAGTCGCCGTCAGACCCGCTCCGGCTCGTTCGAATAAAAAAGGCAGTGCAAACCACAGAAAGGGCGACATCATGAATCGAAAGTTGGCAAAGAACATTCTCAGCATGCTGGCACTGTGCGCACTGTTGGCTCTAGCCGCATGTAGCAAGAAAGAAAATACCGAGCAATCCAATAATGCGGGCGAACAATCCCAACCGGCGCCGGCCGCGACCCCGATCGATCCTGCAACGGTCGCAACCGTTAGCGGCACCGTAAAATTTGATGGCACGGCACCCAAAGCCGCGAAAATCGATATGAGTCAAGATCCGGGCTGCAAGGGCGCGAACGAAGCGGAGAACATCGTCGTCAGCGGCGGTGATCTAGCCAATGTCTTCGTTTACGTAAAGGATGGGCTCGGCAGTCGCACCTTCGATGTTCCCAAGGACCCCGTCGTGCTTGAGCAGAAGGGCTGCCGCTACCATCCCCACGTGCTTGGCGTGATGGCGGGCCAGACGGTTCAAATCAAGAACGACGATCCCACCACCCACAACATCCATCCCACACCCAAAGACAACCGCGAGTGGAACGAGTCGCAGCCACCCTCCTCTCCCGCTCTCGAAAAGAACTTTGCCCGCGAAGAGATCATGCTTCCGGTGAAGTGTAACCAGCACCCGTGGATGAAGATGTACGTCAATGTGGTGAAGAGCCCGTTCTTCGCCGTCACCGACAAAGACGGCAAGTACGAGATCAAAGGTCTCCCACCGGGTGACTACACGATCGCATTCGTCCAGGAAAAACTTGGCGAGCAGGATCAGAAGGTAACGGTCGCACCCAAAGAGACCAAGACTGTCGATCAATCGTTCAAGGCTTCCAGCGAAATGTAACCCGCTCCTGCAGATTGCGGGAGGGCGTCTCCGCCCTCCCGCAATTTTGATAGAATACGGCGTTGTTTGGAGAAGGTTGCGAGCATGGCAACTGCTCCACCTTCCGTATCACGGGGAAGACGTCCGCTACCCTTCCCGACGCAAGGGGCCCTATTCTGAAATCTCTCGCCAATACTTATAATCGCGGTCTTCATCGATTTGCCGTTGTGCTCGCCTGCTGGACATTTCTTCTGATCATTGCCGGTGCGCTCGTTACCAGCAACGACGCCGGGCTTTCCGTCCCTGACTGGCCGACATCGTTCGGTTCGTGGTACAAGATCCCGAAACTCGTTGGTGGAGTACAGTTCGAGCACACGCACCGCATGATCGCCCAGGCTGCCGGGCTGATGACGATCATCCTCGCGGTGTGGACCTGGCGAGCCGAAAAACGTCGCTGGTTGAGAATTCTTGCCGTTGGAGCGGTTGCGACAGTCATCGTCCAAGGAGTGCTCGGCGGACTCACGGTTCTTTTCTTCTTGCCTCCGCCGATCTCCTCGGCGCATGCCGCCCTGGCACAGACGTTTTTCTGCATCGCTGTAGCCATCGCCGTATTCACCGGCCAGAAATGGGTGGAGGAGCAGCCTCGGATTGAATTCGATCAACGCCGTCCTACCCTCTTTACCCTGACGCTGCTTTCCATTTTCGTCCTCTACGTTCAGCTGATTTTGGGAGCCATGTTTCGCCACCATGGGCTAAGCTGGTGGCCGCATGTAGCCCACGCAGTCGTGGTGTCATTTGTGCTGGCGTGGACTGCGGTCCGTGGACTGACCGCCTATTCCAAGGTGGAAGCCATCCGGCGCCCGGCCATTCTGATGTTGTCTTTGCTCATCGCGCAGCTCTGCCTCGGCTTCACTGCTTTCCTGACACGCGTGGCTTGGGGACGCGACGCCGTTCAGCCAGAACTTCCCATGATCATGTCCACCGTGGCGCACGTTGCCGTAGGAGCTCTGTTGCTCGCAACTACCGTCATTCTTGCGATTCAGACTTGGAGACACGCGCCCGTAGCTTTTGAGGAACGGCTGCCAGAAGCCCAGCGCGATCCTTCAGCCGCCTGAAGCAATTTTTGATTGCTGATTTCTGACTGTTGATTGAACATCAAATGCGGCCGCTTCTGAGCTTTACAATCAGCAGTCAACAATCAGCAATTTTTTCTGTTGCCTGCGTGTCTCCACAGTTAAATCGCTTGGAGCGCCTGCGTGTACGCCGAATGTCGTAAACTATTGATTGGTCTCCTGGGGTTCCGCTTTGGTCACGAAAGTCGCCGCTCTACCTGATAACGGTCTGGACGAAGTGCACGCTTCAGCCGCACCGGTCATTTCCGTTCAAAATCTGGTTCATCGCTATGAAAACCGTACCGCGCTGAACGGTGTATCATTCGACGTCCGTCCGGCAGAACTCTTCGGACTGCTGGGCCCAAACGGCAGCGGCAAAACCACGCTTTTCCGCATTCTGTCGACCTTGATGATCCCGACCGGCGGCCGCGCCATTGTCATGGGTTGCGACGCAGCACAGGATCCTGCGATGCTCCGCCGTCAAATCGGCGTGGTTTTCCAGGCGCAGAGTGTGGATCCCAAGCTGACCGCCTACGAGAATCTTTGGCACCAGGGACACCTTTATGGGCTGCGCGGTTCCGCGCTGAAACGTCGCGTCGAAGAGATTCTCAGCCGCGTCGGACTCGCCGATCGCGCCAAAGAACGCGTGGAGACTTTTTCGGGAGGCATGCAGCGCCGCATCGAATTGGCGAAGGGCCTGCTGCACCACCCTGGAGTCCTGCTTCTCGATGAGCCAACGACCGGCCTCGATCCGGGTGCGCGCCGCGACCTCTGGCAGTACCTGCAGATCCTGCGCGACGAAGAACAGGTCTCGGTGCTGGTGACCACGCACCTGATGGAAGAGGCCGAGCGTTGCGATCGCCTCGCCATCATGAACGAAGGCAATCTCGTGGCCCTCGGAACGCCAGCAGAATTAAAGAGCGAGATCGGCGGCGACGTGATTCTGCTCGATGCCGCCAAAGACGCCACCGCCTTGGCTCAGCAAATCCGCGCGCGATTTCAGGTCGAAACCGCCGTACTGGGCAACCAGGTACGCATCGAGCGCGAAGGCGGACACCGCTTCGTACCTGACCTGGTCGAGGCCTTTCCCGGAGAGATTCAGGCGATTTCCGTCAGCAAGCCGGCACTCGAAGATGTCTTCATCCATCGCACCGGTCACAAGTTCTGGAGTGAAAGCAGCGACTCCGATTCCCCGTCCGGATCAAAAGATCGATCGAAAAAAGAAAAGAAATCAAAGAGGAGGTAAGGCATGCGTCTCATCATCCTGGGGCTTTCTCTGGTGCTCGGCATTGTTCCTCTGGCGGGTGTCGCCTGGATTTTCGCCAGCGGCATGATCACGCTCTCACCGCCTTCGGCCACGGTCGACGGGCTCTTCATGACACTGATCCTGCTCGCATTGACCGCTTGTTTTTTGATGAATGCCTTCTGGGAAGCGCGGGATCTGGGTTTCATCGGCAAAAAGCCGTCTCCGGCAGCGAAGACACCGGCCGCGAAGGCCCCAGTAGCCAAAGCGAGCTAGAGAAACGAATTCGAGTGAGAGAAACGAGATAAAGAATGGCAACCCAGGCAGCAACTCTGTCGCGGCCCGTAGCACCGGAATCGGCGGGAGTCCTCCTCCCCTCGTTTACGCTGTGGTGGCGCGAAATTGTGCGCTTCTACCGCCAACCCGGACGCGTCGTCGGAGTGCTGGCTTCCCCGCTCGTATTCTGGGCTGTTCTTGGCTCGGGCTTCGGGACGTCCTTCCATGCAGGCGGAGGCGCCGGCCAGCAGCATTATCTCGATTATTCGTACCCGGGAATCCTGATCCTGATCGTGCTCTTTACTTCCATCTTCACCATGATGTCGGTCATCGAGGACCGCAAAGAAGGATTCCTGCTTTCCGTGCTGGTAGCGCCCGTGCCCCGGACTGCCATCGTTCTCGGCAAAGTTCTTGGTGGAACCACGCTCGCGGCCGTACAAGGCCTGATCTTCCTGATCTTCGCTCCATTTGCCGGAATTCATCTGAACCCCATCCAGATTTTGTTGGTCGCGGTTGTTGTGTTTCTGGTTTCCTTTTCCCTGACCGCGCTTGGCTTCGCGATCGCGTGGCCCATGGATTCCTCTCAGGCCTTTCACGGCATCGTCAACCTTTTCCTTATTCCCCTCTGGTTGTTGTCTGGCGCATTATTCTCCGTTGGCCGGTGCCGCCGGTTGGATCCGCGTCATCATGTATCGTCAACCCGCTCACCTACGGAGTAGAAGCGCTGCGATTCCTGCTCTATCCCGGAGTCGACACGAATTTCCAACTCTCATCGGCGATAGCGACGCTGGTGCTGTTCTCGCTGGTGATGTTCGGCATCGCTCTGGTAATGGCGAATCGCCGCACTACCAAGCCCGCCGCCTGATCCGCCAAATTATGATCGCTGAACAATACGCCTTCTTCCCCGCTCTCAACGCCACGCTCAACGGAACCAGTGCCGTCCTGCTTCTGACTGGCCGGGTTCTTATCGCCAAGCGCCGTATCGCGGCGCATCGTCTCTGCATGATCGCGGCCGTGGTCGCCTCTGCGCTGTTTCTGGCTTGTTATCTATTCTTCCATTACAAAGTAGGAAACATACTCTTTCTCGGCCAGGGATGGGCTCGCCCCGTCTACTTCACGATCCTGATCTCGCACGTAACGCTTGCTGTCGTGATCGTCCCGCTGGCGATTGTTACGTTGAACCGCGGACTGCGCGCCCGCTACGCGCAGCACCGCGCCATCGCGCGCTGGACCTGGCCGCTGTGGATGTATGTCTCCGTCACCGGAGTCATCGTTTATTTCATGTTGTATCAGTGGTTCCCGCACAGCTAGAAGAATTGTTGATTTGCTGATTCTTGATTGCTGATTGAAAATCTCATGGGACCTGGATTGAAATCAAAAATCAGAAATCAACAATAAATTACCCTGTGTTTCTCTGTGCCCCTGTGGTGACTCTCATGTCCTTGCTGAAACTGAAGATTGACGTCTCTGGCACGGTAGGGGACGAAGCTTGGCGTCAGATTAAGCAGTTCGACCAGATTCAATCGGCCGACTTCGGACCGCAATTCGGCAGCGGCGGCCGCTGCAATCACCCTGGCGACGCGCCCCACGGCAAAGGCGAATGGATCGGCGCCGAAATCCGCCTGCAGACGCCGCTTCTGGCCCAATACGCCATGTCACACTACCTGGAACAAGAGCGCGTCCTTGATGCCGACGTGGAATGATTCTCTGCTATAGTTTCTCACCGGGTTCTCATGTCTGTTCAATCCGAGATTTCAAGTCCCACGCCAGATCAGCTTCCGAATGGTGCGTCTCAGAAGCCGAAGCACTCAATGTCACGCACCCAAAAGCTGCTCTTCTTCGCTACCGGATGGCTCATCGTTCTCATGCCGTTCCTCTTCTGGTGGAACACCTGGTTCGGACGCCATCTCTCTGACCAGCAACTCACCGAATATATCCACGACGACAAGAAGCCGCGCCACATCCAGCACGCCCTCGTACAACTGGGTGATCGCATGAGCCACCATGACGCCAAAGCGGAACAGTGGTATCCCGACCTGCTGCGGCTCGCCACGAATCCTGTGGAAGAGGTCCGCAACACCGACGCCTGGGTCATGGGACAGGACACCTCCGCCGCAGGCTTCCACGACGTGCTTTTGAAGATGCTGCAAGATCCATCGCCGATGGTGCGCGGTAACGCCGCGCTTTCCCTGGTGCGCTTTGGAGATGCGTCCGGCCACCAACAAATCGTCGCGCTTCTGCAGCCCGCCCACATCGCCGCGCCCGCAGGCGGACGCATTGTCGATGCGGATCGACCGGGCACCGCCATCCACCAGGGCGGCCTGATTGCGAAACTCACGCCTGCGGGATCATCTCAGCCTCTCGAGATCCGTTCTCCAATTGCAGGACGCATCCGCTCCGTAGCGCAGACCGGCGCCAACGTCAAGGCTAACGAGGAACTTGCCATCATTGATCCGGGAACCGACCAGGTCTGGGAAGCGCTACGAGCCCTTTACATCATCGGTCAAACCGGCGACCTGCCCGCGATTCGCCCCTACGAACGGGACCTACCCGACGTTTCTAATGACGTCCGCCAGCAGGCCCTGGAGACCGAAAAAGCCATCCAAAGTCGAGCAGGTACAGGAACAACCGTAACCAGCCCGCCCCGTTAAGTCGGCATCAAAATGGGAACGTGCGGAGTCCGGCCAAATCCGGGATATTGCTCTTGACCTGCGGCCTAGCGTGTCTATCGTGGGCTCAAGACCGCCAAGCCGGTTCCGTTCTCACGAATCCGGGCAGCGGCAGCGCGCTAGCGACATTCGTCCTGGTCAGTCACTCACGGAAACCCACACTCAACGTCGATGATCGATTATCAGTCATCACCGCGGCACTCGATGCGAAACATCTCCGCTATGCGGAGCACGATTGCTCCCACTTGGTACATGCGATTTACCAGCGTGCCGGTTTTCCCTATCCGTATGCCAGTTCCGATGATATTTACGATGGAGCGACGAGTTTCCTGCGAGTATCGCGTCCCCAGCCGGGCGACTTGGTCGCGTGGCACGGACACGTAGGCATTGTGATCCAGCCGTCACGTCATGCCTTCTTCAGCTTTCTGAGCGGTGGGCCGGGCATCGATGATTACGGCAAGCGATATTGGAGAAGCCGCGGCAAGCCCAGGTTCTATCGTTATGTGAAGAACGACTCTTGCAACACATGCACCGCCAGCATTCGCTGAGCGAGCGCCACGATTTTGCCGGGGATCGGAAACGGAAGCGGACGTTCAACAGGACACGACCACTCTTCCTGCGTTCTAGTGCCCATATTGGCGAGGGTAAGATGACGTCAATTATGAGAGGCAGGATTTGTCATGCAGAGCGAAGCAGCGAGGAGAGCGTAGCGATCCTCGCTGCACAGTCGAAGCATCCCTACCATACTGCACTACCGAAAGCTGCGGCGTAGAATCCAAAACGCAGGAAGAAATTGTCATTCGAGGATGCATACCCTATGACAGATTGGTTCGCGCGCCCGGTGCTGCATGTGACCGACGTTGAAACCTCGCTCCGCTTCTACGTTGACCGGCTCGGATTCACCAGCCCCTGGCGCTATGACGCGGAGGGCAGGGCGCATGTCGCGCAGGTCGACCGGCAGGGCTGCTCCCTTATCCTGGCCGACACCTGGCCGGAAAAGGTTGGCAAGGGGCTGATGTTCATCTCTTTGAATGTCGATCCAGCAACGCGCGAGGCCGCAGTCGCCGCGCTAGATGCGCTGCGCGCGGAACTAGAGGCCAAGGGCGCTCCGGTCAAGGACGGCTCGTGGGGCTACCGGCTCCTGGTGGTCGATGATCCCGACGGCAATCAGCTCTTCTTCAACTATCCGAGCGAGACTAGCGCGGCTGCTTGATTCGGCCGACAGTTCGACGAACTATAATTGCTACCCAGCACTTTCTCCATAGCCCGGTGATGCTTCCAGGAATCCAACCACCATGCGACTCATGAACACAGATCCTGCTCGCAAGCGAATCGCCCTTCTTTTCGCTGTGCTTTGCTTCCTTTCAAGCCCGTCCCGTACAGCTGCACAGTCGACGACCGGCAAATCGTACAAGATCGAGGTTCCGGGAACGAAAGAATGGGTCGATACGAATATCGATCTGCGCGGCGGCGCAAAACTGCGCTTCACCGCAACGGGGCAAATTACGTATCCGGCAGGCGACCAATCGTACGAATCGAAGTCTCACACTTCTGGTACCTTCGGACCCGACGGCTTGTCTCGAGGCTTCGCCGATCTTCTCCATAGTTATGCGGTGGGCAGCGCCGGGCATGGCGCCCTGATTGGACGCATCGGATCGCAGGACTACGCGCAGGCATTCATGGTCGGAGCCAGCAAGGAATATGACGTCCCTGTGTCAGGCCGTCTGTTCCTCGGAATCAATCAAAGCAACCAGGATGCGTCCACAGCCACCGGCAGCTTTGAGGTAACGGTGGAAGTTCTAGCCGAAGGAACTGGCGAAGCCGGCGCGCTGGGCGGTCCTGTCGAGACGCGCATTTCAGGAATCACTCCGGATTTGTTGACCAAGATTCCTCGCCGCGTCTCGGACCCGGCGAAGAATCCCGGTGACATGGTCAACGTTCTGATCGTTGGCACCCAGGATCAGGTTGTGCAGACGTTCACCACAGCAGGTTGGGTCCAGGTCGATAAGACTGTCCGCAATACGGCCATGAACGCCGTCATGGAGTCGCTCGAGAAAAAAGATTATCTGACGATGCCGATGAGCGTTCTCTATCTTTTTGACCGCCCGCAGGACTACGGATTCGCCCACGCCGAACCAGTCCGTGTCGCTATGTCGCGAAATCATTTGCGCGTCTGGAAGTCGCCCTATGAAGTGGACGGCCGCCCGCTCTGGTGCATCGCGGCAACCCACGACATTGGCTTCGAACGAGACCAGCGCAACAACGGCGTGACCCACAAGATCGATCCCGCCATCGACGGCGAGCGGGAGTACGTCAACGGAACTCTCTCGGGTACCGGCCTCGTTGTGCAACGCGATCATGTCACCCCGCCCAATGCGCTCACGACCGCCAAAACCGCGACCGGGGGCGAGTTTCATTCAGATGGGCGGATCTTGGTTCTGGTCTTGAAAAATACGGCGGCCAAGTAGTTTCCAGCCAGCTGCAACGTCTTTTCTCGGTTGGCCAGGATCTCTCATTAAAACGATTTATTACGAATTGTGACACTGATCACAGAGCGGCTTCGATGCTTCCTCCTAAGATGAAAACAGAAGCATGGCCAGGAAGCTCAGGGCGGGGATTCTCGGATACGGGCGCATGGGCCGCGGCTTTGTGGCCGCGATGCAGGAAAGCGATCTTTGGGAAGTCGCCGCAGTCTATGACATCTGCCCTGCTACCCAGGAATTAGCTCGAAAACACTTGCCCGAGGCCAGAATCTACGACACTCCCGACGCCATCTTTTCTGATCCTTCCATCGACGCCGTAGGACTGTTCACCCTGGCGGATGCCCGTCCTCAGCAGATTCGACTGGCGCTGGCCCATCACAAACACGTCCTCGCAGAAAAACCGCTCGCTGCCGATGTCGAGACTGAATGGCAACTCGTTCGCGAGATCGAGGCCAGCGATCGTTTCGTCGCTGTCGACCTCTTCAACCGGAATGCCTGGTATCACAAAGAAATTCAGCGCTTCATTGCCGCAGGAGAGATCGGCGATTTAGCTGTGATCCGCATCTGCCACATGACGCCCGGGCACATGCCGCTCGAGGGACACGATCCGGAGGGCCCGCCATTCCACGATTGTGGCATGCATTACGTCGATGTGGCGCGCTGGTACGCGAAAAGCGAGTTCGAGACCTGGCACGCGCAAGGGCTTCGCATGTGGGGATACAAAGATCCCTGGTGGGTCCAGGTGCACGGCACATTTGCCAATGGCGTCGTATTCGACATTACGCAAGGATTCATCTACGGCCATCTCGCGAAAGAGCAGCCCCATAATTGCTATGTGGACGCGATCGGTACCAAAGGCGTCGCGCGCATGCACCATGATTTCACCCAAGCGACTGTGGAACTACATGGCGTGCACCAGACGATCCACAAGACCGCGCCGTTCAATGACAAGAAACTCGACGTGATGATCGACGTATTCGGAAAATCGATTCTGGCCGGAAAAAATCTGGGCTTCCCTCACGCCCGCGATAGCGTCGTCGCCTCAGAAGTGAGTTGGGCCATGCTGAACGACGCCATAGCTAATGTGCCCCCGGTCCGCGGCACACCCGAAGAAATGGAACAAATCCTCGAGCACCGCCGACGCATGGTGAACGGTTTTGGCTTGCCGGTGCGCACAGCGCAATTGATCGAGACACGCTAAACGTCTCGACCCTGCCACGGACTCTGAACAAGGTCGCCGCTAACTTTGAACTGCCGTACCTGTTCTATTCCAGCTCGAACTCGGCTGTATGGAAATCGGTCGTGTTGCCAACCGAATCTTGTGCCCGCAAGTCCACCCGATAGGTACCTGGCGCCAGTGTATCCAACGGGATCTTGAGGCCTACCGGCACCGTTGGATTACCGGGTTTGATGGAATCCTTGGTGTCGGTGATTCCAATATCGAGTTTCTGCTGACCAGTCTTGGTATCGACGATCCGATATTCCACACCAATCTGCGGCGGCTTGTCGCTCGTCAATAGCGGATCGTAAACCTCGATGTAAGCGGCCGCGGCGTCCGATTTCTTAAACCGGTCAGTCGCGGAAGGAAATATCTGCATTCCGCGGATGACCAGCGGCTTATTGTCGGCCAGCAACTCCGAGTCGTACGCAGAGTTCAGGTCGGCAACCTTCGCCATGTTATTGCTCAGAATAACGGCGCTGATTGCGATTTTCTTGCCGTCATAGGGAAGGACGCTCAACGGATGATCGAGTTTCCCAAAAGTATCGTTGCCTGAATTGAAAGCAATCCGAAGGTTATAAGTACCCGGAGAAATGTCGAACTGCTTTTCATAGCGCAATGGATTCTTCTGGAACTCCTCCACTTCTTTCTTGCCGTCGAGATCCAGGTTGACTGTGTCGCTAAAGCGGGCCGCCACGCCTCCATCGGTCCGGTAGGCGATTCCGAGCACATTCACTTCTCCATGCTGCTTGCCTTTGACTTTCTCGAAATGCACGGCGTTGGAAGGCACTTCCATCACCAGGTCCACGCGCGCCACGTTGGCAGCGGTGTAAAAATACGGTGCCCTCAGCGACGCGGTCACATTGCCTTTCATCTCGCCCGACGCTTGCGTCTCCAGATTTTTTTCGGTCGTACTACCCGCTAGCAGGTCCTGTGGACGAACCTTGCAGTAGCCGCTCCGGAAGCGTACTTCCGTCCCCCCTCGGTCCACCACCTTCACTTTCAAGGTGTGGCAGCTTCCTTCGACGGAATCAGGGGGTCGGTATCCCAGTAAATAGTATTCCGACTGATCCTTAGCGATGCGCTCCATCCCGCCGAGCAAATCATTCGTGTTTACAATGACGAAGCCGCCCGTGCCCTCTGCCAGCTGATACAGGAACTGCTGGTTGGTGGCCACGTTCGGAATCTGCGGAATCAGCGCCTGTGGAGGATTAATTGGGGCGTAGTTCGTCGGATACGATCCAACCGGGCCAACGCGCCCTCCTCCGCCACCGCCCGTAGTACCGCCCCCTGATCCGCCTTTGCCTCCGCCGCTTCCTCCAGATCCCCCGCTACCACCCTTGCCGCCGCTTCCGCCTCCTCCCGCGTGGCCACCTCCTCCACCGCCAGGCATGCCCCCGCCGCCCCCGCCCCCATGGCCACCTCCGCCCCCCCCTCCTCCGCCTCCGACATGCTGCGGCGGAAGCGCCGGTTCTGCAGCGAATGAGGCCAGGGGCAAGAGCGAACGCGAGGCTGAAGTATAAGCCAGAGAGGCCGGAATCAGTCGCGGTGACGAGCTCATCGGCCGCCGGTTCAAAGACGAACCCGGCATACTCGGCACCGGAGCGACCAACCCGCGAACGTCGACCGGATACACGGCAACATTCGCTTTATTGCAGGCGTCGATGGTCGCGTTGAGCTCCGACTCAAGCTCCATGGTCATCGGAAATCCCGCACTCAATAGGACGAGTGTCTTCCTTCCCGGAGCATTCCCTAACCCCTTCGCCAGATTCCGCAGCGCAAGAAAAACGCTGCGCGCCCCGAAATCCGCCTCCAGTCCACCGAAGCCAGGAGTGTCCATCATGGTCGCCGGACTCGGCGGCAGCGCCGTCGATGCGAGATCGGGCGAAGGACCATTTGGCGAAACCGTCGAGAACCTGACCCCGGCCACGACTTTCTTCAAGCGTTCGGAATCGGTCGTGAAATTCTGTGTAATCCGCAGCGTGCCACCAAATTCAACAATGGCAATCAAATGATCGGGACCTGCATTGGAATCGACGAACTTGGCGGCCGCCTCACGAGCCTTGGCCTGATCCCCGAACTCCATCGTGCTGTTGTCGAAGAACAGGACCAGGTAATGCTTATGCGGATGTGCCGGATCCGGATTCGAGTCTTCCCGCGTAAAGCTCGTAACAGCTTGCTCCTTGCCGTCTTCCCAGACCTTGAAATTGTTGGCCGTGAGATCCTGAATGTAATGCCCTTTCTTGTCAGTGACGACCGTATCCACCAGAACCACGCGAGTTTCAACTTTGATCGTCTCGGTACCGTTCGCGCTCGAAGGTTGTTGTGCATACCCCTTCGCCAGGCACAGGGCCAACACGCTGGCGATCGTGAAGACGCGCTTCGAATTAAATCGGCTCAGGTTTCTCATATGCCACCTCTCACGGAATCTCGACCGCACCGTTCTCTGCGGACATTACCTGTTGCAGGGAGTCCCGAGCCACCACGCGCACCATATACCGACCCGGCTTCACGTCGAAGCTGGATTTCAAGGTGATCCCCGCCCCCAACCTCGCTTGTAGTGTCTCGTTTTTCCAGCGCATTTGTATCAATTTCTGGTTTCCCTGCAGAAAATTGCCGTTTCGGTCGAATACAGCGGTCACGACAGTAAGATCATTTTGATTGCGGTCCTGATCTTGTTTATAGCGAAGACGCTTTACGTCGATGCGCGCCAGCACGGTGAGTTTGGCCGCCTCGTCAGAAGGCTTGAAAAACTCCGTATGCACAACCACGGGGAACTCATGCAACTCCTCGCTGGAGAAAACTTCATCCTCAATTTCACGCTTGGCTTCATCGGCTGCGTCCAAAGCCTTACGAGGCGCATAATACCCGCGCCGAGCCTGTAAGTCATATTTCTGATGATTCGCCAGCGTGACCTTCAGGGTGTGAAACTTGCCGTCATTCTTCAGATTCTGCGGCGTGAAACCCAGGACGTACCAGAATTCCGGAGCATCCGCCACGCGGCGCAGACCTTCATTCATGTCGTTATTGTTCTGGAAGAAGACGCCGCCCGTACTATTTGCCAAAACTGACAAAATATCGCTCTCGGCCATCGCGGATTGGGTGTCGAGGGCAACCCGCATCGTAGCCGTGTTGGCCTGCCCTGGCAGATCGACGTCTGGCCGTCCCGGCTGACTGGCGTCGCCAAAAGGAATCACAACGTAAAGCCCACGAGCATCAAGTGAGCTGATTACAACTTGTCCGCGAAGCGCGGTGTCGATCAATTCGTTGTAGTCGTACTCGAGTTCTGGTGTCAGAAAACCCGGGGACAGCAGAACCAGGGTTCTCTGGCCGGGCATCGTGCTCATTCGACGCACAACGTCCTTCAGAACGCGAAGGCCCATCCGGCTTTCCTCTTCGCCGATGCTCAAAACCTGTGAAGCAAAGCCCTCAACCGCCGCGCCTGCGGTGGCAACAAACTGCAACGGCAAATTGGCGCACAGTACGTAGTCGTTGATTGCGGTCTGTAGAGCATTTTTATCGTGCTTGTTCACGATGAGATCTGCCATGTAGACGCTGATATTGGGGCACTGCATTCCCGATTGCACCTGTGTGGGCCGTGGCTGCACGCTGTCGAGCGTTTTCCTCAGCTTGGCGCGATCATCGCTGAAATCGAGGACGGTCTGTCCCGAGGTCGAGAAAATGGCAACCCTGTCGCTGGCAGGGAGTTCGTTGATCCGGCGCTGCGCCGCCTCCCGCACCTTTGCCAGATCTTCAAATTTCAGCCGCAGGTCGTCGAAAACATAGGCAATATAGCGCGACGGAAAAGCGGGTGCGTTTGCAGGTGGTTTCGAAGCTTCCCCCGGTGCAGCGACTACCGAAGCCGCAGCTCCGACAGCGGGCGCGGATATCCGCTCCGCGTCAAAATTCGAGATCGCCTGGAGCTTTCCGTTGTCAAAAAGCTCGAAGTCCTCTCTCTTCAAATTCCCGATCGCGTGTCCAGTAGAATCGCGGACCACCACGCGCGCCAGCACCAGTTTTACGTTCACTCTGAATTTCGAGGCTTCCGCATCCGCCGGGGTGGTAGCTTCGTCCTTGACCGACATCTCACTGGACTGCTGTTGGCCGGAATGACTCGAAGCAGGATTTTGGACCGGCTGTTGTGCGGCCCCGAGGCTCATTACCGCGCTGAGCCAAAAAAGGACGGACAACGAACCTGCACGCTGCATGGTCCTGCGGGAGTGGCGGGAATCGCGCGGCGAATTCTTCATGCGATACCGGTAAAGCTGGCTTAGGCCACGCTAAGCATATCAGGTGTTACCGCCGCTATTGTCCCTAAATTGGCTGCACTGAAAGGCACTGGTCCGCGACCGCAGATCTCGCCATAGTCGCAGAATTTACGCGGGTCCAGACGCCAGCCCGAGCGGTTACAATCTGCAAGCCCTATAATCGAGGTTTGATCCCTTTATGATTCAGACCTTATTCGGCAGCCTCGAGGAAGAGAAGAAAACCGGCTTTCTTGACCGCATGAAGCAGGCGGTCACCCGTACGCGCGAGAACCTCGCCGAGCGCATCGAAGAAGCCGTCTCGTTTGGAAAAGAGATTGACCGGAACACTCTCGATGACCTCGAGGCAACGCTCATTGGAGCCGACCTCGGGTCCACCACAACCCAGGAAGTCCTCGGCAAACTACGCGAAAAAGCCGATCGCAAGCAGATCAAGGATGTCGCAGAACTCAAGCGCTTGCTGAAGGAAGAACTGCTTGCGATTCTGAGCGCTGCCAATTCCAAGGCCGTCAGCAAAGTCGATGGCACTCCCGAAGTCATTTTGGTCGTCGGAGTAAACGGCACGGGCAAGACCACAACTATCGGAAAGCTCTCACAGGTATTCCGCTCGCAAGGCAAAAACGTCCTGCTCTGTGCCGCCGATACCTTCCGCGCTGCCGCCATCGAACAGTTGGAGATCTGGGGTCAGCGCACTGGGACCGAAGTGATCAAGACCAAGGCCGGAGGCGATCCGGCGGCCGTCCTATTCGACGCGCTCCAGGCCGCCGTGGCCCGCAAGACCGACTACGTCGTGGTCGACACTGCCGGTCGGCTTCATACCAAGACCAGCTTGATGGCCGAACTCGACAAGATGCGGCGCACCGCGCAACGCATCATTCCCGGTGCTCCGCACGAAACGCTGCTTGTGATGGACGCCACGACCGGGCAGAATGGGCTGCAGCAGGCCCGTATGTTCACCGAGTCCGCAGGCGTCACCGGAATCGTGTTGACCAAGCTCGACGGAACCGCCAAGGGCGGCGTGGTCGTAGCCATCTGCCGCGAACTCGGGCTGCCCGTCCGCTACGTCGGCGTCGGTGAGAAGGCTGGAGATCTGCTGCCCTTCGATCCAAAAGAGTTTGTGGATTCGTTGTTTGAATAGGAGTTCGTTATGCGCGATCAGGAGAAGAACTCAAAATTCCGGACCATCCTAGATTTCTTGAAGCGATTGCTGGGCAAGCGCCCCGCGCAACCGGGCGATCCCTACGCGTACGTAATGGCTCCGGTGCGCCGCGGCCCCAAGGGACGCAGCGGTGCGGCGGTGGCAGAAATTGAAAACGATTCGTTCCGCAGTTTTCCGCCGCGAACATAGGCGCTCGGCGCTCCACACGCTTCGCCATCTCAGCACGTGGTAGATTCTCTCTGAATGTCTCCGCATCCGTCTGACGAGAAGCACCTTCATCGCGCCCTTGCATTAGCTGGTCAAAGCATCGGGCTGGCTTCGCCCAACCCTTACGTGGGAGCCGTTATTACCGACGCTCACGGCAATGTTCTCGGTACCGGCACACACACCTACGACGGCATAAAGCACGCGGAGATTATTGCCCTCGAACAAGCCGGAGTGAAAGCACGCGGGGGGACGCTTTATATCAACCTGGAACCCCACTCCCATCAGGGACGAACTCCTCCCTGTACCGACGCCCTGATCAAGGCCGGGATTCAGCGCGTCGTGGCCTCCATGCCCGATCCGAATCCGAAAGTGAGTGGGCGCGGCTTCGAACAATTGCGTGCTGCCGGAATTCACGTCGAAGTTGGAAGACTCGAAGAGCAGGCGCGTCGCCTGAATGAGCCATTCGCCCGCTACATTCGGCACGGCACTCCTCTCGTGACCTTGAAAGCAGCGATGACCCTGGACGGCAAGATCGCTCCACCTCCCGCAGAGGCCCTCGTGGCGCACGCCGGCACTCCTCCCGGCGGTTGGATCACCAGCGATGTGGCCCGGGCTCACGTGCACGAACTCCGGCATCAAAGCGATGCGCTCTTAGTTGGTGCGGGAACGATACTATCCGACAATCCCCTGTTGACCGATCGGAGCGGAAAACCGCGCCGCCGCCCTTTGTTGCGGGTCATTCTGGATTCGCGCCTGCGTCTTCCCCCCGACTCCAGACTCGTCGGCAGCCTCGCTGCCGGGAACAAGAATGATGTGCTGGTCTTCTGCGCCTCGGCAGATGAACAGAAGAAAGCAGGGCTGGAACGATTGGGAGTTCGGATCGAACAGATTCAGGCGTTCGATTCGGACAGTCGTCCAGATCTGCCCGCGATCCTGCACCGCCTCGGCCAACTGGAAATTCTGTCAGTCATGATCGAAGGTGGCGCCACCATTAACTGGGCCGCGCTTGCCGCTGGCGTAGTCGACAAGGTTTTCCTTTTTTATGCGCCTAAGATCCTGGCCGGCACCGGTTCCGTTCCCTTCGCCTCCGGTGCTGGTTTTCGCCATATGAGCCAGGCCGCGCAAGTGAAGCGAGTGCACCTGCACCGCTTCGGTGAGGATTTCGCGGTCGAAGGATATCTGCGGGATCCATACAGCGAATAAGAATAATTCGCCAGAGAGACACACAGGCACAGCAAAGGCATTCAAGAATGTCTTTCTCTTCGAATCTGTGCCTCTGTGGTGAATTAAGATATTCGGTTGATTTCGGAGGCCCTCATGTTCACTGGCATCGTGGAAGAAGTTGGACGCATCACCCGCATCGAGCAGCGCGGGGAGAATCGCCGCATTACCATCGCAGCCGAACGCGCTCCCAAGGAACTCGCCACCGGCCACAGCGTATCCGTCAGCGGCGTCTGCCTGACGGCTCTCGACATCAAGCCCGGTTCGTTCTGCGCCGACCTCGCGCCCGAAACCTGGGTGCGGACGTCATTCTCCCGCATTCACGAAGGAGCGCTGGTCAATCTCGAGCTGCCCATGAAAGCCGATGGACGCTTTGGAGGACACATTGTGCAAGGACACGTCGATGGCGTCGGCAAGCTGGCTTCCTTCGAGCGCATCGCCGATTCGGAGAACTGGTGGTTGACCATCGAGTTGCCGGAAGAAATCGAGAAATATACCGTCTACAAGGGATCGATCTCGATCGAGGGCATCAGCCTGACCGTCGCAAAGCTTGAGAAGAATCGCTGCATCGTCGCCATCATCCCCCACACCGTCGAAATGACGAATCTGCACTCGCTCAAGCCCGGCGATCCCGTGAATCTGGAAGCCGACCTGATCGCAAAGTACGTCGAGAAGATGATGAAGGGCGAGCAGCAGAATGCGCTGACAATTGAAGACTTGGTCGAACAAGGATTCTAGTTCCTCAGTGGTAAGGGGGCAGTCGACAGATTCTTGCTGACCCCTGATCCCTGACCCCTGACCCCTGTTTTCCTACGCTTCCAGCTTCAACTCATCCAACTCAAGAAATTCCTGAATGATTGGATGCTGGTCCTTCTCCATCTCCGCGTATGTGCCGAAGAAGATCGCTTTCGCCTCATACAGAAAAACCACACGCTCGGCAAGCTTCTTCGCCAGCCGCATATCATGCGTCACCACGATACTGGTTAAATTAAGTTGGATCTTCAACCGCTTGATCAGGTCTCCCAGCAATTGCGCCATCAGCGGATCGACCATGGTGGTCGGTTCGTCGTAAAGAATACATTCAGGCCGCGCGGCCAGCGCCCGCGCGATGGCCACAGAACGCTTCATCCCCGTCGACAAATCCGACGGCAGCAGATCGCGCATCTGCTGCACGCCAACCATCTGCAACAATCCGTCAACGATCTGGTACATCTGTTCTTCGCTATGATCCCGCGTCTCGCGCAGTGGAAAGGCCACGTTCTCGCCGACAGTCAGCGAGTCAAAGAGTGCCCCATTCTGAAAAACCATGGTGACCTTCTTGCGGACGGGCTCCAGTTGCTCTTCGGTGTAATCCGTGATGTCTTCGCCGGCCACGATCACACGTCCGGAGTCGGGCTTGAGGAAACCCATGATGTGATGCAGCGCGACCGACTTTCCCACGCCGCTGCGTCCCAGAATACAAACTGTCTCGCCGGGCATAACATTAAAGTTCACGTGCTCTAGCACGACATTGTCGCCAAAGGCTTTCGAGACATCGCGAAATTCGATGTAGGGCGCAGGCATGGGATCTTTTCGGCTGTCAGCGCTAGCGAGAGCCTCGAGCTTCGAGCACGACGTTCTTAACCTTATCAAATTTTGGGGGTGGGCTTTAGTTGCAAACCGACACGAGAAGTTACGCAAACGATCTTCGGTTTCGAGGGGACACGCCATACAGAGGGTCTAGGCAGCTAAGGTGTAATCTCAAACACCACTCCGCAACCTGGGTTGTCCGTGCAGGTATCGTTGCCGCCCCAGGTGGTGACCCCGTAGATGTTTCCAGCCTTGTCTCGCGTCAAGCCCAAAGGGCCGTTGCCATCCGTACAATGCGCTTCGGAACAAAATGTATACAGAATCGTTTCCTTGGCCTTAGAGGTCAACTGATAGACGCTGCCATAGTCGGTAAACGAATGGCTGCCAAAGGCCGAGCCGTAAAGTATGCCGTCTCCAATAATCAGGGCTGCATCAGTATTGTCGTCATTCCCAGGAGCGAGAGAGTACTCTGAACCTTTGCCGTTGGCCAGGAGTTGAAACAAAACCCCAGCCCCGACTTTACCGCCTTGGGCAAAGGATCCATAAATGGCCCCTGCTGAGTCTGTGGTCAGCGGCGCGACGGGAAACTCGCCAGTAGCAGGAGTCGCAGGCGCATAGAGGAGTCTGGAACTCCATCCCCTTGCCTGCGGATGAAGCATAAACACAGTACCGCAGCCCTGAAAGCACTGCGATGAATAGTTTCCACCATACGAAGCCGTACCGAACAAGTTGCCGGACTTGCTCAGAGTCAAGCCTCCTAACGGAAAGTAACCGTCCGGGCATTCGGTACCTTGTGAGACCGCACAAAGGTTATAGATCACGCGCTCGGTCCAGGCGCCTCCTTGAGCAGACGGTGGCGACAATTCAAATGCGGCTCCGCAGCCCGGCATTAGTTGGAAAGAGCAACCACTCCCGCCACCGACAGTAGCGCCATATAAGTTGCTCAGCGCGTCACGCGCGATCGCACCAGAGGGTTCTTCGCCGTCAGGACAATTCTCGCCAAGGCTGCAAAAGTTGTAGAGCACGGTCTCCTTCCACTTGCCTGCTGAGAGGGACAACTCGAATACCGTACCTTTATTCTTTGAACCCCCAAATTGAGTTGCCCCGTAGAGATTCCCGTTCGAGTCAGGGACTAGAGCGCTGGTCGGCGTATTTCCATCGAGACAAGAAGCAACCGAACAAAATTCGTACAACGTGGTGAGCGTCCAATTGCCATTAGAGTTGGAGAGACGGAACACCGTCCCGCAACCGTAAGGGCAGTTCGCAGCCGTCCCCGCTCCGCCGGACTGGGTAACACCGTAAAGGGCTCCGGACTGGTCGATGATAAGGGAGGAAGGGGCATCTCCATCCGGACCGCTGAACCTGTAGAGCACTTTGTACTGAGACTGTGCCAGTGCATAATTCAAGGTCAGAATCGCCAGAACAAAGAACCGCAAAAGCGTTTTCATGAGAAGCCTCGACCAGGAATGCGTCGCGACAGTAGATGCAAAAACCGAGTTCTGGTTTGCCGCTCGCAAGAAAAAGGGTTCCGTAACGTGAGCCCTCGTTGAACTGGGCTCGCCTTAGGTGGACCCATTCCCAAAGTTTTTCCTAAAGAGGGACTTAACAATTAAGGAAACCAACCATCAATCGTCATCCGGGTCTATCGGGGGCCTTCTGCGGTTCATGAAATGCTTCGCGTCCAACGGTGTCGGAATCGTCTTGTATGTAGTCGGTGACTGCGTGAGGTTAAAACAATCGGAGAGATCGTCCGCGTATGCGTCAGCGTAATTGAGCGATGGCAGCTTGAATGTCGTCTCGATATATTTCAGGATGCTGCCAAAATCGTGAGTGGTGTGCGAAATATACGCCGCTTTCGCGTATGGCGAGACCACGACCAGCGGCACGCGGAAACCATAGACATATCCTGATCCCCAACTGATCCCGTCATTCACAACCTTGGGCGCGACGTGATCGTACCAGCCTCCCCAATCATCCCACGTGATGATGATCGCGGTGTTCGCCCAATACTGACTATTCCCGATGGCATTGACGATTGAACCTACCCATGACGGCCCAGAACCGTTATTGCTCAACGCGTGGTCCGACTGAGCTCCGTCAGGAATGACCCAGCTTACCTGGGGGAGTTGCCCACCGACGATATCTCCCAACACTTGCCACTCCGGGATGATGACATTGTTCGTCCAGTCTGGTCCTGTACAGGTCAGGATACCGTTAATCGTTTGTGGCTGGCAGATGTGGTTGATGGCATCCGGCCCGGTCCAGATTGAACCAGGGGACGGCGCATAGTAGCGCCATGTCACGCCGGCTGTGTCGAGTAAATCTGTGAGCGTCGGATGTTCAAAGCAAGGATACTGCGTGGTAGATTCGCTTCCGGTCGGATCGATGATCGCTACCGTTTCGTTGGCCGGCGCAATGCATCCCGCCGGGCTGAGGCTAAGGTTCGGATTTTCCGCTGCAAACAGATTGCTGGTCGCGGTTGGAGCCGAAGTCCCCGAAATAATAAATTGATGCGCTGGGAAGCTAGGCCCCTCATTGGTCTGAAACATGCGATCTCCAAAGGTATATTGCTCGGCCAGTGCGAAATAGGGCTGAACATCCGACAGCTTTACGAACATGAATTGCGGGTTCGCCGGGCAATCCGCTGCAGGATTGCATGGGATCAGATTCGCCCCGTCCATTTTGCCGCCGTCATACATCGCCACAAAAGCAGCATTCGCATGGCTGAGATCGTAGTCCTGCGGATTGGAGCCCACGGTCCCTAAATCGATCGGGCTCAGCGGGATCGTCTGTCCCTGCGAATTGACGCCACTGGTCGCAATATCGGCACCACGCCCCACCAGCACCGGATCCTGGAACAGATTGTCTGGAGTTCGATTCTCCTGAAAGATGACCACGATATGCTGAATAATGGCTGCCGTTGTGAGCTTTAACGATTGCGCGCCGGTACTTGGGGCCACATTGTTTTTATCGTTACCAGTTACGCTGATCGCATAGCTCCCGCCGGGAGTGCTCGTCGACGTAGTCACCGTTAACGTCGAGCTCACCGGGGCCGTACTGGAGACAGTAATCGGATTTATGCTGAACGAGCATGTCGGGGCTGCGCTGCCGCCCATCGCGCCACACGAAAGAGTGACGCTGCCTTCGTACCCATTGACCGGAGTCACAGTAACGCTGGAAGTGGAATCACTTCCAGCGGAGATTGAGCTCGGGCTCAGAGCTGCCGCAGCGAGCGTATAGCTTGTCGGCTTAACTGGGCTCGGTTCCACTACGGGCGGTGGGGACGAACTGCCGCCGCAAGCGTTCATCACGAATAGGAGACCCGCGACCCAGAACAGTGGCATGGCACTGCGATCCATCGCAAACCTCCAGCACGGAGAGAATTGATATTCTGCCGCACTAGAACCCGGCTCCGGGAATTTCCACTCGCCCCATATACTTAATTCGTCGATTCACAATGTGTCAGCCGAGGATCGTTCGACTTTCCTTCGCGCCCGCCACGTCTTCGGGCGTATTCAAATTGCGAAACAGCTCCGGCGAGAATCCGGCCACGCGCAATTCTTCTTCTCCGATCACTTCAGTCTTACCATCCTCAAACAGCGCATCAATCTTGTAGCGGCCTGCGCGCAGCGCCTCCTCGGCGATATCGGCAAATGCCCGCCGGTAAATAGCGCAGAGAGGCTGCAAACCTCCGCTTGTGCGGACCACGGTTACCGTCGCGGCCGATTCGCGGCTGCGCGTAATCAGAAACTGCAACAAAGCAAATGATACGAACGGCACATCCACCGCGAGGATCAGGTTCAGATCTGTCTGTGACGAGCGTAGCGCCGCGTGAATCCCTCCCAGCGGTCCACACCCCGGAAACACGTCTTCCACCACTGGAGCGAAGGGTTGAAACTTCGCGGGATTTCCGACAATGCGAACCTCACCAGTCACCGATCGCGCCACATCAAGCATCCGGGCCAGCAAGGTTCGTCCTTCGAGCAGCACGAACGCTTTTTCCATGCCCATACGCGTGCTTTTACCGCCCGCCAGAATGAAAGTAGTGACGTCCGCGGATGCTGATTCCATGCGGCGATCATACATCGATGCCCCACTCGCTGGTTTTAGGCCTATCCAATGCCAGCCACTTCGGGGCTCGCCAGCAACTCCTTCCAGCTCTGAAAGTTAGCTTCTGGCGTTTTTGCTACATGCACGAAAGTAACCTATCCAAAGCTAGACCTTCGCGAGATGATGTGCCTGCGTCCGAAGGTTGTAGTGACCCGGAAGTAACCATCATGCCGCAAAAATTCATGGATGTGCTTATGCTTGGGCGCTGCTCTCACGAGTTCTCCTGGCCCCGCCGTGGTGCGGATGGCAACTACTACCAGGTTTGCCTGCTGTGTGCAGCGGAATACAAGTATGACTGGACGACCATGCGCCGCACCGAGCGCGTGGAGCACAAACCGGAGACTGGAATTCGCCGCAGCCATGCGCGCGAAAAACGGCCTTCCTGGGTGCCGCGCGCCCGTCGCCTGAAGCTCGACATCCCTCTACGTTATCGCGTCAATAAGACCAGCACTTGGTATGAGGGAATCATCGCCAACATCAGCCAGAGCGGCGTCCTGTTCATCGGCCCTCAACCCCTTCCGGTCAACGCGCTCATCGAGATGGTCTTCGAGATGCCAGAGGAAATTTCCGGCCAGAAGAATAGCAACGTGGTCTGCCAGGGCCGGGTCATGCGCGCCAAAGATGCCCCCGAACACGAAGAAGACAAGGCCGGGCTGGCGGCATCCATCGTGGACTACAAGTTCATCCACTAACGGCGTTCTGTATCTGATCACTGCGATTGCGTCAAAGGTGCGTTCCCGTATTTACATCCGCAGGAAACCCTCTAAGCATCTAAACTGTTGTCCCAAGGGGCCCGTGGTCGGGCCCATCATCAGGAGTTCGGTATGAACAGAAAATCTCCGCTCATTCTGTGTCTGCTATTTTCAGTCGTTCTGGTCCTGGAAATAGGCTGCGCCAGGAAGCCCGATGACGCCAAGATCTCCAGCGACATTCAAACCAAGTTCAGCCAGGATTCCGGATTGTCCGCGAAACAACTCTCGGTGCAATCCGCGAATGGCGTGGTTACACTCAGCGGCAATGTCGACAACGACGCTCAGCGCCAAGCCGCAAGCCGTCAGGCTGCGTCGGTTCCCGGAGTCAAAGAGGTCGTGAATGATTTGCAGGTCGGCCCAGCAATGGCCGCGGCTCCGGCGTCGCAGTCTACTCCAGAAACAGCCGCCGCACCGCCCGCGGAAAAACCCAAGCCGACTCGGGAGAAAAAGCACTCCAGAAAGACGTCTTCGTCCGATGCCAACGACATGCCGCAATCGAACGCAGAACCGATGGCCGACGCCACTCCGCCACCCGCTGCAGTGCCTCAGCCGCAACCTGCTCCGGCGCCTGCGCCTCTTCCGCCGCCCCCACCTCCGAAAAAATACATCATCGATCAGGGGACGCAGTTAACGGTCCGCCTCGTCGATCCCATTGATAGCGAGAAGAACCAGACCGGCGACACCTTCCATGCGACCCTGAATGCTCCCCTGACTTCGGACGGCGAACAGGCCGTGCCCGCTGGTGTCGAATTGACCGGCCACCTCGTCGAAGTGAAGAGTGCCGGCAAGTTTGCCGGGCAATCCGACGTCATTATGCAACTCGACAGCCTTACGTCGGGCGGACAAACCTACAACCTGCAGACGGACCAATACAAAAAACAAGGCAGTTCGCGCGGCAAGAACACCGCTGAAAAAGTGGGCGGTGGCGCCGTCTTGGGCGGCATCATTGGCGCTCTCGCCGGTGGTGGCAAGGGAGCGGCAATCGGAGCGGCGGCAGGCGCTGGCGTCGGCGGAGGCGTACAAGCTGCCACCAAAAGCCAGCAGATCAAGCTTCCTTCGGAAACCGTGCTGAACTTCACGCTTCAGGCTCCGATCACGGTTATCCAGGCAGCACACTCCGATGCCAGCCGCCAAAAGCTGGGCAACTCGCAATAACCGCACATTGCCCGTCAACTCTCAACGCTACGCCTGCTCCGGCGGTCGCAGCGTTTGATTTTAGGGACCATTTTTCGGGCGGAGTCCGCCGCGTCAATCGTCCCGCTACAAGCCGCTTGCCGTCATGAATTACACTCTCTCGCAGGTTCAGAACGATGCCTCAACTTACGGCAGCGCTACATACCGAAAACGACGCCTTGCGGCTCGGACGGCTGCTCGAAACCCTCTATCCCTGCGACGAAATCCTGATTGTGGATCACGGTTCGTTCGATGCCACCCCGCAGGTCGCCCGAGAGTATGGCGCCCGAATCATCCCCGGAAGCCATGCAGCAACGAATGAACACTATCTTCGGAGCATTCGCTCCAACTGGGTTTTGTGGCTGGATCCGCGAGAATCCATATCCGAGGGGCTCGCCGCCAGCCTCTTCGAATGGAAGACGCAGGCCGTACCGTCAAGCGGTGTGGCCTTTTCGGTCTTCCTGCGCGAAGAAACAGCCGAGGGATGGGTAGAGCATCCGTCGGCCCAGACGCGGCTGGTGCCGACGACCTGGAACCGTTGGGCTGGGCGCCTCCCGAGCGCAGATTCTTCCGCGGTTACGCTCGAAGGAGAACTCTTGCGCTTCGCCTTTCCTTAATCAAAACGACGCATTTTGCACGCCTTTACGGAAGCAGCGGCCTCCGCCCGCCACGCAAAGTGGGAATCGCCATTACCTTCGAATCACATATCACAGCCGCTTGTGATCTCGGTCACATTCCTTCCCACAGGGCTCGCCTAGACTGCGCTGTTGTGGCAGTTTCGGGCCTCGAAGCCCCGGAGGAACAAGTCATGCGTGTAATGAAATTCATCAGTGTGGCCGCAATTGTGGCGATTTTCTCGGCCCTCGCCCTGGGGCAAGCCGCCCCTGCTCAGAGCACCCCCGCTGTAAAGCACGTCCCCATCACCAACGCGCCCTCGAATTCGGGCAAAGAGATGTACAAAAGCTATTGTGCGGTTTGCCATGGTCTCGACGGAAAAGGAAATGGCCCGGCAGCATCGGCCATGAAGACTTCTCCTACGGATCTGACGACTTTGGCCCAAAAAGACGCCGGAAAGTATCCCGCCTCTCACGTCGCCGCCGTCATTCGTGGCCAAGCTATGACGCCCTCCCACGGCAGCCAGGATATGCCTGTGTGGGGACAGCTGTTTTCCAGTATCAGTCAGGGCCATGAAGGCCAAGTGCAGCAGAGAATTACGAATCTGGTCTCTTACATCGAGACGCTGCAAGCCAAGTAGCTATATGGACGGGTTGGACTCGTTCGGCCTTCTGCGAGCCCAACTCGTCAGATTCGCTCCAGCATTCCTGCCGTTGCTGGCTCATCCCTGTCGGGATGCCCGAATCAGAATTGGGCACGTCGTCCAGAGCCAGAAGTGTAAGCGTAAACCAGTCAATGGCTTACTCCACCCTTGGCCGCCCGGCCAGTGACTTCAGTACCTTAGTCCTCACCGAACCATAGACTTATAATCCATCCAAGAACGAGGAATTTCTGCGTTCTGTAGAAAAGACGAAAGACGCGAGACGCGAGGTGCGCTCGAAAGCACGTCTCTCGTGGAAACGCCTTCTAAAACTTCGTGGATCCTGTCTTCGCATCGGCGATTTTTGTCCTCGGGCTGGCCTTCGGCAGCTTTCTGAACGTGTGTATCTACCGTCTGCCGCGCGGGTTTTCTACGGTGACCCCTCGTTCCGCGTGCCCGAAATGTAAGAATCCGATCGCCTTCTACGACAACTTGCCCGTCCTCAGCTGGCTGATTTTGCGCGGACGTTGCCGCCACTGCAAAACCAGCATCTCGCCCCGCTATCTGATGATCGAATTGCTCACCGGCCTGCTATTCCTCTCCTGCTATTGGTATTTCGGACTGTCATTTTCCACGTTGAAGTTCTGCACCTTCGGCTTCTTGATACTCGGTCTGATCTTCACCGATGCCGAAACCAAGCTGTTGCCCGATAAATTGACGCTGCCCGGACTCGCACTGGGAATCATTTTCAGTCTGATCGTTCCGGTGAACGATCTGATCTCGCAGTTCCTGCCCGCGATGATGAATCTCCCGTTCAGCGCAGATATCTCCGCCCGATTGCTCTCGCTTTTCGATTCGCTGCTGGGCGCGGCCGTGGGAGCGTCCTTCATATACGGAGCTGGCGCCGTTTACCTGCGCTGGCGCGGTACCGAAGGCATGGGCTTCGGGGATGTCAAGTTGATGGCCATGGTCGGCGCATTTCTCGGAGTCAAGCTCACTGTCTTCACGATCTTCACGGCGTCGGTCGCCGGCTCCTTATTTGGGCTCACTACTGTGCTCGTCGTTTGGCTGAAGCGCACACATCGATTCGCCAAACGGCTCGCTTCCGCTCAGGCTGCTCGCCGACGCGCCTGGCAGTCCGCGCAAGTCGTCTATCGCAATTACCAGATGCCATTCGGCGTTTTTCTGGGCAGTATGGCTTTGTTCGCTCTCTTTTTCGGTGACCGGTTCCTTCACTGGTATGGGAGGCTCTGGTGAAAATCTTAGCGAACCCGCTACTGCTTCGCGCCGCGCTGGTGTTCTTCTGCGCTGTCTCAGCCTTCCTTCTCGGGCTGTTTATGATTCGCCGTTTGCGCAAGAACATCGCCAAAGAATCTGACCTGTCGACCGGAGCCACACCCTCCATCGACGCGCTGCCGCTTCACCTCTACAACACCGTCATTCAGCAACTCAAGCAGCAGAAGCACGAACTGCAGGTGCAATCGCAAGCGGAGCAAACGCGTGCCCGCACCTCCGAAAATTTCAGCCAAACCGTGCTCTCCAATCTTGCTTGCGGGGTGCTGGTCTTTGGCGGCAACGGACTGGTGAAGACGGCGAATCCGGCAGCAAAATCTATCCTCGGATTTGCCTCGACCACCGGCATGAGTGCGGAAGACATCTTTCGCGGCGCCGCCATCCATTCGTCCTCTCCGGCGGCGGCCGCGAGTGTCTCCCGACGACTCCCGTGAGACTCCGGTTCGCGTGCTCGATGAAGTCCACCTGGTGCTCCGCGAAGGCAGCAAGCGCAGAGAGATCGAAGCCGATTACCAGAGCCCCGCAGGCGAAAAACGTTTCCTGCGAATGACAATTTCTCGCGTTCCGGCTGTCGACGGCGGCCTCCTCGGCGTCGCTTGCGTCATTAACGATCTCAGCGAATTGGAACGCATTCGCCTGCAGCAGGAACTACAGGGAGAAATTTCGGCCGAGATGGCGCTGCAACTGCGCACCTCCCTGACCACGATCTCTGGATTTGCGCAACAGTTGGCCAACAACCGCGATCCGGAACTGGCAAAGGAACTCGCCACCGACATCGCACAGGAGGCAGCGCAACTGGATCGGTCCATTGGCGGCTTTCTTACGGCAAAACGTCCGGCGAATGTTGCTGTCGGCCATGCGGCAAAATGATTTCAGCAAAAAAACAGGGCACGAAGCCATCAACTTAGAGAGATTTAGAGAATAAAGAGTCAATCACGAGGTGGGAGCAAATGAAACGAATCGCAAACTACGGAATCGGACTGATGCTGCTTCTCGGCATGGCCGGAATCCCAGCCAGCGCTCAGGACCAGGCTCAGTCGAACTCGGATACCGCCACCGGCCCGTCGCTCGGCAATTACGCGCGGCAGATCCGCAAGGATACTGACGCCAAGAGCAAGCCCAAGGTTTTCGATAACGACAACTTGCCTCGGGAAGACAAACTCTCGGTTGTCGGGACGCCGTCTGAGCCCACCGCGGATAATTCCGCGGAGCAGAAACCAGCGGAATCGGCGAACGCTCCGGCCGCAGCGGGTGAGAAGCCTGCTGCCGAGGCCGCCAAACCGCTTGACGAGGCTGCCATGCAAGCCGCCTCGAAGCAATGGGCCGATAAAATCGAGGCCCAGCAAAAACAAATCGATCTGGCGCAGCGCGAGCTTGACGTTACTCAAAAGGAATATCAGCTTCGTGCCGCCGCCATGTATGCGGATGCCGGAAACCGTCTGCGCAACGCCACCGATTGGGACAAGCAAGACGCCCAGTACAAGCAGCAAATCGCCGACAAGCAGAAGGCTCTGGATGATGCCAAGCAGAGGTTGGACGATTTGCAGGAGGAAGCCCGCAAGGCAGGCGTTCCCAGTTCCGTTCGCGAGCCGTAGCCCGCACCGCCAAATGATCGCTAGAGCGCCGGATCATCTCCGGCGCTTTTACTTTGATTCCCAGTCTTACCGCTTCTCAGAATTGCTTCCGCAACCGCCGGATCTGTTTCATGTGGTGCAGACCGTGCACCAAATGAAATTTCCGCCACTGCGACACCGAAAATGGGCCCAGCATCGGGTGATCGAGAATTCTTGTCTTTGGTCCGAACCTCGCTTCACACCTGTTCATGATTTCTCCCATCTCGGCAATCTTCGCGCCGATATCCACCAAAGACTTCTCTGAACCCACTCCTCGCGGCACCGCGACCCGCGGCGATTTTGCCCCACGCGGGAAATAACCAAGGTGAACAACTACGAGTGTGCCCATCCGCTGCTTGAACGTCGGCAGCTTGTCGGAAGCCTTTCCGGAATCGAGCAGCCGTGAGAATCCCTTGGATGTTCCCGTATACGTCAGGTAGAGATGCTCCAGGATTTCCGCAACCGACCACTTGCCGGGAGGATGCCAGCTCAACTGTTCCATCGACAAGCCCTGCACAGCCAGCTCGATCTCTGCTTGCAGCCGTCTCAGGTGAGGGTCCAAGGGTGTTACTAACCTTTTCCAGCCTTTCGGTTAGAATGATGCCGCAGAATGAAACCAACGCCAGTTATATCAGGAAGGATGCCATGAACAGGGCTGACGGTAGCCAACCTTCCGCAGTTTTCGCCGCGGAAAAGAGCAGTATTTTTTTCTCGTTTCAAGAGCGCCATTTGTCGACCCGTATGATCGCAACGGCAATGATGGTTGCGGCCATCTGCGCGCTGTCGCTACTGACGGCCTGTTCGTCCGAATCCAACAAGCCCGCCGAACCGGCCAAGCCTGAGGTCAAGGCGCCGGAACTCCTCACTGCTCGTTCCGCCTTTCAGAAGCTTTACGTCGCGGCGCGCGGATGGAATCAGGATGCCAGACCTTATCGCCTTGAATCCATCACAACCAGCGACGGAAATGGCCACGATGGCAAGTGGGCCGTCTGGCGTGCCAGCTTCGCTTCTCCCTCGCAGCGCTCGGCCAAGAGTTATACCTGGTCCGGCAGCGCAGCCGACGGCGCTCCTGCACGCGGCATCAATCCCGGCACCGAGGATAGCTATAGCGCTTCCAACTCCTCCACCCAGATTTGGGACATGGCGTTCCTCAAGATCGATTCAGATCAGGCCGAGCAGACTGCCCAGAAGCACGGCGGCGACAAACTGCTGGAAAAAGCGCCCAACACTCCCGTCACCTACGTTTGCGACTGGAATCACAATACCAATGAATTAATCTGGCACGTCATCTACGGAGCGAGCCGCGAGGATGCGAAGCTCACTGTGTCGGTGAACGCCTCTACCGGAGAATTTATTCGCTTAGAGAAATAGCTCGCTGACTCAGTACGCTGTCGAATGGCTATTAGGCGCCCGTATTTTCCTGATACTCGACGTGTGCCGCGATCTCCCGGAAATAACGGTAGATCGCCTCCGAGGAACTGATTGCTCGTTTGAGCGCTTGGCGCTCGGCGTATGCAGCAACGTCCTGTGGGGAATACTGTAGTCGGACACGATCTGCGGCGCAGTGAGCACTCAGTAGTTCCACGCTGGCAGCCGCCATATCAGCTTTGAGACGCGTAACGTCAACTTGTTTCTTACTTCCAGACTGCATTGATACTTTTTCCTTACTTGTTTGGATTTTTGCGGTAAACGCAGGCGAGGCCCCGTGGAATCGTATTGGGAGGACTGCGCTTTCTCATCCACCGGGACCCCGCTCCGCGAGGTCGTTGCTCTGAACTTATTATACGTCGTTAGTATTACGCTGTGCAATAAATAAGCGAAAACGCTAAAGGTATGGAGGAGCGGTGCCCAGGCATCCTGACCCTGAACTGGAACAGCGGATCTTAGCGGCGGCCTCGAAATTATGGGCCCGCGGCGGCGAAAAGGCTCTGACCATGCGCGCCGTCGCGAAAGCCGCCGGCACAACCACGCCCACCGTTTACGAGCGTTACCGCGATCGCGAAGATATTCGGCGCGCGTTGCGACTGCAAATGCGGCAGGAGTTGTTTGCCGCCCTTACCCCCACCCGGAATTTACGCGATGCCATTCAGAGCTACCTCAAATTTGCTCTTGAAAACTCCTACGGTTACCAGGTTTTGTTCGATGGTGTGGGCAAGCCCCCTTCCCTGCACGAGCCGTGGCCGTCGTTCAATCTCATGCGCGAGCGCCTGGCCGCGGAGTTGGGCGGAAACCCCAGGCTCCACTCCCGCCTTATGCTGGCCATCTGGTCTCTCATGCATGGCACGGCCATGCTCATTATCCGCGGCGGATTCGAAGGACAACTTCATACCCAGGCGGTTCACGCCTGCGTCGATACTGTGGAGGGCATTGTCCGCGCCGCCAGGCGCAAGAATGGGCTTGTATACACTGGGCCAAAGTGGCCCTCAAGTTTGGTGCTAGGCGCGGCCGAGCAAAGTCGTGTAGGCAATGGAGACGGCGATCACCCGAGATCCAAGCCTCGCCCACGTAAACGCTGAACCATGGTTGCCGGTTCGCTGGCGCCGCAGAACATTACTTCGCGGGTTTGGTGCTGGCCGCGTGAGCGTTCAAACGCTCAATCGCCTTCTTCGCGTCTGCCGCTTCCGGCCCATACGGAAGAATTTTTAGATAGCTTTCGTATTCAGTAACGGCCTCTGCGTCTCGATCCAGCTTCTCCAGACAAACGGCCAAACGATAAGTGGCAATGGCGTCGTTTTCCTTGTAGTAGAGCGCCTCGCGATAACGGCTCTCGGCCGCAATATAATTCTTTTTGACTTTGAAATAGAAGTCTCCGACCTCCACATCCTTCGCCGCTTTGTGCGGATCCCAGGGATGAACATCGCTACTCCCGCTGCCTTCATCCGTCAGAATGTCGGAGTTCTGCGGATGCGCCTTTGCATCATCTGACGGCGGACTCAGATCGACGGGATCCTCTTTGCTGGAACTCTGCCCCGCATCATCTCCCAAGTCCGCAGCATTAACGATGTCGGAGCGCGGCGGTGAAAGATCTGGCTTTCGAGTGTCCGCTGGCGTTGATGAGGATGACGAACCCGGCGCCGCTGGCGGCGAATTCGGCGGCGAACTCTGCGCCTGCGCCATGCCGCCCAGTAACAAAATCAATAGCAGACTTCGCATAGCTCCATTCTAACGGGCCGCGTATGTGGATCGAAATGCATCCAGGCATCGCTTTGCCGTTTCCATCTGGGGATACCGGCTGCCCTCCTGTTCAACCAGGTAATATTCGACTCCGCCGCCGTTCTCCGCCGCCTGGAAAATCCCTTTCCAGTCCGCCTTCCCCTCTCCGAATAGCGTTCCGTAGGCCACGTTGGGGTCAGGAGACCAGTCTTTACAATGGATGGAGCGAATGCGTCCCGGGTTGGCTTGGATCCATGCAACCGGATCGGCGCCACCTTCCAGACAAGTTCCTACATCGAGTTGCAGCATGATCGTGGGATGCGTGTTCGCAGCCAGAATGTCCATCGGACGCTTGCCGTCGATCGCTTTCCATTCCGCATCATGGTTGTGATACCCGACTTTCAGTCCCGACGCCGCCAGTTTGTCGGCAGCCGTGTTCAAGTTTTCCGCCAGCGTCTTCCATCCATCCAGATCGGGTTTCGGGTCGCTCCACGCCAGCACCATGTAGCGGCTGCCTAGAATCCGGTTCAGCTCTCGCGCGTGATCAATTTTGTCAGGAAGAAAAAACGCCTGATCATTGTGGGTGGAATAGCACCGGACGCCGGCTTCGTCCATCACCTTCCGCATTTCTTTCGCCTGTTGCGCGCTCCAGTCGAAATAAGGAGCGTAGAACTCGACACACTGGTAGCCCATCTTCGCGACGGCGCGCACTGTGCCTTGAGGATCTTTCTGCAACTCGTCGCGCACCGAGTAAAGTTCCAGTCCAACGGGGATCGATTTCGACGCCGCCAGGCCCGAAGCAACTCCTCGCAAAGCCCAAGGCAACGCCGCGGATAGCGCCACAAACGAGCGCCGGGAAATATTGGAGTATGGCATGGCCGAATCTTACGCCCAAAGACGAGTCAACTCCACACTGGGCTCAACCCCAGAAAGAGGGAAAGATGGAACCACGCAGATTTCCGGTCAGAATATTTCTGGACAAAAAGTCAGGCCGCTCAGGGGGAGGAATCGAGCGGCCTGGTTGGCGAAGTCCTCCAAACGGAGGATAAATTCTATGCCGTCATTACATCGACGGATTGTTCTGGCCCGTGGTCGCCGGAGCGGTCTGGTCCCCGGCAGTCGTGTTCGTCATCAGGCGGACATCGACCCGACGATTGTCGGCGCGACCAGTGGAAGTCTTGTTCGTCTCCACCGGCTTGTCTTTGCCGAGGCCGATTACGTAGATCTTGTGCGCGGGTACGTTGTATTTCGTAGCGAGGTATTGAATCACGGAGTTCGCACGCCGCTGGCTCAGATCGTAGTTATAATCCGCCGGGCCAACCGAATCCGTTCCGCCTTCGAGCGCGATGATATAGCCCTTGGTCGACGCAATGTTGCCGGCCAGTTGGTCCAGCGCCTCTTTCGCCTTCGGCGTTAAGTTGTCTTTATTGAATCCGAACTTAACCGAAGTCTCCGCCACAGCGTGATAGTTGTCGAGGTTGGCGACCGTATTGGTCAGCACACTGACGCGGCCATTCGCGGCGTCCGCCATCTGCTGCGCCTGCGTGGCGTTCTGGCTGGCGCTCTGCGTCTTCTGCTCAACTTCAGCAGTCTTCGCATTCACGGCCTGAATCCCGGCTTGCGCCCGGGCGTCAACGTCCTTGATGTCTCGCGTGTTCTTCGCGGTCAAGTCGTCAAGCTCGTTGGTCTTGTTGATCAGCGGCGTTGTCTGTTGCTTCACATAGTTCTTGCTGGAGCAGCCGACGCTGGCCACCATGCTGGCTGCTAGACATACGATTAACGAAGTGCGGTTCATAGGTGACGCTCCTTGTCCGATCTCTTTTGATGCATCTTTAGTCCGTCCGGGTAAATCCGCGTGCGGAAGCAATTTTTTAGGCCTTGGGGATGGCTTACGACAGTACAGGTCCCAATTCTACTTTTGCACGGCTGATGCCAGTTCTCGCCACTTGGGACGCTCGTCTTAAGTATATACATTCTCAATGGGTTGCGGGAGGCATGCCCCACGGTCGAACCACTCTACCCGTTACCTCAGCAACGCAAACCCCACATAATTCATGGAATTTTTATACGGTGTGCGGCGGCAACCTCGAGCCGTGCCTGAAACCCTACAACCCCATTCTGATCCAATAGAATAGAACCTTCTCTTCATGGATTTACAGGCCAAAATCCGGACCATTCCTACCGAACCCGGCGTATATCTCTACAAAAACGCCGAAAACGAGGTGATCTACGTAGGAAAAGCCAAGAACCTCCGCAGCCGCGTCTCCAGCTACTTTCATGAGGGCCGTTGGGAGGACGCCAAGACCGGAACTCTTGTTCGGGAAGCCGTCGATGTCGAATACATCGTGGTTGCCAACAACAAAGAAGCGCTCGCGCTCGAGAACAATCTGATCAAGCAGCGCAAGCCACGCTTCAACATTCTGCTGCGCGATGATAAGACCTACCCCTACGTCAAGCTCACGCTGGGCGAGCGCTGGCCGCGCGTCTATGTCACACGCCGCCTGCGCAAAGACGGCAGCGCGTACTACGGGCCGTACTTCCCTGCTAATCTCGCCTATCGCATCGTCGACCTGATTCACCGCAATTTTCTGATTCCGTCGTGCAAGGTCGACCTTACCCGCTTTCATCCGCGGCCGTGTCTGCAGTACTACATCAAGCGCTGCCTCGGGCCCTGCGTTCAGGATCTCACTACACCAGAGATGTATCAGGAAGCGGTTCACGACGTGAAGATGTTCCTCGAAGGGCGCCCTACCGACCTGGCGCGTTCCCTGCGCACGCGGATGGAACAATCGGCAGCCGCCCAGGAATATGAGCGCGCTGCCCGCTATCGCGATCTCATCTCGACGGTGGAACAGTTGCAGGAGCGCCAACGTATTGCCGCCGCCGAAGGCGATGACGCCGACGTTTTCGGCTATCACTACGAAAACGGCATGCTCGCCGTCAACCTTTTCCACATGCGCGGCGGCAAAATGCTCGACCGCCGTGAATTCTTCTGGGAGGACCTCCCAGAATTCGCGCTAAGCGAAGAGACCACGGACCATGTGGGGACAGCCGCCCCCGGCTGTCCGGGCGAGCAAAGCTCGCCAGCGCACTCGCCCGAGCCACAGTTTCATCCCGGAGAGTTTTTCTCTGCACTTCTCAAACAGCTTTACATCGGACAGCCCTATGTCCCCCGCAATCTTTATGTCCCTGTCGACTTCGAAGATCGCGAAGAGCTGGAGGATCTGCTGTCTGAACAGATCGCGGGCGACAACCCGCGCGCGCCCCGCGTCCACATTCTGATTCCCCAGCGCGGAGACAAGCGTTCTCTCATCGACCTTGCGGGCAACAACGCCAAGCAGTCTTACGATCAACGCTTCCGCGTGCTGAAGCCAAACGCTCGCAAGATTCAGGAAGAATTGCAGGAAGTCATTGGCTTGCCCGAGCTGCCGAAACGCATCGAGTGTTTCGACATCTCGCACATCCAGGGAGCGGAAACCGTCGCTTCCATGGTCGTGTGGGAAGACGGCAAGATGAAGAAATCCGATTACCGCAAGTTCATCATCCGCACCGTCGAGGGCGTCGACGATTTCGCCTCCATGCGCGAGGTAGTCACACGCCGTTATAAACGTCTGCTGCAGGAAAACGACAACGACCAGAAGGCGATGCCCAGCCTCGTATTAATCGACGGCGGCCTCGGCCAGTTGCATGCCGCCGCCGAGGCTCTGGAAAAGATCGAGATTATTAATCAGCCGCTGGC
The DNA here is from genome assembly GCA_963711365.1 of Terriglobia bacterium. Classification (GTDB taxonomy): domain Bacteria; phylum Acidobacteriota; class Terriglobia; order Terriglobales; family Acidobacteriaceae; genus Sulfotelmatobacter. The sequence goes on along the minus strand of CAVQDY010000015.1, from coordinate 124,763 downwards.
CGCGATCGCCAAGCGTGAAGAAATTCTTTACGTCTACGGACAAGAGAAGGATCCCATTGCGCTCGATCATCACTCACCGGTGTTGCACCTGATCCAACTCATCCGCGACGAGGCTCACCGCTTCGCCGTGACTTTCCACAGAAAGCGCCGCCAGATGCGCGACCGTTCTACTGAACTACTGGAGATTCCCGGCGTGGGCGAGCGCACCACTCGCCGCCTCCTCGAACACTTCGGCAGCCTGCAAGCCGTCAAGCAGGCCGACGCAGCGGCGCTCTCGGCGGTTGTAACCCGCGTCCAGGCCGAGGCCATCCGGAATCACTTTCAGAAGTGAGCATCGGGCATTATTCTTGCAATGAGCAACGACTCTCTCTAGGTCAGGTCTCCGGAAGCTTGCAGCCGGAAGCCGGGAGTCCCGAAAGATGGAAAGCAAACCAGAGCGCCACGTCGTCAGCGTTTCCGCCGTCATCCCGGCTCGGCGCGAACGCGTCTACGCGCTCATCTCGAACTACAACGACGGTCACCAGCGCATCCTTCCCAAACAGTTCAGCAATCTGACGGTCGAGCAAGGCGGCGTCGGTGCCGGCACACTGATTCGTTTTCAGATGAGAGTATTCGGAAAGAAGCAGACCTTCCGCGCCGCCATCACCGAACCTGAACCGGGCCGGGTGCTGGTCGAGACGAATCTCGATTCCAACGGCGCAGTCACCACCTTCAGCGTTAATCCCGGCGCCGCTCCCGCCGATTCGCACGTCACCATCTCGACCGAACTCCCGGTCCGCAGCGGCTTCCTCGGCCGCATTGAGCGAACGCTGAGCACGCTCTTGCTCCGCCCCATGTATGTTAAGGAATTAGAAAACCTCGCCCGCGTCGCCACCGGACCATTCGGCGCCTAAGATTTCGTTTCGTCTGCCGCCCAGGGTCGTATCAGAGCTACGCCGATTAGAAATTCTGTAAAGCACATCCAGAATTGCCGCTTCGTATCAGGGCACGCCTTCAGGCGGGCCGCAGCAGCGATCATTGAAAGCGCCTTTAGGCGCTGCGTGCCCTTTGTTACACTAGCGCCCATCCTATGAAACGCGCTCTTCCGCACTTCTGCATTTTTTTCGCAATTGGGATCGCTTCGCTCCCCGCCCTCGCGCAAACGTCCACTCCCCCTGACTTGGCCACAGCCCAGGAAAAGCATCTCCGCAACGTCCATCAACTCACCTACGGAGGATCCAACGCCGAAGCTTACTTCTCCGCCGATGGCAAGAAACTGATTTTCCAGTCCTCTCACGGCGACGTGAAGTGCGACCAGATTTTTACCATGAACATCGACGGCAGCGACCAGCACATGGTCTCCACCGGCAAAGGACGCACCACCTGCAGCTTCTTCTATCCCGACGGTAAAAAGATTCTCTACGCGTCCACGCATCTCGCTAGCCCCGAATGCCCACCGAAGCCTGATTTTTCCAAGGGTTATGTCTGGGGAGTTTATGCGGGATACGACATTTTCATCGCCAATCCCGACGGCTCTGACCTGAAGCAACTCACTAATACTCCGGGCTACGACGCCGAAGCCACAATTTCTCTCGACGGCAAGAAGATTACCTTCACCTCTGTTCGCAATGGCGACCTCGACATCTACACCATGGACGCTGATGGCACGCACGTAAAGCAACTCACGCATGAACTCGGATACGACGGCGGGCCCACGTTCTCGCCCGATGGCAAATGGATCGTCTACCGCGCCTACCATCCGCAAACCGAAAAAGAGATCGCCGATTACAAGGAACTGCTGGCGCAGAACCTGATCCGTCCGACTTCGCTGGAGATCTGGCTCATGAAAGCCGACGGCAGCGACAAGAAGCAAATCACCAACCTCGGCGCAGCCAGCTTCGGACCGGCGTTTACCGCCGATGGAAAGAAGATTATCTTTTCTTCGAACTACGATCCGGTAGCCCACTCCACCGGGGGCGAGGGGAACTTCGAATTGTGGACAATGAATCCGGACGGCTCCAGCCTCGAGCGCATCACCTACAGCGACGGTTTCGACGGCTTTCCCATGTTCTCTCCGGACGGCAAGAAACTGGTCTGGGCCTCCAATCGCAATGCCAAGGCCCCGCACGAGACCAACATCTTCATTGCGGATTGGGTTCCGTAGACTGATTCAGATTATCGGTTTTTTCTTGGGCGAGTGGCGCTTTACTCCCATTCGATATCGACGTCGGCGCAGGCGTCCGCGCTTTTCCAGGGTAGCGCTGCACCAGGGATATCGCCGGCTGCGGAAACGTCAGCGCGACGATCCGCTCTTCGTCTTTTGCTTTTAGTCGGGTTCCCAACCACACTACGCACCCGATCATCCCTAACCAGCCCAGCAAACGCACCCCCGCCGCAATCTTCGTGTCGTAATCCAGCACGCCCAGGCTCGAAAAGATCGTGTGGAAATCATGCTCCACAAAGTCCGGATCGCCCGTCGTCACCAGCGGCAACTCCATGGCTCGCGCATCAGCCATATAGGTCGCGGTATAGAGCCAATTCTCGAAAAAGAAAAACAGGCAGAAGATGAATGCAGTGGCCTGCCTCTGTTTGAAGAAGTAAACCGCCAACAGAAACGGCACTAACCACTGTAGAAGCGTTCCTCCCCAAAGCATCAGCGTGTGGCCAAACCACGCAAACAGATTATGGCCGCCCTCGTGCACCACCAGGTTGGCGCTGTCGATAAACAGAAATCCTCCATGCGCCGAAAAGGCATACGCCAGAAATCCCACATAAAAGGCAAGCCATGCCACGAGCGCCGGTCGCGAAACCGGTTTCCACGGCTCCTGCAACATAGATTGGAGATACTCGAGCATCGCTATTTGAAAATTGTATGGAACATGATCCTCGCGAGCACATTACGTCCGTGTCTTCCCATCGCGCCGCGCCAATTTTCTTGCTAAAGTGTTCTCATCCTCACCACTTCGCATTCGACTGGTAGCGGCATAGCAACAGCCGTTCTACAAGAAACTTGGGATTCTTTATGAAACTGCGGCAATGGATTACCGCAATTGTGTTGCTCGTTCTGACGGGCGCAGCTGTCCTCGGATTGCTATGGACCCGCGAGCTGCCTGTCCAGAACGAAGAAACCTCCGCTCCGACGAACCGCCTGTTGGGGCGCAAGGCGCCCGTGGCGAAGACCCCTCTGGTGGACCAGCGTCCGCTCCAAACTGCGCAGCGCATGGCTGCCATGGCCGGAACTCAGGAAGAACAAACGCTGGCGCATGCTGCGGAAAAAACCGGTGACCACGAAGTCGACCTCACATTTTTCGATCGGCTTCGCGAGGTGCAGTTGAACCCTCCGCCGCTCTCGCCGGAAGCCAAACAGATCGTCGCCCGCAAGAGCAAGGCGCAGCAGGCCCTTAAAGAGGATCAAGACAATGTCACCCTTTTAACCCGCAAGCTCACCGCCGCTCCCGACTCGCAGAAAGATAACCTGCAGGACCAGATCGATGTGGCCAAAGCCCAGATGGAGCTCGATCAGGATGAGTTTGACGACGCCAGCGAAGATCTGGAGCAGGCTGGCGGCGATCCCCAGGCGAAAATCAAGCGCATCCAGGAACAGCACGAAGCTACTGGACACAACGCCGCCCCCGCCGGCTCTGCCGTCAACCCTCACGAGCAGGACTATCAGGCGCGTACGCTGTGGAGCGTCTTTCAGGCTTGGCGGGCTCTGCGCGAGAAGAAATCCCTTCTACAGCAGGCGGTGACCGAAGCGACCGAAAAGGAACAGTACCTGGTTCTCAAGCGCGCCGAACTCGAAAAGCAGGTCGAGAAGGATAAAGAGGCGCGTGAGGCCGCCAAACAACAAGCCAAGGGATTTTCCAAGGGCAATACTGTAGCCCGCCGCGAAGATTCACAGGCCGCCGCTACCGCCGCGCTCACCGCTCTTAAGGAATATACCCTCGATCAGAAGAATCTCGCCGATCGCGGCCGCCGCATCCAGGACGAGCAGGAACTGAGCGACATCTACACCAATTGGATTGCGTTAGTCGATGCCCGCGAGCGCACGGCACTGCATCATTTAATCGAAACGCTGCTCTGGATTCTTCTGGTTCTCGTCGCCGTCTACCTCGCGGCTCGCTTGATCGACCATCTCTTCACCGGCATGTCTGCGGAAAATAAGCGCATCGACACGCTCCGCGCCGTCGTCAAATTTGCCACGCAAGCGCTCGGCGCTCTTGTCATCCTCTTCATCATCTTTGGCATGCCCACGCAGACCACCACGGTTCTCGGTCTCGCCGGCGCAGGCCTTACTGTCGCGATGAAAGATTTCATCGTCGCCTTCTTCGGCTGGTTCGTGCTCATGGGACGCAACGGAATCCGCGTCGGCGACTGGGTCGAAATCAACGGCGTAAGCGGCGAGGTCGTTGAAGTCGGCCTGCTCAAGACCGTCCTTCTTGAAACCGGCAACTGGACCGATTCCAGCCATCCCACCGGGCGCCGCGTCTCCTTCGTCAACAGCTTCGCCGTAGAAGGACACTTCTTTAACTTCACTACCTCCGGCCAGTGGATGTGGGACGAGCTCAAGCTTCTGATTCCTCCCAGCCAGGATCCCTATCCCGTCGTCGACGGCATCCAGAAACTGGTCGAGAAAGAAACGGCTGCCAACGCCGGCAAGGCCGAGGCCGAGTGGCAGGAGACCACCACTAAATATCGCGCCAAGACTCTGAAGGCTCTGCCCGGAGTCAATGTGCAGCCGACGGGGTCGGGCGTTGAGATTCGCGTCCGCTATATCACTCGCGCCTACGAACGAAATGAGACTCGACGGCGAATCTACGACGCAGTCATCGAGTTGATGCACGGCAAACGCGAAGCGGTCCGAGTGTAGAGCTGTGAAGCCCCAGCCTCAATCCAGCCTCTCGCCACTCGATCTTGGCACGCTCATCGTTACCGGCGCCAGTCGCGGCATCGGCGCTGCCATTGCCCGCCTCGCAGGCCAACGTGGATACTCGGTCGCAGTCGTTTACTGCTCCGGCGAAACCGAAGCCAAGAATGTTGTAGATGATATCGTCCGCGACGGTGGACGCGCTCTCGCGATTCACGCCGATGTTTCCCGCGAGAACGACATCCTTCGCCTCTTCGAAACGGCGGAGCGCGAACTCGGCCCCATCAAAGCTCTTGTCAACAATGCGGGAATCACCGGTGGATTCGCCCGCGTAGAAGAAGTCACCGCCGACGCCATCAACAAAACCTTCGCGGTGAATGTAGCCGGAGCGATGCTGTGCGCCCGCGAAGCCGTGCGCCGCATGTCGACTCGCCGCGGCGGCGCTGGCGGAGCCATCGTGAATATTTCTTCCCGCGCCGTTCACACCGGATCCGCCGGGGAATGGGTACACTACGCCGCCTCAAAGGGTGCCATCGATACCTTCACCATCGGCCTGGCTCGCGAAGTTGCCACCGAAGGCATCCGCGTCAATGCCGTCGCACCGGGCCTGACCGACACCGATCTCCACGCTGCCAATGGCGAACCCGCACGCCTTCAGCGCCTGATGCCCACGATCCCGATGCAACGCGCCGGCTCGCCCCAGGAAATCGCCGAGGGCGTTCTGTGGCTGCTGTCGCCCGCCGCTTCTTATACCACCGGCGCAATCTTGGCCATCGGCGGCGGAAGATAAAAGAGGTCAGAGGTCAGGGGTCAGGGGTCAGACGTCTCAAGGTCCGAGGTCTAAGGTGAGGCGGCAGAATGTGCCTGTGACAGAAATGTGAGCGCAACGGATGAGACTGGCCCCTGGTCCCTGGTCCCTGGTCCCTGGTCCCTGGTCCCTGGTCCCTGGTCCCTGGCCCCTGATCCCTAGCCCCTCTCTTCTACTTCCTTCCGCAGCAAACGCTTTGTGCTCTCCGGCAATTTCGACGCATGCAGAATATCTCGCAACTGCTGCGCAGGAATCCGCTGCGCAAACTCAATTGCCTTCGTTACCGGCGTATGCGCATTCCGCAGCAGGGCAACTCGAATCTCAATCCGTGGTGACCACTTCGCATGATGGCACACGGCCTCCACAAACCCCCGCGAGGCTCCCGTCCGCTGCAGCGCTTTCACCACGCCCGCTTCCGTCAGGCGCGGATTCTCCAACGCCGTTTGCCACACGCGGATTTCTTTATCCAGCAGCAGTCCCGCGGCTATTGCCGACGAAGAGCGCCGCGCCAGCGAAATTCGTTCGCCCAAGGTAATCGACGCCAGCCGCCCGAGCAGCAATTCGTCGGCAACATGTTTCAGGTCTGCCGGCGCCGTGGGCATCAGCGCAAACTGCATGAGCTCAAATGTGTACAGTTCGCGGACCACACGCAGCGCCACCCGTCGGGGAGCCCGAGCGTGAGCAGCCACTGCCATCCGCACTTTGCGCGACTTCATCGCTGCTGCGTTCCGGCTGATCTGCTCGATCAGTTCCGACGTCGCGTTTGAATCTTTGAGCTGCGCCAGTGCGAGGTCTTCACTGAGCGCTGTAACGCCAGACTGCGGATCAGCCGAACTAGCGGCCGGAAGCGGCTGATGCAATTCCGGATTTTCGCGGCTCGGATATTCTTCCATAATGAATCGAGCGATCCGGTTTCCCCTGTGACCCTCCGTGCCCCCTGTGGTGAATGTCTCAAACCGCCGCCCGGCGTGCGATCCGCAGCGCCCCTTCCACCGGATCAACCACCTGCGAATTCACCTCGGCCCACGGCTCCAGTTTGCGTAGTTCATTGTAGAAAACCTGCCGCATGATCTCGGCGTGACGAAAGGCGCCTCCGGTCATGGCCACCGGGACAATCCCGTCTCCTTGTACGAATAGCCTCCGAATCACAATTGCGGCCAGTTCAGCCAGTTCCCGGGCTGCTTTTCTCAGAACCTGCAGCGCAACCTCATCACTGCTCCCAGCCACGGCTGGAAACAACGCGGCAAAATCCGGAGGCGGTACCGAATTCCCTGCTCGCGCCAAATCCAGAAGCGAGTTCACTCCCCATGCCTTGTAAAGCCCCTTCACCAGCGGAGTCTCGTTCAATGCAGCCGCGTCTTCCCGCCGGTCGCTCTCGCGCAATATCGCGCGTACGGCTTCGTGCCCAATCCAGTGCGCCGAACCTTCATCGCCGATGGCAAATCCCCAGCCACCCGCACGCACTGTCTTCCCCTGCCGATTGCGTCCGTAAGCGAACGATCCCGTGCCGGCATTTACAACCACGCCCGGCCCTGTATCGAACGCCGCTTCCAGCGCGGTCTGCATATCCCCCACCACAACAATTGGCGTCGCAATAATTTCGGCGAGAATTCGTCGCACTATTTCTGCCAGCTGCGGACGCCCCGCTCCCGACCCGCCTACGCATGTGTGCACAACTTCCTCGGACGCAATTCCGGCCGCAGCGCAAGCCTGCCGCACCGCACGCAGCAACGATTCGCGCGCCTCCGATTCCCCCACTCGAACAATATTGCTCGGACCTGCCGTCGCGCTCGCCACCAGGCGCGTCTCATCTCCGACGGCACACGTCGTCTTCGTCCCGCCACCGTCAATCCCCAGATAGTAGGGCATCGGCCTATTTTTACATATGAGATCAGTTCTCATTTCAAACCTAACGGCAGGGAACCGCATGCGCCACCGCTCGCTCACCCCGTCTACAGTCTCGTACTCGCGCAAATTCTTGTTCCGCTTGATAATTGTCACTTCGCTCCGGCGGGGCATTCAGTTGGGTGCAGCCTTCCACACTTCGCAATGGGCCTGAACAAACTCGATTTCGCCATCATCGCGCTGTACCTGGCCGGAATCACGCTGTTTGGCCTGCGCTTCCGCAAGAAACAGCGCACCCTTCGCGACTACTTCCTTGCCGGACGCGACATCCCCTGGTGGGCTATCGCGCTTTCTATTGTCGCCGCCGAGACCAGCACGCTCACCATCATCAGCATCCCCGGCCTCGCTTACGATTCCAATCTCACCTTCCTGCAAGTCATCTTCGGATACATCGTTGGCCGCATCGTCATCAGCTTCCTGCTCCTGCCCCACTACTTCCGCGGCGACCTGTACACCGCCTACCAGCTGATCGAGCGCCGCTTTGGACGCACTCTCCGCTCATTCACGGCTGGGCTGTTCTTGCTGACACGAGCCGCAGCCGAAGGCGTACGCGTCTACGCCGTTTCCATCGTCGTATCGATCGCGCTCGGCACCGGCGAGATTGCATCCATCGCCATCATCACGATATTGACACTCATCTATACGTTTGAGGGCGGCCTCGCCGCCGTCATCTGGACCGATGTCGTCCAGACCGGAATCTACGTTGGAGGTACGCTCGTCGGCCTCGTCACCATCCTGCATCTCGTCCCCGGCGGATGGTCCGCCATCCATTCCGCGGCTGCGGCGGCAGGCAAGTTCCAGGTCTTTAATTTCAGCACCAGCCTCTCGGTGCCATACACGTTCTGGGCTGGCGTCATTGGCGGAACATTTTTCACCACGGCAAGCCATGGCACCGACCAGCTCATCGTTCAGCGCCTGCTCGCCGCCCGTGGACAGAAGCAGTCCATGACCGCCTTGATTTCCAGTGGCCTCGCCATCCTCTTTCAGTTCGCGCTTTTCCTGATCGTTGGAGTCATGCTCTGGGCTTATTACCGCGTCCCTTCATCCGTCTTTGGAAGACCGGACCGGATCTATCCCACATTTATCGTGACCCGTATGCCGCATGGCATATCCGGCCTGCTTGTCGCCGCCATTCTTGCGGCGGCCATGTCCAATCTCAGCGCTGCCCTCAATTCCCTTTCCTCAAGCGCGATCATGGATTTCTACGCCAGGTTCCGTCCACGAGCCGACGAGCGCACAAAGATGCTTTTCTCCCGTATCGCGACTTTCCTCTGGGCTATTGTGCTCTTCGCCCTCGCCATCATCGCCCTGCACAAGGCGGGACGCGTGGTTGAAGTCGGACTGCAGATCGCATCCATCGCCTACGGCGCTCTTCTCGGCGCATTTCTTCTCGGAGTGCTTACCAAACGCGCCAATCAACCCGGTGCAATCGTAGGAATGTTGTGCGGATTTTCTGTCGAACTCTACCTCTGGCTGGGCACGCGCATTCCCTGGACCTGGTGGGTGATGATTGGCACGATTGTGACCTTCACCATCGGATGGCTCGCCAGTTTAGCAACCGGCGGAGCTGCGAACAAAGTGACAATATCCTAGTAGGTAGTTCTCCAAGCAGCGTTTCGGATCGACTTAAAGCTTCTCTATCCAGACTTAAAGTTTCTCTATCCAAATAAAAGGCGCGCCCAATTCGCCGTATGCCAGCTCACGCAAGGGGTTCGTATCAGGGCATGCCTTCAGGCATGCCATATTCATATCTAAAAAGAAAACCGGCTTTAGCCGCTGCGGTTTTCTCGCCCGCAACGACCAAAGCCGCCTTTTTTCAACACAAATTACTTCTACGCCGTCCGCTTCATCGGACGATCTGTCTTCATATAATCCGCGCTGGCTTCGCCCGTCGACGAAACATCCTCCGCTCCCGTATGCTCCAGGATCTGTTTCGCCCGCTTGGTCCAGTTGGAATCGTCGCAGTGTACCGAGAGCAAAATGCCGCCTTCTTTCACTCGACCCTCGTACCGTTTCGCTTCGTACTCAGGAATTCCCATCCCGATGAGTGCGCCCGCCACTCCGCCGATTGCGCCGCCTGCTCCCACTCCCGCCAGCGCCGCCATAATCGGACCAGCCGCAATAAACGGCCCCAAACCCGGAATAGCCAGCGCGCCAATTCCTACTAGCCATCCTAGACCGCCGCCGATAATCGCTCCCGAAGCCGCTCCCGTCGTGGCGCCTTCCGGAGCCTTGGTGTTCTTCTCGTGCGCAAAATCTTTCGTGCCCTCGTTCTCGGGAAATAGAACCGAGATGTCCGTGTTGCGGAACTCTTCCTGCCGCAACATATCCACCGCATTCTCTGCAGTTAAACGATCTCGATAAATCCCGAATACCGCCGTATTTTTTCCTGCCATGAGTCACTCCTCCTTGGAAGTTGTATTACTGGTTGGCTGAAGGTTTGCCGCTGTCGCTCTTTACCTGAAGCTCACTGTGGATCTTGTCTGGCCCGCCTGCAGCCTGAGCCGCCTTTTGCTCAATCGTCGCTTTCTCTTCCTCGCTCTTGACCGGTCCTCTCAATGTGACCGTTCCATTCTGCGCAATGATCTTTACGTTATGCCCATAGGTGGAGAGCGATTTGTCCTGCACCAGAGCCCTTCGTATCTGCCGTGTCAACTCGCGGTCCGATCTATTTTCTTGCTGCTGATCAGCTGTCGGCTCCGCGCCGTTCCGGTCACGCTGGTTCATCTTTGTGTTATCTGGCGCGGCCGATCCCTGCGGCATCGATTGGTCCTGCGCCCAACCCGCAAGGCTACAAAACAGAGTTGCGGCAAGAGCGGTTTTCAAAACGGTTTTAATCATGAATTCCTCTCATTTCACCAACGGCTAGCGATCCGTAATACTGCATGCACGTCATCGCTTTCGCACGCATCCCCTGAGAGTAATCAGGTTGGCGGCGTGGCAACATCAAGCGAAAAGGGTAACTACGGTGCCTTGCGAGGGTAGGGCACCCCGCGGTTCCCAAGCTGTTCATTCTGGGATACTTTCCCGAAACAGCACACCGACGGTTACCTAAGGTCAAGCTCCGTGGACACGTTTACCCCTTGTCCTATCTCCCGTATTTTTAAATCTCCAAGCTCCCGGTAACTCCCCTACCTGGGTCCCAATGGAAGGAAATTGCATGGCAATGGCTTACGGCGGATTTCAGCTCGGACTACTGCCCGAACGAAAGCTCAACAAGAAAGCGATCGCGACCGCCTATGGCATTGTTGCGCTCCTACTCCTCATCGTTATTAATGTCTCGGTCTTGATGCCAGAGAGGCTCACGCTGACCGAGTATCACGTCACTGAAATTATTCCCATGCCGTCGCTCCGGCCCGAGCCCGAGCCCATCAAGATTAAGCCGCAAGTTCACGCCAAGCTGCTTCCTCCCGTGAATATTCCGGTGCTGGAGCAGCCCCGCCTGATCGTTCCGCGTGAACTGCATCGTGAAGCGCCGCAACCGGTCGAGGCGCCCAAAGTTGTGGTGAATCAATTCACCCCTCCGCAGATCAAAGTGGTGGGCGGAGCTCGCCCGCAACTCGTGCATACCGGAGATTTCACTCCGACCGGAAGCTCGCAGACTCCAACCGTAAATGCTCCCATCGAAAAAGTTCAGACCGGCGGCTTCGGCGATCCCAACGGATTGAAAGGCACCGGCAAACAAGGCGCGAAGCTCTACGCAGCATCCATGGGATCGTTCGACATGCCCGCCGGCCCCGGCCAGGGCAACGGCTCCGGCGGCGCCAAAGGAATTAAAGGAACCGTCGCCAGCGCCGACTTCGGGAGTGGCGTCGCGACTCCCGGAAAAGGCGATGGCCGCAGCAACGGTCATGGCATTTCTACCGGCGGCTTCGGAGCCCAGCAGGTTGCTCAAGGCCAGGGCCCTAAGATCATCGCCCAGACCGGCCCGGCCACGACTCCTGTCGAAATCACCTTCAAGCCCAATCCGATCTACACGCAAGAAGCGCGCGACATGAAGCTCGAAGGCGAGGTTCTGCTCGAAGTGAGTTTCTCGGCAAACGGCACGCTGCAGGTGAATAAAGTCGTACGCGGCCTCGGACATGGGCTCGATGAAGCCGCCATCTCCGCAGCCAACAAGATTCGTTTCAAACCGGCGTTGCGTTATGGCCAACCGGTGGATTCCACCGCGGTCGTTCACGTGACGTTCCAGATGGCGTATTAACAGCAGTGGGCAGTTGCCAGTGATCGGTAAAAGCTCTTGAACCCGGCAGCTGGACCTAAAAATGGGTCGATGAAATTGCTATCTGCCTGCGGCCAGTGAATGTTACTGACCGCTGAGCACTAAACACTGGTTTTGGAGAAGAGAGTCATGCGCACTTCGAATTGGATTTTCACTGCGGCTCTGCTGGTCTCGATCAGCGCCGCCGCTCAGCACGCGACGGAGTCTCAACCGTCCGCGCAGCCGGCCGCGCCCCAGGCGTCGCAGACGGCGCAACCTTCGCAGCAGCCTGCACCCGCGCAGACTGATCCTTCCCAGCCGGCACCGGCCGCCGTGCAGGCGTCGACCACAGCCGCGCCCAGCTCCAACGTCATTCCTCCGCCGCCTCCGGCGGCTGCTCCTACCACCATGGACCAGGTGGTCAACCTCTTCATCGAGCGCGAGCACGGACTCATCAAGGTCCTGTCCAACCGCACCCCGGTGGTCGAGACTTATCTGCAGAATCTCGAGGCTGACCCGCAGCTCGGCCCCGTGCCCAGCGGCGATCACTATTTCCTCGGCCGTCTCGATATGGGCGAAACCGTCGACCGCAAGGACTACCTCAAAGAAGAAGAGAAGGGCATGCAGACTCGTCTGCTCGGCGGATTCCAGAAGCTCTACAAGGTCCAGTATCAGCCCATGGGTTTTTCCTGGATGGTCTATGCCGATCGCACCGACTTCGACCGCGAGCACTACGATTTCCACTACGTCCGCCGCGAATTCCTCGGCGAAGTGCGCTGCCTGGTATTTGACGTCACCCCCAAACCGAAATCCGGTCATGGACGCTTCCTCGGCCGCATCTGGGTCGAAGATCAGGGCTTCAATATCGTCCGTCTGAATGGCACCTACTATCCCGCGCCGCGCAACAACTACTTCTTCCACATGGATAGCTGGCGTTTGAACCTCATCCCCGGATACTGGGTTCCGGCATTCATCTACAGCGAAGAAGGCGACTTCAGCGCCGGCGTGAAAAACAAGCTGGCCTTCAAGGCGCAAACCCGCATTTGGGGATATGACCTCAAAAAGGGTGGCAAAGACGACGAGTTGACCAACATCCGCGTCGATAGCGTCACCGACGAAAGCTCCGCTCAGCAGGACGCTTCTCCGCTGCAGGCCGAGCGCGTATGGCAGCAGCAGGCAGAAGACAACGTCGTCGAGCGCCTTACCGAAGCGGGCTTGCTCGCTCCCGAAGGCGATGTCGATCACATTCTGCAGACGGTCGTTAACAACCTCGAAGTCACCAACAATATCGACTTGCCGCGCCCCGTCCGCACGCGCGTGTTGCTCACCTCTCCGCTGGAAACGTTCAGCGTCGGCAATACCATCGTCATCAGCCGTGGCTTGGTAGACGTGCTTCCCGACGAGGCCAGCCTTGCCGCGGTTCTCTCACATGAACTCGCGCACATTGTCCTTGGACACAACCTGGGCTCGAAGTACGCTTTCAATGACCGCATGCTGTTCTCCGATGACGCCACTTATCAGAACCTCGGCTTCAAGCACATTCCCGAGGAAGAAGCCGCTGCCGACAAGAAAGCACTGGAACTCCTGAAGAACTCGCCCTACGCCCAGAAACTCGACAACGTCGGCCTGTTCCTCAAGGCGCTGCAAGCCCGCGCTGGTAGCCTGAATGCCCTGCTGACCACGCACCTGGGCAACCCGCTGGCGGAAGGCGGACAAGTCACTCGCTTGTCGGCTCTGGAATCGCAAGGCCCGGCGCTCGACAACTCCAAGCTCGATCAGATCGCCGCTCTGCCCCTTGGCGGACGCGTCAAGATCAATCCCTGGGACGACAAGGCGGAAATGGTGAAGACGGCTCCGGTCGCCATCACCTCGGCGCGTGACAAAATGCCGTTCGAGGTCACGCCCTTCTTCCCGCGCTTGTCTCGCTACGGCACCGGCGCAGCCCAACCCGCTGCTCCTACCACCGCCGCCAGCAATGGAAACACAGGGAACTAACGAAAGAAAGCTGGGAGGGACGACTCTCCGCGGTCCCTCCCAGCTTTATTCTTCGACTCAATTTCTCCACCAAGGTGCACTAAGACGCTGGCCGGGATCCGGAATCACTTTCCGGGATACCCGGCCTTCGTTCTTTTCAGACTAGTTCCAGGCGACGGTCTTCCTCGACCCACGAGTTGGCGATGGAGTGTGTCCAGAGCCATTGACAACCCTACGCCGTGCGCCGACAATTGCCGCGTTGTGCTCGCCCCCAAAAGTACGCCCCACCTGGCGGGACGCGACAATCCCTGAGGCGAGCCGGGCCCAATCCGAGTTCAAGGAGATAGTCATGCACAAATCTCGTATAGGAGTCTTTGTATTCCTTGTCATCGTGATCACCGCGGTTCTGGCACTTCAAGCGAAGCCAACTCCCGGAAGTTATGCCCCAGCGACGACGCTCTACGACAACTTCAGTCACACTCTAATCAACGACGCACTGTGGACTACCTACTGCTCCTCGGCCACCAGGTCGGAGGAATGTGTGATCGATATCGAGAGCGGTAAACTGCGTATCGCTCGCCGCATTTCCGGACTAAGAACCGGCAACACCGGATATGAGTGGAGCGGCGCGGGCGCAAACTTCGCTAACCCACTCGACATTACGAGCATCAAGGCCGATATGGTGGTCAAAACCGTGGTGGAACAACCTTGCGCAGCCAACCCTGAACTCGGAGGCAACGCGACAATGTTCGGCATGTTCTTCAACGACGGATCGGGAAATCCCAACAACAACCTGGGCGCTTCCCTGCTGCTGGGCCACATCTCGTCCGATCCGAAGGGCCAGCTCGATGTTTTGGGTCAGATGTCGCTCGGCTACACTCCGCTCCAGACCATCGGACTCGGGACGGTCCCCATGGGAACCACCATTACCGCGACCGTGCAGTGGGACCAGCCTAATCACCAGTTCGTCTTAATCTGGACGAACGATTCTACGCATCAGACAACGACCGGGAACATTCCGTACACTTACTCGGACACCACGCCTCCCGTGAACCCAAACAATACGGTTTCCGTGAATGTGTTTCCGGCCAATTGCACTGCCAACGATACCTGGGTCGCCGTCGACTCAACGTTCGACAACGTCTACATCACTCAGTGATGGATCTCGCGCCGGGGAAACCCAGAACACTTTTCCGGGATCCCCGGCCTTCGTTCTTTCCGCGCAGCCCTGCGGCAAGATTCCGGTGCTACAGGTGTTTTGGAACGGCGTAGCTTTGCTCCGATCCTGCCCTGTTTTGAAGGGGCGCGGATTCAGCCGCGCCGTAAGTCCACCGAAGAAATCGGGAAGGGCACGACTTCAGTCGTGCCGCCCACTGGAAGAGCGGCCCTTTCAGAGCGGCGACAAGGCGAAAAATAGAGAGGGTTGGTTCCTCACCCCTTGTCTCATGCACCACCACGCACCGACCGTACATCTCATGACGATGCGTGTAATCGCGAGTGGCTGTTAAAAAACTCCAGCTCTATCAAAACCAGGGCATTTATCGACAGCTACCTGAACTCTCGCCCTCGGATGCTGGTGTTGTCGCTGAACGATAGCCAGGTGGGTCGGACCGATCTTCCGCAAACGTTTCGGCTTTCGACCGCTGCAAGACGGGAACTCTTTGAAAGGTCGAGCTGACAATGTCAAAGGTCTTCAGGTAAGGAACCCCGTCCAACAGTCTTTGCAGAATCTCCAATACTTCTGGATAACCACTCGCACTGTAAGCTTCCGCATTCGCTTGATGATCCCAGAAGCTGATAGTTGCGACTTCTCTGCCGTCCCCGGTGGCCAGGACAATCAAATCCAGGAAACCCTCTTGCTTTCGCAGCCAGGGAAGGATTTCACACTCCATGACATTCGTGAATTCCAGAAGTGAGTTCGGCTTTAGGAGAACAGCGACCTTTCGGGCAAACATTTCAACCTCACCGATTCGTGCTGGTTCCCTGCCCACGATGGATCCAGCCCCCCGCACGATACCTTCTATATAGGTAGTGCGTCTCAAGGTCCAAACGTTACATCTGAGCAGGACGATTTGTTTGAGGCAATCAGCCGACGTCACAAGCTGCCCCGTCTGTTCCCCAAGCGTTGAGCGTGGTGCTGCGGCGAGGAATTTTGAGCGTAATGGGGATGTTTCGCCAACTAAACCGACCATAGAAGTCAGGCGGTCATCGCACAAGCTTTTTTTTCCATGGAAACCAACCCCAGCCGGGGTACGGGAATCCAAATGACGCTCGGAGGTGCGCCATGTTCGTCACCACCTCGCCTCAACTGAATTCTTTCGCCCGTTTTCTAGTTCGAGCTCTGTTTTCCATTGCGTTGCTAGCGGGATTTGCGTCGGCCCAGGGTCTTGTTCCGAAATTCGTTCTCGCCGTGAACTATGCTGGCGACAATGTCAGTGTCTTTCGCGTGCAACCGCTGACAGGGCAGCTTACCCCTGTACCAAATTCCCCGTTCACGGTTCCAGGTATTGCCCCTTGGGGCATCGCCGTTTCTCCTAACGGCAAGTTCGTCTATGTTGGCACCAGCTATTCAGGGATTTGCGCCTTCGCCCTCGATCAGCAAACAGGAGCGCTCACTTTAATCGCGAATTACTCAGTTTCAGGCGGAGCTCCAAGTGTCACCATTTCCCCTAATGGCAAGTTCCTTTACGCAACTGCGGCTAAAGGATTTCTCGGCTTTACGATCAACGAATCGGACGGAGCTCTGCATTTGGTCAACGGGTCTCCATTCGACCATGAAGATTCGTACGAGCAAATAGCGATCGACCCAACGTCGACGTTCGCCTTCGGACTGGTTCAGAATCCGACGAATCCGCCGGAATCTTGGGTGGAAAGCATGCAGATTTTACCGAACGGGCAAGTACTCTTTTGGCCAGTTCCCGCCAACGTCGGAGTTTTGCCGTTGGATATAAGGGTCGATGGCAGTGGGCGGTTCGTTTATGTAGCAAATTGGGGCGATAGTACGATTTCGGGCTTTTCAATCACCCCCGGATCCGGTGCCCTTTCAGACCTTCCGGGATCACCGTACTCCCAAGGGCTTTCAGACCCTGACTCCCTCGCTCCGACCCCAGATGGAAAAGCAGTCGTCGTCGACAACGAAGTTGGAAGCTCGGTAGGAGCCCAGGCCATCAACACTGACGGGAGTCTCGCGCCTTTGGGGCCGCTGCAACCTGCGGAGGAGTATCCCAATTCAGTGGTGGTCGATCCCACAAATGAGTTTGCGTATTCAGCGAACACGAACTCCAATTCTGTTACCGCTTACCGCGTGGACGCAGCTACCGGCCTGCTGCAATCAGTTGCAGGCGGAGCTTATATCAGCGGGTCGGATCCGAATCGAATTGCGGCGGTCGGCGGCATGAACCCTCCGTACTGTCCTCTGAACACGCTGGATCCCTCAGTGACTCTTTGTGCTCCACGAACTTCAACGGCTTCGCCAATGAGGGTCGTCGCCGGGAGTACCGATTTCGGCAGCCCAGTGCAATCGATGCAGATTTCGATCGACGGGGTGGCGACCTTTCAACAGGCAGGTTGGAGTGCGATGGACATGTACGTCGCCGCTCCCGCCGGAAATCACACTCTGACAATCAGCGCGATCGACAATTCCGGTCGCAAATTTCAGACGAGTCGCGTGATCACGGTCTCGGGTTCGGCGACAGCGCAGTGTACTGACCACGGCATCTTACCCGCAGTTACTATGTGCAGTCCGCTTCCTGGGGCAAGAATAGGCAATTCTGTTCACGTTCTAGCTAGATCGGTAGGAATTTCCAACGTAGCTTCCACGACCCTATACCTCGACGGTAAAGCAGAGTACTCCGTCGCCGGAAATACCATCGACACGTACTTGGACGTGAACGATGGAGCGCACCGGATAAAAGTAGAGTCGAGCGATGACACCGGATTGGTTTGGAGTGCTAGTGCGGCGGTGTCCGCGCGATAAAGCGCAAACGATCACACCTAACGGCTGACGGGCCGCTTGGACGATAATTTCCGATAACAGGCCACTACGCGTTTTGACCTGCGACGAGGGATTTTGAGCGTAGTGGGGATTTATCGCCAACGACCGTCAAAGCTGAGCGGTTAGTTGTGCGGGTTACCGGTGCCTGTGCCATCTTTCGCGGAATAGTCGGCCCATGCCGATGGAGCAAGGTCGTCGAACCTGCAACTGCGAAAGAGACCGTTGAGACACCGCAGGTGAACATCAAACGCCCGTTTCACCGGTATCCCGGCGGACTGCACGACACAAGTGTCGAGCGCATAAATGGGAAGGTGGAAACCGCCGTGATCCACCCACACCTGGTATTCCTGACTGCTGCACGGGCCCTTCTTAAAGCTCGCCGCGTCTCTCTGAGTCATGACTCCATATCCGAGGGCCATCTGGTGATACGCATCGTGGTCCCATGCAATCCTATTATCCCAGACGCCCGCGTCACTGCTGTCCAGCTTTCCGTCTCGCACCTCAAACTCCGCATAAACAACCCACCAACGGAGTCCGATGTAAGGAAGAGTCACATAGTAAAAAATTGCCATTCTGCCTGGCAACGGAATGTGTGGCACCCGGCTCATGATCTGCAGTCGAAATGTGCAATTCTGTGGGTCACACTTGGACCCTGGCCTTGCCCCGTTTCGAATCATGATCTCCCGAACTTCAGCAAAACCAGCGGTCGAGAAGTCAAGGTATTTCAAGTCCGCGAACAGGGACTCGGCGCGCCGACGCTGATAGACGGAGTCGATTTACAAGAAGAGCCAGCTACCAACAATCGCTATGAGGATCAGTCCCGCCAACCATCGTAAGGTGGCACGGAATGATCGACGGCGGGTATGAGTTGCTTTTGAGTGGATGTCGGTCACCTCAAATAGTCTAGACCCCACTGAAAGTCCCTCGGTTCCCAAGCACAAGTGACGTAAGCAGGCGATTTCGCTCATCGATCTTGCCCGACCGTAAACTCGCTCAAACTCCCGTCGCTTTCACTCCCAGCCCCGGCCCGTCCGGCAAAATCAGCTTCCCTTGCTCGACCTTCACCCCACTGTACGGATCATTCGCGATCAGCAGATTCCCATCCAGATCGGCATAATCCACCAGCGGCGACAGATGCGCAGCCGCCGTCACGCTCACTGAACTCGATATCATGCAGCCCAGCATGGTTTTCATCCCCAGTGATTTCGCTACATAAATCATGCGCAGCGCCTGCTGGATCCCTCCGCATTTATCCAGTTTCACGTTCACCCCGTCGTACGCATCCACCAGCCCAGGAATTTCTCGCGCATTCACCGCCGCCTCATCGGCGATCAGCGGCAGATGCACGCGCTTCCTCACCCAGCGCGTTTCTTCAATCATCTCCGCCGGCATGGGCTGCTCCACAAATTCCACGCCCTGCGTCTCCAGCCAGTTGATCTTGCGCACCGCCTCTTCTTTGTCTTTCCAGCCTTCATTCGCGTCCACGCGCAGCGGCTTTTTGGTCACGCTGCGCACGGCGGCGATCGTCGCCTCATCCGTATCCAGACCGACTTTGATCTTCAACACCGGGAACGCCTCCGCTTCCCTTACCTTCTGCTTCGTGATCTCCGGGGTGTCGATCCCAATCGAAAACGTCGTCACCGGAGCATCCCCGGGATCGAGCCCGAACAACTGATACAAGGGGACGTTCATTTTCTTTCCAATCCAATCCATCAGGGCTACATCCAGCGCCGCCTTCGCCGCGAACTGTCCCTGCATCTGCTTCGAAACGATTTCCGTCAGCTTCTCGAAATGCCACAGCTTCGCCGCATCCAGCGTGGGGGTAATCGCCGCAATCGCCTTCGCTCCATCCTCTGCGTTCTCGTGATACCGGACAATCGGCGCTCCTTCCCCGACTCCCGTTACTCCACCATTCTCGACAGTTACGAAAATCGTGTCGCGATACGCGCTCGATGACATCGTGGTCGTCCACGTATGCCGCAACTTGAGCCGCTTGATAGTCGTTTCCCAGTTGCAGGTTCCCGCCGCTGCCGCCCAGGCTGGCATATCTCCCAATTTCGCGAAGGCCATCCCGGCCCCGATTCCTCCACTTGACCTGCAACCACTGCCGACGATTCATCTCTCCTCCGGATTCGATCCTGTAGCACGTGCGCAACTCTCATGCTCCGCACCCTTGTCGTGTCAATGATATGAGTCACAGCATCAAGTTGGCAGCCCAGTCTTCGCAGTTTTCCAAGGCTGGGAAGGTAGAACTCCCGTTGGCCGCCCCACCCTTCGCGATTTTCGAAGGGTGGGAACATCGGGACTATCCCTGGGCCTCCCTCGACCGAAAGCAGCCGCAAAGCGGCGAAAGAATGCCGCCCACGCCGTCAGGCGTGGGTTGCCAATTTCCAAACGACAAACAGTTCCGTAGGAGCGAAAGACCGGCGGCTGAGTTTCTGCAATCTTTTTTGACCTCCTTTTCAGAGGGTTAGAGAATTTTCCACAGCCCCTTGTGACATCTGACCTTGCGATCACCGTGGATTTGTCCGATGATTGCTCCGCCGCGCGGTGTGAAGCCGCCGCAGCAGAAATCGCGCAACTCCTTGCGGCTCAAGATTTTACGCGCAAGTGATTGCAGCTCATAGATTAATTCTCGTTTTCCCCCTAAACCCATGATTCGAGAGATTCGGGGGGGAGGGGGGTGGGGGTACTAAAAGGTAAACTCTCCCGAAGCGGGAGAAATCGCGCATCCCAAACTCCAGCCTTAAAAACCCTTCGTCCGAAAAGCTATCGAGCCTCCACGCCAGCTGCGCAATGGTAACTTGCCCCTGGCGAATCCCGTGGTCGAAAATCAAAGACGAGCATCCTTACTTCTCGATCTTCCCGAGGTTCAGTCCGTTGAAGTTGTGGACGCAAGCCTTTCTTCGCTTCGCCGTGGGAACCTATTTCGTTCTCACGTCCTTGTATTGCCTGCTCGCTTATTTGCCCTACACTTTCTTCTTCCTGATCAAGTCTCCGCCTTACGCTTGGATGCCTTGGTTCGTGCATCATCAAGCCGCGCTGTGCTGGATCGCACTCCTCGCCGCTCTCGCTTCGCGCTGGAGTTTCCACCATGCGTCCTCAACGAAAATCCAACTCATTCTCGGCTTCGCCGCGCTCACCATCGCAGGAGTTTATGTCACGTTTCATCCATTCCTGAACGATGTCGAAAATACTCGTGCGACCTATTGGTGGAGTCTCGCCTCCCTGCTTCCCTGGCTCATCATCAGCGGCTTACAGCTATTCGATTCAAAGGCAAACTCCGCTGACCAAGTTTCCGCTAACGAAGTTTCCGGACATCCCAAGCTCTACCGTTATTCCGGAGCCATACTTTCCGCCGCCGTAATTAGCATCGTCTACATCGCAGGTGCGCACATGCGCATCTACAGCCAGACGCGTGCCATCGGAATGCATGTCGCCGATTTCGAATACGCTGCCTGGAGTTTGATTTCCCACGTCGCGCTAGCGATTGCAGTTCTATCCGTCGGGAATCTGGTACTTCTGGTCGCACTGAAAACTCCCAAACCGCGCTTCGTCCGTCTGGCGCTGAATGCCGCGCTCGTCCTCGCAAGCTTGTGGACTGTCCTATTCGGGTTTCTGAACAGCGCCCTCAGTTTCAGTGGATGGTCCGCTCATCTTTACGCGGCCTCGCTCGCTCTGGCTCTCACGCTCTGGGGACTTTCTCTCATTCTTCCATTCCTGCAACGGCAACCTCGAACCGAAGCCACACTGCAACTCGGCACGTGGGTTGCGCTGTTAGCCTCATGCGCGCTGGCTTTAGCTTTCCCCTATCTCGTCGGCGATGCCGATTGGAGCGGCTTCCTCCAGAGCACCGTCACGCTTCTGCTCTGGACCATCATCACCATCTGCATCTATCGCCTGCGGCCCACGCGCGCGCAGTATTCCGTTCTCACGGTGTTCGCCATCATCCTGATCGCCGCCGCGGTTTACAAAGGATTGCAGATCACTGAAATCTTCTGGAGCAAAACGCTCGGTTCCACTGACGACGAGATCGCCCTCAATCTCGAAGCCTATGGCAGCAACGACAACTCGTTCCTCTTAGCTCATCACATACTCGGCAATTCACGCCATGAAGTTTGCGGGGATCTTTGCCGCATCCTGCGCGAGAACTCCAACATTCGTGACGCGCACGCCCGCACCGACGTCCAGCTCGTCGACCATCTGACTCCTACCAAGACCACGCGTCCCAACATCTTCGTATTCGTGATCGACTCCATGCGTCCCGATTATCTCGGCGCATACAACCCGAACGTCGACTACACGCCCAATCTCGACGCCTTCGCCCGCGACAGCATCGTTCTGCACCACGCTTACTCGCAATATGCCGGAACTTCCCTCTCCGAGCCCGCAATCTGGTCCGGCTCAATGATGCTGCACGCACACTACGCGCAGCCTTTCTCCCGCCTGAACAGTCTCGACCGGTTGCTGCATACCGATGGATATCGAATGCTCGTCAGCGCCGACGAGATCCTCAGCGTTATTTTGCCGCCCAACGATGACATCGTGAAGCTCGACACCGATAAGAAGCTTTGGAATCAGCTGGAGATTGGATCGACCATCAAGCAAGCCGAGGCGGTTCTGGATGCAAGAACCGATCTCAGTCAGCCGGTCTTCCTTTACACTCAGCCCAAGAACGTACATCAGTTCGCGCGGAACGATGTCCCGTCGCCCACATCGCAGCATTGGCCCGATCGTCCCGGACTCAATACGCGAATCACCTACGAGGTCCATTGGGTCGACTCCCGGCTCGGCGAATTCTTCATATATCTCAAGCAGCATGGACTCTACGACAACAGCATCATCATCGTGACCAGCGACCATGGCGACGCCACCGGCGAGTTCGGCCGCACCAGCCACTCTACCTGCATTTGGCCTGAGATCATGCACGTTCCGCTCATCGTGCATCTTCCGCGCAACATGCGCGGAGAGCTTGTGTACGATGACGAGCGTCTCTCGACGCTGACCGACATTGCGCCATCGCTCTACTATCTCTTAGGACACAAGCCGATCCGTGAGAACCCGCTCTATGGACGTCCTCTGTTCACGGAAACAAGGCAAGAACTGAAAAGCTATGCGCCGCACGATCTCCTGCTGGCTTCGGATGTGCGCGCGGTCTACGGAATTCTTACCTCGGATGGACGATATCTCTACACCACTTACGATTCGCCCGCGCAGAGCTATCTCTTTGATCTCGGTGCGGACCCGAATGCTCAGCACAACATTTTGACGGCTCCGCTTAAGCAGCATTACGACGAGCAGATCATCGACAACCTGCACCAGCTCGGCAACTTTTACGGATACCATCCCAGGCGTCGAATCGCTCCTCGCGTCATCCGGCCACTAACAAAACCTGTCACTCCTGAAATAACCTTGTCCTCCTGAGCGGAGTTTTCGTCCGCGAGGAGCGGATGAAAACGCAATCGAAGGACCTCTATAATCTTCACTGCAGCTGCGTTTCTGGGGAAGCTCTCGACAAGTCATCATTTAAATTCACCGCTACTTCACTCCCAGATCATCGTTCTTGTGATAGTTCGGGAATGGCGGACGCTTGATCTCAGGCAGCGGATGCTCCTTCAACTGCTGCATCACGACTTCGATGGCTTTCTCGAGCTGAGAGTCGCGGCCTTGACGCCACGCCGCGGGTTCCAGATCGACTTCCACATCCGGCGCAATGCCATGATTCTCCACTTCCCAATCGCCATTGAGCCCGTAGATTCCGGCACGCGGAGCGGTCACGTGACCTCCGTCGATCAGTTCGGGATAGCCTCCGATACCGACAAGACCGCCCGAGGTTTTCTTTCCGACCAGCGGACCGATACCCGCTTTGCGGAAATACCAGGGCAACGCATCGCCGCCCGATCCTGACATTTCGTTGATCATCATCACCTTGGGCCCGTAGATGGCTTCCGATGGGCTCGTCCAGTCGTGGCCATCACGCGTCGTAACTTTGCTCATCAACGGACGCCGCAGGTATTCGATGATGTAATCGGCGAGCTGTCCACCTTCGTTGAATCTTTCGTCGATGATCGCGGCTTCCTTTCCAACCTGCGAGAAGTAGTAACGGTTGAAGCTCGTGTATCCTCCGCCCGCTGTATTGGGAACGTGCACATAAGCCACGCGCCCTCCTGTGGCTTCATCGACCCGACGGCGGTTGTTCTCAATCCATGCCACCACCTTCACGCGGAACAATCCAGAGATCGCCGCCATAGTTAAAGACGATTTGCGTCTTGCTCACGGTTGGAAAACGCAGAAGAAGAGGAGGATCGGATGGCGCGGCTTGTAAGAAAGGCAAGCAAACAATACAACAACGACGGCAGAGATGAATCGGCGCATAGTTTGGCTCCGGAATGACTTAGTAACGAAGGGGAAGTTTAGTTGCGTGCGGTGGCATGGTCAAGGAAGTATAGAATTGACGCGCCGAGAGGATTCGCTGGACGCCCCGCTTTTTCTATTCTTTTTCTTTGCGGTTCGTTTTTCCGGGCAGGCTGGCGGGATTTTCGTGGGTGCGTTCCCGGAAGCTGCCGCGCAGGCCTGAGGCGAGTCCGACGCTGGATTCGCCGAACCGGTCGCGCAGTTTGTCCGCAACCGTAAGCGCATCTTTCCAGCGCTGCTGGCGGTTGCCATCGAGCAGGTCGATCTGAGTGGCTTGCATGGTGAAGTGCGATGCTTGCACACCGAGCAGGCGGATTTCACTTCCCTTCTTCCAATTCTTCCGAAAGAGACTGCGAATCTGTTCGAAAATCTCGGTGTCGAGCTGCGTCGGTTCGGGAGGTGTATGCGCGCGGGTCAGTGTGGTGAAATCCTTGTAGCGAAGCTTGAGTTGAATGGTGCGGGCGTGAAAGTTGGACTCGCGCAGGCGGCGTCCAACCATCTCGGAGAGACGCATGAGCGTGGATTCCAGTTGAGCGGCGTCGGCGGTATCTTCATTGAAAGTGTGCTCGTGGCTGATGGATTTGGCGTCATGCTCGGCAGCCACCTCGGAGTCGAACCATCCGCCCGCATCTTCGCCGCGCGCTTTACCGGCGAGAGCAAGTCCCCACTTGCCGAAGCGATCTTCGAGTTCTGCCTCTTCCAACTTCGCGAGATCTCCGACCTTCTTGATGCCGAGAGCGTGCAGGTGCGTCTCCATGACCTTGCCTACACCCGGAATCTCGCGCACATCCAGCGGCGCGAGGAATTTCGCTTCTTCACCGGGAACGATGTAGAGGATACCGTTGGGCTTGGCTTGTCCGGATGAGACCTTTGCAATCAGGCGCGAGCTTCCGATGCCGACTGAGCAATTCAGGCCGGTATCGGCCTTCATGCGCTGATGCAAGGTATGGGCAGCCTTGAGCGGAGGACCGTGCAGGCGCTCGGTGCCCGTCATGTCGAGATAGGCTTCATCGATCGAGGCCATCTCAACTTGCGGCGTGAATGCTCCGAGCACTTTGT
This sequence comes from Terriglobia bacterium, assembly GCA_963711365.1. Taxonomy (GTDB): domain Bacteria; phylum Acidobacteriota; class Terriglobia; order Terriglobales; family Acidobacteriaceae; genus Sulfotelmatobacter. Next base: position 99,562 of record CAVQDY010000015.1, on the reverse strand, counting down.
AGACTTTTTCGGAGCAGTCACGGTAGCGCTCGGGATGACCGTCAACAAAGATCGCGTGCGGACACTGCTTGGCCGCGGTACGCAATGGCATGGCCGAGTGCACACCGAACTTGCGGGCTTCGTACGAGGCGGCAGAGACGACTCCGCGCTCGTCGCGCTGTCCGCCCACAACGACTGCCTTTCCTTTTAGCGAGGGATCGTAGAGCTCTTCCACCGAGACGAAGAACGCGTCCATATCGACGTGGAAGATGGTGCGGAGGAAACCGGGCTGTTGGGCGGCAGCCATGCTGCGGAGATTTTACCAGCGAGTCTACCCACTGCAGTCTAAACCGGAGGAAGAGATCCCAGACCGAGCCATCGTAACGCGGACTCTCGATCATAGAAGATGCGCACTTTGTCGCGACCGGTGGCCATCGCGTGGTAGACATCCATCATGCGCCCCATGCCGAAGACTTCGGGATTGATGGCGATGACCGCGCGTTTGGAGGTTGGTTTGAAGATGCCGCGTGTGGCGATAGTTTTCGCTTCCTCGATGGATAGTGCAAGAGAGGTTGCTTCACTGACATCTACAAGTTGGTCAAAGGCAGGATCGAAATCGGGATCTTGCGTAAGCGCGTCTTGCTGCAAGCGGAAGTCGGCAAAGGAGAGTCGCCCCCATCCCAAGCTGACCACGAGCCGCCGTTCCTTGAGAATCACATAGCGGGCCGGCATGACGGTACCTGGCTTTCACCCGCACTTGGCCGCGGAGCGCTTGCCTCTCCCTGAATGCGGCGTGTCTGGTCAGACTAGCACTTTTCCCGGAAATAGATGTCTCCCCGCAGCGTCTGCGTAATGTCAGAATCCTGATGTCAGAATGAGGTGCGGAGCTTTTTGTTTACGGATATTAAGAGATTCCTGCTGTTAGAATGCGCGCCATGGCTGGACGCGGGATCAGGGTAACTTCTCGCATTCTATTTTTTGTCTGCGGGGTGATTTCGCTTTTCACCGGCGTTCCTTACGCGATGTTGCGGGGCGAGGATTTGCCAGTCCAGAGCGAGTGGGTGATTTTCGTTGCGGTGCTGGCGCTGATAGGTATTTGCAGCGTGGCGGTTGCGGTGTTGCCGCGCGGCTGGATTGCCCGTGCATGCCGAACCGACCGGGAGGATGAGCGCTTATTTTCGGTGCCGCTTAAATTGCTCGTCCGCTTTGCAGTAGTTTTCTATCTGATTGCGCTCGTCGCCAATCTGGCTCCGCACAGCTGGAATCTGAATCCTCAACTGATGCTTGCGGTGTGTCCGATGTATGTGATCAGAATGACATTCGATCCGTCGCCGGTATGGGTTTTCTTTTTGCTGGCCCCGATGAACGCGGCCGTGTTCGGCGCACTCAGCCTCACGTTGGGATACGCGTGGCTGGCGGTCCGCAAAGAACATCGAGTTTAGAGGCTACGAGATGGAATGCGTAGTTATTACGATGAGACGCTCGCGAGCGACTTCTCAGCCGTACCTCCGGCAGTTCGCATCTGCTTCACCTTCTCGTAAACTTTGCCATACTCGCGGGCAGAGGCGTTCCAGGAGAAATCTTTATTCATTCCGTTGCGCATGAGCGCCTGCCATGAGGTCTGGTCGCGGAAGGCCTGCAAGGCTTCTTTGATCGTCAGCAGCAGGGACTCGCCGTTGTATTCGGTGAACTTGAAGCCGGTGCCCTTGCCCGTGCGGGGATTCCACGGCTCGATCGTGTCGTCGAGGCCTCCAGTCGCGCGAACGATCGGCACGGTCCCGTATTTCAGGCTGTAGATCTGGTTCAGGCCGCAGGGCTCGTAGCGCGAAGGCATGAGGAACATGTCGGCGCCGGCCTCGATCTTGTGCGCGATGGCGTTGTCATAGGCGACTTTGACCGCGATCTTATTGGGGAATTGCTTGTTGAGGCGCTGAAACATCTCTTCATAGGCCTTGTCGCCGGCGCCGAGAGCGACGATGATCATCTCTTCGCGCGCGAGCCGGTCGGCAATCTGCGCGATGAGATCGAATCCCTTTTGCGCGGCGAAGCGGGACACGATGCCGATTACCGGCAACTTCGCGTCGGCGTGGGTGATTCCAAAAGCCGCGAGCAGATCCTGCTTGTCTTTGGCTTTGCCCGAGAGATCTTGCGGGGAAAACTTTGCGACCGCGAACTTATCGGTCTGCGGGCTCCATTCGTCATAGTCGACGCCATTCAGTATCCCGGTCACGGTAGCGGCGCGGTCGCGCAGCACGCCTTCCAGGCCGAATCCGTATTCGGCCGTTTGAATTTCCTGACTGTATTTTTTGCTGACCGTAGTGATGTAATCGGAGTAGGTCAGTGCGCCCTTTAGAAAGTTCACCTGACCGAAGAACTCCATCTTCGACATGGTGAACAGATCCCACGGGAGCATCAGCAAAGGCAGGGTGTCAGGCGGGAACAGGCCCTGGTAACCCATGTTGTGAATCGTAAAAACCGTTCCAACGTCATGAAACGCGGGATCATCGGCATAGATCGTCCGGAGCAAGACCGGGATCAGGGCCGACTGCCAGTCATGGCAGTGAAAAACCTGCGGCACGCCCAGGATCTTGGAGGCTTCTAATACCGTCCGCGAGAACAGAGCGTAGCGCTCGGCGTTATCGGGATAATCGCCGGCCGGAGTTCCATAAAGCGCGTCACGATCGAAATACGGAGGATATTCAACGAAATAGAAGCGGACGCCGCCCTGAATACCTCCGGAGACGACCGAAGGAAAGCGATATTCGTCATCAAACGGAACGGTCACGCTGCGAACGACGGTGGCGGGATCGCTGAGTTTGGTCTGGCGGTAGCGCGGAAGGTAGACGCTGACTTGATGTCCAAGGGCGGCCAGAGCGCGAGGCAGAGCACCAACGACGTCAGCCAGGCCGCCGGTCTTCGAAAAAGGGACACCTTCGGAAGCAGCAAAGGCGATATTCATGAGTGCGGAACCTCCTCGCGCGCGAGTGTCGCCGTGCGCGATATGATGAGAGTACTAGGTCGGGCCTGCGGTCCGAACAATTTAAGATGCGGGTACTGACTTGCAAGTCTACTTCCCGAGAGATAGAGGGTCAACGTGCCAAAGGTAGCTTCTGCGCGCCGTCCGCAAATTAAACCCAAATTGGGACAGCACTTTCTGACCAGCGAAGAGTCTGCCATCCGCATCGTAGAGGCGCTGGGCGACGTGTCGGAAACCACGGTGCTCGAAATCGGCCCGGGCAGAGGGATTTTGACGTCACTGCTGGCCAAGCGCGCGCGGCGGCTGATCGCGGTGGAACTGGATCGGGTACTGGCCGCACAGCTTCGGCTGAAGTTCGGTATGTACCGAAATGTTGAGATCATCGAGGCCGATGTGCTGGCGGTTGATATCGATTCGCTGTTTGGGCCGAAACCGGGGTTGGGACGCCCCGGCATTGAGATCAAGCCCCAGCCGGTCAAGGTGGTGGGAAACCTTCCGTACTACATCACGTCCGATATTCTGCTGCGATTATTTGCATTCTCGAAATACTTCGAGAGCATGGTGATCATGGTGCAGAAAGAGGTTGCCGACCGGATCGCGGCTGAGCCGGGCGGCCGAGATTTTGGAATGCTATCGGCGACAACGCAATTGTATGCGCGGGTGGAGAATCTGTTCACGCTTCCGCCGGGCGCGTTTTCTCCGCCCCCAAAAGTGCAGTCCTCCGTACTCCGATTGACCATTGATCCGCAGCAGGAAAAGCTGGGAGTTGCGGGAGATGGGTTCATGGATTTTCTACGGCTCTCGTTTGCGCAGAAGCGCAAGACGCTCTGGAACAATCTGAAAGAGAAATATCCCGAGGCGAGCCTAAAGCGGGCGCTAGGCCAAGCTCACGTAAAGCCGACCGTGCGGGCAGAAACTTTAAGGCTGGAACAGAGCGCGGCCATCTATCGCGCCTTGCGAAACGGCGAGGCCTAGTCTTAGCATTATCGTGTGCGGCGAGGAGGAAACGTGGCCAGCATACTTCTTCGTCATCCGGCGGTAGCCGGACGCTTTTATCCCGGCAATCGCGAGGATCTGCGCGCCGAAGCGCTTGCCTATCTTTCGCAGCAGACTTCCAAGGAAACGGCCCCCATCCGCGCCATCGGGTGCATTGCGCCGCATGCGGGATACATATTTTCCGGGCATGTGGCCGGAGCGGTGTTTGCGCGGATCGAGATTCCACGGCTGTGTGTAGTGATGTGTCCAAATCACACGGGCATGGGACGTCCACTCGCGATCATGAGCGAGGGAGTCTGGGAAACGCCGCTGGGGGATGTTCCCATCGATGAAGAGTTCGCCAGTGACCTGAAACGACGATTCCCTGCCCTGCAGGAGGATCCAGCAGCGCATCGTGCAGAGCACGCAGCGGAAGTGGAATTACCTTTTCTGCAATTGCTGCAACCGCACTTGCGCTTCGTACCCATCGCGCTGGGCACGGGTCAACTGGAAGCGCTGGAGCAATTAGGTTTGGCGCTGGCTGACGTCATCTCGCAGCGAAGCGAACCGGTGTTGATGGTTGCGTCCAGCGACATGAACCACTACGAACCGGACGCGGTGACGCGCGTGAAGGATCATCGGGCCATCGAACGAATACTGATCCTCGATCCCCGTGGACTGCATGAGGTGGTCACGCAGCAAGATGTGAGCATGTGCGGCTTTGGACCAGCGGTGGCGATGCTTACCGCAGCCAGAGAGCTTGGGGCGAAGTCGGCAGAGTTGGTGAAATATGCGACCTCTGGGGATATCTCAGGTGATCGTGAGATGGTGGTGGGATACGCAGGCGTTGTGGTGTCCTGAGCAGTGTGGCCGTGCAGATGCCCAGATAAGATCGACTTTGAACATTCGCGCCCACTGAAAAAGGGCTCACTCTCGTGAGCCCCCTGTGCCTTACGGCAGGTGTAACTATTTGTGCGCGCCGCCTCCGCCAGAAGCGTGACCTGAACTTCCGGAGGAGATGTGACCCATGGATGGACTTGCGATGTGGCCCATGGACGCACTTGACATGCCCCCGCTGGGCGGCTCACTGAAACCGGAATTCGACCTGTTGGGTGAGCTGGCGGCGAATTGCGGCGCCGGGTGCACCTGCACAAATCCCGATTTCGCGACCTGATGGTTCATGTGGCTCAAGTTGCTGATAGAGCCACGCGGAATGCCCAACCCGGCTGAGCCAGCATGCACGGTGTAGCGTGCCCCCGTTAACGGAGTTACAGTCGCGGCTTTCCCGACGAGCACTGTCTTGGTCCCAACCGTCGGCGCAACCAGCGGAGTGACATGGACCAATGTTGTGGGGCGATAGGAAGGCGTGGCAAGCCAATTTCCCCAGCCGCCGGGCTGCCAGCCCCATCCGTATCCGGGAACGAACGCCCAATTTCCGTAACGGTAGGGCATCCATCCCCACGGATAGGCCGATGCGAACATGTAGCCAAACCCGGGGTAGAAGCCCCACGCACCGTCCATAAACGGATCCCATCCGACGCCGGTAAAGTAAGGCTGCCACATCATGCCGTAGCCAGGCACGCTGCTATAGGCGCCGTAATAATTGAGATCGCTGACGCCGTAGCCGTAAGGGGACGAATTGTTCTTGGCATACTGATCGTGGTAAGAAACCGCCTCTTTGTCCCAGGAGTCAAGGGGTTCTTCTTCGACCTTGTGAGCGACGGTGGATTTGTCGTTATCTGCGGCATCGAAGGTTGCGGTCTTCCGTTTCTCGACGGAAAGGTCGCCGTTTGGCCCGTCAACATCCACGTCACCCTTGAATACCGCTAAATCGGCCCTCTGCGTCGAGGTGTCGACACGAAAGTGAGCGGGATGATCGAGAGAGATCTGCTCGCGCGAGAAATTCAGCGTGAGATCATCATCCTTGGCCAGCCAGTTGACGTACGCCATCCCTTCAACCAGATCAATCGCAGACAGTAGCTGCCCGGAGTCGCTCCGGCCAAGCTTGCTGAACTCGACCGTCGTGTTAGGAGCCAGACGCATCGAGCTGCCGTCTTCGAACTCGACTTCTGCGCGGCCGGTGGCACCCGTCCGTAGATGCAAGCCCTGTGTAATGGGCAGGTTAATGAAGGCATGTTCGAATCCCAAGCCGGTATTCTTATCGATCTCGACTGAGCCTTGAACATCGCTAAGGCGGACGATGCGGGCTTGCGACTCCGCGAAGGCCGGAAGGCTCAACAATGCTATCGCGAAAAGAACCAATGAGAGTCTGGATGGGGATGGAGTGGTCATGACGACCTCCGCAGTCTTTGTTGATATTAGAACACGGTTTACGGGCAGAGGTTGTAAAAACTGGGTCACTCGTCTGAGTTAGTGGATTGACCGAACCACGCGAAAAACTGCCCGGATGGTTGAAAGCTCAGTTGTGGGCGCTTGCGGATCTCATTTCGATGATCCGGCGGGCGCGGGCGCGGACCACATTCATGACTGAATTGTCGTCATAAATCTGCTGCAGGATAGGAGTTACGGCATTCAGTTCGGCCAAGTCCCCGCGTTGCGCTTCCTCTTCCATGTGCTTCAACTCGTCGTCGAGGGCCAGTTTTTGGTAGCGGTGAAAGTACGTGAGGCGGCGTCCAAACTCTAAGGTAGCGGCGACACTCTGGAAAAGTGTTGTCAGCTGTTGCACAGCGGGTTGCGGAGAGTAGTTGTATTCCGCGGAGGTATTCCGCTGGCCGTCTTTGTAGACCAGTTTCTTGGTACCTGTAAACGCCAGCTTCTTATTGCCGGAATCGATTTTCCCGGAAAAATAATGCGCCTGAGCAGCCAGCTCGAAGATATGGGCACGAGTAGCGTCTGAAAGATTGAAATCAGTTTCGTAGTCGTCGCGGGCATCGGAGTCGGCAGAAATCTTTCCCGTGGACTCATAGTGAGCGTGGCCGTCAGACTCAACAAAGATCTGATAGTGCTCAGGGCTGGACTGCGGAAAATCTAGAGTAAAACTGATCGAGGCCGGCTCGGCAGCGTGAACGGAGGCCTTCGTCAAAATCAGGGAGGCCGGCAAGAGCAGAAGCGACGCGGAAACGATGATTCGACCCAACGCTGCTTGCGGGCAGCGCCTTAGTTCGCTTGCAATCTGCCGCGGGCGGATGTTCATCCAGGGAATACCAGGTTCCAGATGTAAGAATTATGCCAGAGATGCGAGGAATTGATGATCATCTTGCGAGCATGTGCTGCCGGTTGAGAGTACCGGCCGTATGCAGGTGACAGATCGCGATGGCCAGCGCGTCCGAGGCATCCATGGGCTCCGGCGGCTCGGCAAGTTCGAGCAGCCGAGTCACCATGTGCTGAACCTGTTGCTTCTCGGCACGACCGTAGCCAACGACCGAAGATTTAATGGACAAAGGCGAATATTCCGCCACTTCGAGCCCTGCGGTGGCGGCAGCAAGCATGGCAACCCCGCGGACCTGGCCCAACTTCAGCGCCGACTTCACGTTAAGAGCGTAAAAGACATCTTCGATGGCAACTTCATCGGGCTGGTGTTCTGAGATGACCGCGCCGAGTTGCGCATAGATCCGTGAAAGACGCCGAGGTAAGGCCTCGCGCGTGGAAAGCTTGATTGCGCCGCAGGTCAGGCAGCAGAGCTTCCCGCTGGATCGCATTTCGACGACTCCGAATCCGGTGTACTCCCCACCGCAATCGATACCGAGAACCCGCATGGCTTGCAGTGTAGCGCGGAACGATAACGAGTCCTAGAGGTAACTAGGGTTTGCCATTCGGGTTCGGCTGGACACACGAGCATCCCTGCAAGCAACAACTTCCGAGCGCGGTTCTCAGCTGATCGATCTCAAGCGACGAGATGCGCTGCCTTGTCCTCCGGGGTCTCGATATCTTCGATCTCCTGTCTGCGATGCAGGAACACATAGGCCGCAAGGAGCGAAAGTATAAGTAACGCCAGAACCATAACCAGCACGGCAAAGCCCGTCATGTTGCGGACTGGACCCAAAAGCTCCCTGGACTCCTGGCTGGCGAGCACAATCCAAGGCAGGTTCGGATAGGCCTCCTTGAGACCTGTATCAGCGAAGCCGATCAAATAAGACTGGCCATTTCCGAGTGTGGCATAGATGTAGCCGGCTTCCCTGCTCTGCAAATTGCCGAGAGCATCGCGAACGGCGGCGTACTCTTCCGATTTGATCTTCATCGACGGACTCACGCCGGCGGCTTCGATCACAGTCCCATCTTCTTGCGCCAGGAAAAGCCGGCCAGTGCGTCCCATCTGATGCCGGTTGAGCTTGGCGAATAGCGAAGAAACGTCCGCCATAGCTGTGACGGCTCCGATGAACCGTCCTGTCCCTTCCTGCAGAATTGGATAGGCAATGCTGAGGTAGTAGAGATGGCTCTGCTCGTCATACCGCAGATCGGAGACGTGGATGGCACCCCGGCCTGATGAAGTAATACTTTGCCAATATTGCTGGTCTGCCTGGGAATACGAGGCCGGCCGATCGGTGGCAGCTACTGTCGCCCCATTCAGATCAGCAACAGTAATTTCGAGAAGCTTTGGATCCAGTTCCCGAATCCGGCGCAGTTGGTGTGCTAAGTCCGAGGTCAGAAGTTTCGCCGAAAGCGTGTCGGTCTTGGAACTCTCCCAGTTCTGCTCGATATCGGCAATCTTGCTACGAACCGCGTCATCGGCGAGATGTTCGTACTGATGGTTCGCGGCTATGACAGCCTGGATTGGACCTGGAGTATTAGCGATCAGACTGACGTCTTTCACACAGTCGGCGAGAAATTCAGAGGTTGTTTCTGCCGCTGATGTCGTGAGCGCGCGAAAGTGGTCTCCGTGCGTCATGCGTACGTGGTTGTCTCCTTGCAAAGCGACATAGAAGCCAAATACGGTTAGAGGAACAAGAATGAGAATCAGCCCGACGAGCACTTTCTGAAGAGATGTATGGAATTCCAGACTATCGAGGGGCATGGGGTTACCTCCTCTTCGTTCTGCCTATGAGATGAGCCGGCAGTAGGAACGCCAGGGCAGAATCCAGCGCGCGAGAAAAAGCTCAATCAAGCGCAACGTACCCGCAAAAGCTCCGCGTGTCTGTGATTTGCCGCACAATGGATGGAAGCCGCATCGTGTGGGCTTCGACGCTTCCCGGGGATTTGGCTACGCCTGATCAGATCACCAAGCCCAAGCGTAGGCATCGACGCGGGGGTCGGCCCCGGCGCTGAGAACGCCGTTAGCGCGGTCCACGACTATGGCAGCATTTGAACCGAGCGACCAGGCTGGCGCGACGCGCAATTTGTGACCTTTTGCGATCAATGCTTCCCGCGTCGCTTCGGGAATGCGAGCTTCAACCGACATGTCTCCGGGATACATTGTGTGCGGAAAAGGTGAAGCCGGGAAGCTGCGCGACGACCAACGTGGCGCCTCGATGGCTTGCTGAACGTTCATTCCGAAGTCGATCATGTTGATGAGTGTCTGCATGGTGCGCATCACTTGATCGTCCCCGCCGGGGCTGCCGAGGATGGCATAGGGCTGGCCGTCTTTCATGACTAGAGTGCTTTGCAATGTACTGCGCGGTCGCTTTCCTGGCTCAAGCGCGTTGGCTTCGCCCCGAACCAGCGAATAATAATCGCCTCGGCAATTAAAGATTATGCCCGTATCTCCCATGACAATGCCCGTGCCAAACAAACTGTGCAGGCTGGGTTCGAAGCTCACCATATTGCGGTCTTTATCAACGATCGCAATGTAACTCGTGTCGCCGGCATGGCTGGCATTGCCCTCAAGCACTTCGTGCACCGGACGATCCAGCTTAGCCGAGCCATTCGCGAATTTTTCAGGATTGCCTGGACGCAGTTCAAGCGACGCTTTGTCTGGATCGATCAGCTTGCGGCGTTCGCGGGCGTAATCCTTTGACAGCAAGCCATCGTAGGGAATCTTTATGAAATCCATGTCGCCGAGATATTTTTCTCGGTCGGCCATGGCGAGCTTCACAGCCTCCACGCTCGTGTGAAGGTATTCGGTGCTGTTGTGACCCAGAGCTTTGAGGTCGTAGCCCTCGAGCAGATTGAGCGCGATCAGTTCAGTTGGTCCCTGGCTGGCGGACGGATTTTTATAGACCTGATAGCCGCGATAGTTGATTGAAACCGGGGTCTCAACTTTGGCCGTATAATCGGCAAAGTCATCATAGCGGAACAAGCCGCCGTTTGCCTCAGAAAAGGCAGCGAGGTCCCGGGCAATATCTCCTTTGTAGAAACGATCACGCGCAGCCTGCAAGGCCTCGTGCCGTCCTTTTGTGCGACTGGCTTTCTCGGCCTCAACCAGTTTCTTCAGGGTGCGTGCGAGATCCGGATTCTTGAGAATATCTCCCGCCTTCGGCGGCTGCCCGTTTGGAAGATAGATTTTCGTCGTCGTCGGGTATTTGCGAATCTTCTTCGTATTGGCAATGTAGGAAGCCCCAAGTTCGCTGAGAGGAAAACCGTTTTCAGCAAGATCGATCGCTGGTTGCAGCACCTGTTCGAAGCTCATGGTTCCCCAGCGATCCAGCAAAATAAACCAGGCATCGACGACTCCCGGAATGCCTCCGGAGAGTAGGCCGTCACTCTCAGGGATCTTGCCTCCATTATTCTTCTCGTACCACTCGATGGTGGCTAGCTTAGGGGCGCGAGGCTCGGCGTTGATCGAATAAACCTTCTTTTCGCGCGCGTTGTAAACCAGCAGAACGGCATCGCTGCCGACGCCATTCAGGGAAAAGTCGGTTACAGCGAGGGCGGCCTGACCGGCGACAGCCGCGTCAAAGGCATTGCCTCCGGCGTCGAGAATGCGGCGAGCGGCTTCCGTCGCCTCAGCTTTCATGGACGAAACAGCGGCGTGGCGTCCGCGGATCACCGGACGCATGGTCTGAATGCTGGGATCGCCCTGCGCCCATGCCGATGCAGAGAGGACCAGGAATAGGAATGCGGATAGCGGAAGTCTGTATTTCATAGATTTGCGGTGCTCGTGAATCTTCCTGGATGTCAAAACGCTCTAGCGATTGGATAGTAAACGCAATGCAAATCTTCAACAACATTTGGTGTGTCGTGCGCGGGTCGACTCTCGGTCCCGGCAGAAGGCCGCATAGGCAGCCGGCGAAGACGGTAGTTGGGAACGCTGCAGGAATCGGCTATAAGAGGCCTCGTCGAATATCTCGCGGAGAGCAGCCCAAAGGATACGGAATGTGGCGATGAGGCGAATCATAAGCTCTCCTCGGCAAGGCGGGTCATCACAAACGGAGCCTCCATGACGCGTCCTTCGGCGCGACCGCTGAGGATCGCGATCCACTGGCGTGCTGACTCAAGGAGGACCAGGGTCACCATAACTACCAACGCGGCGGTCACGGCGGCGTCAAGCCGATTGTTCAAGATCAACCGCGCAGTTGCCGCAGTCGCCGGCCCCGTTCCCAAAGCGTGCGCCTGCGCCAGGAAGCCGACGCGAGGGTTGGGATCCAGAATTTTATGCCAGCAAGCCGTGAACGTTACTGCAACCAGCCAGAGCAGAGGCACCAGGGTTACGGCGGCGTATTTGGCGCGATGCATCTTGATGATGATGGTCGTAGCAACGCACAAAGCGACCGTCGCGAGCAACTGATTGGCAATCCCGAAGAGAGGCCAGAGAGAATTAATCCCGCCCAGCGGATCCTTGACGCCCTGCCATAAAAAGAATCCCCACGATGCAACAATCAAGGCGCTGGTGGTCAGAATGGATGGGTACCAACTTGTCCGGCCCAGGGGTTTGTAGATGTGTCCCAGTGCGTCCTGGATCATGAAGCGAGCTACGCGAGTGCCGGCATCAAGAATCGTCAGAATAAACAGGGCCTCGAACATGACGGCGAAGTGATACCACAGTGCCATCACCTTGGATCCACCCAGACTCTGCGAGAAAATACGGGCCATCCCCAGAGCGAACGCCGGGGCACCTCCGGTGCGATTGAACAATGTCTGCTCGCCCACAGAGTTGGCGAGCGCTTGCATTTCGGTTGCGGAAACAGGAAATCCCCAGTTTGAGATTGTCGTCGTTGCCGCGGCTGCAGTTTGTCCGACGATGCCCGATGGGCTGTTCACCGCGAAGTAGACGCCTGGCTGCAGTACACAGGCTGCAATGACGGCCATCACGGCAACCGCGGATTCCGCTGCCATGGCGCCGTAGCCAACCATTTGCGTCTCGGTTTCGCGCGCGATCAGCTTTGGCGTAGTTCCACTTGAGATCAGCGAATGAAATCCGCTGATAGCCCCACAGGCGATGGTGATGAAGGCGAATGGAAACAACTTCCCAGCAAAAACCGGCCCCGTGCCGTCGACAAAACGGGTAAGAGAAGGCATGTGCAGTATCGGATGGATCGCAACAATCCCGAGCCCGAGAAGACCTATGGTTCCCAGCTTTACGAACGTACTGAGATAGTCGCGCGGTGCGAGCAGCAGCCAAACGGGGACGGCCGAAGCCGCGAAGGCGTACACCATGATGGAGATCGCAAGCGTCGTCGCCCGCAGACTAAATACTTGAGCCATCGCAGGATTTTGCGAAACCCATTGGCCGCCCCAGATCGCCAGCAGCACGAGAATGAATCCTAAAGCGGAAACTTCCAGAACCTTCCCGGGACGAATGCGCCTCAAGTAAACACCCATCAGAAGCGCGATCGGGATCGTCATCGCAATCGTGAACGCTCCCCACGGACTGTCTTTCAGGGCATTCACTACCACCAAGGCAACCACGGCCAAAAGGATGATCAGGATGGCGATGACTGCCGCATAGGCGACGACGCCTCCAATGACGCCGGTTTCTTCCTTGGCCATCTCCGTCAGCGATTTGCCATCGCGCCGAACGGAAAACAACAGAATGACGAAGTCCTGCACGCAGCCGGCGAAGACGGCACCGGCCAGAATCCAGATCGTTCCGGGCAGGTATCCAAACTGAGCGGCGAGTACCGGGCCCACCAGTGGTCCCGGCCCCGCGATGGCCGCGAAGTGATGGCCAAAAACCACCCACTTATTTGTAACCAGAAAATCGCGGCCGTTTTCGAGGCGCTCAGCAGGGGTAGCGCGGAGAGCATCGACGGCCAGAATCTTCGCCGCGATGAAACTGGCGTAGAAGCGGTATCCAAGCGCGTAGCAGCATGTCGCCGCGGTGACCAGCCAGAGAGCATTGATCGGTTCCGACCGACGTACCGCGATCACGCCAACCGCCGTAGCCGCCAGTAAAGCGATGGCTGCCCACCCGAGTATGGAAATAAGCTTCTTCATTCGTCGAGCATTGTGTCGAATCTGAGGCGGCGGCGCAATCCCCACCATCGGGATTACCTAAAATCGGCACAACCCCAGCCACGAGGATTTGAATACGTCCCATAAGAATTTTGAATTTCGGCGGAGCGGGATTCCACTTGTACGATTACCCCGGAGAAAGTTTATTGCTTGTTCAATTTCACGCACTGGGGTCTGCGATGAAAAGACTGATGATTGCGACTGTGACTGTGACGCTTCTACTCTCCGCCCTGAGTTTTGCGCAAGAAAAAGCCAATCGAATAAAGCCGGACGCTCCATCTTCTGCTGCGAAGACGCTGCTGGTTTACGGCAGAGTCAGCAATGATGGCAGGAAACTTCTGACTGACTTGGACTCGGAGTGGACTGTCAGCAATTCCGAGATGTTAAAAGGACGCGAAGGCACCTTGGTGCGAGTCCGATGCTATGTGGATAGCGATCGGAGTCGCATTCAAATCCTCTCGATCAAGAAAGAGCAAGGAGAATCCACCTACGCTGCGCACAACGCAGATTCGGCCTTCCGGCGTTAAGCTTTCCATCGCCAAAGCAGGCGCCGAGCGACTTCCGCCACATTTCGGCTTCTCCGACTTTGGTGTTACCCTGAATTCTCCGAACGATTGCAACCCTCGAGTCTGGGCCATTTCATCCTACCCCTGCGTCCGGGGTGCATTCTGAGGATTTATCGCGAACTCATATCCTTAGCGAGGAGCACACGATGAAAGTTGGTATTCTAACGGGCGGTGGAGATTGTCCGGGGCTCAATGCGGTCATTCGCGCCGTCGTCCGCAAGGGATTTTTCCATTACGAAGATCAGTTCATCGGCTTTCTTGAGGGCTGGCGGGGCCTGATCGAAGATCACAGCATGGAACTCGATCTAGACGCGGTCAGCGGCATTCTCCCCCGCGGCGGCACCATTTTGCGTACCTCGCGCACCAATCCTTCCAAGCGTCCGGATGGCTTCGATCGCTGCATTGCGACAATTCAGAAGAACAAAATTGATGCGCTGATCGCGATCGGAGGCGACGATACTCTCTCGGTCGCGCAGAAGTTGCACGAAAAGGGCGTTAACGTGGTCGGAGTGCCGAAGACGATCGATAACGATCTGGGCGGGACCGACTACACCTTCGGCTTCGACACTGCATGCAACATCGTATGCGAGGCGATTGACCGCGTTCACACCACAGCGGAAGCGCACAACCGCGTCATGGTCGTCGAAGTGATGGGGCGCGATGCGGGGTGGATCGCCCTTTACAGCGGTATTGCCGGCGGCGCTGACGCAATTCTGATTCCGGAGCGGCCTTTCAACGTCGATAAAGTCGCCGAATCGATCCGCCAGCGTCACGAGCGCGGTCGCTACTTCTCCATCATCGTGGTAGCCGAAGGCGCCAAGTTCGCGACCGGGTCGGGTGCTCCGGTCGTGCAAGACATGGGCAAGGACGAATTTGGCCATGCCAAGCTGGGTGGAATTGCGAACCTTCTCGCGCGTGAGATTGAGCAGCGCACCGGATTTGAAACCCGCGCCGTAGTTTTAGGCCATATTCAGCGTGGCGGATCGCCCAGCGCGTTCGATCGCGTGCTGGCGACTCGTTATGGCCTGGGAGCGATCGACATGGTGCATCGCGGCGAATTCGGCTGCATGGCCGCGCTGCGCTCGAACAAGATCGTCTCCATTACGCTGAAGGAAGCTATCTCGAAGAACCGTGTGGTCGATGCGGAGATGATCGACATCGCCAACGGACTATTCGAGGAAATCGGCGAAGTCGCCAGCAAATAAGGGCCCCGGAATATGTTGTCCTGCCTGCCCACACTCGCATGATTGCACTGTACCGGCATATTGCACCGTGGTTGCTTACGATCATCGAAGCAATCATGGTGCTCGGTTCAGTTTGGATCAGCCTTCGTCCGAAGCACGTCATCAACTCGGAGTTTCTCACTCGCGTCAACGATTTCTTCTATCGCCTCTCCCGCAGACGAGTAATGGCGGTTTGTTTTGTGTTTGGGGCGACGCTGAGCATCCGTCTGGCGCTCACGCCAGTGCTCGGAATTCCGCTCCCCGCCTGGAATGATGAGTACAGCCACCTGCTTGCTGCACACACTTTCGCTTCGGGCCGCCTGACCAATCCGACTCACCCGATGTGGGTCCACTTCGAAAGTTTCCAGATTATTCAGCGCCCCACTTACATGTCGATGTATGCACCAGGACAGGGACTGGTAATGGCAGCGGGCATACTGCTTGGGCACGCCTGGATCGGAGTCTGGCTGATGACGGGGGCGATGTGCGCTGCGCTTTGCTGGATGTTGCAGGCGTGGTTTCCTCCAGGTTGGGCCTTATTCGGCGCGATGCTCGCAGTACTTCGCTTCTCTACATTCAGCTACTGGATGAACAGCTACTGGTGTCCCGCGCTGGCCGCGACCGGAGGGCTGCTGATCTTGGGGGCAATACCGCGGTTGCGCGCAAATCCGCGTGTCTGGCATGGAGCGCTCGTCGGGCTTGGCCTGGTGATGATGGCCAACAGCCGTCCCTATGAGGGACTTCTTTTCAGTATCGCAGTTGGCGCTGGCTTCCTTGTTTGGATAAGGGGCAGGCGCCTGCCGCCGTGGCAGCAACTGTTTCGTCGCCTGTTTTTGCCTGCAACGTGCATCCTCATGATCTCGGCCGCGGGGATGGGTTATTACTACTGGCGGGTCACAGGCAGTCCATTTCTCATGACCTACAAGGTCAACCGCGAGACGTATGCAGTGGCCCCCTACTTTCTGTTTTTCTCGAAGCGAGCGGTTCCGCAATATCATCATGCGGTTATGCGAGATTTCTACGCTGGATGGGAAGTCGACCAGTTTAACGAAGGTCACACGCTTCTGGGATTTACGAGGCGAACTTGCAATAAGATTCTGCAACTCTGGCGAATTCTTGTAGGTCCGGCTTTTTCTTTACCGCTGCTTGCATTCCCCTGGATCATAAGGGATAGACGGATGCGCCTTGCTCTTATAGCTTGCGCCGTTTTCGCTGCAGGGTGTCTTGTGGAGACGTGGACCTTCGCCTTTTCTATCGCTCCCGCTCTAGGTCTGCTTTATCTTCCGCTGGTTCAGTGCCTGCGACATCTGCGTCTGTGGCAGCGCCATGGATTTCCTGCGGGTCGGCTTCTCGTCCGCAGCGTGCCCATCGTCTGTATCGGGATGATTTGCCTTCGGTTGGTGGGGATTGTGGCACATGCCCCGATGGAGCCGCATTGGCCATTAGGCAATCTAGACCGTGTGGCAGTCATGGACCAGCTCAAAAAACTTCCGGGAGACCACCTTGTCATCGTAACCTATGGACCGAACCACGATGTAGACGGCGACTGGATCTACAACGCACCTGACATCGATCGAGCACGAATCGTTTGGGCGCGCGACATGGGCAAGCAAGGCAATCAAGAGTTGCTTCACTATTTCAGTAGCCGGCGCGCATGGCTGGTGTCTGGGGATGATTCTCCACCATCGCTGAAGCCATATCCTTCCAATTGAGGTGAAAGCTTCCTGACATTCTCTGATCGCTGTGGGAGTTGGCTGACAGTGCGGCGTCTGCGCGCGCACGGATTTCTGCTTGCGCTGACGCTGTGGTCTCTTTACATTTGGACCCTCGCCACCCCAGGCATGCGCGACCGGAATGGCAATCTCAAGGGAACGGATTTTCTTCACTTCTATACGCTGGGATCGCTGGCGATGGAACAACGCGGAGCCGACCTGTATGACATCAATGCACAGGCCAGTTTAGCGGCTCGGCAGGTTCCCGAAGCAACCGGCATTCGCTATTTGCCGCTCTATCCGCCGCAGGTCTCGATTCTATTCATGCCCTTCGCGCATCTGTCGTACGAAAGTGCCCTGGCGTTCTGGTGGCTCTGCAGTGCAGTCGTTTACGCTCTTTGCTGCTACAGCATTTGGCGACTCTGTCCAAATCTGAAGGCCTACGGCGTCACTGTTTTTATTCTCGCTGTGGGATACCCGGCCTTCTTCCACCTGATCGCATGGGGACAGACCTCCGCTCTAGCGCTCGCCTGCTTTGCCGTTTTCTTTTTGCTTCTACGTAAGCGGCATGATTTCCTTGCGGGGCTTGCCCTCGGATGTTTAATTTTCAAACCGCAATTGGGAGTAGCCGCGGCCGTACTTTTTATCGCAATCGGAGCGTGGAAGGTCGTTCTCGGTGCAAGTCTTTCTGCGCTGGCTGAGATGTCGATCGGAGTCCTCTATTACGGGATCGAACCTCTGCGCGCCTGGTTTCATACTCTATGGAAGGTCAGGGCTCTATCCGCGATGCTCGAGCCTCGTCCCTATCAAACTCACTGTCTGCGAACGTTCTGGTCGATGTTGATCGCATGGAACGGGGTATCGACTACCTTGTATGTGATCAGCGCGGTCATGGTGATCGCTTGGACGATCAAGGTCTGGAAGGACTCGGCAGCGTGGCCGCAACGGTTTTCGATGCTATTGCTGGCGACGGTCTTGGTGTCTCCACACCTCACGGTTTACGATCTGGTCATTCTTGCTCCGGCAATTCTGCTCTTGGCGGACTGGCTCGTTGGCCAACCGCACACGCGACAGACCAACTTGATGGGCACGCTGCTTTATCTCGTGTACTTTCTTCCACTCATCGGCCCGTTTGCACGATGGACACACGTTCAACTTTCAGTGGTGGCAATGGGTGCGGTGGCTTACCTGATCACGCAGACAACCGGATGCCGAGAGCCGCAAACGACTGGAATCCTGGCGAGCGCCCCGGTGCTCCGCACCGAACTATGACGGCTGATTTCCGAAAAGAAATGTTAACGCGCCGGGGAAACGCCGGGCCCAAGCGGATTCGTGATGAGTGGCTCCTTCATCAACAAACAACCGAAGTCGACTTTGACCCAGACCAGCGCGGGTGAAAATCGCCGCCAACTCTCGAACATCATCGACCATACTGCGGTCACGGTCGGCACGGCCGGCCTCAGCCGTTCCCGTGGCTAGAAAAATCCGTTCAGGCCAGTGCTTGATTTCGCGGCTCTCGCGGATCATCTGGCGATTCGAAGCCCATAAAGACGGGCTCTCCAGCAGCAGATGCCCAATTATTCCAGGCCGCACCGCAGCGGTATAAAGCGAAATCAATGCACCCAACGACGAACCGCCGAGGCCGGTGTTCTCTGGCCCTGATGCGACTCGATAATTGCGGGCGACGAATGGCATTACTTCTTTGATCAGGAAATTCGGATAGCGCTGCCCTTGCACGCGCAGCATCATCGGCTGTAGCGAACGATACGGCATGTATTCTCGAAAACGGTCCTTGGCGGCATGATCAATGCCGACGATGATCATGGGCGGAACAATTCTGTCGCGAATCAGAAGGTCCGCGGTTTCATCGACGCCCCACTCGACTCCGGTAAAAGAAGTCGACGGCTCAAAGAGATTCTGGCCGTCATTCAGATATAGAACCGGATAGCGGCGGCTGGAGTTCTCGTCCTGATCGTAGCCCGGCGGCAGCCACACCCGCAGGAAGCGTGTGTTACGGAAGGTACGGCTCGGAAATTCATGAAGACGGAGATCGCCGGTTGCGGCGTCCACCCGGATCACGTTGGGGGCCATTGCGGCGTCGAAGTTTTCAGTTTTCTGGATTTCTTCCATCCGGCAAAGTGGTTTCTAGGATACAACGGCAGATCGCTTCATGCGCGGCTTCTTAGTTTGACGAATACCGCTAAAAAGCTGATCAGAGAAATCAGCCCGAGCGATATCAGGCACAAGATGCACCAGGTCGTCAGTTCGTAGGCCTCGATATAGGTCAGATACAGCGCGAAAGCCAAGCCCGCCAAAGAGGCGGCTAGAAGTCGAGTTGGCGTCTCCGGTCGCGCCTTCAGGAAGGTTCCTAACACGAATAAAGCAGCATATCCGGCGACTCCAATCCCGGCGACAGGGATGCCGGCTATCGTGGAATATTCGCTGCGGTTCACGATGTCGCAACTGAACTTCTGGGTAAAATCGCAGAAGTTGGTTGCCGACTTGGCATAGTGGCGTTGAAGGGAAATTGCGGAATCGACGATTCCTGCCAAAGACAGGACGGCGATGATCCCAAACAGCGCAGCATTACGAGCCGAAGCAGCGCTCACGGCAAGCTGCATCCGGTTTTGTCGCTCAAAGCCTCAAGGGACAGCACGCCTTCTTTCGGCTGCTCACCGCTGAATTGCCAACTGGGAAAGAGTTTTACGCCAGCCGCCTTGCACGCGGGTGCCAGCTCGCCCGGCTTATCTTTGATCGCGCACTCGACGTAGTTGACATTGTGGAATGCCGCACCGAACATCTCTTTCTGCTCGGCACAATGTGGACACCAGTACAGTCCGTACATCTTGGCATCTTTGCTGGCAAGGCAGCGAGCGAATGAATCGTACTTGTGATCCTTGTAGTAGCGGCCGCCAAAGAAGGCCCCTGCAAAGAGAATCACAAGACCGGTATAAAGCAACCATCGATTGCTTTTGCTTTCCTGAATGCCCTGCCGTTCCTGCTGCCGCTTTCGTCGATCCTCAGACATAGCTTTTCTTATATCACGCCGGTCAGGCAACCACGTTTAAGGCGCCGTGCAGCACGTCGAGTTCCTCACAGTGCAACGAGAGCACCTCGCCATCGACCATGACATCCACCGGAGCATCCAGTTTGAACTCAACCTTGGAGACAGACCGACGCTCCGCCAGCGGATGCTCGATGTGCGTGCCATCGTACAGCCCCGGAAGGTTGCGGATCAGCCCAAGTCTTCCGATCGGGCCCCAGCGTACGTATTCGACCAGGCTGTCATTCACCTCAGCTTTAGGGGCAATCATCATCGTGCCGCCGGTAAACTTGCTGTTGTTGAAAGTGACGAACAGGCATCGGCGATCGTCGAACGCCTCCTGCCCTTCGACCCGAACGGGAAACGGACGCCGCTTGAATCTAGTCAGGGTGAGAAAGATTGAAGTGAAGTAACCAAGTTCTCCCCAATTGCTGAAACGGCGCGCGCGAAGGGTCGCCACATCCGCCGAGAAGCCCATGCTTAGCAAGTTGATGTAATAGATTGTGCCAGAACGGTGCCGCATCCGAAGCACATCGCAAGCACGTACTCGATCGGCTAGCAGCGACTCGATTGCGTGTTCGACGCCCCGGTCGCTGAAGTCTCGCAGAAAGGAATTTCCCGTGCCGAGAGGCAGGAATCCGAGGGCAGGAGGTCCATCGTCCAACGCCTCCGGAAAGAGTCCATTGGCGATCTCGTACGATGTGCCATCGCCGCCGACCGCGATAAAGTTCCGGACACCGCGCCGATATGCCTCGCGCGCCATTGCCGTTGCCTGACCGGCTGCGCTGGTCTCGGCCGTGTCGATCACAATTCCACCGGCGCGCAGACGTTCGAGCGCGGGACCAAGCAACTTCCTGGTCTTTCCGCCTCCGGCGGCCGGATTCACAATGGCTAGATAGCTTCGCCCCAAGATTCAATCCACTCGACGGTCACAGCTGTACGACTGCAGTTCGCTGCACTGATTTTGCAATTTCTTCGGCCAGCACTTGTCTCTTGATCTTCATGGAAGCTGTGCGAGGGAAATCTTTATCCCAGACCAGATATCCGCCGACACGCTTGAAGTCAGGAAGGGTTCGATTACTCTCTGAGATATCGTTCAACAGTGAGCTCTCGAATTTCTGGTTTGGCTCCAGCCGAATCACGAGAACCAGCCCTTCCCGGCCCAGTTCCTTCGTCGGCCAAATGTAGTTCGCGGCGAAGACCGCGTACTCTTTCACCGGCAGTCCATCGAATACCGTTTCGATATCTTCCGGGTAGATGTTCTTCCCACCCTCGGTGACGATCATGTTCTTCTTCCGCCCGAAGAGCTGCAAATGTCCATGCCGTTCGAAGCGTCCGAGATCGCCGGTAAGCAACCAGCCGTCGACAATGGTCTCTAGCGTGAGTTCGGGATCATCGAGATAATGTGACATCACGGTCTTGCTGTGGACCGCGACTTCTCCAACACCATCTGCATCAGGGCTCAGGATGCGAAGCTCAACTCCAGGCAGCGGTTTGCCGACTGTGTCAGCTCGAAACGGCTTGAGATCGTTCAGCGTCAGAGCCGTGCCCGCTTCGGTGAGACCATATCCGTTCACGACCGGAACCCCGAGATCGTAGAAGAACTGCATGGTCGAGGGTTCCATGAAGGCGCCACCCGTGATGAGTGCCAGCAGTTCTCCTCCGAAACCTCTATGAATGTTCGGGAGCAGCATGCGGCTGAGCTTCACGTTGGGCCGGCGACGAGTAAGGACTCGGTTCACCGCGATCATCGAATTGAGGATTGCTCTCTTCCATGACGGCAACTCGTCGAACTTCGCGCGCAATCCGCGCTCGAGATTCTTCACAATCATTGGAACCAGAGAAACATAAGTGATGCGGTAGCGAACGAATGCGTCGCGCACGAACTCAGGCCGCAGTGTCCGCAGATGCACGACACATGCGCCACAAACGAATGGACCGATAAAGCCGACCATGAAGTCGATCGCATGATTCGTGGGCAGAATGCTCAAATACCGCACTCCCGGCCAGAACGGATACCACGCTGTGAGCGATCGGCATTGCTCCAGATAATTTTCGTGAGTCAGCACGCAACCTTTGGGGCGGCCACCCGTTCCTGAGGAATACACAATGCACGCGACATCATCTTTCTGCCGCATGACAAAGTCCGGCGCACCTTTCCGCTTGAAATCTTCCCAGCGGAAGGCTCCGGCCAAGTCGGCGCCGAGCGCAGCTTCCGTCACCAGCACGATCTTCGTGGTGATGTTCTGGAACTCCGGCGCCGCCATCATCGCGCGCCACAGGTGGTACTCGACGATCAGCACTTCAGCCTTGCAATGCGCGAGAAGCTGCAGATGCTCAGCTGCTGTGAGCTTGTAATCGAGCGGAACCACGACGCCGCCGCAATAGAAAATTGCGTAAGCGGAAATCAGCCACTTCGACTGATTCGTCATGATGATGGCAGCACGGTCGTCGGGATCAAAATCGGCGTCTTCGAGCGCACGAGCCAGAGGCAGGGCAATTTCTTTGAAGTCGGAATAGGTCAGCCGCAGCTTCTCGCGATCGCGCTCGGCTTCGATCAGGCACACCTCGGACGAGAAGCGATCAAGCGCATCGCGCAGTGCCGCACCCAGGCATGTGTACTGACGAAGATCGAGCATGGCGAAATTGCTGATTCTAGATTGTAGATTGCCGATTGAACAACTCCGCGTGCCGGCAGCAGAGATGTTCCCTGCCAATCAACAATTCGGGATCAATCGTGTCTACAAGCGAGCCTGAATCTTGCCCGCCAATGTGCGGAAATCGGTCACACCCTGCAGTTCGTAGTCCGGGAGCTCGACGTGAAAATGATTCTCCAGTTTCGTCAACAGGTCGAGCGTTTGCAGGCTGTCGATGCCGAGCGATTTGAAGAAATCGTCATCGGGAGAGAGTTTCTCGCGCGGCACTTTGAAGTGAGCGGCTGCCAGATTGAGTATCTCGGTTAGCGTCTGATCGGTCGTTGGCATAAATATTTACTTTAATCCGGCTACGGGCGTCTAAGGCAAATAGGGTTGAGAATCTTTGCTTTCCACGAATTTCTTGAGCCCAGCCTGCACCGCCGGCCTCGAGAACAAATCGCAGAAGATGTCGATCTCTCGCCTCAGTTCTTCATGCAGAATCGGCTTGATAAATTGTTTCGCCGCCGCCGATGTGGCCCGGTCAAATTTGGCAATCTGGGCAGTGGTGGCTTGCGCCGCGCGTAGCGCCTCTCCTTCGGACACTACCTGACTGACCAGCCCGATCTGCTGAGCTTTTGTGGCATTGAAACTTCGGCCAGTCAGTAGAAGATCGCGCACCACGGCATTGCCGATATCGCGCTTCAGCCGCGGAATCCCACCGAATCCGGGAATCAATCCCAATCTCAACTCCGGAAAAGCGAAGCGAGCCGTCTTATCCGCGATGATCAGATCACAGGCTAATGCCAATTCAAAACCACCACCAAAGACTACGCCGTTGACCGCCGCGATCGTGGTCACTGGAGCTGCATCAATCATATTGAGGACTCGATGAATCCGCTCCAGAAACTCCCGAATGCCCTTCGCAGCTTCTTCCTTCTGCATCGACTGCGAACGTTCATAGAGCTCGCGCAGGTCCGCCCCGGCCGAGAATCCACACTTCAGATCACTATGGATGATGACGGCATGGACATTTTGTCCAGCCTGGTGAAGCGCATCGCAAAACGATTCGAGTTCTTCGAGTGACTGCGAGCCGATCTCGTTGCACGGCGTACGGTGCAGAACCAGTTCGACGGTTCCGCCCTTGAACTCGTACGACATCGTTTTGCTGGCTCTGTTTGACCCGGTGTTCATGCAGTCTTCACCGTCCGGTACATGTCGTCAATTTCGTTCTTCATGCGAGTGGAAATCAAGTCGCGCTTGAGCTTGCCGTTCGCGGTCAGCAGGCCGTTGTCGATCGAGAAGGCCTCTGGACGAATGTGAAATGCCCGCACCTGTTTATAGTGCGGCAGTTGCGGATTCACAGCATCCAACGCACCTTGGACTCCTTCTCTAGTGACATTCCCGGTCACAATCACCGAAAGATAGCCACGTCCGTTTCCCACAATTACAACCTGCTGCGCTGTCGGAAGATGCTTGGCAATTTCTTCTTCAATGGTCTCTGGAGCGATTTTGTGTCCTGATCCGAGCACGATTAAATTCTTGATTCGTCCCACAATGCGCCAGGTTCCGCTTGCGTCCATTTCGCCCTGATCGCCGGTGTGGAACCATCCATCACGAAGTACTTCGGCGGTCTGCTGCGGACGATTCCAGTACCCCGGGAACACATTCGGACCACGCACCACGATCTCATCGTTTTCCGCCAGCCTCATCTCGATGCCGCTAATCGAGGGCCCGACTCGTCCAGGCACGGGATTATTCGGATCGTCCATCGTGCAAATGCCCGTGGTCTCGGTGAGACCGTATACCTGCAGCACCGGAATTCCGAGCATGCGGAAAGTAGTCCTGAGTCTCAGGTGTCAGCGGGGCCGACCCGCAGATCAAAGCTTTCAGATTTTCGCCGACCATCTTCTTGCGAATGGTTGGGAAGACCAATTTCCCCGCCAGCCAGAGCCCTAGAGAATTGCCTGCACCCTGCGTGCTGATCCAGTCAGCTTTCGCGCGGCTATAGATGGCCAGCCCGATGCCGCCCTTTTTGGCAATCTGTTCGTCTACCGCACGGCGCATGCGCTCCAGTAATTGGGGCACATTCAGGAAATAGTGGGGCGCTACTGCAGGCATGTCGCTCGCGATCTTTGTTAGATCCGAGTTCAATGTCACGAGGCTACCGCGCAGCATGAATGTCAGGACGGCGATCCACGACGCGCAGAAACTGAATGGAAGATAGTGAAAGACACGATCCTGCCCGCTGCGGCTGCCCATCAGTTCGTCGAGGCGCGCCGATGTGCAGCCGAGCATAAATCCGACATTCGCGGCGGCAAGCACGACGCCCTTCGCTTCTCCGGATGTCCCCGACGTATAGATGATCGTCACTGGATCTTCGTCACGCACCTGAGGGCGATCGAGCGGGACGCCGTCCACTCCGGCGAATATCTCGTCAAACAGGAAATGCGGTGGCGCGTCGGCCCATGATTGCTGGATTCCGCTGCGCAACGTCGCATCGCCGCAGCAGACGAGAGCTGGCGTGCTGTCTTTCATCATGGCGACGAGTTCGGCGGGCGCTTGCCGGAAATACAACGGGACGACGATCAGCCCTTCAGCCATGGCAGCCAGATCCATGGCGATCCAGCGAATGCTATTCGCGGCGAGCAGTCCGCACCGATCGCCTTTTTTCAGTCCTTTGGACGCGAGAAATGTTCGCGCCTTACGCACCATCTCCAGCAGCTCGGGCCCAGTCACGCCTGTGACTTGTCCATCGCGGATCTCCTGCAGCACCGTGGTATTGGGCGCAGACTTGAGTTGCGAAAATATTTCTCCGACGAAAGGCATCTCTGTTTTCTGGGACTGAAAGGACTAACTATACGCGGAAATCAACTGCCGCAATGACGAGTTCATCGGCGGCAGATAGTCTTCCCAACTCCATTCGCCTGTGCGCGTGGGAAATTCAGGATACCGCCGCTGGACTTCCTCTTCGAAGAAGACTCCCATCTGCGCCATGACTTTCAAATTCTTCACCACTGTCCGGGCAATTCCGTCTGAGATACGCTCACCGTCCGTAGCCAACACGTTCAGCGCGGCCAGCAGTTTCTCTTCGAGGTCCGGATCGTCCACGTTGGTCAGCAACTCCTGATGCCCCCGCTCGCGCATCAAGTTGCGGATGCGCTCATCCATGGTAATTCCGGCGGACGGCACGAGCGCTGGCATGGAAGTGACGATTCCGTGGTAGCGAGACGAAGCCATCATGTGGCACGAGCGCAAAATGCTGACCAGTTCGTACATGTTGTACTGGTCGGAGCTCAAAACAGGCACTCCGCCAAGCTTTTCCGAGATGCGATTGGCTGGCCTTGCGTCCAGGCGCTCCGTCGCCACCAGAATCACAAAGATCTTCCGCTGCTTGCGGAAAGCATCCACCGCATTGGCGATAGAGGTCAGGTAGTGCTGATAGGCGCGATCCGCCGACGGACCGGAATTATGAAAATACACCGTTCGATAGTGACTCTCTTTGTATGCGCCAGTCAGAGAGTGCACCGCGTATTTCGCCACCGATGCCTTCACCGGCCATTCAAAAGGATTGATCGGACAAACGACCAGAACCGGAGTATGACCGTCCCAGCCGACCTGCCGCAGGACGCTTTGCCCGTACTCCGCGGGACGTGGCTCAAAGGTCCACGCTGTGTCCGTCCCAAGTTGGGTGGGAACTCCCAAGCTCGCTCAAGATTCTCCGCGACTCTTCGTTGCGCGTGATGACCAGGGAATTCTTGCAGTAGCGGCCGCACATCTTCGCAACCAGCGGATCCATGTGGCCCGCCTCGGCGCCGTAGCCCACAGACAGCTTATTCTCAACTGCGGCGATACCCAGTGAGCCAATCATCATCGTGGTCAGCGCGTTGGCAAATTTACTCTTGAACATCGAGCCTTCGCAGGCGACCACTCCGTGATGCTTCGGCACCTCATTGGAAAGGAATGGTGGAAAAATGTCGGGAAGGTGAACCTGGGTTGTGCCTTCGAAATATCCCTTCGAAAAATCGAAGTTCTGGCTCATTACACTGAAGTCCACGCGCTCTGCGCCTAGAATGTGACGAATCTGGCGCAGCATTTCCTCGACGCGTACGTCCGATCCCATATTGCGCGTGCCGTTGTATCCGGCGAACAGCAGCTTCAGCTTTTCGCCCAGCTGCCACGGAGTATTGCCGCCCAGCATCCATTTCGCTTTGGCGCGTTCAATATTTCCGCTGACCCAGGCTTCCAGAATGAAGTCCATCATGCGGCGGTACCTCCTTTCGCCGCAGGCCACGGTTGGTACTGATACTCGAAATTATTCTCCCGGCTGAACTTCAATAGCGGGAAACTATACTCGGAGAACGGCACTGGTCGCCGTCCAAGTTCCGATGTCACGCGAGTGTTGTCGAACACCGTGTTCCATACCAGATAAGGCATGAATACTTTCATCAAGGATGCGCCATGGCCGACCGGCCCCTTGCGGTTCGACAGAAACTTTACCGAGCCGCTAAATGGCCGCTCGGCAAACGGCAGAAAAATCGGCCTACGTTTCTGCTGCGCTGACGCCAGCGCTGTAGTCAATTCACGAAATGTCTGCGACGCAATTCCGGAAGACAGATGATACGTGTCGTACTTCGGCTGCTCTTTTTGATGCAATGTTGCAATCGCGTCCGCGACGAAATCCACGTTGACGATATCGATCTTGTCCGTCGGCCTGAAAGGCAATACTGGCAATCCTGCCAGAAACACGAATGCCTTGACCATGTCGAACTGCGTCGTTTCCGCATGGCGGCTGTCGCCCAGCACGATACTTGGCCGGAACACGGTTTTCGGGGTGTCGGGGAGCAGCACGCTGGTCATGTGTTCGCAGAACTTTTTCGTGCGCGCATAAGGATCGTAATCCGAGCGATCCCAGTCGATGGAATTATCTTCCGTGACCACTTCGTTGCTGCGCTTCCCCGCTACCGCGACCGTACTGACTTCGCTGAAGCGGCGCAGCCCGTGATAGTGCTCGGCATGGCGCGCCAGAGTTAGAACCTCAAGCGTGCCGCGCAAATTTACGTTCAGACAGCTCTTTTCCGACTTGCGGTTAAGCGACGCGGCGCAATGAATCACCGAATCGGTGGTATGTACGAGACGGTCATACTCATCGCGTCCAAGTCCAAAACCGGACGAGGTAAGGTCGCCGCAAAAGATGCGCACTCTCGTCTGAAGATGTTCGAGAAACTGCGGAAACGGCAGATGTAACTGCAGCGCGCGCCAGAGACGAAGCTGCGCCTCCTGCGGATCGCGCGCCCGCACCAACAAGTTCAGCGAAGCGCCGTACGTATTCAGAAGGTTGGCGGCGACATGCGCGCCGATGTATCCGGTTGACCCGGTCAGGAATATCGCCACGTTGCTCCATTGGTCCCGGTTTTCACCGCATCTCCGTTGGCCGGCGCAAGCTGAAAACTACGGGGAGGCCTCGGCTCAAGCGGCCGGCCTTCAATCAAGGGGTAGGTCCAGCGTCGCAACGCCGGAATGTGAATGTTGATCCAGTACTCCCACCAGTCGAGAGAACGTGTGTCGTAGCGGAATTGCTCTCGCTCTTCCGGAACTAGCGCGTAGGAGAGTTTCTCGATATTTTCGGCGGCGAAATCGTGCTCGTTCAGCAGAATGAAGGGCTCGAACAACTCAATCAACTTTTCAACCCGTTCGAGATTTCTTTCTGTCTTTACCAGCGGCGCTTTTTTCAGAGGAAGCGGCGACATGATCCGCTGAATCGATTTCACGATTGCCTTTTGTGCGGGAGCCGACATCCGGTTGTAGCGTTCTTTGGATACGGAAATCGCGTCAAACCGCAGGCGCAGCCAGGATTCCAGCCCTTCCTGCGCGCGGTAATGTTTGCGGTGAGCCAGCGAGGTTAACTCAATCGAACGTCCCATATCGCACGGGTTCGTCACTGACGTTGCCAGCTGGTACATCGGTTCATGACGACGCTCCATCACCGCAGCTGCGATCAGCGTCATGCCCGCGCATATGGAATCTACCGGAATGATATCGAGCCGCTTGCTCTCTTTCGAGGGCAACTGCCGAAAGTACGTTCCCAATAGATAGGACAGCGACGCCGAGGTATTGATGCCCTCATTCCATCCCAGGAAAGGCTTGGCCACGGAAGTTTCTACGATCGCAGGCCGCACAATGGCAATCGGCAGACCTGCACCGTACTTCGCGATGAGCGACTCCGCCAAGCTCTTGGTGAGCGTGTAGGTATTCGGCCAGCCCAACTCCTTTGCACGGCGCGTACCGGCTTCCGTGAGATATGTCTTGAGCCAGCGCACGCGACCCTTCCGGATTTGATTCTCGAGTGCGGCGCCCTGCAGATCCTTTGCCGCGTGCTCTTTGGAACGCGCCTGCATACGCAGACCGGAGGTCACGTCTTCACTTTCAGCTCGAACGTCGGCTTCTTTAATTAATTGTTGCAGGGAATGCCACTCTTGTTCGGCATCGTATTCGGCGAGCCCGCGCGGGTTGTAGTTGGGAGTCAGATTCTCGCTGACGCGCCCATCCTGCTCGCCCGCCACATAGCAAGTCGAGAGATGCAGCAAGCCGGCGTGGTCCGATCCGCGGACAAACTCCAGAATGTTGACGGCAGCGTCCGTATTTGTCGCCAGCGCATCCCGCAGGTCGGGATTGAAATCGGTCAATCCCGAACTGTTGATGACGAGATCCAGATCCTGCTTGAGCAATTGCGCGATTGCAGACGCCAGACCGAGTCCAGCCTGAGTTACATCGCCCTCCACAACTTCGATTTTCTCCCGCAGGAAATCGGGCAGGCCATCGCCGTGACGCTCAAATAGGGGATCGAACACCGGCGAGTCTTCCAGCATTTTCTCGAAACGCCGCTCCCCGGGATTCGACTTCTGCCGCCGAATCAGCAGGTAGATTCGTTTCACTTCCGGCAAATCGAGCAACGTATTCGCCAGCCAGACTTTCCCGATGAACCCAGTGACGCCGATCAGCATGACCTGTTTGCCTGAGAATGCCTGCCGCACAGAAAATCCGGGGGCTTGTCGTTGTCCATCGAAGTAGACAACCGGACGAACCGGAACCACTGGCTTGCGTTCTGCTGGGGTTTCAGCAGCGTGCAACTGTTCCAGCGAGATATCAAGGTGGCGCGCCAAAGTCTTGGGGGCGCGCCGGCCATCCGGCATATTCTCGCGAAATGGCGCAAAAGCTCCTCGCGGACGGATCACCGGATCGATTAAGCGGCCAGTAGCCACTCCATCCCGGAATTCCAGGCGATTCGCGACGATTCGTTTCACTCCCAGGTACTGAGCCAGCGGCCGCATCAGATGATCGAGAGCCTGGCTGACCAGCACGACATCTGCGCCCGACTGCACAAGTTCCTGGACTTTCTGAACCCCTTCCTTTTTCAAGTGCGGCTTCAGCTTATATTGAAAGAACTCCTCCCCCAGCAAGTCGAGACGGTCACGGGTCACGCCCCGGAGCACGTTATGCACTACGCGTGTTGCAAATTTGCGGTTGGAAGCGTAAAGAAACGGCCGCAGAACCGCCATCAGGAAGATCAAGCCGCGGCGGCGAAACCGTTCGGTAAAGGTCTGCGCATTCCAGGTAAAGAATGCCACCGGCCTGACGACGGTCAGGTCTAGAAGGCTGCCCTCAACCCGCCAGTAGACGGTGGGGGCCGCACTGGAGTTGTGGTTTAAAGGTTCCAAATCGCCTTATATGCCTCTGCTGGCTCTCCAACCGGGAGTCGAACGAAGACTTATTGTAAACAATCCGCTCAAGCTTTAGGGCATTAACCGGACGGGATCGATGCGGTCTTACGACTTCGACGCAGGAAGTGAGAATTCGGTTTTCTTTCCCACCACCAAAGCTACGATGCCGCTAATGACCAGCACCGCGGCGATCGACAGCA
The DNA here is from genome assembly GCA_963711365.1 of Terriglobia bacterium. Classification (GTDB taxonomy): domain Bacteria; phylum Acidobacteriota; class Terriglobia; order Terriglobales; family Acidobacteriaceae; genus Sulfotelmatobacter. The sequence goes on along the minus strand of CAVQDY010000015.1, from coordinate 69,245 downwards.
AACCTCCACGAAATCCGCCGTTTTCGGTGCGAAAGAATCCGATGATATCGGGGCCAAAGTAGCCGCCGAGATTGGCGAGCGAGTTGATCACAGCGATTCCGGCGGCGGCCGAGAGACCGGCCATCTGCGAGGTCGCCATTGCCCAGAAAGGTCCACACATGCTTTCGGCGAAGGCAAGCCCCACCCCGATACCCGCCACAACGACCACTGTCGAATTTCCGTAAGCCGCCCCAACCAATCCGGCGGCGGCAGCGAATGCCGGAATTGCGGTGTGCCAGCGCCGCTCTCGCGATCGATCTGAGCTGCTTCCAATCAGAACCATCGCCAGCACGGCCACCAGGAACGGAAGGATGGCGATCATCCCGGTCCAGAAATAGCTCAGGCCTGAAAAGGATCGAATGACGGTCGGGAGCCACAAGGTGACTCCGTACATCGTGGTCGAAACCCCAAAGTAGATCGTCGAAAGCAGCCAGATCCGCGGGCTAACCAGAACTTTCCAGAAATCCGATTGGTCGACCTTGGTTTCCGAGCGCGCTTCACTATTTAATTTTTCCAGCAGCCATGCTCTTTCTACCCCTTTGAGCCAATGCGCTTCCTGCGGCTTGTCCGCGAACGTGGCGTAAACGGCGGCGCCCAGCAGAATGGCGGGAAGCCCTTCAAGCAGGAACATCCATTGCCATCCCGCGAGGCCACCACCGTGAAGACCGAGCAGCGAACCGGAAATTGGGCTGCCCACCACCCCGGCGAGCGGATTCGCGGTCATGAACCAGGCCACGGCGGTGGCCCGCGCGCTGGCCGGGAACCAGCGCTTCATATAGAGAATGATCCCGGGAAAGAATCCTGCTTCAGCCGCTCCGAGCACAAATCGCATGCTGTAAAAGCTGATCGGTCCCCGGATAAAAATCATGAGGCAGGAAATGACTCCCCAAAGGATCATCAGTGCTGAGATCCATCGCCGCACGCCGAACTTCTCCAGTACCAGATTGCTGGGAAGCTGAAACAGGAAGTAGCCGGCAAAGAAGATGCCAGCAGCACGGCCATACACGCGGTCACTCAGTCCGAGCTGACCCCGCATCTGCAAAACGCCGAAACTGACGTTGATGCGATCCAGGTACGCGACGATGTAGAGCAGAAACAGGAAGGGCATCAGCCGCCACATCAGTCGCGAAATAACGGCGGATTCCAGGCGGTCGGGCGAGCTGTCCAAAGCGGGTTCCGATGACGCAGGTTAGAGACGTGCCTGCGGTGCGAGGATTCTACCCCAAGCCGAGGGCTTTCTGAATCCGTTCCACAAGGTTCTCCGGAGTATCGGAGATATCCACCTTTAAAGCAGCCTCTGGTTCCTCGAGATCGGCCAGTTGGCTGGCGAGAATCGCCTCGCCTGCGAAGTGCCCATGGCGCGCTCTCAGACGCTCAGCAATGAGCTCTGCACTTCCCTTCAGGTATACGAACCGCACTTGCGGATCGACCTGCAGCATCGCACGGTAACTGCGCTTCAGTGCCGAACACGCCAGCACTGTAGATTGTCCCTCCGCAATCCACTTCAGGATGGCGGCTCGCAGCTGATCAAGCCACGGTTCACGATCTTCATCCGTCAGGGGAATGCCGTGGCAAATTTTCTCTACATTCGACGCCGGATGGAAGTCGTCGGCGTCCGCAAACTGCCAACCCAATTCCGACGCCAAGAGTTTGCCGATAGTCGTCTTCCCTGCTCCAACGACACCCATCACGACCACAATCATTGCGGAGGTCTGGCTCTCACTTTTTCGGATAGCTTTTCTCCGCGCCGGTACGCGTGTTGGTGAGAGTGAAGCTTCCATCGGCTTCGGCCGCGACCTTGAAAGATTTCCCTTCGCAGTTTTCCTTCACATTCGCGATGTGATCGGCATCGATGTTGTGGTCCTTATCGGACTCGGCCGCGTAATGAAGCTGCCAGAGGTCTTCGAGGCCATGCGACTCGTGCACAATCTTCCACGCGGCCGGGCTGGCGCCCTTGCGGGCACCGTTATCGAAAATTGCCACTCGCGGATGCAGCGCCCAGACCAGGGCCTTCGAGTTCGAAAGGTCGGTTCCATGGTGTGTGACCAGAAACAGATCGACTGTACCGATCAGATTGTTGGGACAGGCAAGTTCGAGTTCTTTCTTTTTAGTCAAATCTCCGAGATCCAAAAAACGGAAATGGCCATAGGTGATCAGCACGCCGACCGATCGAGCATTCTCAGTGTTATCGGTGGGAGCGGCCGGCTCGGCGGAACAGTACGAGTTGGCTTCGCCCGCGTTGGGCAGCGGATCTTTAATGACCTCTCCCGCAGCCGAAAGAACCCGCACTTCCATCCCTTTGATCGGAAGCGCCCATCCCGGCTTCACGACGACGTGCGCGTGGCCCGCGATTGCCTTTTCATATGCGGCATAGTCGGTACGGGTGACGTCCGAATCCTCTTGGTTCGGGCCGTGATCGACGAAGGTTCCAATCTTGATGCCGTCGGCGAGTTGGGGCACTCCTCCGACGTGATCGCGGTGGTAGTGCGTGATCAACACATAGTCCAGCTGCTTGAGCCCAGCCTGGTGGGCCGCAGAGACAATACGGTCCGCATCGCGCCCTTCGTATCCGGACCAGCCTGTATCGATAAGCAGAGACTGCCCAGCAGGACTTACGATGAGCGTGGCTTGTCCACCCTCCACGTCAATGAAATACATCTGCAGAGGCTTGGAAGTGGCCGGAGATGCGGCATTGGAATTCGCTGCAATCAAGCCGCAAAAAAGCAACACAAAGACAAGACGACGCATAGGTCCACCCGACGTAAGAGTTTCGGAGATTATGCCACGAGACATCGCCAAGCGACAGAGAATGCTCTATGGCAGGGAGGATTTAATCGCTCGGACAGCGGGTTTTGGACGCGCACCTCGATGTTTCGACGGGCAGCCGCATCTCTTCGTTTGCCGATGTTCATCTGCCGATGCAGGCAGCGATATGTGAAATGCGGGCTCGCTCGTCCTGCTCTTCTGCAACGATCGTCTACTTCGGTGCAATCTGCTTCGCGGCCAGATCCGGGGGCGGACCAAGGTTTTCGGGCAACGTCACCGACAGAGAGTTCAGAAACGCCAGCAAGTCGGCGCGCTCATCAAAGCTCAGGAAGTCAATGGCGTGGATTTCCTTGTCCAAGTGCGGGTTCTGGTTGCCGCCTCCGATGTAATGGCCTAGCGCGTCGTTTAAGGTTGGAAACGATCCATCATGCATGTAGGGACCCCGGCTGGCTATGTTGCGAAGCGTTGGAGTTTTGAACGCTCCCCAATCGGCGTCATTCTTGGTCTGCTCATACCGGCCGAGATCGACCATGTCTCCATGGATGTCGGCCCCGATTCCCAGATTGTGGAACTTATTATCGGTGAATAGTGCGTAGTTTTTGCCGATGGTGTGACACACTTCACAATTCGCCTTTTTTGGATCCACAAAGAGTTTCAATCCCCGCTGAGCCGCGGCTGAAAGCGCCTTTTTGTCATGACCATAATAGAAACGGTCGAAAGCAGAGTTGCCGCAGAGCACGGTTCGTTCAAAGGAAGCAATCGATTTCACCACTAATTCAATCGTGATGTGATCCGTCCCCCATGCCTGTTTGAACAAAGCCACGTACTTGGGATCGGCTTGCAGCCGCTTCACCACATCAACATGCGTCGTGGCCATCTCGACGGGATTCGCAATCGGACCTTTTGCCTGCTCTTCCAGGCTGGGTGCTCGCCCGTCCCAGAATTGCGAGGAGTTGTACGCAGAATTGATAACCGTAGGCGAATGACGTGCTCCCTTTTTGCCGCCGACCCCAAGCGATACAGGATGTGTATCTGTGAATCCCACTTGCGGCCCGTGGCAGGTTGCACAAGAGACCGTATTGTCGGCAGAAAGCACGGGATCGTAATAGAGCCGCCGGCCCAGCGCAACAGTATCTGCAGTCGGTGGGTTATCGGCCGGAATCGGAACCGGAGGCAATCCTAGCGGCGCCTTGATTTGCAGCGGTGTCCCAAGCGGAAGTACAGTTGCGCTGCTCTGATCAGCGGGATGGCTGAGAGCGTTCGTCGGTCGATAGAGAATAGCGAATGCTATGAGAGCGAGGAAGAAAAAGAAGAACGTAACGACACGAGTTTTTTCAGGGGAACTCATGGCGGCTCCTTTAGGAATCAGCAGCCATGCTAGATCGGCAGCGAGTAGCTGAATGTGCTCCAAATCACAGTTCGGCGTGCACGCCTGCTTCTTGTCCCAAACTTGGACTAGCGCTCAATCTTCCCCCGCACACCTGTTTTGTCCATCCATCGTAAAATGCAGCGAGGACAAAGCTTGAAACTCAGCGAAGATCCGCACCGCAGGCTGAACCCGTTAACCGGAGAATGGGTCTTAGTCTCACCGCACCGCGCCACCCGGCCATGGCAGGGAGAAGTGGCTCGCCTTGCAGACCACACCCGAACCGACCTACGATCCGGACTGTTATCTTGTGTCCGGGAAATTCACGTGCGGGAGGCATTCATAATCCTGCCTACACGTCGACGTTCGTCTTCGAAAATGACTTCGCCGCTCTGAAGCCCGATACAGAGCGCACGCGCATCGATGTTGACGGACGAGGGCTGATCGTAGCCGAAGGCGAGCCCGGGATCTGCCGGGTCATTTGCTTTTCTCCGCGCCACGATCTCACTCTGGCGACCATGCCGCTGCCAGATATCGAAGAGGTCGTGCACACGTGGATGGGCCAATTTCGCGAACTCGGCGGGCGGAAAGAGATTAACTACGTTCAGATATTTGAAAATCGCGGCGCCATGATGGGCGCCAGCAATCCGCATCCCCACTGCCAGATCTGGGCGACAGCATCCATCCCGGGTGAACCGTTCAAGGAACTTGGAGCGCAGCAGTCTTATTTTAAATCCCACAAGCAATGTCTGCTTTGCGATTACGTCGCTCTGGAGCGGCGCGAGGCGACTCGAGTCGTGTTCGAAAATGACGAATTCATTGGCCTCGTGCCCTTCTGGGCCGTCTGGCCTTTCGAAATCCTGGTGTGCAGCCGCAGGCACCTTGGAAGTATGAATGAATTCACTGAAAGGGAGGCGGGCTCGCTGGCGCATATGCTTCATCTCGTGACCGCGACATACAATAAGGTATTCGAAGTCCCGTTCCCTTATTCGATGGGATTCCATCAGATGCCATCAGATGACAACAGTCATCCGGAGTGGCACTTTCACGCGCACTTCTACCCACCGCTGTTACGCTCGGCGACGATCCGTAAATTCATGGTTGGATTCGAGATGCTCGGCTCGCCTCAACGTGACATCACTCCTGAACTCGTGGCGGAACGCTTGCGAGGACTGGCAAGCCAGGGAAGCTAAGAGGCCGAAAGGCAACATCTAGATCGGGAAATCCCAACCTTCTTCTTTCATTTTACGGTTGGTCCAGTGTTGCAGTTGTTCGAACAAGGCAGGTTCGATGACGGCAAACCGAACACCCACACGGCCTTCGTCCCCTACCCACATGAGCCGCGCTTTCGCCTGAAATTCGATGTCGCTCTCGGGCAGAACGAAACTGACGTCTACCATCCCGGCAAAACGTAAAGGCTCCTTGAGCCCGTCCAGCCCCATCCCGCCGGTGCTCAGATTCATGCCCCGCACGTGGATCTCTTCGCCTTGCGAGCTGCGGATGGTCACAGGAATGTCGACGCGAGCGCGGAAGAACTTCTGCTGCTCATTGCTGATAAAGCTGAGAGAGGCTGTGGTTTCACCGGGAGCAAAGTTGATGTTGTATTCCTTCAGCTTCCGGCTCAGGGTTCGCCGCGAGATCCCAAGTTGCTCAGCTGCTTGCGTTCGCTGTCCGCCCGTACGCTCCAGCGCTTTAATGATCATCTGCTCTTCCATGCTGTCGAGATTGCTGACCGGCATCGACGCGGTCTGGCGTAAAGCAGCAGGCTCTCCCGTCAGAGCAGCGCTAAGCTTGGTGAAATCGATTTCCGATCCGGATGATTCCATCGCCATTCTTGCCACCAGGTTCCGAAGTTCCCGGATATTGCCCGGCCACGGGTGCGAGAGCAGCGCCGATATCGCTTGTTCTGAGAAAGTCTTGTTTGGCGCTTTCAGGCGCAGGAAGTGTTCCGCCAACGCAACAATATCTTCCGGACGTTCGCGCAAAGGTGGGACGCGCAGCTGGAACTGACCCAGACGATGGAAGAGATCCTGCCGGAAGCGCCCGTCTTTGACCGCAGCCTCCAGATTCTGATTCGTTGCAGCCACAATTCGCACATCGACTTTGATCTTGCGATTGCCGCCGAGACGATAGAAAGGCTGTCCATCGAGCACGCGCAAAAGTTTGACTTGGGTCTGGAGTTGCAACTCGCCGATTTCATCAAGGAATAACGTGCCCCGATCGGCCAGCTCGAAAAGTCCCGGCTTCGACGAATCCGCTCCGCTGAAAGCTCCTTTTTCGTAGCCAAAGAGCTCGCTTTCCACCAGGTTTTCCGGGAGCGCGGCGCAATTGATATCGACCCAAGGGCGGCTGCGGCGGCTCGACGACTCGTGAATCGTGCGAGCAATCAACTCTTTGCCGGTGCCGGTCTCGCCAGTCACCAGAACCGTTTCCGTGTGGCTGGCGACACGATCCACCAGCGTCATGAACTTATGCATCACCGGGCTGGCTAGAATGAACTCGGTGTCATCGATCCTGCGCGAGACCGTGCCACGCGCGGCAGCACGTACGCCTGACCCGCCATCGCCCACGGGTACCACGGTTCCGACGATTGAGGTTGGGTTGGCTTTGCCGTCGCATAAAACCGTAGCCGAGAACTCCACAGTTACACCGGTTCCACTCTTGGGCTGCGCCAATAACTTTGAGGAATAGTCCTGCTGTGCTGACACGCACGCGTGGATCGCGTTCCGGAGCTGGTTCTTATCTCTAGTGCCGTTGCCCTCAGGAAGAAAAAGAGTAAAGAGATTTCTGCTTGGCAGTTCCTCCGGTGAGTATCCAAGAAAGCTGGCGAAAGCCGGGCTACACCCGGAAATTCTCCCCTCCAGATCGCATGCGAAGATGGCCTTTCCGGGATTCGGTTGGCGGGTCACGCTGATGCTGCTGCTTGCAATCGCTGGTGTTCCGTACTGATCCGCACTTTGTCGCGAAGTTGGCATGGTTCCAGCTTTGGGACGATGGTGACACATGCCAACCTGTTCGCACAGGAACGTATTCTTCGGGGAGATAACAAAAGTAACCTGCCTTAGACTACGAGGACTGCGAAACCTGAAAGTTTTACTCCGGTTCACATCCTGGTCAAGGGGATGTGTGACCCTTCTTGGTTACTTAAGTAAGCTTCTGAAAGCCTAGTCTTTGCAATACGATTCGAGCGACGCGTCGAATTGGTGCGTCTTTCTTCCCCCCGCACCGTGAGGTACCAGGTAGACCTCGCAAAAAGACATTTTGGTCGTCTTGGCGAGATGAGCCTTGCGTATCGCGCTGTGCAAGCGGCAAACGCAGTCGTCAGGGTTTCGATGAAAGCTGAGGCAGGAGAGCTGTCGATTCAGACGAAGGCATTCGTCGGCATCACTGCGTCCATTGGCGTAGTGGTCCTCGGCTTTTCCTTGTCGCACTGGCAATCGCAGGATCTCATGCGATTCGCCTGTTATCTGGCCGTCGCGCTGCTTGCGTCTGGACTGAAGGTGCAACTGCCCGGAATCGACGGCACCATGTCCGTCAATTTTCTATTCATTTTGCTGGGCGTGCTCGAACTCAGCCTTCCCGAAACTCTCGTCATCGGATGCACAGCGACATTGGTGCAGAGCATTTGGCAGGCCCGTAACCGACTCGATCCGGTCAAAGTGATTTTCAATGTTGCGGGCATGATGGCCAATGCCAGTGCCCTCACCTACATGAGCTATCACATGCTGGTCGGGCGATTCGGATCCAATAAGCCGATCCTGCTGATGATGTCGGCGCTCGTCTTTTTCTTTGCGAACACGCTGCCCATTTCAGTCGTCATTGCCCTGACTGAGGGAAAATCGAGCCGAAAAGTCTGGTCCGAATGCTACTTCTGGTCATTTCCTTATTACCTGGTCGGCGCGGCAGCTGTGGGCCTGGTCGGAATCGTCAATCGGAGTGCGGGATGGCAAACCTCCCTGCTGGTTCTGCCCTTGATTTATTGGGTGTACCGCTCCTATCGCCTTTATCTGGGACGTCTCGAGGCAGAAAAAGAAAGGGTCGAAGTCGAGAAGCGTCATGTCGAGCAAATCGCCTCCCTGAACATGCGCACCATCGAGGCGCTGGCGCTCGCGATTGAAGCCAAGGATCATACGACGCACACTCACCTGCAGCGAGTGCGAACCTACGCCATTGAGGTCGCCAAGGAGTTAAGCCTGAGTGAAGAACAGATCGAGGCCTTGCGAGCCGCGGCGTTGCTGCACGATATCGGAAAGTTGGCCGTCCCCGAACAGATCATCAACAAACCGGGAAAACTCACTCCCGAAGAGTTTGAAAAAATGAAAGTCCATCCGCTCGTGGGTGCGGAGATTCTCGAGCGTGTGGCCTTCCCGTATCCCGTCGCACCCATCGTTCGCTCTCATCACGAGCGTTGGGACGGTTCGGGATATCCCGAGGGTCTGGCCGGCGAACAAATTCCCATCGGAGCACGAATTTTAGCCGCTGTTGACTGTCTCGACGCCCTGGCCTCGCATCGCCAATATCGGCCCGCCTTGCCTCTTTCCGAAGCCATGCAGAAAGTGAAAGAGATGGCCGGTACGTGGTTTGACCCGACTATCGTTACGATCCTGGAAAGCCGCTACATCGACTTGGAGCGCCTGGCGCAAATGTCGGAGGACACAGCGGTCAGCGTTGGACTCTCGAGAAGCGTTCGCGTGGAACGGGGCCTCGCACCGGCAGCCGGCTTCGAGCGAACCGAACCGACCCAGGGCATGACGGAAAATGCGGACTTCCTGACTTCGATTGCCTCCGCCCGGCAGGAAGCTCAAACCATGTTTGAACTCAGCCAGGATCTCGGCGTGTCTCTCAGCTTGAGCGAGACGCTGTCCGTCCTTTCGATGCGGCTCAGGAAAATGATTCCGTACGACTCAATTGCGGTCTTCGTGAATCGCAATGGATGGCTCTTGCCGGAACTGGTAAGTGGCGATAACTTCCGCGCACTCTCCTCGTTGAAGATCCGGGTAGGCGAAGGACTATGCGGCTGGGTCGCGGAGAATTCCAAGCCGATTGTGAACGGCAACCCGGAAGTTGAAGCCGGGTACATGGCCGATCCCACCAAGCAAACCACACTGCAATCGGCGCTCGTGGTGCCGTTGGAAGGACTGAATGGCGTGGTCGGCGTGCTGGCCATGTATCACGCCAATCGCGACGCCTTCAGACCGGACCACTTGCGAATTCTGCTGGCGGTCGCTTCCAAAGTGGCGTTGTCGGTGGAGAATGCCTTGAAGTACCAGCAGGCCGAGAGTTCCGCTACCACCGACTATCTCACTGGCCTGCCCAATGCCCGATCGTTGTTTGTCCACCTGGCACAAGAAGTCGCGCGCTGCCGCCGCATGAAGTCGTCGCTCGCAGTGCTAGTCTGCGACATCGACGGATTCAAGCAGATCAACGACTCTTTCGGACACCTCGAAGGCGACAAACTGCTGCGCGAGTTCACCACCCGTCTCAAGGATGTTTGCCGCGGCTACGACTATGTTGCCCGCATGGGCGGAGATGAATTCGTCATCACCGCTCCCGGACTGACCGCGGAAGCCGCAAAAGAAAAGGCGGAGCGTCTTAACCAGGCGGCAATCGAGTCCGGACGCCACGTTTGCGGTCGCGACCTCATCACGCTCAGTGTGGGCATGGCCTTTTGTCCCGAGGACACTTTCGACGTGGAGCGCCTGCTCGCCGAAGCGGATCGAAGGATGTACTCCATGAAGCAGCTCCATCACGCCGAAGCAGCGACCCGCGAAGATTATTCCAAACGACGCGGGGCCACGGCTCATTAAGGAGAATGTCGACCATGCTGGGGCGAAAAATTGCGCGGCATGGACTCGCCATCGTCGCCACGGCTCTGATCGGCGGCTTCCTCTCGGCCACACTCGTTCGATTTGCTCCCGGCTTTGATACCGATGAAGCGCAGTTAGATCCCCACCTGAACTCTGCCAGCGTGCAGGCTCTGCGGCAGGCGCGGATCGAGCAAAACAATATATTCCAGTTTTATGCCCATTCCCTGAGTCGTGCGTTGTGCGGTGACCTCGGCAACTCAATTTCCCTCAGGCAGCCAGTCAGCACGCTCTTGCGTGACCGCGCTCCGCTGACACTGCGCATGCTAGGAATGGGGCTCCTGCTGAGTTGGGCCGCTGTGATCGCATTGGCGCTCAGTGCCGCACGATTAAGAGTCGCGCTCTACGACGGCGCCGCAACCGTCGTAAGTGGCACCTTGCTCTGCATCCCAGCCGCGGTTCTGGCTCTTTTCTCGGTCTTATGGAACTTGCCGGGGGCCTTGGCCATCGCGCTCATCATTTTTCCGCGGGATTACCGCTATACGCGCAACCTGCTCAGTAAAGGCTATTCCCTGCCTCATGTTCTGGCCGCGCGCGCGAAAGGCATCAGTGAGTTCCGAATCCTCTTGTGGCATGTCGTTCCGGTGGTCGCACCGCAGATCCTCTCCGTTGCGGGTGTATCGGTGAGCATCGCGCTGGGCGCCGCAATTCCAGTAGAAGCGCTCTGCGGCTTCGCCGGCGTTGGACAGTTGGCCTGGCAAGCTGCGCTTGCCCGCGATCTCCCCTTGCTCGTCAATATCACAGTTCTGGTGACACTCGTGACTTTGCTGGCCAACTCCGGCGCGGACGTTATCGGCTCCGTGTGGAGGAGCCAGTCATGAAGACGTGGCGCATGATCGCATGCTTGCTCCTGCTGCTCGTTCTGAGCGTGTCACTCGGGGCAAATTGGCTAGCCCCTGCTGGATATGCCAAACAGTATCGCGATGCAGTCAGCGCGCCACCCTCGCACGCGCATTGGCTGGGAACCGATGAGATTGGCCGTGACCGCTTCGCACGGCTTCTCTACGGAACCCGTATTTCCCTTTTACTCGCGCCCGCCGCAGCTCTTTTATCGACACTTATGGCCGCGCTAATCGGCGGCCTGGCTGGATACCTCGGTGGCACCTGGTCTCGCATCGCCATGGCCATGACCGATTTGTTCCTTTCTTTGCCCTGGCTATTCCTGCTCATTACGGTACGCGCACTTCTCCCGCTAAATGTGTCGCCGCTGATGTCCGTCGTCGTGACATTCGTCTTGCTCGGACTGCTCGGATGGAGCAGCGCCGCACGTGTCTTGTGCTCGTCAGCCAGCACGCTGCGAAACTCGGACTTCGTCCGCCAGGCGAGAGCCTCTGGCATTCAGGGTTCCCGGCTGTTCTGGATCCACGTGCTGCCGAACCTCAAACCCGTGCTTTACGCACAGTTCTGGATTTCCATTCCAGCATTCATCTTGAGCGAGGCGAATCTTGGAATCCTCGGACTCGGCGTAGCCGAGCCTTTGCCCTCGTGGGGAAGTCTTTTGAAAGAACTTGAGGGTCTAATCTCGGTGGGTGAAGAGCCCTGGAAGTTCGTACCGCTGGTTCTGCTGATTGTAGTAGTGACATCATTCCAACTTGCACTTTCAAATTCGGACGAGGTGGCTGCATGAGCCGCCCGAGAGGTTGAACGCGTCTATGTTGAAGAAGTGGCAAAAAGCAATCGCGATCTCCGCGTTGTGCCTGGGAATCCTCGCAGGCCACGCTCCGGCTCAGGGCACGCTGCGGTTCTGCCTGCGTTCGGAGCCTAAGACTTTCGATCCGCTTAAAGTGGAAGATGACGCCTCGGTTGCGGTCCGCTATCTGACCGGCGGCGTTCTGGTGCGTCTCAATCGTCAAACCCAAGCTCTTGAGCCCGAACTGGCGCAGTCGTGGAAGGTTTCAAAAGACGCCAGGCAGATCACATTCAAGATTCGGAGTGGAGTTCTATTCTCCGATGGCACACCATTTTCCGCCGAAGACGTAGCCTATACCGTCAACCAGTTGATGGATCCCTCATTGCATTCGGCAACCGGCGACGCCTTTCGCTCCGGCCCGGGCAACGTCGAAACGAAAATCATCTCTCCCACCCAGATTTCCATCACATTCCCGGCGCCGGTCGCAGGACTGGACCGCGCCTTTGATCAGGTTGCCATCCTCTCCGCTCATTCCGCCAAGAAGGAAATGGCGGTGCTGGGCCCCTTCATGGTCGCTGATTACAAACCGGGCGCAACCCTTCTCCTAAAACGAAATCCGAATTACTGGAAGACTGACGCGCAAGGCAGGAAGCTTCCTTACCTTGGCGCGGTTCAGCTCGACATTCAGCCGAATCGTGACGTGGAGATGCTTCGCTTCAAGCGCGGCGAGCTTGATCTGATCAATTCGCTGGACAGCGAGTACTACGACAAGTTGGCTTCGAGCTACGCCCGACGTTGTCCACGATGCCGGCCCATCTCTCGACAGCGAGCAAATGTGGTTTAACGAAGTGGCCAAGGCCCCACTGCCTCCCTACAAGAAAGATTGGTTTCGTTCCGCGAACTTCCGCCGGGCGATTTCTCAGGCAATCAACCGTGACGATATGGCCAAGATAGTCTTCCGTGGTCATGCGCAGGCAGCCATCGGGCCAGTTTCTCCCGCAAATAAATTCTGGTTCAACGCAAAATTGAAGCCTGTTGCCTACTCTCCCGATGGCTCTCTCAAACTCCTGCAGGCTGATGGCTTCCGCCTGGAAAATGGCGTTTTGAAAGACAAAAATGGAAATGAGGTGGTGTTCTCGATCATTACCAACTCGGGCAATAAATACCGCGAGCGCATGGCGACGATGATGCAGGAAGATCTGCAGAAAATCGGAATTCACGTGAACGTCGTGACTCTCGATTTTCCTTCCCTCATCGAGCGAATGACCCAAACTTTCGACTATGAGGCCATTCTGCTGGGCCTGACCAACGTCGGCCTTGATCCCAACGACCAGATGAACGTTTGGCTGAGCTCTTCCGAAAATCACCAGTGGAATCCTTCGGAAAAATCGCCCGAGACGGCGTGGGAAGCCGAAATCGACAAGCTGATGCGGGCACAAGCTTCGTCAGCCGACCCGAAAAAAAGGAAGGAAAGTTTTGACCGGGTTCAGGAAATTGCAGTCGAGCAATCTCCCTTTATCTACCTGGTCAACCGGAATGCGTTGTCGGCAGTCTCTCCCGGCGTGCATGGAGCGAATCCGGTCATACTTGTTCCCCAAACTTACTGGAATGTGGAACGGCTGTCGGTGAAATAGTGACTCAGCAAGCACAACAAGACGTTTTGCTCTCGACGCATGTTTCCGTGCGCTACGGCGACAAGCCTGCCGTGCTGCAGAACGTCGCGCTGCAGATCCGGAAAGGCGAAGTCCTCGGGCTCATCGGGCAGAGCGGATCAGGCAAGAGCACGCTGGCACTCGCCATACTTGGCCTGCTTGATCGCAAGAGAACGCACGCCGAGGGAACGATTGAGTTTGATGGCCGCGAACTGCTGAATCTTCCGGAGCGCGATCTGCGGAGTCTCCGCGGACGCAAAATCGCATTGGTATTACAAAGTCCGCTGTCGTCGCTCAATCCGGCACTCAAGATCCGCACCCAACTCGCGGAATCCTGGCGCGCCCACGCCTCCGGATCGCGGTCAGATTGCAACCGCGCCATAGGCGAAGCGCTCGAAAGCGTGAGCTTGCCCTCGAACCAAGAGTTCCTGCGCAAATATCCTTCACAGATGAGCATCGGACAGGCACAGCGCGTTCTCATCGCCATGGCAGTTCTGCATCGCCCCGCACTGCTGATCACTGACGAGGCCACGAGCGCCCTTGACGTGATTACTCAATCGGAGATTCTGGCTTTGTTCCGCGATTTAAATCGAAGCTTCGGCATGGCCATTCTTTACATCTCGCACGATCTCGCGTCCGTGGCCGGCATCTGCGATCGCGTCGCCATCTTGCACCAAGGCCAAATCGTCGAATCGGGTAACACCGTGCAGGTTCTGACTCGGCCACAGAACGATTACACCCAACGTCTGATGGCGGCCATGCCCAAGATGCCTCAACTCTCCGAAGCCAGCAAGGCCGCTGGCGTCTAGAACTCCGGTATCGTTTCGCTCTGAAAGAATTAAAACGACGACCCCTCCGAATTTTCCACCTTCATTGGTAGACCGCCAAAAGTAATGCGATTTCACAGCCAAACGTAACCTCCGAATGTGGGACAAATTGTCTCGTGTCCGTGGGCGAGGGACAGACTGGCTCACCGGAACGCCGCTAAATCCGCACATGTTACTGATTCGACATGACTTATAAATCGAGGAGTGGCGGTTGCCGTGCAGCTGTCGAATCGTACGAAACGAAAACGTTCCCCCATCGCGTAACGAAAGGGTGAGATTTTTATGGTGCGGACACAAAAACTACGCAAGCCAATCGATCGCCATGAACGGCATAGTGCGGCTTGGGGCAAACGTGTTGGTTTGGTGATGGTGCTGGCGGCCAGCATGGCATTCGGGCAGCCTTCGAGCACTCCTTCCGAAACCGGCCGCTTCTCGCGCATCTCTCCAGAGCTCTCGGAGATGCTCAGCGCCGCGAAGCATGGCACAGCACACGGCCAAACTGTCAGAGTGATCGTGCAGTACAAACAAGTTCCAACCGCAGCGCACTACGCCACCATGAATAGCAGAGGCGGACGCTTGCACGCGCGGTTGCACATGATCAAGGGTGCATCTTTCACGATTCCGGTCAGCGCCCTGCCCGCTCTCGAGGCCGATCCTGAAATCGCCTCTGTCACGATCGACCATCCGATGAAATTGATGGACGACACGACCGACGATGCCATCGGCGCAAACGCGGCATGGAATGCCGGCTTCACTGGCGCTGGAATCGGCGTCGCCGTTATCGATAGCGGCATCAACGACGCGCACCCGGATCTCTGGAACTCAGCCCATACGGCATCGCGCGTGGTCTATCACCAGGATTTCACTGGTACGTCCACGACCAACTCCAGTGGCGCCAACCATGACCTGTACGGTCACGGAACCCACGTCGCTGGAATCATCGGCGGCAATGGCTCGCTTTCGGGAGGCCAATATCAGGGCGTCGCCCCGGGCGTGAATCTGATCGATCTGCGCGCCCTCGATGCCAATGGCTCCGGCAGCGACAGCACAGTGATCGCCGCGATTCAGGAGGCGATCGCGCTCAAGAACACGTACAACATTCGCGTGATCAACCTCTCGTTGGGCCGCGGAATTCCCGTCAGCTACACGCAAGATCCTCTCTGCCAAGCGGTGGAATCGGCTTGGAATAGCGGAATTGTGGTTGTGGTCGCCGCCGGCAACTTCGGCCGTTTGAGCGTCAACGGGAGCAACGGCTTCGGAACCATCACGGCTCCGGGCAACGATCCTCTCGTGATCACCGTCGGCGCCACCAAGAGCAACGGCTCATCGTCGCCCTCAGCTGAAACCCTGGCGAGTTACAGCTCGAAAGGGCCCACCACCTACGATCACGTCGTCAAGCCGGACATCGTCGCGCCCGGCAATGACATCGTATCGTTGGCCGCCCCGGGAGCCACGCTGGAAGCTGAATATCCAGCCGAATTCGTTACCGGAAGCGATGGCAAGAATGACTACTTCACCTTGAGCGGCACCAGCATGGCCACCCCGGTCGTGGTGGGCTCCGTCGCTCTCATGCTGCAAGAGCAGAGCACTCTCACTCCGGATCAAGTGAAAGCACGGCTGATGAAGACGGCGAGCAAGATGAACGCTTTCGGGCTCGTATCCACGTCTGCCTATGTGCCGCATCTGCTTCAGACGTTTCTCTCTACCTACGATCTGTTCTCAGCGGGATCGGGCTTGCTGAACGTGCAAGCAGCCGTTGCGAATAATGATCTCGCGCCGGCAACGGTTGGATCGGCTCTTTCTCCGAGCGTCACGTACAACGCGCAAAACCATGTCGTGTCGCTCGTTTATGGAAACACGAACGTATCCACTAACTCCGTTGTTTGGGGTACCTCGGTGGTATGGGGCACTTCAGTGGTTTGGGGAACTTCGCTCGTGAACGGATCGTCCGTCGTTTGGGGTAGCTCGCTGCCCTGGTTAGACAATACGCTCAGTGCATTCAGTGTGGTTTGGGGTTCGAGCACCGGCACCGCTTCGGCGACCAGCGTGGTATGGGGATCGTCCGTGGGCAGTGCTGATGCCGCGTTCTCTGACGCTGGTGACGATGAGCAGTAATGCCGTGTGAACTTCCAAGAAAGGAGAAGACATCATGAACAACACACGGCGAATTAAAACCTTTATCGGCGCAATGATCCTGGCAGCCCTGACCAGTACGGCATACGCAGCGCTCTCCAATCACGCCCTGCATGCCTACTTCGCTCTGGCAGTGCTGGCCCTGGCCGCTGCTACATCGCGGATGAAAGTGAAGCTGCCGGGTATCAACGGCAACATGTCTGTCAACCTGCCGTTCCTGCTGACAGCCATCGTCAACCTCAGTGCAGTGGAAGCCGTCCTCATCACCTGCGTCTCAACCGCAGTGCAGTGCTGGCCGCGGAAGGGCACGAAGTTCAACCCACAACAGATGACGTTCAACCTCAGCATGATGACCTTTGCCACTGCCTCGGCAAGCCTTATGTTCCACATTGCCTGGCTTGGCCGGACAGAATGGAACTCGGCGCCGCTGGCTATGGTCCTGGCTACACTGACATTGTTCCTGGGACAAACGGTTCCGGTAGCGGGCATCGTAGCGATGAGTGAGGGCAAATCGGCAACGCCGATCTGGCGTAGCCTGGCAATGCTTTCATTCCCCTACTACGTAGTCAGCGCAGGCGTGACCTCCATGCTCCAGGCCGTCGGTTCACATCTTGGCTGGGAACTGGCTCTCGCGGTATTCCCAGTGATGTATGTGATCCACCGCTCCTACAAGCTGTATTTCAGCGGAATGGCGGAAAGCATGCGCTCCGATGTACTGATGAAAGCAGTCGGTGCTGGAGCCGGAGCGTAGTCCAGTAAGTCCAACAAACCAAGAGTGGCAGCGTCGCAAGCGCTGCCACTTTCTATTGGCTGCAGAATCAAGCGTGTGAGTTCGACAAAGACCTGGGCAGGATCACTTTGGCGACGCAACCTCGTCCCGACGTCCGATTGCTGATTTCAATCGTTCCGGCGTGCGCTTCCGCAATCTGGCGGCACAATACCAGGCCAACCCCGCTTCCACTCGGTTTGGTCGTATAAAACGGAGTGAATACGTTCGACGGATTCAAAAGTCCGGGTCCTTCATCTTCGACGGCTAGCGTGACGTGTTGCGCATCGGCCTCCCACCGCACAGTAACTCCAGTCAAAGGGCCTCGTGAGCCATTTTGGCCTGAGTTCTTCAATCCAGCCACGTCCAACTCCAGCACTGCATCCGTGGCGTTACGGACTAAGTTGATCAGCATCTGCTCGAGCTGATCCGGATCAGCTTGAAAACTGAGGTCCGGGCCCGGCTGCACGAATACTTTCAATCTTGTTTCAAGCCCGGCCACCCTGGATACCAGCGGAGCCAGAGGAACTTCTTTCAAGACCGGAGCCGGCATTTGTGCCAGTCTCCTATACGCTTCAAGAAATCGCTGCAGCGAGGCCGAGCGAGTTTCAATGATTTCCAATCCTCGTTGCAGGTCGCCCCGCACTTCCGGCTCAATTTTCGTGGACAAAACCCTCGAAGTGAGGCTGCCGGCGATCGACTTGATCGGAGCCAGTGAATTGCTCAACTCGTGTCCGAGCACGCGAATCAGGCGCTGCCATGCTTTCCGTTCTTCCTCCCGCAAAGCACGACTGACATCGGATAGCACCACCAGTCGGTGCGGCACGCCGTGCTGACGGAAGGCACTTCTGCGCAATAACCAGCGTACTCGCGACTCACCCACGTTCAGTTCGACAACCGTTTCATTGTCGGCGCTCAGGCATTCCTGCAGTCCGATTTCCGAAGCGTTGCGCCCCATAAGCTGCTTCTGGTTCTTTCGCAAGAGATGCTCGCCGGCCGGATTGACCAGCCGCAACGCTGACGTCGGGTCAAAAGCAAATAAGGGCGCATCGATCTCATCGACTACCCGTTGCAGCAAAGCCATGGCTTCGATGGTTTTCACTTTCTCCGTGGAAAGCATGTCCGCCAGGGCATTGACTTCCAGCGACAGCTCACCGAGTGCGTCCTCAGCCACGGCGTTACGGGCACGAAACGAATAGTCCTCTTCACGCAACGATCCGATCACATTCGCCAAGGTCTGCAGTGGACGCGTAGTTTGTTCCTGCAGAGCCAGTGCCAGTAACCACCAAACAAATAACTCTGCGCCGATCAGCGCAAGCCGCGAACCAAGCGTCCAGGGTTGTGTCCATACGAGGATTCCGCTCACCAGCAGACCTGGAAGTGCGACTAGGAAGGAGTAAAGGCTGATTCGATTTTCGTACAGTAGCCGGGCTCGTTTCTTTGGACGCGACGACGGTGGGCCGCTGGCGCTAGAGCCCATACTTCTCCATGCGTCGATAAAGAGCCCCGCGGCTCAATCCCAGCGCCTCGGCGGCCTGGCTCACATTCCCCTGAAAACGCTGTAGCGCTTTCCGGACAAGTACCGCTTCGACCGCCTCCAGACTCAAATCCTCCAGGTTCTGCCCCTGTGCTCGTGGCGAACTCAAAGATAAGTCTCCCGCCTGGATTTCCGGGGTGCGACTCATCAGCACCGCGCGCTCGATGGTGTGGTCCAGTTCCCGCACGTTGCCGGGCCAGGAATATTGCAGGAGCGCCTGAATGGCGGATGGATCAAATCTTTGCACTGGCCGCCGGTAACGCGTTGCATACCGCGCCAGGAAGTGCGCACCCAGTGGCGGAATATCTTCACGCCGCTCGCGCAGCGGTGGGATACGGATTTCCACAGTATTCAACCGAAACAGAAGATCTTCGCGGAACTGCCCCGCACTACACGCAGCGGGCAGATCGGTATTGGTAGCCGAGAGAACTCTTACATTCACACGGCGAGAGCGTGAAGATCCAACCCGCTCTATTTCTCCGGACTCCAGCACGCGCAGAAGCTTGGCCTGTTGTCGAAGCGGCACGTTTCCGATCTCATCGAGAAAAATGGTCCCGCCGTCCGCCAGTTCGAAACGTCCGATGCGGTCGGTGCGAGCGTCAGTGAATGCGCCCTTTACATGGCCGAACAATTCGCTCTCAAAAACTCCATCAGGAATCGCACCTGTATTAACCGCGACCAATGGCCGCGTAGAACGCCCGGACAGTGCGTGCAGTGTCTGCGCCACCACCTCTTTTCCTGTACCGTGCTCTCCTGTAATTAAAACGTTCGCGTCGGACGGGCCGACTCGAGTGATCGTCTCCAGCACGGGCTGCATCGCGGGCGCACTCGCAATGAACTCCGGACGGCCTTCCGCGCGGAGCAGTCGATTCTCGGCCTCAAGCCGGGCCGCACGCTGTAAGGCGCGATGCAGTTCCACCTGCGTGCGCAGAATCGAGATCAGCCTCTCGTTTTCCCACGGTTTTTGGATAAAATCGCGGGCGCCGCGGCGCATCGCTTCCACCGCAATTTCCACGTTTGCCCACGCCGTCATCACAATCACTGGGACTGTCGCGTCCTGGCTGACAATCTGCGAGAGCAGATCGAGACCTTCCTGCCCAGACGTCGTATCGCGTGTGTAATTCAGGTCGATCAGAATGGCGTCGTACGAGTTGCTTTTGAGGGCCTCGTTCACGAGAACGGGAGAGCGCACCTTGTCGACGCGGTACCCCTGCGGATGAAGCAGCAGGTGCAGCGCTTCCAGGATATGTTCCTGATCATCGGCAGCCAGAATTCGGATCGGCGCTGCGGATTCAGATCGCAAGATCGTCTGCTCCTCTCCGACTTTGACGGTGGTGGGCATGAGTTTAAGGCGCTTGGCGCGACACCACTCCGCTGATCGCGTCCTGAATCAGTATGCCATTATGTTCTAACGTGGTGCCGGTTGCCCGGTCCAGTTCCACTTTGGCTTTTTCATAGATCGTCATCGCGCCGACCAGATCCAGTTCGGCCAGCGCAAGATCCCGCTGGGCTGAAAGGGTCTGGTAGCTCGATCCGGCCCCCAGTTCCTGCTCTTTCCTGGTGATTTCGAAGGTTTTCTCCGCCAAATCTCGCGCCTTATGCGCTGCCTGAACCCGCGCTCCGGTCTGGTCAAGGGCATACTGCGCGTTGCGAACCTCGATCCTGACTTGCTTCTTCAACTGCTCCAAGCGCAGTTCGGCCTGACGATACTCCAACTCGGAACGGTACTGGTCGGCCTTCGCCACACGATTGCGGATCGGAATACTCAAGTTAAGCCCTACATAGTAATCCGGTGAAGAATTGTTGAATGCACTCTGCAACGCTCCGCCAAAATCGGTGGCCACATTGGACACGTTCGGGCCGAGCTTAGAAGTGTCATAGATCGGATTCAGTGGACCCCCCAGCCCCGCGCCGCTATAAAATCCCACCAATGAAAGAGAAGGTAGCAGCGCGTTGCGGGCGGCCCGGCGGCTGATCTGCCGGTTAACCAGATCGATATCGGATTCCGCCAGTTCGGGGCGGCTGTGTTGTGCCTCCGCAATGGAATCTTGAATCGGCTGCGCCGTCTCAATAGAAACAGTCTGCATCTGATCGGTCGGAATTACCGGCATCGCTTCCAGCACGGGATCATCGAGACTTTTCGTGATGGCATTCTTCATTAACGTCTCCTGCAGCTGAAGGCTCGTGCGCGCAACCGTCAACTCCTGATCGCGCTTCGATACCTCAGCCTCCGCGCGCATTACGTCCATCGCCGGAACGCTTTGCAGCTGCAATTGTTTCTTGGCGTTTTCCCACGTTTGCTGCGCGAAGGTGAAGGATTGCTCGTTCACCCGCGTCTGTTCGTAGGCGCTGACCAGATCCCAGTAAATATTCTCAATCTGGGTGACGGTCGCGATTACCTGATCTTTGAACGCTATATCGGAAATTTTCTTATTATTTTTTGCAATGCGCAGATACCGCAAGTTCGGCCCAAAACCAAAGCCTGCCAGAAGCTCTTGCTGGATCTGGAAACGAAACGCGGAGTTGAGCGTGGGCGAGAGATTGAAATAAGGACTGTTCGTCGCCTGGCGCGAATTGCTGAAAGAAAAACTGATGCTTGTTCCTGTGGAAAAGGCTTGCGTGAAAAGCGCATTGACCTGCCCGGTATTCAGTTGCAGCGACGGCACGCCATAAATCTGCTGATTGGCAACCGGCGAAGTCTGGTGCTCCTCGCCCCCATTTACATTAATAAAAGGATCGTACGATGAAACCGTGGTTCCAGTACCCAGTGTGGATTGCACAAGACCCGAAGCACCCGCCCCAGCACCGCCCGCGCCGCCGGTCGTGCCCCCTGCTCCCGCTCCCGGAGCACCAGCGCCGAAACCTCCTACGCCACCCCCCGGTGTCCCCTGCACTACGCCGGTGTTCACTCCACGAAAGGAGCCCCCGGCCTGTGTTCGCAGAATGTCTGTGTTAGCGATCGGAAGGTTGTATCGTGCGATCGCCAAGTCAAGGTTGTCTTCCAGCGCCAGGTTGATGGCGTCCTTCAGCGACAGATACATCTTCCCGTCACGCACGATTTGGTCGAGATGAGGCGAGTTCGCGAGCTCCGGTTCCGGAACTGAATCAGGCATGTACGCATTCAGTGGGTTGTGCGATTTCGGCATCTCAAAATCCAGCTGCGTAATTGAGGAGCGAGTGCTCGGGGCAGACGGAGGCTGGCTCTGTCCCGCGACATGTATCACGAGAGCGCAACCCACAAAGGCAACCATTGCCGTGAACCGTGGGATCGATAATTCGCGGATTCCGGAGAACGAGCTCACGATGCGCTGACCTCCGTCGTCTGATGAAGTGCAGGGTTGGCGGTGTCTGCCACCAGCCAACCGTCGCGCAGCTGGATCGTTCGACTGCCGTACGCAGCATTCGTTTCTGAGTGCGTAACCTGTACGATCGTTGTGCCCTGCTCATTCAGTCCGCGAAAAAGCTCCATAATCTCCTTTGCCTGCGTCGAGTGAAGGTTGCCGGTCGGTTCGTCGGCCAGCAGCAGTGCGGGCCTGTGGATCACTGCGCGTGCGATTCCCACCAGTTGTTGCTGCCCGCCGGAAAGCTGGCTGGGATAAAGATCCTTTTTCGCGACGATTTGAAAACGGTCCAGCGTGTCTGCCACCAGGCTCTGCCGCTCCTTCCGCGGGATGTCCTTATAAGAAAGAGGCAAGTCGATGTTCTCTTGCACGGTCAGATCATCCAACAGGTGATAACTCTGGAAGACCATACCGATATTTTTCTTCGCCAGCTCGGCCCGCTGCTTCCGCTTCAAGTCGTGCACGCCCTGCTCGCGAAACCAGTATTCGCCCTCCCACGCGTCGTCCAAAAGCGCAAGCACGTTGAGCAGCGACGACTTCCCTGCCCCGGAAGGTCCCATAATCGTGATGAACTCGCCCTCTCGGATCTCCAGGTGGATGCGACGCAAGACCCACGTCTGCCCTGCTGGTGTCTTGTAACTCCGTTCCAGGTCCTTGAACTGAATCATTTGATCTCCCGTTCTAAGTCTGATTATTCGTGGCGCAAGGCCTGCACAGGATCGACTCGAGTGGCCGAACGTGCGGGAACGTAGGCGGCGACGACCGCTACAGTAGTTAGAAGCGCCGTCAGTAGGGCAAACACCGAAACGTCTACCTGGACTATACCGAACAGAACACTCGAAAGTACGCGCGCCATGAAGCCTGCGATACAAAGGCCGATCGCCAGGCCAACTATGGCCATCTTGAGAGCCGAGGAGATCACCAGGCGCAGAACATCAATGCGCTGTGCTCCCAAGGCCATGCGGACTCCAATTTCGTGTGTACGCCTGTTTACGGCATAGGCCATGATGGCGAAGATGCCTGCCGCGGCTAGCGTAAGGGCAACGACCGCGAACACCAACATCATTCGCGCTGAGGACTCCACGCCGCTCATATTGTCAGCAATACCCTGCTCGAGCGTGCGGACATCGTAGGCTGGCACCGTGGGATCGGCGCTTCGAATCAAATTGATGACCGCGGCTGCAGCAGAGTGCGGATCTGCGGTCGTGCGCAAAACGAAAGAGGATGATTTCGGCGCCACCTGGCTGAGTGGGATATAGGTGGTCGGGTTTCGACTGTTATCCATCACATTCGATCGAATGTTGCCCACCACACCCACAACCAAGCGATCTGGTTCATGGCTATCATGAGGTCCGAGCTTTAGGTGCTTTCCGATTGGATCCTTACCCGGCCAATTGTGACGTGCAACAGACTCGCTGATCACTGCGACTGGCACAGAAGTACGGGTATCCTCGACGGAGAGCAGTCGCCCTTTCAGCAGAGGGATCCGGAGAGTCGCAAAAAAATCAGGGCTGATGACTTGAGTAATCGTCGAAGGCATTTCGCCGGGAGCGGCTAGAGGGGCGCCTTCGGCTTTGTATTCCGTCCAATTCCAAGTCCAGCTGGACGGAACGCTGGAAACGCAAGCTACAGACTCCACCGATGGAAGTGACCGCAAGCCTCGTACTACCCGGTCGTAGTATCCCAGAATCTGATCATCGTTCTGATACTTCACCTCTGGCAGAGCGACACTGAAGGTAAGCACGCGTGTACGGTCGAATCCCATTTCAATGTTCGCGAGATGACGGAACCCCTTCACCATCAGTCCAGCTCCAACCAGCAACACCAACGCCAAGGCTACTTCGGACGTGACTAGGATGGCGCGGAGTCTGCCTGTGGCTCCGCTCGAGCTTGTTCCGCGCGCGTTCTCTTTCAACGTTTCCTCAACCTCAGATCGAGAAAACTGCAAAGCTGGTGCGAGGCCCGACAAGATACCACTCAATAACGCCGCCCCAATGGTGAAACCTAATACCCGCATATCGAATTCAATGTGCTTGAGTCCTGGGACATGCTGCACAATGAATGGGGGAAGATCTCTCCGAAGGGCTGACATACCGAGACTGGAGAGCACTACTCCCACGACTGCTCCGGCTGCAGCCAGCAACGTGCTCTCCACCAGCAGTTGCCGAATCAATTGCCAGCGACTGGCACCCAGACTCAGCCGGACCGCCATTTCTTTCTGGCGGCCAGTCGCCCGGGCTAACTGTAAGTTGGCGACGTTAACGCACGCTAGCAGGAGCACGAAGATGGCGGCACCCATCAGCACCGAAACAAATTGGCGAGTTCCGAAGGTGACGTCCTCTACCAGACTTACCACGCGCACTCCGTGGCCCCCATTTGTGGCCGGGAACTGGTCGGCTAGACGATGCGCGATTGCTTGCAAATCAGCGCCTGCACTCGCGATTGAGCTATCTCTCCTGAGCCGTCCAAGCACCGCGAGGGAGTGAGTGGAACGGTCTGCACTTTCGCTGGAGTTCAGGTCGAGCGGCGTCCAAAGATCCGCACCGGCGGGGAAATCCGCTCCATTTCCGGCCACTCCAACCACTGTGAATTGCTGTCCGTTCAGCAGCACGTCCTTGCCGACGATGGTTGGATCGCCCCCCAAGCTCTTTCGCCAGAATCCCTGACTGATCACAATGGCGGGAGCAGGGCCGTGTTGAAAATCCACTTCACCCAGGTTTCGACCGAGTGATGGCGGGACATCGAGGAGTGGGAAAAATTCGGGGGTTACGCGATAGCCTTCAGCACGTTCCGCGATCCCTTGTCCGGTCAGGTTGGCATCCCAACCTTGAACTGCGGCGAGATGCTCGAACGATGCGCTTTGCAGAGTCCAATCCCGAAAGTTCGCCGGAGCTACACTGACGCTGTTCGCGTCCTGCTTCGGAACCGTCTCCCATACCGCCACCACGCGGTTCAACTCTGGAAGGCCGAACGGGTGCAGGAGAAGTGCGTTGACGTTGCTGAAAATGGCCGTGTTTGCGCCAATTCCCAGAGCAAGAGTAATCACCGCGACCAGTGAGAATCCAAGACTCTTTCGCAGCTGGCGCACCCCAAATTGAGTGTCTCGCAGTAATCCGGTCATTTCTCCTCCTTATTCATATCGAAGAGCAACCAACGGATCGACCTTCGCCGCCCTTCGCGCCGGAAGATATGCAGCTACGAGTCCAACGAGCGCTATCGCCAAGCAGACGCTGCCGATAATTTTCGAATCTCGGGCTCCGATGCCATACAGCATCGTTTGCAGAACGGACGACGACGCGAGCGCGCAAATCGTTCCGACCGCGATCCCGGAAACCAGCAGCACGGCGGCATCCCGCAGCACCATCCGCAACATCGATGCTCTTTGCGCTCCTAAGGCCATTCGCACTCCGATCTCACGCGTCCGGCGTGAAACCGAGTAAGCCATCACCCCATACAGACCGACGATGGTCAGGACGAGCGCCAATCCGGCGAAAGTGCTCAAAAGAGCCATCGCGAACCTCGGCTGCGACAGTTGCTTCGACATCAGATCATCCATGGTGCGAACCTGGGTGACCGGGATGTTCTTGTCCATGTTGGAGAGAATCCGCTGAACACTCGCCGCCAGACTCTGCTGATCAATGGAACTTCGAATGACGGTGTACAGGCAGCACGAATTGCCGAGCTGGCTGAAAGGCAGATACATCGCCGGACGCAAGTCTCGTTGTGTCGCTTCCAGCCGGATGTCTCCCACGACTCCGACAATTTCGCGCCAAGGGGTTCCATGCGGCGTACCAGCACCAGGCTTCAGCTTCTTTCCCAAAACCGTCTCGCCGGGGAAAAACCTTTCCGCAAACGCGCGGTTCACGATCATGACCGGTTCGCTCTTGGCATCATCGTGTTCGGTGAAACCCCGCCCTTCGATGACCGGCACCTGCATCGCGCTGAAGTATTCAGGAGTAATGGGTGAAAGATCGGCGCTGGGGCGCTCTCCCTCTGGCACCGCGCGCTCGGGATTTTCAAACGAAATCACAATACCGTTGTCGCTCATCGGGAGCATCATGGCTCCTGCCGCGGCCTGCACTCCCGGCAGCGTGCGCAGCTTTTCGAAATACTCGCGATAAAACTGAGGACGCGTGTCTTTGTATTGCGCGTCGGGTGTCTCGAAGAACATCGTGGTCAGATGGTCAGGATTAAATCCTTCTTTGGCGTGGAGCAGGTTCGAAAAACTGCTAATGAGCAGCCCAGCCGCGACAGTGAGCACACATCCCATCGCAACCTGGCCCACGATCAGGACGGAGCGCATCCAGTCCCGCCCGAAGATCTCGGCTTTGCCTCCTTCCTTCAGACTGGTGACGATGTCGGTTCGCGATCCGGTAAGGGCCGGAACAATGCCGAAGATGACGCCAGCAGCAAACGATAAGAAAAAGGAGAATGAGAGCACCCGCAGGTCCACGCCGGCATCCGTTGCACGCGGCACGCTGTCTCCTATCAGCGACAGAACCGCAGGTGTGCAAAGGAAAGCGAGAGCACAGCCCGCAAGTCCGCCAAACATGCTCAAGACAACACTCTCAGCCAGGAGTTGCCGCACAACTCTGCCTTTTCCGGCGCCAAGAGCCGCGCGCAACGCAATCTCCCGCTGCCGTTCCCGCATGCGGGCCAAGAGAAGGTTGGCAATATTGCCGCATGCAATCAGTAGCACCAGTGCAACCGAGCCGAGAATCACGAATAACGCGGTTCGGCTATCTCCAAGCAGCGAGTCCAGTTCACCAATCGCTCGAGCAGAGTTATGTCTGGTGTTGGTGTTCGGATACTCCTTGGCAAGGTTGGTGGCAATCGTGTTCAAGTCTTGGCTTGCTTCCGAAAGGCTTGAGCCGGCCTTCAGGCGGCCCATTACATTAAGGAAATGAGCTCCGCGGTTCTTGACCGCCGCGTTGCGATTTACGGGGTCGTCATCCACGGCCAGGGTGGTCCAAATGCCGTTGGTGGATCGTGCGATCGGGAATTGGAACGAGCGCGGCATCACTCCAACGATCGTGTACAGCGCGCCACTTAACTTCACAGTCTGTCCGACGATGTCCTTTTTCGCTCCAAACTGCGAAGTCCAGAGAGCATGGCTGATCAAAATTACTTTCGAGCCTGTCTTTTCTTCCTCGGGCAGAAACCCACGGCCCAGCTCAGGACGTACTCCCAGTGCGGGCAGCAGATCCCACGACACGACCTCGGAATCGACACTGACCGGTCTGTCAAGTCCGTTCAGCGTAAATCCTGTGTCGTGATATGAGACCAAGTGGTCCAGCGTGTGATTCTGCGATCTCCAGTCGAAAAAGTCTGGATAGCTCACATCGAATGCGTCGAATTCATGGTTCTCCGACGACTGCGCCTCGATCAATCGCTCTGGCTGGTAATACGGGAGTGGCCGAAGCATCACCGCATCAATCACACTAAAAACGGCAGTGTTGGCGCCGATTCCCAGAGCCAGCGTGATTACAGCCACCGCGGCAAAGCCCGGATTCTTGCGCAACTGCCGCAGCGCATACAGAATGTCTTGCGTCAGATTGTTAAACACGTTAGCTACCTTTCCTTTTACTCGTAGCGCAAAGCCGTGATCGGTTGCACTCGTACGGCGCGCCGTGCGGGCAGCGAAGCGGCGAGCAGCGCGACAACTCCGATGGCGATCACCACGAACACCAGTGTCACAGGATCTCGATAGGAAACTCCGTACAGCTGATGTCGCACCAAACTGCTCAGCGCAATCGACAAGGGGATTGCGATCGCGACGCTGCAACCGGTCATCAAGAGGACCTCGGCGAGAACCATCTTCATCACTTTTCCACGGGTCGCCCCCAAGGCCATGCGAACGCCAATCTCTCGTGTGCGCTGCGCAATGGAGTACGCCAGCACGCCATACAATCCGATCGCAGTGAGAAACGCCGCTATGGCTCCGAAACTACTGGCCAGAAACGAGAGCATCCGCTCGGACGTGAGTGTCGCATCGATTTCCGAGTTCATCGATTGCAGCGAATCGATCACTAGCTTTGAGTCGATCCCCGCGACGGCAGCACGAACTGTGCTCGCCGCGTCTTCCGGCGCTTGCCGCGTTCGGACGTAAACCCCAACGGAACCGGGATCTGCCTCTTGAAAGATCGGGCTATAGAAAATTGGAACCGGCAGCGCGTGCAGGTTGGTATGCTTGGCGTCTTTCACAACGCCCACGATGGAAAGCGGCTTGTCTTTTCCCTTCCCGACGGCGAATGTCCTTCCAATCGCCTGATCCGCGCGTCCAAAAAACTTGCGCACAAAACTCTCGTTGACCACCACCACCTTGGCCGATCCCGCTGTGTCAGCATCGTTGAAAGCCCGCCCCGCTAGCAACGGCATTTTCAAGGTGGAGAAATAAGCAGGCGTAACTCGCTCCCACTCAAAACTCATGTGTTCGCCTTCCTGCGCCTGATAGCCGGGAACTTCGACGTTGAAGGTGGCGTTATCGTTGGCCAGCACGGGATCATCCGTCATACCGACCGACTGCACTCCCGGCTGCGAAGACAGCGTCTCCAGAAGCCGTTTGTAGAGTGGGGACACGGCAGACGGCTGGTAGCCAGCGAGATGAGGATCGAGTTCAAACGTGAGCAGGTGATCGGTGACAAACCCAACATCTACCGACTTCAGATTCTTCAGCGTTCGGCTGAACAGTCCGGCTCCCACTAACAAAACCATGCTGAGCCCGATCTGCACTCCCACGGTTAAGCGCCGGAAGCGTGCATGCGAGACTTCTGCCGTTCCACTCTGCTGCTTTAAAGCATCCGTCACCTTCGGGCGATAGAACTGCACCATGGGCGCAAGGCTGAAGAGCACGCTCGCACCGAGTGAGACTGCGAAACAGAACAGGATGACACTCCTGTCCGGAGATGCAGACAGGTTCCCTTCCGCAGCAATGAGCGCGATCAAAGCCTTGGCTAAGAGAGGTGACAGTGCCAAGCCGAATGCACCGCCAGCCAGCCCCAGAACAAGACCTTCGATCAGCAACTGCCCGATCACTCTTCCGCGCGTCGCGCCTAACGAATAGCGCACCGACATCTCGCGCGTCCGGCCCGCCGCCCGCACTAGCAACAAACTTCCAACATTGGCTGTCGCCATCAGCGTAAGCAGGCCCACCATTCCCATCAGAATCAGGAGGGGCACGCGCATATGCTCCCGCATGGATGAGAATCCCTTCGATCCATCGAGCAATGTCAGGTAACTCTTCGCCACGAACTGTTCACGAAAGCGTTGGCTCTTCCCGGAAATACTTCGCAGTTCGAGTGACCGCAGCGACTTCCAGAGCGGATCAATTCCGGCCTCGGCTTGTTGCACGGTCAAGCCCGGTTTCAAACGCGCAAGAATGCTCACCCATATCGATCTGCGGTCTTCGAGTTCGTCCCACTCCGGCGTCATCTGCGCCTTCATCGTGATCGGGACGAAGATGTCCGGAATAGTTCCGCTGATCACACTGTCGAAGCCAGGCTGCACCACGCCAATGATGGTGAACGAGGTCCCGTTGACCAGAATGCCTTGGTTGATCACCGCGGGATCGGACGCGAAGTGCTGCGTCCAGTAGCGATAGCTAAGAACGACCAGTGGAGAAGCACCTCGGGTGGCAGCATCCTCGGGTACAAAGAGCCGGCCCAGCGCTGGTCGGACACCGAGCACAGAAAAGTAGTTTCCGCTAACCAGTTCACTCTTGGCGAGGCTTGGAGTATTCCGCCATTGCACTCCAACCTGAGCTGGGAACGTAGCCAGCATTCCAGCGAACACCTGATTCTGATCGCGCAAATCGCGATACATCGGGTACGAAAACTGCAGGTTGTCTCCTTCACCCCAGGAATCCGTATGGCCGGTATTGGAACCTGCGAACTTCAACATGACGAGCCGGTCGGGCTCCGACACGGACAACTGCTTAAGCAGAAGCTGATCCACCAGCGAGTAAACGGCGGCATTCGCGCCAATCCCTATGGCCAGCGTGAGCACTGCGACAGCCGTGAAGCCCGGATACTTCCGCAACTGCCGCATTGCGTAGCGAATGTTCTGAAATAAGGCTTCCATAATTCCTCACTCGTAGCGCAGGGCCACCATTGGATCCACCTTTGCCGCGCGGTGCGCCGGAACATAGCTCGCTGCGAATGCAACCGCCAGCAACACCAGTCCCACTCCGCAAAATGTCAGTGGATCCAGCGGGCTGACGCTGTAGATCTGGTGGGCGATAATTCGTGTCGACATTGCCGCCAGGATCAATCCCGCGGCCGTCCCGAAGAGGGTAAGCTTCGCGCTTTCTCGCAGAATCAGGCCCAGAATGTCGCGCCGCCGGGCGCCCATTGCCACGCGCACTCCAAATTCCCGCGTGCGCTGTGCTACCGAATACGCCATCACGCCGTACAGTCCCATCGCCGCCAGAAGAAGTCCGATGCCGCCGAGCAGGCTGAGCAAATTTGCAGTAATCTTCGCTCCGAACAGCGATGCCGAGATGTATTCGGTCATCGACTGGGCGTCGAAAATAGTGATTGCCGGATCAATTGCCGTTGCCTCGCGCCGCACCGACGCAATCGCCTCACTCACGCTCCCCGATGTGCGCACGTGAAACGTCAGGCCATATTCCGGCCGGAAGACCTGCCGGATCGGGATATAGAAATAAGGTTGCGGATTTTCTGTGACTTGGTGGTACTTGCTGTCCCTCGCGACGCCCACGATTGTGAACCACTCGCCCCACCCGTGTACTTTGTGGCCGATCGCATTGCGATTCGCCAGAAAGCGCCGTACAAACTCCTGGTTGACGATCATGACCCTCTGCGCCGTCGGATCGTCGTGCCAGTCGAAGTCGCGACCCTCCACCAGCGGAATCTTCATCGACTCAAAAAAGCCCGGTGAAATTAGGTCGCGATAGATCTTCATGTTCTCGTTCGGACCGGGAACGTAACCTTCGATCTCAAGGGTCTCCCAGTTTCCTCCGTTGAAGCCAAGCGGCACCGAATCGTCATAGCTGACCGCGGTTACTCCCGGAAGTTGCTCCAGTCGCTCCCGCAATCGGCGGCAGAATGTATCGGTCTGCTGCGCGTTATACCCGGCGGTGGAAAAATCAAATTGTGCGAGTGCTACGCCATCCGCTGAAAATCCTGGATCGACCGCGCGCGCCCGCTCAAAACTCTTTACGAACAAGACCGCGCCCACCAGCGCCACCGACGCCAGAGCCACTTCCGAAATCACCATCAATCCGCGCAGGCGATGTGCCTGCATGCCGGGACTTCCGCTGCGTCCACCCTGCTTCAGGGCCTCATTAATGTTGGCCCGCGCAGAGTGTAGAGCCGGAACTAATCCGGCAACTACCGTCACGAGAATCGCAAGCACCGCGGTGAAGCCGAAAATCTGGCCGTCCAAAGGCGGGGCTACCATCACCGGCCGCGCAACCCCCGGGATCAGCCAGCGCAGCGCTCCGCCCAGCCAGCTTGCCAGGACCAACGCGGATATCGAGCCCGCCAGCGCCATGAGGAGCGTTTCCGTCAGAAGTTGCCTCACCAGCCGGATCGGCTTGGCCCCCAGGGCCAGGCGAATGCTGAACTCTTGCTGCCGACCCGTCGCTCGAGCCAGAAGCAGGTTGGCCAGGTTCGCGCACACGATGAGAAGAACAACGCCGCCTATACCCATCAGGATGGCGACTGGAGTCAGCAGCATTGACTGTGTGCCAAAGTGCGATTGCCATACCGGAAGCACTGTCGCGCCCACGCCCTGATTGGAATCCGCATCCAGCTCGGCCATGCGGTTGGCCAGCGCCTGCACCTCGCCGCGCGCCTGATCGATGCTCACGCCGGGAGCCAAACGAGCCAGCAGCATGAAATTGCGAGTATTGCGATCCTTCAGCATCCATGTGCCGGTGTGCGTCAGCTGCCCATACATCGTGAGCGGAATCCAGAAGTCGAAGTCCAGCCCTGCATGCGTGCCATGAAACCCATCCGGCGCTATGCCAATAATCGTCAACGGAGTTTGGTTGACCCGCAGAGTCGCACCGATTGCAGAACGGTCCATGCGATAGTGCGACTTCCAATACTCGTGGCTGATGACGATGACCGTGTGAGCGTTCTGCGCATCATCCTGCTCCTCGGCTGAAAAGAAACGCCCGGCCTCGGGCTTTACGCCAAACATGTCGAACAAACCGCCCGACGCCAGTTCGCCCCACGCACGTTCCACATTCGGCGCCTGCCCCACCGAAAACAGATAGCCGCGATACGCGGTCACCGAGTGGACGAGACGCAGGTTGTTGCGATAATCGCGGAAATCCAGATACGACGTGGTGATCGCTTCGCCGTCCGGCGCGGTATTCTCAATCGCCACAATGCGCTCCGGTTCCTGGGCTCCGGGAAACGGATTCAAAACCAGCGAGCGCAGCCAACTGAAGATGGTTGTGTTGGCTCCGATTCCAATGGCAATCGTCAAAATCGCTACCGCAGCAAACGTCGGACGGTTACGGAAGCTCCGTAAGGCATAGCGCACATCTTGCAAGAATGCCGTGATCATCATCCCGCTCTCCTCACTCGTACCGCAGCGCCACCATCGGGTCCACTTTCGCCGCCCGTCTTGCCGGGATGTAACACGCCAGCAACGCAGCCCCGACCAGAAGGAGGACGACTGCAGCAAACGTCACTGGATCGGCAGCCGTCACGCCGAACAACATCGATCCCATCGCCCGCGTCAGCAGCAGCGAGCCAGCCAGCCCGATCGCAAGGCCGATGAATATCGTGCGCAGGCCTTGTCCCAGGATCATCGTCACCACGTCACGTGGACTCGCTCCCGACCGCGATTCGCACCCCAATCTCGCGCGTACGGCGGCTGACCGAATACGCCATCACGCCAAACACTCCCGCCAAAGCCAGTAGCAAGGCCACGATTCCGAACGAACTGATCAGAATCAAATTGAATTTGCGCGACCCCAGCGAAGACGAGTAGACCTGCGAGAACGTACGGAACTTTGCCGGAATCTCCGGATTGAGCTCTTGCAGGATCCCGCGTGCAGCCGAGGTGACCAATTGTGTTGGCGCACCGCTCAGCATCGTCAGCGTGATCGCAGGACGCGGTCGCTGAAACAGATTCACGTACACCGTCGGATGCGGAGGTGCCTCCAGGCTGTCTTCGTGAACGTCGCCTACGATGCCGACCACGGTCAGCAGGCGCAAATCGCCGTCCATGTTTCCAAATTCAATCGTGTGCCCGATCGGGTCCTGCCCCGGCCAGCGCTCGCGTGCCAAAGATTCGCTGATCACAGCCACGTGCGGCGCATCCGCGGTATCCCGCTCATCGAACATGCGGCCTCGAAGAAGTGGAATGCCGAGTACCTGAAAGTATCCGCCGGTTGCTACACAGAAATCGGCATTGCCCAGTCGCCCTTTCTGCTGAAATAAGCGATCGAACTCACGTGAAAGCGCCTCATCGCTCTCGGGTGCCTTTGGAATCTGATCCTGCGTCATTAACAAAAAGCTGCCATCCGGAAGCCCCCCATCCATGGGGATAGCGCTCGTTGCGCCAACCTTCCGTACGCCGGGAATCTGGGTGAGTCTGTTGATCAGGTTCGAAAAGAAGGCCGCTTCGTTTGCCTTGGCTTTAGGATCTCGCGTCCAGGGCAGCGAAACGTCCATGGTGACGATCTTGTCGACCCGGAATCCGGGATTCACTTCCAGCACCTTCATCAAGCTGCGCCCGAGCAACCCCGCTCCCACCACCAGAACCAGCGTGATGGCGATCTGTGCCGCGACCAGTCCACGTCCGATGCGCCGGCTGCTTTGTGAGCCAGCCTGTCCGCGCCCGCCTTCCGCCAGAATCTCGCGCACATCGCCGGACGTCGCCCGAAAAGCCGTAAATGCTCCCAGCCCCACCGCAACCGCCATAGAAACCAGTAACGCAAACCCCAGCACCGGAAGGTTGATCGAAATGCTATCGAGGCGTGGAAGATTTTCTGGGGCTAAGGCAATCAATCCCTTCAGACCGAAAAACGCTGCTGCAATGCCAAGGCCACCCGCGATAAACAACAGAACGGACGCCTCCGTCAGAAACTGACGAATCAACCGTCCGCGCTCCGCACCCAGCGCGCTTCGAATTCCCAGCTCACGCTCTCGCGCCGAGGCTTGCGCCAACAACAGATTCGCCACATTCGCACACGCTACCAAAAGCAGGAAGCCCACCGCTCCGAGAAGAACCAGCAGTGCCGGACGCGCTTTGCCCGTGATCGACTCTTGCAGCGGCACAACCGCCGCATCTTTGAGCAGGTAGTCGCCCTGATCGCTTGAACTGTCGTGTATGCGCCGGGCAATTCCGCTGATCTCGGCATTCGCCTGTTCGCTGGTTACGCCGTCGCGAAGTCGCGCGACTGCACTGTAGTTATGGGAAGTCCGGCTAGGATTTTCCCCATCAGTGTCCGCGGGAATCCACAGCGCAGTTTCTGACGGAAACTCAAAAGTGTCGGGAAGGACGCCAATCACAGAGTAGATCGCGTTGTCGATCTTGAGATGAAGCTGCGAGAGATCGGTGCGGGAGCTGAGGTTTTGTCTCCAATATCCGTAGCTGACGAGGACAACCGGTGCCGCGCCCTTTTTCATATCGGCCGGGACGAAACCACGTCCAACCGTTGGTTGCACCCGAAAGACATTCAAGAAATCCGCCGAAACATTTGCCACCATCGAGCGGGTCGGCTGGCCCGCACCGGATACAGATGCGATCCCCGCACTGTACTTCGCAATCGCCTCAAAGCTGTGGTTCTGATCGCGAAAGTCGTCGAAATTCGGATCGGCGAGACGATTCCATTCGCCTTTCGGGGTCACTTCGAACACGGCCATAATCCTGTTCGGATCGCTGTACGGCAGTGGCCGCAGCAATACGCCATACACGACGCTGAAGATCGCCGTGCTGGCGCCAACCCCGAGCGCGAGTGTGATCACCGCAACCGCAGTGAAACCTAGTCTCTTGTGCAACTGCCGCAGCGCGTAACGGACGTCTTTGATTAGAGTCTCCATGATGTCCCACCCACAGATCCCAGAATCCTCACTCGTATCGCAACGCCACGATCGGATCGACCTTGGCCGCATGGATCACTGGCGCCAGCGCCGAAAGAATTCCCGCCACGAACAAGGCCCCGGCTAATCCAAAAGCCACTGCGATATCTTTGCCGCTGTGAATGACAACCACTGACGCCATGAGTTTCTGCACGGCCTCGGTAATGACCAGTCCGGCCGCGAGGCCTCCGAGCAGCATGAGAGCGACGCGGCGGAAAATCATTCCCAGCACAGCGAAACGAGTGGCTCCCAGCGCCATTCGGACGCCGATATCCCGCGTCATCAGTTCCACCTCATGGCTGACCAGGGCGGACAGTCCTACTAGGGCAAGTAGGATCGCAAGCGCCGCAAAGCTTCCAAATAGCCAGTTTTCCAGATGTTCAAACGTAAGAATGTCATCGATCACATTCCGCATGGTTTCCGGCTGACGAAATGGCAGTCTGGGATCCAGTTCATGGAATACGCTCCGCACGCCAGCGATGGCAGAAGCAGGCGTGCCCGCCGTGCGCACCAACAACTGCATCCGTGGGAAAATGCCCAACTGTTCCTGGGGCGGGATTTGCGCTATGGAGAAGTCCATCTCTGGCAGCGGGGTTTCGTAAAGGTCCTGCCGCACATCGCGGACCACTCCCACGATTTCTGCTTTGTCGAAATCATCGATATGTTGACCGATCGGCTCTTCGCCTCCTGCAAAGAATTTCTTTACGAATGCCTGATTCACGACCATAACCGGATGGGTCGCGGGCATATCGATTTTTGGATCAAGCATGCGCCCGCGCACCAGGGCAATCCCCATCACGTCGAAGTAATCGGGCGTCACAAATCGAATCTCGGCAAGACGTTCCTGGTTCGGAGGATTCGGCGGTTGCCCCGCAATGTGAACATCGCTGTTCCATCCCCATTCCCGGAGCGGCAACATGTGGATAAGGCCAGCACTCTTTACTCCCGGGACCGCCTTGACTCGCTCCAGCAGCGGTTCGTAGAAAGACTTCAGGATGTCACGTCCGCGGTAGTCGTCGACCGAGAGATCAATTTCGACCGTGAGGAGATGATCTGCAGAGAAGCCAAGATCAGTACTGCGCAGGCCAGCAAGAACTCGAAGCAATAAGCCCGAGGTTACGAGAAGGAGCAGCGCCAGCGCTACCTGAGTTACTACAAAAACTGCACGCAACCGACGCTGCCCGCGGCTGGACCCCGTGCTGCCTCCAACCTTCAGAGCGAGGCTGGGCGCGAGTGCGGACAGGCGCAAAGACGGAACAATCGCAGCCGTGACGCTTGTCAAAATGGCGACCACAAGCGCACCAATCATCACCGGCAAGTACACTCGCACATCGGCTCCCCGGCTAAGCGCCACGATCAACAAGCCGCGAATAGCGCCCAGCAGCAGATAGGAGAGGAGAACGCCTGCAAGCCCCCCGACGAGAGCGAGAATTATCGCTTCCACCAGCATTTGCCGGATAATTCGCGAGCGCGTGGCGCCGATTGCGGAGCGCAATGCAATTTCGCGCTCACGCTTTACCCCGCGAGCCAGCAGCAAGCCGGCAATGTTGAGGCAACCAATCGCCAGCAAAGCCAGTACTGCGAAAAACAGTACCGTCAGTGGGGCAGCCGTGTTTTCAACCACGAATGACGCAATGTTCTGGAGTCGCACGCGTCGGCCCTTGCTCTCCCCTGGAAATGCTCTGCCCACGTTCTCCAGGATGGTGGCCATATCCGCTTCCGCCTGCTGGACAGAAACTCCGGGCTTGAGACGCGCCACAGTGGGCAGCCAGTGACTGCCGCGGTTTTCCAGCATGTCCTTCTTTGTGGGATTCAGGGGAGTGTAGACCGCATTGCGATCTCCAATTGGGTAGCGGAAACCCGCAGGCATC
This sequence comes from Terriglobia bacterium, assembly GCA_963711365.1. Taxonomy (GTDB): domain Bacteria; phylum Acidobacteriota; class Terriglobia; order Terriglobales; family Acidobacteriaceae; genus Sulfotelmatobacter. Next base: position 32,389 of record CAVQDY010000015.1, on the reverse strand, counting down.
ACTCCAATGACCGTGTACGGATGTCCATCGAGCCGAACCGTTTCACCGACCGTATCCGACCGTGACTGAAAATTCTCGCGCCAAACCTCGTAGCTCAAGACGACGACATCGCTCTTGCCGGGCTGGTCTTCTCCCGGCGAAAAGGTGCGCCCAAGGAGTGCAGTGACTCCAAAAACACTAAAGAAATTATCGGTGGAACTGACTCGGCTTAGTGCAACCGGGCCCGCGAGTGCTTCCAGATTGACGCTGCCGTAATCGTTGTACGCGGCCAGCGCAGAAAATACGTGGTTTCCATGCCGCCAGTCAAGATACTCGGGATAAGAAGCTGGCTGGGTGTAGCCCTGCGGTGACCACGTCTGTAAATAGAAAATTCTGTCAGGATGATCGTAAGGCAGCGGCCGGATCAGTTCTGCGTAGATCACACTGAACACCGCGGTGCTGATGCCGATGGCAAGAGCCAACGTCACCACGGCTGTGATTGCAAATCCTGGGCTCTTGCGCAACTGCCGCAAAGTAAAACGCACATCTTGAACCAAGCCGTTCATGCACTCACATCCGCCATCAGCTTCTTGAGCTCTTCTTCCGCGACCACCTTGCCGTCGAACAAATGCACTTCCCGCTGCGCGTGCTTGGCGAACCGCGGATCGTGCGTCACCATGCAGATCGTCGCGCCCTCGCGATGAAGAGCGGCCAACAACTCCATCACCGCCTCGCCATTGCGTGAGTCCAGGTTTCCGGTCGGTTCATCCGCCAGCAGGATCGACGGCTTTCCTCCCAGTGCCCGCGCCACAGCCACACGCTGTTGTTGACCGCCCGAGAGTTGCGATGGATAGTGCCTCACCCGATGCGCCATACCGACGCGCTCCAGGGCTTCCATCACCCGTCCCTTGCGCTCCGGCGAAGGCATTCTCTGCCGGTAGGTCAGCGGCAGTTCCACGTTCTCGTACACGGTCAGATCCCCAATCAGATTGAAACTCTGAAAGATGAACCCGATCTCCTGGTTGCGAATGCGTGCCCGCTCCGCAAAATCCAGGTTCTCCACCGGCTTGCTGTTCAACAAATAGCGGCCGCCGGTCGGCGTATCGAGAAGTCCTATGATCGACAGCAGCGTCGACTTCCCGCAGCCCGATGGACCCGACATCGCCACATACTCTCCTTTGTTCACTGTCAGGTGAACTCCCGAGAGCGCATGCGTCTCGATCTCATCGGTGTAGAAGACCTTGGTCATGTCCGTGATCTGAATCAGCGGTTCGCTGTTGTTGCTCATGAATCGTCTGCCTCGGTTTCGTTATTTTTGTTGGATCAATCTTGAAGCCGGATGCGGTCCGTGTTATCCCAGCGCGACATGTCGGAGAGCACTACCGTGTCTCCTTCTTTGAGTCCTTCAATGACCTGAATCGAATTCACCGACGCTCGCCCCACCTTGACGGGGACGCGGGTTGCGTCGTGCCCGTTCGCGTCGAGCTTGAACAAACTGATCGTGCTGTTCTCCTGCCCGAATGCGGGACGTCCTACGTACAGCACGTTATCGAGTCGCTCGAGATCGATCGTGCCGTCCACGCTCAGGTCGGGCCTGGCGCCGCGTGGTAATTCCCCTGTGAGTTTGACGTCCACTGTGACCGTTCCGTTTTGTACCGCTGGATCGACCCGCATCACCGAACCCGCGATCACGCCGTTATGTGTATCCACCTGGGCCGGTTCGCCAATCTGCACATCGCGTGCCTGCGTCTCGGCAATCTTCAATTCCGCCATAAGATGATTCGGTTGCACCACTTTGGCGAGCATGGTTCCTGGAGTCACATGCTGACCCACGTGCAACGGCAACTCAACAAGCACGCCCTCGATCCCAGCCCGCACCTTAAGAGCTTCCACTTGCTTCTGCTTCAACTCCGCCAGCACTCGCATCTGGTCCACCTTCGCCTGCGCTTCTGCGAGCTGCGCATCGATGGCTTTCTGTGTGCTCTCCAGACGCTGATCTTCCAGCCCGTTGCGGATCGTCAGTTCATCTGCCTTGCTCTTCGACGCCTGGTACGCCAATCCCGAAATCACGCCCAGATCGTAGAGCGACTTGTCGGTCTGCGATTGCAATTGCGACTGGTTGTAGTCCGCCTTGACGGTAGCCGCGCCCGCCTTCTGGTTCATCAGATCGCTTTCCAGTTTTGCCCGCTGGCTCTGGTACTCGGCCTGCGCCGCTTTCCACTGCAGCTGCGCATCCACCGCCGCCTGCTCTACCTGCGGATCGCTCATGTCGAGAAAAATTGTGTCCGGCTTCACCAGCGAGCCGGGCAACATGCGGATTCGAATGACCGTCGCTTCTGTCTCGGCGGGAATCTGCAATACCGACTCCTGCGACGGCACCAGTGAGCCGATACCGCGCACTTGCCGCAACATCGATCCACGCCTCACCGTATCCGTCCACACCGTGCCGCGCTCCACCGTCGGCGCAGCCGGCTTCAGCCGGTACACCGCCGCTGTCAGGACGGCAACCACCACCACCACCACTGCGATCAGCGCGATCTGCTTCCTGCGCTTGCGTTCTTTGAACTCTGGCCGGGCGATATCCATCGTCAGGGCTATGCGCAATTGCCACGCCATACCCGAGGAGATTCAACTTGCTGAAAAACAAAGAATTATCGGAAGATCGACACTGGCGCTTTTACCTGAAGTGTTCGCTGGAAACTTTGACCGTCCATTCCCGGACACCGCCTTCCAGACAAAAACAGACATGAATTGTCTTTCGAGATGGATCTGGGCCTGGCATACGATGCATTGCGCACGAGGATTGGGTGATACGCTCGAACACAATAGCGCAGCCTCAGTGCGGGCCGAGGCTTTTGCAGCGTTGACCTGCCGCCTGTTTCGGATGGGCAGACAGCGGAGTGAAGTCGGCTCGCTGCTGAGGTTCAACAGTTCGGATCATTTCGCAGCCAAACTGAGTATCACCGCACTAGAAATGAAAGAAGCACTACTGACCAATGCGTGCTGAGCGTATCGAGGGTTCTCCGCATGCTGGCCGAGTATACCTCTGATGGCGCTGACGATCATGTAAAAGAACCCCCCTCCAACATGTGCGAACAATATTCCTAACAAGAATGTCGAGGTGGAAGTCGCCAGGTAGAATCCGATTACGCCGCCAACAATGGTCATGCTTTCCACTCCAAGCGCCCACCTCATCGCTTTCTTGCGCTCAATTCCAGCGCCGAGCAGCAGCAATATCAGAGCCAGACCCTCGGGTATTTTATGCACCGATATTCCGGTCACGAGGCCGACATCCGGATGGCCGAGCAGACTATCTCCGAAAGCGATGCCAAGCCCATCCATGGTGCAGTGCAGACCGAGGGCGACCATCAGCATCATCGCTGTCTGTGCCAGTTGCGGATTCGCGTGTTCAAGGTCGTTTACTGCGCACGCTGGGCACACGTGGTAGACATATTTGCCGACGACCCATAGAAGAAGATATCCACTGACGCAGGCAAGAAGAAGAGTGGACCACGTCAAGAACTGCTTGGCATCAGGTAAGACATCAAAGAGCGTCACCGCCAACAGTGTCCCCATCGCCGCCGCAACCAGGAGACTGAGCCGATGCAAGGCGATCTTGCGAAGAACGAGGCCGAGCGCTATCCCGCCAAACGCAAACAGAGTGGCTACTGCTGGGTGCAGGAGGATAACGCTTAGAGAGTGGGTCACGATGACCATACTAAACCATATTTGGGGAGAAATCTGACTACCATACCCCGTATGGTATATTACAAAGGACGACAATAGAAACTATGAGCCACACGATTAAAGATAAACAGAACCTCCTTCTCAGGGCGAAGCGCATCCGAGGGCAGGTGGAAGCTTTGGTGCGAGCCTTAGACGAAGAGCGCGATTGCTCCGAAGTTCTGCAAGTGATGAGTGCTGCCAGAGGCGCTATGAACAGCCTCATGGCCGAACTTCTCGAAGGACACATCCGGAGTCACGTTCTTAACGGAAAACACAAACCGTCTTCACAGCAGGTCGTGGCCGCTGATGAAGTGATCGACATGGTCAAGTCGTATTTGAAATAGCCCACGTTCAAGGTGCAGAGGGTAGCTGTTATGAATTCCTCGTTCAGGGTTGAAGAGTCTCCCACTAAAACGTCCGAGCTTGGGCAGAAGCGGAATTCGTCAGAACTGACCGAACCTGGCCTCGGCGCTGACCACGAAGAACACGGGCACGGCGCGGACTGGACCGAACTTGTCCGCATTGCCTTTGTGGCAATAGCTGCCGCTGCCGTCTGGTTTCGGCTCTGGGAGCCGTTTCCGCACATCAGTGTAATCGGCATCGCGGCGACGCTGATCGGCGGATATCCGATTTTCAAGGAGGCCTTCGAGAACATCGTCGAACGAAAGATGACCATGGAACTCTCGATGACCATCGCTCTTCTTTCGGCCTTGGCGATTGGAGAGTTCTTCACCGCGCTGGTCATCACTGGCTTCGTCCTTGCTGCCGAGGTTTTGGAGGGCCTTACAGTTGGTAGAGGCCGGCGGGCTATCCAGAGTCTTCTCGATTTTCTCCCCAGAACCGTCGCAGTCCGCCGCAATGATCAGGTAATTGAAATAGCGTCCGACCAGGTTCGAGTTGGTGACACGGTCATCGTGAAACCTGGTGGGCACATCCCGGTGGATGGCCTTGTGCTTGGCGGACGCTCGTTTGTGGAGCAAGCGGCAATCACCGGCGAAGCCATGCCGGTTGAGAAAGCACCTGGAGATACGGTCTACGCCGGAACCATCAATCAATCGGGCGCGCTCGAAATCGGCGCCCAGCAACTCGGGCGCGACACGACGTTCGGAAGAATCATTGAAGCGGTGGAACATGCAGAAAAGTCGCGGGCTCCTATTCAGAAAACTGCCGACCGTCTGGCTGGCTACCTTGTGTACTTTGCTTTGGGGGCGGCAATTCTGACATTCATCCTTACGCGCAACATCCGGTCAACCATCTCGGTGGTAATCGTTGCCGGAGCCTGCGGCATTGCTGCGGGAACCCCTCTCGCAATCCTCGGCGCAATCGGCCGCGCGGCACATCATGGCGCCATCATAAAGGGGGGTCTCTATCTCGAAGCGCTGTCTGCCGTCGACACCGTGCTCTTGGACAAGACTGGCACGCTAACTTTCGGTACTCCGCAGATCCGGGAAGTCGTCTCGGCTAATGGCTTCGGGGAGCAACAAATCATAGCCGTTGCCAGTATTGCGGAATGCAAGTCGGAACATCCTCTCGCCAAGGCAATTGTGGCACGGGCAACAGCACTCGCCATTCCACTCATCGAGCCCAACGAATTCTCGTACACCCCAGGTCGAGGAGTGAGGGTCAGTTATGAAGGCGAGGAGATCCTAGTGGGTAGTCTCGCGCTCCTCGTGGAGCACGGGATGACGAGGGGTTTGCCCGTAGATCGCCACAGGCCGGATGGGGCATCGGAGGTCTATGTCGCTCGCGCAGGACAGGTTCTTGGGACCATCCGCATTGCGGATGTTTTGCGGTCGGAGGCCAAGAATGCGGTTACGGCGATGCAACGGATGGCTTTGAAAGTTGTTCTGTTGAGCGGAGACACACAAGGGGCAACTACATCGATAGCCCACGATCTCGGAGTGGACGAAGCGGTGGGAGGACTCCTGCCGGACCAGAAAGCGACGTGGGTGACTGAACTACGCAGCAAGGGGCGCAAGGTCGCGATGGTTGGTGACGGAATCAACGACGCGCCAGCCCTGGTAGAGGCTAATGTCGGTATTGCGATGGGATCAGGGACTGATGTTGCGCGGGAGAGCGCGGATGTGATCTTGATCGGAAGCGATCTCTCGAAATTAGTCGAAACTCTGCGAGTTGCGCGCCGCTGCCGCGGGATTATCATGCAGAACTTTGTGGGCACGCTAGTCGTAGACAGTATTGGAGTCGGAATGGCAGCTTTCGGCTTCCTCAATCCGCTCCTGGCAGCGTTCATTCACGTCACTTCGGAGTTGGCATTCATCCTTAATTCCACGAGATTGTTGCCGCGAAGTTCCGAAAGCGCGCGGTGAGTCGTAAGCTTCGCGGCAGAGTGTGCGAGATCGTATGCATTTTGCTCTTACGATCCGGAGCCGGAGAGGGCGGACTTGCGCAGCCTTGATCACCCTGGCGATCATCGGGATGTGCCGAACGTGGTCGTGATTACAAGCTCAATCATCACCACTAACACTGGCACCCCGGGAACACAAAACACTAACAGGATGTGCAGCCGACACCGAAGCTGACTTGGCGGGCCAAACAGGATTGCACGAGCGTTTGCGGCGCCGGAAGGATCGAACGATCCCGAGACGTCGCCTATTGCACGGCGAGATACTCTTGTTGCGTTTATTTCCTTTCTTGGTATAGATTCAAACCACATGTTCGCGCGGTAGTCGTCGTAACTTTTTCTGAGATAACCATCATGCGGGCGACAATAAAGCGGATGGCATGTTTATGCGTATTGCTGACCTTGTGGTCAGCAGTAACATTCGCCATGCATCAGCATTCGAGCGCAACCGAATCGTCATCTTGTACGGTCTGTATCGCAGCCCATTCAGCTTCCCCAAAAGCCCCGACCAAGTTGCCGCGGGTGATGTTCGTTTCCGTGACTAGCGTTCGGCCGGAACCGGTTCTGGCAAAGCAATGCCCGGCCGTCTTGGTCCTGTCTGTCCGCCCACCTCCTAGCGTCTAAATTAAAGATTGATCCTCTGATGTTTTCGGGCCCCGGTTCGTTTTCCGTGTGGCTGTGCCTTGATCTTTTCGACCAATTTCAGGAGGAATCATGCTGGCTTCATACGAGAAGTCGCTCCGCGCGGCTTTTACAGTCGTATTCTGTGTGGCGCTGAGTCTTCAGGCTTATGCGCAGTCAGGTTCGGGATCGATCAACGGCACCGTCCTCGACCCTTCAGACGCGGTAGTTGCGAATGCCAAGGTCCAGATTCAGCAGCCAGTCAGCGGTTATGACCGGACGACCACCACGGATGGTAAGGGGAATTTCAGTTTCTCGAACGTTCCGCTTAATCCGTATCACATGACGGTGACGGCTGCGGGGTTCGCCCCGAAGGCCCAAGACGTCGAGGTTCGGTCGGCGGTCCCAACCAGTGTCAAGGTCAGCCTTCAAGTGACTGCCTCGTCCACTTCGGTCACGGTGGAAGCTGGCGGGGATTTGGTGGAGAATGATCCGACTGGGCACACCGACGTCGATCGCGATTTGTTCAACAAGGTGCCACTCGAAAGCCAGTCCTCCTCGTTAAGTTCGCTGGTCACGCTGGCTTCGCCTGGCGTGTCGGCAGATTCGAATGGTCTCTTTCACGGACTCGGCGACCACGCGTCGAACTCCTTCTCGGTAGACGGCCAGCCCATTACTGATCAGCAGAGTAAGGTTTTTTCCAACCAGGTCCCGGTTGATGCCATCGAGTCGCTGGAAGTAATTCCGGGAGCTCCGCCGGCGGAGTACGGCGGCAAGACAAGCTTGGTGATCGTGGCGACCACTCGTTCTGGCCTAGGCTCCAAAACTCCGCATGGCAGTGTGAATGTTTCCTACGGATCGTTTGGCTCGTCAAATATCGGTTTTGACCTTTCTTATGGCGGCGACAAGTGGGGGAACTTCATCTCGGCGAATGGGCTGAATACAGGCAGATTCCTGGACCCGCCGGAATTTGTCGTGACGCACGACAAAGGCAACGAAGAAAACATCTTCGACCGGGTGGACTACCAGCTCTCGACTAAAGACTCGATTCATCTGAATCTCGGCTTTAGCCGCTCTTGGTTCCAGACTCCCAATTCGTATGACTCGCAGAATGCGACGCCGTGGAACGGAGTTAGCGTCAGCAATAACGGGCTTGGTCCCAATGGCATCCCGGTCGGCCCTGCCGATCAGCGATCAAAGATCGACACCTTTAACATCGCTCCGACCTGGACGCGGCTGATCAACACAGCTACCATCTTTACCTTCGGCGGATTCGTCAGACGGGATGCCTATAATTACTATCCGAGCAACAACCCATTTGCGGACCTCGGCCCACCGAATTTGCAACAGCAAACTGTCTCTCAATACCGCACACTGGCGAACACCGGTTTGCTGGCGAATGTCACCCATGTTGTGGGCATCAACAACATTAAGGCGGGAGTTACCTATCAACAGACTTTTCTCACCGAAAACGAGAAGCTCGGCATCGTCGACCCAAATTTCAACGCGCCCTGCCTGGATGCCAATGGTGTACCAGTTTTCGTTGGTAACCGGGGGGTAAATGACCCCGGCAACTGCGCAGGGGCGATCTCAACGAACCCTGTTCTCTACCCCACGCCATTCGTCGCAAATCCCGGCTTCAGTTCATTGCTCGGCTGCTACGATTTAACGCGATCAACACCATCGGCGGCTGACGGCTGCGCCAATTCCACCAGTGGTTTGTATGCCTATCACGGGCATACAGACGTAAAGGAACTCGCGCTCTATCTTCAGGATGAGGTCACCATAAAGAACTGGTCCTTGAATCTGGGACTCCGCGGCGATCTTTACAACGGCCTTGTAGTAGCTCGTCAGGCCGAGCCGCGCCTCGGCGTTGCTTACAACATCAAGCGGACCAATACGGTTCTCCGGGTCTCTTATGCCCGCACGCTGGAAAGTCCTTTCAATGAGAATCTGGTGCTTTCGAGCACTGGTTGCGCAAATGCAGTATTGAATCCCCTTCTTGCCTGTTCGCTGCCTGCTTCAGCGGGGGCGACGCCGTTCAATCCCGGTTATCGCAATGAATTCCATGCTGGCCTGCAGCAGGCGTTCGGCAAATATGCAGTCATAAGCGGAGATTACATTTGGAAATACACGCACAATGCTTACGATTTCAGCGTGCTGGGTGCGACCCCGATTACCTTCCCGATTGACTGGCACAACTCGAAAATTCCCGGCTATGCTGTCCGCGTGAGCGTACCGGATTTCCATGGCTTCAGTGCGTTGGTAGTTTTCTCTAGCGTTGCGGCGCGCTTTTTCACGCCGCAGATCGGCGGCGCGGGTGCGGTTCCGGCGGTTGCCTTTAACTCGGGCAGCACACCCTTCCGCATTGACCACGACGAAAAGTTCAACCAGACGACTCACTTCCAATATCAACCCTGGAAGCGCGGCCCGTGGCTAGGCTTCAATTGGCGATATGACAGCGGATTGGTGGCCGGAGCGGCACCGTGCTACGGCGTTTCCACCCTAACGCCGCCTTACAACGACTGTCCTCAGTCAACCACGCTGGGCGGACTGCCGGCCATTAACATGACGGATGCCTTCGGGACCCCTTTGACTGCCGATCAGGAGTTTCAGGCTGGGTTTACCTGCAACGGTACGCGGGCAACGCCAACGGCTCCTTTACCCTTTACGTGTCTCGCCTCTCAGTTCGGGTCGTCCCTTATATCGGTCCCTGCGCCAGGGTCTGAGAACGACGACAAGAATCCACCGCGCATCGCCCCGCGCAATCTGTTCGATATTTCCGTGGGAGACGACAACCTGTTCAAAGGCGAACATTACAGATGGAGTCTCACAGTGACTGCCATCAATGTCACTAATAAGTATGCGCTGTACAACTTCCTCTCGACGTTCAGTGGCACGCACTACGTGACTCCGCGCGCGCTAACGGCTCAACTCGGCTTCCACTTCTAACCTCCATCGTGCGACCGGGCCCCGGCAGAAAGCGACCGGGGTCCTCTTTCAGGGAGTGCCGCAGGAGGCGACCCGAACGCTCTGATCGGAGATCTGCATCTGGAGTCGCCTGCCTGATTTTCGCTGGAGCGCCGTGCGATGAGAAGCTATTCGCTAGGAAGGGGCAGGAAGAAGGCCGTCAAGAAATTCAGGATCCGTAACGGGCTTTGGATGATGGCCTTGATCGCTGCTGGAATGATTGCCATGCTTGTGCTGTGGCTGCTCAGGGTTTTCCGCCTCGACGCGGGCTGAGCTTTGAGAGGGCTCACAAATATATCGCGACTTTTGGTCGTTTTTAGCAAACCAACGCATTGTTCCTGTGCCTCGACATCGTCCGCAACGCCATTTTCCATTACTGGCATCACCCTCAGCGGCAGAAATTGTAAAGCACCGTGCAAGAAATTTAAGACAGCCCGCTGTCGACTCTTCATTGCTTGCCATTCGCATGTTAACTATGATTAACTACAGTAAGCAATCTGTAGTTAACGCGAAGTGGGGTCGCGCGTATGAGGTTAGCCGTCCTCTGGGGCATTGTTCTAATTGAAACGCTCGCTCCCTTCTCGCCACGCGCAATGGCGCAGGGAGAGACCACGAGTGCCATTGTGGGGCAGGTATCTGACACCGCTGACGCCGTATTAACGGGCGCGACGGTCACCATCACGAATCGCGAGACAGGAGCCACCCGCACGGCCAAGACCGACAGCGCCGGGCGTTTCGACTTCCCCCAGCTCAAGCCAGGCACTTACTCGGTCCGAGTCGAAGCGCCGGGGTTCCAACCGCAGGAGAACGACAACGTGTTTTCGGGCCTGGGGCAAAAGCAGGCTCTCGAGATCCGCCTCAAGGTTGCGCAAGCACGAGAAACTGTCGAGGTAAGTTCAGAGCCTCCGCTGATCAACCCTGAAGATGCTAATACTTCCACCAACCTGAATGCTCCCGCCTTGGAAGATCTGCCCAATCCCGGCGGAGACCTGACATATCCTCTGCAATTTGCGCCCGGTGCCCTCATCAACACTGCGGGCAGCGGCAACGATTTCGTCGGCGGCACCAACGGTTACGGCAACGTCGAGTTCAACGGCCTGCCAGCCCTATCCAACGGCTACATCGTCGATGGACTCGAAACAAATGACCCGCTGACGAATCTCAACAGTGGCCTCTCCACCAATCTCGTGCTCGGACTAAATTCCATCTCCGAAGTGACGGTTAACACTCTTTCTTATTCCGTCGATCAGGGCCGCTACGGAGCATCGCAAGTGAACTACGTGACCAAATCCGGCACCAACCAGTTTCACGGCAATCTCTACGAACTATGGAATGGCGCCGTCCTGAATGCGGCGGACTATTTCACCAACGCGACGCCCGGTAATCACAAGCCGGGAGCCACCGTGAATCACTTTGGAGGCAGTCTGGGCGGCCCGATTCTGCATGACAAGCTGTTCTTCTTCTTCGACAGCGAATGGGTTCGGATCGCATTGCCCATTGTCACTGCGACGACGGTTCCAACCCCGGCATTCCAGCAATACGTCTTGCAGCAGCTTCCGCTCGGCGGCACGGATTCAGTCACGGGATCGATTTACCCTACGTCTTCGCAGTCGGTGCCGTTCTATCAAAAGATGTTCGCGCTCTACCGAAACACCAGCGGATCGCCCCTCGCAGTTCTCGGTTGTCCGTTCGACGTCGGTGGAGGTCCACCCGCAACCACCAACGATGGAAATGGCTGTGCGAACCGGCAAAGCGTTTCCCACTCCAGCGATGACCACGAACAAGTACAGACCGCTCGCATCGACTACAACATCAACGAGAAAAACACTGCGTGGTTTCGCTTTCAAGCCGATACCGGGCTGCAGGCGGCCTACACCGACCCGATCAATCCTCTGTTCGATTCCGTGTCTCCCCAGCCGCTTTACTCTTTCGCGGCCGGGTACACCCACGTCTTCTCGCAGCATCTCGTGAACTACTTCAACCCGGCATTTTCGTGGTACGAAAGCCTCTTCGGTCCAGCGGATTTTCAGAAGACGCTTTCCGCATTCCCGATTGTGTTGCAGGGAAGCGGCGCCAATGCGCCTTTCACGCCCGTCGGAGGACTCGACAACACCTGGGTTCAGGGAAGGCGCGCCTCTCGCTTCTTCATCAATGACAACTTGGCTTGGAGCCACGGCGCGCACGAACTGCGCTTCGGAACCAATACACGAATCTTCCGCCTCAATGACTACGACTTCGGCGAGGGCTCGGTCCCAACCGTTTCTTACACCACGTTGCCGCAATATATTTATGGAGTCGCATCGACCGCCACGAAAACTTTTCCTACGTCCGCCAACGAGCCCTTCAATTTCCTCAACCTTGACCTCTACGCGCAAGATACTTGGAAGGTGACGCGCAGGCTGACCTGGACCTTCGGCTTGCGCGATACCTTCAATTCCAATCCGCTGAACCCGCACCAGCAAATCGCCCGGCTGCACGGATCCTTCGCATCGATCCCGCACGACGTGAATCAGCCGTTGAATGCCGCGATTCAGACCGGACTCGGCAATGTTTTTGCCTCCACGCCGCTCGCGATTCTGCAACCGCGCATGGCGATCGCCTGGCAGCTCGAACCTAAGACTGTGCTGCGCTCCGGCTTCGGCCTCTTCAGCGACATTCTGCCTGGCAGCGTCGCCGATTTGGTCGGCGTCAATCCGCCCTACGTCCAGACTTTCCAGGGCGGTCTTCTCGGCACAGCCGGTGGCATGGCCATTCCGCCCGGTGTCCCCAACAGCGCCGTAGACGCTACCATGGCCGCGAATCAAAGATTCGCTGCAGGCTTTCCCACGGGCCAGCTTTCTTGCGCTTCTCCGCTGGCAAACGCCGGCACGTGTCTTCCTCCAGTCGCGATGACAGCCGTCCCTGACGGTACATTGCACGCGCCCTACTTCATGGAATGGAGCCTGGGCATCGAGCATCAATTAGGAACCAATGCCAGTGTCCAGGCCCAATACGTCGGCACCCGCGCTGTGAATCAGCCCTATCTGACGCAAGTGAACGGATACCAGACCGTGTGTTCCGGCTGCTTTGCCCCATTCCCTTATCTGCAACCAACGGACGCGAGGTTCGGTGCGGTGACTCAGCTATCTACCGGCGAGAACAGTCACTACAACGGCCTTCAGCTCACAGCCATGAAACGTCTCAGTCACGGTCTGCAGGGGCAAATCAACTACACCTGGAGCCGCTGTATGGATACCGTTTCAAACGGCGGCTTCCTGCAATTCTCCGCAGGAGGAATTCTTTCGCCCCTGCCGGGAGAATTGGCCCGCGACTATGGGCCCTGCGACTATGACATCCGGCACAATCTCAGTGCGCAGTACGTGTATCAATTGCCAATCAAATTGCGAAACCGCAGGTTGGGATACGCGCTAAATGGCTGGCAGATCTCAGGCACCATGTTTTGGCACAGCGGGATTCCCTTCTCGGTTCTGAGCACACCCTATTCAGCGAATGGAAACGGAATTGTGCAAGGCAGCGGTCCGGAGTTTGCTAGCATCGTTCCCAGCGTCCCGCTCTATCAGCATCATGCCATCCCGGGCGTCACCCAATCAGGGACTCGTCAGTGGCTGAATCCCGACGCATTCGTGTCCGCAGTCGATCCGAGCACCGGGGAGTGCACTGGCGGAGACGGACCGCAGAATTGCCAATTCGGAAACCTCGGCCGCAACGCCTTGCGCGGCCCGGATTTCTTCTGGAATGATTTCTACCTGACAAAATGGTTTCGGCTGAACGAGCATGTGAAGCTGCGCCTGGAATCGCAGTTCTTCAACGTCTTCAACCATCCAAATTTCGGGCTTCCGAATATGGTTCTGGCGGGCATACCAGGAAAGCCATCCACGCAAACCGGATTTGGCGCGCTCACCTACACCACGTCTCCTCCGACCGGCCTTCTCGGAGTTGGCCTGGGAGGCGACAGTAGCCCGCGCATGATCGCCTTCCAGGTGCGGTTCGAGTTTTGAATTGTAGAAATATTCGCGCAATGACCACCTTCCACGCGAAAATCTATGAGCCATGGGGGCCATCCAGCAATCGATTGCAACTGTACTTCGTTCCGCTTTTCGATATTCGAGAACGTTTCCTGATCCAAGAGCGTGTAGAGATTGCGAACGGCGAGCAGTGGCCGTCGGCGCTTCTGAGCCGGGTCTCTGAGCATCTGAATCGTTCGCGTAACGACTCGACGGAGGTCGTCACTATCAACTTCGTCCGGCTCCTTTGCAGCGACCTGTTTGTCCTCGGGAAGCGTCATCAAATAGAGGAAGTCTAGGGAAAGCTTCTTCCTTCTGCGGGCGATTGCGTAAACGGCGAGAAATGCCCTCGGCCAGAGAGTCATAAGAAAGCTGGCCTTGTTCGGTACTCATAAATGCCTGCGCACCCTTGGCGCAATAATAGGCAACGAGAGCCCATTCAGCCTGCGTGAGCAGCATGTCTACCTCCGCATTCCCGCGAATGTTTAGCAGAGAATCGGTCGGCTCAGTGAGCAGGTTTGCCAACTCAAGACGGTCGTCTCTAGCCGACTCCAGCAGTTGCTTTGCGGCCTCGGATGTCGAGACGGTTTGGCCGGTCTTCTGGGCAGAGAACTTTGGCACAACGATGGAACTCTATGCACAGTCCGACAAGGACTCCATGCGGGATGCGCAAGGCAGGTTCCTGGAACAGCTCATGGGAGACAGAATTCACCTGCTCACAGAGCGAGTTCAGTGAGAATCATGGGTTAGATCGTGGGTTGGAAATTTCCGCTCGTCGCCAATAAGTGCTTTGAAATGTGGTGGCCAGGGACGGAGTTGAACCGCCGACGCCAGCCTTTTCAGGGCTGCGCTCTACCACCTGAGCTACCTGGCCACGTTTCCAAGCCGCAGTCTGCGGCCTGTGAGGACTCTCCGCTTCAGCCCGATGTGGGCGGGACGAACGACCGAAGCCAACGGAAAGCGTGTGGAACGCACTCGATTATAGCAACCGTACCGCTTTCGCTCAACGTCACCGCGCTACAAACAAATAATGAGTTGACGCGTTCCCGCAAATCTTCGTCGAAAACAAATCCAGGCCCGCATCGTCGCCACAAATCTACGCCGCGAAGCTCTTCACAAATTCAACCAGACTCCGCAGCGCCACGCCAGACGGACCTTTCGCGATCCACGGTTTCTGATCTTCCGTCCACGCCGTGCCGGCGATGTCGAGATGGATCCACGGAGTCTCTTCCGCAAATTCCTTCAGGAACATTGCCGCCGTAACCGCGCCTCCCCATCGTCCGCCGGAGTTCATAATGTCCGCAATGGACGAGCGAATCTGCTCTTTATATTCATCATCCAGCGGCAGCCGCCACATTTTCTCCCCGGCTTTTGTGTTCGCCGCCTTGAAACGGTTGTACATGTCATCATCATTCGTAAAGATGCCGGCGTTGGTATATCCGAGAGCGACCACCACGGCGCCGGTTAAGGTAGCCGCATCCACCAGATGCGTGCATCCGAGCTGGCGCGCGTAATAAAGCCCATCGGCGAGCACCAGGCGCCCTTCGGCATCGGTGTTGATAATCTCAATCGATTTGCCCGACATCGCGATCTGCACGTCCCCCGGTTTTTGCGCTTTCCCGGACGGCATGTTCTCCGTCGCGCACACGATCCCAATCACTTTGACCTTCGGCTTCAGCAGCGCGATCGCTCGCATGGCGCCAATCATGGTGGCCCCGCCCGCCATGTCGTACTTCATCTTCTCCATACCATCGGCGGGCTTGATCGAGATGCCGCCCGTGTCGAATGTAATTCCCTTCCCCACAAGCCCCAGCACAGGTTTCGCCGGAGCGCCCGCCGGTTCGTAGGTCATCACAATCAGCGCCGGAGGTTCATCCGATCCCTGCGCCACGCTCCAGAACGCGCCCATCTTCAATTCCTTGATCTTGTCCGCGCCGTACACCTCGCACTTCAAGCCAACCTCGGCGGACATCTTCTTCGCACGCTCCGCCATGATCGTCGGCGTCATGCGATTTGACGGCTCATTCACCAGATCGCGCGTAAAGTTTTGCGACTCACCAATGATCTGTGCCTCGTTTGCCGACTTATCAAGCGCGGCTTTGTCCCCGCTGGCCACCACCGCGACTGCGTCAATCTTCTGATCTTTGCGATCACTGCGGTAGTAGTCCGGATCGAAATTTCCTACGAGCGTCCCCTCCACGATCGCGCGAACCGCCTCGTCCTCAGCAATTCCCTGCGGGGCAACGAAGGCGAAGCTGCGGATTCCGCGTGACTTCAGCGCCCGCGCAGCTGTGCCCGCCACTCGTCGCAGATCGTAGGCTGAAAACTTCTTCGCGCTTCCGCCGGAAACCAGCAGCAGACGCTTCGCCATCAGGGTAACGGGCCTATGCATAAGATTCGTTTCAAACGGCTTGCCACTAACTTCGCCGCTTGCCAGCAAGTCCGCTGCAACCTTCTGCACCGCAGAATCACTGCTGGCAACTTTCAGTTCCAGCTTTTTTTCTTTTTCATTCGGTCCGGCGTTCGCGTGGTCGAGCACCACGGCAACCAGCGCTTCGGCTTCAACTTGCGATGGGGTAGAGGTAACAATTGTAGTTTTCATAGTTTGAATACAGGAATGACGCAATCTATTCAGTATCTTAGGACAACGGGCAAAAGCGCAAGCGCGCTCCCCGAAAGATTCCGGAAAATGAGAATATCGAAGAAGGCTTTGCTCTCAGATTCTAACTGGCCAGCGCGCTGGGAAAGCGGGTTTGGAAGTCCAGCAGTCCCACCCACTCTGGGGTAATGGTGATCCGCACCATCGACGAAATCATAGTCCGCAGCTGGCCAACCCAGGCCTTAGCTTGCTCGGGCGAGAAATAGCGTTCCGCAGCGGCAATATATTCCGGCACGATCCCGTCCACCGGCTCCAGACGCGCCGTTCCGCGGACCAGAAGTACTTTATGCGGAAAGACATTGTCGTCGATCGTCAGCGACACCTTCGGATTCTTCGCCAACGCCTTCAGCTTCGGCGCTTTCGGCGGGCTCGCCATCACAATCTCCTGCCCGTTCCAATGAAACCAGATCGGTATCACCCGAGGAGTTCCATCCATCCAGACATATGCCAACCGCGCCGGAATCTTCGACTGCAATAGTTCTTGTGAAGCGGGATGCTGTAAAAGGCTAAGGTCACCTTGCTTGACGGCCTGCATGTCAGTCCCTCCACTGCTGGCATTGTGTTTGGTCGTGACCGCGGATACAAGTCCCGATCAACGCAAGGCATTCTACTCTCCTTGAATCGTCCGGATTCGCGCCCGCTTTGCCCTGGGCGCACGTTCGCTTTTGTCTAGTCTTGATGCTCAGGCAGCCGGATACGCGATCGTATCGCCAGAATATGCGCCTTGGCCCCGGGCTTGTTCTGGTTGTAAAAACCGACTGTGCAATTCGGACGGAAATAGTAGGCATCCCCTGCCTTGGCCGGATGCCGTCCTTCGATTCCGTCGGTTCCTCCGCCAGCCACCATTTCGCCTTCTCCATCGATGACCAGGTAGATTTCCTCCGCAGCTTCATGATGATGGGGAAAGTTTGTGCCTCCCGGTGCAAAATCCATCCAGAAGAAACTGACGATTACATACGCTTGGTCAATTGCGTCCCGCGTGCCGGTCAGCGGTCCTGCGAGCAGCTTATACAACACCGAGTCAGGATGTCCGTCAACCGTCTCCTCTTTCACCTCATCCATGTTCACGATCTTCGGCTCTGAACTCGGTGCTCCAATAGAAATGTTTGAAGGAATCTTGAAGCCCATCACCAAAACTCGCAAGGGCTGATTCGCGCTGTTCTCGACCGAGTGCTTCACTCCTGGCGCGAGGTAGGTGAAATCGTTGGTGCGCATCCCATAGGTGTGATCGCCGTAGTGCAGATTGGCACTGCCCGCCAGAATGAAGTAGATCTCTTCTTCGCGATCGTAAGACATGCTCCGGCAACTTCCGTGAGCATCGATGGTAACTTCGCTGAACCGAGTGACGCTCTGGAGACGACGGTTCTCCGCATCACCCTCGCCAAAAATGGGTTTGCCATGGCACGTCTCAGAGGACCAGGCGACCGTCGCACTGCTTAGGCTTGGCACGTAGCGATGCAACCATGTCGGGTCGACCTTTCGCTCTTGAGCCGGCAAGCGAGACGCAAGGAATAGCAGCACAACGAGGATGCCTAACGGTGTTTTGGTGAAAGTTGGGCGGGTCACGGTCTGTGTCTTATCACAGAATATTCTTGACGTAAATCGGAATCTTTCGTTTGCTTCGGATTCATTGCGTTTCTCACACCCGCAGCCAATCGTCTGCGACAATCCCGATCTTCATTTCTGTGAGGGACTTCACTTGATAAAACATCCCCATTGCACTCAAGATCCCCGTCCATGGGTCAAAACGTGCAATGGCCTGTTCTATAAAAGGGAATGTCAAGAAAATACTTCTCCCTCGGCCCGGAAGGCGGGGAGATTTCCGCGACATCCAGCCCCTTCTGACCACGGAAGACGCTTGTCTGGTGTCGTACCCCTGGATTGGTTTTGCGGTTGTTCCATCTCAGCAGCTGCATCTTCCCTTAGTAGCGACGACGCCGATCGGTTTCTGAAACTGAGCAAGCCTGGCGGTTGTACGGTGTCAACCATGGGTCTATCTGAGGCTCGTGGCCTAGTGCTTTTTCGGGTTATCCGAGGGGGCATAGGGGTTACACGGAGACTGGGTGCTTGTAGGCACCGTGTCGACTACAGGCCATTGTCATACTCACCCTCGAACCCGAGCGTCTCCAGAACCGACTGGCCACCACCAGAAAAAGATCACCGGAGATGGAAGGGCCCTTCCCCAGAGACGCTCAAGCGGCTTGCGATTTCAGTTTTTCGGCGTCGAAGTGTTCTCCCTTCTTCCACAGAGTCAGCGTAATGGCTGCAATCTTGCGCGCTAGCGTGAGACGCGCCATGGTCGGCTTGATGCCTTTGGCCAGCGCCGCTTGATAGAAATCCTGAAACGGTCCGGGACGCACACTGGCCATGGTGGCCGCTGCTTTGAACAGACCTTTCAGATCATGGTTGTGGTCCTTGTTCAGGCCCCGAATGGAAAGCAGTTTCTTCGATCGCCGCACTTGACCTTCGACCAAGCGGTATTCCGCGCTGATGCGGGTTTCCAACGCCAGTCCGCTATAGGCCCATAGCTGTCGCTTGGTGCGAAAACGATGCGGAGTCTGCATCAGAGCCACCACTAGCGCCGATCGAATCGGTCCGAGATACGGAACCTGCCGCAGCCGGGCGGTGATGGCATGCTTCCGACTTTCCGCTAACAGTTCCCGCCGTGCTTGCTGACGCAAGTGTTGCAACATGTCCAGCTGCTCATAGAGTCGCTCGGCTCGTCGCCGCACGCCGGCTTCGCGGATCTTGGCCAACCACTGCTCTCGATGCCGACGATAGTAGACATCTCTGCCTGCACAAGGAATCGCCCAACTCCGATACACCGCTTTCAACCGGTTCATGACTCGCGACAGATCTTTGACGATGGTCAGATAACTTCGCGACAGCTCCCGCAGCATCCGCACGCCGGTCTCGCCGTGGTAGACCGGCTTGAGTTGATTGCCGCGTAACAACTCGGCCAGCTTGCGGGCATCGATGCGATCACTCTTGTTCCCGTCCTTGAGCAACGCGTTCTTTCGTGGATTGCACACCACCAGTTTGTCGACGTGTGGCTTGAGCAGATCGTACAGCCAGACCGACCAGGTGCCTTCTTCGAAAGTCACTGACAAAGTTCCGCGCAAGCCTGCAAAGAACTGGAGAATCGTCGCCGCTTCAGTCTCCAGAATGGATTCCATGACCAACTTACCGCTGCAATCCATCACCGCGACCACGATGGTTGCTTGATGAACGTCCAGCCCAATATACTTTTCGTCGTTCACGAGGGTGCTCCTTTCGTAGGTGATGATGCGAACGATCACAACCTACTCCTAAAGGGGCGCCCTTTTATAATGCGGTAACAACAGTTCTGGAAACCTCAATGCAAATTGGCGTAAAGTTTTCCTGCGAGGGCACGGACTTTCATGTTCATTTTCGGCTCGGCCAGACTCTGCAACTTTCTGATTGCTCGTTTCGGCTGGATCATGCTGTTGTTCCTGATAGCCGTAATTCCAACCGCGAGCCGAAGCCAGCATACGAAGCCGACTGCCTCAGAACCAACTCCCCAACCTGCCATACCCGCAATCCTTGCCGCCTTCGATAGGTACGAAGTCGTGGCTATGCCAGAAGCGCATGGAATGAAAGATTTAGATGACTTCATTCTGGCTCTCATCCGCGATCCGAGGTTTCCCGGAAAAGTAAATGACATCGAGGTTGAATGTGGCAATTCGCTTTACCAGCCTATTCTCGACCGGTACATCGCCGGAGAAGATGTGCCTTTCACCGAAGTCCGAAAAGCGTGGAGAAATACCACGCAATCGATGTGCGGTGAGTCTGGCTTCTTTGAGGAGTTCTTTCCTGTCGTTCGTGCCATCAATCAGAAACTTCCCACAACCAAGCGCCTCCGCGTGCTGGCTGGGGATCCCCCAATCGACTGGGACAAGGTCAAGACGTTCGATGAAGCCGTGAAATTTGTCGATCGCGAAGCTAGCATTGCTTCCGTGATGGAAAAGGAGGTCTTATCCAAACATCGTAAGGCTCTGATGCTTTTCGGTACATTTCACCTCATGCATGGAATTGATGACAGCGCCGTGTCAGCCTATGAGAAAGATTATCCGAACCTCACGTTTGTCATCAGCGATCTTGGCGTGTACGACACGAACCGGCCAGTCGCATCCATCAGTCCCTTCGCATTGTGGCCCAATCCCTCAATCGCCATAGCGAAAGGTACGTGGCTGGGTGCCTTGTTGCTCAGTGACGTTTTTCCGCCCGGAATCTGGTTCGACCCCGAATGCAATGTGCAAATTACTTTGTTCCCTCCGAGGCTGCAAAAACAGGCTCAAAAACCTATGGAACACTACATCGATGCCGTCCTTTACCTTGGCCCGCAGGAGTTTAGACTAAGCGAGCCAATGCCTGCGGACATTGCGCTGGATGCAGATTACATGATGGAACTGCGGCGGCGAGAGGCTCTGATGGGCGCACCCTCGCAGTCGCCGAAGGACTTCAACGACGAGACTCTGCGCGAGGCCGAAAATCCAATACTAGAGGGAGCACCAACACCCTCCGACGCCAGAGAACTCAGGCAAAGCTGCCTCGACGCCAAGAAGCAGGGCAGTCCTCAATAGCAGACGGATTCTCCGGTTGGCTTTCGAAACATCGCGACAACACTCACCTTGCATTGCGCGGGGCACTTGAGTGTAATGCTTTCGTCGACCGTTCTGCCGTATCATGGTCCGCAACGAGGAAGCAGGTCCCTATGGGTATTGCCTATCTGGTGATTACAATCCTCCTCGCGGCGATCGTGACGTTTTCCGGCATTGGGAAGATTCGTCACGACCCGCGTATAGTCCAGGTCATTCACGAACTTATCGGCGTACCCTTGAAGTACTTTCCGCTTCTGGCAGCTTGTGAGTTTGCCGGGGCATTAGGCGTAGTTCTTGGTATCTGGTGGCCCCCCCTCGGTGTCGCAGCGGGTATCGGCCTCGTCATCTACTTTGTGGGCGCATCTGTGTCGCATCTGCGTGTCGGCGATGTCAAAGGCATTGGGCCCGCCGCATTCATTTTGGTGCTCGCGGCGGCAGCGCTTGCCCTGCGGATTCTGACGTACAGGCTGCATTCTGCTGGATAGTTGGCAATATTGCCACTGCACTCAAATCCCCTATTGGAACCGCTCGCCATCCGACTCCGCCTCCCTCACTTTTTCGCACGCGAAACGCTCAGTGGTCCGACAATCCGATTTTTCAAATTCTGATCGCTTGCCTCAATGGAAGCGATCGCGTTCCGCCAAGCGCTTAAGCGCCTGTCATAATCAAAATCCCCGTCTCGGGGTCAAAACCTGTAAGGGCCTGGTTACATCCATCAATCAACGACAAAATACTTGCACTGTATCAGTACTGTGATACAGTACTGCCTATGGTTATACGCCTGAATCCATCCTCCGGGGTTCCGATTTATCTGCAAATCGTCGAACAGATCAGGCACTCAATCGAAATCGGCGCTTTGGTTGAGGGAGATCAGTTGCCGGCGATTCGCACGTTGGCGGTGGACCTTGTCGTTAGCCCGAACACCGTGGTGAAGGCATATGACGAGCTCGCACAGGAGGGCCTAATCCGCCTCCGACACGGCGCGGGAGCGTACGTTGAAAAGGGCAACCTCGCAAAATCGCGGTTCCGAAGATTCCGGGAAGCTTCGGTTGTCGTGAAGGAAACCGTCCGAAAGCTCAGAAACATGGGTCTTAGCGACGACGAGAGCCGCCGGCTATTCGAAGCGGAATGGATCGAGGAGGCTACGACGCGATGAAGGCCGCCGCAGAGACAAGGGAACTTACGAAACGATTTGGCGATAATTATGCGCTGGCGGGACTGACCATGACCGTTCCGTGGGGGCATATCGTGGGTTTCCTGGGCCGGAACGGCTCGGGCAAGACCACAACCATCAAGATTCTTCTCGACGTGATCCGACGAACCTCCGGGGAAGCGACTGTGCTTGGCGAGCCCACAGGGTCAGTCGCCGTTCGCCGCCGCGTCGGTTTTCTGGGCGAGGACAAGCGACTCTACTCGTACATGACGGTGCGGGAGATCATCGCATTCACGCGTCCCTTTTTTCCGACCTGGCGTGCCGACACCGAAACCCGCCTGCTCACGGAATTTGAACTTCCACTGAATAGCAAGGTCAGCGCTTTGTCAAAGGGAACGCGGACGAAGCTGGGCCTTCTGCTCAACCTTTGCCGTCATTCGGAGTTCCTTATCCTCGATGAGCCGAACGAAGGTCTCGACCCGGTAATGACCGAGCAGATGCTGCAGAATCTGGTTCGGCAGGCGGCTGACGGAACCACCATATTTTTCTCGTCTCATCAGGTTGCAGAGGTTGAGCAAATCGCCGATTACATCATCGCCATCGAGAAAGGGCGCGTCATTCTCGAAGGTTCGCTAGACCATCTTCGGAAAGAGTTTCGTCGGGTCAATCTCGTATTCGATGACCCTCCTCCGCCGGAGGCGTTCAGAAGTTACGGTGTGGAGCGGGTCATCGCGCAAGGAAGAACCATCAGCATTCTCGCGAGTCGCAACGTCGACGAGATTGCCGCGCTTGGACCGCTGCTTGCCGCGAAGTCAGTTGACGTGCAGCCCGTCGGCCTGAAAGAGCTGTTCCTTGAGAAGGTGAAGGAAGACCATGCCAATTCGTAAAGTCTGGCGGGAATCGCGGTCGCGCTTTTTATTCATTCTTGCCGCTCTTCTGCTCGTGACCAGCGCTTCGGTGTTCTACAGCGCCAAAGCCGAAAAGGTCGTGATCGAGTCGAAGGACTTCCACGAGGCCGGGGAGCGAACGATCCAGGGTCCACTCTTTCTGTTCTGGGGTTTTTCCGCCATGTTCTTGGGGCTCGGCGGTTTTCTCCGCGAGCGGGCGGTTGGGACTGTGGACTATACCTTATCCTTGCCGGTAAGCAGAACCAGATGGTTCCTCTATCGTTCTCTAAATGGCGCTCTTCAATCGATGGCTGCTGCGATTATCCCTGCGCTCGCGGTTCCAGCCATCGCCCCACTATCCGGTGGCGAGTATCCAGTCGGTGACGCGTTCCTCCTTGGCCTGCGTCTCGGACTCGGCGGAATGTTGTTTTACTCGGTTGGCCTGGTAGCATCCACGCTTTTTGCCGGAGACTTTACAAGCGCCGGAATCGGAATTGCAGTCGTCTTTGCCGTAAATAACAGCACTCGCGTCATTGAGTCATTGAAGCGGCTGAATCTGCAGGACGCGATCACTCCGGTGCGCATGATCGATCCATCCACCTACCTGATTTGTGGGCACATGCCGTGGAGCGGAATCGCTTTCAGTTTTGCCCTAAGCCTCTTGTTATCAGCGTGGGCTTGGAAGGTCACGATTGCCAGAGACTTCTGACAGTGTGTCGCCGCCCATGGCTAATGTGACCGCACGGCCCGAGGAGCGCTCTGGTTTCCTTACGCCGCGCCCTCAGTTGGCAAAACATCCCCACATCACTCAAATCCCCTCCCAGAACCGCTCGCCATCCGACTCCGCCTCCCTCACTTTTTCGCACGCGAAACGCTCAGTGGCGAAGATGCCACCAGGTATCTCCCTTCATCACTATTGACCTGTTCCAATCAAATGAAAATTCCGCCTCTCCCGGAAACAGCTTGACGCCTTATACGATCGCCGCACTCACATAATGAGAACCGCAGATTTGGTGAAGATTTGTAAAATCCCGTCGCCGGAAGCCGAAATCCCTCAATCCCTGGAACAACTCCGAGGGCTCCGCCGTATTGACAAGAAGCCGAGGCGCCGCATGACTGCGTTCCCTCGCTTGCGATATGATTCAAAGCCTAAGTTCAGCGAGGTGAAGAATTTAATGAAGATTCGCTGGAAGTTCGTTGCTGTCATTGCCCTGCTTGTCTTTGGTATCGCCGCTTTCGTCAATCGCAAGACCGTTACGGCTGCTCCACAGAGCGCCGCTCCCGCCAAAGTTGAGAAAGCTTCCAACTCCTCGCCGGCCGGCGCACTCTCGATCCCCGACACCACGCTCGCGATCAACTCACCCACGCCCATGTCGCAGCGGATCGTCCACTACGAGATTGATGCGAAGTATGACGCTGCCAAGCACACCATCGACGCCAACGAGGTCCTCACCTATCACAACCTCACCGGCCAGGCGCTCGACCACTTCCCTTTCCATCTCTACCAGAACGCGTTTCAGCCCAACGCCACCTGGGTGCGCGAGGCCAAGACCGAGGGAAGCCGCGACACCACCTACGACAAGTGGGATCCGAAAGAGTACGGTTCGGAAGAGATCAAGAGCATCGAAGTGGTCGGGCAGGGCGATCTCACCAAGGATCTGCAATACATCGCGCCCGACGATGGCAACAAAGACGACAAGACCGTTATCGATCTGAAGCTCGCAAAACCGATTCCGCCAAACTCATTCGTACAGTTCAAAATCACATTTCACGATCAGATGCCTGAGACCCAGGCCCGCTCCGGATGGAAGCGCGATTTCCTGCTCGGTGGACAGTGGTTCCCCAAGGTCGGCGTGTGGTGGCACGGAGCCTGGAACTGTCATCAGTATCACGCGACCACAGAATTTTTTGCCGACTTCGGCGTCTACGACGTGAAGCTCACCGTACCGCAGAACGAGGTCATCGGCGCCAGCGGCGTGCAAGTCAGCGACGTCAATAATCCGGATGGGACAAAAACCGTCGCCTATCACGGCGACGACATCCACGATTTCGCCTGGACCGTTAGCCCGCGCTACAAGGTCAAAGAGAGCACGTATCAGGCGCAAATGGGCCCCGTCCAGCTGCGTTTTCTGATGCAACCGGCACACTGGGATCAGGTGGATCGTCACGAGCGCATTACCCGCGAAAGTCTCGATCACTTCGAACAATGGTACGGACCGTATCCCTACAAATCCCTGACTGTGGTCGATCCCGAACCAGGATCTGCGGCTGGGGGCATGGAATATCCCACCTTCATCACCGGTGACACCACCTGGTGGATGCCGGAAGGACTCCACGTTGTCGAGCTCGTCGTCGAGCACGAGTTCGGGCACCAGTATTGGTACGGCATGGTCGCCACCAACGAATTCGAAGATGCCTGGATGGACGAAGGCATCAACAGCTACTCGGAAGTCAAGGTGCTCGACTCAATCCTGGGAAAAAAAACGTCCATCCTCAACATGGCCGGCGCCCATCTGGGTGAACGCGAGGAACAGCGCGACAGCTACATCGGCGTCGCCGACCGCGATCCCATCGCCCAGAACGCATACGCCTATTACAACTTCAATTCCTATGGCGGGATCACCTACGGAAAGACCGCCAGCGTTCTGCTCACGCTCGAAGGCATCATTGGCGAAGATACGATGGCCAAGGCGATGCACACGTACTTCATGAAGTACCGCTTCACTCATCCCACCAAGGAAGATTTCCTGAAGACCATCGAAGAAGTCTCCGGCAAAGACCTGCGCTGGTACTTCAACCAGGCCATCTACGGATCTCAGGTCATGGACTATGAAGTCCTCAGCGCCGACTCCTATCCCCTGAACTGGTACCAAGAAAAGAAAAACGAAAAAAAGTCTAAGGATAAAGGCAAAGACGACACCATGTATCAGTCCTATGTCGCCGTGCACCGCAAGGGCGACTTCGTCATGCCCATCGATGTCGAGGTCAAGTTCGATAACGGAGAGAACGTCCGCGAGCATTGGGACGGCCAGAGCCGCTGGACCCGCTTCAGCTATCAGAAAAAAGCCAAAGTCGTTTCCGCCGAGATTGATCCCGATCACACGGTCCAGATCGATCGCGACAACTTCAACAATAGTTTCGTCGTCGAACCCAACACCAAGCCGACCAACAAGCTTTCCACCTACTGGCTCTTCGTCACCCAGTGGGTGAGTCAGGCGTTGGCCTGGTGGGCTGTTTAGCAGTGTCGCGTTCGCGACGCTGTGGAATCGCCGAGAGTCGGCTTCAAGCCGCGGCGCTTTTTTGTGATGCCGTCGCGCGAAGTATTGGGAAGGGCACGAGTTCCACTGTGATCCTGTTGCGTGAATGAAACGGGAAGGGCACGAGTTCACTCGTGCCGTAAAGACCTGAAATGATTTGCGCTTCAGCGCCTGAGGTTAGCTTCAAAGCTTTTGCAGTCCCAGACAGATTGACGATCCGTTTGTGATGCCATTGCGTGAAGAATTGGGAAGGGCACGAGTTCCACTCGTGCCATAAAGACGTGAAATAGGTTGCGCTTCAGCGCCTGAGGTTAGCTTCAAAGCTTTTACAGTCCCAGGCAGATTGAGGAAAAAGCATGAACCAGAATCAAGGATTACTCAGCAGCGGTCTCAGCATGTTACTGCGCAACAAGCGTTACATCTTCTGGTTCTGGCTGTTGAACCTGACGCTCGCCGAATTCGGCACCGCCGCCTTCCGCCGCGGCGCCCACGCCATCATGGACCACAGTCTCTATGCCGGCCGCGTACTCCCCAGCCTCGATCTCGGCATCGTGATCGATCTGCTGGTGAAGCCTTCCTTCGGCAGCATGAATGCGATGACCACCCCAGCTCTCTACTTTGCCGTCCTCTTTTTTGTCGCCGTCGCCCTGTTTCTGCCGGGCGTCTTCGCCGGATACGCCTCCACTTATCGCCTTCCCCGTGAAGACTTCTTTCGCGCCTGCGGACGCAATCTCTGGCGCTTTATCCGCATCATGATCATCGCCGCCATCATCATGGGTGTCTTGGCAGGTCTTCTGTTCGCCGCCAACGGCGCCATCACAAAAAAAGCCGGAGAGAGTACCAACGAAAAACTCCCCTTCGAATTACAGATGACCGGTCTCGCCGTAATCTTCCTCATCATGACGATCCTGCGCATCTGGTTCGACCTGGCCGAGGCCGACGCCGTCCTCAACGACCAGCGCGCGGTCCGCAAGTCCATCCGGTCCGCATTCAGAAAAACTTTTCACGGTTTAGGCAGCCTTCTTGGCAGCTACATCGTCTCTACGGCAGTCGCTGCCATCTTCCTCGTCGGCGGCCTTTGGATCTGGCTCAGACTCGTAGGCCCGCAGAATCACATTGCAGCCTTCGTCATCGCGCAGATCACTCTCTTTCTGCTGCTCATCCCGCGTTTCTGGCAGCGCGGCATCGCCGTCTCCTACTGGCAGCAGCGCATGCTGGTTCCGGTCGTCGCGGTGGAACCCATCGCACCCACCCCGGTGACCATCGCTCCCCCGCCTGTGGTGCCCGAGATTTCACCAGTCATTACAAGCGCAGCGGGTGCACCCCCGGAGGCAAAAGCTTAGCTGGGACTCGTCGCTCAAACCTGCTCAGAGCACAATGATCGTGATACCCGGATTCCGCCTCCCCAGGTCCGCATCCTTCTTCAGATCAGGCTGAGCCTGGAGCAACTGCCAGGCCTCCACGTTGCCCTTCGACCAGTCTTCCCCGAAAATGCAGCTCCCGATCAGTCCCTCCCCCGCCATCTCTCGCAAGCGCGCCTGCACAGCAATGCGGATGTCTCCTCCCGCACCCGTCGATCCATAACCATGAATCAACTTCAGCAGGCCAATCTTCTCCCGGCGCGCGATACTAATCTCCCGCTCCAGCCGCTGCAGTGCTTCCTGCACCGACGGCCGATCCGTTTTTAGATTGACGGTCTTGATGTTCTGCGCCTCGGCCAATTTTACTTCGGCTTCGAATCGGGCGCCTTCAGATCACTGATTAGCCGCTGATTAGCCGCTGGAAAGCCTCCTGATATGGGTCATGACTCTTCCAGTGGCGGAAGTCGGGGATGAAATTTCTCTGCGCCTCTGTGGTGAGTATTGGGCTAGGTTCTCCGGCTCCGGCTGATCGCTTCCCTGGCTTCTTTATCCGCCGTCCGCCGCCGTTCCGTCTCCCGCTTATCCCACAGCTGCTTGCCTTTCGCCAGCGCGAGCTCAACTTTCACTCGACCGTTCTTGAAATAGATTCGGGTGGGGATCAGCGTCAACCCTTTCTGCTGGGTCTTCCCCACGAGCTTTTCGATCTCGCTCTGGTGCATCAGCAGCTTACGGGTTCGCAGCGGCGCATGATTATGGATGTTCCCGTGCTCGTAAGGACCGATGTGGGCATTCAACAGCCAGACTTCGTTGTCTTTCACCAGCCCATACGAGTCCTTCAGGTTGGCCAGCCCGCCCCGGATCGATTTCACCTCGGTCCCGGTCAATACCACCCCAGCCTCAAATTTTTCCAGCAAGAAGTAGTTATGTGAAGCGATCCTATTTACAGCGGCGTCCCTCTGCCCGCTCGCAGTGGGGTCGCGGCGAGGCGATTTTTCAGGATTCGCCTTGGTTTGGTGGGTCGATTGGCGTGCCATGGGATGAGGAACGAGATTTCATTTTAACGCAGGACGGCCGCAGACCTTGGCAGGCAGGGCTTCAGCAATGACTCCAGCCTAGAGGCGGAGGTCTGAGTCCAAGGTCAGAGCTCCAAGGTCCACGGGGCGCCCCCCATTGGTCCTACGACTAAAGAGTGTAACTCCCGACCCTGCAATCACTTCGGGGACGTAAAATAGCGATGCTATAATCGCGGCATCACAACCTTTTTTGTCTACCGAGCGGGATTTTCTTTGGCCGAGGCCAAGGAAAGACCAGAACCAGCCGCTTGCCCGGCAC
This sequence comes from Terriglobia bacterium, assembly GCA_963711365.1. Lineage (GTDB taxonomy): Bacteria > Acidobacteriota > Terriglobia > Terriglobales > Acidobacteriaceae > Sulfotelmatobacter. The sequence goes on along the minus strand of CAVQDY010000015.1, from coordinate 3,456 downwards.
AGACCATAGTACTGAAACGAAATCTCGTGAGGATCATGGAATGAGACGCCTAATGCGGCCAGTTCTTTTTATTCTGCTGGTCGCGACTACCCACCTCTCTATCGCCAAAGACAAGGCAAAAGGTCTTTACGCCAAAGGCCAGGACGCCGAGGCTCGCCAGCAGTTTGAAGCTGCTTTCGACTTCTACAAGCAAGCCTACGACCTTAAGCCCAAAGACCTGCGTTATCGCGCCTCCTTTGAACATTCTCGCTTCGAAGCCGCCGCCAGCATCGTGCACCGCGGTCAAGGCTTGCGCGAAGAAGGCAAACTCGACGAAGCCGTTGCCGAGTTCCAAAAAGCTCTCACCATCGATCCCTCCTTGTTTATCGCCAAGCAGGAACTGAATCGCACCCTGAAGATGATCAACGACCTGCGGAATCCGCCGCCCCAGGCCGCCGGACCTCCCTCAGGACTGGAAAAAAAAATTCGTGAAGCGGCTGGCCCCGTCGAACTCGCTCCCATCTCCAACACTCCCATCGCGGTCAAGTTCGCCAGCGAGAAAAGCGACACCGTCTATCGCACCATCGGCCAACTCGCCGGCATCAACGTACTGTTCGATCCCGACTACACCCCCCGCCCCATTCGTGTGGAACTGAACGGCGTCACGCTCGAAGACGCTCTGCAGATCATCGCCCTCGAATCCAAGACCTTCTGGCGTCCGGTTACCTCCAACACTATCTTCGTGGCCGCCGACAATCCGGCGAAGCGCAAAGAGCTCGAACAAAGCGTCCTCAAAACTTTTTATCTTACGAATCTCTCCCAGCCCACCGAACTGCAAGATGTAGTGAACGCTATTCGCGCCGTGCTCGATGTCCAGCGCGTGCAGCAACTGCTCTCACAGAACGCCTTGGTCGTGCGCGGCACGCCCGATCAGATCGCCCTCGCCGAAAAATTGGTCGACGACCTCGACAAGGCGCGCCCCGAAGTCGTTATCGACATCGCCATCATGCAGGTCAGCAAAGACAAGTCGCGCACTCTGGGCTTCAATCCGCCCACCAGCGCCACCGTTCAGTTGCAGGACAACATCAATACGACGACCACCACTACCGGAACCACCACATCTGGACAACTGGCGGTACGGTCAGCTCCAGCACAGGCACACAGGGCATCAACCTGAACACGTTGCAATCTGAATGCCACCAATTTCCAGGTCACGATCCGGCCGCGAACTTGTCGCCGTCCTGACGCCAGCGACACGAAACTGATTTCAAATCCGCAGATCGTGCGCTCGATGGACAGAAACCTCTCTCAATGGTGATCGTGTCCCCGTCGCTACCGGGTCGTTTCAGCCCGGTATCGGTGGCGTTGGTATTAACCCGCTGGTGAACACGCAGTTCCAGTACCTCGATGTCGCTCACTATCGACATCACTCCCCGGGTCCACGCCAACGGCGAAGTCACTCTCAAGATCTCAATGGACGTCTCCGCCGTCACCGGAGAGTCCAACATCGGCGGCATCAGCCAGCCCATCATCGGCCAGCGCAAGATCGAGCATGAAATTCGCTAAAGAGGGCGAGCCAACCTGCTCGGCGGAATCACGGAATACCAGCAGACCAAGCAACTGAGTGGCATTCCCGGCTTGGCCCAGATCCCAATCCTCAAATACCTGTCGGTCATAATCACGCAACACGCTCGGAAAATCAGATTGTCTTCGCCATCGTGCCCCACGATGATCGTGGCAGCGAGGTCAACGAGATCAATCAGCGCGCCATCGACATTCAGCACCGCTACGAGCATCGAACTGCGCCACAAGACGCAGATGGCCCCCGCCAGATAACGCCGTCGGCAGATCATCCGCTCCTTCACCACGCCGATTTCTCTGGTGTGAATAATTCTGCTGCTCAATAATTCCGCTGCCGCGAATCGGCCTCCGGCCAATCATTCCTCGAATACCGCTCAGCCGGCTCCGAACTCCTCCGGTCCGGCCAGTTTCTTGTTTCATACTCCTGCCACCATCCAGGCGGTCAAAGGAACTACTTTCGCTGTAACTCGCTGATCTCCGGCGCCCAAAACGTCTATTCGCTGTTTCTCCAGGCGAGTCACCACCACAAGATGCTGCAGTTGGCAAATGTCTCCAACGGCGGCTTCCTTTCACAGGATGGACAGATCGTAACCATTGTTCATCGTGAGGATGAACTGATGGGGCAATCGCAGATCACCGCTTCCCGACCAAGTGGTGCCGGAGGAGTGTCCGGCCAGGGATGTGTCGTCACCTTAACTTTCCTCGCAAAGGCTAGCGGACAGACTCCGCTGACCATTACTCGTGGAGGGGCTCGCGATCCCGGACTACAGGCGATTAGCGTCAACGGCGCGCAAGCCTCAGTGACCGTGCAGTAGAAGTCCGCATCTATAGAAGTAAGGAGCTGCAAGCCGCGTAGCGGCGATATGTGAAAGCCCGGCACGGAAGTGCCGGGAAAGTCAGCAAAAAAATAATGGACGCCACTCGATGCGGCCTCACGCTGTACGGCTTTGCTCCTAATGTATTTCAATGAATTCTGTTGATTCCAAATTCGCCCAACGCGTTAACCGGCGCACCGCCGGCTTCACGCTCCTCGAACTGATCGTCGCCTCCACAATCCTTACCATTCTCACCCTCATGGCCCTGCCCTTGGCTCGCGTCACGATTCAACGCGAGAAGGAAAAAGAGCTGCGCCGGGCCCTGTGGGATATGCGCGACGCCATTGACCGCTATAAAGATGCAGCCGACCGCCAGATGTTCCAGACCAAAGTCGACAGCCAGAACTATCCCCCGGACCTGGAAACTCTGGTCAAAGGTGTCGAGGGCCAGGGCGGCAAGAAATATCGCTTCCTCCGTTCTATCCCCACAGATCCCATGACCAAGAGTAAAGAGTGGGGACTGCGATCCATGCAGGATGATGCTGATTCCGACTCCTGGGGCGGCCAGAACGTTTTCGATGTGTACACCAAGTCCCAGGGTGAAGGACTCGATGGCACAAAATATAAAGACTGGTAAACGCAAAAGGTTGTACAGGACGGTAAACGGGAGATTTGAGCGAGTCCCGTAGGACGACACAGATTTGACGCGCACTCTTTAGCCTGCGGGTTAAAAGTTAGGCTGCGGGTTAAAAGTTAGGCTGCGGGTTAAGAGTTGACTTGTGGAAGAGCGGCCCTTTAGGGCCGCGTTAAACGAACATAGACATGGGGCTTCAGCCCCTGATCGCCATCGAAATGGGGCTAAACGCCAACAATTCGCTGATCGCGCGAGCGCATCGCATCTCGCGCAAGATGCCGGAATTCGCTTCGCTCCGCGCCCGGGGCTTTACCCTGCTCGAACTCATGATCGTCATCAGCATCATCATGATCCTCATGGCCGTGGCCGTCCCCGTATACAACCAGTCAATCGTCCAAGCCCGTGAATCCGTTCTTCGCTCCAACCTCGCCACGCTTCGCTCAGTGA
>CAVQDY010000014.1:0-193292 GCA_963711365.1 Terriglobia bacterium | reverse complement strand
AGCGATGCCACCGGCGAGCGCAATGTGATTGTTCTTGATGAGCACGCCATCGGAGAGATCAAGCCGGTGATTCTGTCCGCCGCCGCAGCGCACGGCGTATTTGTCGACGACGCGCAGTCCGGGCGCCGTTTTGCGGGTGTCAAGGATTCGAGCTTTGGTTCCGGAAACGGCCTCGACGAACTTGCGGGTAAAGGTGGCGATACCGCTCATGCGCTGCAAAAAGTTCAGGATCACGCGCTCGCAAGAGAGGATCACGCGACCATTGTGACGAATCACCGCAACGGACTGGCCCGCACGCAGGCGGACTCCGTCGAAAATTTCGGGATGGGTAGTGACTTCGTAGTGTGACGTCACGGCACCATCGAGAGCGGCGTAGACATCGAAAATACGGGCCGCAACACCGATGCCGGCGAGAATGCACTCCTGTTTGGCAATAATCGTGGCCGCGGCGCGCTGGTTGGGATCGATGCAGGCATAGCTGGTCGCATCGCGCGTCGCCCGGTCTTCGAGCAGCGCGTTTTCCAGAATGGCCGTTAGTCGTCTTGAGTTCCAATCCATAAAATCAGTGGCCAGTGGCCAGTTGTCAGCTGGCAGTAAGGACTATGTGGGGACAGCCGCCCTCGGCTGTCCGCGGGCCGCAGGCACGTCGCGTTCAACTCAACCGCAGCCTATCTCTTTCAACTTGCTCAACGTCTTTTCCTTAAGCACCGCGAGTTCCTGCTGCTGTTTCCGCAGTCCCTCGACCACGTTCTGCGGCGCTTTTGCGAGAAAACTTTCGTTCCCGAGTTGCCTCTGCCCGGTAGCGATGCCCTTCTCGAATTTATCCAGTTCCTTTTTCAGGCGTTCGCATTCCGACGCAACATCGATCTTACGCTCGTAGACAACGTGCACATCGAAACGCGCCGTGCTGCGTGCCCCAGCGACTTTGGCCAGAGAGCCCTCCACGAAGGCGATCTTCTCCACCGACGCCAGCCTCTGGACCGCTCCGCGATTGTGCTCGATCATCTTGCGAATCTCTGGTTCGTGGGCGAAGACATCGATGGGAACCTTGACCTTGGGTTCGACTTTTAGTTCCGCGCGCAGATTGCGCACGCTGACGATCAAATCCTGCAGGATCGCCATTTCTGTTTCCGCTGCCAGATCGAACTGCTTCTCGTCGGCTTGGGGAAACGAAGCCAGGGCAATCGACTTGAGAGCGGGCTTACCCTCATACATCGCCTGCCAGATTTCTTCTGTTATAAAGGGCATGACCGGATGCAGCAGCCGCAACGACGCGTCGAACAGATTGACGAGGTTCGTGCAGGCAACACGGGCCGGATTCTTGTCGCCGCCTTCCTCGAAATTCAGCCGCGGCTTGATCAGCTCCAGATACCAGTCGCAGAACTCGCCCCAGAAGAAGTCGTAGATGCTGTTGGCGGCTTCGTGAAAGCGGTAGGCCGCCAGCGCTTCATTGACATTGGCAACGACGCGATTGAAGCGCGAGAGAATCCAGCGATCTTCGAGAGTTGCTGTCTGAAATCCGGCGACGCCTGGATTGGACTGCCCTCCTGCGGCTGGCCGCAGTCCGGGCTCGACCCGGTCCACATTCATGAACATGAAGCGTGCCGCATTCCAGATCTTGTTGGCGAAGGCGCGGTAGCCGTCGGTGCGGCTTTCACTAAACGCGATGTCCGTTCCCGGCGCGGCCATTGCCGCGAGAGTGAAGCGGGTTGCATCCGTACCAAAGCGTTGAATGATTTCGAGAGGATCGATGACATTCCCCTTGGTCTTCGACATCTTCTGCCGCTCGGCATCGCGCACGAGCGCGTGAATGTAAACCTGCCGGAAGGGAACGCTGTCGTTTTTCTTGTCACCCCAGCCGCTGGCTTTTTTGATCGCCGGATCTTGTTCGTGCCCCTGCATGAAGTGGCAGCCGAACATGATCATGCGCGCGACCCAGAAGAAGAGAATCTCGTAGGCCGTGATGAGCAGCGTCGTCGGATAAAACACCGCCTGATCGCGCGTCTTCTCGGGCCAGCCCAGCGTGGTGAACGGCAGCAGTCCGGAGGAGAACCAGGTGTCGAGAACGTCGGGGACCTGCTCCAGCTTCGCGCCGTTGCATTTCGGGCACGACGTGGGAGCTTCGCGTGCGACGATCACTTCCTTGCACCCTTGGCACGTCCACGCCGGAATGCGATGTCCCCACCACAACTGCCGCGAGACGCACCAGTCATGGATGTTGTCCATCCAGTTGACATAGATTTGCCGATAATTGTCGGGGACGATGGTGATCTCGCCGCTCTCAACGGCTTCGCGCGCGCGGTCGGCCAGCGGCTTGATCTTGATGAACCACTGTTCCGAGAGCCGGGGTTCGATGACCGTGCCGCAGCGGTCGCATTTCCCGATGGACAGGGCGTAATCTTTTTCTCCGACCAGAAATCCCTGCTCGCGCAAATCATGCAAGACGCGCTTGCGGGCTTCAAATCGGTCGAGTCCCGCATACGCGCCTGCGTTTTCATTCATGCGCGCGCGTGAGTCCATGACATTGATCTGCGGCAGATTGTGGCGCAATCCAGCCTGGAAATCGTTGGGATCGTGCGCCGGTGTCACCTTCACCGCGCCAGTACCGAATTCCGGCTGCGCGAGTTCGTCGGTGATGATCGGGATTTCACGATTCATCAGAGGCAACAAAACTTTTTTGCCGTGCAGATGCGTGTAGCGCTCATCTTTCGCGTTGACGGCGATCGCTGTGTCGCCCAGCATGGTTTCCGGCCGCGTCGTTGCCACGGTGATGAATTCCTGCTCTGCTGAAGAAGAGCCGCCGACGACCGGGTAGCGAATCTCCCACAGCTTTCCGGCAACATCTTCGTGCTTCACTTCGAGATCGGAGATCGCGGTCTCGTGCCACGGGCACCAGTTGACGATGTAATTCCCGCGATAGATCAGGCCTTCTTCGTAGAGCCGGACAAAGACCTCACGCACCGCGTGCGAAAGATTTTCGTCCATGGTGAAGTACTCGCGATCCCAGTCGACGGACGCGCCAAGCCGCTTCATCTGATCGAGAATCGCGCCGCCGTATTCGCGCTTCCATTCCCAGACGCGTTCGACGAACTTCTCGCGTCCCATCTCGCGCCGCTTCTTGCCCTCTTTCTCGAGTTGCTTTTCGACCATCATCTGGGTGGCGATGCCGGCGTGATCGGTTCCGGGCAGCCACAGCGTGATGAATCCGCGCATGCGATGCCAGCGCACGATGATGTCCATCTGCGTCTGGTTGAGCATGTGTCCCATGTGGAGGCGGCCAGTGACGTTGGGTGGAGGCAGCAGCAGCGTGAATACCGGCCGCGCCTTTTCTCCGGGAGCGCTGGCCTTCCGGCGGAGTGGGCACGGAGAAGAGTTTTTCTTTGATCCAGTAGTCGGCCCAGCGCGTTTCAATCGCGCCCGGTTCGTAGGATTTAGGAAGTTCGTGCGGCATAGAAAGAAGTCAGCACTCAACCGTCAGCAATCAGCCAGTCGAAGCCGGCGTTGCGAAACGGTTTCCACTGACTACTGAGTGCTGAATGCTGAGTGCTAGCTTTGATCTTACAGGCGCGAGAAAAGAAGGGTCAAACGCAGAGGGGGCGCGGCAATACAAAGGGCGGGATCTCTCCCGCCCTTTTGCACTCTAGTCTGTGCCAATTAGGCGACTTCTTTTTCCTGCTCTTCGTTTTTTGGGCTCGGCCAGTGGTGGAGTTGCCGACGTGCGGCATGCCTGGTGCATTCCACCGGTTGGGGCTCTCCGTCCAGGCACAAGCTTTTCGTTGGGTTCCGTTGCCATTGCGGCCGCTGTCATAGCCTGTATTTGCCGTGTAGCTCGAGGCTGCGCACCACGCGCCGCAATTGGTGATCTCGACCGCTCCGGGTAAAGGGTTATTCCAGTTAAATGTCTTGCCATTCTCCAGGCTGCCGCTGACCATGCCGTCTGGATGCTGACAATCGGAGGGTTATATACGCCAGTCTCACTCGCGATGTGAGGTCCCCCTCCGTCAGCGGTCCACTCGTTCGGGCCTTCGACCCATGCGTAGCTATTCGGATTCGGGGTCGCCAAGAGTTTGGGCTGCTGTGTAGTTATTCGGTCGGCGGGCAGATTGTGGATTGGGAACTTTCGCACCAGGTACCGCAGTTTCCAATGGTCATGGCTAAGTCGTTGGCTGGGGTTGTACCAGTAAAAAGGCTGGCCGTTTCCGAGGGTCCCCGTTACTTCGCCGTTCTGTATATTGATGTTTGGTGTGTTCGGCATTGAAAGATCCTCCTTCCGAAATTTTGAGATGAAGCCGCTATTTTTGCTGCATCAGGGCCTGATACCGAGGATTGTCGTGGAGGTTGTCGAAGGGCGCGCCTGTGGCAACCACCGACCGGGAATAGCCCGCGGCTAACGCCTTCCCCAGCCATTCCAGCGCGGGTCCGGTTTCGTGCAGTTGGTTGTATACCACAGCCGCATTCAAAAGTAACTCTTTATCGCCCTGTCCCAGTTGCAGGGAGCGATCCAGATAGCTCAGGGCCAGCTCCCGATGGCCCAACATGGAGTGGTAACTGGCCAGGTCTCCAAGAATATTCGGATCTCGCGGATTTACTTTGAGCTGTTGCTCCGCCATGGGAATCGCTCTTCGATAGGCCTCTGCCGCGTCGGCAGTATCACCGCCATAGTAGTACGAATCTCCGAGATTCCCCCATTTCTGGTAGTCGGTGTCGTCGACCTTGAGGGCCTCTTTGTAATTGCGAACGGAATCCTGAAAGCGGTGCAGATGGAATTGGGCTATGGCGAGATTATTGTAGGCATTGAGGTTCGGACGGATCGCGATTGATTTTTCAAACGCGGTAACCGCGTCCTCGTCTTTGCCAGCGAAGAGCAAAGCAGCCCCCAGGCCATTGAAGGCGAGATAACTGTCCGGATCCAGCTCTGTCGCCTTTGCGGCACATCGCGACAGCTTTCTCGTATTCCGCACGTGACCAGTAGAAAACACCTAGGACGTGATACCCGCGCCAATACTGCGGCCTTAGGCTGATGGCGCGCTTATAAGTCTCCTCCGCCTTGTCTGGCTGGTTCAGGCGCTGATAGGCGCCGGCCAGCCCGCGGTAAGCCGCATCATTCGTCGGATCCAATTGCACCGCTTGCTGAAACTGCTCGGCTGCCTTCTCATATTGTCCGGTGCCATCGTCGACCATCCCCAGACAAATGATGCCCCTCGGCTCCGGCATTGCCCAGCTCGGTGGCTTTCTCGCATGCCCGCTCCGCCTGAGCAATCCACTGCTTCTGCTTGCCCGCCATGTCATACTTGAGCCAATACGTTTGACCCAGCGCAGCTTCTGCCTGGCCGTAGTTGGGGTCGATCTTCAGCGCCTGTTTGAGGACAATTTCTGCGCTGGTCAGGTTCTCGGTTTTGCGAGGGTCCTGCAAATACCCACGTCCTTGTACGTAATACTGATAGGCCTCGGAGGAGTTGGTGGAATGCGCATCTAGTGCCTGTTTCTCTTCGCTTCGCAGTGGAAGCTGCAAAGCCGTGGCCACGCCATTCGTCAGCTTGTCTTCGATGGTAAATAGATCAGATATGGGCGCGGTGATTGAGTCTCCGGCCAAGTTCTTTCCGCTCTTGGCGTCGGTCACGCTATAGGATGCACGCACCAGATCGTTCGATTGTTCCAGGGAAACGTTCACACCCAAGGTCACGCCCAGTTCTTTGCGTGCGTCCGAAAGTGTGGCAAGTTTCTTTTCCTCTAGAGTTCGTGCCGGGACAACTTCAATATCGTGATTCGCGCTCAGTTGCGAGAGCCTGGCGCCGACATCGTCCAGCAGGCCTCGACCGAATGCAGCCAGCTTGGGATCGTCCGCCGCGACCGAGATAGGAAGCACGGCCAGGCTTTTGCGAGCCGGCAGCAGAGATGCCGCGAGGCGGCCCGATCCGCTCCTGGAAGCCACTTGCCGGAGCAGACGTGGCCCGAAGATCGCCGCTGCCGCGACCAGCGCCAATAATGCGGTAATGCTCGCAATCTGCAGTTTTCGTTTCGTCGTCCAGGTCGCCGCAGTTTGGGTGGTCTTCAGCTTCTTGCCGGCCTCGTAGTCCTTCTTCAATTGCAGCAGGTCGCGATGCACTTCTGCGGCGGTCTGATAGCGCAGTTCGCGATTCTTGATCAGGCACTTGTCGATGATTTCCTGCAGGCGCTGGGGCAATCCCGGCATCGATTCGTTCAGCGACATGGGCGCCTGGCCGAGAATCGCGTGTACCGTCACCGCCCAGGTCGGACCCGAGAAGGCCTGCCTGCCGGTAGCCATCTCATAAAGCAACACGCCGAACGAAAAAATGTCAGTGCGGGCGTCCAGCGCCTCTCCGCGCGCCTGCTCCGGAGACATGTAAGCCACGGTTCCGATCGCGGCGCCGGTATGCGTGACCGGACCGGTGGAAGACAGAGTCATCTGCTCTGAACCGGTGGAATCGGCACCGGTCAGCTTGGCCAAGCCAAAATCAAGAATCTTGGCCTCACCGCGATCGGTAATAAAAACATTTGCCGGCTTGATATCGCGATGCATCACGCCTTTGGTATGCGCGGCCTGCAAAGCGTCCGAGATCTGCAGAGCCCAGTCGAGCAGGGTTGCGAGCGGAACTGCCTTATCCCCGATGCGCTCGCGCAACGTCTGCCCCACCAGCAACTGCATGGCGATGAAGGGATGCCCGTTGTCTTCGTCGATTTCGTAAATGGTGCAGATATTGGGATGATCAAGCGACGAGGCGGTGCGCGCTTCACGTTTGAAACGCTCCAGAGCACGTGGATCTTTGGCCGCACCTTCCGGAAGGAATTTCAGAGCGACCATACGGCCGAGGCGCATGTCCTCGGCCTTGTAAACGATACCCATGCCTCCAGCACCAAGTTTTTCGCGGATGCGATAGTGCGAGACAATCTGGTCGTTCATGAGCGCGCAGTCCTGCAGGGATCCCCAATAGGCCGCATGGTACTGACTTGAAGCGAGAGGTGCAATAGCACAGGAGAGGATTCGTCAGGCACGACGGAGGGACGAGGGCAGAAAAGCGGTCGCAAGACTATTCAGGAGATGCGAACCCTCGCTGGTCATCCATGCGCACGGGCGAGCGCCTGGCGAGAATGATTATTTCTTCTTGCCGAGTTTTCGGGCAATCTCTTCGACGATCTTGGGACGCATGTCGGCCAGAACGCTGTCGACGATGCTGGCGATTTCCGGATCGGAATCGAGCGAGGTCTTCACTTCTTCAGGGCTGCTTTCCGCGCCTACAGCGACGGCCATGGCAGCAGAATCCTGGGCCACGGGCGATTCTTCAGCTTCTTTCATTGCTTCGGCGGACTGATCAGGTTTTGAATTTCCTGTTTCGCGGATCTTCCGCCAGCTTGCCCATGCGGCTGCAGCTGTGTTCTCTGATTCTTTCTTGGCCATCTCGTCTATACCTCCAGTTAGGGGGGTGACCGCCGTAGGACTGCCAGAATCTGTAGCTACAACCTCTGCGACCGTTTCTTTCGGGATTGCTCCATGCTCGGAAACGTCATCGCCTTGTGGTGCGGGCGAGGCGACTTCCGCAACTGCTTTAGAGATTTCGTTCTTCTCGTCGATCGAGAAAGCAGGAGCCGGTACGGCTGGCTTCTCTTCCCGGGACTCTTCCCGGGATACCACAGGCGGTTCTTCGACTGCGGGAACCAGTTCTGCAGGCTTACGTCTCGGTCTCCGCCGATCTGGCTTCTATCTCCACTGGCTCCGTTTCAGTTTGTGCCGCGTTCTCGAACTCGGTCTCGGGCTGGGCCGGCTTAATCTCGACGGGCGATTCCGCTTTCGGTGGCTCCGCGGCAAGTGGTTCCTCGGATTTCGCTTCTGCAACCGGGGCTGGCTCGGGGATCAGAGCTGCCACCGGCTCCGGGATTGGGACTGGTGCGGATTCTACGACCGGTCGCTGGTTCTTGCGAACCGAACGAAGACGCAATCGATTTCAGTTCGCTGATCGCGGCACTGACGGCTTCCTTGGCAGCGCTGGCTACTTCCGCGAATGGCGAAGAAGCTTCCGGCGCAGGTTCCGCTGGAGTTGAAACTGCAGCGCGGGTCTCATCTGGGGCGCCGGTTGAAGTTTCGGTCGGAGCGGCAGGTTCCGGAGCTGTTTCCGCAATTAGCGTCGCGACTGGTTCATAAACTCTTTGTGGTGCATCAGCAGGACCGGATTCGGTGCGAGAGGTTTCGGCAGCGGCGAATACCGCGTAAGCCTTCTGCATCTCCTGCTCGAGCGAAAGAGCGGTCTCTTCGGGAGCGAGCGCTGCGGCCACCGCCGTCCAACGGGAACTTGTCGAGCCCGCAGCAGCGGAGGCGGCTACGGCCATCGTAACCGGTTCGTCCGTCTGGTTCTGGTTATTGCTCGACCAGGATCCATTTCCGGGTTTCGTATCCGAAGAGTGCTCCAGCCCGATGATCGCCGCCATCACTTCGGATGGCGTGGCCGCGATCTCCGGCTCAGCTTCGTTCTTCGGCTTTTCAGACTTTGGTTGTTCGGCGAGCGTTACGGCTGGCTCTGGTGCGGCGGTTGCCTCAGTGGTGGCGGAAACCGGTTCAGCGACTGAAGGCTCTTCCTTTTCTTTCTTCGTTTCCGTGGTTGCAAGAGGTACTTCGACGGCGGCCGTCGCCGGCATCTCGGATATTCGGCGTCTGCAGCTTTTTCTTCGGCAACTTTGTTCTGTTCGAGCGTGTTCTTTACCTGGGCAGCCGCGGCAGCCAAGGCAGCGATTTCCTCTGGCGTGACGTCTTTGGGCAGGCCTTCAGGAGCCAAGGCGCCGAGATTCACCCGCTCCTGTTCGGCATGAGGGTCGCCGTGTGCCTGCGCTGCAGAAACATGCCCGTCAGCCTCGTGTCCGATGACGGTTCGCAGATCTTTATTGACCGGGTTATAGATCGCCGGATCGTCGATGTCCTCCGCTACCTTCTCTTTTTCTTTTTCCTTCTTCTTGGGAAAAACGATGCGGCTCTTCCATCCGGAATCTTCATCGACCGCCATCGATTTGTCGTAACGGGATTCCTCGATGGCTGCGGTAGCGCGGGCAAAGCGGCCGGGCTTGGACGGCTCCGGGCGGGGTACAATTTTGTCTTCCAGTTTGCTCAGGGCGCTCAGTAACTCGCTAGCCTCAAAGGGTTTTACGATGAATCCATCGGCTCGGACGCGCCGCGCTTCTTCCGGCTTGAAGGGCTCCAGTTTGCCGACGGTCAGAAGAATGGGAGTTCGAGCCGTGTCTCCGGCCTCTTTCAGGCGCTGACATACTTCCAGCCCGCTGTACCCTGGCATGTAAACGTCGAGAACGATCAGATCGGGCTTCTGCTCCGCAATCTTCTTTAGCGCGGCCGAGCCGTTGTTGACCGTAATGACTTCGTATCCCGCATCCGCGAGGATTTTCCGCCCCATATTCTGGGCGGTCACGCTGTCGTCGGCGAGCAATATCTTCCGGGCCAAAGGTTTTCCTCTGAAGAGGGGAGATAACGCGAAGGTAACCCGACCTTCAACCTAAGTCAATGATGCAAAAGGGAAGTAACACGTTACCAGGGGACAACACCTAGTGCGCAGTGGACCGACCCAAGACGGCGGACCTGAGGCCTCAGAGGTCAGAATCATGTTCCGTACTGGGCTCGCGGGAAAAGAACTTTCTCAAATCACGCCCAGGTTTTCGAGTCTAGGTCTAAGGCCCGAGTTCTAGAACGGAATGATCTTCTTCAATCCTCTTTTCTTCTTCTTGCTACTTGAGAGATCGGCGTCGCTGGCTGGAGTCGAATCACCGGTATTCGCGGTAGCAGTCGAGGAAGATTGACCCGATTGAATCTCATTCACCTGCGTGGGTGGAGGCAAAGGCTGATCACTACTAGTTGGCGTTAGTTCGTTGGAATCCGCCGAAGCTGTCGGTTTCAATTCATTGGGATCATTTGCCAGCGGCGGCGTAGTTCCTGCTGCCGGTTGACCAAACGGTGCTTGACTGTTGGCATTAGCGGTTGCGGCCGGGGGCAGATCGCTGGCGCCAGGCTGTTTCACAACGTCCACACCAACCGTCTTTTCGCCGCCCATCGCCCCGAGAGCTTCCTGCCGCACGACGGTAGTCGCGGCAACTGGCTCCGGTTCAACCAGATTAGGCTCGCCCACTTGCGTAGCCCTGGCCACATCCGGGCCTTTCTTGATGATTCCTGAAACTCGGCCCATCATGGTGGTCTCGCCACGGCTGGCGATCTCCCGCTTGTTTTGCAGCACCGCTGCTTTTGTCGGGCGCGGCACGGCTTGATGCAAAGCCGTCAGTCTCTTCCTGGCATCGTCAGCCCGGTCCATCATCGGATAGCGGGTGACGATCTTGTCATACGCTTCCGCGGCATTCTTGGTGAACTGTTCGAAGTACTTCGCCTTCGCCGCCTCGGAGGCGCAGCCGCGAGGCAGCCCCTTGGCATCGCACGTGGGAGTGGCTCGCAGACGCGCCATCTGCCCTTCGTAATCCTGGCCCAGTAACCACGCTGCTTCATCGGCGCGGCTGTACAGCGGATATTTGTCCAACAGCGACTTCAATCTTGCGATCGAAGCCGGATACGATTCGCGCAGGTAATAGAATCTTCCAATTCCGAACTCGCGATCGGCCAAGACTTCCTGCACTTCCAGCAACTTTCGCTTCGCCTCCGGAACGACCTTGCTATCCGGATATTGCAGGATGACTTTGCGGTATTCGTCTTCCGCGCGCTTCGCGTGGGTATAGTCACGATCCGCCTTTTCCATCTGTTGATAATGGATGTTGGCGATCTTCAACTGCGCCTCGGCAGCTTCGGGCATGTTAGGGAAGAAGATTTCGAAATCGCTGTACTCCTGTTCGGCCTGCGCCAGTGCCGCCGCGCCACCTTCGGCGTACCAGGAATCACCCACGGCCAGCTTGGCGCGCGCGATGTATTCCGAATCCGGATAGGTGTTAATCAGGGTTTGCAGGGTAAGCCGCGCCACGTCGAAGCGGTTGTGCCGCATGGCGTCCATGGCCTTGTCGAACAAAACCTTGTCCGGCTGCTTGGAACCGATTCCGGCCAGCGGGTTGACGGACTTCTTGTTGGTGCAAGCAGCGGTAAGCGCCAGCAGCAGCCCTAGCAGCGCAATCGACAATGTTCGACGTGACATAAAACCTCGGTGGCCGGTGATGAGTGAGCAGTAATTCGTAAAATTGCCCCTGATTTTTTCAGACCGGCCACGGACCACTAGATATCGGCCTTCGGCACAATCTCAAGATTACACTTTTAGCATTGCTGCCTCGGTCGCTGCCTTGAGCAGGGCTTCGGCATTCTTCTTTGGATCGCCCTTGCCGAACACCGCGTTGCCCGCCACTAGAATTTCCGCTCCGGCGTGTACAACATCGGCTACGGTGTCGAGCGACACTCCGCCATCTACTTCGATTCGATACTGCAAGCCGCGCTGCCGACGAATGTCAGCTAAGCGCCGCATTTTGTGCAGAGTCGAAGGAATAAACTTCTGGGCCCCGAAGCCCGGATTGACCGACATGACGAGCACGTAATCCACGATATCGAGAACTTCCGACAACGTCTCGACCGGGGTTGCGGGGTTGATCACCACGCCTGCCAGACAGTGGTGGCTCTTGATCAGGTGCAGCGTTCGGTTCAAATGCCGGCAGGCTTCCTGATGTACTGACATCCAGTTGATACCAGCGTCGGCAAAGGCCGGAATAAAGTCGTCAGGATTCTCAATCATCAGGTGGCAATCGAGCGGCAGATCGGTCACTTTGCGCAGCGACTTCACCACGGGAGGCCCGATCGTCAGGTTCGGCACAAAGTGTCCATCCATGACGTCGACGTGGATGAGGCTCGCTCCACCCTCTTCAGCGGCACGCACTTGCTCGCCGAGCCGGGCAAAATCAGCCGAAAGAATGGATGGTGCCAGTTCGATCAAACCCGGGGCCTCAAAACCTGATTTCGCAAGGAAACGTGAGGAAATTCTAACACGTGTGGCCCGGATTCTTGGGCTGGCTGCGCGAAGGTGATTTGAGCGCAGAGCGTTTTTTAGACGCAGCATAAGGATGTCGTGAGCGGCTACATGTTACCCTCGTCCGGCGTGTCGCCTCTGGCTCAACTTCCGCCCGCTGCCTATTCCGCCGCCGCTGTTTTTATATGGGGCGCCTCCGACTTTGCCGGAGGATACGGAGCTCGCCGCGCCAACGCATTCGTCTTGACTGCTTTTTCGCACGCTTGTGCATTCGCGCTTATGTTCGCCGTTGCGCTGGGGCAGAACGGAGCATTTCCAGACCGAGCGAGCATTCTATGGGCAATCGCAGCCGGGGCCATAGGAGGCTTCGCGCTCGCCATTTTCTACCGGGCCCTGGCCTCAGGTCAGATGGGCCTTACCGCTCCCATCGCGGCGCTACTGGGCGCAGCCATCCCCACGATGGTCGATATTGCGGTGGAAGGTGCGCCAGGCCGATGGTCGATTACCGGCTTCGCGCTGGCGATTTTCGCGATCTGGCTGATCACGCGTCCTGAGCCGCGAGGAGAAAACGACGAGTCCGGTCGCCCCAGAGGTGTGGCAGCGGCCGCTCTGGCTGGGGTCGGCTTCGCAGGATTCTACCTATGCATCCACCAGGCCAGTGGCTCCCCGGCCTGGATCGCGGCTATCTCGCGCATCGGATCATTTACGGCCACCGCAATTGCGGTCGCAGTCACGCGCGCGCCGCTCCGGCTGGATCGCCCATCTGCGGCTCTTGGCACCATTGCAGGATTCTTCGACGTTTCTGCGAGCGCGCTCTTTATTTTTGCCAGTCAGCACGGTCGATTAGACGAAGCCGTGGTCATCACTTCGCTCTATCCAGCGGTGACCGTTCTGCTGGCGCGCCTGGTATTGAAAGAGCACTTCAGCCGCTGGAAATTCATCGGCTTGCTTGCAGCCCTGGCCGCGGTACCACTGATCGCTGCAGGATGAACCGGTTTTCTTCTCGATACTCGGTACTCGCAACACGACACTGACTGCTGCTAGCATCGCAGCGTGGCCCTGCTCGAAATCCGAAATCTGACCAAGGTCTTCTCCGAAGGGATTCGCGCCGTGGATGACGTTTCTTTCGACATTCAGGCTGGTGAAACGCTTGGGCTGGTAGGCGAATCGGGTTCCGGGAAGAGCACGCTTGGGCGCTTAATCCTTCGGCTGATCGAGACTACATCAGGCAGTATTCGCTATGAAGGTCGCGACCTTCTGGCTGCCAGTTCTGGCGGAATGCGCCGTCTGCGGCGAGATATGCAAATCATTTTTCAGGATCCATTCGCGTCACTGGACCCACGGTTTCGCGTGGAAGACGTTATCGCCGAGCCGCTGATCATCCACGGCGCCGATCCCGATTTAAGCGGAGATGGGCGCCCTCGAAAGCCTGCCCTGAGCACAATCGATGGGTCCGGTCGAAAAAAGCTCGACATCGGCTCTCGTGTTTCCGAACTCCTCCGCGCAGTGGGGCTTGACGAATCCGCACGCACCCGCTATCCCCACGAATTCTCCGGGGGGCAAAGGCAGCGAATTGGCATCGCTCGCGCTTTAGCATTGCGTCCCAAATTCATTGTGTGCGACGAGCCCGTCTCTGCCCTCGACGTCAGCGTAGGAGCGCAGATCGTGAATCTTCTCGCACAACTGCAGCGGGACTTCGGTCTCACCTACCTTTTCATCTCTCACTCCATGCCGGTAGTGCGCTATATTTCCACCCGCATCGCGGTTATGTATAAAGGAAAAATCGTAGAAATCGGCAGCACCGACCTGATCACCGGCAGCCCAATTCACCCTTATACGCGCAGCCTGCTTGAGGCCACTCCGCAGCTCTCGGCTTGAAACCCGCTCCAGTGAAACCCGCTCCAGTTGCTTGATTCCGGATTTTCGTCTACTCTTGCAACCAATTTTGTGTGGGGTAACTCCTACCTCCTTAGTTTTTTGAAAGCGAGCCCCGTTGGCAAGTACATTCTCAACTGCTACTTTTTCGGTCGACAGGCCACGTCCGCCCATTCGCACCGTGGCCGAACTCACGTTGGGATTTATCGGCATCATGATCGTGCTATGGTTGCCGACGCACGAGCAGTTGATCTTTGGTCCAATCGCGCTTCTGATTCCTGCCGTCCTCGTGTTCTCGAACCGGCCAAATGTGAACGAACTCGGGCTCGGCTGGCGCCAGCTACTTCCTTCGTTCTGGATCTTTCCTACGGCGATTGCATTGGCGGCCGGAGGCATCCTGCTAGCGCAGCGGGCGGGGACGCTCCACGACCTTTACAAGCCCGACATCGCCCATGTGGGCGGATACGTTGTATGGACGGTCTATCAGCAATTTCTGCTGCAGGACTATTTCATGCCACGCCTCAGCCGAGTGCTGTCGACGGATGGCGCGATTGCAGTCGCGGCTCTCCTATTCTCGCTAGCGCATCTGCCAAACCTCCCGCTCACCATCGCAACGCTGGTTTGGGGTGCTGTTTCCTGCGCTTTATTCCGCCGTTATCGCAGCATCTACATCCTGGGCCTGACCCAGGGATTGCTGGGACTCTGTTTCGCGCTATGTGTTCCTGACATTTTCCTGCACCACATGCGCGTGGGACTTGGATACTGGCACTATCAACCGGTGGGGGCCGCGACG
Organism: Terriglobia bacterium; assembly: GCA_963711365.1. Lineage (GTDB taxonomy): Bacteria > Acidobacteriota > Terriglobia > Terriglobales > Acidobacteriaceae > Sulfotelmatobacter. Next base: position 178,667 of record CAVQDY010000014.1, on the reverse strand, counting down.
GTGGGATATCACGGCATCGCGGGGAAGTAGCTGGCCTTCGAATCCGGTTAAAACCAGAGATACCAGAGCCAGTCGACACACGTATGGGTGATGCCGGAGGCGGGCACGCGCCTGTGCTCTCTCCATGCTCGTCCGTAAAAAATGCCGGCGATGGTCGCGAGCAGGACATAACGCCAGTTGAAATGCGAGGAACCAAAATTTCTCTTGTTGAAGTGCGAAAGCCCGAAAAGGATGGAAGCAATCAGGAGTGCTGGCATGCGCCCCAGTCGCCGCTCCAGAAGGTTCTGGACCCAGGCGCGAAAGAAGAGTTCTTCGGGCACGGCCACAAAAACGAAAATCCCGATCCAGCCCAGGGCTGCCTTCCAGATGGTGGGAGCGTTGTGATGAGGGTGAATGAACCCCAAGGACAGCCCGAGCAGGATCACCACTGGCGCGAAGAAGAGCAGTTCGCGGAATCCCGTCTTCCAGTCGCTCCACTGGAAGTGAAAGTCAAAGCCGGTTCCGCTTAATTGACGTATTCCGAGAAAGGCGTAAAGGCCAGCATCGACCAGAAGAAGATTTCCCCAGCCCCGCAGGCCGGCAGGCCAAGCCACGTCAAACCAACGGAGATCCACGACGAGTCCGAGAGTGAGCAAAATCAGGGCATCGCGCCAGTTGCCCCGCTGTTCCGGATCGGCCATTGCCGCCTGCTTCATCAGCCCAGCCATCGCAACGGGCAAAAGTGTGTAGGAGGCGATCCATTCCCATCGCAACATGCGATACGAGATGGCTTGGAGCAGGTAGGGCAAAACCAAAATGGCGGGAGCGAGGGTCTGAAAGAAGACATGCCACCGGGAGATCGCCCGCGCCAGTCGCTCTGCGGCGAACCCGAATGCCAGTGCCGGCAGAAGTTCGAGCGCAAGAACGGCATGCGCGACGGTTGGTGCGTTCGCCACGCCATCATTTTATCCGGGCGGGGCTTGGCAATTTTCCGGCGCGGACCTTACTTGTGTCGTCATCCCTCCGCAGATAAAATTCCTCCGAATCTTTCGGGAGGTAATTTATGGCAACTGCACCCATTCCTCCGGTCACTGCGGCCCCAACTCCTGTGGCCCCAATGTCAGAGGCGGCCCGCATCGTGAATACCTTCATCGCACCGTCAAAAACTTTTACTGATCTTCGGCGGAGCGCCGCCTGGTGGGGACCGTGGATCCTCATTTCTGTTTTCTCGCTCGCATTTATTTTCACCGTCGGTAAGCAGGTAACCTTCGAGCAGGCGAGCAAGAATGAGGTCGAACGCTCTTCGCGCGCCGAGCAGTTCGACAAGCTACCGCCCGACCGGCAGGAAAAACAGCTACAGATCTCGGCGAAAATCTTCGCAATCTTTGGTTATGCTTCGCCGGCGATGATTCTGTTCTATTTCCTGATCGCGACCGTAGCGCTTTGGGCGACATTCAAGGTGGGCGCAGGCGCAGAAACCTCGTTCGGCCAAGCCTACGCGATCATGATGTATGGCAGTTTACCCGGCATTGTCGGAGCGGTTTTAGGGATTGCTACCCTATTCGCCGGGGTGAACCCCGAAAGTTTTGATATCAAGAATCCGGTCGGGACGAATCTCGCTTACTATCTCGATCCCGAGACGACCGGCAAGTTCGTCCATAGCCTGGCATCCACGCTCGATGTGATAAGCATCTGGAGCGTAATCCTGATCGGGATCGGATACGCTTCCACCAGCAAGGTAAAGCGCTCTACCGCGATCGCTATCGTGGCGGGATGGTTCATCCTCTTCAAGTTGGTTGGTGCAGCGCTGGCATCTTTGTAGCAGCGCCGGATAGCGGAAGTCTTAATCGAGCGACGGCGAATTCTCGCCGTTCATCCTGCGACCGATTCGAGAGCGGTCACAATCTCGTCAGGGATTTTGATTTCGGAGCTGGCGAGATCCTGTTGCATATGTTCGGCGTCGGAAGTGCCGGTCAGCGGCAGAATCCCTACGGCCCGGGCGAAGGCGAAGACGACCTGCGCCGGAGTCGCGTTCAACTCGGTTGCAAGGTTGACGAAGGGCGGATGTTCTAATAATTCGGGATTCGCGGTGAGCAGAGAGAAACCCTGGTAGACAATGTTGCGCGTCTTGCAGAACAGGCGCACCTCGCGATCCCAGCCCAAGCGCGCGAAGCAGCGATTCTGTACAAACGCAGGGAGTTCGATCCGACTCGATCTCATCTCCTCCAGATGGTGGATCGAGACGTTGCTGACTCCGAGCAAGCCTGCGCGGCCAGCGTCGCGCTCGTTGCGCATCGCCTGCCAAACTTCGGCGTCGGCCTCGCTCCAGCGATACCCGGACTCAGGGCCGTGCAATACGAAGCTGTCGACATAGTCGGTACCGAGGTGATCGAGGGAACTCGCCAGGGACTGTGCAACCTGAGCTTTGAGGCTGGCGACTGGATCGTAGGGCAACCGGTGATCTTGTCCGCGCTGATAAGTGAACTTAGTTTGAAGAAATAAATCGGCGCGGGTGACGATCTCCGCGCGGTAAGCGGCAGCGAGAGCGTCTCCGACCGCCGCTTCGAAATAATGTTTTCGTTGATTGGCAGTATCGATTCCTCGGAATCCCGTACGCAGTGCCAGCTCCGTCAGAGCGGCAGTATCGTCTTCTTTCCATGCAGTCCCATAGAGAAATGGCGGCGTCGGCGCGGAACGCATGGTGCCATTGTGCCACGAGACCACACCAGAGCCCCATGTGTTGTCGTCCAGGGGGGGTGTGGCGATGACGTGAAATGACCACTCACGGCCTGACGTTATATGCTTAGAACTCTCAGGAGGCTTTCCGTGAAACGTACTCTCTTTGTTGTGATACTTTTTGCCTGCACCAACTTCGCATTCGCTCAGGGACCAGCCAAGGATCCTGTCGCTACCTCACTTCGCTCGCTATTGCAGCGTTCGCAAAGCAACACCATCGGTGCCGTCGAGGCTATGCCTGCCGACAAGTTCTCCTACAAGCCCACCCCGGAGCAAATGACCTTTGCCCACCTGGTCACGCACATCATTGAATTCAACAACTCGATTTGCGCCAAGGCCGCGGACGTACCTGCGCCGAAAGGTGAGGAATCCAAGGAGAGCGACTCGAAAGACAAGCTGGTCGCCGCGGTGAAGGCGTCTTACGCCTTTTGCAGCGAAGCTCTTGGGAAGATGGACGACTCGAAGCTGGGAGACAGCGTCGAGTTGTTTGGCGGGCATCAAGCTCCTCGTGCTATGGCTGCACTGATTGCCGCCAGCGGCTGGTCCGACCACTACGCAACAGCTGCGATGTACTTGCGCCTGAACGGAATCACGCCGCTGTCGGCACAGAAGAAGCACTAGCAGAACGGTAGTTAGCGATTGGCATTTGGCGATCAGGGTTCCCAGATGGGTTGGCGGCGAACTCGACTGGCTGAATGCTAAGTGCCAACTGCTAAGTGCTACTTAATTTGTACGAGTTCTTCCGCAGGAACTGTCGCTGGAGTGGACTGGGCAGGCTGCTGTGGCGCTCGCCATGAATCAAAGATGGAAACCTGGTGCACGCACGAAACCGTGCAGTGTGGGGCGCAGCCCTTTTCGGTTAGATACTCGCGGCGAATGTCGTCGCGGGTGTAGTTTTCCAGCGGAATCCCCGGATATCCGCGCTGCTGCGAGCAGTAGTGCACTAACCCGTTTTCGCAGATGTAGAGATAGCGCGCGCCCGCGCGGCAGCGCCAGTCGTTCGGCTGGCCCTTGGCGATGTTGTCCTGAAATGCATTGATCCGCGTGAAGCTGCTTTTTTCGAGTGCCTGCATCTCGTGATAGATGCGCCGCTCTTCATCGCCCAGCGGTTGCAGCTGTCCGCTGCCGTCGTGAATGATGCCGATGGTTGAAGTGAATCCCAGTTCGACCGCGCGCTTCCCGATCACCAGCGCATCCTGGGGATGCGAGATCCCGCTGCCCACTACTGAATTAATGTTTACGTGAAAGTCCGCGTATTCCGCCAGGAGTTGCAGCTTCTTGTCGAGTACCTTCAGACTCTTCTTCGAGACCTCGTCGGGATTGACGTTGTCGATGGAAATCTGCAGCCATTCGAGCCCGGCGCGGTTCAGCCGCTGGATGCGCTCGGCGACCAGCAGGTAGCCGTTGGTGATCAACCCGGCGATCATGCCGTTGGCACGAATGCGCCGGATGACATCGTCCAGTTCCGGATGCATCAGCGGCTCGCCGCCCGAGATGGTCACGACGGACGTTCCGAGTTCGCCAAGCTTGTCGATCCGGCGGTACATCTCGTCGATCGGCACCGGCTTCGAAAAATCGTCGAACTCGTTGCAGTAGGTGCACGCCAGGTTGCAGCGCCGCATGGGAATGATGTGGGCCAAAAGCGGGTGATCGGTCGACGCCAGCGCCTTGAACGCCATATTCGCGCCACGCAAATTGCGGTGCAGAGACTTGGCGCGGCGCCGCAAATTGGTCAAAGTGGAAGGCATTTGTAAGTACTTCTATTACAACACAGCTCTCCCTTTGCGACTTCCAGATCCCAGCATTCGGCGCCGCGGGCGAGCTAAATGGCAGAAAACACGAGGTAGTCAGGTCGAGCATGTCAGTGCAATTCGTGTCCCGCCTGATGCAGCGCGTTGAGGGCCGCTCCAGCCCATTCTTCCTGAATCAATACGTAATCCGTGTCGTAAGTCGAAATGGCAAAAATCGGGATTCCTTTCGTCGACAGTGGTTCGATAAACGAGAGCAGCACACCGGTTTGCGAAAAGGGGAATGGTCCTTGCAGCTTGAGGCACATCCAGTGATGCTGTGCCTCGACGTCGTGGGGAAGATTGGCGGCCGGGCAGACAATGGACAGCTCATCCCCGGTTCGGGTGATCGAGGTGAACTCGCCCTTCGTCGCCCATACGGGGACTGGTTCGTCCGGTTCCTGGCGGACGATTGCGTATGGCTCCAAGAGACGATGAAATTTGAGTTGATGTCCCATATAAATCGTGGTTTTTTAGAATTGCGCGTTCATCCTTCGATGGCCTTTTGCACCGCAGCCCGCGCCAGGAGCCTTGTGGAATCTAATGTCGGCAGCGGAGAAGACTCGGGCGTCACGAGCAAAGGAATTTCAGTACAGCCGAGAACCACGGCATCGCAGCCCTCGTCCTTTAGCGCCCGGATTACTTCGACGTAGTAGGCTAGCGACCGCGGCAGAATGTGGCCGTTTACCAACTCATCAAAAATAATCTGATTGATCCGTTCGCGTTCCACCGCGCTCGGGATCCGATACTCCATGCCCGCAGCCTTCAACGTCTCCGGATAGACGGGGCCTTCCATCAGATAACGCGTGCCGAGGACTGCTAGCCGTTTGTATCCGCACCGCTTCGCCTCCCTCGCCACCTCGCGCGCGATGTGCAGCCATGGACGCGGCGAACGATGCTCGACCAGATCAAATGCCTGATGAATGGTATTGTCGGGACAAATCAGAAAATCCGCACCTGCTTTTGCCAGCTTCTCGGCCGAAGCGAGCATCAACTCCGCTACACCGGCCCAATCGCCGGCATCGATGCTCTTCATATATTGCGCCAATGAAAACGAATGCAGCGACACCTCGGGATGATCGTGTCGTCCGAGGTGCTTTGCTCCTTCCATGGAGATCGTGCGGTAGCAGAGCGCTGCTCCTTCGGTACTGCACGCGACGATGCCGATGTGCAACATACTGGGTGATTTTTCGGATGAGCGACTTGCAGTCATGCCGATTGCGCCGCAAGGAATCAGGCGGCTTAGCTACCGAGCGACACCTTCACGATTTGCTGCGACTTTCCCTCCGCATAGGGACTTTCATCCCGAAAGCGTTTCTCAAATTCTTCACGCGTGCAAATCGTCTTCACATCCACAACGCGATCGATAGCCAGAATTCCATCCAGATGGTCGATCTCATGTTGCAGCAACTCGTTGAGATTACGGTCGTCTCCCGCTTCGAACTCCAGCATCTCGCCCTCGAGATTCTGGTAGCGCACTGTAATCCAGCGCCATCTTTCTACCTGCATAAAGATCGAAAGAAAGCTCAGGCAAGCATCCCAAACGACCATCTTCTCTTCGCCGGCATCCACGATCTCCGGATTGATCAGCGGCCACGACTCGACACCCGGCAGTTTCAGAAAAATCACTCGCTGCAGTATGCCAATTTGCGGCGCCGCAATGCCGCGTCCGTAGCCGGTCGTGGAACGCCAGTGCGCCAGAGTGTCCGATAGATCGCGCACCAGTTGCTTGATTTCGGGCGAGCGCGCGTCCTCGACGCATGCACACTTTGTTCTTAACAACGGATCCCCGAGCTGGATTATGGGCCGGATCGCCATACCTGCACCTCTCGCAATATTTCAAGAGTTCCCAGGGCCCTTTTTTATCACCGGTTTTGCATCCGTCCATACGAATTGGAGGATGGTGCACAATACTAACCCGAAAAGCACGTCCGCAAGCAAGGGATGCGCTGGCCAGATCTTGCCCGGAAAATGCAGCCACCACGAGACAAGCGAAGCCAAAGTTGCCACCAGGCTGATCTTCAAGGTCTTCATATATTTGACGATTCCGTTACCGCGCGGCCGCTGCGTCGAACAGGCTCAGCAACTCCAGCTTCTTTTCCGCCGGCAAGAAAGATGCCTCGAACGAGTTTCGCGCAAGTTCGCGCAGATGCTCATCCGTAAACCCAAATGTCTCCTGCGCAAACTGATATTCGCGCGCCAGCGTGGTGCCGAACAACGCAGGATCGTCGGTATTCAGCGTCACCATAAGCCCCTGATCGAAATAGTTCTTCACCGGATGCTCGGTGGCTGACTTGCAACAGCCCGTGCGAAGGTTGCTGGTCAAACAAATCTCGATCGGAATTTGCCGGTACGCCAGTTCCTCGATCAGATCCGGATCTTGTGCCGCGCTCAGTCCGTGACCAATGCGTTCTGCATGCAGATTCAGCGCGCCCCAGATCGATTCCGCCGGCGCTGTTTCCCCCGCATGGACCGTCAAGCGCAGCCCGTGATCTTCGGCATAGGCGTACACGCCGCGAAAAAGCTCTGGAGGAGCCTTGATCTCATCTCCTCCAATGCCGATCCCCACCACGTGACGCTCTCTGTAGCGTGCGGCAAGTTCAAAAACTTTCTGGGCCTCTTCCACGCCGAAGTGGCGAGTCGCGTCAAAAATCCAAAGCAGAGAGACTCCAAAATCACGGGCACCTCGCGCCCGTCCACGCTCGAGACCTTCGAAAATGGCGGCGAAATCCTGCTTGCGATACAGGCACACGCCCACGGAGACGTATACCTCAGCATGCAGCACGGTTTCGTCTTTCAATTGCTGCATGAGGCGGTAGGTCGCGATCTCGTAATCCTCCGGTCCCCGCAGATGCACACTCACATCCCGAAATGCCATCAGGAAGCTGGCGAAATCGTTGTAGCGATAGAGCGGTTCGGTGTCGGCCAGGGTCGCGTTTTCTCCATGATTGCGGCGCAGCTCTACCAACGTTGCCGGGGTTACGGCCCCTTCGAGATGCAAATGCAGATCCGCCTTGGGAAGCTGGCGGATAAAGGCGTTCGGCAATTGGGCTCCTGCGTTACTCATGAATTCGATTGTAGTTTGCAGTTTGCATATTTGCGAGAGACCGCGCCCTTCTTGCTTTACAATCCGATTTTCTGTGGATCGGAGGAATTATGTTGAAGCGGAATACGTGGATGGCCGTGGCCCTTGCAACCGTGTCCTTATCTTTCTTTGGCTTGGCATCGTCCTTATGCTTGGCATCGTCGGCTCCGCAGGTGAAAACTCACTCTGGCACCGTGGAGGGCAAGGACGACGGCAAGGTTCGCTCCTTCCTGGGTATTCCCTATGCAGTGCCGCCGGTCGGTGAACTTCGCTGGAAAGTGCCCGAGCCTGTCGCGAAATGGAGTGGCGTTCGCAAGGCCACTAAATTCGGATTCCATTGCATGCAGGGTAATGTTTACGGAGACATGGTTTTTCACGATCCCGGCGCAAGCGAAGATTGCCTCACGCTGAACATATGGGTTCCGGTACGGCACGAAGCAGGAAAGCTCCCTGTTATGGTGTGGATCTACGGTGGAGGCTTCGTCGCTGGCAGCACCTCGGAAGGCCGCCAGGATGGCTGGCAACTCGCGCAGCGTGGCGTCATCGTCGTCTCGATGAACTATCGCCTCGGCATCTTCGGATTTTTCGTGCATCCAGAACTGGCAAAAGAATCCGGGCACAACTCCGCCGGCAATTACGGATTGCTCGACCAACTCGCGGCGCTCAAGTGGGTGCATGAGAACATCGGCGCATTCGGCGGAGATCCTGGGAACGTGACCATCTTTGGCGAGAGCGCAGGATCGTTCTCCGTATCCGCGCAAATGGCGTCGCCGTTGGATAAAGGACTATTCCAGAGGGCAATTGGCGAAAGCGGAGCGGCGTTCTCTCGCAGTGGGTTGTCTTTCGATCCGCTCGGTTTGCGCGAAGAGAAAGACGTGAAGGTCGTGACTGAGAAACTTGGAGTCTCGAGCTTGGCGGAATTGCGCGCCATTCCTGCGGACAAGCTGCTTGCCCCCTTCGCGCCTCCGAAGTCCCCAGGTTTCGATTTCGGACCCGATATCGATGGATATTTCCTTCCAGAGTCCGTTCCCGATATTTTCGCCGCCGGAAAGCAGAAAGATGTTCCGCTGCTCGCTGGTTGGAATCATGACGAAGGCAGCTTCGAGATCGGACCGCAGAGGCCCACCCCCGAGAGCATGAAGACTACCGCGCAACAAGATTTTGGCGATAAGGCCAATGAGTTCCTGAAGCTCTATCCCGCCAACACTCCGCAGCAAGCCCTGCGCTCCGCGGAAGATTACGCCGGGGACAAATTCATCGCCATGTCGACCTGGGAGTGGATCGAGGCGCAGAGCAAGACCGGGAAGCAGCCGATTTACCGCTACCGATTCGACATGGCGCCAGTGCCGTCGGATCCGAACGCTCCGCGGATGGGCGCGTACCACTCGGCCGAAATCGAATATGTCTTCGGACAACTCGATTCCAAAACGGACGTGACCTGGCGTCCGGACGACCGCCAGCTCAGTGACATGATGCAGAAATATTGGTCGAACTTCGCCAAGACTGGCAATCCGAACGGTGCCGGCCTGCCGAACTGGCCGATGTATGACTCAACGGATGGCTGGCCCGTGATGTACCTTAGCGCGCAGCCCGCAGCGCACAAAGACAACCTGCGGGATCGCTATTTGTTCCTAGAGAAGGAGTGGAAAGCGAAGGAGTAAGGCAGATTCTCGGATCCACCCGCATATTTTCAATGGGTGAAACGGCCTGTTATCAAGAGCGACCGTAGAATTTTTTCTAATTCGGAACTAGAGTACAACTTATGAGCACGTTCCGGCGCGTTTTGGCGACTACTTCGCGCAATCGCGTCTCATCATGACTACTGAACCCGCTCTCCTCCGGACCCGGAAAGCCTGGTTAATTCTTTCGAGAACCCGGCCACAAGTATGTCGAACTCGTCCGCCCTTTCGCGCCCACACGTTGCTTCGATAGCGGTTAGCAAGGTGCCGATGAGTGCATTGAAACCGACGCGGAGGTCAGAAGGTGCGAGGTTATTCATTGTCTGTCCTACTTCGCTGGCCAAATGGCGGATTCTTTCGGGCCGGTCTTCGATCGTCACAGGTTTTGGCTGCGCTTTCGACGCCAAGAGGCGCTGGATGAACCGGCGAGCTTTCATAGTCCAACCGCGAGGCCCTTCCACCGGAATCAAGCGTCCTACTGGCAGATCACGCTCCGTCGGTTCCAGGAAGCTGCTCACCTCATCGGAAAAGCGAAACACAATCTTGTCGAACTCGTCCTTTTCGCCGTACCGCTTTCCGAGGACATTGAGCATCAATGCGGTAAGCGCGTCTAGTGCGTCGGCCAGGCTAGTTTGTCGCTTAGCCAGAAGTTCCGTGACCTCACGCTGCAAGCGTACTTTTTCAGGCTCTTCGCCGAAGGTTTGGTGTACCCGAACCCATTTGCCAGTCCGATTTACATGCGTTTCTATTCTCGTTTCTATTTTTCGCTCCATATTCACTCTCGGCCCGCATTTTAACGATGATGGAGAGATAGTCAAGTAATTCAGGATCACACGAAAACGGTAAATTCAATCACACCCGGGCATGACCGGGTGAGTCATTTAGTGAAAAATCCCCGTTACACTTATTGACCGCCGCCTGAGTGCAGTGAAAGGCTCCGTGCCCATCGGATTGGGCGCGGGCTGCGTTACTTCTTCGCGAACTCGCTGCGATGCCGGCTATAGAAGACATAGATCACCAGGCCGAGTCCGAGCCAGATCACGAAGCGAAGCCATGTAATCACGGTAAGCCCGAACATCAGGCCGAGGCAGAGCACCACTGAGATCAGCGGGAACCATGGCACAAACGGAACGCGGAAGGCGCGTTTGCGATCAGGCTGCTTGCGGCGAAGGAAGATCACTCCCAGCGAAACCAGAACGAAGGCAAAGAGTGTCCCGATGTTGGCGAGGTCGGCAGCGTCTCCAATATCCACCAGGCCGGCGGGAATCCCTACGGCGAAGCAGGCGATCCATGTGGACCAATGCGGCGTCTTGTATTTCGGATGTACCGCGGAGAACAGCTTCGGCAACAAGCCGTCGCGGGACATCGCGTACCAGATGCGCGCCTGTCCGTACTGAAAGACGAGCAAGGAAGAGATCATCCCCGTCAGCGCTCCGATCACAATGACCGAGCGGAAGAACGGGTGCACGCCCAGATATTTCATCGCATAGGCTACGGGCGCTTCGGCGGCAGCCCCGGAGACGAAGGTCGTGTACTTCATCATGCCGAGCAGTACCACGGCGACGCCCACATAAAGGATCGTGCAGACGACCAACGACATGATGATGCCGAAGGGCAAATCTTTTTGCGGATTGCGCGATTCCTCGGCGGCGGTCGAGACCGAATCGAATCCGATGTAGGTGAAGAAAACGATGGCCCCTCCGGTAACGATTCCGGCAAAGCCGGAGGGCGCGAAAGGCACCCAGTTTGCCGGCTTCACCAGCATTCCGCCAACAACCAGGAAAGTCAGGATGGCGCCGATCTTGACCGTCACCATGATGTTATTGGTCTCCGCTGACTCCTTCACTCCGCGCACCAGCAGCAGCGTGAGAATGAAAACAATGAGAAAGCCGGGAAGATTGAAATAGGCGCCTGTCCATTGGCCGCCGGCCCAGACCGGGCTGGCCCATTTGTCGGGCAAGTTGAGGCCGAACACCGCCAGTTGCGCCTTCGTATATCCGGCAAAGCCCACAGCGACCGCAACATTCGAGACCACGTATTCCAGAATCAGGTCCCAGCCGATGATCCAGGCAAAAATTTCGCCGAGAGTCGCGTAGGAATACGTGTAAGCGCTGCCGGCGATCGGGATCATCGACGCGAGTTCGGCGTAGCACAATCCTGCAAAACTGCACGCCACCGCTACCAGAAAAAATGAGATCGCAATCGAGGGTCCGGCGGGCGGACGCCCGTGCATGAGCGCTCCCGCCGTGCTGCCGGTGCGCACAAAATTGATGATGACGTCGAGCGCCTGCGCATGCAGAAGGGATGGGACCTGGAAATATTCACCCGCAGCCGCGGTGCCGGTAAGAATGAAAATTCCCGAGCCGATGATGGCGCCAATACCCAGCGCTGTCAGCGACCAGGGGCCGAGCGTCTTCTGCAGACGGTGGCCTGGCGTTTCCGATTCTGCGATCAGCTTATCGATCGACTTGCAGCAGAAAAGCTGGTTGTCGGAGGTGCGTACAACTTCCCCGGATGGAGGCTCGCTCGTCGTCGGTTGTGGCAAGAGGTCTGATTTCTCCTGAACGGAGGAACTCGAAATTGGCACTGAAAAGGCTGCCCCACCCTTCGCGTTTTTCGAAGGGTGGGATTCCCGAGTCCTGCTCTTACCGCTTCGCCTGGCCGCGGGCTAACTTCTTAACCTTCGGCTTCTTCGATCCCCGCGGATAATCACGAGGCTTCAGCGGTTTGTCCGCCTTGCGCTTCTTGCGGGCGGCGCGTTTTGTTTTCTTACGTTCGTCTCTGCTGAGTTTTGTTGTATTCGCCATGAACTCTTTCTTCGATTGAGTAATTGAGCAATTGAGTAATTCAAACCCGGTCTCTCTCACCGTGACGGACTTCAATCACCCAATTTCCAAATTACCCAATCTCTCAATGATCTCAGCCCTTCTCCAGCTGAGCATACTTCTCCACCAGCTTCTTCAAGCCGAAGCGTGGAAATTGTACCGTAATCTTGGCTTCTTCGCCTTCTCCTTCGCGCTGGTAGACCGTTCCCTCGCCATATTTCGGATGTCGCACCTTCTGCCCGGGACGGAATCCACGCTTGCCCGTTGGCTCCTCAACCGGCGCTGACTTGGGGACGCTGAACTTCTTCCCTCGGCTGGCGAAGAACTCGGCGATATTCTCGATCGAGTTATAAGCTTTGGCCGCTACCGTCTGCTTCGAGGTGCGTGCGTTGGTTCGGCTCGCCTCCGCAGCGTGCCACGACGCGCTCTGATCTTCGTCCTCGTACGAGTAGTGGGATGACTCGGAGCTGTAACTACCGGAGTTCGTGTGGGGACGGGCGCCCTCGCCCGTCCGGCGGAGCGAAGCTCCGCTAGTGCGGCGTGTTCCTAATTCCTCAATCAGCGGCCCGGGAACTTCCTCCAGAAATCGCGACGGGACGCTGGCCTCGGGCAAATCGGTTCCATAGCGGCGCCGGTAGACGGCGCGCGTGAGGACCAACTGGTCCATCGCCCGCGTCATGCCCACATAACAAAGGCGGCGCTCTTCTTCGATATCTTCCGGGACGAGCATGGTTCGCGAATGAGGGAACAATCCCTCTTCGAGGCCGCTCAGGAACACGAGGGGGAACTCCAGTCCCTTGGCTGCATGCAGACTCATCAGCGTGATCTGTGCGCGTGCGTCGTAATCGTCGGCATCGGCAATCAGGGCCGCGTGATCGAGGAACTGATCGAGCGTTTCGGCACGGTCACGGGAGTCCATCGCTGCATTCACCAACTCGCGCAAGTTTTCAATCCGCGAATAGGCCTCGGGCGTGTCTTCTTCTTCCAGTAGCTTGATGTAGCCCGTACGGTCGATCAGGAATTTAAGGATGTCCGCCGTGCTGACCGTCGGCGTCGGAAATGCATTGGCAGTGTCAGAACCAGCACTTTCGGCACTGTCATCCCGAGCGGAGACGGAAGGATCGCTTGCGAGCGTTTCGTCGGAGTCGAGGGACCTGCTGATTGAAACACTCTCATCAGACGGTGCCTCTCCGAAATCGAATGAAAAATTGCCGAACTCCTGAGGATTGAAATCGGTCGCGTCGTCCGCGGCGACATTTTCCTGCGGAACAAGCGCGGGCTCTTCGGGCGTCTGCAATGGCTCGGCAGAAGTTTCTTCCAGTTGCTCTGTGAATGTGCCTCCGAGCATCGCCCGTGCATCTTCGATCAATTGTCGAAAGCTCTTCAGCGAAGCCACAGCTCTCGGCGGCAGTAATTGCCGCTTTACGGCTTCGCCGATTGCTCCCCATAGCGACAGTCCAGTTTCCAATGCCAGTTGCTCGAGAGTATCGATTGTGCCTTTGCCGATCCCGCGCGATGGCGTGTTGATCACGCGCAGCAGCGAAATCGTGTCATCCGGATTCAGGATCACTTTCAAATATGAAATCAGATCTTTGATCTCGGATCGTTCATAAAACGAAAATCCGCCGACCACGTGATACTTCAGGCCGTAGCGGCGCATACCCTCTTCGAACAATCGCGACTGCGAATTCGTTCGATACAACACGGCCGCTCGCGGAGTCTCTCCGCGTTCATTGGCCTCGCGCGCATAGCGGGCGATCCAGTCCGCAGCGAAGAGCGCTTCGTTCTCTCCGTCAGGCGCCTCGTAATAGCCGATCTTGGTACCGCCCTGCCGCGAGGTCCACAAGTTCTTCCCTTTGCGGCGAACGTTATTCGCTACAACTGCTGAAGCCGCCTGCAAAATGTTCTGGGTTGAACGATAGTTTTGCTCCAGCCGGACAATCTTCGCCTCGGGAAAATCCTGCTCAAACTCGAGAATGTTGCGGATGTCTGCCCCGCGCCAGGAATAGATCGATTGATCCTCGTCACCCACGGCGCAGACGTTGTGCCGCTCGCCGGCCAGCATGCGCATCAACTCGTATTGCGGACGATTGGTATCCTGGTACTCATCGATCAGCAGATACTGGAATCGCTTGTTGTAGTATTCGCGCACCTGTGGCGCCGATTTCAGCAGCCGCACCGCTTCCAGCAGCAGATCGTCGAAGTCGAGCGCATTCGCCTTGCGCAGTTCCTTCCGGTATTCCTCGAACAGGTGCGCGACCTTCTCCGTCTTTGGGTCTGCCGACTGAAGGTAGAGCTCCTGTGGATCGAGCATGTGATTCTTGGCCCACGAAATCCGTCCCAGCACCGTGCGCGGCGTGAGTTGCTTATCGTCGACGCCAAGCCGCTTCATAACCGACTTCACGACCGACTGCTGATCAGACTCGTCATAGATCACAAAATTCTTCGTATGGCCGATCGGAGGTTGGCCCGGTACGGCCGACGGAATGCGCATCGCCTCGATGTCGCGCCGCAGCATTCGAACGCAGAAGGAGTGGAAGGTCGAGATTACCGGCTTCGCAATACTCAATCCGCCCACCAGCTTTTCGACGCGCTCACCCATTTCCGCCGCCGCTTTGTTGGTGAACGTCATCGCCAGAATCGATTCTGGCATTACGCCCTTGTGCTCGATCAGATAGGCGATGCGATAGGTAATGACACGCGTCTTTCCGCTGCCCGCGCCGGCCAGAATCAATACCGGCCCTTCGGTGGTTTCGACGGCCTCGCGCTGCTGCGGATTTAGTTGGTCAAGAAAAGACAATGCAGAAACTGGCTCCAAGGTTGATGTTTCAATTCTACAGGACCCCCTGTAACGCGGATGCCCCGCCCGCGAGAAGGCCAACACACTTCAGACAGACAAGCGCGTTCTCGCGTGCGGCGCCACCAGCACCGGCCTGCGTAGAAATTTTCCGCAAGACTTTCTTCTTCTCGCGTTCTTTCCAAGGAGTCGTGATGGGCAGCGCGTCCGGTTCGAGTTACACCCCTGGTAACGCGGACACGGCTTCTTCCTGGGAGTGGACGCGCGCGCCCGATTCACAGAACTACGATGATGCCGTGGTTATCGAAGGGCGGCTTCAATCCGTAACGGGGCAAGGCTTTCTCCCGCAGAGCACAAAGGGCACGCTGGTGTATGAAGAAAGGCTGTGATTTCCTTCATACACCTTCGTGCCCTTGGTGGTTGAGGCTTCTAATTTCTCGTAGATTCGTACCAACTGCGCCATGCGGCCGCATCATTCGGCAACTTCTGCTGCGTGATATCGGCGAGCGCATGAAATGCCCAGGCATGGGTCTGGGCGTCGAGCGACGGATCGTCGGTGTAATTCAACAACTGTGGCACTGCTCGTAT
The DNA here is from genome assembly GCA_963711365.1 of Terriglobia bacterium. Lineage (GTDB taxonomy): Bacteria > Acidobacteriota > Terriglobia > Terriglobales > Acidobacteriaceae > Sulfotelmatobacter. The sequence goes on along the minus strand of CAVQDY010000014.1, from coordinate 163,191 downwards.
CCGCTGCTCGCTGCTAAACATTCCGGACGACGCGATGCCGCAAGCGGATCGTTCCCGCACTTCGGGAGAGGCATCGTCATGCATAGTCTTCAGCAGCGTGTCGATGGCCACATCCGAGCCCGACAGCGCGAGACCCTCCACTGCCCATCGCCGTGAATCCACGTCCGAGTCTTGCAGGTGGCCCTTGAGCACTTCCACCACCCGGTCCGTTTCCACGGCGCGGTTTGCCATCAGTCCGAGCGCCCACAGCGCCCAAATCTTCTGAGCGTGATCTGGCGATTCCGCAGTCTTTAGCAGATATTCGAGACTTTGCGAGTTCTTTGATAGCCCATAAGCCGCGAGTTCCACCTCCACTCCCGACTCGCGCACCCGCATATCGTTCGAGTTCAGCGCCGCGGTAGTCAGATTTGCAATCTGAGAAGTCCACTGCACCTGCCCTTCCCAGCGATCGACTTCTGCCGAAATTTGCTCTACCGCACCCGGCGAATGCCCCACGGCCTGCTCAAGCAAGGTCTCTGCCTGTCTCTGAGCCCTCATCCCGTCAATCGGACCGGAAGTCGTGCCGGATATCGGTTGATTGGTTTTTGCCGATCGCGTGACAGTTCGATGGGAATGGCTCAGAGTCCCGGCCGCGATCGCGACAAACATTCCTATGCCAGCTGCCAGCAACTGCACTATGGGCGCCGGCGTCTTTCGTGCCGGTGTCTGACTAGTCCCTTGGCCGAGGTTGGCAACATCCGAGCCCAGTCCGAGCGTCCCGTAATCCGGTGTGGGCAGCACTCGCGGATCGACCGGCGTCCCCTCCGGTTGCGAACTCGTTCCCTGCGGGAATTCTGAAGACAAATTCATATAAAGAAGTCTAGGAGCCCGATGTAAATAGGGTAAAGTTACCTTCGGGTCAACCCGTTGTGCGGCACGATTTGCGGATACAGTTCTCCCCATGTGTTTGAAAAGGCTCCGAATCCGCTGGAGCGACTCGCACCAACTCATCAGGAGGAAGTCATGTCTACGAAATTCAGGTGGCTGGTAGCGGTCATCAGCGTGTCCCTGGCTGCAGTGCCTCTCGCTGCCGCAGGCCCGGGATATCACGTCGTGAAGACCTACAAAGTCGGCGGAGAGGGCGGCTGGGATTACCTCACCGCCGATGCCAGCGCCCGCCGTCTCTACATATCACGCGGCACCCACGTCATGGTTCTCGATCTTGATTCCGGCAAAACTGTTGGCGACATCCCCGACACACCCGGCGTTCACGGCATCGCACTCGCTCCGGAGCTGGGGAAAGGCTTCACCAGCAACGGCCGCGAAGGCACCGTCACCATTTTCGACATCGAGACTCTCGCGGCCATCGGCAGCAAGGTGAAAGCGGGTGAGAATCCTGATGCGATCCTCTATGATCCCGCCAGCAAGCGGGTCTTCACGTTTAACGGACGCAGCCAGGACTCGACCGCCATCGACGCCACCAACGGGAAAGTTCTGGGCACCATCAAACTCGACGGCAAGCCCGAATTCGCCGCCAGCGACGCAAAAGGTGAAATATTCGTCAACATCGAGGACAAGAGTGAACTGGTCGCCATCGATCCGAACAAGCTGGAAGTGAAATCAAAATGGCCGCTCGCGCCCTGCACCGAACCCAGCGGACTTTCGATCGATCGCAAGCATCGCCGCCTCTTCGTGGGCTGCGACAATAAGATGATGGCCGTAGTTGACGCCGATAGCGGCAAGGTTCTTGCCACGCCAGCCATCGGTGAAGGCGTCGACGCCACCACTTTCGACGAAGAGACCGGCCTCGCGTTCGCATCCTGCGGGCAAGATGCCGTGCTCACCGTTGTCAAAGAAGAATCGCCGGAAAAGTTCACCGTTGCGGAAAACGTTCCCACGAAAAAGGGAGCCCGTACGCTCGCATTGGATGCTAAAACGCATAGCATATTCGTTGTGACCGCCGACTTCGGTCCGCGTCCGGCACCGACAGCCGATAACCCTCGTGCGCGTCCGCCGATGCTGCCGGACAGTTTCGTGGTGCTGGTAGTCGGAAAGTAGGCCAACGAGTTGCAGCGCGCGTGACAATGGGGCACTTGATTTCGACGCCTTCGGAGTTCGCCTCGCGCAAACGCAACCAATTACAATATTTCGGACACTAAGTAGCGCGATAACTTAAGAGGTGCTGGCGCTCAAAACGCATCGCTCAGATCCACGACGATCGGATTCCATAACGACATCATGACCATGAGAGTTCGCAAAGCTGTCTTTCCCGCAGCAGGCCTGGGCACACGCTTCTTGCCCGCTACCAAAGCCCAACCCAAAGAGATGCTCCCACTGGTCGACAAGCCCATCATTCAGTATGGCGTCGAAGAGGCGATGGCCTCCGGCTGCGACCAGATCCTCATTATCACCGGCCGCGGCAAGCAGGCGATTGAAGACCACTTCGACGTCAGTTATGAGCTGGAAAAAATGCTTGAGGAGCGCGGCAAGACCGACCTGCTCAAGATCGTCCGCTCCATTTCTGACATGATTTACGTGGGCTACGTTCGCCAGAAAGAAGCCCTTGGACTCGGCCACGCCGTTCTCATGGCGCGCGAACTGGTCGGCCACGAACCCTTCGCCGTCCTGCTCGCCGATGATGTCATCGACAATAAGATTCCGGCCCTCAAACAGATGGTCGACGTCTTCAACGAGAAGCAATGTAGTGTCATCGCTGCGCAGGTGATCGAAGGCAAGATGATTTCTTCCTACGGAGTCTTCGACGCGCAGCCTGCCAACGGATTCAATGGCCGGCTCTTCGAGATCCGCAACATGGTCGAAAAACCCAAGTTTGAAGAGGCGCCCTCGAATCTCGCCGTGATTGGCCGTTACATCCTTACTCCGGCGATTTTCGATTGCCTGGCGAAAACGCCAACTGGCGCCGGTGGCGAACTCCAGCTTACCGACGGGATGCGCATGCTGCTCAAGCAGGAAAAAATGTACGCCTACGTCTACGAAGGCAATCGCTATGACACCGGGGACAAATTAGGATTCCTCAAAGCAACCGTGGAATTCGCCCTCAAGCGGCCCGATCTGGGTGGTCCCTTCCGCGAGTATCTGAAAGGCTTGAATATTTAGCCTGCGCTACCGTGTCTCAGGTTTGCGACTGTTCGCCGGTTGACCTCATAGGTAGACTCTGTGGTACCAGAAGAGGCGGCGAGCAGGAGGTTTGGGCAAGGCGTTCTGAATCCTGCGTTCCCTTTTCTTTAGATGGCGCGAGGATTTCACTCTGGATGGGAAAGCGCAGCGAGACCCGGAAAGACATCCAAGTCCCAGTGCGCATCTTCGGAACCGACACTAATGGAGCCGTCTTTTCCCAAAAAGCTGTCACCGTGAACATCAGCCGCAGCGGTGTAGAGATAGCCGGCTTTGAAGCCAATCTCGCGGTCAATGAAATCATTGGTCTCACCTACGGCTCGAATCGCGTTCACTTTCGTGTGAAGTGGGTGGGCAAACCGAACACGCCGAGGGCCGGTCACTTGGGCCTGCTGAACGTTTCCCCTGGAAAGCCGCTGTGGGATTTTCCTTTGGAGACTTCCTCTAGTGACCCTTATGAAGCGGGCCTCTCCGAGAATCGCAAAACGGCACGCTATCGCTGTCAGAACTCGATCGAGATCCACATTCATAATGGCGCTTCCTTCTGGGGCACGGTCGCCGATCTCAGCGTCGGCGGATGCTATGCCGAACTGGCGATCCCGATGGAGGTCGGCACGAAACTCAGAGTGGCCATCTGGTTCGGACAAGCCAAGGCCTGGGCCGAAGGCGAAGTCGCACATAGAACTCCGGGATTCGGAGTCGGCATCCGTTTCACAAATATCTCTGACCAGGACCTCGACATCATCCGCCAATATCTCAACACGCTCGCGCCCTTCGCCCGTAAGCCTTTACTCGCCAATGCACCCCGATCGCCGCGTTAAGAGAAGTTGATTAAGTCCCATGCATTTAACCCTAGAGGCGGGCCATGCGAGCCGTTCGTTCCTGTTAAAATTAAAGAGCGATGCTTCTTCCCTTCGTCCGTGAACTCTTCACGGACGTCGAATTGCTTCCCGGATTTGCGCGTGTAGCCTCCCACCTGAAAGAGGGCACGGGGCGTATTCGTGTCTCTGGACTGTCCCCGACCGCGAAGGCTCTGCTGCTGGTGCTTCTGCGCCGGGCCGGCGAACGCCCGCTGATCTTCGTTGTCAGCGATAATCGCGCCGTCGACGATTTTGTTCCCATCCTTCGCGGATTTGCGGAACTTACTTCGGCCTGCGATCCTGATTCGGTCGTTTCCCTGCCCGCCCGCGACGTTCTGCCGTTCCAGAATCTCTCGCCGCATCCTGAACTTCAGGAAGAGCGCGCGACAGCTTTGTGGAAGATCGCTACCGGCAAAGCCGGAATAGTGGTCACTCCGATCGCCGCTACGGCTATCCTGCAGCGTTCCCCCGAGTACTACAACGAACTCGCCCGCATTTTGCGCCGTGGAGAGTCGTTCGATGTCGAGAATCTGCTCGGGCACCTGAACACGGTGGGCTACGTTTCGGCGGACGTGGTTGAAATGCCGGGCCAGTACGCTCTTCGCGGAGGCATTCTCGACGTTTACTCGCCGGAGGCCGAACGCCCGGTGCGCATCGAGTTCTTCGGCGATGAAGTCGATTCGATCCGCCGTTTTGATCCGACCTCGCAGCGCTCTTCGAATCCCATCGACGAAGCCCTGCTTCTTCCGCTCACGGAAACTCCGGTAACCGATCAGCTTCTGGGCGCGATTCATACGCGCCTCTCGGGCAAGCGCATTTCCGGGTCGACCGAAGAAATCGTGGAAGCGGCAGTCCGCTCCGGCGGAGTTACGGTCTTCCCCGGCTGGGAGTTTTACGCACCGGTCGCCGGATCGGACCGCACCGTGTTCGATCTGCTGCCTCGCTCCGCCGTTCTGCTGGACGAACCAGATACGCTGCGGACGGAATTCGACCGCTTCTGGTCTCGCGTCAATGAAATGCACGAGCGCAGCGGTGTCGGAAATCTGGTGCGTCCCGAAGACCTTTATCTGCCTCCGGAGGACTGGTGGCAAAAAATCGCATCGTTGATCGGCGCTGACGTCGAACATCTCGGAATTACGCAGAGCGAAGACGGCGACCGCAGTATTTCAATTCTGACGCAACCCACTCCGCGCTTCCACGGTGCAGTTCCGGCGATGCTCGAAGAGGTTCAAAAGCTGACTGCTGCGGGAAATCAAGTTCTGTTCTCGGTTCCGAACACGGGCGAAGTCGAGCGACTGGCTGACATCTTCACCGAATACAACGTCAGCTTCCGCCTGGGTAGCCGAACGCGGGGCGGCGAGAGCTATGCCGACGAGACCAGCTATTTTGCCGGAGAGGTGAACACCACCACGCTGGCCAAAGCTTATGTACCCGACGGCGTGGCCTTTCCTGACGCTCATCTCGCGATCTTCGGCGCGCGCGATTTGTTTGACGAATCGGAAGCCGTCGCTTCACGTCCGCAGCGCTCGAAGTCGAAAGTGTCGGCGTTTCTTTCAGACTTCCGCGATCTGCAAGTCGGAGACTACGTCGTTCACGTCGAGCATGGCATTGGCCAGTATCAGGGACTGAAAGAAATCAATCAGGGCGACGGCAATGCCGAATTCATGCTGCTTGAGTATGCCGATGGCGCGCGCCTGTATGTTCCGCTGACACGTCTCGATCTGATTCAGAAATACCGCTCTTCTGAAGGGGCCAAGCCGGCGCTCAGCCATCTCGGTACGCAAGCCTGGGCCAAGACCAAAGCCCGCGTGCGCAAGGCCATGAAGGACATGACCGATGAGCTTCTCAAGCTCTACGCACAGCGGAAAATGGCGCAAGGTCATGCCTTCCCTGCAGGAAATGAATTTGTCCGCGAGTTCGAAGATTCCTTCGAGTTCAACGAAACTGACGATCAGGCGCAGGCTATCGCGGATGTGATGCACGATATGGAATCGTCGCTGCCGATGGACCGCCTGCTCTGTGGCGATGTCGGTTATGGCAAGACGGAAGTCGCCATGCGCGCCGCTTTCAAGGCTGTCAGCGACAACAAGCAAGTCGCCGTTCTCGCGCCCACCACGGTGCTGGCTTTTCAGCATTACGAGACATTCAAGCAGCGCTTCGCTCCATTTCCGGTCACCATCGAGATGATCAGCCGCTTCCGCAATCCCAAGCAGCAGAAAGAAATCCTGCAGAAGGCGGAAGCGGGAAAGATCGACATCTTGATTGGCACACATCGCATTCTTTCCAAAGATTTGAAATTCGCCGATCTTGGCTTGCTCGTGGTCGACGAGGAACAGCGCTTCGGCGTCCGCCACAAAGAACGCATCAAGCAGATGCGCAAGCAGGTGGACGTGCTGACCATGTCGGCTACGCCCATTCCGCGCACACTGCACATGTCGCTGGTTGGACTGCGCGACATGAGCGTGATCGAAACCCCGCCTAAAGACCGCATGGCGATTCAAACCGTCGTCGCCAGCTGGGATGACAAGATTATCCAGTCTTCTATTGAGCAGGAACTCGAGCGTGGAGGACAGATCTACTTCGTCCACAATCGCGTGGAGAGCATCTGGGAGATTGCTGCCAAGCTGCAGGAACTCGTGCCCAAGGCACGAATCATCGTCGGGCACGGCCAGATGGGAGAGACCGAGCTTGAGAAGGTGATGCTGCAGTTCATGCATCACGAAGCCGACATTCTGGTGGCGACCACGATCATCGAGAACGGACTCGACATCCCCCTGTGCAACACGATTCTTATTAACCGCGCGGACCGTCTGGGCCTTTCCGAGCTCTACCAGCTTCGCGGACGCGTCGGCCGCTCCAATCGCCGTGCGTACGCGTATTTGCTGATCCCGAAAGAAGTCGAGCTCACCCCGATCGCGCGACGCCGTCTTGCAGCGTTGAAGGAGTTTTCCGATCTCGGTGCGGGATTCAAAATCGCCGCCCTCGATCTCGAATTGCGCGGCGCCGGAAATCTACTCGGCGGCGAGCAGAGCGGTCACATCGAGGCTATTGGTTTCGAACTCTATACGCAGATGCTCGATCGCGCCATTCGCGAAATGAAAGGCGAGGCTGCGCCGGACGAGGCCGAAACCCAACTCAATCTCGGCCTCAACATCCGCATTCCGGCCGAATACATCCCGGAAGAGAATCAGCGCTTGCGGATGTACAAGCGCGTCGCCGGCGTCGAGACCGAGTCTCAACTCTCCGACGTTGGTGCCGAGTTGCAAGACCGCTATGGCGAGCCGCCGCAGGCCGTCCGCAACTTGCTCGACTATGCGTCGCTCAAACTGCTCTGCCTACGGGTGGGCGTGAACGCCATCGATCGTAAGCGAGAGGGAGTCACTCTAAAATTCCGTCAGAACGCGGCTGTAGATCCCGAGCATCTGGCCCGCTTCGTCTCATCGCAGCGTGGGGCGCAGTTCACTCCCGATGGAATGCTGAAATTTGCTTTGAAGGCTGGTGCGGCGGACGACGTTCTTCGTTCTCTCCGGACCGTTCTGGAGCAACTCGCGGCGGAGGAAACATCGTCGCAAGCTCGCTAGACTCGGCCGGACCGGCCATGCATTCACAAATCAGATTTGTCTCATCGAAACTTTTGCTATTGCCAAAACCCGGGTTGAGGCTACGATAGCGAAATTTATCGCTGGACGACCGTTCGGTCGGGATATTGGCTCGCGGCGTGTTGAGTCACGTTCGCGCGCTTCGACATCTAAAGAGTATCCGAAGAATTCAGGCCGTGGATCGTCCTGATTTCCGGACGGGCTGCGCTGTTTCCGAACAGGTTCGTATGCAATTGCTGAGGCCGAGAGAGATGACGATGCCAGACGAGAGGTTCTATGACGCGCAGATCACCAAGCGCGTGGACTTCGCTGCTGATCTGTGGATGTTCCGGATCCGCAGCGGCGGCGAGTTCAACTTTGTGCCCGGACAGTTCGCGACCCTCGGAGTGATCGCAGAGGGGAAGCGTATTGAACGGCCGTATTCCATCGCCTCTGCGCCCAGCGAGGACGAAGTCGAGTTTTTCTTCGAACTCGTTCCTAACGGCGCATTGACTCCCTTGCTGCATAAATTGCAGGTGGGCGACCGGTTGCTGATGCGCAAGGTCCCAAAAGGCAAGTTCTCGATGGATACAAGCAACGGACGCAGGAATCATCTGCTGATTTCGACGGTCACGGGAGTCGCTCCGTTCGTGAGCTATGTGCGTACGCTGTCCAAAGAATGGAAAGAAGGACGCTTTGACGGCTCGCACAAACTTTACCTGCTGAACGGCGCAAGCCGGCCGTGGGAATTCGGATACCTCGAAGAGTTAAATCAGTTCGACAAGGAATTGCCTTGGTTCAAATATGTGCCGACCGTCAGCCGTCCGTGGGATCACGAGGACTGGTCGGGAGAGATCGGCCGGGCCGACGACATCCTGCGTAAGTACGCCGATCACTGGGAACTGGATGCGAGCAATACCGTCGCTTATCTCTGCGGACATCCGGAGATGATCGAGCACAGCAAGGCGATCCTGAAGCGCCGCGGTTTTGTTGATAGAGGATCGGTCAAGGAAGAGGTTTACTGGATTCCGCCGCACAAGGCTTGAAGACCTCACCACAGAGGTCACAGAGGAAAATCCTGCCTGCTCTGCAGTGAACTGTGTCGCATGGGTTAGCTCTCCGCGGGCGCGAAGAAAACCAGGACTGACAACTCTTCCTCAATGTCATAGAACCTGTGTTCGACTTCAGCTGCGACGAAGAGCAGGCTTCCCGCTGATACGTCGGTCTCTTGACCGCCCGCGCGAAAACGTCCACGACCGCGGACGACGTAATACAGCTCATCTTGATGATGTGGAGATTGAGGATCAATCGATCCGGCCGACAAGACATACAAGCCAGCGCTCATCGCGGAAACCCGCAGGAATTCTCGATAGAACTGGCCGCTCTCCGCACGTTGCCGGTCAACCTCGGGAACTGTCGTGAACTTCGTCCTCACGCCAGAATTCCCCCGAGGACGAGTTCGGTGAATTGCGGTACGAGATTATGCGCCTGCAGATTTCCTTCCGGCTTGTACCACTGATAGATCCAGTTGATCATGCCGAGTAGTGCAAAAGCGGCGGCTCGCGGACTCACTGAGCCTTTAGCATGCCGCAGGCGCTGCACCTCAGCCATCAGCCCTTCGACGAAATGAATGTATTCCTTCTTCCTTGCGTTGATCCGCTTGCGCAGCATCGGGGGCAACGGATGATTCTCGTGCAACATCACCGTAATCTCACGATCGCGCGGGCTGAGAACGACCTCAATATGCAACCGGATCAGCGCACGAAGACGTGCTTCGGGATCGGCGACGGCGCGCGCGGGAGCCAACACGCGCTCCTCGGTGATCTCCATGGCGTGGTTCATGATCTCGAACAGGATTTCGTCCTTACTTTGAAAGTGATGATAGAGACCGCCTTTGCTGAGCTTGAGCGCTGCGGCCACATCGTTCATCGAGGTGGCGTCATACCCGCGCTGCTGGAAGAGGCGGGCGGCGGTTCGCAGGATTTCCTGCCGGGAATCGACCAGGGTCTCGCGGGGCATCGCGTGCCATGGTAAACAGTTGCGGCGCGGAATGCCAATGTCGCATAGAGATTCTCTGGCTGCCCTATCGGCAAGGGATTCGCGCGGCTCAGACGTAGACTTCCGGGATGAAGTTCTGATCGTGGATGGGTGGCCTGACGTATTTCGTCTTGTCGAGTGGCGGCAGTTTGAGGCGTTGTGGCGTCAGATCCTGATAAGGAATCAGGGACAAAAGATGGCGAGCGACATTGAGCCGCGCACACTTCTTGTTTTCGGCGTTCACCACGTACCAAGGAGCCTGTTTGATGTCAGTGAGGGCGAACATCTCGTCCTTCGCGCGGGAATATTCCGCCCAACGCCGCCGCGACTCCATATCCATGGGGCTGAGTTTCCAGCGCTTGGTGGGGTCATTCATACGGTCCTGAAAGCGGCGCTCCTGTTCCTCGTCGCTCACGGAGAACCAGTACTTGATGAGGATGATACCGGCGCGGACGAGCATGCGCTCGAATTCCGGGCAGCTATGCAAGAACTCCAGATACTCGGCCTCGGTGCAGAAGCCCATGACGTGCTCGACGCCGGCGCGGTTGTACCAACTGCGGTCAAAAAGCACCATCTCGCCTGCAGCCGGTAAGTGGGCTACGTAGCGCTGAAAATACCATTGGGTCTTCTCGCGTTCGGTAGGGGTTCCCAAAGCGACTACACGGCAGATGCGAGGATTGAGCGTCTGGGTAATCCGCTTGATGGCGCTGCCTTTGCCCGCGGCGTCGCGACCTTCGAACAGGACCACGACCTTCAGATGCTTGTGGCGAATCCATTCCTGGAGTTTGACCAGTTCGATCTGCAGGCGTCCGAGCTCCTGCTCGTAGTCGCAGTCTTTGCCTAAGCGCAGGGGCTTTGAGGAGTTGGCGATGCTTGATGCCGTTCTTTTCGGCAACCCAGTGGGTTCGTTTTTGTCAGGAGCGTGTTTGTCAGCCATGACCGTACACCTTCAATAACGGCGGAGAGACGGATGTTCGTCAGGCTTGTGGATTTCTTTGGAAAATAATGTGTGGGAGGAGGTTCCGAAATGGGGATGATTGCTTCGGTTCCGGCATTGATTCAAGATACCCCCCTCCCTGGTGCCCCATTGGAATCATCGGTTTAGGGAGAAATCGCCAAATAATCTATGGGGCTCAGCCACTTGCGGGCAAAATCTTGGTTTCAAAGAACTTAGCAGCTGGAACCGTTGGGAGCTTTCCCAGAACGGGACCGATGCGCGCCCGGGACAGCGGCTCCGCTTCGGCGATGATCGCCGATTTGGAAGTTTGTGCGCAAGGTCAGATGTCACATGGGAGTGTGGAAAAGTCCATTTTTGGAACCGAGATGCAAGGGCTCCGATACTTCCGGGCTCGGGGGCGGCTGTCCCCACAAGCTTCCGAATGAGCCTACGATCTGGGGCGAAATACGACCACTGGGGCTAAAAAGCCCAAACGCGTCAGGTGGCGTTACGCGGCCCTGAAGGGCCGCTCTTCCACGGCACCGCTAACGACATTTGCTGAGTCATCAAGAAACAATTCTCACGCACTCTTTAAAGCCCGCGTGATTTCGCTGCCTTTACGCGGCCCTAAAAGGGCCGCTCTTCCACGTTGTGCATGCGGTTGGGGCGAAAGCTGTTGTCACAGGGGTTTTGCATGGGCAGGGATGAAAGTTGTGGGTGCGGACTCGCGGGCTTCTTTCGTCGTTCCGGGACTTGGTTCTTCTTCGGTGTCACGACCTTGTTCGAGGTGGTTACGAGGCGGTTACCATTCTCTCTTGACAGCTCAAGTTAGGTTCGGTAGCATCGTTGAACCGACCGACCGGTCGGTTTTTATGATAGTGAGAGGAGCACGATGGCAGTAACCATATTTTACGAACGCGATGCAAAGCCCGAAGTGCTGAACGGCAAGACGATCGCAATTATCGGATACGGCAGTCAGGGACACGCGCAGGCACAGAATCTCCGCGACAGCGGGCACAAAGTCATCGTTGGTCTGGACCCGAACCGTCCGAGCGCCCGGCAGGCCCGCGCCGACGGCATGGTGGTTGTGGCGCCAGATGAGGCCGCGAAGCGCGCCGACTGGATCCACATTCTTACTCCCGACGAGACCCAGGGCGAGCTTTATGAGAACTCGATCAAGCCCTATCTGCATCCGGGAAAAGTGCTGGGTGTGTCGCACGGATTCAGCATTCACTTTAAAACCATCGTTCCTCCGAATGACGTTGATGTGGTGATGATCGCCCCGAAAAGCCCCGGGCACCTGGTCCGCCGGGTCTACAGCGAAGGGCGCGGAGTACCGTCGCTGATTGCGATTCACCAGGACGCCAGCGGTCGTGCGCACGAACTTGCGCTGGCCTATGCGCACGGAATCGGATCGACGCGCGCGGGCGTTCTGCAAACTTCATTCAAAGAAGAAACCGAGAGCGACTTGTTTGGCGAGCAGGCCGTGCTTTGCGGCGGGCTGACCTCGTTGATCAAGAAGGGATTCGAAACGCTGGTCGAGGCCGGATACGCGCCGGAGATCGCTTACTTCGAGTGTCTGCATGAGGTGAAGCTTATCGTCGACCTGATCTACGAAGGCGGCCTGGCACGCATGCGCTATTCAATTTCGAACACGGCCGAATACGGCGACCTGACTCGGGGCGAGCAAGTAGTTGGCGACGCCACGCGGCAGGCGATGAAGAAGACGCTGGCAGATATACAGTCGGGCAAGTTCGCGCAGGAGTGGATCGCTGAGAACAAAGCAGGCTGTCCGAACTTCAACAAGATGCGCGAGGCCGAGAAGCAGCACCCGATCGAGATCGTCGGCGCGCAATTGCGCAGCATGATGAGTTGGCTTCCTAAGGAAGGCAAGAAGGCCGCTCCAGCGCCGGAAGAGACCAAACAGGTTGTGAATGCGTAGGGACACCGTGAGAACGTTTTTCTGCGGAAAGGGATCCTTCGACTGCGGTTGTCCTTTGCGCTTGACGCGCAAAGAACAATCCTCGCTCTGGATGACAAGAGGATTTGATGCATAAGGGAGCCGAGATCGTTCTGGAGTGCCTGCGAGCCGAGGGCGTGGACCTCGTCTTTGGCTATCCAGGTGGAGCGATCATGCCTTTGTATGACGCGCTCGACGGCAGCGGTGTGCGCCACGTGCTGACGCGGCATGAGCAGGGTGCGGTGTTCGCGGCAGAAGGCTACGCGCGGGTGACGGGAAAAGTCGGCGTGGCGATGGCGACGAGCGGTCCGGGGGCGACGAATCTGGTTACCGGTATCGCCGACGCGAAGATGGATTCCGTTCCGCTGGTCTGCATCACCGGCCAGGTGCGCAGCGCGCTGATCGGCAGCGATGCATTCCAAGAGACCGATGTTTTTGGCGTGACACTGTCGCTGACGAAGTGGAGCCGGCTGGTACGCACGATCGACGAAATCCCTGAAGTAATCGCCGAGGGATTTTATTGGGCGCGGAGTGGGCGTCCGGGGCCAGTGGTCATTGATATCCCTACCGATATGCTGAAGGCGAAGAAGGAATTTTCGGGACCGGCGAAGTTTACGCCGCATGCCCGTCCGGCGGATGCGAAAGCCGATGGCGGATTCACCGACACGATTGTGGCGATGCTGCAGCAGTCGTCGAAGCCGGTTGCGCTGGTGGGAGCGGGAGCCAAGATTTCAGGAGCGATTCCGGAGTTGCGGCGTCTGCTGGACACACTGAACATTCCGACTTTTGCCACGGTGCATGGACTCGGCGCTGTTCCGCAGCAAGCTCCTTATTATCTTGGAATGGTTGGCATGCACGGGACTCGGGCCGCTAACACGGCGCTGCATGAGACCGATCTGCTGATGGTTTTCGGCGCTCGCCTCGATGACCGAGTGACTGGCGAACCGACCCGGTTCGCGCCGCATGCCAAGATCGTTCATTTTGAAATCGATCCGGCGCAACTGGACCGCGTGCGTCCCTGCGATCTGCCGGTGATTGGAAATCTCGCGGACACGATTCCAGCATTCGAGAGTGAACTGCGGCGACACAGGCTACCCGATTTCGCAGAGTGGCGTTCGGTCGCTTGCGGAGCGGATCGAGCGGAACTCGATCCTCGAGGCCTGGCGCAGCCGACGATCCGTTTTCTGGACGAACTTTTCAGCCGCCTGCCGAAAGACAGCGTCATTCTTGCCGATGTCGGCCAGCACCAGATGTGGGCGGCGCAGCGCTATTGCGCGGATTCGCCGCGCGGGTTCATCACGTCGGGTGGACTGGGCGCGATGGGCTTCGCTCTTCCCGCCGCGGTGGGAGTGCAACTGGCGAAGCCGGAGACGTGCGTGCTGTGCGTCTCGGGAGATGGCGGATTTCAGATGAACATTCAGGAACTGGCGACGGTGCATCGTCTTGACCTGCCAGTGAAGATGGTCATCATCGACAACAAATATCTGGGCATGGTGAGGCAGTGGCAGCAGCTGTTTTATGAGCGCAACTATGCCGAGACCGATTTGAGCGACAATCCCGACTTTGTGGAGATCGCAAAGGCTTACAAGATTCACAGTTTCCGCGTGAAGGAAGAGGTCATGAGGGAGTTTCCGGTGTCGCAGGAGACCGGCGATGAGATCGATCGCTTCCTGAACTCGCCGGATCCGGAGTTGCTGGTATTTGATTGTGCGCCCGAGGCGAACGTGTATCCGATGGTTCCGGCGGGCGCAGCGCTGTCTGAGATGTTGCTGGAAGAAGAACCAGAACCGACACAGTAAGAGAGGGATGATTCCAATGCAAAGCTTTCACATCCTTTACCGCAATACACAGGGAACATTGATGCGCATCCTGAATGCGGCTTCGCGCCGCGGTCTCGACCTGCCGGTCGTGCAGGCAGAGCGGGGTGAAACTGATCATCAGGTCACGATTGTTCTCGATGTGAATGCCAAGCAGATCGGCCAGCTCTACCGGGAATGGTATTCGATCACCGATGTAATTCATGTCGGGTCGGGGGCTGCGCATAACGACACGTGGACAGGCCATCCGCCGGCGGGTGTAACGATCGCTGAGTCGCGCTCGGCCGCACGCGCTTAGTGGGATTTGAATTTGGGCAAGCATGACGACTCCTGGGCAGCGTCATGCATTTTGGGGAACCTGCTGCGAGCGGGTTCCCCGTTTTTGTTCGCGAGAAGATCAAAAACATTCAACACAGAGGTCACAGAGGGAACACAGAGGAAATCTGAGCAGTCAAAAGGTCTTGGTGCAGTTTGAACTTCAATCGGCTTGCTCTTCGAGGAGTCATCCTGACGGGAGGCGTCGTTCAGGCGGAGGCAAGGATCTCGCGTGCAGTGAGTAAGCGTCTGATCCGCACCACGCCGATCCCTCGACCGGCTGAACTGCGCCGGATCTTCGGGATGACGCCCCGGACAGAGGAAACACGGGGAACACAGAGGAATTCTGAGTAAAGACTGTGTGTCACGGCGGGCCATTTGTGGTTTATGCTTCTTAGTTCTCAGCTTCAGGTTCCATCTTCAATCATTTCTCATCGAGTGAAATCACTATGGATCTCAAGCACATCAGTCGCGGAATTACCGAAGGGCGGTCGCGCGCGGGCGCTCGCTCCATGTACAAAGCGGTTGGATTCACCGATGCGGACCTCAGCCGTCCGCTGATCGGCGTGGCCAATACGTGGATTGAAACCATGCCCTGCAACTTCCACCTGCGCCGTCTTTCCGCAAAGGTGAAGGAAGGCATTCGCGCCGCGGGAGGGACGCCGATGGAGTTCAATACCATCGCGATCTCCGATGGAGAGACGATGGGGACCGAGGGCATGCGGGCGTCGCTGGTCAGCCGAGAACTGATCGCCGACTCGATCGAACTCGTCTGCCGTGGGCAGATGTTTGACGCCGTGGTGTGCGTGGTGGGATGCGATAAGACGATTCCGGCCGCGGCCATGGCGCTGGCTCGCATGAATCTTCCGGGTGTAGTGCTCTATGGCGGGACGATCGCGGCCGGGAGCTATCGCGGGAAAAACGTCACGATTCAGGACGTGTACGAAGCGATTGGCGCGAATCTGGCGGGGAAAATGTCGGATTCCGAGTTGAAAGAGTTGGAGGACGTCGCCTGCCCTGGAGCGGGTGCGTGCGGCGGGCAGTACACCGCCAACACGATGTCGACGGTGATGGAGATGATTGGGTTGTCGCCGATGGGATTCAACAGCGTGCCGGCGATGGATGCGCAGAAGGATCAGGTTTCGTTCGATTGTGGCAAGATCGTGATGAATGTCCTGCAGCAAGGGCTGAAGCCGCGCGACATTCTTACGCGCGAAGCGTTCGAGAACGCGATCGCATCGGTTGCCGCGTCGGGCGGATCGACGAATGCTGTGCTGCATCTTCTGGCCATCGCGCGGGAAGCTGGAGTCAATCTTGAGATCGATGATTTCCAGACCGTCAGCGAACGGACGCCGTTTCTGGCGGATCTGAAGCCTTCGGGCAGATTCGTGGCCGCGGACATGCACCGCGCAGGCGGCATTCGACTGCTGGCGAAGCGCCTAATGGATGGCAAGTATTTGCACGGCTCGGCAAAGACCGTGACCGGGCTAACGATTTCGGAAGAGGCGAAGAGCGCCAGCGAGGCTGCGGGGCAAGAGGTGATCGCGCCGCTCAACAAGCCGTTGAAGGCGACGGGGGGACTTGTCATCTTAAAAGGGAATCTCGCGCCCGAAGGCTGCGTGGCGAAGATCAGCGGGCACGAACGGCTTGAGCAGCGCGGGCCGGCTCGCGTCTTCGATTCGGAAGAAGACGCCATGGCCGCGGTCACTGCAAAGAAGATCAAAGCAGGAGATGTGGTCGTGATCCGCAACGAAGGCCCGAAGGGTGGACCGGGAATGCGCGAAATGCTCGGAGTTACTGCGGCGCTCGTTGGAGAAGGTTTGGGCGAATCGGTGGCGCTGCTGACTGACGGGCGTTTCAGCGGAGCCACGCGTGGGCTGATGGCGGGCCACGTCTCCCCCGAAGCGGCGCTGGGAGGTCCGATCACCGGGGTTCGCGACGGCGACATGATTCGATTCGACGTACGGCAGCGCATCCTGGAAGTCGAAGTCAATGACGATGAGTTGCGCAAACGCATGGCACAGTGGAGAGCGCCGCAGCCGCACTATTCGACAGGAGTATTCGCGAAATACGCCGCGCTGGTTTCGTCGGCGTCGCAGGGAGCGATCACGAAGCCGCAATAGGTTTGGCGACAAATGAAGCATCCGCCAGCGGCTATAAGCCGCATTGCCTCTGAGGCACTTACGGCGCGTCTTGAAGCCGCGCCCTTTCAAAACAGATTCAGAACCTGATCTTTCCGCAACGAACTCCGCCCCCGAACCCGCACCCAGCTGAAAGCATTGTGTTAGATTAATCCCATTCTGGGGGCGTCTCTGACTGCAAGAGACGAGTTGGAATAAACCTTAATCAAATGGTAAAGAGCCTCGCGCTTTCTCGTCGAGAACGAGGAAATCGTCCGCGCAGTTTGGTGTGGTTCGCGCTCGGCGTGCTGGTGTGCGCCGCGTGGAGTGTTGGCGTTACCGCGCAAAGCGTACCCGCATCGCCCGAGCCGCCAAAGCAGGACTACCTGGTCTATGTCGTGTGCGAATCGGCGGATAAGGTCGTTTTGCTCCGCTTTGGACCTGCGGGCCTACGGATTGAAAATCAGACGCGTACCGGCCTGATGCCGACGGACATCAATGGACCGCACGGCATCGTGGTCTCGCCCGACAAGCAATTTTTCTATGTCGCCGAGGGCCACGGACGTCCGGAAGGCTCGGCGTGGAAATACCGCGCGGGGAGCGACAGCGTGGTGAAGTACACCAGCCTGGGGATGTTCCCGGCCACGACCGACATTACCCCTGACGGCAACTTCATTTACGTGGCCAACGCGAACTTCCACGGCGACATGGTTCCGTCGTCAATATCGGTGGTCGCGACGGACCAGATGATCGAGGTCAAGCGCATCACTACCTGCACCATGCCGCATGGATCGCGACTGAACCATGCGGGAACGAAGCATTACTCCGCCTGCATGATGGACGACATGATGGTCGAAATCGATACCAGCAAGTTCGCGGTCTCGCGATATTTTGTGGTCACGCCTGGGAAAGAGATGGGGATGACGGGCGCGCCGTATCCGGCGGGTATGGATCAGAAGATGAGCATGGGGGAGCACAAGCCGGTCTGCACGCCGACTTGGGCGCAGCCTTCGAACGACGGATCGACCATTTACGTCGCCTGCAATCAGTCGAACGAGATCGTTGCGGTCAACACGGCCGCCTGGACGCTGGCGCGGCGCTTTCCGGCGGGCAACGGCGTTTACAACCTGGCGATGACGAAAGATGGACGCCTCATCGCGACCAACAAGCGGGGACAGTCGGTGTCGATCTTCGATCCGGTGAGCGGAAAAGAACTGGCAAGGATTCCGACGAAAAGAAAAGTCGTTCACGGCGCAGTGGTCACGCCGGATGATCGTTATGCCTTCATCAGCGTGGAAGGGGTGGGCGACGAACCGGGCACGGTAGAAGTGATCGACCTGAAAGCGCTGAAGACGGTCGCGACCGTCGATGTTGGCCCGCAGGCCGCAGGCATTGATTTCTGGAAGACAGAACCGAGCAAAACCGAACCCAGCCAGGTGGAAGAAAAAAGGTAGTGGTTCAGTTTTGACTCTCTGTTCCTTCCGGAGAGAGGATCGCCTTTGGGACAAATGTTGTTGCGAGGGAGATCCCTCGGCCCGCTGGTAAAAACGCGGGCACTTCGGGATGACGCCGCAGAGGATGGCGACTTCGGAACTCAGTCATGACAGGAAAAGATTGAAGTACAAGAAAGAGATTGGAATAAGACCGATTCGATCAATCAGTTGACGTCAACTTCAGCCGGAGGGCGCATGTTCAAATACAGCGCATTCGTTGTCGTAGTGGCAGCAACTCTCGCAGTGCCAGCCGTGTGGTCGCAGGACGCGCCGGCGAAGCAGGAAACTCCGAGCACGTCAGTGGCTCCCGCTGTCGTCGAAATCACTCCCAAGACGCTGGAAGCGCACGTGGGGGAAAAGGTGAAGTTCAGCGCGGCGGCGAAAGATGCGGCCGGCAATCCGATCGATGCGAAGGTATCGGTCTGGTTCGCGGCCCCGTTTGATCTCGCGGGGGCGGATGAATCCGGCGAAGTGACGTTCCACGCACCTGGCATCGTCACGGTCGGCGCGGTGATTGCAGGCAAGACTGGGTACGCTTCCGTGAACGTCGGCACGTCGAAGATTACGACCCTTGAAATCGAGCAGCCCAAGCCGATCGTTGCGGGTAGTGCAGCAAAACTGATGGCTACGGCTCGCACCGCGAACGGGAATCCGAGCGCGGATGCAAAGATCAAGTGGGTCTCGGAAAAAGCGTCTGTCGCCACGGTGGATGCTGCTGGATTAGTTACCGGAGTTGCTCCGGGGAGCGCGGTCATCAGGGCCACGTCCGACGACGCCTCCGAAAAAGTAACGGTGCAGGTTGTGCGGGACGCAGTGCGAAAACTTACGGTCAAGCCCGCCACTACCGAGGCTCGCACCGGAGACGTGGTGCACTTCGCGGCATCGGCCGACATCGGGAGAGCGCCGAGCGTGCGCTGGTCGGTCAGCGGAAGCGGCGCGTCGATCTATGATGACGGAGCGTTTGTGGCCGAGAGAGCCGGCACGTACGTCATCACCGCGAGCAGCGGCCAACACAATGCTTCGGCATCGGTGGTAGTTCGTCCACGAAATGTGGAGCGCGAGGTCGAAGTCGTTTCGCACGTCCCGATGCCGGATCTGCAGATGTCGGAAGAGTGGATCATCGGTCATCACGCGTATCTCGCGACGGTCGCCGACAAGCTGTTTGTGTACGACATCGCCGACCCGTCGAATCCCAAACTGCTCGACACGCTGAAGGTGGATGCCCGACTTATCAACGACATCAGCACCACGCCGGATGAGAAGATCGGCGTCTTCACGCGTGAAGGCGCGTCGAACCGGAAGAATGGAATTGTGTTTCTCGACACGACCGACCCTTCGCACCTGAAAGTTCTCTCCGAGTACACGGCGACGGTGACGGGAGGAGTGCACAGCGCATATATCGACGGGCACTATGTTTATTTGACCGACGATGCCACGGGGTCGCTTCGCGTCATCAACTTTGCGGACCCGAAACATCCGAAGGAAGTTGCGCGGTTTCAGGTGGAGAACCCTACGGTCGTGACGCTCAACACCGAGATGGGGTCGATGTCGAGCGGGCGTTATCTGCACGATCTGCAGGTGAAGGACGGAATTGCGTATCTCGCTTACTGGCGAGACGGGCTTGTCATTCTTGATGTAGGCAACGGCATGGCGGGAGGCAGCCCGGAGAATCCGAAGCTGATCAGCCAATACCGCTTCAATCACTACGAACTATATGGCGATGGATGGCTGGCGGGCACGCACAGCGTGTTTCGCTACAAGAATTATCTTTTTGTGGGTGACGAAGTTTTCCCGGCGATCTTCAGCCTGGAAGACCGCGACCGTATTCCGGTGCGGGCCATCTGCCATGTAATGGACCTGTCGGACATCAAGCATCCGAAGGAAGTGGCGCAATACGAGGCTCCGGAAGGCGGCTCGCACAATTTCTGGGCGGCGAACGACATGCTTTACGAGGGCTATTACAGCGGAGGGGCACGCGTGCTGGATATTTCCGGCGAGTTGCGGGGCGATCTCTACCGGCAGGGCCGCGAAATCGCGCGCTTCTGGACGGGAGACTCGAAGGGATATCGCCCGAACCTTCCTTTTACGTGGGGTGGGCAACCTTGCTCGGTGGCCTGTGACACTCCGGAACTGAATGCGCTGATGTACTTCAACGACATTCACTCGGGACTTTGGATCACGAAACTGGGTGCTCCGAAATTTCAGGGCTCGACGACGGCGCCTCCGGTAAGGAAGAGCGAGCAGACGATTCACTGAGCGTGAAAGAGCGCTTCACCACAGAGGGGCACGGCGGAACACAAGGGGACTTCTCTCCCGAGGCTTTGAACTGAGCTTGCGTGACGAGCGAGGAGGACGGCCACTTCTCCGCCGATCAAACCTTCGAAAACCGGTGAGGCAGAGCCACCAGGAATCTCCCGGGGAACGGCAGCTAGCGGTTGAAGGAGCGGGCGATCGGGATGCTGGAAAGCACGATCAGCCCGGTCGCAATCAGGGCGGTCAGCATCGCGTGGCGGCGGATGTTCTGTTTGATATCGAACTTCTGGCGCACATCCGAGACTTTATGCTTCAGCTCGGCGACCGTCTGGTGGAGTTGATTGCGCTGTTCCATCGCGCGGATTTCAAGGTTCTGTACTTGAGGGTTCGTACTCATATCTAGTTTTTCACCTCGGTCTGCACCCAGAGTTTGTCTTCCTTCAGAACCTCAATCGTTCGCTTGGGCAGCACTCCTCTTACCTCAAGTTCTCGCTTGGCAAGATAAGCTGCTATGCCGCCGAAAATCATCCATAGAACGCCGACAATGAGAAAGGCAAAAAACCAACGGTAGGGGTTGCTGGGAAATGCGATGGCCACCAATCCGACCACGGCCAAGGTGATGAGCAAATAGGCGGTCGAAAGCAGCAGCAGGCCAGTCGCGCCCAGCATGGCGGCGGTTTTGAGATTGCTGGATTTTTCCCGTAACTCGGTTTTCAGCATGGAGATGCGGGTTTGCAGGAAATCTCTGATTTCGTCTCGGATTTCAGCTAGAAGCGAGGTAAGGTTCCTGCCGTTGGCAGTCCCGTCATGGGTTCCGCCGTCTGTCGATTCGTACTGCATTCTGCCATTGCTGTGCATAGATCCCAAGTCCATTCCGAGCGAGATGTGCTTGTAAATACGAGCCCTTAGGAAGAGCGTAGTTTGCGCAGAATGGCAAATCGATCAGGGATTTCGGGTAGTTTGTGACGGAGACGGCAGTGTGGCGGGAGTAGGAGCGGTGGCCACGAATAGGGATTTAACAGGGACGGATGGGGAGGCGGCTATCCCAGGGCAGTTGAGTTCCACATTCTTGCACGGAAGCGAGAAATTGGTTCGAGCGAGAAGGATCGAGCTTCGCTCGATGGACCGTTGCGCGGGCGGCTGTCGGCACATGGGATGCACACCGGACAGACAGGCTGGCTGTGTGCACGCCAGCGCTTGCTCAGACCGGATGGCTGTGAAAAACTAGCAGATATCCGTTTTTCCTTCATTCTCTATGAGATCGGCTCTATGAGATCCGCTCGAACTTTATTTGAAAAGATTTGGGACGCCCACATGGTGGCGGAGCCAGAGGGGCGGTCGTCCATCCTTTATATCGATCTGCATTTGGTGCACGAGGTGACGTCGCCGCAGGCGTTTGAGGGATTGCGGGCGGCGGGCCGAAAGGTGCGACAACCGCTGCGCACGGTCGCGACCGTTGACCACAACATTCCGACGGAACCGCGAGGGACGCCGATCACCGATCTGATTGCGGCGAAGCAGATTTCGGCACTGCAGGCGAATTGCAAGGAGTTTGGGATCCGGCTGTTCGACATGGATTCGCCGGAACAGGGCATCGTGCACGTGATCGGGCCGGAGTTAGGGCTGACGCAGCCGGGGATAACGATTGTGTGCGGCGACAGCCATACCAGCACGCATGGAGCGTTTGGGGCGTTGGCGTTCGGCATCGGGACGTCGGAGGTAGAGCACGTGCTGGCGACACAGTGCCTGGCGCAGCAAAAACAAAAAACGATGAAGATCGATGTGCGCGGGCGACTGGCAGACGGCGTAACGGCGAAGGATTTGGCACTGGGAATCATCGGGCAGATCGGAACGGACGGAGCGACCGGATATGTGATTGAGTATGCCGGTCCGGCGGTGCGGGCGCTGTCGATGGAAGGGCGTCTGACGCTGTGCAACATGAGCATCGAGGCAGGTGCTCGGGCTGGGATGGTGGCTCCGGATGAGACGACGATTAATTATGTGAAGGGACGGCGTTTCGCTCCGACGGGAGCGGACTGGGAGAAAGCGGTGGCGTACTGGCGCAGCCTGCCATCGGATGCGGATGCGGAATTCGACAAGGTGGTCGAGATCGATGCGGCGCAACTTTGTCCGTTCGTGACTTGGGGTACGAATCCGGGGATGGTGGCGCCGGTAACCGGTCGAGTGCCCGAGATCAAGGGGCTGCAGGAGGCGGACCGGCGGGCCGCAGAACTGGCTTTGCAGTATATGGCTCTGGAACCGGGAAAACGGATCGAGGACATCGGGATCGATCGGGTGTTTATCGGATCGTGCACGAATTCGCGAATTGAGGACTTACGGTCCGCGGCGCGCGTGGCGAAGGGACATCGGGTGAGCTCGAGGGTGCGTGCGATGGTGGTACCGGGGTCGCAGGCAATCAAGCGCGCTGCCGAGCAGGAAGGGCTGCATAAGATCTTTCAGGACGCAGGATTCGAGTGGCGTGAGTCGGGGTGCTCGATGTGCCTGGGGATGAATCCGGATATTCTGCAGCCCGGAGAGCGGTGCGCGTCGACGAGCAACCGGAATTTTGAAGGGCGGCAGGGACGGGGCGGACGGACGCATCTGGTAAGTCCGATGATGGCGGCCGCGGCGGCCATTGCGGGGCATTTCACGGATATTCGGAATTGGAAGTATCAGTAGCAGGGATCAGGGGTCAGGGGCTAGTGATCAGTGATCGGTGGCCAGTGGCCAGTTATCGGGGGCCGGAGTCAGGGATCGGGTTCACGGATCAGTTAGGACCTATGACCGGAAGCGATCTCGGAATACAGAAAAATGAAGCCATTTACAGTACATTGCGGGCGTGTGGCACCGCTGGATCGGGTCAATGTGGACACGGACCAGATCATCCCGAAGCAGTTTTTGAAACGGATCGAAAAGACCGGCTTCGGCCAGTTCGTGTTTTATGACTGGCGATTCGCCGCGGATGGAAAGAAGGACCCGGATTTCATTCTTCACGAGCCAAGGTATGAAGGCGCGAGCATTCTGGTTGCGGGGAAAAATTTCGGGTGCGGTTCATCGCGCGAGCATGCTGTCTGGGCGCTGGCTGATTTCGGATTCCGAGCGGTGATCTCGTCGTCGTTTGCCGACATTTTCGCCAACAATTCGACCAAGAACGGTTTTTTGACCGTGAGGTTAACCGAGGATGAGGTTGCTACCGTGATGCGGCGGGCGCAGGAGGTCGACAACTACGAACTGACGATCGATCTGGAGAAGTGCGAGGTGAGAGACGAACAGGGATTTCGCGCGAATTTCCCGATTGATGCATTCGTCCGACACTGTTTGCTCAACGGTCTGGACGACATCGGACTGACGTTGCAGCATGAGGAGGATATTGCGGCGTACGAAGCGCAGCATCCCGCGTCTGGGGCGCTGCGATTGTCGTAAGTTCATGAAAAGTCAAATCGAGTAAAAGTATGTAAAACATGCGGGCCAGTATTGACCCGCCATAGGCGCGCGGTTGATCCTATAGTGGCGGTTCTGCCACAGCAACTGCAGCACTGATTCCTGCCTCCTCTGCATTTGAGTTGCCGCAAACCGAGCCTACAATGAAACGTCTAACCATGGGATGCTACCGAGCCCGGGTTAAGGACGGTGATGGAATAACCTGTGAATATAATCGACGGCCATAAAAAAGACGTCCGCAGCATAAGGATTCCGTGCGCGGCGATCGTTGTCATTCTTGCGGCAGTTTGCGCGACTTCCACTGGCTGCAGTTCGGCCGATTCCAGACAACAGAAGGCGCAGGCAGCCGGACCTCCACGAGCGGTTTCCGTGGCGGTGGCACCTGTCATGAAGCAGGATGTGCCGGTGTATTTGTCCGGGTTGGGGACGGTGACTGCATTCAATACGGCGAACATCAAGAGCCGCGTGGATGGGCAGATCATGAAGGTGAACTTCCGCGAGGGGCAGGAGGTTCGCGAGGGAGACCTGCTGATTGAAATTGACTCTCGGCCGTACGAGGTGCAGGTGGAGCAGTTGCAGGCAGCGCTGTTTCGGGACCAGGCGCAGTTGCGGGACGCCCGGCTGAATCTGGAGCGGTACACGGCGTTAATTCCGTCCGGGAGTATTGCGCAGCAGCAGGTGGACACGCAAAAGGCTCTAGTGGATCAACTCGACGGCACGGTGCGCAACGATCAGGCGCAGATTGACGCGGCAAAATTGAACATTGTGTATTGCCACATCACGGCGCCATTTAACGGGCGAGTCGGATTGCGGCAAGTTGATCCGGGAAATATCGTGCACGCAGCGGATACGAATCCGATGTTGATCCTGACGCAGCTTCAGCCGATTGCTGTGATCTTCACGCTGCCGGAAGATGTGCTGCCACGAGTGGCGCAGCAAATGACGCACGGAACGCTGGAGGTGGATGCGCTCAGCCGTGATGATCAAACCAAACTGGGGACCGGAAAACTGTTGACCATCGATAACCAGATCGATCCCACGACGGGAACGGCAAAGCTGAAGGCGGTCTTCGACAACCGAGACAACAAGCTTTGGCCAAACCAGTTCGTGAATGCCAATTTGCTGTTAGAGACCCGGAAGAACAGCACAGTGCTGCCGACGGCGGCAATTCTGCGGGGACCGCAGGGGACGTTTGTGTATACCGTAAATGCGGACAAGACGGTACAAGACAAGCCGGTGACGGTGGCGCTGACGCAAGGCGACAGTACGGTGGTGACGGAGGGAGTGAACCCCGGAGACACGGTGGTCACGGACGGGCAGGACAAGCTGCAACGGGGCAGTCATATCGAGCCACGAAATACGGGCACGAACAGGGGGGCGGGGGCGTCCCCGGCAGGCGGGCGTCAGGCTGCGGCCGGATCGAACTCGACAGGAAGTTCGAGCTATGCCGGGCAATCAGGTAATTCAGGGTCATGAGTCCTTCTCGTTTATTTATTCTCCGGCCGGTTGCGACTACGCTGCTGATGGTCGGAGTATTGCTGGTGGGCTGGGTTGCGTTCATGCAACTGCCGGTCTCAGCGCTTCCGGAAGTTGACTATCCCACAATCCAGGTGGTGACGTTTTATCCGGGCGCGGATCCGGACGTGATGGCATCGTCGGTGACGGCACCGCTGGAGCGACAATTCGGGCAAGTGCCCGGCCTGAGCCAGATGACCTCGACCAGTTCGTACGGAAGTTCGGTCATCACCCTGCAGTTCGGTCTCGATCAGAACATTGACGTTGAAGAACAGCAGGTGCAAGCGGCGATCAACTCAGGATCGACCTACCTGCCCACGGACCTGCCGAATCCACCGATTTACAACAAGGTGAATCCTGCCGACGCGCCGATTCTGACTTTGGCGCTGACTTCGGACTCGTTGCCGCTATCAAAGGTTGAAGATCTCGCTGACACGTCTCTGGCGCAGAAGATCTCGCAACTGCCCGGTGTGGGACTGGTATCCATCAGCGGCGGGCAAAAGCCGGCGGTAAGGATTCAAGCGAATCCGACGGCACTGGCTTCGTACGGACTGAGCCTGGAAGATCTGCGGGCGTCGCTGGCGCAGGCGAACGTCGATCAGGCGAAAGGCGTGATCGATGGTGCGCGCCAGTCGTATACGATCGGCGCGAACGATCAGCTTTTCTCAAGCGAGCAATACAAGCCGATTGTGATTGCCTATCACAACGGCGCGCCGGTGCGAATCAGCGACGTTGCCAACGTGATTGATGGCACGGAAAACAACCAGCTTGCGGCGTGGATGAATCTGACGCCGGCCGTGATCGTGAATATCCAGCGGCAACCGGGAGCCAACATCATCAGCGTGGTGGACCGGATCAAGAAGCTGTTGCCGCAGTTACAGGCGTCATTGCCAAGCGCGGTCAAGGTACAGATCCTGACCGACCGGACGACGACAATTCGGGCTTCGGTCAAGGACGTTGAGTTCGAACTGATGCTGGCCATCGGCCTGGTGGTGATGGTGGTGTTCCTGTTCCTGAGGAACCTGTCGGCCACGGTGATTCCCAGTGTTGCGGTGCCCCTGTCGTTGATAGGCACGTTTGGCGTGATGTACTTGCTCGGGTACAGCCTGAATAACCTGACGCTAATGGCGCTGACAATTTCCACAGGGTTTGTGGTGGACGATGCCATCGTCATGATCGAGAACATCGACCGCTTCCTTGAGGCCGGCGACTCGCCGCTGGATGCGGCATTGAAGGGATCGAGCCAGATCGGATTCACGATCATCTCGCTGACTGTTTCGCTGATCGCGGTGCTGATCCCGCTGCTGTTCATGGGCGACATCGTGGGCCGGTTGTTCCGCGAATTTGCGATGACGCTGGCGGTAACGATTCTGGTCTCGGCGGGGGTTTCGCTGAGCCTGACGCCGATGATGAGCGCGAAGCTGCTCAAACATCGCAAAGAAGGCGAGCGCGGACGCTTTTACGACATCACGGAGAATTACTACAACCGCATCATTGCCTTCTATGGCCGGACGGTGAAGTTGGTGCTGAAGCACCAACCGGCCACTTTGTTTGTGACAGCTGCGACGCTGGTACTGACTCTGTTCTTGTATGTGATCGTGCCGAAGGGGTTCTTTCCGGTGCAGGACACGGGCGTAATTCTGGGCGTTTCGCAGGCTCCGGACTTCGTCTCGTTCGATGCGATGTCGCGGCGGCAGCAGGAATTGGCGAAAGTCATCCTGCAGGATAAAGATGTGGAGAGCCTGTCCTCATTTATCGGGGTCGACGGCACCAATACAACGCCGAATGAAGGACGAATTCAAATCAACCTGAAGCCGCGCGACGAGCGGAAGGATGACGCGTCGGCGATCATACGGCGCCTGCAGCCGGCGTTGGCAAAAGTCGACGGCATTACGCTGTACATGCAGCCAGTGCAGGACTTGACGGTAGAAGACCGTGTGAGCCGGACGCAGTTCCAGTATTCGATCGAAGATGCGGACGCGCAGGAGCTGGCGCAGTGGACGCCGAAACTGGTGGCGAAGCTGCAGTCGCTGCCGGAGTTGCGGGACGTAGCGACCGACCAACTGAATAACGGGCTAAGAACCAACGTCACCATCGACCGGGATACGGCTTCGCGGCTGGGGATCTTTCCCCAGGCGATCGACAACACGCTTTATGACGCGTTCGGCCAGCGGCAGGTTTCGACGATCTTTACGCAGCTGAACCAGTATCACGTGATTCTGGAAGTGCTGCCGAATTTCGCGCAGGATCCCGCCGATCTTCGCGACATCTACATACGGCCCAGCGTGGTCACGGCGAACACGGGGGCACCCACGGCAAATGGAGCGACGGTGGCGACCAGCGGAGCTCCGGTTCCGATCTCGACATTCACACGCATGAAGTCAGCGAGCACGTCGCTGGCGGTAAATCATCAGGGGCAATTTCCCGTCGTAACTTTGTCATTCAATCTGGCGCCGGGAGGGTCGCTGGGGGATGCGACCAAAGCGATTCAGCAGGCGGAGAAAGACATTCAGCTGCCGCCGAGCATCCATGCGTCATTTCAAGGCACAGCGGCGGCATTCCAGAATTCTCTGGCGACCGAGCCTTTCCTGATTCTGGCAGCGGTGATCACGGTTTACATCGTGCTGGGCGTGTTGTACGAGAGCTACATCCATCCGATAACGATTCTTTCCACGCTGCCTTCGGCCGGCGTGGGCGCAATTCTGGCATTGATGATTACGGGGAATGATCTGACCGTAGTGGCGCTGATAGGGATCATTCTTCTGATCGGCATTGTGAAGAAGAACGCAATCATGATGATCGATTTTGCGCTTGAGGCCGAGCGCGTCGAGCATAAGCCGCCAGAGGAAGCCATTTATCAAGCGTGCCTGCTCCGCTTCCGTCCGATCATGATGACGACCATGGCGGCCCTGTTGGGAGGACTGCCGCTGGCTCTGGGTACAGGCACGGGGGCTGAGTTACGGCGACCGCTGGGTATCACGATCGTGGGCGGATTGCTGTTGAGCCAGTTGCTGACGCTGTACACCACTCCAGTGGTTTATTTGTGGTTCGACCGGGTGGCGCAAAGATTCTCGCGTTATCGAATCGGCAACGAGATTCCTCCCGAGCCGATGTCGGCGGACTGAGGCTGATGGACCTGGACTGAGCATACTGATTGAACGATGAGTATTTCGGCTCCATTTATTCGAAGACCGATTGGCACATCGCTGCTGGCGGCGGCGTTGCTGCTCTCGGGGATTCTCGCGTTTAATTTCCTGCCGGTCGCATCGCTTCCGCAAATGGACTTCCCGGTGATCAGCGTAGGGGCAAGTTTGCCGGGAGCGGATCCGCAAACGATGGCGTCGGCAGTGGCAACGCCGCTGGAACGCCAGTTTGGGCGCATCGCCGCCGTGAATCAGATGACATCGTCGAGCCAACTGGGCAGTACTGGCATCGCGATGCAATTCGATCTGAACCGGAATATCGATGCTGCGGCTCGCGACGTACAGGCTTCGATCAATGCGGCCCGCAGCCAGTTACCGGCGAACCTGCCAAGCAATCCAACCTACCGAAAAGTAAATCCGGCGGACGCACCTATCATGTTGCTGGCATTGACGTCAGATACGACGACAGTTCCGCAGATGTACGATGCCGCCGACTCGATTCTGTCGCAGAAGCTCTCGCAGGTGCAGGGAGTCGGGCAGGTTTTTGTGTGGGGCGCGTCCCAGCCGGCGGTGCGGGTGGAAGTCAATCCAACTTTGTTGAACAAACTTGGAGTCGGCCTGGATACCGTCAGGAACGCGCTGAATGCGGCCAATGCGAACCATCCCAAGGGCAGAGTCACGAGCGGTTCGATGGTGTATACGTTCAGCGACAACGACCAGTTGTTTACCGCGGATCAGTACCGGCCACTGATTGTGGCCTACAACAAGGGTGCGGCGGTACGACTCAGCGATGTCGCGACGGTTCAGGATGCGGTTGCTGACTTACGAAACCTGGGGCTGGTGAACGGCACGCCGGGGATCGTGATACCGATCTTCCGGCAACCTGGGGCAAACATCATTGATACGGTGGACCGGGTCAAGTCGCTGTTGCCGTATTTGCAGTCCTCGATTCCTCCCTCGATCCATCTTTCGGTTTTGATGGACCGCACGACGACGATTCGAGCCTCGGTGAAGGATATCGAGGGGACGCTACTAATTTCGATCGTACTCGTGATCCTGGTGGTATTCGTCTTCCTGCGCACGGTACGAGCAACGATCATTCCAAGCATTGCAGTGCCGCTGTCACTGGTCGGGACCTTCGGAGTGATGTATCTGCTCGGGTACAGCCTCGATAATCTCTCGCTGATGGCTTTGGCGATTTCCACCGGCTTCGTGGTGGACGACGCGATTGTGGTGCTGGAAAATATCACGCGCTATCTGGAACAGGGCATGGATGTGGTGCGCGCGACCTTCAAAGGAGCGGCCGAGATTGGATTCACAGTCCTTTCGATGAGTACGTCGTTGGTGGCCGTATTCATTCCGCTGCTGATGATGGGCGGGATTGTGGGACGGCTGTTCCGCGAATTTGCGGTCACACTTAGTACTGCGATCGGGGTTTCTCTCGTGGTTTCGCTGACGACGACGCCGACGATGTGCGCGAAATTCCTGAGACCTTCGAAGGCCGAAAAGCACAATATCTTCTATCGAGTCAGCGAGTGGTGTTTCGACCGGATTCTGGCCATTTACAGCCACGCTCTCAGGTGGGTGCTGGCGCACCAGCCGGTGACAGGGGTAGTGACCATTGCAGTCGCGGTGCTTAGCATTTTCCTTTACTTTAAAGTGCCGACGGGCTTCTTTCCGCAGCAGGACACAGGGCGAATACAGGGAACGGTGATTGGCGCACAGGATATCTCGTTCCAGTCGATGAGCGAGAAGATCAAGCGCTACGCAGGCATTGTGCTGAAAGATCCTGCGGTCGACACCATGGGTGGTTTTACGGGTGGAGGCAGCGCTTTGAACCAGGGCCGGTTCTTCGTGATGCTGAAACCACTGGAACAGCGGGGCCCGTGCCAGAAACAGCACTTCTGGGAGCCTTGCCATTATGCGTCCGCCGACGACGTGATAAACCGCCTGCGCAGCAAACTGGCGGTGGTGCCGGGGGCGACGCTGATTCTGCAGTCATCGCAGGAGTTGAGCATTGGCGGCCGGTGGGGCAATGCACAATATCAGTACACGCTGCAGAGCGCGAACCTTGACGATCTGAACAACTGGTCACCGCGTCTACTGGATAAGCTGAGGACGCTGCCGGAATTGCGGGACCAGAACTCGGACCAGCAGGACAAGGGATTGCAGGCGAAGCTGGTGATCGATCGCGATACGGCGAGCCGAATGGGAGTCACGCCACAGACTCTCGACAATGCTCTTTATGACGCGTTCGGGCAGCGCCAGGTTTCTACGATGTACCGGCCTCTGAACCAGTATCACGTGGTGATGGAAGTTGCGTCGCAATTTCAGCAGACGCCGGAGGCGCTGCAGAATATTTATTTGAAGTCGACGACGGGAACGCCAATTCCGCTGGCGGCATTCACGCATTTCGAACCATCGAACACCCCGCTGGCCGTCAATCACCAGGGGCAATTGCCTTCGGTGACGATCTCATTCAACCTGGCACCGGGGATTTCTCTGGGACAGGCGACGGACGCCATTGAAAGAGCCGAGCGCACGATCGGATTTCCTCCGAGCATCCAAGCCAGTTTTCAGGGAACGGCCGCCGCTTTCCAGGATTCCCGTTCCAATATGCTAGTCCTGATCATCACCGCGCTCGGCGCCGTCTACATTGTGCTGGGAATGCTGTACGAGAGCTATATCCATCCAATCACGATTCTTTCGACGATTCCGTCAGCCGGCGTAGGAGCTCTGCTGGCGCTGCTTTTGACGCATAACGAGCTCAATGTGATTGGGATGATCGGCATCATCCTCTTGATCGGGCTGGTGAAGAAGAACGCGATCATGATGATCGATGTGGCGCTGGAAGTGGAGCGGAACCAGGGCAAGAAGCCGGTCGAGGCGATTTACGATGCGTGTCTTCTGCGCTTCCGGCCCATCATGATGACGACGATGGCGGCGCTGCTGGGCGGGCTGCCGCTGGCGTTGGGGCACGGGACGGGATCGGAACTGCATCGCCCGCTGGGCATCACGATTGTGGGCGGATTGATTGTGAGCCAGGCGCTCACACTGTTCACGACGCCTGTAGTGTATGTATATCTGGACCGTTTGAGACTTTTGCTGCGCGGAGGAGAGGATACAGCGCTGCCCAGCACTTCTGCGCCAGCGGGTCCCCATCCCTCTCCGGCACACGGGGATTAATTGGGGATATTCGGACCGCGCACATCTCCTGGCTACTTGCGGCCGAAGTACAACCCCGCCAGAGAACTGCGGCATCGCAGAGAAGAAGCCCATCGGCTCCGCAAAAAAGCATTCGTCCCGTATGATAGGAAGCGCGAATAGTGCTGCGGGGAGCGGCTCAATTCTGAAGACGCCCGGCAGATCAGTATTTCCAATTTGTTGCGACAAATTTCTTGAGGAGTGAAGGATGCTAAAGAAAGCAGCGGCTGTCATGCTGGTTTGCGCGAGCATGGTCGCAGGGGTGGGATGTGGCACGACGAGCAACCGATATCTGTACGCGTCGATTCCAGGAGCCAACGAAATTGTGGCGTTTCGCGAGGACCCCAATTCGGGCGCTTTGATTCAGTTGGTGGGCAGCCCAATTACCGCGGGACAAGCGGTTCAATCGCTCGCGCTTCATCCATCGAACAAATTCCTGTACGCCGCGAATTCAGGAGCGACGCCGACGGGCACGATCTCGTTGTTCGACATTTCGAATGGAGGCGCACTGACGGAACATACGCCGCGAGTAAGCGCGGGCACGGCACCCACCTTGCTGACCATGGACCCATCTGGAAATTATTTGTACGTGGCGAATTCCGGATCATTCGACATTTCGGTTTTTTCCATTGATCAGACGCACGGATTGCTGACGCCCGTAGCGCAAACGGGAGGCACTACCGCCGGAATAGGGCTCTCAGCGCTGAACATGATACTTTCGCCGTCGGGAAATACGCTATTCGTCACGGGGCAGAGCGGAACGCAGGGATATATCGAAGAGTTTCCTGTAATCAAGGGCGTTCTGGCTTCGCCGGTGGAAGGGACACCTTTTATCACGGGGAACGGTCCTTATGGACTGGCGATTGATCCTAGCGGGACGCACCTCTACACGGCAAACAAGATCGACAGCAGCATTTCGGCGTTTTCTATTGGCTCTTCGGGCGCACTTACACTGATTTCAACGACTGGCGAAACGTATACAGGACCGGTTTCACTGTTCATCGACAAGTCCGGAAAGTACCTGTATGTGGCGAATCAGCAGAGTTCAGGTAATTTAGCTGCATACTCGATTGGATCGGATGGAGGGCTGACGCTGCTGGCGAGTTCTCCATTCGCGACTGGGCCCGCAGCCGAATTTCATTGCTGGCGATGCGAGCGGGGATTACCTATTCGTAGGAACGCAGTCGACCACTGCGATTCAATCGTTCAGCCTTGCCCCGAGCACGGGGACGTTGACCTCGGTTTCGACGTACGGGGTGCCGGGTACGCCCACCTCCATCGTAATCACACACTAAGAATTTTGGAGCTACATGGGTACCGCGACACAAATCGGGGAGAAAGCGTACTCGTCGGAACGGTACGCGCAAACTCTCCGGGCGCGTTCTGGTCAGTGGCGCTTGGACTAGCGCGCCGAGCATTTCGGAGTTCGAGGCAGACTTGATTTTCTATCCAATTTTTCTTCACGATCAAAAAATATCTTGACCTGCGGTTGACAATTAAGGGTCCTGAGCTTAGGACAATCTTACACGTGGCATTGAGGTAGTGGGGTACAACCCACAATCAGCGGACGGCCATCTAACTGCACATTTGGGAAGGGTCTGGCAGGGTGATGGCGCTGACTCTCTGCCGGAAACCGGGGATTCACACAAAATGCAAATCGCCAGCGCTGCCAGCGCGTTTCCTGAACATTACTACTCACAGAAATTCTTAATGGAAAAATTGCAGGAGTATTGGGGGGACCAGTTGCGCAATCCGCAGATGCTGGCGCGATTGCACCGGAATGTAGCGGTGGAAGGACGTCATCTCGCCTTCCCGCCGGAACAATACTACGAAATGAAGACCTGGGGATGCGCCAATGATGCATGGATCCAGGTTGCGCAGGAATTGGGCGAGCAGGCGCTGTGCCGGGCTCTGCATCACGCTGGCATCGAACGGGGCGATTTGGGCGCCTTGTTTTTTACTTCGGTTACGGGGATATCGAGTCCGTCGATTGATGCATTGCTGATCAATCGCATGGGACTCTCTCCGAACATCAAACGCGTACCGATCTTTGGCCTGGGATGTGTTGCGGGAGCAGCGGGGATCGCCAGGAGCGCGGATTATGTGCGGGCTTATCCGAAGCAAGCGGCAGCGCTCGTGTCGGTAGAGCTTTGCTCACTGACGATCCAGCGGGAAGATCTTTCGGTTGCGAATCTTATTTCTTCGGGGCTGTTCGCGGATGGATCTGCGGCTGTGATCGTGACGGGAAACGAGGTGCCGTCTGAGGGTCCGGAGATTGTGGCAACACGTTCAGTCTTCTATCCGAATACTGAGCAGATGATGGGATGGAAGGTCAGCGAGAAGGGCTTCCGCATTATCTTGTCGCCGGAGGTGCCAGTTTTGATCCGCGAGAATCTCGGCAAAGACATGGACGCGTTTCTTGCCGACAACGGATGCACTCGTGCCGACATTGGAAGCTGGGTGCTGCACACGGGCGGTCCTAAAGTGCTGGAGGCGACAGCGGATGCACTCGATCTGCACGACGGACAACTGGATGCGTCGTGGGACTGCTTGAAACGAGTGGGAAACTTATCGTCGGCTTCTGTGCTAGTCGTTCTGGAAGACGTGATGAGGAACCGGCGTCCGGAGCCGGGGACGATGGGCATTCTGGCGGCGATGGGGCCGGGATTTTGTTCGGAGCTCGTACTTCTGAAGTGGTGAGGATTTAGTTTTGTTGAACTCGACCGATGTATTTGTAATTGGCGGAGGACCTGCAGGATTGGCGGCGGCAATCGCAGCGCGCCAGCGCGGATTTCACGTAATGGTAGCCGACGGCGCCGGAATGCCGATCGACAAGCCGTGCGGGGAAGGGCTGATGCCGGATGGCGTGGCGGCGCTGGAGAAACTTGGCGTCTCTGTGGAGGAACATCATTCCTTCTCGTTTCGAGGAATTTGTTTTGCGAGCGCGGGGTTGGCGGTGAAGGCTGCATTTCCGCAGGGAGCATTGGGCAGGGGAGTGCGACGAACTGTCCTGCATCCGCTGATGGCGGAACGGGCAGCGAGTTTGGGAATCGATTTGTTGTGGCGGACGCCGGTAACGGGTATTTCCGAAGAGGGCGTGAGGATTGGAGAGCGCACGATCAAGGCGCGGTGGATCATTGGGGCGGATGGCGGGACATTCGCGGGTGCGGCGCTGGGCAAATCTAGATGAATTTCGCGAGAGAGATTGCCGTTACGCGTTCCGGCGGCACTATCGAGTGGCACCCTGGAGCGACCACATGGAACTGCATTGGGGGCGGCACGGGGAGATTTATGTCACTCCGGTATCGAACGAGCAGGTGTGCGTGGCATTGATCTCACGCAATCCGAAATTGCGGTTAGAAGAGGCACTAAAATCCTTTTCTGAGTTGCAGGCGCGGTTGAGCGGAGCCGAATTTGCCTCTTCCGAAAAGGGCGCGCTTTCCGCTACTTGCAGGCTGCGAAAGGTAAGCCGCAGGAATGTGGCGTTGATCGGGGACGCCTCTGGCACCGTGGACGCGATCACGGGAGAAGGTTTGTGTCTGGCGTTCAGCCAGGCGATGGTACTGGCGGAGTGTCTGGAGGGTGGAGACCTGGCGCGATACGAGCGGGAACACCAGCGATTAGCACTGCGGCCTCGGCTGATGGCGCGATTGATGCTTTTGCTGGATGGGCGACCGAGGCTGCAACGGCGCACGCTGCAGGTATTCCACAAGCGTCCGGCGATTTTTGAGGGGCTACTGCAGTTGCATGTTGGGGTGCTTTCTCCGCTGCACCTGGCGGTGGATGGTCTGAGTCTGGGTTGGGGGTTGCTCACCGTCTAAGATGGGCACAAATCGACGCAATCAAGAACAATTTATTTCGCGATTCCTGTGCACGGCTGCCGTGCTGCTGGTGCTCGTGTTTCCCAGCGCGGCGCAGCAACGGGAGCTCCAGCTGGATCCGGCGCAAACTTCAGTGAAATTCACGCTTGGCGACGTGCTGCATACGGTGCGCGGGACGTTCAAGCTGAAGCACGGAGATTTGCTCATCGAACCAGCGGGCAAAGTGTCGGGAGAGATTGTGGTCGACGCGAAGAGCGGCGATAGTGGCAGCGGGATGCGCGACCACAAGATGAACAAAGAGGTGCTGGAGAGCGACCGCTATCCCGAAATTTCATTTCGGCCCGATCGGGTCGAGGGGATGGTGGCAAGTTCGGGCAAATCAGCAGTGACGGTACATGGGATGTTTAACGTCCACGGAGCCGACCATGAGATCACGGTTCCCGCAGAAGTTGACATGACCGCAGACCGATGGACTGCGACTGTGCATTTCACCGTCCCCTATGAGAAATGGGGAATGAAGAATCCCAGTACTTTATTTTTGCGGGTGAACGATTCGGTGGAGATCGATGTCGTAGCGTCAGGTAGCCTGGCAGCGCACGTGGCCATTTCTGGTCAGTAGCCGTTTTGGGGAGTGATTCCCTTGCCTTCCACACATTTGTATGCGCGGCCTGCTGCGAGATTCTTGTATTCCTCTGTCTCTCCGCTGGGCCAATCAATGACAATGCGGTCCACGTGATCGCGTTTTTCCAATCCAAAAGTGACGGGCAGTTCCGATTGCGATAGATAGCTGGAGCCACCCTTGACCATCCGAGACTGGGCAAGACCTGCGGATAAACATGAACAGTTGCTCCGATTGCATCGCGGTTGGACTTGGTTCCGACAAGTTGGAAGCGGATGCTGTGATTTCCAGAGAGCTGATCATTGCGGTAAAGGTAGGCCGGCCCGTTGTTGGTAGTGATCAAGAGATCGAGATCGCCATCGCGATCAAAGTCGCCGTAGGCCAGTCCGCGTCCGACTTTGGGTTGATCGAAGCTGCCGCCAACCTGGGCGGCGACATCGCGGAAATTAGCTTTTCCATTGTTCAGAAAAAGCTGTGGTGGTTGCGCATAGCCGACGTTACCGCGGATGTTGCGGACGGTCTCGTCGATGTGTCCGTTGGCGACGGCAAAGTCGAGCCAGCCATCGAGGTTTACGTCGAGAAATGAGCAGCCGAAGCCGAGGCTGTTTCTTGATGCGATGCCGATACCGGCCTGGGGAGCAATATCCTCGAAGCTCTTTCCGCTGAGGCGATAAAGGCCGATCATCTCGTTATCGAAATTGGTGATAGCGACGCCCGGAGTGCCGGAGTTATCAAAATCGGCGACATCAATGCCCATGCCTGCGCGGGCCTTTCCTTCCGTGCTGAAAGCGATGCCGGCTTCCACAGCGGCATCTTTGAAGGTGCCATTGTGCTGGTTGCGGTATAGCTTGTTGGGCTGCGTATCATTGGCGACAAGCAGATCGGGCCATCCATCGTGGTTCTCGTCGAGCAGAGCCACGCCGAGAGATTTCGAACTGCTATCGAAGATCCCGCTGCTGGCAGTAACGTCTTCAAAGGTGCCATTGCCGCGGTTGTGAAACAGCCAGCAAGTGGCCCCTCGGTAGGCTTCGGGAGTGCAATAGGATTTGTGCTTGCCGTCAAGACTGCAGAAGATGTCGGTTTCGAGAGACCACTTCACATAATTGCAAACGAAGAGATCGAGCAGGCCGTCGCGATCGTAGTCAAACCAGAGGGCTGAAGTACTGAAACCCTCTCGTTTGCCCAGGCCAGCGGAGTTGGTGACATCGACGAATGTGCCTCTTCCAGTGTTTCTGAAGAGACGATTTTGTCCGACACAGGTCACGAGGATGTCGGGGAAGCCGTCGTTGTTGTAATCGCCAACGGCAACTCCCATGCCGTACATCTCGACATCAAGCCCAGCATGGGATGTGACGTCGGTAAAGGTGCCGTTGCCGTTGTTATGGTAAAGGCGAAGCGTAGTGCGCGACTTCTTGTGTCCTGGCCAGTCGGCGCCATTGATCAGAAGGATGTCTTGCCATCCGTCGCGATCGTAGTCGAGGAATGCACATCCAGAACCGAGGGTTTCCGGCAGGAACTTGCCGCCGAAGGCTCCGCTATTGTGCTGGAAATGAATACCGGCTTCTGAGGTCACGTCGGTGAAACGAAAACCGAGCGAAGTGGAAGCTGCGTTCTGCGTTGCCAACGCGTGCAGTCGTGAGAGCTGAGACCACGAGGCAACACCCGCCATTCCTCCCAGAAAAGACCGACGATTCACGGAACGTTCACCAGTCCGGCACGAATGGCATAGACGACGAGTTCGGCAGTTTTATGAATGCCGAGCGTATTCATGATATTGGCGCGGTGAACGGCGACGGTATTGGCGCTGAGATCGAGGACAGTCGCAATTTCTTTGTTCGACTTGCCGTCGACGATCATCTGCAAGACCTCAAGTTCGCGCGGAGTGAGAGCGGAGCTGCGCTCGCCACGCAACACTGTCTTCTGCTCGACTTTAGGGTCGAAGACGGTTTCTCCGGCAGCGACTTTGCGGATGGCGGCGCTGAGTTCGAGATCAAGAGCGTTTTTGAGGACGTATCCTTTGGCCCCAGCATCGATGGCCTGACGGACCCAGGTGCTCTCACTATGCATACTGAGCATGAGAACGGCAGTGTCAGGAGAATCTTCGATAATCTGACGCGTCGCCTGCAAACCATTCATACCCGGCAGAGCGCAGTCCATCACCACGACCTGGGGATGAAGCTGTTGGGCAAGTTTGACGGATTCTTCCCCGTCCCCAGCTTCGCCGACAACTTCCATGTCGGCTTCGTCCTCCAGCATGCGGCGGAAACCACGACGCACGAGGCTGTGGTCATCCACGAGCAACACTGTGATCTTCTTTTCCATAAGACTCCGCTTTCTCTCTGGGTACGGTGAGCCGGACTAATGTTCCGCCTTCTGGCGGGCGAGTAATCGAAAGCTGGCCGTTCATTAACTCGGAGCGTTCGCGCATGGCGACAAGGCCGATGCCGCGACGGCTGGGCCGATCGGGAAAGCCTGCGCCCCGATCTTGTATTTCCAGCTCTAACGTGTGCGACAGAAATCGCAGCCGCACCCAAGCCTGCTTCGCACCCGAGTGACGCGCGACGTTGTTCAGCGCCTCCTGCAGGATACGGTAAATGTGCACGCCTGCGCCGCCATCCACGCCAAAAGGCTCGCCCTGCTTCTCATAGGATATGGCAATTCCGGTTTGCCTTTCCACGGTGGGGATATACCAGTCAAGCGTGCTTTCGAGTCCAGCCTCGTCGAGCATGACGGGATGCAGGGCTTGTGAGAGGCTGCGAACACTCTCGAGCGTCGACTGAACGGTCACGAGAACCTCTTGCAGGTCGGCGCGTAGAGAGGACCCTTCTGGGGCATGAGATCCGGCGCGGCGGAGCATGGATCCGACTGCGGTCAGAATCTGGCCGAATTCGTCGTGCAGTTCGCGGGAGATGTAGCGCAGCGTCGATTCCTGAGTCGAGATGAGTTTCTGTGCGAGTTCACTGCGGCGCTCGGAAATTTCCGCCAAACGAGCGAAAAGGCGGCGGTTCCAGCGAATCAGCGAAAGGCCGTTGAGCAAGATCGCAAGCAGGGTAGCGGCGAGGAAGAAGTACACCTGGCGCTGGACGCGATCGTAGATCTGGACAATGCGCTGTCCGGCTTGTTCTTCGTTTTCGCTGTTCTGTACAAGAAAGCGGGCAACGGCCGTACTGAGCGCGGCCTGGCGTTCCTGGAGCGAGAGTTCGATCTGGCTGCGAGCTTCTTTTTCCTTTCCCGCACGGGCGAGGGCGAAGATGCGATCGACCGCGTCCCAGAACTGAGTGACGGAACTGGCCAGAAATGCGCTCTGTTCGGGAGTACGGCTGACAGCGGCGAATCCGGCTTCAAGTCGCATGGCGTCGTCGAGATCGGTGCGGATGCGCTGGAACTGGGCCGACCACGCTGTGAGGGGGTAGGGCTCATCGCTGCTGACCATATCGCGCATGGCTACGGCGAGAAGGTTGAGGTCATTTTGAATGCGAAGGAGTTGGAGAGAGTCTTTGCGATTGCGGTCGACGAGGTTGGTTTGCAGTTTTCGGAGCCCGGTGATCTGCCAGGTGATATAGGCGGAATAGGCCAGCACAGCCGACAGGGTGATGAGCAGGCCTAAAACAAGGCCAATGGTAGGCGACCGGTCCGGCGAAGACGGGCGGGACACGTCCCGAGCATACAACGTGGAGTGGGGGCGTGTCACAAAGCTAGGCGTGCCAACGTGGGCGGCCCGGATGTGTGACAATGCAGTAATAATGAAGCGAACCCCGGTTTCACGGAGTCAAACAGGAGATTGAGTTCCCCAGGTAAAGAAGCTGCGAAGCCTCCGAAGATGGAAAGACTGAAGGCGGTCTTGCCGGAGGTATGGAAGTTGATGCGTCCGCGCCGCGGACTGCTTGCCATCGGCTTCGTCCTGATGGTCATCAACAAGCTGGCGGCCTTCGTTCTGCCCTACTCTTCGAAATTCCTCATCGACAACGTTGTAGGCAAGCATCAGACCGGGTTGCTGCGCCCGCTGGTGATCGCGGTATTGGGAGCTACGGTCATTCAGGGCATTACATCTTTCTCGCTCACCCAACTGCTGTCGAAGGCGGCACAGCGACTGATCGCCGATTTGCGGGAGCAGGTGCAAGCGCACATCTCGCGGCTTCCCGTCGCTTATTACGACGCGAATAAAACGGGCGCGCTGGTTTCACGAATTATGACCGACGTGGAAGGTGTGCGCAATTTGCTGGGAACCGGGCTCGTCGAGTTCACTGGAGGGCTGGTAGCGGCTGGAATCGCGTTAGTTCTGTTGATACGGATCAGCGCACCGCTGACCCTGATTGCTGTGGGTTCTCTGGGTTGCTTCGCGTTCGCGCTGAATCGGGCATTTGCGACGATTCGTCCGATATTCCGTGAGCGAGGAAAGATCAACGCGGAAGTCACCGGTCGGCTGACAGAATCGTTGGGCGGTGTACGTGTGATCAAGGGATACCACGCGGAAGAACGCGAAGAAAAGATTTTTGCGGGTGGAGTGCGGCGCTTGCTCGAAAACGTGATGCGCACGCTGACCGCGACCTCGCTGATGAGTCTTTCTGCCAGCGTGCTTCTTGGAGTCGTAGGCGCAGCGACGATGTATGTTGGCGGCCGTCAAATGGTGGCGCACACCCTGACCGCAGGTAGTTATTTCTCTTACAACTTCCTGCTGGTGTTTTTGATTGCGCCGATCATGCAGGTCGTGACGATCGGAACTCAGTTAACGGAAGCGCTGGCGGGATTGGAACGGACGCAGGAGATTATGAGCGAGCGTCCGGAGGATCAGGATCCGAATCGTACGGTGCAACTGCAAGACATTGTGGGGCTGGTTGAATTCGATGATGTCAGCTTCAGTTACGACGGCACGCACGA
The DNA here is from genome assembly GCA_963711365.1 of Terriglobia bacterium. Classification (GTDB taxonomy): domain Bacteria; phylum Acidobacteriota; class Terriglobia; order Terriglobales; family Acidobacteriaceae; genus Sulfotelmatobacter. The sequence goes on along the minus strand of CAVQDY010000014.1, from coordinate 122,086 downwards.
AGTTCTGCATAACATCTCGTTCCGCTCGCAACCGGGGACGGTGACAGCGCTCGTGGGATCCTCGGGGTCGGGGAAGTCCACGACGATTGGACTGATTTCCGCCTTTTATGTGCCCTCGAAAGGAATGGTGCGAGTCGACGACGTGGATCTGAGCACGGTGCGATTGGATTCCTTCCGTACGCGATTGGGCGTGGTGCTGCAGGAATCGTTTTTGTTTGATGGAACGATCCGCGAGAATGTCGCTTTCTCGCGGCCGGGTGCGACCGAAGAAGAGATCATGCGGGCATGTCGAATCGCGCGGGTCGATGAGTTCGCGGAATCGTTTGCCGAACGATACGACACAATTGTGGGAGAACGCGGCGTGAAGCTTTCCGGAGGGCAACGGCAGCGGATTTCGATTGCCCGGGCCATTCTGGCTGAGCCGCGGATTCTGATTCTCGATGAGGCAACTTCCAGCCTGGACTCCGAATCGGAACAACTCATACAGCAGGGACTTTCCTACCTGATGCAGGGACGAACGACGTTCGTTATCGCGCATCGACTGTCGACGATTCGACGTGCTGATCAGATCATGGTGATGGAACAGGGGCAAATTGTGGAGCGAGGAACCCATGCGCAGCTCTATGCGGCGCGCGGGCGCTACTACGATCTGTACACTCGTCAGCACGGCGTGGAAGAGAATCTCTTTCTGGCGCCGGGAGAAGGTGACGCCTTGGTGGCGAATGGAAATGGAGCGGACGCTAAGAATGGCGATGTGAAATCGGGAGACGCGCTCAGCGTGCTGCGAGGCGCGATTCGTTGATGACGAGCGTCCCCATAGTATCAACGTCTTCCACGACAGTGGCGATCCACAGCGAGAATGTTTGTCGTCATTACCGCATGGGAGAGACGGTTATCCGTGCGGTGGACGGCGTGTCGCTTCAGGTGAATGCGGGAGAGTTTGTCGCGCTGCTCGGCAGTTCGGGTTCCGGCAAGTCATCGATGTTAAATCTGATCGCGGGACTGGACCGTCCCACGTCGGGTAGCGTGGTCGTGCAGAACCGGGACTTGGCCAAACTATCGCGTGAAGAACTCGCCAAGTATCGGCTGCACGTTGTGGGAATGGTGTTCCAGTCTTTCAATCTAATCCCGAGCATGACGCTGCTTGAGAACGTGGAACTGCCGCTGCGGTTTGCGGAGATCGACCGCAGCCAGCGCCAATCCATAGCTCGCGAGGGCTTGGAGCGGGTGGGGTTGCGGGCGCGATTGAATCACCGGCCCAGTGAGCTTTCGGGCGGAGAACAGCAACGGGCCGCGCTGGCGCGGGCATTGATCAACCGTCCCAATCTTTTGCTGGCGGATGAACCTACGGGAAATCTGGACAGTCACACGGGCTCGGAGATCATGGACATGCTGCGAGAGTTCAACCGGGCGCTGGGCATGACTGTGGTGATGGTTACGCATGAGCGCGGGCTGGCTGAACGATATGCGCAGAGAATGATTTTTCTTGCGGATGGAAAGCTGATGGACGACCGGCCGAACAATCCACTCCAGCCAAACGATCCGGGGATGGAGGCTCGGCGATGAAACTGCCGGATCTTACTGAACTCGCCCTGCGAAACCTGCGCGAGTCGTTCCTGCGCAATTCGCTGACGACCATCGGCATCTCCGTCGGGGTAGCGTCGCTGGTGGCGATGCTCTCGCTGGGAACGGGACTGCAACAGCTGTTCACGCGGCGGTTGGCGAAGTCCGGATTGTTCGACACGATTTATGTTTCGTCGCGGCGCGAGATGCGGGGCATGGGTCGCGCAGAGGAGCGGAACGGGCCGATCCCGGGTCAAAGCCGCATCCTGGATGAGCCGGCGCGAGTCGAGATAGAGCATCTGCCGAACGTGAGCGAGGCGTATCCGGACATACGTTTTGCGACTGAACTCCGCTTCGAAGACAAGCCGCATCTCACGACCGTCTCGGCGCTGCCGCAGTCGGCGAAGAGCAATGATGCGTTCGAAAACATGCAAGGCTCATTCTTCTCGTCGCAGACGGCTCCGGAAGTCATCTTACAGAAGTCATTTGCGGAAGAATTGTTGGGGAAGACGCCCCCGCTGGGAGCGCCAGAACCGAGCGTTTCTGAGTTGGCGCAGCCACTTCTCGGGAAAGAGCTCGTCATGAGCTACGCGCAGCGGGAGGTCACTCCAGGAGAAACACCTGCGGCGGGTGGAAGAACGTCCGGTGATGATCTCGCGGGAGCATCCTATTCGGTCGTATCACGGGAGCAGAAATTGAAGATTGTCGGGGTCTCCGATCTCGATCCGGAGAGCATGCGAGGGCCGACGCGGGCGAGGGTTTTCTTGCCTCTCAAATTCGCGGAGACTTTGCACGTGATGCAACCGACCGATCTGCGGGAGATTTCCCGAGCCGCAAGCGATCAACCGGCATACTCGTCCATCAGCGTGCGGGTGAAGAATCCGTCACAGATACAGGGCGTCGAAGATGGGATCAAGAAGATGGGATTTACCACCTTCTCGATCCTCGACGCGAGCCGCAGCCTGCAGCAAGTGTTCAAAGTCCTGTACGCATTTCTTGGAATTTTCGGCAGCCTTGCTTTGGCAGTTGCGTCGATCGGAATTGTAAATACGCTGGTGATGGCAATCCTGGAACGGCGGCGGGAAATTGGCATCATGAAGGCGATTGGCGCCAGCGACGCGGACGTAAGAAAGTTATTTTTTGCCGAGGCGGGCGCGATGGGAATTTTCGGTGGAGTGATCGGAGTCATCTTAGGATGGGCGATCGGTCAAGTCATCAACTTCGGAACAAATATCTACCTCAAGAGCCAGTCTATCCCTCCGGAGCATTTCTGGGCGGTGCCGTGGTGGCTAGTCGGGTTTGCGATTGGCTTTGCATTTTTGGTCAGCCTGGTTTCCGGACTGTATCCGGCAGGACGCGCCGCCAGGCTCGATCCTGTACAGGCGTTGCGCTACGAATAGATTGACAGCATGCGTCTCGGTCATTGGCTCCGTTTTGTTCCCCTGCTACTCCTGGCGGCGGTTCCCGCTGCCGGACAAAGCCGGATCGATTGCAGCGCTTTCGAAAGCAAGATCCTCAAGCGGCCGGTTCGTTATTGCGTCTACATTCCATCGGGCTACGACGCAGGCGCGAAGGAGCATCCGGCGCGACGCTATCCGGTTTTGTATTTTCTGCATGGCTTGGGTGACAACGAGCAGACTCTCTTCAACAGCGGCGGTTGGACGCTGGTCGACGATTTGCGGAAGCAGCACAGGATAGGGGATTTCCTGATCGTCGCGGCTGAGGGCCGAAGAAGTTTTTACATCAATTCCGCGGATGGAACGGTTCGATACAGCGACTTCTTCCTGCAAGAATTCATGCCTCGCATTGAGAGCAAGTATCGCATTGCTGGCGGACGCGGCAATCGGGCAATCAGCGGAATCTCAATGGGTGGTTATGGAGCGCTGCGGTTTGCGTTTGCGCGTCCGGAATTGTTCTCGGCCGTGAGTGCGCAGAGTGCGGCCCTGATGACAGAATCGCCGCAGCAAATCGATGCGGCATCGCAGTCGGGAGCACCGCTCATGGGAGTTTTGGCACCGGTGTTTGGGGCGCCGATCAACGTGCGGCATTGGAATGAAAACAATCCGCTGCTTTTGGCTAAGAAAAATGCCGAGAGGCTGCGCAGGATGGCGATTTACTTCAACTGCGGACAAGATGACAACTACGGCTTCGAAGAGGGAGCCGAGGTGCTGCATAAGGAATTGCTGCAGGAACATATTAAGCACGAATATCATCTTTACCCCGGCGATCACAGCATTACGTATTTCCTCTCGCATTTTGCGGAAGTGATGGAATTCCATTCGAAGGCGTTCGGGCTATTGGCGCGTGACACGGTCACCGCGCGTTTCTCGCTCTCCAGACTGCGATTCACCACAGAGGCCACAGGGGAGCACAGGGAAAACGGCTCATGTAAACTAGAGCACAGGCAGGAATATCTTTTTTTGCGGTTCGCCCGAATTGCAAACCTAGTGTGGCTCCGATGTAGCCCGGAGAGTTGGCCGAGTGGTTGATGGCACCGGTCTTGAAAACCGGCATACGGGAAACCGTATCGGGGGTTCGAATCCCTCACTCTCCGCCAGAATTCCAGTAAGCCCTGAATTTCAGCTTGCCCGTTACGCCGCTACCTAGCGGCCCGAGTCGGGCATTCCTAAGAGAACGTTCGCAGGTCGCTGGAGGTTCCGCCGGCTGCCGGGACGTAACATTTCAGCGTGTAGTCCATGACCATACGGTCGGCGTTGAAGCGCCAGCCCAGGGTGCGGATAGTGCGCTTCATACGTTTGATCCAGCCGCGAGGCAATCCGTCGCGATCGCGCTGGTAGTAGAGCGGGATCACGTCTTCGCGCAGCGTGCGCATGAGATCTTCGCCGTCGCGCGTGTCGTGAACGTTGAGGTTGGAGTGAGTCTTGCCCGTTCCGATGGCGAAGCCGTTAATGCCATCGTAAGCTTCGGCCCACCATCCATCGAGAATCGAGAGGTTAAGGCCGCCATTCAAAACGACTTTTTGGCCGCTCGTGCCGGAGGCTTCGAGGGGACGACGCGGATTGTTGAGCCAGACGTCGACCCCCTGGACAAAGTGACGGCCGACGTTGATGTCGTAGTCTTCCACAAAAACGAACTTGTCGCGGAACTTGGGATCGCGCATCAGGTCGGCGATCTGCTGTAGAACGCGTTTGCCGGGCTCATCGAGGGGATGCGCTTTGCCGGCAAAGACGAACTGCACAGGACGGTTGGGATCATTGACCATGGAGGCAAGGCGCTCGATGTCGGTGAGAATGAGATTGGCGCGCTTGTAAGTTGCGAAGCGCCGGGCAAAGCCGATGGTCAGGGCATCGGGGCTGAGGACACGTTCGAGGCGCAGCAGAACGTCCGGCGATTCTCCGCGGCGCTCGGCCTGAGCGACGGCACGTCGGCGCACGAAATCGATGAGTTGTGACTTGAGGTTGAGGTGGGTTTCCCAGAGTTCACCGTCGTCGACGCTCTCGATGCCTAACCAGATTTTGGCTTCGCTGCCGCGCTGATGCCAGTCTGTGCCGAGATGCCGGTCATACAGCCGGAACATCTGCGGAGCAAGCCAAGACGGAACATGCACTCCGTTGGTGATATGCCCGATGGGAATCTCGTCTTCCGGCTTGCCTTTGAAGAGGCCAGTCCACATAGCGCGCGAGACCTCGCCGTGGAGGGCAGAGACGGCGTTCGCGCGGCGAGACAGACGGAGAGCCAATACTGTCATACAGAAGAGTTCGTCAGTGTTGGTGGGATTTTCGCGGCCGAGACCGAGCAGGCTGTCTTGCGACAGGCCCAAAGCCTCGCGAAGTGGGCCAATGTGCTCTTCCACGAGCCTGGCATCGAAACGGTCGTGACCTGCAGGCACAGGGGTATGAGTGGTGAAAACAACTTCTCGCGAGATACGAGGAACGGCGGCGTCGAAGCCGATGCCTTCGTCTTCCATGCGCATGCGGATCGCTTCCAGCACCGCGAAGGCGCTATGGCCTTCATTCAGGTGAAACACTCCGGGGGTGATGCCGAGAGCCTTGAGGGCGCGCAAGCCACCGACACCCAGTAGAAGTTCCTGGCGAATGCGGATGCGAAGATCGCCGCCATAGAGACGAGAGGTAAGTTCGCGATCTTCGGGAGCATTGCCTTCGACGTCGGAATCGAGCAATAGTAAATCGCGACGGCCGACTTTCACTCGCCAGACCTTCGCCTGAATGCGACCGCTGCGCGTATCGATTGCGACCACAACGGGGCGTCCATCTTTCCCGATTGCCGACTCCATGGGCAACTGGTTCACGTCGGTATCGAGGTACTCTTCCCGCTGCCATCCACTGAGATCCAAGTGCTGGCGGAAATAGCCTTGAGGGTAGAACAGGCCTACGCCGACGAGGGGGATGTCCAGATCGGAGGCGCTCTTGATGTGGTCGCCCGCTAGAACCCCCAGACCTCCCGAATAAATAGGTAGAGATTCGTGCACTCCGAATTCGGCGGAGAAGTAGGCGACGGGATGAGGCCGAAGAACCCCGGCATGGCGTGTTCCCCAGGTCCGATCGGCTTCAAGATATTCGAGCATGCGCCGGTAGGCGTAATTCACACGGCTGTGAAGCATGAGCTCGGTGGCACGAGTCTCGAGCTTGGACAAAGGCATCCCATTCAGCAACGCAATCGGATTGTGGTTGACTTCATTCCAGCGGGTTGGATCGAGATCGAGGAAGAGGCTGCCGGAGTTGTGATCCCAGCTCCACCAGAGATTGCGGGCGAGAGCCCAGAGACGCTCCTGCAGAGGGGCGATGAAGCGATCGAGGGTGCGCGCTTCGCTGACGACAGGGGCGACTTGGGTGGCTGCCTCGGTCAGCATGCGAATCTCGTCGGCGCTGAAGACACGCGCCTCGATGGTCTGGACGACGAGAACGCCTTGCAGAATGCCTCGATCAATCAGCGGAACACCCAAAAAAGACTGGTAAGCGTCTTCGCCGGAGTCGCGAAAATACTTGAAACGGGGATGGTTTTTGACCTGACTTACGGAAACGGGTTGAACCTGTTCGGCTACCAGGCCGGTCAGACCTTCATGGACCGCCATGCGGAGATTGCCAATGCATTCCCGGCGGAGTCCGACTGTGGCAGCCAACACAAGATTGGCGCGATCGGGCTCCAGCAAGTAAGCTGAGCAGACATCGGTGCGGAACCGCTTTGCGATGAGGGCGACGACGTTCATCAGCGTGTCCGCGGACTGGCCACCCTCGGCAGCCAGATGCTCGATCTCTTCCAGTGTAAGAACGTTGTTGTCTTCAGTAGTGCGAACTGCTTGTTCCATATCCCCCGCTATCTCGCATCCTTCCAATGAATATTTGCAACTCGGCGGTCAGATGGTACGACCGTCCGTGGCCATCCTCGGATCATGTCACGTTGGGAGGGTTCCGACTATTGTAAGGGCTGTGAGCCATTTTCGTTTACTTGAGAAAGCGGCGAGAGGGATCGCAAAAACCTGTTTGCCTGGGCTGAAGGAGAAAGAGTAGAATTCTGGCCAAACCAGCCAACCGATGAAAGTATACGTCCGCTTTCACGGGTTCCAGTAGGCGTTCTGGGAACAGTCGGAGCCGCCGGATTTTTTGATTTTCTGCCGACGCCTGCATTAGCGATGGACGGATCGAAGCCAGTATTGGTGCACCAGCCTTAACTTCGCAACTTGCGCGAGCGATGGAGTCGGGACAATGAATGGTTCTGCCGCACGGTTCTTCCGGGTAGGTGTGAGCTTGTCTGGATTGATGGTCCTGGGATGGGTGTTAACTGGGCAGGCAGCCAAGCCCGAACAGCAGGGGCTGCCGACCGATTGGAGCCATTCCCACGTGATCTACAGCAAGCCGGCTTCGGCGGCGCAGGAACGCGAGGTTGCGCAGGATCCGCGCTACTGGCAGCAACGATATCGCCGGGAAATACCCCGCGAATTTCCGGTGGAGCGCTTCCACGCCGCTTCGGAGGCTACGGGCAGGGCACCGAGCGCGTCTCCTGGCGGACTGTGGGAAGAGAATATGGGCAGCGCCGGTACTCCCGGCGCAGGAAACTATGCCGCTAAATACTCCTTCAGTTTGACCGCAGCAAACTGCGCCAGCGCATCCCAACCGGATTATGTCGTCTACAGTACGGGACGGCTAGGGGCCGGGGCTCAGGCAAGTATCGTCGGCTATGACAATATTTACAGCGGATGCGGCGGTACTGTGCCTTCGATTTATTGGGCCTACAACACAGGGGGTCTCATTTTGACCTCTCCTGTGATTTCGCAGGATGGAACGCAGATCGCCTTTGTGCAGACTTCGGGCAGTCCGACGGGAAACGCAGGCCTCGTCCTTTTAAAGTGGAAAGCGTCGACGACTGAAACCATCACTTCGCCGGGAGTACCGACCTCTGTCACTGCGGCCCTATATCCGACGTGCGTCGCCCCTTGCATGACGGAGGTGCTCCTGCATACCGGCACCGGGGGAAGTTTGGATGACAGAACATCCTCTCCTTATTACGACTACACCAACGATATAGCGTGGGTTGGGGGAGCAGGCGGATGGCTGCATAAGATTACTGGAGCGTTTAAGGGCACGCCCGCAGAAGTCAGCAGCGGCGGTTTCCCGGTGAAGGTAAACGCGACGGGAAACGCTCTTTCCAATCCAGTTTATGACCACACGTCGCAGAACGTGTTCGTCGGTGATGTAGGAGCCGGAGGGGGATTTCTTTACCGAGTTGCGTCCGCAACCGGGGTGGCGACCGCATCCGCACAATTGGATCACTCGGTCGGCCTCGTTGAGGGTCCGCTTCTGGATGTGACGGGCGGCTTGATTTTCGTATTTGCATCGAGCGATGGCACTACAAATTGCACGGGCGGGGTTGCCTGTTCGGCGGTTTATGAGCTAAGCAGGACCTTCGTGTCTGGAACTAGTGGGACCAGCGTCGCGGTGGGCAGCAGCTCGGCAAATCCGAACCCGATGTACATTGGCGCGTTCGACAGTGCTTATTACAACTCTTCGAACGCGACGGGAGAGCTTTACGTTTGCGGCAATACGGGAAGCTACCCGACCATCTACCGCGTACCGATTGCGGCTGGAGTGATGACCACGCCGGTACCCGGCGCAGCCTTGACTCCAGCGGCGAGGAGCCCGGCTTGTTCGCCAGTCACTGACTTTCCGAACCCGAACGCGAGCGTAAGTAAGGCTGAACTCCTATACTTCAGCGTGCAGAACTATGGCCGCGGTTGCGGCAACAAAGGCTGCCTGATGAACTTCGTGGATTTGCCCTGGCAGCCGACGACTCACTACAACTTTGGACAGGAAATCCTGGTGCTGAGGACTGCGACAGACCTCGCTTACATCAGCGTGGCCTTGAATTCGGGCACCACGGGAACAACTCCGCCCGTCTGGTCCAACATTGTGGGGGTGAAGCTGGTCGATGGCGGCGTCACGTGGCTGAATCAGGGGCTCACTACAGTGACGGCTTTGGCGGGCTGGACGCTAAACCATAACTACGGTCTGCAGGCTCGTATTCTTGATACAAACAACAACGTGGAGGTTACGGTCCAAGCGGGGCGTTCGGGCGGTACGCAGCCGACATGGAATACGACGATCGGTGGCCAGACGACAGACAATGCCGCGATCTGGATTAATGCAGGGCCCTGGCCGTCATCAGGTTTGACCGTAACGGGAGGCACGGGCGGCGTGATTGTCGATGGTATGAGCACTGCTACAGGAGCTTCTCAAGTATACTTTTTCAACTTGACCAACCAGGCTTGTACGACTTCCGGCGGGACGGGAATCTGCGCGATGCAGGCATCGCAGGCAAACCTAAATTAACGAGTGGGGATTTCTTAATGGCTACGAATCATATGCAACCTGATGAATCGCGCACTGCGGCAACGCACAAGAAACCTTATGAGAAGCCTTCGTTTCGATTTGAGCAGGTATTTGTGACGACGGCGCTTTCGTGCGGCAAAATCGGCGGATTGTCATCGGCGTGCAATCAAGGCCCCAAAAATTCATGAAGCAGGTTCAGTCCGAAATCAACGAATCTCATGCGGTGAAGTGCGACCTAGCCGCTGAGGTGTTGCGGTCTTCGGGAACGCTCCGCCTGCAAGTCAGGGGATGGAGCATGTTGCCCAGCATATGGCCAGGTGACACGCTCCTGGTGGAGCAGGTTGAGAGCTCTCAGATGGCGGAGGGCGAGATTATTCTTTTTCGCCGGGAGCGAAGGCTCTTGGCGCATCGAATCGTAAGAAGCGACAGGTCTCACATTCTGACGCGCGGAGACTCGATGGCGGCATCGGACTCGCCGATCGATAAGGATGAAGTTCTTGGCAGAGTTGCATCCATCATCCGAAATGGAAAACGTTTCCAGCCGCGGACAAGTTTGCGGGTCCACGAGCGGGCTATCGCAAGCGCGGTTCAGCGTTCGGATTTAGCGGCTCGTGTGCTTGTGGGAACACGCGACTTGCTGCAAACGTAGAAGTCAAACCCCTAGAATTTAGGTTTCCTCTTGCCACAGTTGACCACCGAAGTCGAGTGTCTCAGCGTTGTCATTGAAATTGGCGGCATGCCGGTGCGCGCGCAAACCAGCGATCCGGGATTTCTCCGGGTTCTGCAGGATCGCTATGCAGGCTTCGTGAGCGGCACGGCGGAGGTCGAGATTGACTTCGAGGTAGAAATCGCACAACCGAAGGTGGCCGATCCGGATGCGGATGTAGAAGTCAGCTACCGTTCGGGGCGCTGGTCATTGCGTCGCGGAGATTTTCAGGCGGAGTGGGAGCCGGCAGCACGACGTGGATGGATCCGGCAGACGGCGAATCCCTATTCGATTGATGCAGTGCTGCGAATTGTCCACAGCCTGGTGCTAGCGCGGCAGGGCGGATTTCTGCTGCACTCAGCAAGCGCCATCCGGAACGGAAAAGCTTTTCTGTTTGCCGGCGTGTCCGAAGCCGGGAAAACCACAATCTCGCGACTTGCTCCTCAGGATGCCACGCTGCTGACTGACGAGATTTCCTATGTGCGACGGCGGGATGGGGAATACGTTGCGTTCGGCACTCCCTTTACGGGGGAACTGGCAAAGCTTGGAGAGAACGTCTCGGCGCCGATTTCGACTCTTTATCTGCTGGCCAAAGGGAAGGAAAACCGGATTGATCCGGTTGGGCCGGGAGAAGCGGCGCGGTCTCTACTTGCGAATCTTTTGTTTTTTGCGAAAGATGAGGAACTGGTGCAAGCAGTTTTCCATTCTGCCTTCGAGTTTGTGAAGCGAGTGCCGGTGGCGCGACTCACATTTGTGCCGGATGAACGAGTATGGGAGCTCATAGGATGAGCAAGCTGTATATGGCACGGAATCCGCGGGCTGCAGCGAGAAGCCTTGACGGCGAGATGATGATCATGTCAGGGCGGGATTCAACTCTGTTTACCCTGAACAAGACGGCGACCATTCTTTGGCAATCGGCGGACGGCGCAACGCCGCTGGATGAGATTGTCGACAAGAAAATCTGTACCGAATTTGATGTCGAGCCGACGGAGGCCCTGGCTGACGCTGAAACGCTGGCGCGAGAACTAGCAAGCCATGAAATCCTGCAGATTTCGGAGACCCCGATCGCGATACAGAATCCTGCCGCCGGAGAGAAGCGATGAGCGGACTACTTCAGGAATTGACCGAGAAAGCGCTGGCCAAGAATGTCCCACTCAGCGTGCAACTTGATCTGACCTATCGTTGCAACGAGCGCTGCGTTCATTGTTATCTCGACCACGACGACCATGGCGAGATGACAACGGCAGAGATCAAACACCTGCTCGACGAAATGGCAGAGGCCGGGGTTTTTGTGCTCTCGCTGAGCGGCGGTGAGATTTTCCTGCGCAAAGACCTGTTCGAGATCCTCGAGTACGCCCGCTTTCAACGGCAATTCTGCGTGAAGCTGAAGACGAACGCGATCATGATCCGCGAACGAGAGGCGGCGAGGCTTCGGGAGATCGGAGTCGAGTCGATCCAGATCAGCATTTATTCGCATCGGCCCGAGGTGCACGACGGCATCACTCTGGTGCCGGGCTCTTTACAGCGCTCGCTGACTGCGGCTCGATTTTTGAAATCCCAAGGGTTGCGAGTCATCTTCGCGAATGTACTGATGGTCCAAAACGCGCGGGATTATCAGGGAGTGCGCGATCTGGCGCAAGAACTCGGGGTAGAGAGCACGCTGGATCCCACCATCACTCCGATGATGGACGGGAACCGCTCAGTGCTGAGCCTGGGAGCCGATCAGACAACTCTGCGAGGGGTGTTCCGGGATCAGGGCTTGGTCGGGGATGTGGACGAGTTTTGCGCAATTCCCGCACCAGGAGATGAAGATTCGCTGGCTGCCCTGCCCTGCAGCGCGGGACACACTGCGTGCTACGTTTCCCCCTATGGAGATGTCTTTCCGTGCGTACAGTTCCCACTTCCGACGGGGAATGTGCGGAAGCAGAAATTTCTTGATATCTGGCGACATTCGGACAAAATGAACGAGGTGCGTGCGATCCGGCTGAGGGATCTGACGACCTGCACTTCGTGCACGCACGTAGGCAGTTGCACGCGATGCCCGGGTCTGGCGTTCATGGAGGGAAACATGCGCGGGCCCTCGTCGCAGGATTGCGAGAAATCGTTTGTGAGAACGGGCGTGCCCTCGGCCAACATGCTCGCGAAGAAGCGCGCCGCTACGAATCTGGTTCAGATCGGGGCGCTAACGAGTTCGCCGAGCACATCTACCGCCGCACTGGCGTAATCTGTTAGTTTCGACGTTCGGCATTCATCCAAACCAAAATGTCTGGAATTCCTGCGGCAACGGATCCCGAGTGGTCGTTGTTGCTGGCCGCTTGTTTTGCACCGAATCACAAAGAAAAGAACGCTCGCATACGGGGTTTACTGCAGTCGCCTCTGCGGTGGGATGTTGTTGTTGATCTGGCAGAGCGGCATGGCGTGCAGCCTCTGCTCTTTCAGGCACTTTCAGATTTCAAGGATGCTGTTCCCTCCGAGCATTTCAAAACGCTAGTACAGAAATACCAGACCAACGTTCACAAGGCGCTCATTCTGTCGCGGGAACTGATTCGGATCGTCGATGCCTTGTCTGCACTTGAGCTCGAAGTAATGCCTTACAAAGGGCTGGCGCTGGCGGAAATGGTGTATGGCGATATCGCACTGCGGCAGTCGGGCGACATTGATATGTTCGTCCGCGCAGGGGATCTGCCAGAGATTCGAGCAGCGTTAGAGAAGCTTGGTTTCACGCCGCATCTGCGTTGGTCGGACGCGAAAGAAAGATCGTACGTGAGATCGGGATACGAATATTCGTTTGACGGGAGCGCGGGACGAAATCTGCTGGAAGTGCAGTGGGCGATCCAGCCAAGGTTCTATGCGGTAGATTTCGACATGGAGGGCATGTTCCGGCGGGGAGTTGTTGTACCGGTGGCGGGGCATCCGATGAAGACGCCGTCCGCGGAAGACCTGTTCATTGTTCTCTCGTTACATGCAGCGAAGCACGTATGGGGACGTCTGATCTGGCTCTGCGACTTGGCGCGCCTGATGGAAAAACAAACGCTCAATTGGGATCAGATTGGTTCTCATGCAAAAAGGCTTGGGATCCAACGAATTCTGCGAGTGACGCTTCTCCTCGCGCATCGAATACTGGGGGCGTCAATTTCTTCCGAAGCCGAGATCAATATTCCCGAAGACAAGCATGCAGAACTACTCGCGACGGAGATCGAGACTTACATCGCCAGCAATACGGCATTCGATGTCGAGTCGTTCGCGTACTTTCGGCTGATGCTGTGTCTGCGGGAGAGACGTAAGGACCAGACGCGATTTCTGAGCCGATTGCTTTTTACCGCGGGACCAGGGGAGTGGGACGCGATCCGCCTGCCAGAACCTCTGTTTCCACTCTACCGGGTTGTGAGGATCACGCGGCTGGCAGCGAAATTGGTGCGAACGAAGTTGGTACGAAGCTTAGATGGCCGAAAGATCCGCCTGAGGCGGAGGAGGAGCACTGTTTCGCAGCGAGCCTGGCAGAAACAGTGCCCACATGGCGGCGCATCCCAGCAGAGGAACGAGCAGCCCTGCTTTAAGAGTTCCGAAGCGATTGGAGGATAGACCCACGATCCAGGGAAGTAGCCCGCCTCCGATATTCGAGAGGGTGAACATCAGCGATCCGACGCTTCCAGATTTGAACTGCCGGGATAAGAACGAAATCGTAATCGGATAGACGCTGGACAATCCGAATCCGGCGGCACACGCGCTCACGGCGATACCGGTCAGATCATGCGAAAAGATCAGCCCCGCCATTCCGGCGCAGGCGAGTAGAGAGCCCGCCTGAACCAGTTTGGCGTCGTCGATAAACCGCAGCGTGAGAGGGGCGAGCCATCTCCCCAACATCAAAGACGCATAAAAGAAAGAAGGGGTCGCCAGTGACATAGCTAATGACAGCGTGCCGAGGCTTTTCGCGTAAGAGGCCATCCATTCCCCGAAGGAGTTTTCAACTCCGACATAGAGAAGGAAGAGCAGCGCGAGGATTGAGAACGCGCCAATTTTGCTTCGAATCAGCGGAAGCATCGGTTCTGCGTGACGGATAGTAACCGGCTCTGTAATGCGGCGAGGCATGAGTGCAATTCCGATGGCAGTTGCGAGAGAGAATCCAGCAACGGAAATCAGAAACGCGGGCAGATGATTACTCTTAGCTGCGGCTGCGACCAGGAATGGGCAAGATACAGCACCCATGCTCCAGAAGAAGTTGAGGAGGTTCAGGGCCGCGCTGGGACGTTCCGGATTGGCAGCAGCCACAAGAAGATTCGCTGCGGGAACGGCGAGCCCGAGTCCGCCTCCGTAACACCCGATGCAGAGGATGCCTACCAGTTTAGAACTTGAGAGCAGGAATGAAAGGCCAACGGTCATTAGCAGGAGACCGATTTTTATGGGAAAGCGGAATCCCCACCGTGCGGCTAACGCACCGGAACAGGCGACTGCACAAGTCGATGCAAAATACTGAGCGTTGAAGAGCGCTCCTGCCTGCGCATAGTTGAGAGACCATCGAGCAGATAAGCTGGGCAGCATTGGACCGAGAAGAATCGTTGCAATCCCGATCGGAAGAAAACAGATATAGGAAACGTACGTGAGGGGACGGGTAGAGGTAGATGGCAACGATGCATCGGTGGCGGGCATGGATGGCAGAGGTCGGCCTGCTCAAAGGGACAGGCGGTTAATGGATGCTAACAGGAGCCGGGTGCCTTTGCGGTAGATTCCCGCACCACGAGCTCTGGTTCAATCGCAATCTCGGGAAGATACTCCTTGTTACCCTCGATCCTGTCGAGAAGGGCTTGGGCTGCAACCTCGCCCATGCGACTCAGCGGCTGACGAACGGTGGTCAGGCTGGGAGAGTAAAAATTCGCGCCAGGGATGTCATCGAACCCCATGACGGAAATATCCTCGGGCACGCGAAGTCCCTGCTCCTGAATCGCCCGGATGGCCCCAATGGCGGAGATATCGTTGTAGGCGAAGAGGGCCGTGAAAGGTTTTTGACGGGCCAGCAGCTGCTTAGCGATGGGATATCCGAGGCGCGGAGTGGGATCGTCGGCATCGATCTGTATGGTCAATTCCGGATCAATCTGAATGCCGATGTCAGCCGCTACGCGGCAGATGGCCTCCCATCGGTCACTTGAATCCGAACTGATGGGATTACCCTTCATAAAGGCGATCCGCTCGTGGTGCAGTTCTTTGAGATGGCCGAGCGCCAGGACTGCTGCCTTGGTTGTGATCCAGAACGACATTGGTAATACCTTTGATTTTCTTATGCCCGGCAATGGCGACGGTTGGCAGCGAAGGAGCTTCCTGAACGGTGGTATCAACGGTGATAATTCCCTCTACTCCACGTTCGGAGAGCATCTGCGAATACCGGCTCAGGAGAGCGACGTCATGGCGATGAACGACAGTCAAAAAGAAGTAATCGCGCTGGCGCAGAAACTGCTCAATGCCGCTGATGATCGGTGAACTGTAGGAGTCACCAATCTCTTCGGCGATCACGCCGATGGTGTAGGTACGCTTGTTGCGGAGCGTACGCGCAAAAAAGTTGGGCCGATAATTCAGTTCCTTAGCGGCCGCCCGGATACGATTCTTCGTCTGTTGCGGGATGGAGCGGGCGGAGGGCGAATCGTTGAGGACCGCTGATACGGTACCAGGGGTGAGTCCTAAATGCTGAGCGACC
This sequence comes from Terriglobia bacterium, assembly GCA_963711365.1. Taxonomy (GTDB): domain Bacteria; phylum Acidobacteriota; class Terriglobia; order Terriglobales; family Acidobacteriaceae; genus Sulfotelmatobacter. The sequence continues at coordinate 106,326 of CAVQDY010000014.1, read as the reverse complement.
GCTTTGAGAGTAACCACCGCCGGCTTTTGGCCTGGCTTCTTGACTTGCACCATGTTCGTTTTAAATCGATTTAATTATAGCCCTTGGACTCTCTGTCAACCTACCGAAACCAAAGCTCAGGCCTTGGCATATCGTTCGCTGTTTGGCTTTGATCCGCTCAAAGCGAAGAACAGAATGTACAAGTAACAGATGACCGGCAGAAAAAAGGCATGATGGATGCCGATGTGATCAGCAATCCAGCCTTGGGCTACCGGTATCAATGCGCCGCCAACGATCGCCATGATCATGATGCCGGAGCCATCTCCGGTCAGGGGTCCGAGCTCTGCGATACCCAAGGTGAAGATGCTGGGGAACATGATCGAATTGAAGAAGCCGACGAGGATGATGCTGTACATCGCAAAGTGACCCGTCGTCAGCATGGAGACAGTTACAAGTCCGGCAGCGCAGATCGCGCAGACGCCAAGAAGGCCGCCCGTCTTCATCTTTTGCAGCAAAGCTGATCCGATGAAACGGCCAACCATGGCGCCGCCCCAGTAGAAGGCCACAAAGCTGGCGGCGACTTTCTCGGTTAAGCCCCCGATCTCCGGCTGGCTGAAGTAATTCACCAGGAAACTGCCGATCGAGACCTCGGCACCAACGTAGACAAAAATCCCAATCGCGCCAAAGATCAGGTTCGGGTGTCTCCAGATGGAATCGTTCACCTTCTCGCCGACTTTGTGCTGAGCATGTTCGATTTTCGGAAGTTTGAAACTGCCAATCGCGATGGCCAGGAGCACGAGCGCGAGACCCAGGCCGATGTATGGCGTTTTAACTGTCGCGGCCTCGTGCACGCGGAAAGCTTGCAGTGCATCGGGGGCAAGGGCTCGGATTTGCTTCATGTTCGGAGCAGCCGTCAGGATGAAAAGGCCTCCAAAGAAAGGGGCCAGGAAAGTTCCAAGAGAATTAAAAGCCTGAGTGAGATTGAGGCGACTGGATGCGGTTTCCGGCTTTCCTAAAACGGCTACGTAGGGATTAGCAGCCACCTGGAGACAGGTGATGCCGGCAGCCAGCACAATCAGAGCTCCTAAGAATAAAGGATAGGAAGCGACAGTGGCGGCCGGCACAAACAGGAACGCCCCAACTCCCATCGTAAGGAGGCCGACGACCATGGAGCGCTGATAACCAATCGCATCAATCACCTTGGCGGAGGGTATCGAGAAGATGAAGTAGGCGCCAAAGAAAGCAAATTGGATCAACATCACCTCTGTGTAATTCAGATCGAAGATCGACTTGAGGTGGGGAACAAGAATATCGTTCAAACAGGTGAGAAAGCCCCACATAAAGAAGAGCGTGGTAACGGTTGCCAAGGGGACGCCGAAACTTTGCCCATTGCCGCTGGCGAGGGTTGAGGTAGCAGTATTAGGGCTCGCGATTGCCATGAGTCTCGATCCACCCTCAAGAGGGCTAGGAATGTGTGAACGCCGCCATCATACATCGCTGGAATAGAGTTTGGCGGATTTTCTTCGTGCCGAAAGTGGTTAGAGTCGTGTACAAAATCGTTTGTCTAGCTTGACAAACCATGATCATTACTTGACACTGCGACGTTTCCTGCAAATCTGTTTCGGTCAGGCGATTCTATGGATAAACTTTTGACGCTCGCGATTTTGGCGACTTTCTTGGCTACACCTAATGCATTGCTTTCAGCCCAGGATATGGGCGGTACGGTGGTTTTCAGTGAGCCGGGATTTCCCGCCTCCGATTCAGCTACGCCGTCGCCACAGCAGCTTGAGACTTTGTTCCATGGGTCCAAGCTGGTGGGGACGGATCAACTGCGGGAAGCGCTCGGTTCGCCTTCCACCCGCCTGCTCGTGCTTCCATATGGTTCGGCTTTTCCGGAAGAGGACTGGCAAGCGATTAAGAGTTTCCTCGATCGCGGAGGGAATCTTCTGGTTCTTGGCGGTAGGCCGTTTACTCGGGCTGCATTTCGAGAAGCCGGAAACTGGCGGCTGCGCGATTATAGCGTGCGGTTCATCCGGCCGTTGATGATCGATCAATATCAGGAGACACCCGGATCAGAGGGACTGCGCTTCGAGACGAATCCGGAAATCCCAATGCAGTTGGCATCTTTTCCCTGGAAGCAGGCCTTCAGCCCCGTGATCCGGCTAAGCGCGGTGGATCTCTATAAACGAGGTGGCTCGGCGGGTTCGATTGATGCACATCTCGATACGCTTGCTTGGGGAACAAAAGATGGACGTAAGCTGTCAGCGCCGGTCATCCAGATCGATCACTATCAAAATGGATTTGACGGCGGTCGATGGATCTTTGTAGATGCCGACGTCACGCCGGAGTTTTACGAAAACTCAGCACTGGTGCGATCTCTGTTGGAGCGGGCACTGATGGGCGCCGAGGAATTTACCGTTCGGCCCGTGATGCCGCTGTATCTTCCGGGAGAGCCGGTTGAATTCGAGATCGTGCAGCACTCCAACACTGCTGTGAAGTCCAATCTCTCGATAAGAATCGACACTTTCCCTGAGTCTGAGCCCACGAAAAGATCGAGTGTTACGAGTTCCTTAAGTTCAAACAGTTTGATTGTCCTGCCGCCTCCGACCGGAAATGGACTCTACGTCATCGAAGCTCAGTTGCTGGATCGAAATTCAGTACGAGCAATTTATCATTCGGCATTCTGGATTCGGGATGAGGCCTATCTTCGTTCCGGTCCGCGGCTGACCGTGAATCGCGACTATTTCGAACTCGATGGACATCCTCTCGCGGTGGTCGGGACGACCTACATGTCCAGCGAAGTGCAGCGCTTGTATTTCGAACATCCGAATGTTTATGTGTGGGACAAAGACCTGGGACAGATTCACGATGCCGGCCTGAACATGATCCGCACCGGCTGGTGGACCGGCTGGGATAAGTTCTGTGACGAAAACGGCCGACCCTATGAGCGCACACTGCGAACGCTGGAAGCTTATTTAATGACGGCGCGCAAGTATGGGCTGCCCGTGCAGTTTAATTTTTTTGCTTTCTTGCCCGACGTGCTGGGCGGAACAAATGCGTTTCTTGATCCCGCGGCGGGGCACAGACAGCAGACGTTGATCTCGGAAGTGGTCTCACGCTTTCATGATGTGCCGTTTCTTGCGTGGGATCTCATCAATGAGCCGAGTTTTTCGCAGCATCTTTGGACAATGCGTCCAAACGGGGACCCGATTGAAGTGGCGGCATGGAATGAATGGCTGAATGCACGGTATCCCGATCGCGCCAAGCTGGCAGCGCTATGGAATGTGCCTCCGAATTCGGTTGCGGGAACGATCTCGTTGCCCAGCGAAGACGAGTTCACACCGCGAGGAATGTACGTTGGAGCCAACTCTTTGCGAATTCACGACTACTTTCTGTTCGCGCAGGAATCGTTTGCAAAATGGGCCGCCGGCATGAGGGACGTGATTCACGCGACGGGTTCGCGGCAGTTGGTTACGGTCGGTCAGGATGAGGGAGGGATTCAGGACCGACTGTCGCCCGCATTCTGGGGCGGATCCGTTGATTTCACGACAAACCATTCCTGGTGGCAGAACGACTACATTCTTTGGGACTCACTTGCGGCGAAGCAGCCGGGCGAGGCTATGTTGATCCAGGAAACCGGTCTACAGCGCGAGTTAAACATCGATGAAATTGCGCGGCGAACGCCCGAGAACGAGGCCGCACTACTGGAGAGGAAGATTGCAAGTTCGTTCATTCAGGGAGCGGGAGCAATCGAGTGGCTATGGAATACGAATTCCGACATGACGGAGAGCAATGAGACTCCGATCGGGGCTATCCGGACGGATTTCACAGAAAAACCGGAAGCGACAGTGCTGCGGGATTTCGCGCGATTTGCGCCCGAGCCTCGGAGAGCATCTGCGCGATCCGCAATTGCCGGCCGTAGCAATCGTCACTTCGCAAGCGGCGCAATATTCGGTACTGGCTGACTTCCAATTGGAGGCGCAACGGCGGGCAGTTCGTGCGCTGTGTTACTCCGTTCGCACTCCCGCCTATGTAGTTGCTGAAAATCAGATCGACAAGCTGGGCTCACCAAAGCTCGTCGATTCTGCCCTCGCCGCAAGCGTTAGGTGAGGCAGCATGGAGTTCCACTGCTGAAGTATGTTGAGTCAGGAGGAAACCTGCTCATCACGGGGCCAGTAAACCGCGACGAGCACTGGCAGATTGTGGATCGGATGGCTGCACTCGGAGCGCACGCGCATGTTGAGCCTCTGACGTATCACACTGCTGAACTCAACCTGCCGGACCACCAGCTCTGGCTCAACTTTGGCCAACAGCAGCAGAACTGGCTGGATTCTCTTACGTTTTGACGACGGAACTACACTGAAGGAAATTCCGCATGGAAAAGGAAGAATCTTTTGGAGCTCGTACCCGGTCGAACTCGCCGAAGACCTGGAATCGTCCAGCGATCTTTATTCATACGTAGTCAAAAGGGTAGGCATTCCCGCCATGTTCAGTTCGAAATCGGCGATACCTCCCGGAGTGTTGGTTTATCCCACGATGCTGGCGGACTCCGTCCTGTACGTGATCGTTTCTGATTCGGGCGACGATGTCCCGGTTAGCATTCGCGACGAAAGCACGGGCGTCAGCGTCGCCTTAACGGTTCGCAGGGAGCACGCAGCAATCGCGGTCATAGACAAGCGGCAAAGGAAGATCGTTGCCAAGTACGGTTTCTGAATCCCCCGACGATTCTCAGGGGAAAACCTTATTTCTTTTCTGACCGCATCACGTTAGTGCTGATGTTTGCGCAAAGAATCCAATGCGCCCGATGCCGGTAAGGGAGTTGCAGCCTCGCAAACGCGCGGACGGTCGCGATGGCGGTGGGTTGCAGGAATTGCCGCTCTTTTCCTGGCATTTCTGGCCGTTGGTGTCTGGTTAATAATTGCGCGGGCGGAACCCATCCTGCGACAACGCGTGATCGAAAGCCTTTCCCTTCGATTCAAGAGCCGGGTTGAGTTGGGGGAGTTACACGTCTGGATTGCCAACGGGATCAATCTTGAGGGTAAAGGCCTGAAGATCTTCGGAGCAGGCGATCCGAATCCCTGGGAACCGGGAGTCCAGCCCCTGATAGACATCGCGGAGTTCCATTTTCAAACCGGAGTGCGAAATCTGTTTCTGCAGCCTATGCGGGTGGACACCGTGTATGTGAGGGGGTTCACGATGAATGTTCCGCCGAAGAACGATCGCCGGGACATGGCCAATATGCGTCGGCGCGGAAGGATCAGTGTCGAGGTCAACAAGTTCGTCTTCTCGGACGCAAAGATTGTCATCGACACGCCAAACCCCAATAAACCGCCCCTGGAATTCGATATCAGCGATATGCAACTGACAAGTACTGGCCGAGGAAGGCCGCTCCGCTTTGATGCGAAGCTGGTCAACCCACGTCCCATTGGCGACATTCATTCCACTGGAATGTTCGGGCCGTTCAACGAGCGAAGTCCCCGGGACACTGCGGTATCAGGCGACTACAGGTTTTCGGACGCGGATCTGGGGACAATCCGAGGACTGGGTGGAATTCTGAATTCCGAGGGTCATTATTCAGGGAAACTTGACCGCATTGCGGTCGAAGGGGAAACCGATACGCCGGATTTTCGACTCACCGTGAGCGGACATAGAGTTCCTCTGCACACTGAATTTAAGGCGATCGTGGACGGAACGGACGGAGACACCTACCTGGAGCCGGTGCGAGCGAGGCTGCGAGGTTCATTGATCGTTGCAAAGGGCAAAGTTGTTCGGATGAAGTCGGTGCATGGGCATGATATCGAGCTGAATGTCTCGCTGAATCGAGCCAACATTGAGGACCTGCTAGCCGTTGGCGTGAAAACGGAGCCGCCGGTGATGACGGGCCGGATCAATATGAATTGCCGATTCAGCTTGCCACCGGGTCAGGCCGATGTCGCGGGGCGCATGAAACTGTCTGGAGAGTTTCAGATCTCGGACGGCAATTTCGAGAACGAGAAAGTGCAAACTCGTATCAACGATTTGAGTCTGCGGAGCAGTGGGCAGCCACAACTCGTTGGCAAAACCCCTGAAGCACCCATCACTTCTGATTTGCAAGGATCGTTCAGGCTAGAGGATGGAATTCTCTCGTTCTCGTCCTTAAATTTCGAAGTTCCAGGGACGCAAGCGAATATGACCGGGCAATACAGTCTCGATGGCCGGGTTTTCGATTTTCACGGGATTGTGAAAATGAAGGCCAAACTCTCGCAAATGACGAAGGGATGGAAATCAATCCTTTTGAAGCCGGTGGATCCTTTCTTCCATAAGGATGGGGCGGGGACAGAAGTGCCGTTCAAGATTACGGGAACTCGTTCTGAACTGCACTTTGGCCTGGACTTTCATCATCCGCAAACGAGTGAAGGCCATTCTGAACTGACCCTGCAGCAGCCACCGTCTCACTAACCATTGTGGGGACAATTCTCTATACATAATCTGGGGTATTGTTTGGCACCGGTCTGGAAAATACTTTCCGGGTATAGGGCCAGTGAACGCCGGTCCGCTCCGGTCGCTGGAAATCTTAAGAGGAGGACACGATGCAGAACGAGTCAATGCGCCAGCTCTATATCGATGAATTGAGGGATCTGTACAATGCCGAGACCCAACTCGTAAAAGCTCTGCCGAAGATGGCAAAAGCTTCGTCCAATGCCGAGTTGCGGCAGGGTTTTGAAGAACATCTGCGGCAAACTTCGGAGCACGTTTCACGGCTGGAACAGATTTTTGAGATGCTGGATGAGAAACCCACCGGCAAGAAGTGCCTGGGCATGGAAGGCCTAGTCAAAGAAGGGGCCGAAACCATGAAGGAAGACTACGAGGACGAGGTGATGGATGCCGCCATCATAGGAGCTGCCCAACGAGTTGAGCACTATGAGATAGCCGGCTACGGCACAGTTCGAGCTCTGGCGGAACTGATGGGCGAGGACGAGCATGTGAGCTTGCTGGAACAGACGCTGGAAGAGGAAAAGCAAACAGATGAAAAGCTGACTCAGTTGGCAGAAACCATCAACTCGCAAGTAGAAGAAGCGGAACAAGAGGAATCCGAAGTAAGCCAGTCAAAACCGAACAGCGGAAAATCGAGACGCGCCGCCTAGCCCACAAAAAAGTGGAAGGGTTCAACCCCTTCCACGCATTTTTCTCCGCTCCAGTTCTCGCCAACCTGAGGAAAATACCGGGAACACCTGATAGAAACAACCTTTTTCTACAGTTAACTTTCTACTTACCCTGCCAACGGGGTCACATACCTCAGAGGACCTCATCCCATGAAAAAGATGCCCTCTCATGACACTTACACGGCTGAAGTCGCTTGGCACGCTTTGTATCAAGCGGCGTTGTTTGAAACAGACCGCGACAGAATCCCGGAAAGAATTGCGGAAGCGGAAAGAGCGATCCTAGCTCGAATCAAAGAGCTCTTCTTCGTGACTGCGGACCACATTGAAGAAGATCTGATCTTGGATGACGCTTTATACGCCCTCCGCGCATTGAGAAGCTGTATCAGAGTGGAAGCGAACGCGGCCTGACTCGGCTCTACAGTTCAAACCCGGGCGGATGCTCGTGTTCATTCGTTTCTTAGGTAAATACGGCGTAGGAACTTGGGTGCAACGCTGTATTGTTGCGGGATGGCGAGCGTCATAGAGTGCAAGAAACCGAGGAAAGTTGAGTTCCCCTCTAATGACGACGAAAAACCCTGGCGCACCTCTTCCTGTGACCATGAATCTGAAGCGGACTTTTGAGAATGCGGTCCGAGACATCTATCAAGTCAGCCTGAACGGCAAAGCTTCGCGCTATCGAACTCCCATTGCGCAGCGTGCGGGGGTAGCTGCCTCAGAATCGAAGGCGAATGCCGAAAAGCGGGCGCTGTCAGACGCGGCCAAAGCGCTTGCACAGCTGTGGAAAGTAACTCCTACCTCAAGTCGGTGAGCGCCTTGACTCTCTTGAATAGTTTCGCAGGAGCGTGGAGCCGTTCAGCGCAAGAACAGGGCGGAGGGGTGCAGCAGCGGCTGCCGCTGAGAGGGCTGCGTCTTCTTACGCGCGCCGATCAGTAGCGTAATTACGAACATCATAATGATCAAGGCGATAGCCACGCTGGCGATCTTTCTGCCCGCATTCCGGTTACCCACAATCATAGTGGGTCAGATGCCGATTCGCCGCCTTATGTTGGGGTACGACAATAAAAGAGGTCCGGAGTCGTTTTGGACTCCGGACTGTCCGGGAGTATCGAGGCGTTCTGAAAAAGATTTTTATACGGCTTTTCGCATTGTATCGACGCTCTCGGAACCGCGCTCTACGGCCGACTCGCCGCTGCAGGTGCTACAAGCTGCGACGGCTTCTTTACGGCGCTCGCGCAAACGGCTCTGGAAAGTATCCCAACGTCCACCGATCCCGACCGCCGTGTTATCGATCACGACAGAGTCGGTTCCGGCTGGCACTGCTCGTTCAGTTATGGACGAAGCCGCATTGAGGTCGGCGCGCGAGCTTGCAGTCGAGGCTACCGGCATTCTTCGTGGCGTTGGAGATTCTCCGTGCGCAATCGACGCTGCCCGTTCGGAGTCTAAGTTCCCCGTTTGCTGATAGGTTGTGGGAGTGATATTGCGGTCTGTTTCGGCGCGATGCATCACAGGATCCGCCACCCACTTAGCGCGGTATTTCTCCTCGTAACCAGACCACTTGCTCTCAGACGCCAAGTCCGACTCATTGTATGGCGGAAAATTCTCTACCTGCTTCTTTGTGAGGCTGACCTGGAAGCCATCTTCGTGCTTCGCGGAGGCGCAAATGTTCTGGGCAGGTACGATGAACTTTTTGCTGCTGAGCCATCCGCCGGTATCAACAACGAGGTAGCGAATGTCGCCTGTGGAATGATCAAAGATAACATCGTCGATCTTTCCCAGTTTTTCATCGTCGGTGCCGTAGAGACTCGCGCCGCGAATATCTTCCGTAGCATCGGCCACGGCGCTGCTCTTCAAAATGCCATAATGTGCCATTCATCCTCCAATGTGTCAGCGATTTTTACAAAGATGCGAATGGGCCAGCGATCTCACACCCGCGCTCTATCCGAGTATCCAGTGCAGCGAGGGGATCGGCAATCGGCGGTTCACTGTACCGCTTTACGGGCAAGGCTAAGATATGGCCGGGATCTTCAGGATCGGGCTCTCGCACAGGAACGTCGGGATTTTCCGGCGGATCCGGTGGCTCCTGAATCGGGGTTGGAAAGGGATCCGCAGGAGTGCGGAATGAATAGGTACAGGAGAAATCGCCTTCAAAACGCATGGATCTCAGATGCTAACGTTCCTTCAGATAGAAACCCCTTTTTTGAATTTGAGGCCGCATTCAGCCGGTCATCTCTTATCCCGAATGGATAGCTTCGCGTCCAGATTCCAAACTATACGGGCACGAGGCTCTTCCCGATCCGTTTCGACAAACAGCGGGCCCGCGGAAGGGCCCGCTGCTGTTTTGCTCACGACGCTCGCTGAATTACTGTGGAGAGCTGCTGCCGCCGCCTGGAGGAGGCGTGGTTGTGCTGCCCGGTGCCGGACTGCTTGGTGTGCTAGACCCGGGATTGCCAGGGGTCGTGGCTCCGGGATTACCGGGAGTCGTGTTGCCCGGATTTGTTCCGGAGTTGGGTTCTGTGTTGTTGGGTGTTCCGCCGGGATTCGTCGAGCCGGGACTCTGTGGAGTGGTTTCGGGAGTACTACCCGGCTGCGGAGTCGCACTTCCGGCCGGAGGCGTAGCAGTGCTGCCAGGAGGCGTCGCGGTGCTTTTGCCGGGAGGAGTTGCGGTTCCGCCCGGGGCGGTGTTGAACCGGGCGTGGAACTTTGACCGGCTGTTCCAGAACCGCCGACTGGCGCTGTTCCGCCAGGCGACGCCGAACTCTGCGCCACCACCCAAGTTGCACAACACAGAATCACTGAGAACAACGTAATTTTCGTTATCGACATTTTCTCTACCTCAGGTTCAGGGCCTTCAGTAAATCTGCCTGACTGCAATCTCGTAGCAGGTCAACCTCTGAACGCTTTTAGTAATAGGTGGTTAGCGCGCGCAAAAGTATCCGGGGGAAGCCCTAGTTTCCGAAGGGGGTTACGAACTGGGACTGGAGAAAAGTATGAGATTCGAGTGGCCGAGGGCGGAATGCGATGTAGCCAAGTCCCCGCGATGGGAACTGGCATGGGTACAGGGGCAGAAATCGCAAGGAGCGATATCGACTATTTTCCGTTGGCACTGCTCGAGCATTCAGCCTCTTTTACGTGCGAAGAAGAATTGCCGATGTTTTTGCTATGGAGAAATAGGTATGACGCTAGATGGATGCGACGGAAACCACTTTGATGGTTTGACCTTCTCGGGTACCGACCACACGGGCCCGTTGGCCAGCCAGTTTCTTCAGATCTTGCCGATCGCCGTCGAGAAGGTAGGTCGCATCCGGACTGACTAAGGCGAAAGCGGCGCCCCCGTGGACGCAAATACGTACACAATCAGAGGCTGATCGCTCTAGCGTGGCAGAATGTTTTGCCCCGCATCTCGAACAAGTCACCATTCCTTCGAAGGCCGAAGAATTTTGTGCTGGGCTTAACGGACGCGATTGCACTGCGTCGTGTTCATCAGCAGCTGCGCCAGCAGCAGCTCCAACGGTTGCAATTAACAAAGCGAGAGCGAGCGCAACGACGCTCCCGAGCAGTACGATCTCGATCCAAAATCGATGATATCTCATAGAAACTGCCTTTGGAGAACGCGTCAACGATGGATGCCTGATTCTGGGAGGCAGTTGGTTATCATTTCCAGCGCAAGTGTCTTACCAATTGAAAAATGGAAGTTTACGAAGATGGAAAGACTGGGAAAAAGGCGGAGGTAATTAAGCCACGGCCGCTCTGGGAGCGCTTAAGGATTCCAGGCTCGCTGCTTCGTGCGCCCCAGTTCTGCGCAGCAACTCGATCACTCCGAGCGCCTTCTCGCTTTCCTTGCAGCTTACATAGATGAGCGCCCCCACATCTGACAGGCGGCTCCCAAGGCGCTTGGCGTCGTCGGGAGAGAAGCCCAAGCCGACGAGAGTTCGACATCCCTGCGAGAGCGCCGGAACGTTCTGCTCGTTGAGAAGAGCCTGCAAAAAGGCATGAGAACGGACGAACAGTCCGACGGTCGGGATAATCACAGCGCCAAACCTTGAAAACCAACCGATCATGCGAGCCGTCACTGTGCTATCAGATCCCTGCGCAGAAAGCACATTGGTGTCACGAATGGCTGCGGCATCGGGATGAGCTGGCGACAGCACCATGCAAATATCCTGATTGGTAAAGCCTGCTTTATTGAGAGCACCAACCACGTCAGGTAGGGCTACATGTCGAGAGTACATTCCGTAGGCCGCTGTTCCATTGCTGATCATGATTCGCTCCGGACGGGATAGCGCGGGGAAGGAGTCGTCCTTCGACGGGCTCAAAAAAGTTAAGTTCCTTTACGGTAGTACCGTTCCCATCTTTCGGCACTAAGGTGAATCTTGTAATTTGCTTGAAAGTCAGGAAAGCAGATCGATCTTCAGCACCTGTATGGTGTCGGTACGGGAGTCGAGGTTTCCTACCACACGAACGGTCTGATTCTCGTACTTCTGCAACCCATCTTGGGCAGACAGCTGGTAGGTTTTAGAACCAGATCGCAAGCAATACCGGCCGCCATCTTTTACAAGTTTCCCGGTAAAGGACTCAGTCGGCGTCTCCTCACTATGCGGGTCCGCTGGAGGATTCGCCTGCTGATCTGAAGGCTGATCCGGCTGAGGAACTGGTGTGTCGCGAGGGGGCAGAGGCTGAGGAGCCGGCTGCGGCTTTTGCAACCCCGACCAGGCGATCAACTGGCGCGTCGTGAAAGCATCCTCAGGAACCTGAGGATCAGGCTGAGACTGCTGAGCAAGCGCCCAAGGGGCTGCGGAAAGTACGAGGGCCGCGAGCATGGTCGTCGTTCGATTCATAAAAATCAACTTTCGACAGACGAAGATGCTTCGATACGGCGCGGTATCGAAGCCATTCAGCGCGATCAAGCAAGCGCGGAATCATGGCTGCGAATTGTTTTTCTTTTATGCCTCTCCGGGAACGGAGTCTATAGAGTGTTCCCGGTACGGGATGACGGGCGCGGGCGCTGCGCCTCAAAGCGAGCTAAAACACCTGAACGATGCGGTTGCGAACTGCGTACCTCGTCAAATCAGCCACAGAGTGTAGATCGAGCTTACGCATCAGGTTGGTACGATGGGTTTCCGCCGTCTTTACACTCAAATTGAGCATGAGCGCGACTTCCTTGCTGGTCCTGCCTTCCGCGAGCAACTGGATCACTTCTCGCTCTCGGGCGGTGAGCAGATCGGCATTGTCGCTATCATCCTCTTCGATGTCGCTTGCGCGATCGCGGCGGTCGCGATCGAGAAAACCGTCCAATACCATCTGACTCACGCGTGTGGTGAAAAATGTCCGCTGATGGTGGACGGCTTCAACGGCCGCGATAAGATCTCGCCCCGCGTCGGACTTGAGCAGGAATCCTCGCGCGCCGGCGCGCAGAACCTCCCGGACCATATTGTCGGAATCGTGCATTGTCAAGATGAGGATTCCGATGCCGGGATCCATGGCTGAAATCTGGCGAGCGGCTTCCAAGCCGTTGAGGTTGGGCATTCCTATATCCAACAGAACCACATCTGGTTTGTTAGTGGAGGCGAGTTCGACGGCATCGCGGCCGTCCTTCGCTTCTGCACATATTTCCCACCCAGCGTGGCTCTCGATCAAGGACCGAATTCCGCTACGCGCTACTTCATGGTCATCTGCAATAAGAATCCGAAGCATTCAGACCTCCGACGGATGAGGGACGAGAGGGCCATCCGGGTTACGAACTGTTGGGATCCCGACAACCTGCGCACTAGGGTTAGCACACACGGGGCCAAACGCGCATCTCATTGGATTCAAAGTCGCATTGCAAGATTGAGAGAGATTGGCGCGTGTAACTTTTGCAAATGGGAATTCGCCTTTAGGGAGTAATAGTCACGACGGTCCTACAGCATTCGCCGTAGGCATCAGTAAAGCCGGGTGTGCGTCATTATGGATGGGTAATCGGTTACCGGCATTAAGAAAAGGGTCTCTAACACAAAGACGGATTTCTGCATCTGAAAGTCGCACAGGAGGTTCGTTCATGATTCTTGGCAAGGGTCAGTCTCTCCGCTTGCTCGCCAGGATTGTTTTGTTATTAGGTACTGCGGCTATCTATTGTGGGGCGGCGAACGCGCAGGACCCCGATGATCCGATGGGTTTGCCTCCTCGCACTTCCACGCCGCCCCCCTCCGTGCAAACTCCGGAGCAAACTGGGCAGCAGTCTGGAGATCAATCGGGCCAATCGATCACTCCAGAGAGTTCAGAAGATCAGGGTAGATTCGTTTTTAAGAAGCAGGTACAGGAGGTTGTGCTGCACGCGACCGTCGTGGATGAGAGCGGTCGGCTGATCACGTCCCTGGACCGAAGCGCTTTCACGGTTTCCCAGAATGGCCGGGCTGAAACCATTACCTCTTTCAGGCGAGAGGATGTACCGGTCGCGCTTGGGATTGTTGTAGACAACTCGGGCTCCATGCGGGACAAACGTGGAGCGGTGAATCAGGCCCTGTTAAATCTGGTGCATGCCAGTAACCCGCAGGACCAGGTGTTCGTCGTTAACTTCAGCCAGACGCCATACCTCGACCAGGACTTCACCTCGGATGTCAACTTGCTCCGGACGGCACTGCACCAAGTTTCCAGCCGCGGAAGCACCGCTCTTTATGACGCCGTAGTCGCGTCTGACGTTCACTTGAGGAATAACCCTAGTCTCGACAAGAAGGTCCTGTTAGTGATCACCGACGGGCAAGACAATATGAGCCGAGAGACTTTGCAAGATGCCATGCGTAAGCTGCAGTCGAGCAAAGGAGCGACGCTTTATGCGATTGGGATAACGGATCAAGGCATGAGCCGTTCGGCTCGGCAAGCGCTAGAAAGTCTCGCGTCTGCCAGCGGAGGAGTCGCATTCTTCCCGAAGACTCTGGACGAGGTGGATGGAATAACCCGGGAGATCGCACATGACATCCGCAGCCAGTACACGCTGACCTACAACCCTGGTCCCAACATTGGAACCGGCTATCAGAGGATTCAGGTCGAGGCGCGAGGCCCGGCGCACAGCCACCTTACGGTGCGCACGCGCAACGGGTACTATCCAGGAGAAGCGATGAAGTAGAAAGGATCTTCGGCGGCTTACGCCGCCGTCGGGCCCGCAGGAGTTTTCGGTGGTGGTGGTAGCTCAATCTGAATCAAGTTGTTCTTAATCGCATACACAACAAGATCACGAATGGAATGGAAGCTCAGTTTCCGCATGATATTGCTGCGGTGTGTTTCCACCGTTTTCGTACTCAGGTTGAGCAGGGATGCCACCTCTTTCGAGCTGTTACCTTCTGCAAGCAACTGAGTGATTTCGCGCTCGCGGGCGGTTAGCGTCGGAAGCTTAGGAGCCTCATTTCGCGATACGGTTTGTCCTTTTTCCAGGAAACCCGCGAGAACCAAGTCGTTCACCCGCGGAGTAAAGAACATACGCTTATTTTGCAATGCCTCGACCGCGGACACGAGATCGCGGGCTGCATCGGACTTAAGCACAAAACCACGAGCGCCGGCATCGAGCGCCTCACGGATTACCTGATCAGAGTCAGTAATGGTCAGGACGATAACTTTGAAATGGGGATCATGCTGGAGCAACTGGCGGGTAGTATCCAAGCCATTCAGGTTGGGCATGCCTATATCGACAATAACGACGTCGGGATTGAGTTGCAGAGCCTTCTCCACGGCTTCACGACCGTCGCTGGCCTCTCCGCAGACTTCCCATCCTTCATGCTTTTCCAACAAAGCCCGCAAACCGCGGCGAACAATTTCGTGATCGTCTGCTAACAGGATTCTCAGTTTCATATACCAACCCCTTCAGAGCGGAGATTAGAGCCCAACTGCCCACGGGACTAGGTCAACTGCGGAAAGCTGCGCTCGTTTAAAGCCGTAAACACACGATGTTGGCTTACTGCCTCCACGGCTGCAAGCAGGTCGCGGGCAGCATTGGATTTCACAACATAGCCCCGGGCTCCCGCCTCCAGAGCCTCGCGCATCATCTGCGGCGAGTCATGCTGCGTGACGAACAAAATCTCAAGGTCAGGAGACAGACGACGCAACATACGGCACGCTTCCAATCCGTTCATGCGAGGCATGGTCACGTCCAACACCATGACATCAGGAGTCAGGTCTTTGGCCTTCTCGATCGCTTCCGCGCCATCAGAAGCCTCGCCCACAACCTGCCAGTCCGAATGCCCTTCTAGAAGAGTCTTCAATCCCTGCCGTACGATAGGATGATCATCGACCACGAGTATGCGAATTGTCATTCCGTTTCAGTTCCTTGGAGGAGACCGACCAGACGATTCGCCACATTTTAACCCCGAAATGGATGTGACAGCCTGACCAATAACCGTAAATTTAAGGCGCTACGAGACTGGCTAGGAAACGTCGTAACTCACAGCAGAGGCTAACTTTCAGCAAGCCCAGGTCCAATACAGGGATTCCTGTATTTCGCCCTATTTTTGCCCCGAACGATCATTCAGGAAATCCTCTAAATACTGTGTGCAGCTTGGCTTGCCGGGAAATATGTTTTCTCGTGCAAAAGTAAATCCACGGCCTCGACTACGGACCCGATATCCTGCTTCGCACATGCTCCGCGAACGCCCGCTTCCCGCGCTGCATCGGACAGCTGTCGCGAGAGGTGCAGCGTGACCATAAGAATGGGGATCTTCGGGTACAACTTGGAAATCTGCTTGGCGACTTCCACGCCGTTTAGATCGGGCATGCGATAGTCCAGGACGATCAAATCTGGCTGAGATTCGAGCACATTGTGCAGGGCCTCGGCCCCGGTACGCGCCTCGCTCGATACCCTCCAGGTTTCTTGCTGTTCCAGGATGGCACGCAGGTATCGCCGAACCGCCGGATTGTCATCCACTAGCAAGATACGAATCATCCCGAAAAGCCCCCGTCTACAGAAAAATGCTTACGAATTCCGGGAACGGCTTTCGCGGGAAAACGGCTTCAACGGAATCCTACATCTCGCCTTTACATCAGATAACAGGCTAGTTTCCGATCACACCGAGGGCAATCCCCTGAAACCCGTAGAATCCGGCGCGATACTCTGTGCTTCATCACCAGATTCCCTTATCGCTGCCGGTGATTTTCATTTCGAGGGCAGCGGCCGTTGCCAACCCTGGCAAAAGACTCAAACGAAAAGTGTTCCGAAGCTGTCCCCTGAGTAGGAGTGTCTTCAGCTCGCCCGCATATAGGTTCAGAGAGTGCGGTAGAATCGGCACCCTCAGGAAATCTTTCCGGAAGCGAACCGGATGAGCGCCGAACTTGGCCGACTCTGTCACTGAAGAAGGTAACGGAACGCCATATCCGCGACATTTCTCAACGTATT
This sequence comes from Terriglobia bacterium, assembly GCA_963711365.1. Classification (GTDB taxonomy): domain Bacteria; phylum Acidobacteriota; class Terriglobia; order Terriglobales; family Acidobacteriaceae; genus Sulfotelmatobacter. The sequence continues at coordinate 89,850 of CAVQDY010000014.1, read as the reverse complement.
CAGAGATGATCACCAGATAAGTTGCAATTCCCTCCCAGAGTCCAGTTAGATGACCCGTGCTGCGCAACGAATCGAAATCAATCTCTCCGGAATCCAGCAGGTGCGCATTGTCGACAACATCACAGAGGCGGATGTAGAAATGGCGATACATTCTCTGGAGAGTGCTGATGATGATGCGATCCTCCGGAGCAAGCACGCGAAAACTCTGGCCATCGATGGTGATGACGCGGGTGCGATGCAAGAGTGATCGTGTGAATGCGGTCTGCTCACCAGTTTGACCGAGACGTCCGATATGGACTTCGATCATTTCCGGTAATCCTGGGACAACGAAGTTCCATTTATTCGCAAGGCGGTCGCCCCAACTGCGCTCAGCCAGTTTCGCCTCAAACTGCGAACTCATGGCCTGCACAACCTCTGCAGCTTCCGCATTGGTATAGAGATCGAGGTCGCTCCCCAGGTCCGGCCAGTGATCCAGAGACTTGATTACTGTGACGGCGCAGCCTTTCTGCTCAAGGGCTGCACAGATGCTCTCGAGAAAACTCAGCGCGTGTTCAATTCGCAAGCGCTCCTCTTCCATAGAAGCGGTGACCAGCTTAGCGAGTTCGTATTTCCCGCTTTCCTGAAGAATCGTCTGAAGTCTCACAAACGCGCGCACGATCACATGATTCGTCGCGGCCAATGTCTTGAGCGAATCAAAGTTCTCCGCAGAGAGAAGATTCGACGCGTCTGTCGCGCGAGCAAGCTTGGGATCCAAAACGGTGGAGGAGCCTGGAGTGTTGAGTAATAGTTCAGAAAGAAACTGGAAATTCGTTTGCGGCTCGGCGAAGGACGCCATCGAGTGAGAGCTCCATACGATAAGGTAAACAGCCGAGGCTTGGATGCAACAACCATCGGTACTGGTTGGTGCAGCGTTACTTCGAGGCTGAGGTCCCGTGCGCCCCTTCGCTGCACTTGGCAAAGTTCAGCCGCTCGACAGCTGTACCTTCCTCGTAGTCATTCCAGGTCTCGATCATGACGAATGGAAGAGGATGCGCAGCGTCGAAATAGCGCGTGTACAAGTGGAGAGTATCTTCGAATGTCTGCCCGCAACGGCTGTCCATATGGCGATTCAATCCCCATTTCGCAGCTGAATCATTAAAGCCCGGCCATGCGGCGCCAACAATAACCTTGTCCGGATATCGGTTTCGCATGGTCCGATAAAAGTTATCCAGATATTGCTCACCCCAATTGCTGCCATTAGGCGCCCATCCTTGTTTCCCCGGTTGGACCCATGCGTACATTCCCTGGAAGTCAGAAGCGTACTGCGATGGCGGCTCGTCTTTGTACACGAGAATCGGTGAGGATTCCCAAGATTGGCAGTGCTCGACAACGTCGTTCCAGTTAACGTGTCCCTGCTTGGGAAAAATGAAAATCATCGGATGACCGTTATAGGTCAGATAGGTAGCGCGATGCGGCGCTGAAGGGCCGATATAGGACTTGTAGGCCTTGTCGAATGCGGCAATCGCGGCGTCGGTCGATTGCGTGTCATCGTCTGCGGGTTCGTTGTACAGAAGAGCGACCTGGAAATGGCTCTCATCTGCAGCTTCCTGCAGCAGCGCAAAATTGTGATCGGAAAACGGACTGCTTTCACCATACCAATCCACCACAAAAGCGGAGATGCCCATGTGCTTCGCTTGTTCGATCTGGTGGTGCAACACGGAGGGATCGTAACTGGCATAGCCGACGTCCATGTGAACGTGGTCTCCGAACCAAGGCATGTAGACGGCCAGTAGCTTTGGCGACGAATTAGGAGCTTGAAGATTCTGCCGCAAGGCGTGCTGAATTCCGGGCGTGGTACATCCAGTACCCACCATGAAACACACTATCGCAATACTGAGTAGGCTCTTCGACAAACAAAACTCCATTGTGGACGCACAGCTCGACGAACGGATTAGATGCCGATGTTGGCGGGCTGGTTGGTGTTGGCAGTTTGCCTCAGAATTGCGGCACCGATTGAAGCTGTCGGACCACCCACCGGTCTGCTCCGGGCGTCATCAAGACGATGTAATGCACGGTGGCATGCTCGCTGTGAATGGTCTTGCTGCCATCGAGAATCTCGAGGTCATATTCCGCTGTATCATGCAGCTCGATGACGTCACCTTCCGGAGCGTAGAAGACGGCGTCGAGGCGATGGCTCTGATTGAGATACCGGGAGCTGAGCCCATTCCGCTTTTGGCTACCAACCGCCGCGTTTAGCCAGACGCTCGCTGGACCGACAAACAATCCATTCAGCGCTTCGGTGGAATTTGATTCCAGCGCGAGATCAAGATTCGCCCAAGCGAACTTATAGTCCCGAACAATGCTGCGCTGCGTAAGCGTCTCGACTTCACGCGGAGTTATTTTTGCAACGCTGAGAGTCACCTGCGGTGGTGAGTCCGCAGCAGATGCGTGAGGCAAAGCGAACAAAGCCAGGGAAAAAAGCACGAGGACGCACGCGAGAGATTGAGGCCAGCGCTTCGAAGCAGACCGTTTTCTATTGGCCATTTGCATGAGATCTATTCCTTTCCGCCGAGGCGCAGTTCATTGCCCATAGCAACGCCGGATGCAGCCGAGATCGAGACGGGGCCATTCGCCAGAATGGTGGCGCGGGCGACATCTTGTTTGACAGGGGCGTCAACTGAACCTGTCTCGCCCCGACTCTTCGCAGTAAACGTAACCACCGTGCCATCGGGAACCGGATTCCCCGAGCAGTCCCGCACCGGATCAGTTTCGACGACGATGCCCTTGGGCGTCCTCTCCCCCTTGATGCGCAGATTACAGGGGACAGATGCCACTTCTTGCACGACTCGGCGGGTGCTGACGTCATCGGTCAACGAAGCCGTGATCTGCAGAGGACCCGCAGATTTACCAGAGTTTGTCCGAAACCAGGCAATGCCATCGTGCGTCTCCGAGGTCCGCGAGATGGGTGGCGCACCCTTTGCGTCCAGCTGAAACCGCACTGAGGCAGGCTTCATGACGAGATTATGAAATTCGTCGAAGGCCAAGGCGACGCCGCTGATCGCGTCGTTCTCAGCCACAGGGACGCGCGACGGATGAACGAGGAATGTGAGAGTTACTGGCTTGGATGGTGCGACGAAGAAGGCCGCGCTGCTGCAATCGCCGGAGCACACTACCGCGACATAACGGCCTGCTGCCTGCAGATCTTTCGCTGAAAGGCTGATTTCATTTCCCAGTTGTATGTCGCACTTAACCGAACCCGACGGTCCCACCAAGTACAGCGTTGCCGAACCACTGCCGTCCACACCAACCGACGCGGCATTGCCGGCGACCGCTCCCGTGGGCGGACGGAGATTCAAGTTCTGCGCAAACGCGAACGTCGTCAGCAAAAAGCCAACCACGATCGCCCTTTTGCAAATGGGCGGCTTAGGACTTCTGCAGACTGTATTGATTGACGACGACATGAAAGTTTTGGACCTTTCCTGCCACGGATTGTGGAATCTCAAGCGCGAACGCTTCAGTCGACTGCGGGAGCAAGGCCTTCTCTACATAGCCATCCGATACCCAAATGACTTTTCCGCTGTTGTCGTAAAAGCTGGCGATCACGTGCGGGATATTGACGGTCTCACCGCTTTGGTTCATCAGCTCTCCATGCAGTACGGGATGGCCTTGGGCATCGTTTTCGACTTTCTGGTTCATGACGCCGATGACGGGATCAGACGACGCCGGCACGAGCGTTGCTTTTACGTCCATGCGAACGTTCTTGACCTTGCTCAGGCTTACGTGCGGAAAGTCGATACGATAGGGGGTTACCTGCTTTGGAAGCAACACGTGAAGGATTTTGTCGAAGCTGTTCTCGTCGTCAATGGTCCCACCTGATCCGTCGACCAGCGTGGCGTTTACGTTCACGAACGCAGGAATCGTATCCTCGTTTACGACCTCACCCATAACGACCGCACCCTCTGCAGAATCAATCGCGTTCATCGAGACGATTCGCACATGGGGTGCATCGACATTGCGCGATCCCCATACGTCGCTTGAGTTACCAGAGACGAGGTCCCAGCGCAGATAATTCACTGGCACGATTTGAGCGGGAACGTTCGGCGGAGGAGTCTCGCTCCAAACCACCTTCCAAGTGTCGCCGGAGTGTACGAGATGGAAGTCGCGAACGTCTTGAACGGGTCCGACAGGAGTAGTCCAGTGGAGATGCACGCGCATTTGCGCGTCAGAATCGGTGGCATGAAGCGGGCGCGCTTCGAAGCCCTCAAGACTGGAGAAGGACCGTAGCCCGCCGTCCGAACCGACCCACTGCTGAATGAAAGCTTGTTCATTCAAAGTATCGCTGGTGCGCTGGATTGCCGCAAAGGCTCGGCCCCAGTTACGTCGTTGCACATCCAGCAAGAAGTTGTCCACAGCTTGCTGAGGTGTCGACGCGTTCGGCGTGAAGCCAGGCAGAGCGCTGCCGGCCGCAATTCCGACGGTACCGGCCGAATGATTGACACTGGTCAACCCCAGCAGCATCAATACCACAGTAAGCACAACAATGACGATGACGATAGGCAGCGCACGTTTCATTTTTCCGTCCTCAAGCAACGTAATGGCTTTCGTGTTCTTCGAGAGGAGCTGCAGGTTCCACTGCTTTTCGCAAACGTTGTCTGGCGGGCAGGAACAAAACCAAGAAGATAGCAACGATGCTCGCACCGATGGGGAGCGTTCCCCAGAGCAATCCCATCCAGGCCGGGGGAATTGCATCCGACTGTATACGGTGAGCCGGCGGGACATCGTCTTTCGACCAGGCGGTGATTTCGCCATTGTCGAAGGTTTCTGTCTTTCGCCAACCAGCGAAGGTGAGCAGCGGCTCGTAATAGGGATCGTGAACAAAAATGTATTTCAGACCATAGCGATTCGCGTGCTCGAGCATCGCCCGTAACGAAGCCATTCCTGCGGAACCGTAGAACTTGGAATTCGTCAATTGGGCGGAGCCATAGTGGGTCATCTCGGGAAGCAGGCGGGCCGAGTTGTAATCGCCGTCTACGCTGCTGGCATCGGTGTAAGTCGAAACCTTTGCGAGTTCACTGCCGAAGCCGAGGGTCAGATATCGGTACGAGTCGTGTCCATCGCGGTTCAGGAAGGCGATGACCGGCTTCACATTCGTCGATCCCGTGGGACGGTATGGGTTAGCTGTAAGCCATGCCAAGGCCGAACCGATCGTTGCCACCGCGGCAATCGACAGAATCGTCGCACCTTTGGCCCGGAACCGATCCATGAATTCAATGGCGAGTAAACCCACGATGGGCATGGCCAAGAGAGTCGCCCAGAAGGTGAAGCGCTCAAAGGTCAAGATCTCAAAGGCCCGGCCAAGGATCCAGCGAGGCAGCGGAGTGGTCCCGCCCAGACCAAAAATCAGTGTCACCCAGAAGCCGATCAACAAGGGGCGCAATCTGCGGATTGAAGCGCCACGATAAATAATGAAAGGCAAGGCCAAGATCAGAGCGCCGTACGGAATCACGAAGTAATTGACGGCGGTAATCGAATTCCGCAGGAAGTTCGAACGGCTGTCGTGTGGAATCGGCATTTGATGTATCGGGTGCTGCAAGAGTGTGAGCCAATACGGCAGCAGAACGATACCAACTCCCACCATGACCAGCACGGCAAAAACAAAGGCGCGTCCAATGACGCTTCCCAGTGAGCCTCTCGTACGGCCATCATGGGCATCCAGACAGGCGATCCAGAGCACGGGACCCGCGAAAAAAACAGTTCCGAAAATAAGTGTGACGTGATGTGCTGCGGCAGCAGCCAAGCTCACGGCCAGGCCCTTGACCAGCGATCGCCCGGAGCCTTCGGTTGACCATTCATAGAAATAGGGGAGCGCGTTGAGGTACAGGGCAGCCGACGTTACAGTGGCCAGCTGACCTGCCTGGTACACGAGAAAAGCGAGTGATCCGAGGAAGATGCAACCCAGAGCCGCGTACGAGGCCGATCGTTCGTCCACCCATATCCTGGCAAATCGATATATACCAACGGGGAGGAGCAGCACTCCGACCAACTGCACCAGCATGTAACCCATCTTCAGCCCCGTCACGTTGGAAACAAGGGCAATCCATTGGTGCGTCAGTGGCGGATATGTGGTCTGGGAGAAGCCGGCAAACCATTTTTCATTCCAAGGGTTAAACCAGTGATGTGCATAGTGCGAAGCAAGGAAAATATGGAAGTTCGCGTCGAACGATCCAGCTGGAAGTTGCATGAGCAGCAGCGGTCCATGCACGGCGAGGGCTACCAGGACGATGGCCAACAGCGGTATCGGACGAGAATAGCTTCCTGTCGAGGTCATTCGGTGCACACTCCTACGTGTAGCAGCGCAATTTTGATTCAAAAGTTCCCGTCAGGGTTTGCCGGAAATCTGCAAAGCGCAACGCATCCCTTTGAGGAAAGCAAACCTAACTGTCTCCACAGCATCTGAGAAGGGCCGCAGGACATCCTGCGCGGAGGCTCTCTTGCGATCCTCCTAACCTTTTGAATGTGGTGACTCCGTGAAAAGTTGGTTTCCGCTCACTAGCTTTTGCCTTGTCATAAGTTTGGTCCTGCCCGGCCGTGCCGTGGGTCAGAGTCAGACGTTTGGTGTCGGAGGCAGTTCGTCCCCGAACAAGCAAACCAATGGCAAATCAGAATCCGGACAGAATGGCACGGACTTCAGTTGGGGTGCGAGTATCCAGGTAGCCCGACAAGCTCGCGCGGCGGATGAGGCGTTAAAGCGCAACGACTATGCTGCCGCAGTTGCCTTTGCGCAGCAGGCGGCAAATTCCGCTCCGCAAGACGCAGAACTCTGGTTTCTTTTAGGTTACACCGCGCGGCTCGACCAAAAATATCAGCTTTCGATCGACTCTTATAACCGTGGCCTGAAGTTAAAACCGGGTTCGGTACGCGGATTAGCCGGTCTTGCGCAAACTTACGCGAAGATGGGACGCGATGAGGAAGCCGAACAACTTCTGAAAAGAGTTGTAGAGGCAAATCCGAAGGACGCCAACAGCTTGCAGTTGGCCGGAGAATTGATGCTCGGCACCGATCCCAAAGCTGCATTGTCTTTATTGCAGCGGGCGGATGCGATACAGCCTTCGGCACACGGAGATCTGTTGATTGCTCACGCGTACGACCGCTTGGGCCAGCCGGATGAATCCGCGAATTACCTGAATAAGGCGAAGAGTCGCGGGCCGCATGATCCAGAGGTTTTGCGAGCTGTAGCCGGCCAATACCGCGATGAAGGCAAGTACGACGATGCGATTGCTACGCTGCAAGCGATTCCAAATAGAACCTCTGATGTAGAAGCTGAGCTGGCATACACCTACCAATTAGCAGGAAAACAGCAGGAGGCCGCAAATCTTTATTCCCGCATCGCGAGGTCCGCTAAGGGAAATATCGGCTTAGATTTGAGCGCGGCACAAGCCTGGGTAAATGTTGGGCGCCCGGATGAAGCTCAGCCGTTCCTGGAAGCCGCCCGGCAGATTGATGCCAACAACTATCGTTTGCATGCGATTCTCGCTGGAATCGCAGAATCCGAAGATCAGCTCCCGGAGGCACAACAAGAGTACAAGGCAGCACTGAATAATTTGTCTGCGCGTCCGCAAGAGGGTCCTCTTTTTCCGATTGAGCTTCACTTGAACCTGTACGAAGTCTACGTGCGCCAGGACGACGATGCAGATGCGAGGCAGGAACTGCAAGCAGCATCGACAGCCATCCAGCAGGTACAGGTGGCGGATACAGAACGTCCGGAGATGCTGCGGCTTCGCGCCGCAGTGGAATCAGCCTCGGGAAATCTGGATGCAGCAAATCGAGATCTTCAAGAAGCGCTGTCATTGGCTCCGAGAAATGTCAATTCGCTAATGAACTTCGGCATGTTGCAATGGAAGTTGGGACAGAAAGACGCCGCCCGCGACACGTTTACCAAGGTTCTTAATCTCGACAAGAACAATCGCCAGGCGCTATCCGCTCTGGGTTACCTGGCCCGCGATGCAGGGGACGCGAAGCTGGCGGAGGTTTACTTTTCGCGTGCGGCAGCAGCGCATCCTAAAGACTTCAGCCCGTATCTTGCTTTGGGAGACTTGGATACTGCAGAGCGAAACTTCCATGACGCGCAAATAAACTACGAAAACGCTTACCAGCGAATGCCCACCAATGCGTTGATCATCGCGGGCGGCGCCAATGCGGCGATTGAATCGCACAATATCGACTTGGCCCACCGTTGGCTGGAGCGTGCCAACGACAAAATGAATGCGAGCCCACAGGTTCAGCGGGAACGTGAGCGTTATCTGACGTTCAAAGGTGATTACGCCGAGTCTGCCAAGCTGGGATACAACGTGATCGCGAAGCTCCCGAACGATCGCGAAGGCGTGGTGTATCTAGCCTACGATCTCTATTACTTGGGCCGATACGACGAGGCGCTCGCGCTTGTGAAGAAGTACGAGTCAACCCTTCCGAAGGATAAAGATCTCCCCCTGATTGCAGGGAACGTATACGTGCATAACGGTGACCGCGAAGCTGCTTTGGAAAATTTCACCAAAGCGCTGGAACTCGATCCAAAGATGGCGACTGGCTATGTGAATCGTGGCTTCGTTTTGAACGACCTGAAGCAAGGAGCGAAGGCATCGAAAGATTTCCAAACTGCCTTGCAGCTGGAACCAGCATACGGCGAGGCGCATCTGGGATTGGCCTATTCGGACTTGCAACTCCATCGTCCCAAGCCAGCGCTTAAACAATTAGAAGCAGCGCAGAAGATTCTCGGGAAGTCACATTCGTGGCATCTGGCAAGGGCTGAGGCTTACCGGCAAGAATCAGACTTTCCCCCATGCAGCCAGCGAATACCGCACGGCACTGGCGGAAGATCCCAAGGACCTGACGACGGAACTTGCCTATGCCGACGTTCTTTATCGGATGCGGCAGTACGCCGAAGCCACGGCCGCGCTCCAAACTGCGCTGGCGTTGTCGCCTTCAGACCCTTCCATCTACGCGCTCATGGCGCAGATCGACGCCCGCCAGGGCAAGCGCGAAGATGCGATGCGGGACATTCAATCTGCCGAACAATACGGCGGAGATCGAGTGGAAATTCTGACTGCAACCGGGGATGCATTGCTGACGCTGGGAGACCGAGATGGAGCGATGCAGCGTTTTTCGCGAGCTCTTGATGTTCCGGGCGGAAATCGAATCGCCATTCGCCTGGCGATTGCACAGATTTTCCTGCGACAAGGTCACCCTGATGAAGCTCGCCGCCAAGTCGCTCTGGGATTCGCAGAAGCGCGAATGTTCCCGGACTCTCCGGTAACAGGAGACGATTTCGCCGATGCAGGGAATGTATTCCTGGCAATGCACGATTTCGATCTTGCGGAAACATTTTTCAACAAGGCTCAAATGGCAGGCGCGAACAATCGGGTTGTCGCTGTCGGTCTGACCAACACCTACCTGGCCGAAGGGAATACGCAGAAAGCCAGCGTTGCGTTGGCCAGCCTCGGTTCGGCTGACGATTTCCAGGGAGATTACGACTACATGATGGCTGCGGCGAATCTTTATCGCCAGAAACAGGATCCGTTGCATTCCCTGGCATCGTTTGCGCAGGCAAGCACTGTGGCCGATCAGGAAGACAATGGAATTGCCGAGATGTCGCAGTACACAGAAGCCGAGCAGGAAGGCAGGCAACTGAATCAGAAGGTCAGCATTTTGCCGCAAGGAGCGTTCGCTCCCGCGTTGGAAGATATCAATGTCTACCAACTTGACGCGAGGCTTCTGGGAGTGACGGGCAATCCGGCGCTTCTTCCGCCGCCGCGTCATTCGTTCCAAGACCTGGTGGAGACGGGATATCGAGTGCAGTTAGGTCATTTCCCGGTTATATCCGGCTTTGTTGGTCAAAGCCTGACGGTGGGCAGATTCCTGTTTCCGAGTATCGGCGTCGTCCAAGATCGAAATACGTACGACACCATATTGAACGGGGGCCTCAATCCGATTCTTCATTTTGGAGCAAATTCGATTACGTTCAATGGAGGCTTGCAGTTCACAGTTCGCCGAGACACCGTCTCGCCGACCTTCATGAGCCAGAACCTGTTCAAACAATTCTTGTACCTCTATACCAATTCTTTTTTCAACTGGGTTTCAATCTCGGGCAGCGCGTCCCGCGAAGCCGGCCCATATGTCGCTCAGAACCTTCACTCGCGCGATGCTTTCGCGAATATAGAGTTTACCGCCGGGCGGCCATGGGGCAGCACGTCTCTCATCGCCGGATACTCCGTGCGAGATTTGCTGTTTCGTCCCATGGTCGAAGAGTATTTCAATACTTCGACATACGCTGGTTTGCAGCACAGGTTTGGAAGCCGCATAACCGCTGCGTTGCTCGCCGAAGATCTTCGCTCCTGGCGAGTACAAGGCACCCGGTATGTCCTCGCTCAGGCAATCTTGCCTGGTGGGCGATTCGATTTCCGCGCGACACCACGCTTGAGCGTGCAGGGGTCGGTGGTCGTCTCTCGCGGGTCAGGTTTCCATGCCTACGACAACGTGGAGAGTCAATTCCTGGTGTCATATGTGCGTCCGCTGCGGGGCAGTGTTCGGGATCAGATGGGCGAAACCGCGGTCTCTTTCCCGTTGCGATTCTCGCTCGGGGTGGAGCAGCAGAGCTTCTATGACTTTCCCGGATCAAGCAGGACCACGGTGCTTCCAGTCATACATATCACTCTGTTCTAAAGGACCTCTGTTCTCTGGGTCCTTGCGTGCGGTATGAGCGTAATAGGAAAAACTCGGGCATTTGATTCGGCTGCCGGTTCCACTCAAGGCAAGGCCAAGGCTCTGCGCCAGAAGTTGCTGGGTGGCAGCCTCGCTTTATTAGCCGGCTCGGGACTGGTTGGCGTCACCAATCTGGTCTATAACGTCGCTACTGCGCGCCTCCTCGGCCCCACCGGATTCGCTCACGCTACGGCTGTTTATACGCTATTGATGCTGACCTCGGCGATCACGCTCTCTTTCCAGGTCGTGTGCGCCAAATATGTTGCGAGCCATGACAACGAGGAAGAGAAGGCCGCGATCTTTGCCTCGCTGCATTTTCGTGCATGGATGGCAGGCGTAGGTCTTGCGCTGTTGTTGTTCCTCTTCAATCGAGTAATCCAAAACTACTTGAATCTTCCCGATCAGGTTCTCATTTCACTTCTCGCATTGGGGACGGCGTTCTATATACCACTGGGAGTTCGGCGGGGCTATATCCAGGGCATCCATGCGTTCACCGCTCTCGCAGTGAACTTCATGCTGGAGGGATTAGTCAGGCTGGGAGGAGCCTACCTGCTAATTCGCATGGGGCTGGGCGTAAAGGGCGCAGTTCTTGCCAGCGTCATTGCTGTGATCGCGTCGTATTTTCTAGCGAAGCCTAGTCCCGGACTGGTGTCACTGCGATCTCGACGGATCCCCATTTCATTCGGGGAAGGGCTGCAGGCAATCGTCTTCTTCTCCGGACAAGTTGTGATCAACAACTTCGATATCGTGTTGGTCAAGCATTTCTTTGCCTCGGATCAAGCTGGTATTTACGCTGCAGTGTCGCTGGTAGGGCGTCTGGTCAATATGTGCGCATGGTCCGTCGTGAACACCATGTTCCCAGTGTCGGCAGCGACCCGCCAAAGCGATCGGGAAGCCAGGCCAGTACTCTTCCTCTCTCTGTTCTTGGTTTTTCTGATCCTGTCGGTGCTGATTCTAGGGTTGTGGGCGATACCGAGCTTCCTTTGGAGGACCTTATTTGGTTCGCACTTCGAATTAGGCAATTACGGAGGGCTCGCCGCACTGCTCATCCTTTACGCGGTGACCACCGGCATCTACTCGCTCAGTTCAGTCATGATCACGTACGAGATGTCTCGCAAGATCGCAAACACGAGTTGGGTTCAGTTGGCGTTCAGCGGAGCACTGGCTCTCGGCATTTGCGTGTTTCACCACACCCTGGCTCAGGTCATCTACGTTCAACTTTGGCTGATGGTGATCCTCTTTACGGTAGTAGCCCTGCCCTTGTTGCGTCGGGAAATAGCGCCTCCAGAGGATCAGTTCGCATATTCGACGCTGTCAATTGCGCGCCCTATGACGGAGAAGCAGGTGATTGCCGAGTTCCTGCGCAGTGAGTTCCATCATCCTGAGTTCGAGGAATATCGCCAGGAGTTCGAGTACCTTGTAACCCAACCTGATCTCGAGAGCGATCGTGAAAACGCTCTACGACGTGCGTTGCTTTTTCTGCGACGAGGGGCCATGTGGCGTGAATTGCCGGATGATACGCGATGGTTCAAAGTCGAACTTAGCCGCAATGACTTGGAACGGATTCGTTTTTTTCCGCGCGCACAATGGCGACGAGTTGCCGAGGGCAGTTTTTATCTCACCGATATGGTTGATTGCTTGCGGGTGGAGTGGCAGAAATCTCCAGAACACGAGTTCTTTCGGAAACTTCACCGAATGACGACTTCGGTGCAGGAAGGCAGCGTAAGTCCCACGGTCCTGTTGATCGGAGTGGATGCGCAAAGCCCGCTTACCATTCTAGACGGCAATCACCGCATGGCTGCAGCCATGTTGGCGGAACCGCCAGCCGATCTCGACCGATTCCAATTCATCTGCGGGCTATCTCCGGAAATGACGCGTTGCTGCTGGTATCGAACAAACGTTAATACGCTCTCGCGTTACCTGACCAACCTTCTGCGCCACCTCTTTTACGATCCCGAGTCCGATATCGGGCGCTTCATGGAAAGCAATTCCTAGATCAATCAGCGTTGCGGGGTTGATGAGGGCGGTGCCGGCTGGACGGACTCATCCACGATGCTGTTATCCCGGCGCCGCAGAAGCACCGGTCCCTGGTTTTCTCGACGCAGGGCATCTCGTTCTTGCGAAACCCTGGCCGCAACCAGCCCATCGTTATCCGTGGCAACGGCAAAAAGCTTCTGCCCTTCTGCGGTCTGACGGGTTGCGACACCGACCGTCGTAGATGCCTGGGGCGACTGGCGCGCGCGGTCGTAGAAGAATTGGGCGGTTTCCTGGTCTCCCTCAAGTTCGGACACATAGCCAATATTATTGAGAGTAAATGCGTTATCGGGGTCGAGAGCATAAGCCTTGAGGAAATCAGCATCCGCTGTGCGCAGGTCATTGCGGTTTATCGAGGAGACTCCCCGTAAATTCAACTCCGCAACTTGCTCTCTCACATCGTTCTGCTGTGCAAGATGCTCCCTCAAAGCCTTGGCATTGTCCTGAGCCATCGTAGCTACCTGCCGTCCCCTCCAACTTTTATTTGTGGTGACGACGGCAGTGGCGTCAGACTGGCCTGCAGCGGCCTTATCGAAATACCGAAGAGCTTCTTGCTCCTCCCCTTCCATCTCTTTCGCCACACCCAGATTATTCAATGTGTAGATGTTATTGGGATCAGATTTGATCACCTTTTGCAGCAGCATGTCGGCTTCAGGAGCGCGACGCTGGCTAAGCAGTCTCACCGCTTCAACATTAGCGTGGTTGACCTGGAGCGGTTCGTTCATCACGGCTACCGCATCCTTCATCGACCGGCCCCTAATTTGCTTTGCGCTGGACATATCGATAATTGCGTCGCTCGACTGCTGGGTTGCGAGCTCATAAAAGTGCTCTGCCCGATCCAATTGTCCCTGTAATTCGGAAATAAACCCCAGATTGTTCAGGGTAAAAGCATCATCCGGATCGTAAAGGTAGGCCTTGTAAAAGAGCTGCTCGGCTTTTGAATAATTATGCTTGTTTACCGCCTCAACGCCCTCACGATTCAGACGTTGCACCGGAGTGAGCTTGCTCCGACGAGGAATATTAATTTTGATGTCGGCGGCATGGGATTGAGGCATTTCCAATCCTGCCGCAGCAACCACCAGAGCCACCACTAAGCAACCCTTCAGAACCATGCTCTTCCTCTATTGGCGCAAAAATTCTACTGATGTGAGACTACATTTTGATGCCATTACGGCCCTTTTGTTTGCTATCTGATAGAGGCCTTATCCCCTTGGACGAATTTACCGCCTACCTTCCCTGTGGGAGTGGCATCTAAGTGCTTCGTGAAGCTCGTGTTCACTAACTATATGAAGTTCTGCCGGAAAGTTCTTATTGGGCTGATTGTGCTGACGAGCCTGGCGTATGCGCAGGCCTCATCGGAGCCGTCGACATCGACCATTGTTTCTCCGAAGAAAGACGGAACCGACGCAAGCGCAAGTATTGAACCTGCGAAGCCGAGTGTCGCGAACGATCCCACCGATGATTCCATCTCCGTTGATCCGAGCAGCCTCTTGCCGGACCTGCCCCCTGTACCCCATGCAAATGCGACGCTCATCGGCGGAACGGTCGAACGACTGGACCGCGTGCGCGACCGTGTGATCGTCCACGTATTCGGCGGCGGACAGATGATGATCTTTTTTGACCCCCGTACAGTTGTTTCCCGGGCAGGCAAGGAGTCGAGCGTCGCCGAGTTACAGCAGGGTGAACGAATTTATTTGGACACGATCTTGGATGGCGACAAGGTGTTCGCTCGCAGCATTCGGTTGACAGCACCGCGTGCTACCGGCGAGAGTCAGGGTGTCATCCTGAAATATCGCGCCAATCGGAACGAACTGGTTTTGCGCGATTCCATCTCGCCCGCTCCAGTGCAGGTTAAGCTGACCTCCTCTACCCAGATCAAGCAGGGCGACCGAACCTTGCCGATCAGCACGCTTGTACCTGGGACCCTTGTTGCGATTCGATTTGCCCCGGATGGAAATGGGCACAGCACAGCCAGCCAGGTCTCTGTACTCGCCTTGCCGGGAACGGAATACACGTTCGTAGGCGAGGTGGTGCACCTTGATCTGAGCACGGGGCTGGTTGTTTTGAAGTCCTCCACGGACAACAAGACCTACGAGGTTTATCTCAGCACGTCCATCGCTCCGGACGAGAACCTACATCCAGGCTCTATTATCTCAGTCGTAACCTATTTTGACGGTTCGCGCTACCTGGCTCGCAACCTGACGATCAGTTCGCGGTAGAGGTTTCGACTCAGAAAAAAGGTACGTTTTCGACGATGCGTACCAGGTTTGCGTTGTTTCTACGACGCGAATGTCTGAAAGGCAATGCATCCGAGAACCCATGATTCACGACAGGGAACGTGGCGCCAAAGGTAGGCTCGCTCAGAACCGCAGTCGCGACGTCGTGTTCGGGATTGCGCCACGGCCCAAGTTGTTCACTCGTCCCGCAGTTCCGTTATCACGGGCTACCATCCGGCGACCGCCATTCGTGCCATCAAATCCATCCGTTCGTGAAACGCCCCGGACTACCATCAAGGCGGGATTTTCGTTCTCGCGAATTAGCTGTTTAGCTTCGGGGTGCTTAGCCTCTTCACTGTCAAACTCGAGGGCTGTCGAGCCTTCCGGATTGCGTGAGCCATGGTCGTGATTGTTGTGATTACCGGTATCATCTCCTGTGGAGGAAGCCGTGCCATTTCCTCCTGCGGCGAGCCCGCGAAGAAGAGGTAGGCGGCCTTCCACAGGAATATCAGATTGCAGGAGCTTCCCCCGACCATTTCCGTTGCGGTTCAGTAGCGTTTCGGGCGAGGTGTCGCTCCATGAGGTGTGGAGCACAGCGGAGCGACGGGCCCAACTTAGCGCGTTGCGCGTCATTAAACGCAGCAAGAGGGATTTCGAAGGTATCCATCGAGGCAGCCTGCGGAAACGGGAAATGTAGCGCAGCGTCTGGACTCGCTGCTGTAATTCGAAGTGGCGAAGATATTTCTGCACTACGTTAGGCATTGTCATACGCAGCGCAGCGGAGAAATTCTGCGTCGCCATGGAGATCTGCTTCTCCGCATCATTCAGCAATCGCTGCAGACAGTCAGCGAGGCCCTGCTCA
This sequence comes from Terriglobia bacterium, assembly GCA_963711365.1. Lineage (GTDB taxonomy): Bacteria > Acidobacteriota > Terriglobia > Terriglobales > Acidobacteriaceae > Sulfotelmatobacter. The sequence goes on along the minus strand of CAVQDY010000014.1, from coordinate 74,004 downwards.
CTGCCGGGAGGATAGAACTCGATCGCGAGTTCCTCACTCTGGGCCATTTGACGGAAGTCCGTTAAATCAGCGCTCACGATTGGCACACCGAAAGCACATGCCAGGTGCGCAACGCCACTGCAACCGGTAGACGAAGAATATGGCATCACCGCAACTGTGGAACTCTGGAACAACTCAGCCAATTCGCTTTCCGGAACATAGCCCCGAAACTCGATGCGATGGTTTCCGGCATGCTGCCGCTTCATCGATTCAATGTACCCAGCTGCTTGCGGGTGATCTCCCCCTGCGACAACGAGCCTTGCATTCGGCATTTTCGCAGAGAGAATAGCGAACGCTTCGATCATCAGTTCAAGCCGTTTGTAGGTTCCCCATTTACCGAATGCCAATATGCGATGCTCTGGATTGCCGCGGCGGGAGAAATCTGGGAATTCCGGCCGCCTGGCTAATAGGCCGTGGGCCCGCAGATGGACGTTGTCTCTGCCGTACTTATCATTGAGAATTTTGCGGTAGCCCGGCATCAGGACAGAGACCGAGTTGGAGAGCAGGATCATTCGCGTGGCAATTACTCCTGCCGCGCGATAGAGACTCTCGTGACGAACCCCCACATCTTTCAGTTCGACCGTGTCCATCAGGTGATGCAGTGTGACATGGGTATAACGCCCGCCGAGACGTGCCAGCAGAGGTGACATCAAACCGCTGAAGGCAACCACGGGATTTCGCCCGAATGTGCTGAAAAGCAGGTTGAACCACACCACGTCTGGCTTCAGATGGCGGATTGTTTTCTGGAGGCGAAAGACCGTCATCGGATCGTCGAATGACCAGCATCGGATCACCTTGAACCCATCAGGCTCGACTTGATCCTGCGGCAGTTCGTCGGCTAATACCGTGAGGTCCAGGAAAGGATTGCGCTGCAATTCCCGTGCGATGTGAAATCCGTATTCGCTTAGTCCCCCCGTGCTTGGCGGGAACGTTGTTACCAGACAGATCTTCATTGGCCTCCTGCTCGCGGAGCAGCAGATTCGATGTTCTTTAGGGGGAAGATGTTGTAGCCTTAACGCGCAGTTCGCGCCTCAAACCATTGTGCTTTTTATAGGGTCTTCCCCACCCGAATGGCACCCTTCGCCGGGCAACTCCTTCGAACATCCCGAGAGCAGCTTTGAAACCGAAGCAAGCATGTTCGCCTTGGCTTCTTCGATGGGAAGCGCTGGAACCACTGTCATACCTGTTAAACGCGCCAATCGTAAATAGTTCTCCCTGTTGTCTCGAACGAACTCCAGCGGATATTCCGGCTTGCGCACGTATGCCGCCTCCGGCTCGGCATCGAGTAAGAACGCAACCTCAGGACCGGGGGTAAATTTGAGGAGAAGGCGGATGTAGAAACGTGCCAGCCGACTCCCGAGCTGCAAGTTGGCGAGCTCATCGTAGATATACCGATCGAAGATCACCACATCAGCGTCGGTCCCAGGCGCGGCCACCATCATGCAAAGATGGCAGGCATCGAGCATGTAGAGGATGAGGCGGAAGGCTATTACGTACCACGAGCTGACATTCTTGTCGCGACGAACGATCGGTCGATCGGGGCTGCCCACTCCTCGATCGCCCTTGAAAACTGAGAGGCTCACACGCTCTCGGAACCTCGAAAGAACAACCACGTCATCCCAAAATGTATACACTTTGGAACTCAACCCGAGATCCTGGAGGCAAACGCGTAAAGTTTCAATTTGCGTAGACTTACCTGCGCCATCGATGCCCGAAAAACTCACAATTTTTGCATTACCGGAGGGCATAGAGCTTCACCTGCAACGATGCGATCAAAACGAAGAACAGATGAAATCGAATTAGTGAGCGCCAGGCGGCTTGCTGGGCGTAGCTTCAGTCAATGCGATCACCGCTCCTAGCGCGGCGCCAGCTCCAACAATTGCACCCACCTTAAGTACGATCGTGCGCATTCTTCGCTGTTTCGCTGGAGCGATCGCGACGCCCGCCGGTTGGGCCGCAGTAATGCCGCTCACCTTTGGCGCTTCAGCGGCGGCAGTACCCACAGGCCGATGCTGTTGACCCTGCGCTTGTGCGTCAGACGGAGGGGGAGGAACGGTTTGAGATTGTGCTGAGGCCTGCTGGCTGCGAGTCGTGCCTGGACTATCGGGCAAACCCGCCGAAGCCAACACGTCTTGTGTGGCCGCTTGCCCAGGGACCTCCGCGGATACAGTAACCTTTGGCTGTTGCTCACGATCCACAGCCAGCCCTTGACCGGATGACTGAGCCGAGCTATTCAGAGCCAATGCACAGCACGCAATACCAAGCAACCCGGGAAAGAGCGTTCGCATTTTGTCTCCGTCCTTTTGTCAAGCCGGGCTTTTTTAGCTGGCCTGTTTCAGAACTCCCAAATCACCAAATAAGGTCGAGTACCAAGACGCCTCCTGGGGTATGGCGTCCGCCGGGATTGCATTGAAACTTCGTGCCGCTTCGTCAGAAGTTGGAAAGGCTTCAAACACACGCGCTACTCGCATCAACTCAAGAATTACTTCCGCTTCGGGAGAAAGCGCGGCGAGTTTGAGGTCGCCATCTCTCTTGAGAACTTCCTCCAGGCAACGTAATAGCATCTCTACCCCCGCGCTTTCCATCGAACGCACTTGGGAGCATTCCAGAACGATCCGTGGGCGATTGGACTCGAGCAATGGGCCCATCTCTTGCATAAACTTGTCGACTTCCTTCACGTTCAACTCTTCTGGCAGTTGCATTATGACCACCGGCCCACTGTTCAACATGTTCCTAACCCCTCTCGTATTTGCCTTGCCAAAAATCCAGAACCCCATTACGGCTACTGCCTTTCGGTGGTTGAAAGAACCACACTTTTCATTTCAAAAGCTGACTGCGCGCTGTGCGCTCGAGTTGCATGCCTTCGCAACACCACGGGGTCGCTGATGCGGAGCCGGACGTCGTGATGCAAATTGAATATTTCACTGCCGTCGACCAAAGAATGCGAGAGGTCAAGACCGATTCCGACATAGGTTTCCGGCAGAATCGAGCTGTCTTCTACGGCCGTTCCAAAATCTATGTAAGAGTTAGCCTCTACATTGCTGCAGCGGGTTATCAGGCAATCGTCGGCGACTTTGACGCCTCGTCCGATGTAGGCTGGGGCTACCAGGCGCGCGTTGCGTGCTACTTGTGCTCCGTCAGCAATCCACAAACTTGGCCGAACCTCGACACCCGCCGGCCGAGTTCGGCAACGCAAGGTCAGCATGTCAATTGCAAGCCGCCGCAAATCGTGAACGGTCTGCAACCGGTTCACATATCCCCCCACCGCACAATCCGCACTCTCTGCACTTTGCAATTCGGTCAGCAATCCGGCGTTTTCCCTTAGGCGATGCGGATCAACAACCCACAAATCCAGCGGCCCTTCGTGATCAAAGAGCCTGGTAACCGGCTCGCCGTGGTCGCGATGCCGCTCGAGCAGACTTGCGAATTCGCACTCGATGTACGGTCCGGTACGAATGATTAAGACCGCTTCGAAGCCCCTTTCCCGGTAGATGCCCAGCTGTCGGGCTGCGCTACGCCACGCTTCTTCCTCTTCGCGACCAGCAGCATTCAATCTGCTGGCATGGAGGCCGCCACGCTTTTTCTCTCCAAAGACTGAAACCTCATCGATTCCCGCCTGCCTGATCGAGTCCACCATCCTGCCAATCGTGGAACAACCGAGCACCGGGATCGAGGCAATACCTTCGGAGCATAGGTCCAAACCGGCGGGTATGGAGTGCGAAGCCACTCCATACTCACTGCTTGACTCTTTGCGTTTCGACCCTGCGATAACGATGGCACCGAACATGTATTCCCCTAATTCTTTCTCGAAATAACGCGGGCCTATCGCACTTGCTTTGCCGGAGTGCTATTCATGGGCAGAAGTTCCGATTCACGAATGCTTCCATTAGTTTTCGAGCTGCGCCGGCGGATCTTTGTTTTTGGGAAGAGCAACGTACGCATTTTTAGCTTAGCTTTGTGCAGCTGCGACTTTGAATTTCCGATCGAGCAATCGAGCAACTGAGCGATCTCGTGGTGTTGATAGCCTTCGACTTCGTGCAGAGCGAAGATCTTGCGGCATCCTTCGGGGAGTTCCTGCAGCGCACGGCGCAGCGCAATCCGGTCGACGACACCCGACAACTCGGGATCGTTCTTTCCGAAGTCGCGGTGCAACGACGGAGACTCGGAGTGGACTGGTTCATCCAAAGAAACGGTCGGGGGCGACTTGCGCCGACGCAGTTTCATCAGGACCGTATTGACGGCAACTCGATACAGCCAAGTAGAAAAGGCTGCGTCACCACGGAAGGAACTCACCGTCCGGAACACCTGAAGAAATGCCTCCTGGGTCAGGTCTTCAGCCTCGGCGACATCCTTCGTCATCAAGAGGCACACCGAATAGACGCGGTTCTTGTGCTGCTGAAATAGAGTCGCGAACGCTTGCTCGTCTCCTGCCTGCGCGCGCTTAACCAGGTTGATCTGAGAATCATCGCGGCCCTTAACGCCCGTTCCGGGGATTACATTCGCCTCTGTCGCTGGGATTGCACAAGTCGCCACGTTTGGCCTCCTTACAATTTGACCTGAAGTTGGTTCGCTTCCAGACGCCTGCGAACTGTTGACAGAGTAGGGAAATCAACCTCTCCGTTCTATCGGGTCACATCTGTAAAGAACCCTAGGAGACTCTGTAAGACATAGTGGAAACCCGCACACGGCAAAAAAGGTCCGCGGTTGCGGACCTTTTTGAGATGTTCATTTTGCGATCTGTAGGGAGGCGAACCGATTGACAAGTCGTTTTCAATATAGATGGAACTCTACTTCCACGCTGATCTGGACATCCACCGGTCGTCCATCTTTCAGAGCCGGTTGGAACTTCCACTGTTTGACCGCTTCTAGCGCTTTGGCATCCAGTCCGAATCCTAGACCGCGAATGACACGGATGTCACGTGGATGACCGGCCGAATCAACGATCAGCCATAAAACGCATGTACCTTGTTTCTTCGCTCTGCGGGCTTCCTCGGTGTAGTCCGGATCCGGAGCAGAAATTGCCGTCGGCGCGGAAATTCCACCGCCGACCTTGTACACGCCGCCGCCGACTCCCCCGCCAATACCGGAGCCAATTCCAGGCCCATGACCGACTCCCAAACCGCCGCCGGAACCTGAACCAATGCCTCCTCCGGATCCCGTGCCATTCGAGGGAGGGGCAGCCGGCATGACCGGCGCATTGGCCATTCCCATGGTCGGGATGTGATTCTCCGCCAAGTGAACCTGCGGCGGAGCCACGACCGTGGGCTCGGCCGTTAGCTTGGGGTGGTCGTTATGCAAGATGATCGCTGGTGGAGTGATCTGTTGAAGCGCGACCTTCGGAGGATGACCTTTAGGAGCGGGGAGAACATCATGCGCGCCACCACCTCCACCGCCGCTGATCACTTTTTTCGCCACAGGCAAGGCATACGTATCCAGTGACGGAGCAATCAGCGTCACGGTCTCGTGGGTCGGACGCTGGGTGATCTGATGGCTGACTAGTACCCCGCTTACCAGCAGTCCAATCAGTGCCAGGTGAACAATCGCGGAAACGGCAACACCGTTGGCGCGATAGTTATTGTACTGTCCCCAGATTTGCTCTGGAGAGCGTGAGATGGGGCCAACCGCTCTCCTCGTCTGGCCGGAATTCTTGACTTCGGGTGAGTAGCGGGCACCCGAAACACTCCTCGCGGGAAGGTGAAATAGCGACTCTCCGTTGTAGGCGGAATGTTGATGACTCGACATAGACTGCTCCTCGCAAAACAAACAACCAACAAAATCTGGATTGGGCCTGGAAGCCTGCTTTGCTCAACGGTGCTTCCAGACCGACCGCTGATTGGCTCGGATCGCATTGCGATCCGCGATCCGAATCCAATTGGCCTAAGTCGGCACATTAACCAGGACAGAAATCACGCGGAGTTGGTTCCGTCAACTCGGATACTGAATCCATCTCCGCCGCGCAGTCGAGGGATGGGTGACGACTCACAAGCGTCCGGCAAGAAGCAGGACAATCACGATGATCACCACGAGTCCCAATCCTCCGCTCGGGTAATAGCCCCAAGATCGGCTGTAAGGCCACGTCGGCAACGCACCAAGGAGCAACAAAATCAAAACAACCACAAGAATCGTGTACATATCACCTCACTGAATTCAGGATTTTTTTCTGGCGCACAATCCTCAAACCTCAATTTCCCGCCAATGTGTTTTGGCTGGCCGAATTCGTATTGCTGGATTGTTTGGCTTGCTCGGAATACTTTCTTACTGCGGAGAGGAAGGTCCGGCTCGCCGCAGGCGGCTCTACTTTTCCTCTTAAGATGTCAGCAAAAGGAATGAACTTGCCATAAAGCAAGTGAGTCTCATCCTTGTCCTGAGTCAAAGCTGCGCCATTGAGATCGACACCGGCGAAAAGACCACGGGCTCGAGAGTAGGTGAGAACCTCGGAGCGCATCTTGATGTCGGTATCCGCGCCGGCGTCGCGACCCACCGGACCTGCGGCTGCAGAAGCGTCCGCACCGAGTTTGAATTTGCTGGAGAGAAGGTGGTCCATACCGGCCTGATTCATCACGACCATGATCAAATCAACGGCTTGGCCGCCTAGTTGCAGTCCCCAACTGCCACCGGTGATGGTTACGGGGGCGGGCGCACTCCATGCACCGGAAGCGGTACGACACGTAGCGATACCCTTACCGTGGCTCCCACCGAAACCGACCGCAATCTTTACCATGGAAGGGATGACAGCAATGCACTTCGCGCTTTTCATCACCTTGTCTGGAATCGCCTTGTCGGGCACGGACATAATCTCGTTCAAAACTTTCGCGGAATTGTCGATCCGCTTATCGATGTCAGATTGGTTCTTGTCGTCATCAGCCGCCCAGCTCGAGCCGATGAATAGGGAGCAAATGCTCAGGACGAGAAGCCATCTCGGCCACGTGGAACAGAGTCTTTTCATTGTTAGACCTCTTCTGTGCTCCTGGCGAGCACCTGCTTTTCGACTGCGACATAAACCTATCTGTTAGGAATACAAGGTTCTATCCAGCAGAAGCAGTAAGCGGGCCAAGAAGTTCCCCGATGAGAAGAGTACCGTCCTGAGAACACATTGCTTAGGGTCTGGCTACAGCTTTCACCCTATTGAGCAGGACGATGGCACAGGCTAGTTTGAAATCTCTACTCGACACAACGCCCCCCAAGCGGGTGCCGGTCCTCTGGGACGGACCGGCACCTGCTCCTTCCTCGCAGGTCTGAGTAAAAATCAGCATTTACAGGATTTCCGTTTACCGAATAAAGGTTCGCAAGGATAGCCTCGTACAAAGAGAGGCCCTATCCTCCACTGCGGGCCTAGGGGCCCAGGAGGGGAAAAATATGCTTTATTGGGCTGTGGTCTTTCTGGTGGTAGCTTTGATCGCGGGCGTGTTCGGCTTCACCGGAGTTGCGGTCGCGGCGGCCGGCATCGCCAAGATTCTCTTCGTGGTTTTTCTGATTCTGTTTCTCATTTCACTGGTCACGCATTTTGCCCGAGGAGCCACCCGATAGGCCGATGAACTACAGTCGTCCTTGCGCACCTATTCCGTAAAGGGGTGAGCAAGGGCGGCTTCCAAGCTGGTCAAACTGCAAAGGCCCAACGAGGGCCGCCGTGTGCAGTCACTCCGCGAAGGACATGCCCACCCGCATTTCCTGAGATTAAAGGAGCTGATTGCGCCATTATTATCCACTAGATTTCGTACCTCGACAGATTTCCGCTGGTAGGTCAGAACGCGAGTCCAGTCACATGCAAGTCGCAACGATGATTCTGATGCGGAAAATTGGCATTTCACGGTTGCAGAAATCCTTCCAAGGAACGCTCGTCAAATATGCCAGTTGAGCTCAAACGCTGAGTTACAGCCGTACGTTTGCGGGCATTGCCGTGAGTGAACAATTGCGAATATCGACGAAGCAGGGTTCCGACATATGACACTGGGACTGCAGGTTGCATGGCTTCTCTTGCTGGCGATTCCTGTCGCGTGCATTGCGTGGACCGTTACGCATGAAGAGGTGTTCCGTGAGCCTCGCCAATATTGTCAGCAAGAAAGCGTTCAAGCACGCCGGCTGATCCGACGGAAGTTCTTTTACTTGTTTACCTGCGAATACTGCTTCAGCCACTACGTGACCGCCGCAATTTTGTTCATCACCCGTTACAAATTGCTCTTCCCCGATTGGCGTGGCTATTTTGTGGCCTTTTTTTCGCTGGTCTGGGTGGCGAATCAATACATGAGCGTTTACAACCGATTACGCCTTGATATCAAGCACGAACAGGTGGAGATTAAAGCAGAGGAAAAAGATATAGGACCACGGAGGGCAGCTTGACTGCCGTAGCTGAGTGGGTTCAGGCCGGAACCGAAATGCCCACCTGTTCGTGGCGAACGGTTGGAATGACGACTTCAACGATGGTCCCGGGATTCGCATTGGCGAGCCGCAGACTTCCTCCCAACTCAGTTACGCGTTGACGCATTCCGCCAATGCCGACTCCAACGCTCTCGGGCCGGAACTGAATTACCTGCTCGTCGATACCCTTGCCGTCATCTCGGATGGTGACAAAGATGCTTCCCTCTTTCGCGGTCAGGCTGACAAAGCCATTCCTTGCTCCCGAATGGCGAAACATGTTGGTCAGAGCTTCCTGAACGATTCGGAAAATGGCGGTTTCCAGTTCTGATCGCATGCGCGGCACTTCGGGAGCTTCGACCTCCAGGGTGACCTTGATCCCGCTGCGGTCGGATAAGCCTTCGAGAAACCATCGAAGAGCCGACACAAGACCGACTTCGTCCAGCAGGGGAGGATGGAGCAAATGCGAGATGGTTCGAACTTGCTGAATTGCCCGATCCACTAGCTGGCTGGCCTCGAAAGACGCCTGCTGCATCGATGGTGACGAGTCCCTGGAGAGGATTCCGTCCAAGATCATTTTTGCAGCGGCTAACTCCTGCCCCAAGCCGTCATGAATTTCTCGCGCGATACGGCGACGCTCTTCATCCTGCAGCGTCATGACACGGTTCGAAAGCCGTCGAAGCGCCGCGGTTCGATTCTCGACCATTTTTTCCAGTTCGATCGCATTTTCTCGAATGGATTGCTCGAGCACCTTGCTATCGTGGATATCCGAACAGGTGCCGTACCATCTGAGAATGTTGCCCTCAGTGTCGCGAACGGGCACCGCGCGCGCGCGGAACCAGCGATACTGCGAGTCTGCGCCTCGCAGACGATAGTCGCATTCATAACTTTCACCAGACTGCACGCATTGCATCCAGCGGGAAAGGCTTTGTTCCTTGTCATCCGGATGCACGTAATCCAGCCAACCGAATCCGATTCCCGAGTCCAGCGGTGCACCGGTGTATTCGTAAAAGCGTGCGCTGATATAGTCTCTGGCACCATTAGCATTTCTGCTGAAAATGATGTCAGGCGCGGTCCGCACGATGGCGTCCAGTTCCTGATGTTTCTGAGCCAGTTCGGTATTAAGTTTCTCCAGAGCCAGCGCCTTGTGCTCTAGCTGTTCGGTTCGCTCGGCAACTCTCTTCTCGAGTTCCACGTTCAGACGCTCTAATTGCTGGTTCTTCCGATGCAACTCGGCAAACACCTTCACCTTAGCGCGCAGAACTTCGGGGACGATGGGCACGGAAAGGTAATCAACCGCCCCATGCTGGTAGCCTTTGAGGCGGTCCAGGTCCGTCAGATGCACAGCCGAAATGAAAATGATCGCCGTTTTCTGAAAACGCGGATGCTGACGGATGATTTCGGCAAGTTCAAAGCCGTCTATCTCGGGCATGCTGACGTCCATCAGGACGACCGCAACTTCCATCTTGAGTAATTTCTCGAGCGCTTCTTTGGCAGAGTTAGCCTTGATCAGGTTCTCGCCCAAATCTGACAAGATGGCTTCATAGGTCAGCAACTTGCCCGGCTGATCGTCCACCATCAAGATGTTCACCGCGTCTTGGACCGTGATCATTTTTGCGGCTGGCTCCGCCGCCCCGTATGTTCTCACTTCCGAGCTCGAACCAATGCTCATCGATGCAGCCACATGCGCAGAGCCGACAGTAATTGCTCGGTGTTGACCGGTTTCGCTAAATACTCAGACGCGCCGGCCTCGAGACATTTCTCGCGGTCACCTTTCATCGCCTTGGCGGTCAAAGCAATAATTGGCAGCCTGCGGAAAGACGAATTCTGCCGGATGACTTGCATCGTTGCATAGCCATCCATCTCTGGCATCATGATGTCCATCAGAACGATTGCGACGTCTGGAGTTGTTTCCAGCATCGAGATCGCCTCACGACCGGTACCAGCCGTCAGCACGACCATACCGCGCCGTTCCAGCACGCTGCTGAGAGCAAAGATATTGCGCATGTCATCATCGACGACGAGAACTTTCTTGGCAATGAGTGCTTCATCCGATCGATGCAGCCGATCCAACATTTTTTGTTTTTCCTGCGGAAGATCAGCCACGACCCGATGTAGGAACAATGCAGTTTCGTCGAGCAACCGCTCCGGCGACTCGACGCCCTTAACCACCACGCTGCGCGCGAGCGTGTGCAGCCGCGCATCTTCTTCGGGCGAGAGCTCTTTCCCTGTGAAAACTACGACGGGCATGTCTTTGACGCCGGGAATGTCCCGGAGGCGCTCCAGGATGTCAAAGCCCGTCATATCGGGCAACCGCAAATCGAGGACTACGCAGTCGAACGATTCTTCAGATACCATGCGCAAGGCTTCCGCCCCAGTCGAAGCTACAATCACGTCGATATCATCGTGGCCCAGCAGTTCCCGAATACTAAGTTGTTCGGCTGGGTTATCCTCGATGATCAATAGGCGTTTGCGACGGGGCGCCGCATATTGTTTGATTCGCAGCAGCGCCGATTCGAGTTCATCGGGGCTGGTCGGCTTTGTAACAAACGCGAACGCTCCGCGAGCCAGACCGTGCTGCCGATCTTCATCCAGAGTCAACATCTGCACGGGTATGTGCCGGGTGGCGGGATCTTGTTTGAGGTGGTTCAGTACGGTCCAGCCCAACATGTCAGGCAGGAACACATCGAGCGAAACCGCTGTTGGGTGGAACTCCCGGGCAAGTGCCAGCGCCTCAGAACCACGCAAAGCTACTAACACTTTGAACCCTTTATCCCGAGCCAGATCGCATAGAACACGGGCGTAATGTGGATCGTCCTCAACAATCAGAAGCACAGCGTCATCTGGCTGCAGGTTCTCGCGATCATCAGCGATCTGCTCGACCGGATGCTCCGATACCACAATGTTGGAGAGCGTCAGTGGTGTTGATGAAACCCTCCATTCCGCGGGACCAAGCTTCGAAGCAGATGGCCCCACATACGTGAGTGGCAGGAACAGAGTGAATGTACTGCCCTGGCCTGGAACACTCTTCAGCTGAATTTCCCCTCCCAGCAAGCTGGCGAGTTCGCGGCTGATGGCCAAACCCAATCCCGTGCCGCCGTACTTACGGCTGGTGCTGGCATCTGCCTGTTGGAACGCCTCGAAGATAATCCTCTGTTTATCGGGTGCGATTCCGATACCGGAGTCTGTAACTTCGAATGCCACCACGGATGCTGCGCCGCCGAGAATTGGATGATCTTCACTCCAACCCTTCTTGGCGACCGAGACCGCCAGGCGCACGGATCCATGCTCCGTGAATTTGAAAGCATTCGACAACAGGTTTTTCAGGACCTGCTGCAAGCGCTTGGAGTCGGTCACCAGGCTTCGCGTCAGGTGAGGATCTGAATGTACCTCGAAGGTAAGTTTCCGGTTTTCCGCCTCGTGGCGGAACGGACGAGCCACCATTTCAAGCAGATTGGTAAAGAAGACTTCCTCGGCCTCGACCGAAACCGTTCCCGACTCAATTTTCGAGAGATCGAGAATGTCGCTGATGAGGTTCAGCAAATCGGTTCCCGCTCCGTGAATCGTACGCGCGAACTCGACTTGCTTGGGAGTCAGATTATGGTCGGGATTCTCGCTGAGTTGCTGACCTAGAACCAGAATTGAGTTCAGAGGCGTTCGCAACTCGTGAGACATATTGGCAAGGAACTCAGACTTGTACTTCGAGGTTAGGGCAAGCTCCTTCGCCTTCTCTTCTAACGCCCGCCGAGCCTGCTCGATTTCCTGGTTCTTGCGTTCGACTTCAACGTTCTGCTCGGCCAGCTGTTGTGCTTTTTGCGCAAGCTGCTCGTTGGTTTGCTGCAGCTCCTTCTGTTGGGTCTGTAGCTCCGCGGCCAACTGTTGCGACTGCTTGAGCAATCCTTCCGTCTGCATCGTGGCTTCAATACTGTTCAGCACGATTCCAATGCTGGCCGTTAATTGCTCCAGGAATGCAAGATGCGAAGCGGTGAAAGTGCTCAGGGTTGCGAGTTCGATCACTGCCTTGACGCGGTCTTCAAACAACACCGGCAGAACAATGACATTTCGCGGAACCGATTCAAAAAGGCCGGAGCGGATTGGCACGGTTTTGTCGGGAAGGTCCGCGATCAACATGCGGCGCTTTTCTGACGCTACCTGGCCAATCAACCCTTCGCCGATTCTCAGCCTCCGCAGATGCCCGGTTTCGCCATCGTCCGCAAATGCTGACAGCAGCACCATCCCCGCTGATTCCTCGGTCTCCATCTGATAAATAACGCCCTGTTGCGCGTTGACCAGTGGAGCGAGCTCCGAAAGCAACATGCGACCGACGGTAGCGAGATCGCGTTGCCCCTGAAGCATACCGGTGAATCGGGCCAAGTTCGTCTTGAGCCAATCCTGCTCCGTATTGCGGTCGGTCGTGAGGCGCAGGTTGTCAATCATCGTATTGATGTTGTCTTTCAACTCCGCGACTTCTCCGCTGGCTTCCACCTGAATGGATCGGGTAAGGTCGCCTTTCGTCACAGCGGTTGCTACCTCTGCAATCGCGCGGACTTGGTTCGTGAGGTTATCGGCCAGCAAGTTGACGTTTCCGGTGAGATCCTTCCATGTGCCGGCGGCGCCGGGGACGTTCGCCTGTCCACCGAGACGCCCTTCGACACCCACTTCACGGGCAACCGTCGTAACCTGATCCGCGAAAGTGGCGAGCGTGCCAGTCATGTTGTTGATTGTTTCGGCCAAGGCTGCGACTTCACCCTTAGCGTTCACGGTCAACTTCTGCGTGAGGTCCCCGTTCGCCACCGCGGTAACGACCTTCACGATTCCGCGGACCTGTTCGGTCAGGTTCACGGCCATGACGTTCACGTTATCGGTTAGATCCTTCCATGTACCGGCAACACCAGGTACTTGCGCCTGGCCGCCGAGCTTACCGTCGGTGCCGACTTCGCGCGCGACACGCGTCACTTCAGCGGCAAACGCGTTGAGCTGATCCACCATGGTGTTGATGGTGTTCTTCAACTCGAGGATTTCACCCTTCACATCGACCGTAATCTTTCGCGACAAGTCACCGCGAGCCACAGCGGTGGTTACTTCGGCGATGTTTCGAACTTGAGCCGTCAGGTTTCCGGCCATGGCATTGACCGAATCGGTAAGATCTTTCCACGTACCGGCCACGCCGGGAACGTTGGCCTGCCCACCCAGCCGCCCTTCCGAACCGACTTCGCGGGCGACGCGCGTCACTTCGGCGGCAAATGAGCGCAATTGCTCGACCATCGTGTTCAGTGTTTCTTTCAGCTGCAAGATTTCGCCACGTACGTCCACCGTGATCTTCTTCGACAAGTCACCGGTTGCGATTGCGGTCGCCACCTCAGCGATGTTGCGGACCTGACCAGTCAGATTGCTGGCCATGAAGTTCACGTTGTCCGTGAGATCCTTCCAGGTACCGGCGACGCCCGGCACTTGAGCCTGCCCTCCAAGCTTTCCGTCGGTTCCGACCTCGCGCGCGACGCGCGTGACTTCGCCGGCAAACGCATTCAGTTGGTCCACCATCGTGTTGATGGTGTTCTTCAATTCAAGAATTTCGCCTTTCACATCGACCGTGATTTTGCGCGACAAATCGCCGCGGGCAACGGCGGTCGTCACTTCCGCGATGTTTCGCACTTGACCGGTCAGGTTGCCGGCCATGGAGTTGACCGAGTCCGTAAGGTCTTTCCAGGTACCAGCGACTCCGGGGACCTGGGCCTGGCCACCCAGCTTTCCTTCCGATCCGACTTCGCGCGCAACACGCGTAACCTCGGCAGCGAAAGCGTTCAACTGGTCCACCATCGTGTTGATAGTTTCTTTCAACAGCAGGATTTCGCCGCTAACGTTAACGGTGATTTTCTTGGACAAGTCGCCGCTGGCGATAGCGGTCGAGACTTCGGCGATGTTTCGTACCTGGCCGGTCAGGTTGCTAGCCATCGAGTTGACAGAGTCGGTGAGATCTTTCCACGTACCAGCGACTCCGGGCACGACGGCCTGCCCGCCCAGTTTGCCGTCAGTTCCGACTTCGCGGGCGACGCGGGTCACTTCTGAAGCGAACGAACGAAGCTGGTCCACCATCGTGTTGATGGTGTCTTTGAGTTCGAGAATTTCGCCCTTCACATCGACGGTAATTTTTCGCGACAAGTCGCCGCGGGCCACAGCCGTTGCCACTTCAGCGATATTTCGGACCTGGCCAGTCAGGTTGCTGGCCATGAAGTTCACGTTATCGGTGAGATCTTTCCATGTGCCAGCGACTCCAGGGACTTGCGCCTGTCCGCCCAGCTTGCCTTCAGTGCCCACTTCGCGGGCGACGCGCGTGACTTCGCCGGCGAATGCGTTGAGTTGATCCACCATCGTATTGATGGTGTTCTTCAATTCGAGAATTTCGCCTTTTACGTCGACTGTAATCTTGCGCGACAAATCGCCGCGAGCCACAGCGGTCGTAACTTCCGCGATGTTTCGAACTTGGCCCGTAAGGTTGCCGGCCATGGAATTCACTGAGTCCGTCAAGTCCTTCCACGTGCCAGCCACGCCAGGGACGTTTGCCTGTCCACCGAGACGTCCTTCCGTACCCACCTCGCGGGCAACGCGCGTGACTTCGCCAGCGAACCGATTCAACTGGTCGACCATCGTGTTCAGCGTCTCTTTCAGCTGAAGAATTTCACCACGGACGTCCACCGTGATTTTCCGAGACAAGTCGCCGCTAGCGATGGCCGTGGCGACTTCCGCAATGTTTCGCACCTGGCCAGTCAGGTTGCTGGCCATGAAATTCACGTTATCGGTGAGATCTTTCCAGGTACCGCCGACACCGAACACCTGGGCCTGCCCGCCGAGCTTTCCTTCCGTTCCGACCTCACGGGCAACACGCGTGACTTCGCCGGCGAAAGCGTTCAGTTGGTCCACCATCGTATTGATAGTGTCTTTGAGTTCGAGAATTTCGCCTTTCACATCAACAGTGATCTTACGGGACAGATCGCCACGGGCAACAGCGGTCGTCACCTCAGCGATGTTTCTCACCTGAGCGGTGAGATTGCCGGCCATCGCGTTCACAGAGTCGGTCAGATCTTTCCATGTCCCGGCCACACCGGGCACGACTGCCTGTCCACCGAGTTTGCCGTCTGTACCGACTTCACGAGCCACGCGCGTCACTTCCGATGCGAACGAACGCAGCTGGTCCACCATCGTATTGATTGCTTCTTTCAGCTGTAGAATTTCGCCGCGAACGTCGACCGTAATTTTGCGTGACAAGTCGCCGCTGGCCACTGCTGTAGCGACCTCAGCGATGTTACGTACTTGGCCGGTCAAGTTGCTGGCCATCAGGTTTACGTTGTCAGTGAGGTCTTTCCAGGTACCCGCCACGTCAGGAACTTGAGCTTGCCCGCCCAGTTTTCCTTCCGTACCCACCTCGCGCGCCACGCGGGTCACTTCCGCCGTAAATACGCCAAGCTGCTGGATCATCGTGTTTACAAGATTGGCGGATCGAAGGAATTCTCCCTCGAGAGGTCGCCCGTCCACATCAAGTCGCACGGTCTGAGTCAGGTCTCCTTGAGCGACTGCGGCAATGGCGCGGGTGACTTCAGCGGTCGGACGAAGCAGATCTTCTACCAGCGTGTTAACGGATACTTCCATCTCGCCCCAGGCGCCCCTGGATTCATGGAATCGGGTTCGCTCACGCGTTTTTCCCTGTTTGCCGACGACATGGCCGACGCGCTTGAGTTCCTGCGCCATATGCTGGTTGGCTGCGACGATCTCGTTGAAGGTGTCAGCAATCTTCCCCGCTAGGCCGACCCATGTACCCGGAAGCCGCACCGTAAAATCCCCGTCCCGCATGGTCTGAAGGCTGGTCAGAATCACTGTCAGATCAAGGGCTTCCCGATGGTTCCTGGACTTGCCGTTTTGCTTCGGCAGCGAGGCTACCGTTCCGGCCTCATCAGGTGGCAATTCGTTCAAAGCAGATCTCTTCATCTCATTTCACCGAAAAGTCAGCAGGCGAGTTGGTGGGCTGGCAGGATTCGCTTCGCTCTCACTCTGGAACGGAGCGACTACGTGGTTTCAGGAATGAATTGCTCAACCCAGCGACGCCAGCCCCGCTATCTCTGCAGACACAGGACACCACAGGGTCATTGGATCATCGTCGTGAAATGAATTCCCTAAGGTATTTCCTGTAGCGCACAGGCGGGGTGGGTGAAACCACGCAGCACGGAATGGCCGTTAAGCAGAGACGAAACGGGCCAGCGCTTGGCTGGCCCGCGAAAACTCGCTCAAACTGGATCGCTCCCCTGCAATTCACGGACAATGGAGGGCTGGGCTCACACTGTCCTTCGTCCGAGCACAAAGTGGAGGATCAGAGAGATGATCGCGAAGACCAGCAGCAGGTGGATGAGCCCGCCCGCCACGTGGAACACCGCGAAGCCACACAGCCATGCGATCAGCAGAATGATAAACAACACTGTCCAAATACTCATGTCGTCTCCTTCGTAGCAATATGCCGCGGTGCCCGCAGCGTTCCAAGGCGCGGAACGATTTCAGGCTAGGCGTTGGACGTCCCCGTGTCAGTAACGAGAATCTTGTAGCCTATCCAGAATGTATCTGTACGCGATGCAGGCTATCCCCGGTCTAATGCAGCGCCAGAATAGTACTTGCTCGACTGGTGACAACCTCGGAGTATTCTTCGCAACTAAGAGAAGCCCCTGAAAGTATCCATAAGTTCGGATCCGGAGATTGAATGACCTCAGATCAGATGTTTCCTTGGCGCGACGCAGGCACCCACCTATGACCCACTTTCACCGGCTCCTCCGCTTGCTAATCATTGCCGGTTTTTGGTTTGCCTTGCAGACGACCTGCTCTGGGTACTCCGTACTGACACATGAAGAGGTTGTCGACCTCCTTTGGAAAGACGACATTCAGCCGTTACTGGTCAAACGATTCCCTGATGCAAGTGCGGACGACCTGCGTAAGGCCCATGCGTTCGCCTATGGTGGCTCCCTGGTTCAAGACATGGGTTACTACCCCTTCGGCAACAAATATTTCAGCGATCTCACGCACTACGTGCGCAGTGGAGACTTCATCGTCAACCTGATCAATGAGGCGAGCAATTTAGACGAGTATGCTTTTGCGCTCGGTGCGCTCTCGCATTACTCCGCGGACAACATGGGGCATCCCGCAATCAACCAGTCCGTAGCAATGGTTTTTCCTAATCTTCGGGAGAAATACGGGTCGCACGTAACCTATGAAGACAATCCGAAGGCGCACATCCGCACCGAGTTCGGCTTTGACATGACGCAGGTCGCCAAGAACCGCTACACTTCCGACCGCTATCACGATTTCATTGGATTCGAAGTTTCCAAGCCGGTTCTCGAACGAGCCTTTCAAGATACTTACGGCATGCCTCTGAGTGCGGTGATCTCGAACGAGGATCTGGCAATCGGGACCTTTCGACGCGCCATCAGCAACATTATCCCTGAGATGACGAGAGTTGCATTATTGGCGCGGAAGAAAGAACTCGTGAGCTGAAACTCCGAACTTTAACGCAAGGAAGTTCCGATACTATCTTTCGCGTGCAAACTATCAACGGGAATGGGGAAAGGGATATCGCAAGCCCGGATTCGGTGCTCGTGTGCTGGCATTCTGGTTGAGATTTGTCCCCAAGGTGGGTCCGTTCAAAGCGCTCGATTTTAAAATCCCCACTCGCAAGACCGAGGATCTGTACGTTGCCAGCGTAGATCACACACTTGATAACTATCGCGCGCTGCTCAAAGAGGTTTCTGCCAAGAATCTTCACCTGCCCAACACAGACTTCGATACCGGAAAGATGACGTACGCGGGCGAGTACGCGCTCACCGACAAAGCTTATGCTCGCCTGCTAGATCAGCTTGCCAAGCATGACTTTCAGCAAGTCACGCCGGAACTGAGAGACAACATTCTGGGCTTCTACCGAGATCCCAAAGCACCGATAGCGACGAAGAAGAGCTCTCAAGCTTGGGAGAAAACACTCACGGAATTGCAACGGCTGAAATCTGCGGGGCCTCAGAATCCCAGTTCGCCAGAAATCTCCGAAGTTCCGTAGATGGTTTGGCTGAGTGTCCTCGCAAGCGACAGCTTTGCTGCGAGACTTTTATTGACCCCAACCTCGTTCAGGAACTGAGCAACTAAGTAGTGCAGTTTACTTAACCGAGTGGCCCGTCGTGCACTCAGTAGAGGAGTCTACATGGCAGACGATATGGAACGGAAGCAAGGCGGACAAACAGGCCAGCAAGGTGCTCAGCAGGGCGGCCAATCCGGGCAACACGGGCAAACAGGCCAGCAGAGCGGCCAAACCGGACAGAACCAGTCTGGGCAGAACCAATCCGGACAGAAAAAGGGCGGCCAAGGTTCGGACGAGGAAAACGAAAACCTCGATCGCCAGCGTCGCGCATCCTAATCGAAGGATGAAAGAAAATCCCGGCCTAGGCCGGGATTTTTTCTTGCTTGCTATTTCGGAAAAGGTAGAAGACTTTTAAGTCTCAGGAAAAAGATCGTGCCGCACCCTCACATTCAGCTCGCGAGAATGCGGCTCAATCGTTTAGGAGCCCTCGGGAGAGTGCAATACACGGAACGTATTGCCCCCATTGGACCAGACCAGAACCAACGCATCCTGCCCCTTCGGAATATTCGAGAGGGCCTGTTGCACATCGCTTGGAGTCTGGACCTTGTGCCGATCGACTTCGAGAATGATATCTCCCTGTTGCAATCCAGCATTATCTGCCGAGCTGCCAGGTTGCACCTGCTCAACTAGCACCCCGTGAACATCGTGCGGAACTTGAAGTTGGTCCCGCATGTCGGGCGTGAGACTTCCAAGACCAAGACCCCACCGCATTTTGCCATTGCTCTCGGCGGAAGATCCACTTTCGTTGTTGTGATTGCCGAGTGCCTCAAGCGTAACCGGGACGTTCATGGTCTTGCCGTTGCGCAGAACGTCTAGATCGACTTTGCTGCCCGGCTGCATCTGAGCGATCATGACCTGAAGTTCCCCGGCATCCGCCACTTTGTGGCTGTTGACCGCCGTGATCACGTCTCCGATCTGTAGCCCTGCCTTCGCGCCCGGAGAGTCTGGCTCGACTTGGGTTACAACTCCACCTGCGGCTAACGAATCGCCGAAGAACTTCGCATTCTCCGGAGTGACATCCGAAATGCCGATCCCGATGTGGCCGTGGGTTACCTTGCCGTTCTTGATAAGTTCCTCGACGGTCGGCTGCACGATTTGGGCAGGAATTGCGAAGCCCATACCCGAGAAGGTACCTGACGGCGAGACGAGGAAGGTATTGATTCCGACGACTTCACCGCGGGCATCTACCAATGGTCCGCCGGAATTGCCCGGATTGATAGCCGCATCCGTCTGGATGAACTCTCCCGGCTTAGCACGATTTGACGCGTCGGGATTTGCACGGTGGATGGCGCTCACGATTCCACGCGTAACCGTGAACTGAAAACCGTACGGGTTACCGAAAGCCAGAACCGTCTCGCCAGGGCGAACTTCAGTCGAATCGCCCCAAGGCGCGCTGGTCAAGTCGGGAGCATTCACCTTGAGTACCGCAAGATCAGTGAGAGGATCGGTTCCGATCAGTTTCGCTTTCAGGACGCGACGATTGCTGGTGGTCACGCGAATATCGACCGCTCCGTCGACCACGTGATTGTTTGTGACAATGTAACCGTCCGGCGAAATAATTACGCCGCTTCCCATGCCGTGCTCGATTTGAGGCTGCTGTTGCTGGCGCATATGCGGACCAAAGAATTGCCCGAAGGGACCGTTGCCACCGAAGAATTGTTGCATGTCGTCCGGCATCTGATTGTTTGCAGAATCCGGCTTGGCGCGAGAAGTGACTGTGACATTGACCACGGCGGGAGTAACCCGGGCAGCCAATGTCTCCATCGCCTTATCAAGCGAGAGCAACGCACTCACGCTGTTTGTGTCCAAAGGTGCGGCGGAAGGCGCTATGACTGCGGCCTTGGCGGCCGTGGGCCTCACCCACCCATAAGTTGCTGCGGACGCGGCGAAGGCCACGGCGAGAACCGGCAATGCCAGACGTCGCATCCATTTCTTTCTGTTTTCGTTAAACCACGTTTCGACATTCATTTTCTACATTCCTCCAAATTTTGTTGATCAACTAATTTCTTAGTTAATCTGGGTAAACCTTCAACGCTTTGCTTCTACTTCGCTTTAAATCTCCTTGTGAGAAATCTGAATCGCGGCGGGACTAACAATGGTGCGCACTACGACTACGTGCCACATCTCTATCTGATAGAGCTGCCCATTCTCCGAGTTCAGAGTCGGATGGGGGATCAGCACGAAAACCGTTTCCGTGATAGGTACGGGCTGGATCCTCACACTGGTCAATTGCACTAAATTGTGATGCCGCGGTGCGACAGAGGAAGCGTGCCCCGCAGGTCTTAGGGAACTCTTGGGGACGAAGCTTCCGGTCTTCAGTTTTAGTTTTGTTTGGGTTATCCCGACAACCTGTGACGTTCGTGCCATTGCCGGAATAACGTTTGCAGTCATCCCGTTCGTAGCGAAAGATGGCGAATTCGTCGCCATGGTTGCGATACTTTGATCAGTTGTGCTGCCTTCAAACGCGATGAGGCGCGATGTTCGTGCACCCCAGAGGCCGCACCCGATCGCGAATACCGCAATCAACGAAACCACTGGCTTCAAGGCTGCCGTCTGAGCTTGCGGACGATTCGAGTCGAGAATTCGCGTTACCCGTTGGGTGGTTTGACGGACCCTGCCAAGAGCCGCATGCGCCAACGCCACCGTGCGTTGCAGCAGACTCTTCTCTGCCAGATGCGTTAGGCACTCTGCGTAAGTGCGAGCATTTTCTGTTTGTGCGAGGACAGCATCGTCGCAAGCCATCTCTCTTTCCAATGCAGTTTCACGCTCAATCCACCACACTACGGGATGAAAAAAGAAGATGGCCTTTACAAATTGAACGGCTAGATTCGTCCAGTCGTCCCAGCGGCGCAGATGCGCGAACTCGTGCAGGAGAATTTGATTCAGCTCATCGGTAGAGAGCTCTTGCATTACCCAATCAGGAATCACAACTGCAGGGTTGACCAAACCAATTGCCGTCGGAATTCGAACTGTAGCCGATGTGCACAACGCGACATTTCTTATTTGTTGCTGACGGCGAACCGTCTCCTGAAGGATGGGGTTCAGGCTTGACGGGTCCAAATCTACACAACTTCTGCGGAGGGTTCGCAAGTACCAGACACCTCTCACCACTCCAAGCAGAAGCCATGCCGATACCACCGTCCAGATTGCGAAAACGCATATGGCCCAGGAATCGGGCAAAGTGACAACTGCATGAGCCTGCGATGCCGCTCCTCCGTGCCACAACCACGCACCGCTGACGACTGGAACAGCGGCAATGGCCACCAGAGAGGAGAACCAAACCGCAAACCTTGTCCCCGCATTTTGCTGGCGTAGCCGGAGCACCGATGTGGCGAATAGTCCGATGAGCGATCCCTCGACAAGAGACTGGATCATACGAACCGTTAGAAGATGGGACGCAGTGTGTATTGCTGGAGAGACGATCGCGATCATTTGGTCCCTTCCAGCAGTAGCCGAAGCCGTGCCAGCTCCTGGGCGTCGATGCTTTGCTCTTCCAGAATGTTCAAGACAAGTTTTTCATGGGAGTCGCCGAAGAAACGGCTGACGAGATGCCGCACTTCGACCCGGGTCGCGTCTTTCCGATCGATTTTCGGCGTATAAACATGAGCCCGTTTGTCTTTCACGTGCCTCACATATCCCTTGGTCTCGAGGATGCGAATGATCGTCAGCACCGAGTTGTAGGCTAGAGGCGGATCACCGGGCAGACCTTGCAGGACGTCATGCACGGTGCCGGAACCCTTCTCCCAGAGCACGTTCATGATGCGCAACTCGGCTTCCGTCAAGGTTGCTGATTTATTGCGTGCCACCGAATTTCCCCCGCCTTATTAGAGACGTATGACCCACAGAAATGTCAACTAATTTGTTAGTTGCATGCCTAAGGACTTGAGATGCCCGGCAGTCAAAATGAAATTGCGTCTCGCGCTAAGTCATTTATTGTCATAGCGGTACGTGTAAGACACAGCCCTTCGTGATCTCGATCACGGAAAGCGAACGATCCAGAACTGAACATGGAACCGCAACTCGGCACCGCTATTTTGCGAGGAGGATATCTGTGTCGAGGGCTGCTTTCTCCCGCTCACGTGGCGGGACCGAGGATATTTTGTGCGCTGGCTCCGACCCACACGGCTTCGTCTCATATCTCAGATCCTGTTTTTTCTCCTCTTCTTGTTTCTTTTGATTCGGACAGAATTCCGCGGCACGATTGCGACCTCAAGTAGCGACATTCGGCTACCCTACCCTGTTGGGCTCTTCTTCCAACTGGATCCTCTGGTGAGTCTGTCGAATGCTTTAACGGGCCATGGTCTGTATCGCGGTCTGCTCTGGAGTCTGGTCATTCTCATTCCCGCCATGTTTCTGGGACGTTTCTTCTGCGGCTGGATCTGCCCGTTAGGTTCCATCCATCACTTTTTCGGAAGCCTCCGGTCAGAGCGTAAACGCGGGAGACAATTGCTTGAATCCAACCGGTACAAACGCTGGCAGACCACGAAATACTACATTTTGATTGCAGTCTTAGTCAGCGCATTGCTGGGCACTGGCATTGTAGGTTGGCTCGATCCTTTCTCCTTCCTGGTCCGCTCGATGGGACTGTCGGTCTTACCCACAACGAACTATGGCTTGCAGGCAGGGCTGCATTGGCTGGAACAAAGCCGCCTTGGCGTTGTCAGCTCGATCGGGATGGCTCTGCACTTTGCGCTGGGGCTAGTACTCCTCAACTTCAAACAACCTTACTTTCACCAAGGGGTCTGGCTGGGGGTCATCTTCGCCTTTATCCTTGCGCTCAATCTGCGCGTGACCCGCTTCTGGTGCCGAGCCATCTGCCCGCTTGGCGCTCTGCTAGGAATCGTTTCTCGCTGGTCGGTGCTGGGGCTGGTCAAAAACCCCGAGCATTGCAACGACTGCAACCGGTGTCTGCTTCGCTGTCAGGGTGGCGATGATCCGATCGGCGGTGTTCCCTGGCATCAGCCGGAATGTCATCTTTGCCTCAACTGTGTCAGCGAGTGTCCTGAGCACGGTTTGCAGTTCAAGTTCTTTCCCGTACAAAAGGTGGCTGGCACCAACCTGCAGCGACGGAAAGTTCTGACGGGGCTGGCGGCCGGAACAGCGCTGGTTCCACTGATGCGCAGCACTCCGGGATTTGCGATTGAGCGTCATGAACGTTTGCTCCGACCGCCCGGGGCCCTGGATGAAGAGTTCTTTCTCTCCCGATGTATCCGCTGCGGCGAGTGCATGAAGGTGTGTCCGAATAACGCATTGCAGCCCGCGCTTAGCGAAGCTGGAATTGAGGGACTGTGGACGCCGGTCCTCGTTCCTCGCATCGGGTATTGCGAGACGAGCTGCGTGCTTTGCTCGGAGGTTTGTCCTACGGGGGCAATCTGGAAAATCACTCCGAAAGAAAAAGGATGGTCGGTTGACGTCGGCGGTTCTACAGCACCGGTCCGTTTAGGGACCGCGTTTTATGATCGCGGCCGATGCCTTCCCTGGGCCATGGCAACCGATTGCATCGTGTGCGAGGAATGGTGCCCAACTTCTCCAAAGGCAATTTATTTGCGCCCTGCGGAAGTAACGGACCCCGCCGGAAATGTGAAGCAAGTGAAGCAGCCTTATCTGGACCCATCGCACTGCGTAGGATGCGGCGCTTGCGAACATGCGTGTCCGGTGCAAGACCGTCCTGCGGTCCACGTTACCAGCGTGGGAGAAAGTCGCTCTCGCACGAACCAAATCTTGCTCAACAGCAAGAAGAGTTAAGAACGACGGAGTCAATCGAGCATTTCTGATAGGGGAGTAGCTATGGAAAACAACGTCGCTGAATTGAGCCGTCGGGACGCTCTCATCAGACTGTTACGCGTCGCAGGTGCTGGCGCGGGCGCGACCGGCCTTGGAGTTTGGCTCAGCAAGCACAGCTTCCGTCCCGAAGCAGCCGTGGCGAGTGCCGCCAGGCGCGGACACACGGTTCCGGCTGATCCTAATTATCCGCAGATCGCGATTCTGCAGGGTAACGATCCTGCTGCGCTGGTGAGAGAAGCGATCAACGACCTCGGGGGAATACAGCGCTTCGTCTCGCGGGGAGAAGTCGTGCTGGTGAAGCCGAATATCGGTTGGGACCGCACTCCGGAACAAGCGGCGAACACAAACCCTGACGTAGTCGCCGAAGTCGTGCGGCAGTGCCTGGGCGCGGGGGCAAAGCGAGTGGTAGTGACCGATGTGAGCTGCAACGAACCGCGGCGCTGCTTTCAAAGGTCTGGCATCGCAGAGGCGGCAAAGCAGGTGGGCGCGGAAGTGATTCTGCCTGATCCTTCGAACTTCAAAGAAGTCAACCTGCAGGGGGAAGTACTGCACGCATGGCCTGTTTTTGAGCCCTTCCTGAACGCCGACAAAATCATCAATGTTCCCATCGCAAAGCATCATGGTCTTACCGGCACGACGCTGGGCATGAAGAATTGGTACGGGATACTCGGCGGGCAGCGCAATCAGTTGCACCAGAAAATTCACGAGAGTCTCGTAGACCTCGCAGACTTTGTGCGTCCGACGTTGACCATTATCGATTGCTACAGGATTCTGCTGCGAAATGGTCCAACCGGAGGCAATCTGGAAGACGTGTTGCTCAAGAAAACGTTGCTCGCGTCGACGGATCCAGTCGCAGTCGACGCATATGCAGCGAAAGCCTACTGGGACATAGAAGTTGATGCGCTTCCGTATCTGAAGCTAGCCGCAAAACGCGGGCTGGGAACATACGAATTCGAAAAGCTGCGCACGAGCGCCCGACAACTGTCCTGATTTAAGAGGACGCATCGACGGTGGGAAAGTTTGCAAGTGCTGCGGCCATACAGAGCTGCAACGGTTTCACATCGCGAAACTCCTCTGCAGCTTTGCAAATCCTTTAGCGACGTTTGAAAAACTGGACCGCGCGCTCGTGCGCTTCTGCCGCTCGTCTCGTCGCAAAGGTTCCGAGGTTTCTTCGCTTCCCCGTCTTCGCGTTTTTCTTGCGCGAGTAGAGACGATACTGCCCGGCTTTGAGTTTCCGAATCAAATTCCAATCTCAACGATGGACGGTTACGCAGCTTTTCGCGTGCGACTAGCTTTAACCGCTGCGGCGTGCCTGGCGGCAGGTCCGCGCTTTCGCGCTGCGGAACGCGCTTGTTTTGAAAGTTCGGATTTCGAAGCCGCCGAATGCCCCTCTTTCTTCAATGCCTGACTGGTTGCGCGCGAGCGCTTGCCAGATACTTTGTGGCTAGAGCCGCTCTGCCCGCGCTGCAAATCTCTGCTGGCTTTCTCTTTGGTGGCTTCGGATTGTTTTCCCTCCGGTACCGGCAACTTCACTCCAGCGCGCCGTGCTTTTGAGAGACCGATGGCAATCGCTTGTTTTGTGGAAGCAGCACCGTGCTTGCCTTCCCGTATATGATCCATCTCCTCGCGAACGAATTCTCCCGCCTGGGTACTCGGAGCTTTTCCTTCACGCGCGTCCTCGCGAGCACGTTCCAAAGTCTGTTTTTCCGGCATGACTCCCTCCTACGACGAAGCGTAGTACTATGCGCTCGCGGACGATATCAAAGAAGTTCTGTAGAAGCCCCTGGTCGCAACTGTAGGAAGAGTGCAAGTCTATTCGTTCAATTCGCGAGCAGGTTTACCTCGTCGAGCCACACATCGTAGGGCTCTTGCTTATAGTTGCCGTCCATCTGGAATGCAATGTCGATTTCTTCCTGGTACCAGTTGGGCTGCGCCGTGTAATACACATCCACCGGATATTCGTGACCGGCAACACTGACGCTGATGTAGTGCACTTGATTCCCAACGCGCTCCAGTTTCCAGACGAGGTGAATCCACGTGTCCGAAGGGAAATGATTGCAGGGAATTGGCACGGGCACCCAGATTTCGTGGAGAGGATCCCAAACATTCCACTCGTGAGTCTGATTGAAATCGCACTGCGTTCCCCATGTCCAACGAGTTCCTCCGAAAGCCTGATTGACGTCGAACTCCAGCGATTGCGGGGCGTCCCCATGATCCACGTAGAAATAAAGGTCGTACGTAAAGTGGCTCACGCTGTCCCCGCCCCCGATGGGCGTCCAGTACAGCTCGTTTGAGTAAGGATGATCTCCTCCCAGGCTGAACTTCGCCGCGGAGCCATCGAGGGAGGGAGTGGACTGGTGAAGCGCTAAGCTCGAGCTCGCCACTCCCAAGCCTGCGGCACACGTTGATCCCGCAATTAACGCCGAACACGAGACCCATTCAGGATGGTCCTGAAGATTCACGGCTCCGGGCTCCTGGCCGATCACATTGAGCTGCATCGATGTGGTCGCGACATAACCAGCCGTGTCCTCTGCCACGATCTCCACCGTGTGCTGTCCATTTGGCATCCAGATCAGTTGGTTGATCGTTGCGCTCGGCGTGTAGAGAACGGCGGAGCCGTCCACGTAGAGACGTACCGTATAGATCGGGTCCGGAGGCGTTGCAGCCGCGAGAATGGGCACCGGAGAATTTACTGTTGCCCCATTCGCCGGACTGCTGACTGACAAGGGAAATCCGCAAAGAGCGGGGGGCGGCGGCTCAATTGCCGGCGGGACTATTGACAAATTAGCCGGCGCGGTAGGAGTGATCGGACAATCAGCCACATTCTTGGGTAGTCCTTGACACCCCGCTGATGCACCCACGATCACCGTCAATACCGTGCAGCCAACAATCCAGATGAGATGTTGGGCCTTGCAATTGCCTCCGATCCTTCGCATTTCTCCTCGATGCCTTCGCGTAATTTTGTGAAGACCAACATCTGCGAGCGGTCAGAAATGCGGTCAATTGCTGACGTTTTAGATCGTTCCTGAGTAATTCAGTTGGCAGTCAAGTTCACCTTGTCCAGCCAGACGTTGTACGGCTCCTCCTCATAATTTCCATCCATCTGAAATGCGACATCGATCTCCTCCAATGTCCAATCAGCCTGATTACTAAAATAGGTGTCGACATTGTAAGTTTGATGGCCCACGGTAAGGCTTATGTAGTGCACCTGATTCCCGACTCGTTCCACGTTCCATATGAGATGAATCCAGGTGTTGGCCGGGAAAGGCTTACAGTCGAAAACTGTCGGAGTCCAGCCGTTAACGTCGTCCCAAATGTCCCACTTCTTCGATCCATTGAAATTACATTCCGATCCCCAGACCCAGCGATTGCCTCCGAATGTTTGGTTGATATCGAATTCCAGGGCCTGCGGGGCGGTGGGCTTGTCGATATAAAAGTACAAATCGTAGGTGAAGTGACTGACGTTATCCCCACCAGCTACAGGATTGAAGTACAACATGTTGCAATATGCAGGAGGGCTGGTGCAGCTGGCCCACGGTCCTCCCAGACTGAACTGCGCGGACTTCCCATCCATCGCTGGGCTGGACACGTTTTCGGTCATCGTCGACTGCGGTGTGCCGAATCCGGCGGCACAAATCTGCCCCGCACGTCCGGATCCAGGTGGAAACAACGCCCCGCACGATTGCCAACCTGGCATGTCTTGAATCGAACTGATCGTGGTCTGAGTTTGTGAAGTCACAGTGACTTTGAGGATCGTCGCGGATATGTATCCCTGCTTGTCCTCGGCCATTACTTCCAGCGTGTGCTGCCCTGGAGCAATGAACAGCTGCGTGTTGATCGAGTTCGTGAACGTGAAATAGACCGCCAGCTGATCAACGTACACACGCATAAAGAAGATGGGATTTTTCGGGGATGCCGTGGCGACTATATTCGCGGGCGAGGTCACGGTTGCGCCATCCGTCGGACTCGAGATCGACAGCGGGAAATCGTTGGAGCCGCTGGCATCGGGCGGAGCACAATTCGAGGTGGGCGGGCTGCACGCTGGAGGAGCGGGATAGGGACTGTTCATAGGCGTCCAAGTGATGGCAACCGGTGGAGTGGAAGGATAGGACGGTTGAGTTGCCGGGGGATTCGTCACCATTGCGCTGTTGCTGCCTCTAGTGCCGCATGCACAGGACACGATGGCGGCAAATCCAACGATCAGCAGCAACAGGTTACGGCGGATTCCTCCGCTATGGTCCGGGGCAGCAGCGAATCGGCTCACGTAGACACACCTCGGCGACATTACTACGGTTGGGTCACAACGAGCGGGAAGAACCGGACAACCGCGGGATCAGTGCACAACTGTTGAATTACTGTATTAAGAAGTCATTTTCCAGAACATACCGCGCCTACCTTAAGAGTAGGGGGCTTATCCCTGATCGCTCCCAAGAGTCTGGCGGCCTCGTCGGGGACGGCCCGAATATATGGCCCGGCCTATGGGTAAGTGATAGACTTACAGACGCGTAGGCCAAAGTTGTTTCGCAGCTGCGCTCCTCGGAGAGGTGGCAGAGTGGCCGAATGCGGCGGTTTGCTAAACCGTTGTACGGGCTAACACCTGTACCGAGGGTTCGAATCCCTCCCTCTCCGCCAGTTCCAACAAATCCGATCAGTTAGGTCCGACGCGGGCAAGGGCGCGCTTGCCTCCGAAAATGCTGAAGTAGTCGGCCTTCGTCTTTTTTCCGACTGCGGCCCGCTCTCGCTGGCCTCGCTCGGAAGCCCCAGATATGCTCATTTCCTCCAGCCGAAACAAGGTGACTGAACTCATTTTGTCGGTCGATGCTTCCCATTACCTACTTCGTCGTGGTGTCGAGTTCTTCGGTGCTCCTAGAACCTATAGATAATCCCAAAATCCAGAAATGAGTCGAAGTGCTTTTGGGATTGCTCTTCTCGCGTCAATGAGAGATTGCCTCGGTCAGTGACGGTGTCGTGAAAGCGATAGATGCCGAGACGTTGTTGCCAGAACCAGTGGCGCTGCTCTCGCAAGCTGGGGATAGAAAAAGCAATCTGGGGCCCATGACTGCCGTTTTCCCAATCGCTTCCGGCTGTGATCCAGTCCAGCGCAATTCGCATCGAGAACTCGCGGCGGCAGCCGGGACATGCGCGAGTGGCAAGGTCGTATCCACCGCCGAATTGCGGTCTGCTGCCATCCTTGGTGTAGTTTGTCGTTGAGAGCTGACTCCAACGAAAGCCTCCTCCAATGAACCAGTGTCCAGACAGGAATGCGATAGGCGGCCGAAAGTAAATCGCTGATTCCAAGCTGCGATCATGGCTTTTGGGATTCGGCTGATCGGCGTCATTGACCATATGCCCGTTGTCATACGACGCAATTCCTTTCATCACACATTGCCGATTCTCGATATAAAATCCTGTTTCTGCCCGATAGGCCAAAACGGCATAGCCTCCACCCATTAATGAGGGTCCGATCATTACATAAGGATGGGGCACGAATGAGTTGAGCCATGGCTCAAGGTCAGAGGGTGAAGTCGCGTCCTGTTTTGATTGGACCTCGCCATTGAGTTCGGGTGGCTCGACCTTCAATGCAGGATATGCTTTGATCTCGCCCACCGGATCGTGAGGCACGCTTCTGCTTGTGGGTGGTACATCCGGCAAGGAGAATGCGATTTGCCGATTAATCTGCGTGACGGTCTCTTGTCCTGCCAAGTTTTCGGTAAGAACCAGCAATGCTAGAGCGAGCAGGAAGTACTTCATTTCTCCTCGGAACGATGGCAACATAGTCACGTCGATCTCATCCAAGCAATCGAGCCACCGGAGAGAGGACTACTACGTCCTTTGGACTGACCTTCTTAAAGGGGCCGAAGGCCAAGCGCGGATGGGTCTTCGCGCGAACCTCGCGAAGACTCAGGCCTATCGATTTGGCCTACTTGTGGAAAACATCTTGATCGATTTCATGACGGGAATTCATTTCGGAAATAGCGGTCCAAATCGGTCTGAACCTTCCTCCTTCGGTCTAGAGCAGCCATTACACTGATCTTGCCGCGAGTCGCCCCTGTCGCCACCCTGACCGCAGTTTTCCTTACATCGCGCCCGCAACTGCCGATAGATTGAGAGTTGGCAGACTGGTTTCCCATGTCAATTAAGTTGCTCCCAGCGTCCGTGAATCTGGTCGACCCGTCGCAGTCCGATGTGTCGACCAGCCTGGTGCCTCTGACACAGCGGGCGATCACAAACCGTGCAGCCCAAATTGTTCTTGTTCCCACCGCCGACGCGTTCGCTTGGTCGTCTCCGACGCGCCGAGGCGAGGCGAATTGCATCTGCGGAACCCCCGTGGAGGATTCCCAGAGCGATGAGATGGGCTCGGGCGGGCAGCATGTATCTGCATCGGCTTGGAGCCCTCCTGTAGGAAGCTTGGCGATCGCCCATTACATTTCCTATACGACCGGCCCTGCTGACTGGAGCGGGCGGCTGATTGATCTGTATGCTTAGTGATGATGAGATTCCCACCGTGCCAACTCACTGGTCGGTTGGCGCGATATGGTCATTTCACTCCTCCGATTGCCGTAATTGTTGAGCCGTGTTATGCGTCGCCCCTTGACAGAACGCGACGGAATCAATGAACGAGTAGAATTGGTTGAAGAATTGGAGAGATCACAGGTGCGGCGAACTGGCGAACCAATGATGTTAAGCCTGCCCCCGTTCACACGGGCGGTGACATGGCTGATCGGGATCAACACCGGGGTATTCCTGCTGCTGATACTCTTCAATGCTATTCGAATTCCTGCCGGCCTGTTCATTAAGTATTACTGTGCGCTCGTGCCCCTCGATGTGGTGCAACGGGGTTTTCTGTGGCAGATCGTGACCTACAGCTTTCTGCATGAAGGCTTTATGCACTGGTTTGGCAACATGCTGGGGCTGTGGATGTTCGGGTCTGCGATTGAAAACGCATGGGGTACGCGCCGTTTTATTGAGCTTTACTTCATCGGGGTGATTGGCGCGGCCATCACGACCGTGGCGCTTTCGTATGGGCACATTCTGGGCAACCCAGGGACGGCGACCGAGGGCGCGTCGGGCGGTGTCTTTGCCATCCTGATTGCTTTCGGGATTTTGTTTGCGGAAAACGAAATTATGATGATTCCGTTTCCGTTCATGATCAAAGCCAAATATTTCATCGGCATTCTGATCGTGATCACGCTGGCGTTGGCGATGTCTGGCGGCGGCAACGTCGCCTACGTCGCACATCTGGGAGGCCTGCTGTTCGGATGGCTTTATGTGAGGCGTGGGCCGAAGCCGGCTTTGGTGAATGCTAACGTTTCTGAACGCTATTACGGACTGCGCAACTCCTACTATCGTTGGAAACGCCGCCGGGCTGCAAAGAAGTTCGAGGTTTACATGCGGCAGCACGATCGCGATGTGCATTTTGATGAGCACGGGAATTACGTACCTCCCGATGACGATCCGCGGAAGGGCAATGGCGGCGGGAAATCGGGGTGGGTCAACTGAACCGCACGATAACCGTCATCCTTACCTTGAACTGTGGGACACCCTCGCTTCGCGAACCGGTCACTCCGTTTAGTACGCGAAGAATTTCATGAATTCTGACACAATCTGCTCTGGCAATTCTTCCTTCTTTCCTTTGAACCCCAGGTCGTGACCAGCGCCCTCGACCGTCAGCAGCTTTGTCTTGGCCGGAATCATCTTGATCGCGCGCTCAAGCTCGGTAATCGTGCCAAAAGGATCGCGCGTGCCGTGAACGAATAGGGTTGGCGTGCGCAGGTCTGGAAGATGTTGGGTTCGTTGCTGCTCCGGACGGCGCGGTGGATGCAACGGATACGAAAGCGGCAACAGGCCCGAGACCAGATCGGGCTCTTCGGCGCAGAGCATGCTGGCTTGACGTCCGCCATACGAGTGGCCACCGAGAAACACTTGCTCCCACGTCTTTGATTCACTGCGTTGGCTCCGGGCAGGCTCTTCGGACGGCGCGGAATATGGACGACCCAGAATCCCTTTGATCGCGGCCAAGGCGTTCTTTAGACCTGCGCGGTCGCGGGCGGCATCTCCGGGACCGGGTGGGCCGAACGCTCGTGCCTGTCTGTACGGAAGGTTGCAGCGCAAAACGGTGTATCCGGCCTGGGCAAAAGTCTCGGCCAGCGCGCGGAGAAGCGGGGCTTGCGCGTTGCCGCCTGCGCCGTGCGTTAAAACCAGTCCGCGCTGATTGGGATTTACCGGGACATGAAGGAATCCAATGATGTTGGGCTCGACAGCGCGGTCGACAAATTCGCGGACGGAGGAGTTGGGCAAGGCCTCATTTTAATCCAACAAACGTCGATCATTAGTCGATCATTGAATCGGTCCGACGCAGGGACTGTTCCGTCCCGCACTTCCGCTCGGAGATTACTCTTTGCGGAAGAGATAATCGTGACGGGTCGAATGCAAGCAGGGCTGCTCGTTCTCATCCAAAGTTTGATGGGGAAAGTGACGCTCGATTCGCAGGCCAGCTTCTTGCGCCATCCTGATGAAGGCCTCGGGTGCCGCAAAGAAAATCGCGGCTTGGCTGTTTACAAGAACTGGACCACGTTGGGCACCGGTTAGAAGCCGGCGGCACATTCCCAAGAAACTTCTCACGCCCCGCTCCCGAAGTAACCACGCTAGCATTTCTGGAATGCTGTGGTGTATGGGAACCCCGGTACCTTCCTCTATCCGGGGAATCTCGCCGAGCCATATGCGCGCATCCTTTTCGCAGATTCTTGCAATCTCGCGCAGACTGTTCGCCATCTTCGCTTCGGGGACCAGCAGCAATACGCAATTGCAAACGACGACGGAAGCAAAACCATCGGGCAGGGGGATCGAATCAGTCAGCCCTCGCCTCACGTCCAGGCCGCGTGCCCGGACTGGCGCAACTTCGTCCTCCGTAGCATTGAAACCGATCGCTGTCCTTACACCACTTTCTCGGGCTGCCTGAAGCAGAAATCCATTTCCGCATCCGACGTCTACGAAACGGTCTTCTGGGTGAAATGCGAGCTCTTTGAAAATCCGCTGATTCACAAACGCCGTCGTTCGCCGGAACGGACCTCGCCCGGCAAGTGAATGAAGATCCCGCATTTCTTTCGAATGATCCTCCTGCCGTAGTAATCCTGCTGACGCAGTGGTTGTGCAGTCTTTTTACAGGTCGTGGGATGCACGCTCCGGAATTACTTAGTCGGCAAACAGTGATGTGCTGCCCACTTCACTCGGCCGCAACTGTGGCTACTTCGCTCAACGTCTCGTAGACCTTTACGATCTGGACTTCATTGCCCAGTTTGGCCCAGCAGCGAAGCATTTCGGGATCTTCGAGGGCGGCGCGGCGGGCGTTTTCCGACTTCCAATAGCGCAGGAAAACGTAATGATGGTCGCGATCGCGATAAAGCATGTCTCGTCCATAGGATTTCTTGGCCACAATGGACATCAGTTCACGGAAGGTTTCGAGCGCCGCGGCCTCATGGTCGGGGATGGGTTCCCAGATGGCTACCGAGAGGATCTCCTGTGCCATAAGCGGGAATTATAGCGTGCGACGGGCTGGGGAGCGTTTTTTCTTACCATGTGAAATCCGCTCGGCCTCTTGTTCGGTGACCACATGAAGGCGCATCAGGTTGGTCGAACCGGAAGACTGCCGCGTGCCGGCAACGACTCCTAGCACGTCTTTCGCCTTTAGCAGGCCACGGCTGACAAGGACCTGCTCGGCCGTGAGCACCATCTCCTCAACCGAGTGAGGCTGGCGGCAGCGCACCGGATGTACTCCCCAATACAGGTTCATCCGGTGCACCACCGGTTCGATGTGGGTGAAGGCGTAGATCGGAACCTTCGGCCGGTACTTCGAAATCATGCGGGCAGTATTGCCGGTTTCG
The DNA here is from genome assembly GCA_963711365.1 of Terriglobia bacterium. Taxonomy (GTDB): domain Bacteria; phylum Acidobacteriota; class Terriglobia; order Terriglobales; family Acidobacteriaceae; genus Sulfotelmatobacter. The sequence goes on along the minus strand of CAVQDY010000014.1, from coordinate 39,789 downwards.
GTGAAAATCGCGATTGCCCCCATGGGCAGATCTTCGGCGGCGTGGGCAATGGCCTCGCAGATAGTTTCAGCCACTGAGAGCCCGCGATGCTCGCGGCGCCGGCGCATTTGACCAAGGTCGGAAATGTTGCTCTCGGCTTCGACGACGATGCGCGACATGATCGAAACCGATTCGCGCGGATACTTGCCGCTGGCCGTTTCAGCCGAGAGCATAACGGCATCGGTACCGTCGAAGATGGCATTGGCAACATCGCTGGCCTCCGCTCTAGTGGGCCGGGGATTCTCAATCATCGATTCGAGCATCTGCGTCGCCGTGATCACCGGCTTGCGCCAGGCAGAGGCGCGGCGGATCACGTGTTTCTGAATGATCGGAACTTTTTCGGGGGCAAGCTCGACCCCGAGATCGCCGCGGGCAACCATGATCCCGTCGGCAACCTCCAGGATTTCTTCAAGATGGTCGACCGCCTGCGGCTTTTCAAGCTTGGCGATCACCGGTACATCGCTTTGGTGAGAGGTAATGATCTTTTTGGCTTCAGCGACATCGGCAGCCGTACGTACGAAAGAAAGGGCAATCGCGTCGATGCCATGGCGTAACCCGAACTCCAGATCCTTGCGGTCTTTTGTAGTCAGTGCGGGGATGGAGAGCGCCACTCCGGGCAGATTAATACCCTTGTGCTCGCCCAACAGGCCTCCGTTGATCACGTCGCACAGAATGTCTTTACCCCGTACGGCGCGGACGTGCAATTCAATCAGGCCGTCGCTCAGCAGGATCCGGGCTCCGGGTGAAAGCTCGCGCGAGAGATCGGGAAACGTAGTGGAGATCCGAGTCGCGTTGCCTGGGGCATTGTCGGGCGTGATGGTTACGATCGATCCAGTTTTCAGAAAAACCGGCTTGCGCTGTTCGAGGAGGCCGGTGCGGATCTTTGGGCCTTGAAGATCTTGCAGAATACAGACGGTCCGTCCTTCGCGCTGCGCAGCGCGACGCAGGCGCTGTATGTTGTTGGCGTGGTCCTCGTGCGTGCCATGGGAGAAGTTCAGACGCGCGATGTCCATGCCGAGGCGAAGCAGGTCGCGCATCATGGCTTCGCTGCCGCACGCGGGACCGACGGTGCAAATGATTTTCGCGCGACGGACGGAGTTCGCCGGGATAGAACTCTCCTGTGGCGTGTTGGCGCTTCTTTTCAAACAATTCCTCGACAGGATTCTTTTTGCTGTAGGGACGCAGCTTGCTACGTCTTGCCTGCAGCCATCCAAAAAGCGGTAAGTAAGATATTGCGAGCAACGTCTCTACTTGGAGCTATTGATCGCCGTCAGTTCTTTCCCCAACATGGCGCGAGGAAATAGCAGCGCATTGAACTCGGCTCCGACCAGCACCATGAGTGAGATCAAGTACATCCAGACCAGCAATGCCATCGCCGCGCCTAGCGATCCGTAGATCGTAGTGAAATCACCGAAGTGCTGGAGGTAGGCGCGAAATCCCACGGTCACCGAAAACCACGTGACGGTCGCCAGCACCGCCCCTGGGATCACGCTGTGCCATGGCTGGGTGCGAGGAACCGCGTGATGATAGATGAGCGCAATCACCGAAATGCTGGTGAGCGTCGCAATCGACCAGCGACTCACTCCCCAAAGCAACAGTACGTATGGGCTGAAGTCGGGATCGATGTAGGAGAGGAGCCGCGTCTCGAATTTGGTGCCCACCGCAACCAGCAACGTCGCGAAGGTCATCGGAACTAATGCGAAAACAACGAGCAGAAAGGCGATCAGACGTTCTCTGACTAATCCCCAGGTTTTCGGCAGCTCATAGCAACGGCGGAATCCGTCCATCCACGAGATCATAACGCCGGACGCGGTCCACAGTGTAATGACAGAAGTCGTCAGCAAAAATCCGACTGGGTGTTTTCCCGTGGACTTGAGATAGTTCAGGGCGGTATTGGTTCCCGCCGGAAGGATGCTGCCTAGCGCATAAGAAATCTCGCGCAAGTACGGCGCACCTTTTCGCCACGAGGCCAGCCCGGATCCCACAATAAGCAAGACGGGGAAAAAGGTGAGAATCGAGGAATAGGCGGACGCTTTGGCTGTGGCAAAAGCGTCGTGGACAAAAGCGCGCCAGAATGAGATCCGCAACAGCCGGAGCAAGCGCAACATACGCTGTTTTAGAGTAGGGCCTTCGGGTACTACGCGCAAAGAAGGAAGTGCAACAGGTTCCTCAATGCGCAATCGCTGGGGGGTAGCGTGCATCAGTATTTGATGATTGTGAGAAAGGGGTCCGGAGGCCGTAGTTTCACGGCCCCGAACCCCTAGGTCATTTACTTTACTCGCCAGCAGGTAATTCCGCTGTGAGTTCGTCCGTTTCGCCCTCGTGACGCATCATTTCGAGCGCGCGTTCGGCTTCTTCATAAGCAGCCGAGACTTCCGCCTGTACCTTGGCGGCAGCCTCTTCCATCTCTGGCGAGAGCCGCACGTTGCGGTAATACTCCATGCCGGTTCCGGCAGGGATGAGGCGTCCGACGATGACATTCTCTTTCAAACCCCGCAGGTGATCGACCTTGCCGTTGATGCTGGCCTCGGTGAGCACGCGCGTGGTCTCCTGGAACGACGCGGCAGAGATGAACGAGTCGGTGGAGAGCGAAGCCTTGGTGATGCCGAGGAGCAGCGGCCGTCCAGTGGCCGGCTTGCCGCCCTGCGCAATCACCCGTTCGTTCTCTTCCCGGAAGGCGAACTTGTCGACCTGCTCTTCGAGCAGGAAGCGCGTATCGCCCACGTCTTCTACCTTCACCCAGCGCATCATCTGGCGAACAATCACTTCAATGTGCTTGTCCGAGATGTTTACGCCTTGCAGTCGGTAGACTTCCTGGATTTCGTTCACTAGGTAAGCCTGCAGCTCTTTTTCGCCAAGCACGGCCAGGATGTCGTGCGGGTTGAGCGGGCCGTCCATGAGCGGTTCACCTGCCTTGACGCGCTCGCCTTCCTGCACGTTGATGTGCACACCGCGCGGAACCGAGTATTCCTTTTCGGTGCCGTTATCGGCTGTGACGTAAAGCTTGCGCTGTCCTTTCGAGACCTCGCCGAACTTCACCGTGCCATCAATTTCGCTGATGACCGCGGTTTCATGCGGCTTGCGGGCTTCGAACAGCTCGACCACACGCGGCAGACCACCCGTGATGTCTTTGGTCTTGGTGGTTTCGCGCGGGATCTTGGCCAGCACATCGCCCGGAGTTACGGTGTCGCCATCCTGGATCATCAGGTGAGAGCGCGAGGGCATCAGATACCGCTTGCTGCTCTTGCCTCCCTTGATTACAATCGCGGGCTGGCGTTTCTCGTCGGGTGAATCGCCGACCACATGACGCGATAGGCCGGTAACTTCGTCGACTTCCTCGTGCAGCGTGACGCCTTCCTGCAGATCCTTGAACTGGACGGTGCCGCCGATTTCGGTCAGGATCGCGAAAGTGTAAGGATCCCACTCGACCATGACCTGGCCCAGAGTGACCGGATCACCCTCATTGACCTTGACCTTGGCGCCGTACACAACCGAGTAGCGCTCGCGTTCCCGATTCTTCTCGTCGACAACGGCGATGGAACCCTGACGGTTCATCACCACCAGATCGCCGGTCTTCGATTTGACAGTCTGCAATCCGATGAAGCGCACAACGCCGTTATTCTTGGCATCGAGACGCGACTGTTCGGAAACTCGCGACGCCGTACCACCGATGTGGAAGGTACGCATCGTGAGCTGCGTTCCAGGTTCGCCGATGGACTGCGCCGCGATGACGCCAGTCGCTTCGCCCAGCTCGACGAGACGTCCGGAAGCCAGGTTGCGGCCGTAGCACATCACGCAGACACCACGCTTTGATTCGCACGTCAGCACCGAGCGGATCTTGACGCGCTCGATACCGGCAGCCTGAATCGCTCCCGCGAGGTCTTCGGTGATTTCCTGGTTGATGTCAACGATCACGTTGCCGTCGTAGTCCTTGATCTTCTCGAGCGATACGCGGCCGACAATTCGGTCACGCAGCGGCTCGATGATCTCGCCGGCTTCGACAATACCTTGCACGTAGATGCCGTCGACAGTTCCGCAATCGTATTCACTGATGATCACGTCTTGCGCGACGTCGACCAGACGGCGAGTCAGATAGCCCGAGTCGGCGGTCTTCAGTGCCGTATCGGCCAATCCTTTACGCGCGCCGTGCGTCGAGACGAAGTACTCCAACACCGTCAATCCTTCGCGGAAGTTGGCGGTAATCGGAGACTCGATAATTTCGCCCGACGGCTTCGCCATCAAGCCGCGCATACCGGAAAGCTGACGGATCTGCTGTTTCGATCCTCGAGCGCCGGAGTCGGCCATGACGTAAATCGGGTTCATCTCGCCTTCTTTGTCGCGGCGCTGCATCTCACCAAACATTTCGTCGGCGACTTTTTCCGTGATGCCCGACCAGATTTCGATCACCTTGTTGTAGCGTTCACCGTTGGTGATTGCGCCGTCCAGATACTGCTGCTGAACGTTCACCACCTGCTTCTCGGCGTCGCGGACAAGCACCTTCTTGCTGTCGGGGATGACCATGTCATCAATGCCGATCGACAAGCCGGCACGCGTCGCGAAGCGGAAGCCCAACGACTTGACCTCGTCGAGCATCTTGACCGTCACTTCGAGCGCGAAGCGCAGGTAGCAGTAGTTCACCAGCGCGCCAATGCCTTTCTTCTTGAGCAGGCCGTTGATAAAGGGCATGCCTTCAGGCAAATGGTCGTTCAGAATCGCACGCCCGACCGTCGTGTTCACGAAAGAGCGCTCAACCTGCACCGGTTCTGTGTGAATGATGTCCTGATCGTCATACGCAGTGGTCAGGTCGATCAGTTCGCCCGAGTAGCGCAGACGGATCGGGCTGAGTGTTTCCACTTCACCGGCATCGAGGGCCATCAGCACTTCTTCGATGTTGGCAAAGGCGCGGCCTTCCCCCTTCGCTCCCGGCTTCGCTTTGGTCAGGTAATACAGACCGAGAACCATGTCCTGCGTGGGCACGGTGATCGGCTGACCCGAAGCGGGCGACAGGATGTTGTGCGAGGCCAGCATCAGCACGCTGGCTTCAACCTGGGCTTCCGGAGACAGCGGGATGTGAACCGCCATCTGGTCGCCGTCGAAGTCTGCGTTGAATGCCGTGCAGACCAGCGGGTGAATCTTGATCGCCTTGCCTTCGACCAGCACGGGCTCGAACGCCTGAATACCGAGTCTGTGAAGCGTAGGAGCGCGATTCAGCAATACCGGGTGATCCTTAATTACTTCTTCCAGGATGTCCCAAACGATCGGCTCTTGCTGTTCGACCATCTCTTTGGCTTGCTTGATGGTCGTGACGTTGCCCGTCTGCTCCAGCCGGTGATAAATGAATGGCTTGAACAATTCGAGCGCCATCTTCTTGGGCAGACCGCACTGGTGCAGCTTCAGTTCGGGACCGACCACAATCACGGAACGTCCAGAGTAGTCGACGCGCTTGCCCAGCAGGTTCTGCCGGAAGCGTCCTTGTTTGCCTTTCAGCGTGTCAGAGAGCGACTTCAGCGGACGGTTGTTCGCCCCGCGCAGCACGCGGCCACGACGTCCGTTATCGAACAGCGCATCGACGGCTTCCTGCAACATGCGCTTTTCGTTCCGCACGATAACTTCAGGGGCGTGCAGGTCCATCAGTTTCTTCAACCGGTTGTTCCGGTTGATCACGCGGCGATACAGATCGTTCAGATCAGACGTCGCGAAGCGGCCGCCATCCAGTGGAACCAGGGGGCGAAGCTCCGGTGGGATGACCGGGATCACGTCGAGAATCATCCAGTGCGGCTTGTTGCCGCTCTTGCGGAAGGCCTCAACGACTTTCAGACGCTTGGCATACTTGAGCCGCTTCTGCAGCGAGCTCTCGTTCTTCATCTTCTCGCGTAGTTCAGTGGAAAGGCCGTCGGTGTCGACGCGCTTGAGCAGTTCCTTGATCGCCTCAGCGCCCATCATGGCCTTGAATCCAGCCGGACGGTACTGCTGATCGAGTTCACGGAACTTGGCTTCATCCTTAATCACTTCGCGATCTTTGACTGGAGCGTCGCCGGGTTCCACCACAACGTAAGCTTCGAAATAGAGTACGGACTCGAGGTCACGCAACGAGATATCCAGCAAATGGCCGATGCGGCTGGGCAATCCCTTGAAGAACCAGACGTGCGAGCAGGGCGACGCCAGCTCGATGTGGCCAAGCCGTTCGCGGCGAACTTTCGAGAGCGTAACTTCCACGCCGCATTTGTCGCAGATCACGCCGCGGTGCTTCATGCGCTTGTACTTGCCGCAGAGGCACTCCCAGTCCGTGACCGGTCCGAAGATGCGGGCGCAGAATAATCCATCGCGCTCCGGTTTGAAGGTGCGGTAGTTGATGGTCTCGGGCTTCGTGACTTCGCCGTGTGACCAGCTCCGGATTTTTTCCGGAGAGGCCAAACTGATACGAATAGCATCGAAGTCCGCGATCACATTTGCCATTTCAAATGGGCTCGAACGAAACAAGGTGTTCCTCCGCTTCCTGCTCTCAAAGCAAGTGGCCAGGGGTCAGTGGCCAGTTACCAGTTTTTGTTGTTCCGCGTTAGCCGAGAGCTGTTCGCTCCGCGAAACTGTTCTTCAAAAAATTTGATTCCGCAGTCGTCAGTGACCCGGGTGCGCCATACTGGCCACTGAACCCTGATCCCTGACCACTGCTCTTAGTCCGCTGCCGCGCTCGCCGTCGGCTTTTTCTCCGACGCCTTGATTAATTCGACGTCGAGGCATAGCGACTGCAACTCGCGGATCAGCACGTTGAACGATTCCGGCACTCCGGGCTCCATGGCAGCTTCACCCTTGACGATGGCCTCGTAGATCTTGGTTCGGCCATAAACGTCGTCGGACTTCGCCGTCAGCAGCTCCTGCAGGATGAACGCCGCACCGTACGCTTCCAGCGCCCAGACTTCCATTTCTCCGAAACGCTGTCCGCCGAACTGCGCCTTGCCGCCCAAAGGTTGCTGGGTTATGAGCGAATAAGGCCCGATAGACCGCGCGTGAATCTTGTCGTCCACCAAGTGCGACAGTTTCAGCATGTAGATGTAGCCCACGGTGACCGGCTGTTCGAACTTATCGCCCGTCATGCCGTCGCGCAGATTCGTCTTACCCGACGTCGGCAGTCCGGCGTGTTCGAGCAACGCCTTGATCTCGCCTTCCTTGGAGCCGTCGAATACCGGCGATCCCATGAACACGCCCTTGGTGAGCGTCGGAGCCACCGATTCGAGCTCTTCGTCGCTCATGTCGGAGATAATGTCGGCCAGCTGCGAGTCTTTGAACAACGCTTTCAACTCGCGGCGGATCGCCTCCGTGCGCGTGTTTTCCTTGAGAAGATTTGTGATCTTCTCACCCAGAACAAAGCCAGCCCATCCGAGGTGGGTTTCGAGAATCTGGCCCACATTCATACGGGAAGGCACGCCGAGCGGGTTGAGCACAATTTCCACCGGCGTTCCGTCTTCGAGGTACGGCATATCCTCTTCCGGCAGAATGCGCGCGATGACACCCTTGTTGCCGTGACGGCCGGCCATCTTGTCACCGACACTCAGCTTGCGCTTCATGGCGATGTAGACCTTGACCAGCTTGATCACGCCCGGCGGCAGTTCGTCGCCCTTGGTCAGCTTGTCTTTCTTCTCGTTGACGATCTTCTTGAGCACGTCGATCTGGCGCGAGGTCATCTCTTCGATCTCGTCGATCTGTTCGTTCACCCGCGGATCCTTATCCGCATACTTGATGCGCTTCAGATTTCGGGTCGAGATGCGCTCGATTTCTTCGCGCGTCAGCATCGTGCCCTTGGTTAGCAGGCGCTTGTTGGTGCGCTCGTCGTGCAGGTCGGCCTGCACTTCTTTGCCGCCCAGGATGTTGTCGAGACGCTTCAACCGCTCGTCGGTCAGAATTCGGATTTCGTCCGAAAGATTCTTTTCCAACTTGGCGATTTGCGTGGCCTCGATCGCCTTCGCGCGCTCGTCCTTCTCCTGGCCCTTGCGCGAGAAGATCTTCACGTCGACGATGACGCCCTCAATGCCCGGCGGGCAGTAGAGCGAAGCGTCGCGCACGTCGCCGGCCTTTTCACCGAAGATCGCACGCAGCAGCTTCTCTTCCGGCGTGAGCTGAGTTTCGCCCTTTGGCGTAACCTTGCCCACCAGAATGTCGCCCTGCTTGATGCTGGCGCCGATGCGGATCACGCCCGCTTCGTCGAGATTGCGGAGCATCGATTCGCTGACGTTGGGAATGTCGCGCGTGACTTCTTCCGGACCCAGCTTCGTGTCGCGCGCTTCGATCTCGTACTCCTCGATGTGCAGCGAGGTGTAGTAGTCCTCTTTCACCATCTTCTCGGACACGAGAATCGCGTCTTCGAAGTTGTAACCGCGCCACGGCATGAAGGCCACCAGGACGTTTCGTCCCAGAGCCAGCTCGCCATGATCGGTGCAAGGACCGTCAGCGATGATCTCGCCCTTCAGTACGCGCTGTCCCTTCTTGACCACCGGCTTCTGATTGATGCAGGTGTTCTGGTTCGAGCGCTTGAACTTCGTGAGCTGGTAAATGTCGCTGCCGACTTCGCGCGACAGCTGCGTGGGATGATGCTCGCCTTCGACGCGCACAATGATGCGCTCGGAGTCGACCGAATCCACGATGCCGTTGCGCCGGGCCAGAACGACTGCACCCGAGTCGCGAGCTGTAACGCCTTCCATCCCGGTACCGACGATCGGCGCTTGCGCGCGGAGCAGCGGGACCGACTGGCGCTGCATGTTCGCGCCCATCAGCGCGCGGTTAGCGTCGTCGTGTTCAAGGAATGGAACCAGCGATGCAGCTACCGAAACCAACTGCTTCGGGCTTACGTCGACATAGTCGACTTCCTCGCGGCTGACCAGGACGAAGTTTCCGGCTTTACGGGCGTTGACCAGTTCCGCAGCGATCCGGCCTTTTTCGTCAAGCTCCACGTTGGCCTGGGCGATTGTGTGGCGATCTTCTTCCCAAGCTGACAGATAGAACGAGAACGGCTCAATCGCTGCCGGCTTTTTGCGCTTGTCTTTCAGATCGCCATTGATCTTCTCGATCTCGTGCTTCTCGATGTGATCTCCGACCTTGAAGTCGCTATCGCCCACGTTGACGATGGTGACGTAGTCGATAACGCGTCCACCCTTGATCTTGCGGTAGGGCGACTCGATGAAGCCGTAGTCGTTGATTCGGGCGTAGCAGCTCAATGACGAGATCAGGCCGATATTCGGACCTTCCGGCGTCTCAATCGGGCAGATACGTCCGTAGTGCGTGGGGTGAACGTCGCGGACCTCGAATCCCGCTCTTTCACGAGAAAGACCGCCCGGCCCAAGCGCTGAGAGACGTCGCTTGTGCGTGATCTCCGAGAGCGGGTTGGTCTGATCCATAAACTGCGACAACTGCGACGATCCGAAAAATTCCCGGATCGCAGCCATCACCGGCTTGGCATTGACCAAATCGTGCGGCATGGCCGTCGACATTTCCTGGTAGACGGACATCTTTTCTTTGATCGCCCGTTCCATCCGGACCAGGCCGATGCGGAACTGGTTCTCCATCAACTCGCCGACCGCGCGAACACGGCGATTGCCGAGGTGATCGATGTCGTCGACCGCACCGATGTTCTTGCGCAACTTGAGCAGGTATGCAATGGTCGCGTAAAAATCATCCGGATCGAGCGTGCGCTTGTCGAGCGAGGTCGCTTCCTGGTTCTCGAACAGCTTGATGTTGAACTTCAAGCGGCCTACGCGCGAGAAGTCATACTTGCGCGGGTCGAAGAACATTCCATGGAACAAGGCGGTCGCCGTGTCCAGGGTCGGCGGATCGCCCGGACGCAACTTGCGGTAGATCTCGATCAACGCCTCCTGTGGAGTCTTGATCGCGTCGCGCTTGAGCGTCTGGCTGATCACTGTTCCCACGTCATCGCGCTCGGGGAAGAACAGCGACATTTCCACGACACCGGAATCGAGAATCTTCGACAGCTTGTCTGCCGTCAGCTCAGAGTTGGCTTCGAGCATCACTTCGCCCGTGGTGGTGTCGACAACATCGCCCGCCGTCCACGCACCTTCCAGATCCGTGATATCGACCTCAATTTCGGTGATCTTCGCCTTCTGAATATCTTTCAGAACCTGCGCATTGATCTTCCGGCCCGAGTGGGCAATCTCATCTCCAGACTTATTCTTGATGCTGCGGGCCAGTTTCATGCCCAGCAAATTCGTCGCCTTCTCGCTGGTCGGATCGAGCGTCCAGAAGAGCTTCTTATCGCGAACCGCGATGCGATCCGTGGTGTAAAAGGACTTCAGAATGTCTTCGCCGGAACGCAAACCGAGAGCACGCAGGAAAATCGTTCCCAGGAACTTACGCTTGCGATCGATGCGGACGTACAACACATTCTTCTGGTCGTACTCGAATTCAACCCACGAGCCGCGATAGGGAATGATCTTGCCGAGAAAATAGGTGCGGTTGTTGGCCGTCTCAAAGAACACGCCGGGCGAACGGTGCAACTGGCTGACAATCACGCGCTCGGTGCCGTTGATGATGAACGTACCGTTCTGCGTCATCAGCGGAACATCGCCAAAGAAAACTTCCTGCTCTTTAATATCGCGAATCGAGCGGTTGCCAGTCTCAGCATCCTTGTCGAAGATCGTCAGACGCATCGTGACCTTCAGGGGAGCGGAGTATGTCATGCCGCGCTCTTCGCACTCAGCCACGTCATATTTCAGTTGCAATCCGACCGGGTCGCCGCACTTGTTGCAGAAATCGGGTGTATTGGCATTGTAGGTACCACATTTGCCGCACAGAACTTCGCCCGGATGGAACGGATCGGTAATAACGGTATTGCCGCAATTCTTACAAGTGGTCCGGAGGTGATGCAGACCTTTGAGGTGTCCGCACTTGCACTCCCAGTTACCAATGGCGTAATCCACAAACTCAAGTTGTGATACGTTGCGGAAGTCGGTGATCGGGAACACAGACTGAAAAACCGCCTGCAAGCCGCCGTCTTCGCGCTCGCTGGGCAGTTTGTCCATCTGCAGAAAACGGTCATACGACCGCTTCTGCACCTCGATCAGGTTCGGAATTTGAATGGTGGCCGGTATTTTGGAAAAATCAAAGCGTTTACGGAAGGCATTTTTCATCGTTAAGAAACTCCCAATCTCACGCGCGGCCGAAGGCCACGCCTAGAACCGCGGAATGTGGGGCGCGCTTTTGTTTCGCGCCGCGGGACTTGCTATGTGCAGAGCCAGAACAACTTAGAGCCTGAAAGATTACTCAGAACCTAAAAGACGACAGGGCGCCCGTAGAGACAGTGTGTCCCACAGACGCCAACCGAGGCGTTTCGCCATTTCTGATTTGAACTCTTTCGCGCCAGTATCTCGGCCTGTTTCCGCTCCGCCTGCCCGCGGAGCAGCCTGCCAAACTTCCCGCGAGCATCGCTCGCGCTCGAATGAAACCTAGGAAGCCACGTTTATATAGATGCTAACATCGCCGCCCGAGGTTCACAAGTAAGAACATACAACAAAAACGATATTGCACAATGCACAGTGCAATTCAGTACCTGCAGAGCGGGCACTCCACGTCCCGCAAGCCGGAATCGTGACGCCGGCAAGCGGAAAGGAGCGTCCGCTCCACCCAAGTCCTGTTACTTCACTTCTACGGTTGCGCCAGCCTCAGTGAACTTCTTCTTGATGGTCTCGGCTTCTTCCTTGGAAACGCCTTCTTTCACGTTCTTCGGAGCTCCGTCCACCAGTTCCTTGGCTTCTTTCAAGCCCAAGCTGGTAACTTCGCGGACAGCCTTGATCACGTTGATTTTGTTCGCGCCCACTTCCTTGAGCACGACGGTGAATTCAGTCTTCTCTTCCGCCGGAGCTGCTGCCGCCGCTGCCCCACCGCCGCCCGCCACCATCACGGGAGCCGCTGCCGCCGCCGACACGCCCAAACGCGATTCCAACTTCTTCACCAGCTCAGCCGCTTCCAGCAGCGACAGGCCTACGATTGACTCTTCTATCTGTGCGAGATCCGCCATGTTGATTCTCCGTTAATTAGTCTTTTCGTACTTTCGTCATCCTCAAGCCACGGTTTCCAGTGCGACAGGCCCGATTTTCCAGCGCCAGACAACGCTTGCAAACAAACCGCGCAACCCCTGACTGTTGATGACCAAACTCAAATCATTGAGTAATTGGGTGATTTTGTAATTTGGTAATTGAAAAACCCCTAAGCTTCAATCGCCGGTTTTCAATTCCACAATTTCCCAATTGCTCAATCAAGCCCTTATGCTTCCTTAAACTTCTTCTGCTGCACGGCCTGATCGACCACCACCGCCAGATTCCGCGGTACGGCATTGATCACGGTCGCGAGACGCTGTGCCGGAGCATTGATCAGGAACAGCAGCTTCGACATCAGCTCTTCCTTCGACGGCATCGTGGCCAGCGCTTCGATCTCCTTAATATTGATCACGCGGCCTTCAACGACACCGATCTTAAAGGTGAACTCCGGTGCATCCTTGGCGTATTTGGTCAGCGCCTTGGCCATCGCAACTGGATCGCCCGTGGTGTAGGCAATCGAGGTGACGCCCGCCAGATCCTTCAGCGCACCCTCGACTTTGCTGCCCTTGGCAGCCTTTTCAGCCAGAGTATTCTTAACCACCCGGTACTTCGCGCCCGCGCCACGCAGAGCCTTGCGCAGTTCGTAATCCTGGGCCACGGTCATCTTCGTGTAGGTCGCGACCACAACATTCGAAACGCCCTTCAGATCCTTACTCAGCTTCTCGACCTGCTCTGTCTTCTTTGCTCTAGTAACCGCCATATCGGATCCCTCGCAATCTTGTGTATACATGTGGGGACAGCCGCCCTCGGCCGTCCGCCGGCCACCAGCCCGGTCACCACTTACTACGCCTTAGCCGCCGTTTCGATCGGACTCACATCCACCGAAATCCCCGGGCCCATCGTTGAGCTTAGGTAGCATCCCTTGATGTACTTGCCCTTGGCGACCGACGGCTTCGCTTTGATAACGCTCGTAATCAGCACCGTGGCGTTCTCAATCAGCTTGTCGGGCGTAAATGAAATCTTGCCCACCGGGCAGTGCACCAACGCGGTCTTGTCGGTACGAAACTCAACCTTACCCGCTTTCACTTCCTGCACGGCTTTGCCCACGTCGAAGGTCACTGTGCCAGTTTTCGGATTCGGCATCAGTCCCTTCGGGCCGAGAACCTTACCCAGACGTCCGACGGACTTCATCACGTCGGGAGTCGCGATCAGCGCGTCGAAGTCGGTCCAATTTTCTTTCGTGATCTTCTCGACCATCTCTTCGCCGCCCGCGAAATCCGCGCCAGCCGCTTCCGCTTCCTTAATCTTGTCGCCGGTTGCGATCACCAGAACTTTTTTCGACTTGCCCAACCCATGCGGCAGAACGACCGTGCCGCGCACCATCTGGTCGGCGTGCTTGGGATCGACTCCCAACCGCATCGTTACCTCGACGGTCTCGTCAAACTTGGCATATTTCACTTTCTGCAGAAGAGGAACCGCGTCCTGCAGAACATAAGGGCGCTTCTCGACTGCAGCGTGCGCCTTGGCGATGTTCTTTCCTTCTTTTTTATTCATTCGACTTTTCCTTGTCTCCCACCGTGCGTTCAGCTGCAAACGACCGTGGTGCTTTTGACTAGATTGAGTAATTGGAGATTTGGTAATTGGGCGATTGAAAGTGCTCGCAGCGCCCTAGGTTTTCAATTACTCAATTCTCAATTCCCAATCACCCAATCACTTCGATTCCCATCGACCTTGCCGTGCCGCGAATGCTCTTGATCGCCGTGTCGATCGAAGCGGCATTCAGGTCGGGCATCTTCTGCTTGGCGATGTCTTCCACCTGCTTGGCCGTAACTTTGCCAACCTTGTCCTTGTTCGGCACGCCCGACCCTTTGGCGATGCCCGCCGCACGCTTCAACAGAATCGATGCCGGCGGTGTCTTCGTGATGAAAGTGAACGACCGATCGCTGTAAACCGACACAACGACCGGAATAATCAGACCTTCCATCTCTTTCTGGTTGGTCCTGGCATTGAACTGCTTGCAGAACTCCATGATGTTGATCTGCGCCTGACCGAGCGCCGGTCCTACCGGGGGCGCCGGGGTCGCTTTGCCCGCAGCGATCTGCAGCTTCACATAACCTGTAACTTTTTTTGCCATGATCTCTCTTCCGCTTCAGTTCCGGGTCTAGGATTTTCGGCCCAGCTCTCTGAAGCTTGCGCTCTTGCGTTCCTTGAACTCGAAACCCGAAACTAGAAACTGCTTTTAAGCGACCTTCTCCACCTGGTTAAACTCCAGTTCCACCGGTGTCGAGCGGCCGAAAATCGTGACCATCACCTTCAGCGTCTCGCGGTCTTCATTCACTTCGTCAACCACTCCTGTAAAGCTCGCGAACGGCCCTTCCGTAATGCGCACCGACTCGTTCTTCTCGAACTTCACCTTGAGCTTCGGCTTCTCGCGGCTGTCGGCAACTTTGTAGACGATGTGCTGCACTTCTTCTTCGGAAAGCGGTGTCGGCTGCTGTCCCGTGCCGACGAATCCCGTCACGCGCGGCGTCGACTTCACCACATGCCAGACGTGATCATCCATATCCATCTCGACCAGCACGTAGCCGGGATAGAACATGCGCTCGGAGGTGTACTTCTTGCCGCCACGCACCTCGGTCACCGATTCGGTCGGGATCAGCACTTTGCCAATTTTTTCCTGCAGCCCAAAGGCCGCGACCCGCGACTCGAGCGACTCCTTTACCTTGCGCTCAAAGCCCGAGTACGAGTGGATGATGTACCACTTCATGTTCGGATTTTTCGGCGCCTCGGCACTTGCCGCGCCTTCGGCAGCGGCCGCTTGCGGCTCACTTGTTGCACTGGTTGCCACTTCGTTCTTCTCTTCGTCCTGCATATTTAAGTTGCTTCTTCCGTCGCCAGATCCGCGACGCTCTCGCTTGCGATTTCCTTAATGAATGCTTCCCTTAGTGAACCCTGAAATAACTGAACATTGCCGTAACCGCGTGCTGGATGATGAAGTCGATGATCCCGAAGTACAGCGCGAAAAGAAACACTGTGATGATGACCACGGTAGTCGTCGCGCGAACGTCTTTCAGCGTCGGCGCCGTCACCTTGCGCATCTCGGTGCGCACTTCGCTATAGAAAGACCGAACTTTCTCCGGCCAGGATTTCAACCGCTCGCCAAGGCTGCCAACTGCAATTGAATTTGACATTTTCTTCGTCTCGACTGACATCGCTACTCCTGGCCTTTAACCCTTCTCTCCAAAAACTCTGGCAGGGGCGGAGGGATTCGAACCCCCAAGTTCGGTTTTGGAGACCGACAGTTTAACCGTTGAGCTTACGCCCCTGAATTCATTGAGTGATTCAGCAATTGAGTCATTGAGCGATTTTTCAATCGCACAATCACCGATCGCACAATCGCCCAATTATTTAACTTCTTTATGCGGCGTGTGCTTACGGCAACGGCGGCAGAATTTCTTGAACTCCAGCCGCTCGGTCGTCGTCTTCCGGTTCTTCGTCGTCGAATAGTTCCGCTCTTTGCAATCACCGCACTGTAATGTCACTATTTCTCGGGGCATCTCAACGACTCCTAGCTGTCAGCTCTCAGCCATCAGCTCTCAGTAAAAACCTTCGACCATTTATGCTTCCGTCCGCCACCAGGCAGCCTTTAGTGAGGGCTGAACAGCCGATGGCTGACAGCTGCCTTACTGAATAATCTCCGCGATCGTTCCGGCTCCCACCGTGTGGCCGCCTTCACGAATCGCAAACCGCAAGCCCTTTTCCATCGCCACCGGAGTGATCAGCTCGATCACCAGGCTGACGTTGTCTCCCGGCATCACCATCTCGGTGCCCGCCGGCAACTCCGCTACGCCCGTCACGTCCGTCGTTCGCAAGTAAAACTGCGGACGATATCCCTTGAAGAACGGCGTGTGTCGTCCGCCCTCTTCCTTCGTCAGGATGTACACCTCGGCCTTGAACTTCGTGTGCGGCGTGATCGATCCACCCTTCGCCAGCACCATGCCGCGCTCCACATCGTCCTTGCCAATGCCGCGCAGCAGCAGGCCGGCGTTATCGCCCGCCATGCCCTCGTCCAGTTGCTTCTTGAACATCTCGACGCCCGTCACCACCGTCTTGCGCGTCTCGCGGAAGCCCACGATTTCCACTTCTTCGCCAACCTTCACCTTGCCGCGCTCGATACGGCCCGTCACCACCGTGCCACGTCCCGAGATCGAGAAAATATCTTCGATCGGCATCAGGAACGGCTTGTCCAGTTCGCGCGCCGGTTGCGGCACGCTCTTGTCGACCGCTTCCATCAGCGCGTCAATCTGCTTTTCCCACTTCTCTTCACCATTCAGTGCGCCAAGCGCCGACAGCCGGATCACCGGCACATCATCGCCCGGAAACTTGTAGCTCTTCAGCAACTCGCGCACTTCCAGCTCCACCAGATCCAGCAGCTCGGGATCATCCACCGCATCGCACTTGTTCAGCGCCACCACGATGTAAGGCACACCCACCTGGCGAGCCAGCAGTACGTGCTCGCGCGTCTGTGGCATCGGACCGTCCGTCGCCGCCACCACGAGAATCGCGCCATCCATCTGCGCCGCGCCCGTGATCATGTTCTTGATGTAATCGGCGTGACCCGGGCAATCGACGTGTGCGTAGTGACGGTTCGCCGTCTCATACTCCACGTGCGCCGTCGCGATCGTGATTCCACGAGCCTTCTCTTCCGGCGCGTTATCGATGCTGTCAAAAGACCGGAACTTGATGCTCGGATTGTGCTTCGACAGATACCTTCGTGATCGCCGCCGTCAACGTCGTCTTGCCGTGATCAATGTGACCAATCGTCCCTACGTTGCAGTGCGGCTTATTCCGTTCAAATTTCTCTTTCGCCATAACTCAGCTCTTAGCTCCTAGCTCTTAAGCTTCTAGCTAAACCCTTCAGTAATACTGGTACAACTTCTTAAACTTGTGTCGCAGCGCGATGTCGACGCCTTCGAGCCTCGACAGATAAAACTCGCGCATCTGCGCCTGATCTGAAATGTTAGCGCCTGATACAACTGCTGCGAGTTCAACGCCGTCTCGCCATCGAGTACTCGCTGCGCCAGCACCGCATCGAAATCGCGAATGCGAATTCCCTTGCGGTCCATCTGCTTCAGGAACCGCTCCACCTTCTCGGGCAAGAATGCCTGCTCAATGGCGGTCTGCAGCCTAGCAAATTCCTGAGCCTTCTCTACCTTGATGGCGGCCTGTTCAAACGCCACTGTCATCCCCTTCAAAAATGGAGCGGGAGACGGGAATCGAACCCGCGACCAACAGCTTGGAAGGCTGTGACTCTACCACTGAGTTACTCCCGCCCTGTAAATCAGCGGCTCAAGCCGCTCTTCTATTCCAACTTCAACGGCGCGACTGAAACCGCACCCTTTCAAATCCACCGTTCAAACCGCCCACTCAAACTCTGGAGCCGATGATCAGGATTGAACTGATGACCTCTCCCTTACCAAGGGAGTGCTCTACCAACTGAGCTACATCGGCCCTAACACTCCGCCGTCCGCTATCAGCGTTCAGCCCTCAGCTTTGTCCGCGTCCCGCTCGCCGTCCGGATGCATCACGTCTTTCCGTCGCACCCAACTCTTGAACGCGAACAAAAACAGAATCACCAACGTGCACGCTCGAATCCGCGTGTCGCTGATCGTCGTCCAGGTCAGGACTCCCAACGCTGCGTAGGCGATCAAAGCTCCCGCTAGACGATTCACATTCATCACTGGTGCACAGGGAAGGATTCGAACCTTCGTACCTCGCTAGGAGGGACAGATTTACAGTCTGTTGGCTTTAACCACTCACCCACCTGTGCGAAAAACTACAGATCCTTCGCCAAATGCGCTCAGGATTTCGCCAGCGGACTCCCGCTTCGCTCACGCCCGCTAGACGGCTCAACTTTCGGGCGATGCGGCCATTTCGCTCCGTCCGCCAGACCGCGCTTCTCGTCCGCAAGCGCAAACTCAAAAACCTGCGGACAAGCCGCAGCACACTTCCCGCTTCAATTTCTCAAAACTGACTTTCGCAAATCAGGGAAACCAAGGTCGCGCACAAGACACCGCGAAGAGTACGACTCGCCGGAAAAGTTCCGAATGGAGTGCGTTTTGGAAAAACCTGTTGCGCCGCTACTGCCGGGTCCGCCACCTGCCGGACAATTTCTTTCTGCTATGCTCGCTGCCGAGCTCGTTCTCTGGAGCTGGCGAAGGGAATCGAACCCCCGACCCTCTGATTACAAATCAGATGCTCTACCGACTGAGCTACGCCAGCAACTGGGGAAAGGCGCGTTCCCGCGCAAACTTATCCCTCGGATCCCTTCCAGATGTCCGGGACAATTATTTAAGGTATCACAAGGTCAACTTCTGGCGCAACGGGCGGATCTTGCCATCGGCCGCCTGCAGCCGCTGACTACGAAGACCTCATGCACTTCCCGCCCTGGCCAACCGCATTTGGATACCCAGACTGACCAGATACGCTCCAATAACAAGAAACATCAGGTTTTGGTTGCCGATGATCATGCTGAGATATTCACTGAATCCGCCGATCATGGCTCCTATCAGGTTGGCTCCAAAGAAAGAGGATGGATTCGACCCCTGGCGGAAGGTCGTGGAGAAGATCAGTCCGGCAAAAAAGATCGGCAGGGGCACCACCAGAATAGCCCACAGCAGCCGCTCGTCGAAGCTTAACGCCAGAATAACGCCGCGCTTGATCAAGTAAAGCAGCAGCAAAGTTGCAATCAATGGCGCGTACAGCCACATGCGGAAACCACTCATGCGCATGGCGACCAGGTTCGCGGCCAACACCATCAGGAGAACGCCCGCGACAACCACCAGAGTTACAAACCAGGTGGTGCCAAAGTAAAGCGAACAGTCAGAGATACTCTTTGTTTCCAGCAGCAGAAAACCCAGCCCTAGAAACAAGAAGTGACTGTCGTTCATTCCGAATCCTCGTCCACGTAACATGAGCACCGCCGGTATCGTGATCGCCAGCAGAATTCCAATCACGATCAGGTAGTCGGCCGGGATGGTTTTGTGGGAAAGATAGAGAAAAGGCCAGTCGTCTGTCGGAGCGATGGCTTCGGACACGTCGTCACCTGCGGGGAAGGCGGTACGCATGAAGCGGCCGTATTGTGGGGGCGGCTCCGGGTGCTGACCTCGAAAGGCGCAAATTACGACCTGTCCCTGACTCTCATACACAACCGGCATCTGGTTTGTAGCCAGTGCGACCATGCGAACTAACTTCTGGGCAAGCCATTCATGCCCGGCCATAAAGGAGAGAGACAACACTCCGTTCTCGTTCAGCAAACGAAACGCCGACTGCATGCTCTGTACGGTATAGATATAGCCGTCCAGCCGGATATTGCTCATCGAACTGAACAGCGTCTGTGAGTCCAAGAACCCAAAGACCACCATGTCATATCCACCGCTAGAGCGTCGCAGGAAAGCGCGGGCGTCCTCGACGTGGACGTGAACCCGTGGATCTTCGTAAATTCTCGAGGCATTGAATCGGTTCGACAACGTCACTAACACGGGGTCAATTTCCACCGCATCAACTTGTTCGGCGCCGTTTAACACCGCGATCTGTGTGTCCGTGCCTCCTCCCGCGCCCAACATCAGAACCCTTCGGTGGCTTGGAGACAAAGCATATGGAAGGTCATACTGCAACCGCGCGTCGAGTATCTGGGGACGCTTCTGCGGAGAATAGCGGCTTGGGTCGAAGGTGCCGTCACTCTGAAGGAAATAGTGATTTACCCTCACGTCGTAGATGGGCGGGTCCTGCATCGTGCGCAGCCCCGGTTGCGGCTCTCGTATGGGGGTATTCCCGTGCTTATCGCCCTGCAAGACCACGACAATGTAGTAATAGGGCGACCATATCGCTTTTGGACTCACGGAAAAATACACCCCTGCAAGCGACAAAATCAGGATCGGAACCGATCGCAACCACTGCCTGCGCGGAAGAAGAAAAGTAATCGCGGAAGCCACAATTCCCATTCCTAGCATCGGCGAAAAGTACTTCAGGGAGAAAATCCCGAAACATAGCGTTCCTGCAAGGCTGCCACCCAAATCCCAGGAATAAGCTAGCAAGGGCGGGAGCGCCTCGAAGATCGAGCCGATTCGCTGTCCCAGCGGTACGAACATGATTGCGTTGCTGACGAAGATACCCACCAGGCTCACATAGCGCACGAACTGGGGCTAGGTGTGTAGAACCTGCTTTCCGAAGCCGTCGTCGGCAGCGTGATGAAATGGGCAATCAACAGCCATACGACGTTGATCAGTACTAGAGCTGGCAGCCATCCAAAAACTGACTTTCTCTTCTTGCCGACAATCGCTCCCACACCCAGACCGAGAAAGGAACTGATCAATATCAGATTGGCGTAGTAGGCGATCAGCCTTACTACTGCAGGCGCCCAGCGAATCACCATCAATTCGAGAAACAGGGCGAGGAATGAGAGACAGAACAACTCCAGTCCGCGCCGCCGCCTGACATGCAACTCCGTGCGACAGCGACTGAGCGGTGATTCGGTGAAAGCCATGCAAGCTTCTCCTTCGGATGTCAGAGCGCGCGGTGATTGTTACTGCAAAATCGTCGATTATAGTAAATCCGCTCGGTGGGTTGGCGAGGGCTGGAAAGGGTCAACCTGCAGGGCCTGTTCCGAAAACTGAGAAGCTGCAAGCAATTGACGGTTGGCGATGAATCAGCGCGATCTCGGCACGCATTCATTCCGCCCTCAATGCTCGCATCGGATCAATCGAGGCGGCCCGGCTGGCGGGAAGCAGTGAAGCCGCTACCGCCAGCGCCACCACGAAGACGGCAGCCAGCGACAGAACCAGCGGGTCAAACGGACTGACCGCAAATAGGAGCGAATCGAGCAAACGCGATGCTGCAGCGGCGGCTATCAACCCCACAACGCAACCAGCCAGGGCCAGCTTAACCGCTGACAAAAAAACCAGTCCCAGAATTCCAGACCGTTGCGATCCTAAAGCCATTCGGATCGCCATCTCCTGCATGCGCATTGCCGTCGAGAAAGCGATAACGCTGTAGATACCGAGCGCGGCCAACAGAACCGCCGCAATGGCAAAGGCAGAGATCAGCCAGGTGTTGAACCGGCGCGGAGCCTCGCTATCGCTCACCGACTGCTCCAGACTCTGCACCTGCGTTAGCGCGAGTTGGGGGTCGACCGACCGCACGGCCCCCCGCAGGCTGTTCGTGGTCAGGTCCGGTTGCGACACGGTGCGCAGAACGATGAAGCCGCTATCTCCGAATACAGTGTCTTTCGATGCCAACGGTCCCATAGATTTCTCGGCCTGTGCGTTCGGTTGGTACCACTGTTCCCTCGTCGGCTCGTCAGGCGAATTCTCTTTCATGTCGCCGATTTCGCCGACAACGGTCATCCAGAGCGTCGGTGATTCCGGCATACCAATGCGAAACCGTTTCCCGACCGGATCCGAGCCCGGCCAGTAGTGATGGGCAAACTTCTGGTTGACGATAGCAACCAGCTGCGAGTCTGCCGTATCTTCGGGAGTAAAGAATCTCCCTGCGAGCAGCGGTACGCCCACGGCCTGCAGATAATCGCCCTCGATCGTCACGAATGTGGCCAGATTCATATCCGCGCCAGGCGGTGGCGCATAGCCTTCGACGACGAACGTGGAGTTGCTGAATCTTCCGCTCGCTGGCAAGAAGGTTGTAAAGCCCGCATACTTCACGCCCGGTAATTGCTGCACGCGACGAATCAATTCCCGATTGAATCCATCGATCGCCGGCTGCGTGCCGTATTGCTTTGCCGGAAGCGAATAGGCCCCCGAAAGCACATGGTCGGCACGATAACCAAGATCGACCGACCGCATCTTCTCGAAACTGCGCAACAACAAACCCGCAGCTGCGACCAGAACAAGTGCTGTCGCAATTTCTCCGATGACGAGCGACGACCGGAGCCACGCATGTCCGCCTGCCGATCCCGTACGGCCCCCTTCTTTCAGGGTCTCGTTGACGCTCGTTCGCCAAGCGGCGAATGCCGGAACGAGTCCGCAGCCTATCCCGGTCAGCAGGACAAGTCCAATAGCAAACAACACCACCGGCCAATTCAGGCTGATCTCATTGATGCGTGGCAGTGTCTCCGGCAGGCGGCTGATAGCCACCCGCAACCCGACGGCAGCCAGAGCTAACCCAAGAATTCCACCGCTGACGCTCAGTACCAAACTTTCTAGCACTGCCTGCCGAAGTAGAGCGAGCGCCCCCGCCCCGAGCGCCACGCGCATGGCAAATTCGCGGCGCCGGCGGATCGCGCGAACGAGCAGCAATCCTGCCAAGTTCGCGCACGCAATCAGCAACACGACCAGGACGGCGAGAAACAAAATGCGGATCAGTTGGCGCGCCTCGGAGATCGTCGCCTCGTGAAGCGACCGAACAGCCGCGTGGATATGAAGGCTCGCCATGAACACCGCATAGCCGCGCATTGTCTCTTTGGCGACGCGCTCGGCATCCTGCTGCGCCTGCATTGGTGTAACCCCAGGCTTCAGGCGCCCGACCATCGAGTAGTCCCAGTTCGCCGCACCTGACCCTCCCAGTTCCTGCGGCGTGAAACTCATCGGGGTCCACAACTCGTCCTGGTCCAAATGTCCGGGACGCAGCGGGAACTCAAAATCCCGCGGCATGACACCAATTACCACATAGGGTTTGCGATCGAGTTGGACCTTGCTTCCCAACACTTGTGGATCGCCGTGCAGCCGCTTCTGCCATATCGAGTAGCTTACGACTGCGACCTCCACGCTGCCGTCGTCTTCCTGCTGGGTAAAGAAACGCCCCATCAGTGGCGCGACTCCGAGAGCCGGAAACACCCCCGCCGACATTCGGGTCGCACTCACCTTGACGGGCTCCCCGAAGCCGGACAGTTCGTAGCTACTCTCCTGATATCCTCCGAGACTTTCGAAGCCGTGCGTGTCGCGAGTGTAGTTGCGGATGTCCTCGGTAGTAACGCCCGCTTCGCCATCGCCTCCCACATTCGCGCCCTCAAGAATGTCGCCCAGAGTTACGAGCCGCTCGGATTGCGGAAATGGCAGCGGTCGTAAGAGGACAGCTTCCACAATCGAGAAAACAGCGGTGGTGGCTCCGATGCCGAGGGCAAGCATCAACACGGCAGTCGTGGCAAAGCCGGGCGACTTCAGCAAATGGCGAATCGCAATCCTGAGATCGTGGAAAACCATGTGATTGCCTTTCTGGCGTAGGGGTGCGCTCTGTCACAGCAGCACCTGGGTAACCATATTCTGTGGCGCTAAGTGATTGTTCGCGTGGGCTCAAAGAACCGCGGCTCACGGGAAGTCACCGGCTATCGTCCGCATCTGAAATCACCTGTCCGAGACCGGACACTCGTTCGATCGCCTTCGAATCGCCAGCGAAATCAAACTCCAGCCACGGATTACATACGGAGAGGGCCAAGTATGAGTTCCAGATGCTATCATTCCCTGACCGCATTTCATGCGACTCAAACGCACTCTCCCAATTCTCTTAGCGGTCGTCCTCATCGCCGCGGTGCTGGATCTCGCGGTTACACTCCGCAAGCACGCCCCGCCCGAACCCGCGCGGCTCTTACCCACTGCGGACGGCTTTCTCTACGCCAACTACAGCTGGATCCGCCGCGTCAATAACGGCAAGCCCTTTTACCCGGTCACCCACGATCCCGAGTATCAGCAGTTCATCCACGAAACCGGTTTCGACTTCGAGCGCGATCTCGACGCCGTGGCATTCGCCATTCACTATCCGGGCAATTGGCCGGGAGGAGGCACCGGCGGCACCGCTCCAGAACCCCGTTTCTCCGAGGTTTTCACGGGACGCTTCGACACCGACCGATGCAAGGCGTACATCAGGAAGATGGCGACCTCTGTCGAAAACTATAATTCCGTGGACATCTTCTCGATCCCAATCTATGGCCGAACGGTTCGCATCGCGATTCTCGGGGTCGACACCGTGGCCGCGTCCAATCACGAGGACGCAACAGTCATCCACGGGATGATCGACCGGTCCCGGCGTCTGGCCTCTCCATTCGGTGGCCCGGCCTTTCTGCGCCGCTACTATAAGGTAGTGCAACTGGGCAGCCCGGTCTGGCTGATGGCGCGCGTCGATCCCGCCGCGCCCGGCTTTGAAGGGTGGTCCTCGATCTTCCCCAAGCCGGCCGATCTCGTGGTTTCCGCCAGCTACAATCCGCTTCACTTGCCCCTTCGCGCCGGAGTGCTACATCTGCGCGCCGAGGCATTCGCGCTCAATGACGAAGATGCCCAGACCATCACCGACAAACTAAATGTTTTTCTTGCCATGTTTCACAGCGCCGAGGCCTCCGTCGGATCGCCCGGCACGGACGCCGACGTAAAAGCCTTCTTCGACAGCCTGCAAGTGCGCCAGCAGAGCAACCGGGCCGTCTTGCTGGCCGCAGTTCCAACCGAAGTGATCCGCAAACTGGCCGATTCGCCCGGCCAGATTTCTCTTGAGGCGACTCCTGCATCTCGTCAGGCACAAAAGCCGAAACATTGAAAGCAAGTTGCCACTGATCAGTGGTCAGCTAAATCATGAACTGGTCACTGACTGTCACTGACCACTAGCCACTGGCCACTGGCCACTGGCCACTGAAACTAAACGGCCCTTCCCGCGTCTTATTCAGATGAGCATCGCCCAACAGGTACAATAAAGACGAATGTCGACTCTACCTCTTCCTATCGCGGCCTTTGTCGCGGGCCTGATTTCGTTTCTGTCACCGTGCGTGCTTCCGCTCGTCCCGGGATACGTTTCGCTCATTTCAGGCGCCGGTGTCGAGGAACTGAAGTCGCCTCACGCACAACTCATGCGCCGCGTCATGGTGAATTCCGTCGGGTTCATCCTTGGCTTCAGTGTGGTTTTTGTCACGCTCGGAGCGATCTCCACCGAAATCGGACAGGTCGCGGCCCGCTATAAGCACACGCTCTCGATCGTGGCCGGCGTGGTCATCATTATTTTTGGCTTGCACCTGACGGGGATCTTCAAGATCAAAGCGCTTTACACCGACGCGCGACTGCATAGCGTGAAGGGCAGCAGTACGCCGCTGGGCGCATTCATCATCGGCTTCGCCTTCGCCTTCGGTTGGACGCCTTGCCTCGGCCCGATCCTGACCGCGATCCTGACCCTCGCCAGCGAACAGGACACGCTGGTAAAAGGCATTCTGCTGCTCGGCGTGTATTCGCTCGGTCTGGCCGTCCCGTTTCTGTTGACGTCGCTCCTGATGGAGCGCTTCCTGAAATTCTATAGCCGCTTCCGCTCGCACATGCACGCGCTCGAAGTCGCCTCGGGGGGGCTTTTGATCGCCCTCGGTATATTGCTCGTGATCGGACGCTTCACTCTGATCTCGAGCTGGTTGTCATTTTTAAATCGATTTGCTTTGTAAAGAGGAACTGGTTTTATGTCTACATCGGAACCAAAGTTTGAGCATCAGGAAGACACGAAAATCGAACAACCGGTGACCAATGCTGGAGATTTTAACTTCTCGGCTGCTCCGCCCCAAGCACCTGCAGCACCTCAGCCGCCTCCACAGCCTCCGCGCCGCAATCCTATGGCGCTGGTTTTTGTCGCGATCGTCGCGGCGGGAATGCTCTATTTCGGCTTCCACATGGCCCGCCGGTCTGGCGTGGATCACGCGCCCGGCATCGGCTACGGAACTCCCGCGCCCAACTTCACTCTTCAAACACTCGATGGCAAGAACCTGAGCCTCGCCGATCTCAAAGGGAAGGCGGTCCTGGTAAATTTTTGGGCGACCTGGTGCGGCCCTTGCAAAATTGAAACTCCCTGGCTCGTAGAGTTGCAGAACGAATATGGATCGCAAGGCCTCCAAGTGGTCGGCGTAGCAATGGACGATTCCGGCAAAGACGAGATTGAGAAGTTCGCCAAAGATATGGGCATGAACTATCCCGTATTGATCGGAAAAGAAGCTGTCGGTGATGCCTACGGCGGAGTTCCGGCCTTGCCCGAAAGCTTTTTCGTCGGTCGCGATGGCAAGATTGTGGACCGGATTATCGGCCTGAAAGGCCGCGCCGAAATAGAGGACGCCGTGAAGAAGGCCTTAAGCTCGCAGGTGGGTGCCGTCCAGACGGACACCACACCTTTGGTGGCGCAGGCTCAGAATTAGCAATAGAAAGCAGGAGTGCACGCGTCTACCATTTGATCTGAGGCGTCTAGGCATCGAAAAGTTATGATCTCGCCAAATCGGCTGTCGCAATTTGCGTTTGTGATTTTGCTGTCGGCTTCCTCAGTCCGGGCACAGTTGGGTAAATCACCTTCCGTGTCGATCGCCCCGGTTCCAACCGTGACCGCAAAGCGCGCGACCCAGACCAACGTCCCGCTCAATTTCCGCGTGGCCTCTGGTTTTCACATCAACTCGAACACGCCTCGATCAGAATTCCTGATTCCCACCGCACTCAAGATGGACCTGCCCACCGACATTGTTCTGGGTAAGATCGAATACCCCCCCGGCAAGGATCTGGTCTTCCCCTTCTCTCCCGACGAAAAATTGAATGTCTACAGCGGCGATTTCACCGTCAACGTGATGGTGCACCCGCTCACCTCAGTCTCGCCCGGGAAATATCTCATGCGAGGAGTGCTGCGCTACCAGGCCTGCGACAACGCGCAATGCTTCCCGCCGAAAACTCTCCCCGTCAGCTTTGAAGTGAGGGTCGTCAAAGGACCGTCGGCGCAACGTTCCAATCCCGCCCAGAGTCCTCACATCCATAATTAGCCGGACCCAGCAACGCAGCTCGCCGGTCAGCCTTGTCCTCCTGAGCAGAGATCGCTCGGCGAAGCCGAGCCATCTCGCAGTCGAAGGACCTTGTGTCTTCTAGTGATCTCGCCGGCACTCCTTCTCAGTTTTGTCATCCTGAGCGGAGAGATCGCTCGGCGAAGCCGAGCCATCTCGCAGTCGAAGGACCTTGTGTCTTCTAGTGGTCAATCAGCACGCGGAATCGCATTGGCGAGCGCCAAAACGGTTCCAGCATACAGCAGCGTGTCGAAAAAGTAATTGATCCCTTCCACCTTGACGTCTGTGCTTGGGTTCAACAGTCCCACGATCAGAATCGGACCATACACGACTATCACCAGCAGCAAAATCCAGGCACCAAGATATGCGGCCGCCGTTCGCATCTTCCTGCCCTGCAGAATGCCAGCCCCAGCAACCAGAAGAATTGCCGCTGTGAGATAGCCGATCAGTAGCTTCCCCGGAATCCACGCGGGAATCATTTTTTCCAAAGGAACGCCGGGAACGTTGAGTGGATGAAGAAAATTCTGGACCCCCCATAAAATGGCACCACTTCCGATCACGATGCGGCCCACCGTGATCAGCGTCGCCCGGGCTCGCGCCAGCCGCTCATCCATCGCTGCTGCCGCCAGCATCCAACCCCCGGCTCCGAACGACAGCTCGCGAAACAACAGCACCCACGAAATCCGATTGTGGATGTCTGTCAGCGTTCCCGGCAGGTCCATCATCGCCACAAACAGAAACATCATGATCCCGAACAGCAGTCCCGACCAGCACACCTGAATCTTTGTGGCAATGCTCAAAGACGCGGACAGCAAGGCGAAGCCGACCAGATAGGTCCAGAACAGTGGCCACGGCATAAACTTCGGCACGATCTGCGAGATGCCTCTCGCCGCCGACAGGTGCTCCGCACCGAAAACTGCAAGCGGGATCGCAAAACACAGATTGCTCAAGGCGACGACCTTGTCGACGCCCGTGGCCCGCGCGACCGCGCTCTTCGCAGCCGGGAAGCCAATCGCAAAAAGGACAACCGCCGCCGCACACGTCGCATTCGCAGTGCGCGACACTTCGAACAACATCAGTGCGGGCAAAGCGTTCAGGATGTTCAGGTACATGTTATGAGCCGATCTGATGCGAGTATTTTGAGATCAGAGCACTTAGACTGGGCCTGAGAGAGTTCGGTAGCTAGTTTGCATAATTTCGTTAAGGACGGCCTTTGGTCTGCGCACGGCTTTAGTCATGCCGTCGTCTGGTTTAGCCGGTTGCATCCTGCTCGTGTGATGCTGACAAGAAATTGAGTTTCGCGACAGGGAAAGCCCGACCGCATCCATCTCATCGTTCACGCCCAGACGCACCGATTCGCCGCAAAGCATGATACGAACGGCGCGAGAATGCCATATCCACTTAACCTAGAGTTCCTATAGCCATTTTCGAAGCCGAACGATCCGTTAGACATGCCTGCCCGAGCGAGCGCCGTGAGCCGAGGGTGCCGCAAAGCTCCGCATATAGGGAAGGGCACGACTTCAGTCGCGCCACAAAGAGTCGCATAAACGGCGCGGCTTTAGCCGCTGGGCGAACGCCCTGAAGCTGCTAACGCGCCGGGGCATCAAGGATTTAACGGCCACCTTCCCCTACGGGGAGAAACAGGCTCGGCGTTTCGCATTCTAAAAACGGCCGTGATCAAAGTCGTTAACACCTGATCTATTTCCGCACGGCAGAAACGAGAGAATAAGACTGTCCGGGAACCTTAATGGTTCCTCCAACCTGCACCGCTCCGGTGTTGGGGTCGAAGACGTAAATCGTCAGGTAGTACGGATTTCTCTTCTCGAACGCGTATGTGTACAAGAGAATCCGATCCGGGCTGAGCTGGTAGACCATTTTGGGAATGTGATTTCCGGTGGAAACCAGTCGATTGTTGGCGAGATCGATCGCGGCAACGACGGCGTCAGCATCCGCAGCTTGCAAGAACATGAACACTCCTGCAGGATCGGCCGTCCCCCAACCGCTCGCGCAGGCTTTCAACATCTCTTCGTCGCACGAGATCAGCGGCTTCGATCCACCGGAGGGAGGGAAAACCGTCACCTGAGCGTCGCCCATTACCCCGGCTGGGTCAGCAAGATCAATTAACGCTCTCGGTGTAAACCAAACCCCGTCCACGCTATTGGACGCGGACCAGACGTGGACTGCTGTCTTTGGGCCAAGCATTCCCGTCTCCACGTCTACATCGCGGGCATAGTAAATAGCAGAGTCGCTATCGCGCGTCGTGCAGAACCAATCGTAGTAGAACTTAGACCCATCCGTATTGAAGCCATCGAAGCGCAGGTAACCACCTTCCGACCAGGCTGTACCGCAAGGCCCGTTGGGTTCGGAAGGCTCAACAACCCTCGACAGATTGCTCATCACACCGGTCTCGGCATCTACCGATGCTTCCCAAATCGTTGCCACGGTCTCTCCCTGATTGTTGTAGGTTTCCTCGACTGTGTATGCGAACTTACCGTTGGGATCGATCTCGAAGTATTCGATGTTTTTGACATTCAAGACTTGAACGGGTGGCTGCTGGAGCGCTCCGTCGTCGTCGGTTGCGAAGACGCGAAGCTGTTCGTGATCGGCCTTGTCCCAAGAGAGGACGTAGACAAAATGGTCGTCCGGGCCGGGTATGACATACGATCCGTTCTCGGCGAGGACAACTGTCGGCCCGACCGCAGTTGGAATACCTGTCTTCGAGTCGACGTCATAAGCCTGAAGTACGTTGAAGTCCGCGGCCACATAAGCGACGTCCAGCGGGCTTGAAGCGGGATGTTGGGCAAGGGCAGGGATGCCGGCAGAGATGACCGCCAGAGCTAAGAGAAGAGAGACGCGTGGCATGGGCACTCTGCAATCGGACGAGTTGCGGCGTTTAGACGCTCTTATTGCGTGCTCGGTTGTCCAAGAAGAGTTCCACGAGCCAAAGCAAACGACATGACCGACGGTCACATTCTCTGTAGCCCACAAGCATCTGATAAGACGGCAATTTCCCGCAGAAACTCATTTGTATGTACAATTCTGTAAGAAAAATGTTCCTTCAGGAACACTGTGGAAGACCCCAGCAAGTCCTTTAGCTCTGCAACTTAGCCCTTCCCTTGCTTCCTCTCCACCTTTGCCCACGTGTCTTTCAACGCTACGGTCCGATTGAACACCAGCGCTCCGGGCTTCGAATCCAGATCGGCACAGAAGTATCCCAGACGTTCAAACTGGTAGCGGCCACCCGGCGCGGGGTTCGCCAGCGATGGTTCCAGTTTCGCGTGCGGGATTGTCTCCAGCGAGTTCGGATTGAGATAGTCAAGCGCGTCTTCGCCCTCTTTCAGATCGCCAAGATTCTCTTTGGTGAACAGGTTTTCATAGACGCGCACTTCAGCATCGACCGCGTGCTGCGCCGACACCCAATGGATCGTCGACTTCACTTTGCGCCCATCCGGTGGCGCGTTGCCGCCGCGCGTCGCGGGATCGTAGGTGCAGTGCACCTCGACGACTTCACCTTTATCGTTTTTCACCACGCTCTTCGCGGTGATGAAGTAGCCGTAGCGCAGTCGCACCTCGCGTCCGGGCGTGAGCCGGAAATATTTCGGCGGAGGCACCTCGCGAAAGTCGTCCTGTTCAATGTAGAGTTCGCGTGAAAACGGAACCTTGCGCCAGCCCGCGCTCTCATCCTCAGGATTGTTCTGCGCATCCATCTCTTCGACCTGACCCTCGGGATAGTTGTCGATCACAACTTTCAGCGGACGTATCACGGCCATCACGCGCGGTGCGCGCTTGTTCAGGTCCTCGCGGACGAAGTGCTCCAGCATCGCCAGTTCGACGATGCCGTTGGTGCGCGATACTCCTGCCGCCGTGACAAAATTGCGGATGGCCTCTGGCGTGTAGCCGCGCCGTCGCAGTCCAGAGAGCGTCGGCATGCGCGGATCGTCCCAGCCGCGCACCGTGCCCTGCTCAACCAATTGGCGCAGCTTGCGCTTCGACATCAGCGTGTAGGTCAGGCTGAGGCGGTCGAACTCAATCTGCTGCGAGGGAAAAATACCCAGCTGCTCGATGAACCAGTTGTAGAGCGGCTGGTGGTCGGCGAATTCGAGGGAACACATGGAGTGCGTGACTTTTTCCAGCGAGTCCGACTGGCCATGCGCAAAGTCGTACATGGGATAGATACACCACTTGTTGCCGGTGCGATGATGTTCAGCGTGCAGGATGCGGTACATCACCGGATCGCGCATGTTGAAATTCGGAGAGGCCATGTCGATCTTCGCGCGCAACACTCGCGAGCCGTCAGAGAACTCGCCCGCCTTCATGCGCTCGAACAGATTCAGATTCTCTTCGACCGACCGATTGCGATACGGACTGTCTTTGCCCGGCTCAGTCAGCGTGCCGCGGTGTTTCCGAATCTCCTCTGCTGTCAGGTCGTCAACGTAAGCCTTGCCATCTTTGATCAGCTGGATCGCCCACTCGTAAAGCTGGCCGAAATAGTCTGACGCGTAAAAGAGTCCGTCCCAATGGAAGCCGAGCCACTGCACGTCTTCCATGATCGAATCGACGTACTCGACGTCTTCCTTTTCAGGATTCGTGTCGTCGAAGCGCAGGTTCGTACGTCCGCCGAATTCGTCGGCGTAGCCGAAGTCGATGCAGATGGCCTTGGCGTGCCCTATGTGAAGATATCCATTCGGCTCAGGAGGAAACCGGGTCTGCACACGTCCGTTATATTTGTTTGAGTTTCGATCTTCGATGAAGCGCTCGCGTATGAAATTAGAAGGACGCGATTCCGGCGCGGGACTTGGGCCCGTCTCGGTCTCGGCAGCTGGTGTCGTCATAATCTTTGATCTTACCGCAAAGATGAAAGGGCGGGCCGGAGAAGGACTCACTCTCGCTGTCGTGTTTTCCCAAAAGTGGCGCCGGTTCATGCGCCTGCAGCGACGGCGCGAACGTTCGTGATGACGCACGGCCGCACTGGCAGCATAATGTCTGAACACGTTCGACGCGGGAGGCTTCTTCGATGAGTTCAAACCAGCGACCGATTTCGGTGACCGGTGTAGCGTGGCTTTTCATTGCGGTGGGGACGGTCACTTTCATCTATCACTCGCCGGGACTGATGCATCCGCAGTGGGACGATTTCGCCATCGAGATCACGGAGCTACTGGCGGTAGTGGCTGGGATTTTTATGCTGCGGCGACAGAACTGGGCACGGTGGCTGGCATTGGCGTGGATGGCATTTCATGTAATCCTCAGCGCATTCCCGCCGTTCAAAGGATTAGTCGTTCACGTTCTCATCTTTGGCGGCATCACTTACCTTCTGCTTCGTTCTGACGCTGCGCACTATTTTCGTGACGGTGGTCTTGACGAAACCTAGAGCTTTACGATGTTCGTGGAATTCCCGTCGTCCGATGGCGTCAGTCTCCGGTTACTTCGACCACTTGAGTTCCCTGCCAGCCCTGCTGTGACTTTCGCGCCTCTGTGCCTGACTGGAGTAGTAACGCATGTGGCCGAACCAGAGAATGATGCCGAGCAGAATGTACGTGTAGACGTGCGCTCGCGCTCCAGATGGCCAACTGACCAGGTTGAACAAACCGAGGCTGACGTAGCCGGCATTCACCAGAGCCATGCCGGCAACCGCGAACTGAATGTAATTGCCCCTCTCATGGTAAGGAGGCTTCTTGGGGTCGGAGGGAAGACGGAACGAAAGCGTATCTGGAGAGAAAAAATATCCGCGAATTGCATTCAGCGCGCGCGTGTACAGAATGATTGTAAAGCGCATCTGGATGAACATCATGCACACGAGGGCGCCGAGAATCCCGATCAGGAAAAATCCGGCAGCCACCGGGAACGGAATGGCGGAAACTGAGGTAACGCCCTCACGGTCCTTAAGGACTAGAGCGTAGAGGGCCCAAGGCGCCGCGGCTAGCGTCATAAACATGGTAAGAAAACGATCCAGGCGGTCGTTGCGCGACCCGTCGATCGTGATCAGTGCCTGGTATTCAGCGAAGAGGAATTTCTCTTCGCTCCCGCTTGAGGTATTGGCGCCTTCGTCGGGGTCGGACATGCCTGAGTACCTCCGCTGAGAATATCCTTCCAAAGCGTTTCAAGCGGGCCGGCCACCTCGGGAATTTTTCTTTCCAGAATTTGCGCGACCGCACCCGCGGAGGAGCGATAGGAAGCATCTGCGATGAAGGAGCGCACGTCATTAGAGAGAGGAAACGAGGTCTTATAAGCGACGCTCAACACATGCGCGATCTGGGGGGCGACCGCTCTCCGCGAAATGCCTTCTGGGCCTTGCAGCCCAATGCGCTCGGCTGTGATGGCTTTCAGGCAACCGCAGTCGTACAAGCAATCTGTTTTGGGGTTCCAGGCAATCGCATCGATATCAAGAAGATTGTGCCGTAACAACTGTTCGATCGTGTGCGGTGTTGTTGTCCGAGCCGTACCGGTATGATCTTCGACGCGCCAAAGGTCAAACACCGCGCCACGGGGACGAAGGCGGCACTTCACTCCGCCGAAAGCATTTGTCGCAAGAATCGCGTTCCCCAGACTCTTCTGGATCTCAGAGATCGAATTGGCTCCGAAAATTACGACATCAATGTCGGACGGCTTAACCTGTATCCGCAGAACGCGTTGCAACAGCAGGTCGCGAAGCAAGCCGCCCATGACATACGGAGTCCACCCATCCGGCAGGAAGCCAACAAGGGTACCGAAATCGCGTCCCGCGGGCGTCCGCTGAAAACCACGTAAAGCGTCTGTCAAGAGGTGAGGAGGCCGAAAAACTCGATACGGCGGCAAAGCTTTCGTCCTTGGATTGGCCATCGGCACTTGGTACGCAACCCCGTTGCTGCCATTCTAACAGTATGGCTGCGGAATTCGTTTCCGTAAAATTAAGGAACGGCCCGTATTTGTTGCACAAAAAAGGACTGGGAGGTGCGTCCTCCCAGTCCTTATCTCGCGTGCCGCACTTCATCAGCCGCGAGTTCGTTGACCGTAACGATTCCCGCCGTGCTTCTCAGCCGCACTAAACGACGTCGAAGCGATCCGCATTCATCACCTTGCTCCACGCGGAGACAAAGTCCTTTACGAACTTCTGTTTCGAATCGGCGCAGGCGTAGACCTCGGCGAGAGCGCGAAGCTGCGATTGCGAACCGAAGATAAGATCGACGCGCGAGGCGGTCCATTTGAGTTGGTTCGTCTTGCGATCGCGGCCTTCGTACACGGCTCCAGAGCCATTGGATTCCGTGGATGGCTGCCATTCCGTGTGCATGTCGAGGAGATGGACGAAGAAGTCATTCGTCAGCATCTCTGGACGGTTGGTAAAGACGCCGTGCTTGGAGTTTCCGGCATTTGCACCGAGGACGCGCAGACCGCCGACGAGGACGGTCATCTCAGGCGCGGTCAGTCTCAACAACTGCGCCTTGTCGACCAGCATCTCCTCGGGCGACAGACGTTGCTTGCCCTTGAAGTAGTTGCGGAAGCCATCCGCCCTTGGTTCGAGCGGCTCGAAGGATTCGACGTCGGTTTGTTCTTGCGATGCGTCCATGCGGCCCGGCGTGAAGGGGATCTTCACCTCTTGTCCGCCGGCCTTGGCGGCCTTTTCGATCGCAGCATCGCCGCCAAGAACAATCAGATCCGCGAGCGAAACCTTCTTACCCTTGTTGCCGTTGGACTGCGCGCCGTTGAACTCCTTCTGGATCTTCTCCAGTATCTGGAGAACTTTGGCGAGTTGAGCGGGCTGGTTGACCTCCCAGTCTTTTTGCGGTGCGAGGCGAACCCGCGCGCCGTTCGCTCCACCACGCTTATCGGAGCCGCGGAAAGTTGACGCCGACGCCCAAGCTGTTGAGACCAGTTGGGAAACCGTCAGGCCAGATGCCAGGATTTTGGCCTTCAGAGCTGCGGCGTCCTGTTCGTTGATCAGAGGATGATTCACCGCGGGAATCGGATCCTGCCACGACAGCTGTTCCTTCGGAACGAGGGGCCCTAGATAACGCTGGATGGGGCCCATGTCGCGGTGCGTCAGTTTGAACCACGCCCGGGCAAACGCATCCGCGAACTGATCGGGATGCTCGTAGAAGCGCCGCGAGATCTTTTCGTACGCAGGATCAAAGCGCAACGCCAGATCGGTGGTCAGCATAGAAGGCGCATGACTCTTGGAAGGATCGTGCGCATCGGGCACGGTGCCATTGCCTGCACCATTTTTCGGAGTCCACTGATGAGCTCCGGCCGGGCTTTTGGTCAGCTCCCATTCGAATTTGAAGAGGTTGTCAAAGAAGTTGTTGCTCCACTTGGTGGGCGTCTGTGTCCAAATGACTTCCAGGCCGCTGCCGATGGTGTCACCGCCATGGCCCTTGCCGAGTTTGTTTTTCCAACCGAGTCCTTGCAGTTCGATGTCGGCACCCTCGGGCTCGGCGCCCACATAATCAGCGGGAACGCCGGCGCCGTGGGTTTTGCCGAAGGTGTGACCACCGGCGATGAGCGCGACTGTTTCTTCGTCGTTCATCGCCATGCGATGGAAGGTTTCGCGAATATCTTTGGCTGCGGCGATGGGATCTGGTTTGCCGTTCGGGCCTTCGGGATTCACATAGATCAGGCCCATCTGAACTGCGCCGAGAGGATTCTCAAGATCGCGCTCGCCGGAGTAGCGCTCATCCGCCAGCCACGTGCCTTCCGGTCCCCAATAGATTTCATCTTCGGGTTCCCAAGTATCCGGGCGGCCGCCACCGAAACCGAACGTCTTAAAGCCCATCGACTCCAGCGCGACGTTGCCGGTGAGGATCATGAGGTCGGCCCAGGAAAGTTTCCGGCCGTATTTCTGCTTGATCGGCCAGAGCAACCGGCGTGCCTTGTCGAGGTTGACGTTGTCGGGCCAGCTATTGAGAGGCGCGAAACGCTGCTGCCCGGCGCCGGCGCCGCCGCGGCCGTCGGCAATGCGGTACGTGCCAGCGCTGTGCCACGCCATGCGGATGAACAGTGGTCCGTAGTGGCCGAAGTCAGCGGGCCACCACTCCTGCGAGTCGGTCATCAGCTTCCGAAGGTCCTTGATCACGGCGTTGAGATCAAGGGTCTTGAACTCTTCCGCGTAATTGAATTCCTTGCCCATCGGATCGGAAAGAGGAGAGGGCTTGTGCAAGACATTCACGTCAACTTGATTGGGCCACCAGTCAATGTTGGTACGGGATTTTTGGCCTCCATGCGCAACGGGGCATTTAGATTCAGGCAGGGTTTTCTTTTCCTTAGCTTCCGGGGAAACAGACCCCGATGAGGTAGCAAGTGTATTTTCCATAAATTTATTTTTCCTCTGAATTCATGAACAAGCTGCTATACGAACCGTGTTCTTCCGGCTCGTTGTTGAATTACGTTTTAGCGCGGCAGTCGCGACACAGTCCGAAAATCTCGACCACAGGTTGGCTCAGATCGAAGCCGGAAGGAATCTGCCGGGAGATACGTTTTAGATCAAAAAATTCACCTGTAATATCCTGCACCGATTTGCAACGGGAGCAGACCAGATGGTGATGCGGTTTCAGATTTCCATCCACACGAAGAGTGGAGGAGTGAGGCGAGACCTCACGCAAGAGGCCGCGCTCCACAAATAAACGAAGATTGTTGTATACCGTCGCCAACGAGATCGATGGAATCCGCTTGCGAACGGCTTCATAGATTTGTTCGGGAGAGTGATGGCCGTGGGCCGCGATGACGGCCTCGTAAACAACCTGGCGCTGGTGCGTGGCCGCGAGGCCACACTTCCAGGCAAGATCGCGGAATTGCTGGTGGGTAAGTCGCATCATCCTCGCCCGCGCGGCTGGGACAGATTATTATCGAACGATAATTATTATAAAACAGGCATGAGGCCTGTCAATGGTTGACGTCGAGAAAATCTGCCCTTGCGAATCGGGTGGCCGCAAGGACTGAGCGGCTTCAGCTCATCGTTAACACGACGCGGAACCGGGCACGTCCGCTGATCATCTGATCGTAGGCGTCGGCAGCCTTTTCCAGAGGATAGCGCTCGATCATGGGACGCACGCCGCTGAGGGCGCTGAAACGAAGAGTGTCCTCGGAATCTTTTGCCGTGCCAGACGCCCAACCCTTGATCGACTTTCTTCCTCCGATGAGTTGCAGCGGGGTAACGGTCAGAGAATGGAAATCCGCGCCAATGATCATCAGGGTTCCGTTGGGTGCAAGCCCATCCACGAGTGCGGACATCGATTTGGAATCTGGTGCGGTCGCCAATATCAGGTTTGCCCCACCGACTTTTTGCAGCGCCGCCGCGGGTGCTCCGTTATTGGTATCGATGTATTGGTGAGCGCCGAGCTTGGTCGCAAGGGGTTGCTTGTCAGCACCGCGACCGATCGCGATCGTGCAAAAACCGAGGCGGCGTGCATATTGAATTCCGAGATGTCCCAGGCCACCGATGCCCTGGACGGCGACGAGATCGCCGCCGCGCGCTCCTGAATTGCGCAACGCGTTATAAACAGTGATTCCGGCGCAAAGGAGTGGTGCGGCTTCATCTGCTGGCAGATCATCAGGCATGGCCGCGACGGCCTCAGCAGGAGCGATCATGTATTCTGCGTACCCGCCGTCGAAGTGAATCGCTGTAATCTTTGCGAACTGGCAGTTGATGAAATCTCCGCGACGGCAGGGATCGCATTGGAAGCAGTGTCCTCCATGCCAGCCTACTCCGACCCGCTGTCCGGGCTTCCAGAGCGTGACGTCGGGGCCGACGGCGTCGACACGTCCGGCGATCTCATGTCCGGGGACGCGAGGATATTGAATGCCGGGCAAGACTCCTTCTTTCACCAGCACATCGCTGTGACAAACGCCACAGGCCTCGACCTTAATGCGGACCTGACCGCGAGCAGGCTGCGGGGTTGGGCGTTCGATGACTTCGAAGTTTCCACCGGCTTTGCTGATTTGAACGGCTTTCATGAGGAGGGCGCGACCTCGTTTCTGTGAAGGTGAGTTCGAGCGGCAGCAATACAGATGTGGAACCGATGAGGCGGATGCAAAATCCCGAAATGAAACAGGTTCTTTCTGACTTGTCCGTTTGATCTTGTGGCCAGCCCAAGGGGGAAATAGCCTTTAGACAGGGCCCGTGGTGTAACGGGAGCACATCAACCTGTCCAGTTGGAAGGTGCGGGTTCGAGTCTCGCCGGGTCCACAGCGACCCTGGTTCGGTAGGGAAGTTGCGGGAGAGACTCAGGGCAGGAAGTCTCTCCCAACCACAAAGGTGACGTTGACTATTGCCGGCGCTCTCTTAATAATTGTGTTGTAGCTGGACAGGTTGATGACCCCGAATTGGAAACGATTCGGGGTTTTGCTTTTGACGCCGCTCAAATCAATTTCTTGGCAGTTTCGAGTCGAGCCAGCGTTTTTTCTTTCCCGAGCAGCTCCAGTGTTTCAAAAAGCGGTGGCGCGTTTTTTCTTCCGCAGACCGCGACGCGAATCGGCTGAAACATCTGTCCGGCCTTCACGCCTAACTCCTGGGCGGCGGCGCGCAGAGCCTGATCCAAGGGATCGTGTTTGAATTCGACATTGGGCAGAAGCATGCTGGCTTTTTCCAGGACGCGTTTTGCCATGGCCGCATCGCCCTTTTGCGGGATCAGTTCGGCCGGGTCATAGGGCGGCAACTGATCGACAAAGAAGAAGTCGGCTGCCGTGAGGACATCACGCAGTAATTTAATTCGCTCGCGGATGAGAGGAGTAATTTGCAGCATCCTCTCGGGAGTCACATTGAACCCGGCTTCGCGGACGATCGGCAGGAGGCGGCTGCTGAGGTCGTCGATCGCCAGGCCGCGGATGTGCTCCGCATTTAGCCAGATCGCTTTGGGGTCGAACGTCTCTTCCGCAGTGGTGGCCGGCTCTTTGAAATTCACGACCGCATTCGCGCGATTGATGCCCTCGAGAGAAAAGCTCTCGACCAGTTCCGGCAGGCTCATTTTGGTGCGATCATCTTTGGGGGACCAGCCAAGCAGGCAAAGGAAATTGATGAAGGCTTCGGGCAGAAATCCGGCGTCGCGGTAAGTGGTCACGCTCACGACTGGTCCATGGCGGCGCTTGGAGAGCTTGGTTCCGTCGGGCGCGACCAGCAGGGGCAAGTGCGCGAACTGGGGCGGGGTGAATCCGGCGGCCTCGAAGATCAGAACATGCTTAAACGTATTCGAGAGATGGTCCTGGCCGCGGATGATGTGGCTGATGCGCAGATCGGCGTCGTCAGCGCAAGAGGCCAGATGGTACGTCGGCATACCATCCGAGCGCAGCAGGGCGAAGTCTTCGATGTCCGCTCCAGCCTTCAGCTGCTCGCCATATACCGAGTCGGTGAAGCGGACAACCTGTCCGCTATCACGAGGAACGCGGAAGCGCAGGGCGAATGGTTCGCCGGCGGCGGCGCGGCGATCGCTCTCCTCGGGAGACAGTTCCCGCATACCCGGATTGAAAAGCCAGGTGCCTTGAACTCCGGATCTCTCGCTGTCCCCGGTATGGGCGGGCGTGAAATCACGGTAAGCCAGGCCTTTCTGGAAGATCGTTTCCGCCATCTGGCGGTGCAAGGCTCCGCGTTCGGACTGCTTGTACTCTTCGTCCCAGCCAAGACCCAGCCACTTGAGGCCGTCGAAAATCGAGGTTACGGAGGCGTCGGTGTTCCGCTCGACGTCGGTATCGTCGAGCCGAAGGATCATGGTTCCGCCGTTCCGGCGGGCGTATAGCCAGTTGAAAATGAAGGTGCGGGCGCTTCCGACATGCAGAAAACCGGTTGGGGACGGAGCAAAGCGCACCCGTGGCTTGTCGCTGGCTGCAGACTTGGGAAGATTGGACATAGGATCAGGTCGTGCTTTTGAGGCTGAACTCTCTGGACTGAGCTGTCCGGCTTGAACTCTCGATGGTACGGGGCGTCAAAACTAGCGTCAAGCGGTGGGCGGAATAGATGTAGAGCGCGTGAAAATT
>CAVQDY010000013.1:0-24900 GCA_963711365.1 Terriglobia bacterium | reverse complement strand
GCAACGCCGACGATTCAAACTCCGGCGTAGACACCGCATAGATCAAATACCCAAAGCAGAACGAAATAAGGATCACGATGGAATGCTGCTTGAACACCGGCATACTGCAAGTGAAGGGCAGCTTGCGGAATCGAATCAACAGAACATTGGTCAGCAAAACCGACCAACTCAGCACCAGAAGAGTATGCAGCGAAGCGATCACCCAGCCTTCCAGATAAAAGTAGGCCGCAAAGGTTAACGCCAGTACCCAAGGCAAAACCGCGGTCAGAATCATCCGCCGCGCCAGCGGTTCGCATCCCTGCCAGTCCGCATCCAGCATTAACTGAAAAACCCAGTTCGCGCGGATCTCCACCGGAATCTCGAACACGATGCGCAATCCGACGATCAGCAGAGAAGTCAGAACAAACGGAATCGAGAGCGCGTCGGGGGTCAACGCGGCTTGCCGCCATGACGTCGCTCCCTGCACCGCGTTCATCATTGCCTGCGACGCCAGCACCAGCGCCAATCCACCAACTCCGGTCAACACCAGCCGGTGTGCCTCACTGCGCACCAACGTCTTTCCTACAAATCGGAAGCATCCTCTCAGAAAGGAGTCGGCAGCAACAGTCGCTCGAAAAAACCCAGACGCCATCTCCGGGGATTCTGCGAAACCTCCGCTCCGTCAGCAATCTCTGCGATGCGCACGAAATGCCGCTGGTATCCGATCGCATACGCGGCGAACGCCACCGCGACTACACCGGCTACTCCGGGGACGACTATGCGCCAATTCCCCCATGGAGGGATTGGCCCGTCCCCGCAACAACTGGCACAAACTCCCAAACCAGCAGGATGGGAAAAAAGAAACCCCACACCGGCGCCCGGCCCACGCTTTGCAACAATGCACTCGGCACTGCGAAGCTGGTGCACAACAAAGCTACGAGATAGACCACAACTACTCCGCGAAGGTACGCCGAGGCACGACGGAACGCCGCGGAGGCAGCACGGCCATCAGCAGCCCCAGTATCGCGAACACCGCGAAGAACGCGAACACGCTCGCCAGCAAAACTCCGGCGGCATGCACCAGCCCAAACTTCACGAAGAAGGGAAGCGTGCCCTGCGCCGCCGACACCACCATGGGGAACAGCACGCAGGATGGGCCGTTGACGTCGATGGCCACCAAACCTGCGAGCAATAGCACTGCCGTCAGATTGGCAAAGAAAATCGTTCGTGACGAAACTGGCAGGTGCGCCAGATTCATATAATCGCGCCGGTCCGGAAAGATCGCATCCCATCGCCACACCGCGACCATCCCGGTCACTGTCATCGAAAGCACGATGAAGAAGTATTCATCCGGCAACGCGATCAGCAGCGTATCGACGTGATATTCCCCGCGCAGCCATTGCAGCAGCGATCCATATTTGTCGACCAAAAGCACCGAGACAAAGCCGCCGGGCATGGCGAGCAAAGTAAGTACCAGCCCGATGCCAATATCGAGCCCCTCGGTATCCGCGTCTCCGCCGCCGCGAAAAATGCGTTCCACAAAAAGTTCGACCAGTCGCCAGAAAGGCTGCTGCCGATATTCCTCCCAGCGGTTTTCGGCAGCGGTAGCGCTCATGCCGCCCTCATTACCTGGACGATGTCGCTCGCCACGCGCATCGTATCGACGTCATCGACCAGATGCAGGAACGTATTCTCCAGCGACTGTCCCAGAATCTTCCCCACATTGGCCACCGAATCATGCGCGATGACCACCCCTTTGCGCAGGATAAGAACATCGGTGCAGACTTTCTCCACCACTTCCAGGACGTGCGAGCAATAGAAAACCAGTTTTCCCGCGCGCCCCAGCGCCTGCACCAGATTCTTGAAGATCAACGCGGAGGTGACATCCAGTCCGGAAAGCGGCTCATCAAAAATAAATATGTCCGGATCATGCATCAGCGCCGCAATCAGTAATATCCGTTGCCGCATCCCTTTCGAATAGGTTCCCGTGGTTGCGTGCCGCGCCGGACGCAGCGAGAACAGTTCCAAGAGAGAATCGATCTTTGACTCCATCAGGGGCCGCGACATGCCGCGCAGGGTCCCGATCATCTCCA
This sequence comes from Terriglobia bacterium, assembly GCA_963711365.1. Classification (GTDB taxonomy): domain Bacteria; phylum Acidobacteriota; class Terriglobia; order Terriglobales; family Acidobacteriaceae; genus Sulfotelmatobacter. The sequence continues at coordinate 22,828 of CAVQDY010000013.1, read as the reverse complement.
GATACTCCCATCCGGTCAGATAGGGATACAGATAGGCCTCCTCAGGCACGTATCCCAAGCGTTTTCGATACTCCGCCAAATCGTCCTGAATATTGTGACCGTCAAAGCGCACCATCCCGCGCGTGGGCTCCAGCAATCCAGTGAGCATCTTCACGGTCGTGCTCTTGCCTGATCCATTCGGACCAAGGCATCCCAGAACCTGTCCGGGACGCAACGTGAACGACAAGTCCTGGACCGCTGGAAGGGACGAATATCGTTTGGTGAGTCGGACGGCTTCGAGCATGGCGTGACCTCGCCAGATGAGATGCGCAGACTATAGCCCGAGAAACCTGGCGCGCAGAGAGAACCCGAATCCTTAGACACCGCCCAACCAGAAAACGCTCCCACGAATCCCCGCAGATGAGCTTGTCATGCAGAGCGAAGGGAGAGCAGCGCGATAGCGATGCTCTTTCGCAGTCGAAGCATCCCTGCCCGCCATTCAGCTCCCGCCAAACGGGAGTCTACCCACTGGCGTGCACAACCGTGGAAGAGAGGCCCTTCAGGGCCGCGTCAGCGTGCCTGCAAAAAGGGGCTTTTCAGCCCCCGTGCCCGTTGCTGTCACTTCAATCCCAACGCCCGAACCGTATCCGGATCCAAGGTGTTTTTTCCGTTCTTCTTCGTGACCACGCCGAAGCTGCCGGAATAATCCCACATCGCCCATCCAATGTTGTGACGTTCGAGCGCGGTGCGCGTGTCCTTGATCCAGGCCACGCGGTCCTGCGGATTCACTCCATAGCGATAGGCGCCGAACTCGTTGCACACCAGCGGCACTCCGTTTCGCGTGGCCCAATCCGCCGCCTGATTGATTTCCGCCTCGATCCGCGCCGCATCCCAATGATCCTGCCCGTAGCGGATCACGTCCAGCCGATGCACCGCCTCCGGCAGGGTGGCGGCCACTTCCGCCGCGTTCTTCGGGTCCGACGGATAATGCAGCCCCTTCAGCCAGTGCCAGTAATACGCTCCCCAGCTCGCACCCTGGTGCGTAAAAATGTGCGGCTCATAAAAGTGAAAAACATAGATCACGTTTGGATCGCGCAGCGGCTCCAGCATCACCATGTCGTAGTCGTCGTCCCACTTCGCTCCGGGCGCCAGGATCGTGTTGGCCGGCGCCGCCTGCCGGATCGCCGCCGCCAGCTTTGCTTCCACTCCATACCAGCGATATGCATCCTTCATTTCCGGCTCATTGAGGATTTCGAAAAATATGCGCTCCGAATCCCACGGCGGAGAAGCATAGTGTTTCGCCACCGTGCGCCAGAAATCCGCGAATCGCTCGACGAACTCGTCATCATTCAGCCGCGCCTTAAAATCCGAATCCGGATGCATATCGAGTTCGACCGCGAGCCCCGCATCCAGAATCATCTTCATCGCCGCGTCCAGATAGCCGAAATATTCGGCTATTCCATTCTGCCGGCGTTCCGCGTCCATCATCGGCTGCGGATTCACGCTCAGCCGGACATGATCAAATCCCGCCGATTTGATCAATGCAATATCCGCCGCAGTAGTCCAGTTTTCAAAATGTTCTTTGGTATATCCCTTGGGATCGTAGACCTGCGCAAACCACTCGCTCAGATTGATGCCATGCCGCAGGTGCGCCAGGCGCGACGCGGGAACAGAAGAGGTCGAGCCCTGAGCGAATAACACACCGCAGAGACAAAAGAAGAAAAATAGAGCGGGAACGCTGCGTTTATAGAACATGACGCACCTCCTGAAAAATTCAAGCTGTATGTGAATAAGAGGACGCACGACCGTAGCCGAAACGCGCATAGACCACTGACGCATGCACAACCGTGAAAGAGCGGCCCTGAAGGGCCGCGTAAAGAACCCTCAGGAGCAGCGGGCCTTTAGCCCCGCTTTCATTTGACGCCTAACGCGGCGCTAAAGCGCCGCTCTTCCACGGCACCGCTAACGACATTTGCTGGGTCATCAGAATCTCACACGCTGACTTCAGTCATGCCGGGCTGCCTTTCCTGTTTATTGGGAGAGCGGAGTGCGCGCCGCGCCAAACAGGCCGGCATCGCTGCCTAGGATTGCCTGGGTGATGATGGTTTTCTTGCTGGTATAGTTTGCGATCTGTGGCGAAGGTGCTTTGTTCTTGCCGCGAACATCGTCGGGGACAGTGGCCGCATAGACCAGAGAACGGTCGCAGAGTTCGGCAAACATGGTGGGAGCGAAGGCGTCCCACGCACTGACCACCCCGCCGCCGATGACAAACATTTCAAGATTCAGGACGTTGATAAGGCCGGAGAGCAAGATGCCGAGCACTTCTCCGAAGCGGTGAAAGATGCGCTGGGCATCGGGATCGCCTTGCTGGGCGAGCAGGTAGACGGATTTGGCACTGAATGCAGGATCGGAGCTGAGAGCTTTGGCGAGTCCGGGAGCGTTGCCGGATTCGGCGGATTCGCGCGCCATGCGCACGATGGCGGTGGCGGATGCGTAGCGTTCGGCGCAACCGTGATTCCCACAGCCGCAGAGTACGCCATTGGGCTCAACGGTGACGTGGCCGAACTCGCCGGCCATGCCATTCATCCCGTAAAAGATTTTTCCGTTAAGGACGATGGCACCGCCGATGCCGGTGCCCAGCGTCATCATCGCCATATTGTCGACATCGCGGCCTGCGCCTTGCCATTTCTCACCAAAGGCAGCCATCTTGGCGTCGTTGTCGAGAAAGACGCGGGCGCCCAAGCGGCGCTCGATGACATCGCGGACGGGATAGTCGGTCCATCCGGGAAGGTTGGCCGACAGGCGCATCATGCCGGCTTTGACATCGATGATGCCAGGAACGCCGATACCGGCGCCCATGAACTTGCCGCTTCCGCGATATTTTTCGGTCAGGTTGAGGATAGCGTCACACATTTCGCCGATGACGTAGTCGCGTCCCATGGCGAGTTTTACGCCCACAGTTATTTTTTCGAGAAGCTGGCCGTCAGTGGTGATGGCCGCGATGCGCAGGTTGGTGCCGCCCATATCAACGCCAATGGAGTAGTCAGGCATAACGGAAGAGAGTACCAGAAACGAGAGGATCGGGGCGGTGAGGGCGGACGGGTGGTTTCAGGTGGAACGAGATTCTCTCTTGGGACAAATGTTTTACGAGGGAGATCCCTCGGCCCGCTGGTGAAAACGCGGGACCGTCGGGATGACGCCCCAGCAGGCCGATTCGAAACGGAGCCACTACGCCGCGATGGGACAAGGGCAACCATTTTTCGGATCGGTGCTACCATGAAATGTTCTGCTAATTTCGCAAAAAAGGTGTGTGTATGCACGAAACCACTCTGCAAACCCAGGCTCCCGCGCCGCTGACCTCACTGACGGAAGACGAGATTTTATTTCGCGATAATATCCGGCAGTTCGCTGAAGATAAAGTCCGCCCACTCGTGAAAGAAATGGACGAAAAGGGCGTGTTTGAGAAGGATTTACTGCACGACTTTTTTCAGCTGGGATTGATGGGGATTGAGATTCCCGAGGAATACGGCGGGAGCGGAGCCAAGTTCTTTGAAGCGATTCTGGCGGTGGAGGAAATGTCGCGAGTGGATGCGTCCTCGGGCGTGATTGTCGATGTGCAGAACACGCTGGTGAACAATGCGCTGCTGCGCTGGGGCAACGCGGATCAGAAGAAACGGTATCTGCCGAAGATGGCTTCGGAGATGGTAGGGGCGTACGCCCTGAGTGAAGCGGGATCGGGCTCGGATGCATTTGCCTTGCAGACGCGGGCGGTTCTGAAAGGCTCGGAGTACGTGATCAACGGTCGCAAGCTATGGATCACGAACGCCAAAGAAGCTGGATTGTTCGTGCTGTTTGCGACGATCGATCCGGCAGCGGGATACAAAGGGATCACCGCATTTCTGGTGGAAAAGGGCTTCTCCGGGTTCACGGTCGGGAAGAAGGAAGACAAGCTGGGAATACGGGCATCGTCGACCTGCGAGTTGATTCTGGAAGATTGCCGGGTGCCGAAAGAGAATGTTCTGGGCGAAGCCGGCAAAGGCTACAAGATCGCGATCGAAACGCTGAATGAAGGGCGGATCGGTATTGGCGCACAGATGATCGGGTTGGCGCGCGGGGCGTGGGAGTTTGCCTGCAAGTACGCGGTGGAGCGCAAGCAATTCGGGAAGGCGATTGCCGATTTCCAGGGGATCCAGTTTCAGATCGCGCAGATGGCCACGGAGATCGAGGCGGCGCGGCTGATGGTCTACAACTGCGCGCGCATGAAAGATGCAGGGGTGAATTTCGTGAAGGAAGCCGCGATGACGAAGCTATTCGCATCGCAGGTGGCGGAGCGCGTGACGTCGCTGGCCATTGAAATTTACGGAGGCTACGGATTTACCAAGGATTATCCGGTCGAGAAATACTGGCGCGACGCCAAGATCGGCAAGATCTACGAAGGCACGTCGAACATGCAATTGGCGACGATCGCGAAGTTGGTGCTCGGGAAATAAGGTTCGCAGTCTTCGCGGCGCGAGGTCAGTTTTCAGGAGTGAAGTGGAGTTCCACAGTCTCTTTCGTCTCGGACCCGGGTGCAAATTTCCAGCGTGAGATGGCGTTCTCGGCAGCCTGCAGCAGGATGGGACTGCCTCCGACCGGTTCGATTTTCTTTACACTACCGTCCGGTCCGATGTCGGCGACTACTCTTACCGTGCCACTCAAATTCATTCGCTTGGCTTCATCGGGATATACGGGCGGAACTTTCCTGATCACCTTGCGGCCATTTTCGGTTGAGGAGGGCTGCTGCTGGGCGTGGGCCGGGGTCGCCGGCTGAAAGCCATAGGAGAGGGCTAGGACCAAGATCAGAGCGTACCGCTTGGGCATGGGGGCATTCCTAAGAAAATTATTATTTCTATAAAACTTAAGATCCTAAATGGGAGTGTCCATAGTGGAAAAGTAACGGCAGTAACTGAAGCCATCGCTCGAAGGTAAGCGCGCCAGACTTAAGCGTGCGGGCGGCGTAACCCTCCGAATGCCGAGAAGCCTCGCGATTGCAGGAACATAGCTCACATCGGGTGAGAACGTTTCGAGACAATCTTCCTTGCTCATAATGTGCAGCGAGTTGCACTTCGTGGCGCTGGTAAATTCCTGGTTTCGACGATTAATGTCTTTGTTATCAGTGGATTGCGAGTTTACGGATCAATGGCCGACGGTGTGCACTTGTCAAAGTGCCTGCATGCCGAGGCAAATGACCGGGGGCTATTTTGACGACGATATTTGGGAGCTTCGAATCCATTGAGGTCAAGGCGGTTCCCACAACTCCGAGTCCGAAGAAGAAGCGAGGATGGTTGCCACTGCTGACGATCCTGTTCATGTTCTCGTATGGTTTGATGACCATGCTGATCGTGGAGCAGGGACAGACGATCGAATCGCAACGTGCCTTGATTCGTGAATTGTTTCGGGACAGCACGGAGCTGTCAGGCGTCAAGATGAAGGCCCAGGAAGAGCGCCGGATCCAGGCGCTGGCACAGCAGAACCCGTCGAATCAGATCCCGTCATCCCAGAATCGCTCGAATCAGGCGCCGATGACCCAAGTTCCTACGACTCAGGCGCCTGCGAAACAGCAGGTCCCGTCGTCCCAGGCGGAAGTACAACACCGTGCACAGAATCAGGCGACAGTGAAGCCACAGTTCCAGATGCCGTCGAAGCCGGCGTCGGATCTGGTAGATCATCGCCGGGCGCTGGTCACGATCTAAGAAGCAGAAGGTGTAAAGCAGTACCCAGTTCTGTGGTTCAGAGCAGTAAAGACTGTAAAAGACAATGAAGGTTCTGACCCTAGCCTTGTTGTTCAGCTTGCCTGTGGGATCCCTAGTCCCACAGAAACCTCTACCCCAACCGACCTCGCAGATCGCGAAGCACTCTAAAGGGGGACGCTGGTACTTCGCTGCCAGCGGGCACGCCGTGTACTGCTATGGTCCGGTAATGACGGTGCCGCGCGCGAACGGGGATCTGCAACGGGTAGCGACGTTCTGCCGCGATGGCAGCGCCGTGGTGCCGCTGAAAGAGTAGGTTCCTGCCGGACATCGACAGAAGCACCCATTCCTAGCTGGCCGGTTGAGCCTGGTTCAGCAGACATTGTGGGATCCGGGCGTTTGCGGATCTGAGAATTCTGCGGATCTCGGTATTCTCCCTGGTTCCCATATCAACAGAAGAACTAATCCGATCACGAACAGGGAGTCGACCTGCCAGAGCGGTCCTCCGAACTCACTCAGCAGCAACCCATAAAGTCCCACTGCAGTAGCAAACGCCAGCCGCACGATGTTGCCGGCTCTCCATCGACTGAATGGCGTCGATGAGCCTGATCCTCGTTGAGTTCGGTTGGGACGGGTAACGATGCGCTGCTGCAGCGTAAACCCCTGGACTGTACAGGCAACGGCCAAAACCAGTACGATCCAGCGCACGACTGGGCTGCCATGCGTGGTGCCTTGAACTCTCCAAGCAAGTCTGGTGCTAGCCAGAAGGACAAACAGGCAGCCTGCTTGTAGAAATCGCAACTGCCGTTCAGGTGTCGTCATGAGAGTCTCCCGCGAATAGGATATTAACGGGCCTGAACGCTGAAAGTTTCGAAGATCCAGCGTGGGGACACTACACGCGATCATTATGCTCCCAGGGACGCGGCCAGGTCACTGCGTCCGATTGGGGGATAGCCGCATCAAAAGCAAGACAACCTACCGAGGCCAAATATGTCCATACGACCGGTGAAACGTCTGATTAAGTCCAAGCCCACGCTGGAGGGCGCCGGATTGCATTTGCGCCGCGCGTTTGGGTTTGGGAATACGGGAGAGTTTGATCCGTTCCTGCTGCTCGATGACTTTCGCAACGACGTTCCTGACGATTACCTGGCGGGGTTTCCATGGCATCCGCATCGCGGGATTGAGACGATCACATATGTGCTTGCGGGCACGGTGGAGCATGGTGACAGCATGGGCAATCAGGGCGCGATTGCCGCAGGCGATGTGCAATGGATGACGGCCGGGAGCGGCATTATCCATCAGGAGATGCCGAAGGGCGACACAACGGGGCGCATGCATGGATTCCAGCTGTGGGCGAATCTTCCGTCGGCGCTGAAGATGACTGCGCCGCGGTATCAGGAAGTGAAGACTGGAGACATTCCCGAAGTCACCGACGACGACGGCACGCATGTGCGGATTGTGTGTGGAAGTTTCTGGGGAAAGAAAGGGCCGGTCGACGGCATTGCCACCGATCCGATCTACCTGGATGTTTCGGTTCCTCCGGGGGAGCGGAAGACGCTGCCCGTAGAGACCACGCGGCATGCATTCGCGTACGTTTTCGCGGGGGATGGAAAGTTCTGTAATGCTTCCGGACCGCTGGCCGTGCCGACCGAGAGCGTGGGTTGGGCGGATACACAGCCTCCGTCGGACGCGCAGAACCGATCGCTGGTGGTGTTTGATCGCGGCGACGAAGTGGCCGTGCAGGCTGGCGAGGACGGGATCCGATTTCTGCTCGTGTCGGGCAAGCCGCTGGAGGAACCTGTGGCGTGGTACGGGCCGATCGTGATGAATACCCAGGAACAGTTGCAGCAGGCCTTCCAGGAGCTACAGCAGGGGACGTTTTTGAAGAAGTAGCGCGCGGGCCCGCTGCCGGTGAAAAGCAGATTCCTCACGGCCAGAGCCGGTTCGGAATGACAAGATTTAAACTTAAAGAAGCAGATTCCTCGGTGCGCTCGGAATGACAACTGTGTTTTAGATTTCAAACATGCCTGAATTGCCTGAAGTTGAAACCATTGCTCGCGGATTAGCGAAGCGCGTCACGGGAGACGTGGTCGAATCCGTCTGGCTGGGACAGAAGAAAGAGCCGTTGAAATCTCCGGCCTCGGAGATCGCGGGTGTGCTGGAACACAGGCGCATCGCTTCGGTGCGGAGGATGGGCAAGCATATTGTTTTTGATTTGGAGCGGACTGGGGCAGCGAGCTTTCCCAAGAACGGCACAAAACCGAAGCGCAGATCGCGTGCAGCATTTGATACGCCGCAGGCAGAGGCGGACAGGAGTGTCCGCCCCACACCAATCAACGCCCAGTGGATCGTGCATCTCGGGATGACGGGGCGGCTTCAGGTTTGCGAGGCGCAGAGTGAAGTGGCGAAACATACGCACGCGATTTTGAAGCTGGCGTCAGGACGGGAACTTCGTTTTGTGGATCCGCGCCGATTTGGACGGCTGAGTGTTGCCGCGGAGGGGGACTTCGACGCTACCGGTTTCGAGCCGCTCGAGGTTGATGTGGAGCGTTTTGTGCCGCTCTTTCGCGGGCGCAAGACGCCGATCAAGAGCGCGCTGCTGAATCAGAAACTGCTGCGCGGCGTCGGCAACATCTATGCGGATGAATCTTTGTTTCGCGCGGGCATTCGTCCGCGGCGGAGAGCATCGTCGATCCGAAGCGAGCAGCTTGGCAAGCTTTTCCTCGCGATCCAGGAAGTGTTGAAAGAAGCGATCGCTCTGGGGGGATCTTCGGTTTCAGATTATGTCAACGCCGACGGTGAAGAGGGATTTTTTCAACTACAGCATCGGGTTTACGGGCGAGAAGGCGAGCCGTGCCTGGTGTGCAAGACTCCGATCAAACGCGTGGTGATTGCGGGACGCAGTAGTCACTACTGTCCCAAATGCCAAAAATAGTTTTGCGGGATCAGGCGCGCTTGTAGACGATCTTGAGACCGTCGGCTTGCAGAATGCGTTTGATCTGGCTGCGAGCGTGGACGGACCAAGGTCCGGAGGTGTCGAGCTTGGTGTAGGCCTGCCAGTGCTTTAGGGCTTTGCGGGGCTCGCGGACCTTTTCATAGGCCAGCGCGAGATTGTAATGCGCATCGGCGTATGTGGGAGCCAACTGCAGCGCTGTCTTGTAAGTTTGAACCGCGTCGTGCACTCGGCCCGTCTCATCGAGCACGTTGCCCAGATCGAAATAGGCCAATGCGTAGCGGGGATCGGCGTCGATGGCCTGCCGGTAATGACGCTCCGCCAAACCGAATTCCTGCCGGTTGTAATAAAGAGTGCCGAGATTGATGTGCGCGGCGGCGTGATTCGGCATGAGATCGAGCACTCGCTGGTAAGCGGCGATGGCGTCGGCCTGAGTATCCGGATCTTCCTCGAGCGCAATGCCGCGGGCGAACCATGAAGCGACCTCGTTTTCGCGCGGCGTAGGCTCGGAACGGGGAACCGGCGTGCTGGTGACTACTTTCTCGCGCTCGGAAAAATCCATCAGGAATTGGCCGGCGATCGGTTCCAGGAGTTTGCCTTCATGGCGGAAAGCCACGCGATGCTTCGAGGTAGACCAGGCGCCCGCTTCGAGCAGAGGCTTCTCCACCCCGGCGGCTTGTTTGCGCATCGCGTCCAGCGATTGACGGATGACGTTGGGACGCACGCTCATGGCGCAAAGGTCCCGGACTTTTTTGATTTCCAGAAGGTCAGAGAAGGAGTAGGACTCGAGTGAGGTGATCAATCCCGCCCGCTCCCAGTTGGCTAACTGGCGCGGTGTTACGTGCAAAATCCTCAGTAGATCGGCTCGAGTGTACACGGCACAAATACCACAACGTTGCTGCGGACGGCTGCAAGAACGTTCCGGCTCATTATCTTCAACTTGCGAAAACAACGCAACTAGGAACGCTGTGAAAGGCTGTGGAGAACCTGGTTGATTTACATGCACTGAAAATGGTGCATAGGCCGAATTCGCGCTGCCGCTCAGGAATTTCTTGTCCTTGACAGTGCCTTCGTTCTTATCGAGGGAGAACCCGGCGCTTCAACAAAAACCCCCACTTCTGGCAAAACCGGCCAGAAATGGGGCACCCGATCCTAACTGGCACTGACCACTGCGTTTATGTTCCTTCGGACCAGCCGGCTAGATACTCTTCCTGCTCCGGAGTGAGGCGGTCGATCTTGATGCCCATTGACTCGAGCTTGAGTTTCGCGACGCGCTTGTCGAGCTCGTCGGGAACTTTGTAGACCGTCTTCTCGAGCTTCTTGCAGTTCTTCACCATGTACTCGACGCTCAGCGCCTGATCGGCGAAGGACATATCCATCACGCTGGCCGGATGACCTTCGGCGGCGGCCAGGTTGATGAGGCGGCCTTCGCCGAGCAGGTTGATCTTGCGTCCGTCTTTGAGCGAGTACTCGTCGACAAAGTTGCGGGTGGTGCGCTTCGACGAAGACATATTTTCGAGCGCGGGGATGTCGATCTCGACATTGAAGTGTCCGGAGTTGGAGATGATGGCTCCGTCTTTCATGAGCGCGAAATGATCTTTCGTGAGAACGCTCTTGTTGCCGGTGACGGTGCAGAAGACGTCGCCGAGCTTGGCGGCTTCGGTCATGCTCATGACGCGGAAGCCGTCCATCACGGCCTCGAGCGCTTTCGTCGGATCAATTTCGGTGACGATGACTTCGGCGCCACAGCCGCGAGCGCGGCTGGCGAGGCCGCGACCGCACCATCCGTAGCCGGCGACGACGAACTTCGATCCGGCGAGCAGGAAATTGGTGGCGCGGATGATGCCGTCGATGGTGGACTGTCCGGTGCCGTAGCGGTTATCGAACAGGTGCTTGGTGTCGGCGTCATTGACGGCGACAATGGGGAACTTGAGCACGCCTTCCTTAGCCATGGCACGCAGGCGGATGACACCGGTCGTGGTCTCCTCGGTGCCTCCAATGACGTGTTCGAGCGCGTCGGTGCGCTTGGTGTGCAGGATGGAGACAAGGTCGGCGCCGTCGTCCATGGTGATCTGCGGCTTGTGATCGATGGCGGCGAGGATGTGCTGGTAGTAGGTATCGTTGTCCTCGCCCTTGATGGCGAACACGGGGATGTTGTGGTCGCGGACGAGCGAGGCCGCAATGTCATCTTGCGTGGAAAGCGGGTTGGAGGCGCAAAGAACGACTTCGGCTCCGCCGTCGCGCAGGCAGATGGCCAGGTTTGCGGTCTCGGCGGTGACGTGCAGGCAGGCCGAGATACGGATGCCGGTGAGCGGCTGGTTCTTGATGAATTCCTTGCGGATGATCTGCAGGACCTTCATCGATTGGTTTGCCCACTCGATGCGCTTCTTTCCGAGATCGGCCAGTTCGATATTTTTAATGTCGCAGTTGATAGCGGCGGTTGACATGCTGCTCCTCTTTATTAGCTTTTAGCTTTCAGCTCTCAGCTACGCTTGTTGTTTTGCGCGCGTCTTGGCGGCTGAAGATTATCGTTTGATGACCGGTGAACGATTACGTCCCACAAGCATTTTCGCAGAATATACGCGTTTGGGGAATCGAGATTACCAAGTCAAAATCTTTCAACACAGAGGTCACAGAGGAACACAGGGTAAATCTTTTATTCTCTGTGAAACCCTGCGTCCTCTGTGGTGATGCCTTCTTTATTTTCTGGCGGCTACGGGTTCCCTGAGGCCGGCGTCGCTGGCCAACTTGGCCGCTTTGTCGGTTAACTCCCAGGTAAAGTCGGGATCATTGCGTCCGAAGTGGCCGTAGGCTGCAGTCTTCTTGTAGATCGGACGGCGCAGGTTCAGCGAGTCGATGATCCCGCGCGGCGTCAGCTTAAAGTGCGAACGGATGATGTCCGGAATAATTGCCGGATCGACTTTCTCCGTGCCGAAGGTTTCGACCAGCACGCTGACTGGATCGGCCACGCCGATGGCGTAGGCCAGCTGGACTTCGCAGCGGTCGGCGAGTCCGCCGGCGACCACGTTCTTGGCGATGTGACGCGCCATGTAGGCGGCAGAGCGATCGACCTTGGTCGGATCTTTTCCGCTGAAAGCGCCGCCGCCGTGACGTCCCATGCCGCCGTAAGTGTCGACGATGATCTTGCGGCCGGTAAGCCCGGTGTCGCCCATGGGGCCGCCGATGACGAAACGTCCGGTGGGATTGATGTGGTATTTGGTGTCTTCATCAAGAAGCTGCGGCGGAATCACGGCTTGAATGACGTGCTTGAGGATGCCGGCGCGCAGTTCTTCGTTGCTGACGGTCTCGGCGTGCTGCGTGGAGATGACGACTGCATCGACACGGAGTACTTTGCCATTCTTGTCGTATTCCACTGTGACTTGGGATTTGCCGTCGGGGCGAAGGAAGGGGAGTGTTCCGTCTTTGCGCACTTTCGAAAGCCGCTGGGTCAGCTTGTGCGCCAGAGAAATGGGAGTGGGCATCAGCTCCTCATTCTCATTCACCGCGTAGCCAAACATCATTCCCTGATCGCCTGCGCCGCCGGTATCGACGCCCATGGCGATGTCGCCGGACTGCTTGTTGATGCTGGAGATTACGGCGCAGGTGTTGCAGTCGAAGCCGTAGACGGCGTTGTCGTAGCCGATGGAGCCGACGGTGCCGCGGACAACCGTCTGGAAATCCACGTAGGCCTTGGTAGTGATTTCTCCGGCGATGACGACCAGGCCGGTAGCTGTTAGAGTTTCGCAGGCGACGCGACTGGTGGAATCTTCGGCGAGGCAAGCATCGAGGATAGCGTCGGAAATCTGATCAGCGATTTTGTCGGGATGGCCTTCGGTCACCGATTCCGAAGTGAATAAATAACGGTTCTTGGATGGCAAGTTTGTATGTCTCCTTTATATGCGCGAGCTTTTACTGCGCGATCTTCTATCAGCGATCGGCGCACGGCCCGCATCCGAGCTCAGGACAATTTGTCGGCGAGCTAGCGGAAATCCAACTTGGCCGCGTTAGGGGCGGCACACTGGGAGGAAGTCCTTGAGAAAGGCTATCAGAGCATATGGGGGCACGCAACGGTTTTGACCCTAAGGGCTTGGGGGAGAGTTGAATAGCGGAAATTTGGGGGTGGGCGGAGATTGGGCGGCGGCACTTATCGGTTGAGGTGACGATTCCCGGCGGTACGCTTACAGCAACCTGCCTCGGATTTCCCGTTGACTGTATCGCAGTGGATGCCGTCGTAGGGTCCCTCGCGACGGCTCCGCCGGCGTTCACGATGACAATCAACGTTTAGACGAAAGCCCCACTCAAGCAAACCCAGCTTGAGTGGGCCACCGTGGGACCCACCTGGGCCACCAGTCGACGTGTGACTTCTGTGACCTAGAAACCCGCTTTGCGGGCCGGTTTTCCGCAGGCAGATGTGCCCTTCTGAGATCCCACTGAAAATAAAGTGCTTACAGGTGGGAACTCGGAACAGGCAGGCGGAGTCTATCTCTAATAAGGAGTTTGGCTCCGGAGCGATTGGGCGATGTACGTCCCGGCAGGATTTTAAGGGACGGGAGCGGGTGGAAAATCCTATAATCAGGGGACGCCATTATGGCGGGAGCAACCACCTTGGGTGATTTAGCAAGTGCTATCGGGGCAAGATCGCAGGAAGAATCGGCGATCGTTGCGGAGCTGAAGGCCGGTTCGGAAGCGGCGTATGCCTGGCTGATCGGAGAGTTCCAGCAGCCGGTGTATGGGCTGGTGTACCGCGTGGTGAATGATCCGGCAGACGCGGCCGACACAACGCAGGATGTCTTTCTGAAGGTGTTTCGCGGGATGAAGCACTTTCACGGTGGATCGAGTTTGAAGACGTGGATCTACCGCATCGCGCTGCATGAAGCGGCGAACCGCAGGCGCTGGTGGTTCCGTCATAAATCGAAAGAGACCTCGATTGAGCCGGCAGAGTCAGAAGGATCGTCGAGCGTGACGGAGAACGCGATGCAGTTGGCGCTGACCGATCCGGGGGAGTCTCCGTTTGAAAACGTCGCGCACCATGAAGTGCAGCAGCGGGTGGAACAGGAGTTGAGAAAAGTGCCGGAGCCGTACCGGACCACGCTGATTTTGCGCGATCTGGAGGAGATGTCGTACGAGGAGATTGCCGAAGTGTTGGAAGTTTCGTTGGGAACAGTGAAGTCAAGGCTGACCCGCGGCAGAGAAGCGCTAAGACAGAGACTGGCGCCATACGTCCGCGAGGTTGGGAACGAACTGGGGTTGAGCGCTCCCACGGAAGAACGTGGCGGTCGTTTGCAGGCTACTGGAGGGGGTAGAAGGGCCGAGGTGATGCCATGATTGGCATTGAAAATATGGGCACCGGGAAAAGCGCGGGATTGCAGTGCCCTGAGGCGAAGCAGTTGTTCTCGCCATATCTGGATGGAGCGTTGACGGGCACGGAGATGCTCGCGCTGCAGAAACATCTGGCGGAGTGCGCGGGGTGCAACCGGCAATATGAAGCGCTGCGCCGGACGCAGGATTTGCTGAGTAGCGTGGCGCGTCCCAAAGTGCCAACGGATCTGGGATTGAAGCTGCGGCTGGCGATTTCGCGTGAAGTGGCAGCGGCACGGCGCGGACGGTTCGCGGGTTTGAAGGTGCGTCTGGAGAACACGCTGGAAGCATTCATGGTTCCGGTGACAGCGGGTTTCCTGAGTGCGGTGATTATTTTTGGAATTGCGATGGTGTATTTTGTTGCGCCATCGAACCTGCATGCGGGGAATGATGTTCCGCTGGTGATGCTCAACACCGCTCCGGAGCTGCAGCCCAGTGCGTTTGGCCTGAGCATGGATTCGATTGATGACGACTCGCTGGTCATTGAGGCCTATGTTGACGCGAACGGGCGAGTGCAGGACTACCGGATTCTGTCGGACTCCGGCGATTCGAAGGAAGTGATGCCGGAGGTGAAGCGCATGCTGATCTTCACGACGTTCCGTCCGGCGCTGTCGATGGGACGTCCGACGCCGAGCAGAGCTGTGCTGTCGTTCTCGAAGATTAGTGTGAAGGGATAGCAGGAGTCAGGGGCCAGAGGTCAGGGGTCAGGGCCAGTAAAGATTGGGGCGGAACCTTACGTTCCGTCCCTCTTACTTTCTGGGATCGCGTGTGGTTCACGGCAGGGGCTGAAAGCCCCATTCTCAGTGGACCCGAAACGCGGCGCTGAAGGGCCGCTCTTCCACGTTTCAGATGTCCCTGGAGCACAGCTCACATCGACACGTGAAAAACGGCGAAGCAAGAAAAGGACGGGACTCATGATCCCGCCCTTCGTATTCGCCTTTCGGTTCTTACTGGCACGAGTCGCTGACTTTGTGAAGGTCGGTGACATTCAGATGTCCATGCTCGGCGGTGTTGTTTTTCATGCCGGTGTCATGGCCCATCTGTTTCGCGTCTTCCTTCATATTGTGCATGGTGTCGTGGGCGACGACGCCTTTAGCTCGGACCGTCTGATTCACGTGACTGGCGAGGTCGACCGCGCTGTTCTGGTGAAGTTCCCAGGTGCTGCCATCGCTGGCGGTGAGTAGATATTCGTTCCCATTGCCGGATTTGGTGAGGCATCCGGTAATGCTGCGAACGTCGCACAGCGGCGTCTAATGGGCCTGACGCTGCCAGTTCAATACGAGCTTGATGGGCTGTGAGACGTTCTCGCCGGTAGGGCGGGAGGCGAGAATGCGTTTGCCATCGGGCAAAATCGAGAGCAAACCGAGATTCGGCGGAAGGGTCAGCAACTCTTTTGGAGCGGAGAATTCCGGCTTGTCGCCATTCATGTGAACGTCGACATTGTAGATTTTGTCGCCTTGGGGGTAGCGGATGCTCTTTCCGTCTGGGGACCAATAAGCGGCACTACTGACTCCGGCAGTGGAAATTTGCCAACGCGAGCCGGCAGCGGGAAATGACGTTACATAGAGTTCGGGGCTTCCAGTTTCGTCCGAGTTGTAGTTGATCCACTTGGCATCTGGAGACAGCCTGCCGCTGCGATCGTTGTAGCGACTGTTCACCACGGGAACCAGTTTCATTTGGCCCTGAAGATCGAGGTAGTAGATATCGAATCCGGTCCGGGCATCTTGCACGTTGAAAATCAGGTACCGGCCATCCCGCGAGATATCGATGAGGCTGACGCTGCCGTTTACATGATCCAGCAGTTTCTCTTCTTTGCCAGACGCGCCGAGTTCTCTGCGGACCAGAGAACTGACGTAGCCCGTAGTCGTGGCG
Organism: Terriglobia bacterium; assembly: GCA_963711365.1. Classification (GTDB taxonomy): domain Bacteria; phylum Acidobacteriota; class Terriglobia; order Terriglobales; family Acidobacteriaceae; genus Sulfotelmatobacter. The sequence continues at coordinate 6,937 of CAVQDY010000013.1, read as the reverse complement.
ATGAAGAGATTCTTGCCGTCGGGGGAAACTACGGCGGTTTGGGCCGTTTCCTCGTCGGGAGTGAGACGGTTCACAGTTTTGCGCTGAATATCGGCCAGCCAGAGGCTATCGCCATTCGAGGTGGGACTGGCGCGGTACACGATCGCCGTTTGAGCACTGAAGGAGAATGTGCCTCCGACATAGGCGGCGGCCTCACCCCAGTGTTCAAGCTCTTTGCCTGTGGCGTCGAGCCAGACCAGTTCACGATTCTGCACGGAAGAATTGCGGTAAAGGAGCAGGTTGTGACCGACAGCGAAATAACCGAGGTTTCGAGGATTGTAGAACTCGATATTGGCCTCGATGGGAATGGGATTGCCTTTGAAGCTGAGGCTGGAGGGATCGAATTCCTGCTGGGTCAGCGTGCCTTCTTTGACATAGAAGAGATACCCATCGCTATAAGCGACGTTGGAGCCTGCGGGAAGAATCTGTTTCGGCTCGCCTTGGTCGAGTGATCCGGCAAAGACGCTGCCGACAGCGTCTCTTCCGCGCTGCACATAGAGAAAATGTTTCCCATCCGGCAGAAAGAAAGGATTCCGGTCGGTGAACTCGGAATCGTTTTTATCGGCATGCGTCACCTCGACGGGGGCGCCTCCGCCATCGGAGACCGACTGCAGCGGTCCGGCGATCCGCGGAGCAAAGATAATGGTTCCCTTGTCATTCCACGTGCCGCCGCGTCCATCCGGCGCGTCGCACAGAGTTTGTGGAGGACCACCGGCGGCGGGAATTTTTTTCAGTTTGCCATCAGCGAAGAAGCCGAGATATTTGCCGTCGGGTGACCAGAAGGGGAAGGTTCCACCTTGCGTTCCGGCGACTTCTGCAGCTTCCCCCGTGCCAAGGCGGAGCAGAAAGATGCTGCTTTCATTATTTCGAAAATTGATTCCCTTTTTCACCGTGGCGAATGCAATACGTTGGCCATCGGGAGCGAGTGCTGGAGCTCCAGCCATGATCGGGGCGAAGTCGAATCCGGCGGGCCGCTCCAAGCTGGCGTGGACCGGCTGTTGCGCAGACGTCAAACGATTGGCGTAGAGGAGCACGAGGCCGATGGCCACGAGCGCAACCAGCCAACCTGCAACCAGAGCCGCGGTCATGGCGTTCATCTTCTTTTTGCGGCGTGAGGTCACGAGCGCGGGAGCGCCGGCTTGGCTCATGCCCGCTGATGCGATCCATTGCAGCTGCAGTTTCAGGTCGTGCGCGCTTTGGAAACGGTCGTCGGGTTCTTTCGCGAGGCAGGTACGGACGATCTGCTCCAGCGCAGGCGCAGTCATCGGTTGCAGCGTCGCGATGGGCTCGGGCTCCTTTTCGAGAATCGCGCTCGCCAATGACAGCTGGCTCTTTCCCTGAAACGCGCGCTTGCCGGTGAGCATTTCATAAAGCATCGCACCGAATGCGAAGATGTCGCTGCGCGCATCTGCCTCTTTGCCCTGGATCTGCTCGGGGCTCATGTACTGCACAGTGCCAATCAGAGTTCCGGCGACGGTCACGGGAGAAGCCAGATCGGCCATGGTGGCGGCCATCGTAGCCATGGAAGAGATGTGGGCCGAGCCTGACTTCGGGCCGGTGCCCAGGCCGAGAGGCTTCGCGAGACCGAAGTCCATGAGCTTCGCGCCACTCTTGGTGAGCATCACGTTGCCCGGCTTGAGGTCGCGGTGAACGATGCCGCTGCGGTGAGCTTTATCGAGCGCGTCCGCAATTTCCACGGCGATCTTGAGGGTTTCATCCGTCGTGAGTGGCTTGCGGGAAAGGCGAGCATAAAGCGTCTCGCCCTCAAGGTACTCCATGACGAGATAGTCGACGTCGCCCTCGGAGCCGACGTCATAGAGGACGCAAATGTTCGGATGCTGCAGACCGGAGATCGCCTTGGCCTCGCGCTCAAAGCGGGCGCGCAATTCGGGATTGGCATTCAGGTGGAGCGGAAGGACTTTGATGGCGACAGTACGCTCGAGGCGGGTGTCGCGAGCACGGTAGACCTCTCCCATACCCCCGGCGCCGACCGCCGATTGCACCTCGTACGGGCCTAGCTTGCTACCAGAGACGAGTGACATGAGTCGGGGGATTATAGCAAGAGATGAGGCCGCCTCAGTCCGCGCATCAACAGTCCTTTCTTGAGGAAATGGGGACCTTTCGGCTGCACTCCCCATGAGCCCGGTACAGGTTCCTTCCGCGATGGTGCAAAGGTTTGCTCACCGGTTCTTAGGGAAGGAGGAAAGAGGCGTGGGGAATGGGGAGGGAGGCGGTCTAAATTAGAGATTTATAAGGACTTCTGAGTTGGGAGGATTGGCCCTGCGGCGTGGCCAACCGCTTGCTGATTTAGAAATGTACCGGATGGGTCACGGTTCTGGAAGAAGGTGGGGCCTTCCAGAAGAAAGGCCAAATGATCGGGGGAATTGGCCTTGAGAGTCCGGAAATACATCTAAAAGAAGAGCCGAAAACGGCCGAAAGGGAACGTCCGAGGTAGCGGACAGCGATCTATGAGAACGAATCTCGCCACAGTGCTCGATCCAAACCGTCGCAGCAACGATGCAGGAGAATTTGACGCAGCCCTTCGCCGCCGGATCGTGGGACAGGATCAGGCAGTTGAGAAGGTCGTGGAGATTTACCAGATGTTCCTGGCGGGATTGAACGCGCCGGGGCGTCCGGTGGGGAATCTGTTATTTTTGGGGCCGACCGGATCGGGCAAGACGCGTGTGGTCGAGGCCATGGCCGAGGCTCTGTTTGGGGATGCGCGGGCATGCATCAAGATCGATTGCGCGGAGTTTCAGCACTCGCACGAAATCGCAAAGCTGATTGGATCGCCTCCGGGATATTTGGGACACCGCGAGACGCATCCGCTGCTGACGCAGGAAGCGCTGAACCAGTGGTTCACCGAGAAGCTGAAGCTCTCGATCCTGCTATTTGACGAGATCGAGAAGGCGAGCGATTCGCTGTGGCAGTTGCTGCTGGGAATTCTCGACAAGGCGACGTTGACGCTGGGCGACAATCGGCGCGTGGACTTGTCGCAGTGCATCATCATCCTGACGTCGAACCTGGGCGCGGGCGAGATGACGAACCTAGTGGATGGCGGCTTCGGATTCGCGCCGAAAGTGGTTGAAGTCGACGAGTCGTTTGACGACAAGATTCAGCGCACGGCGGTCGAAGCGGCGCGGCGAAAATTTACGCCGGAGTTCATGAACCGCATCGACAAGACGGTGGTGTTCAAGACGCTGCGCGATGAGCATCTTTCGCAGATTCTGGATATCGAACTGGGTATGGTGCAGCAGCGCGTGCTGATGGCAGCGGGCACGAATCAGTTTGTGTTCAACTGCACTTCGGCGGTGAAAGAGTTCCTGCTGAAGGAAGGAACCGATCCGCGGTATGGCGCGCGGCACTTGAAGCGGGCCATCGAACGGAATCTGGTGTTCCCGTTGGCGAACCTCGTGGCCACCGGGCAGGTCAAGCTGGGAGACTTTGTGCGCGTCGATATGGCTTCGGAAAACAAGATGATTTTTGTGAAGGAAGCCGAGAACGCGATGGCACCGGTGCTGCTGGAGCGGTATGGAGCGGCAGTGGGGAATCCGCCAACGACACGGGCCGCACGCACCGCGGTGAATAATCGCAGAGATTTTGGGGCTCCGTCGCCGGGGGTGGCGGAGAGTAAGTAAGCTTCGAGCTGTGAGCTGAACAAAAACTTTTTACCCTTCTCGCTTGACCGCATCTCGCGAGTCGTATCTCACGGCGCCGGTTACCCTTTTCCGGCGCCGATTTTTTTGTCAGACTGAATTTGCGACCTTTTTTCGAGGCTTAATTCGAGACCTTGAAAACGGCGCTCGATTGCAGCAGATCGTTGTTGCTATCGGTGCCGCGTACGGCCACGCTGTGGGGGCCGGCTGCGAGAATTGTCGTGTAGCGGTAGGTTCCATTTTGATTGGAGAGCCGGGCTACCGGCTTGTTGTCGATGTTGAGGTAGACAAAATTCGGTGGTGTGGAATCGTTGGCCTGGATGACGATGTTGACCGTCCCCTTCACGACTGCCGCATTGAGTGTCCCGTTCACGACCGCCGCATTGAGCGGGCTGCAGATGGTGAGAGACGGAGCGATTGGATTCAGCGGACAGGTCGAGGATGCCGTCACGTTAAAAGCTTCCTGAGTCGTCTGCGGCGGTTGGTTCACAGAATAGGCGGTCACCTTGGCAGTGTGATTCCCGGGCGCGACAGGCAGCCAGGTATCGAACTGCGCCGCGTTCACGGCGTAGGCCTGCTGGCCGTCGAGATATAACTGAATCTGCATTGCGCCGTCCATGTTGGCGGCTTGACTGGCGACGTGAATGCGCTCTGGGTTGTCGGGATCCTGCGCGAGGGTGCAGATCTCCACCGTGGTGGGAGAGCAGAGACCCTCGAAGTCAGTGTGGACGAGATACCCGTCATCGGTGCCGCCGCCATAGTTTGGCTGGTAGGCGTTGGGGGTGGTGGGGAAACCGGCGACCGTGTAACCGCTGATCCAGAGGCCGCCGGAGGCGTCGGTGGTGGCGCCGAATTCTCCCGTATCGTTGGGCCCGATCTCGACGGAGGAAATCGCAGCAAACTGCGGATTCAACTTCACGTAGAAGCCGAGCTGGTCTTTGTACCGGCCTGAATTACCGTACGCAGTGGTGGGGAAGTTCCAGGAATTTGTCGATCCGGAAAGATAGGTGTTGCCGGAGCTGTCGACGGCGATGCCTTTGAGGAAGTCGTTAGCGCCTCCGCCGATATAGGTTCCGTTCGTAATCGCGCTGCCGGACGGATTGAGCTCAAACACGTAGCCGTTGGGAACAGGCGGGGCGACGCGCTGGAATGCGTTGGGACTGGTAATGAGACCTGAATTGTATGTCCAGGCGGCAATGTAGGCGTCACCCGAGGCATCGACGGCGATGGAGGTTCCTTCGATCAACTGATTCGATGTGTTACCCGGATTGCCGGCCAGAGCGGAGTAGACCATCGATGAGGTTGGAGGCTTGTGGGGTCAAGCTTGGTGATAAATGCGCGCGCCGTGCCGGGTTGAACGAGTGCACCGCTGGTTGTGGGGAAGTTTGTGGAAGCGGTGTAGCCGGTCAGGTAAAGCTTGTTCGCCTCGTCGATGCTAATTCCGTAGACGACGTCGAGGTCGGTGCCACCGATTTCGACGGACCAAGGGATCGCATTTCCGGCGCTGTTCACTTGGGCAACCCAGAAATCGCTGATGCCGCCGAGGGGTCCGATAATTCCTGTGCCGCTGTTGCAGCAATAATCTCCGGCTCCGATGACGTAGGCGTTGGCGTCGGAATCGAGAACGACTTCCGATGTCGCGAGGACGGAGTTGCCGCCGAGGGTCGTGCTGTAGACGAGCTGCGATGCGGATGCATTCAGCTTAGTGAGAAAGACACTGCCGCTGGTGCCAAGATTCACCGTGGTCGGATAGCCGGAGCACTCGTAGATACCGGAGACGTAGACGTTCTCGTTCGAGTCGACGGCGAGGCCGTTGGGAACGGAGAACTGAAAGCAGCCCGGGCCTAGATAAGTGGACCAGATCAGCGACCCGGCGGAGGAAAACTTGGAGACGTACATGACACTGCTGCCGGAGGGACCGGGAAACGTGGGCTCGTAGGTTCCCGCGGTAGTGGGAAAATTGGTGGAACTGGTGACGCCCGCGATGTAGATGTTTCCCGCGGAATCTTTGGTCTCGACGCCGGCGGTGTCGGCTCCGCTGCCTCCGAAGTAAGAAGCATCAGCCCAACTTGGGTTGAGGTTCTGGCCGGAAGCGGAGGCGGAACACACAACGGCGCAAGTAACGGCTAGCAAGGCACGGAATGACATGTGGGAGTTCTCCTGCTAATAGGAGCGGAGGGCTAAAGCGAAAGATAGATGACGGGTGGGGGCAGAAGGGTTGCTGGGCGCGGGTCGGGTGGCGGGAGTCGATTCTAGGGGTAGGGATCGTTCGACGGCGGTTATTTTTTTGCGTGGCGCGAAGAACAATCCTCGCTCTGGATGACAGGCTTCCTGGTTCTTTGCGTATTTCAAAGTTCAGTCTCGCTTTGGATGAGACCTTCAGGATGGATTCATTTGCCGGGGATGCCGAGGTCTTCGATGTGCAGAAGCATGTCCGCGGGATCGCCGTAGACGCGGAAGGCTCCGGATTCCTCAAGTTCGGGCTTGCTGTAACCGCCGGAGAGGAGGCCGATGGAAAGGGCGCGGCGGCGACCGGCGGCGATCATGTCCCAGATGGAATCGCCAACAACCACGCAGTCTTCGAGGGGAGCGTCTAATTTTTCGGCGGCTGATAAGAAGATGTAGGGCGAGGGCTTGGCTTGCGCGACGTCGTCCCCCGTGATGATGACTGTGTCTTTCGCGAGTCGAAGATTCTCGAGCGATGTCTGGTTTGCTTCTGATTGCCGGTTGTGGCGATGGCCCATGGGACTTTGTTGGTGGAGAGGTGATCCAATAAATCCTGCGCGCCAGGAAGCACGCGCGGATCGCGGCTGGATTTGAGGAAGATCGCATCGTGGCGGGATTCAGCCTTCTCGATGCTAATCCGTCGATTGCGAACCTCGGGCTCTCGAAGCAGTTGCTTGGCGAGGGACTTGCCGCTCATGCCGATGCGGCGGTGAATCTTCCAACTGGGAATCTGGACGCCGTATTCGCCGAGGGCGGTTGACCAGGCGATAACGTGCTGGTAGACGGTGTCGATGAGGGTTCCGTCGAGATCGAAAAGGATGGGCGGGGGCGAGGAGTTGCGCAGGCATAGTCGTGGGTTGGTGAAGGAGGCGTTTTTGCTGCCTGGGAATGCCTTTGATTCTCGCGTGAGCGCCCACGCATCGGCTGATACATGAAGAGAGCTGGCGTCCGTGGAGCGGGTAGGGATGCTTCGGCTACGCGCGGACTTCGCTTCGCTCGTCCGCGGCTCCGCTCAG